>NZ_PKEK01000026.1 GCF_002863225.1 Mycobacterium sp. | reverse complement strand
CCACGGGGTCAAATGGTGGTGACCCGCTGCGCTCGGCCTGCGGCCGACCTGGCGATCACCACGGGGTCAAATGGTGGTGACCCGCTGCGCTCGGCCTGCGGCCGACCTGGCGATCACCACGGGCGGTAACCTGGACTATTCCAGCTGCGTGTATCGGGAAGGACCTGGCCGGCAACGGCCGATGATTGATGAACCGTAAAAACGTGATCCGCACGCTCACGGCCATCGCAGTCGTGCTTCTGCTTGGCTGGTCTTTCTTCTATTTCAGCGATGACACCCGCGGCTTCAAGCCGGTCGACACCTCGGTGGCGATGGCCCAGATCAAGGGCGGCAACGTCAAGAGCGCCCAGATCGACGATCGCGAGCAGCAGGTCCGGCTGACGCTGAAGAGCGCCGCCACCGGCACCGAGGGCTCCGACAAGATCGTCACGCATTACCCGACCGGCTACGCCGTTCCGCTGTTCGACCAGCTGAACGGTAAGGACGCCCAGGTCGGCACCGTCGTCAACCAGGGCAGCATCATCGGTTCGATCGTGGTCTACGTGCTGCCGCTGCTGCTGCTGGTCGGCTTGTTCATGATGTTCTCCCGCATGCAGGGCGGCGCCCGGATGGGCTTCGGCTTCGGCAAGTCGCGGGCCAAGATGCTGAACAAAGACATGCCCAAGACCACCTTTGCCGACGTCGCCGGGGCCGACGAGGCGGTCGAGGAGCTCTACGAGATCAAGGACTTCCTGCAGAACCCGTCGCGGTATCAGGCGCTGGGCGCCAAGATCCCCAAGGGTGTGCTGCTCTACGGCCCGCCTGGAACCGGTAAGACCCTGCTGGCGCGCGCGGTCGCCGGCGAGGCGGGAGTGCCGTTCTTCACCATCTCTGGATCCGACTTCGTCGAGATGTTCGTCGGCGTCGGCGCCTCACGGGTACGTGACCTGTTCGAGCAGGCCAAACAGAACAGCCCCTGCATCATCTTCGTCGACGAGATCGACGCCGTCGGCCGTCAGCGCGGCGCCGGACTCGGCGGTGGCCACGACGAGCGCGAACAGACGCTGAACCAGCTGCTGGTCGAGATGGACGGCTTCGGTGACCGCCAGGGCGTCATCCTGATCGCGGCGACCAACCGCCCCGACATCCTGGACCCGGCGCTACTGCGGCCCGGCCGGTTCGACCGCCAGATCCCGGTGTCCAGCCCTGACCTGGCCGGCCGGCGCGCGGTGCTGCGGGTGCACTCCCAGGGCAAGCCGTTCGGCCCCGACGTCGAATTCGACGGCCTGGCGAAGCGGACCGTCGGGATGACGGGCGCTGACCTGGAGAACGTCATCAACGAGGCGGCGCTGCTGACCGCCCGCGAGAATGGCACCGTCATCACCGGAGCCGCCCTGGAAGAGGCGGTCGACCGGGTGGTCGGCGGCCCGCGGCGCAAGGGCCGGATCATCAGCGAGCAGGAAAAGAAGATGACGGCCTACCACGAGGCCGGGCACACGCTGGCCGGCTGGGCGATGCCGGGCATCGACACCGTCTACAAGGTGACGATCCTGGCCCGCGGCAACACTGGCGGTCACGCTCTGGCGGTGCCGGAGGACGACAAGGGCCTGCAGACCCGCTCGGAGCTGGTCGCCAAACTGGTGATGGCACTGGGCGGTCGGGCGGCCGAGGAATTGGTCTTCCACGAGCCGACCACCGGCGCGGTGTCCGACATCGAGAAGGCCACCAAAGTCGCCCGCGCCATGGTCACCGACCTCGGTATGAGCTCCAAGCTGGGTGCGGTCAAGTACGGAACCGAAGGCGGCGATCCGTTCCTGGGCCGCACGATGGGCACGCAGGCGGACTACTCGCACGAGGTGGCCCGTGAAATCGACGAGGAAGTACGCAAACTCATCGAGACCGCGCACACCGAGGCCTGGGAGATCCTGACCGAATACCGCGATGTGCTCGACACTCTGGCCGGTGAGCTCCTGGAGAAGGAGACACTGCACCGCGCCGAGTTGGAAGCGATCTTCGCCAACGTGGAAAAGCGCCCCCGGCTAACACTTTTCGACGACTTCGGTGGTCGCATTCCGTCGGACAAGCCGCCGATCAAGACGCCGGGTGAGCTTGCGATCGAGCGTGGCGAGCCCTGGCCGAAGCCGGAGACCGAGCCGGCTTTCAAGGCGGCCATCGCAGCGGCGGCGCGGGATGCCGCGCGGGCCGAGGCGGAGCGAACCGCCAACGGCAACAACGGTTCTCACGGCAGTTCCAACGGCGGCCAGCAACCTTCGACGCAACCCGACTACGGTGCGCCGGTCGGCTGGCACGCGCCGGGATGGCCCCCTCCGCAGCAGCCGGGCTACTGGTACCCCCCGCAGAATCAGCCGCCACAGCACTGGCCGGCGCCACCACACCAGCCCGCGGGTCAGCCCTACCCGCCGTATCCGCCGTATCCGCCGCCCGGTGCACCCGCGCCGGAGACGGGCCAGCCCGCCGACCCACCCGGCGGCGGGACCGGACCGTCCAACCCCTCGACGCACGGTTGACACGAACGGAGTCTGCGATGGCGCAGCACAATTCCCATACTGCGACTCTGAACGGCCGGGTTTTCGATCAGCCGCGCGCCGAGGCCGCCATCCGCGAATTGCTCATCGCCATCGGTGAAGACCCGGACCGGCACGGGCTGCTGGACACCCCGGCCCGGGTCGCGCGCAGTTACCAGGAGATGTTCGCCGGCCTCTACACCGATCCGGATACCGTGCTGGACACCACCTTTGACGAGCAGCACGACGAGTTGGTGTTGGTCAAGGAGATCCCGCTGTACTCCACGTGTGAGCACCATCTGGTGGCGTTCCACGGCGTCGCTCACGTCGGTTACATCCCCGGACACGACGGCCGGGTGACGGGCCTGTCCAAGATCGCCCGACTGGTCGACCTGTACGCCAAACGCCCGCAGATCCAGGAGCGTCTCACCGCTCAGATCGCAGATGCGCTGATGCGCAAGCTGGATCCGCGCGGAGTCATCGTCGTGATGGAAGCCGAGCATCTGTGCATGTCGATGCGCGGCGTTCGCAAGCCGGGCGCGGTCACCACGACCTCGGCGGTGCGTGGACAGTTCAAGTCCGACAACGCACTTCGAGCCGAGGCGCTCGACCTGATCCTGCGCAAGTGAGCACGGCGCACGTTCAGATCATGGGGGTGGTGAACGTCACCGATGACTCGTTCTCGGATGGCGGCCGGTATCTCGATGTCGAGCGTGCGGTGCAACATGGTTTGGCACTGGCTGCCGACGGGGCGTCGATCGTCGACGTCGGAGGCGAATCCACCCGGCCCGGTGCGGTGCGGGTCGACCCGCGGGTGGAGACCGACCGTGTCATCCCCGTGATCAAAGAGCTTGCTGCGCAAGGAATCACCGTCAGCGTCGACACCATGAACGCGGGTGTGGCGCGGGCCGCGCTGGAGAACGGCGCCGCGATGGTCAACGATGTCTCCGGTGGTCGTGCCGACCCGGCTATGGCCGATGTACTGGTCGAGGCGGATGCGCCGTGGGTGCTGATGCATTGGCGCTCGGTGTCGGCCGAGTCTCCGCATCAGGTGCCGCCGTACCGCGACGTTGTCGCCGAAGTGCGTGACGAGTTGATGGCCGGTGTCGACACCGCGGTTGCCGCGGGGGTGAACCCGGCCAAGCTGATCGTCGATCCCGGATTGGGCTTCGCCAAGTCGGCCCAGGACAATTGGGCGCTGTTGCATGCGTTGCCCGAATTGGTGGCCAACGGCTTCCCGGTCTTGGTCGGGGCGTCGCGCAAGCGCTTCCTGGGTAGCTTGCTCGCGGATTCACAAGGCGCGGTGCGGCCGCCGGACGGTCGCGAGACGGCGACAGCGGTGGTGTCTGCGCTGGCCGCACTGCATGGCGCCTGGGGGGTTCGGGTACACGACGTGCGAGCTTCGGTCGATGCTGTCAAAGTGGTCGAGGCATGGACGCACGCAGGGAACGGTGATTAGCGATGGCTGATCGAATCGTGTTGCGGGGACTGAAGGTTCGCGGCAATCACGGCGTATTCGACCACGAGCGCGCCGAGGGGCAGGACTTCGTCGCCGACATCACCGTGTGGATCGACCTGGCGGATGCCGCTACCAGCGACGACTTGGCGGACACCTACGACTACGGCGTCCTGGCGGAAAGGGCCGCCGCCGTCATCGCGGGCCCGGCCCGTAACTTGATCGAGACGGTCGCCGGCGAGATCGCCGACGACGTGATGAAAGACGATCGGGTGCACGCTGTGGAGGTGACGGTGCACAAGCCGCAGGCTCCCATCCCGCTGACCTTCGACGATGTCGCGGTGGTGGCCCGCCGGTCTCGACGGGGCGGCCGAGGGCAGGTGGTGCCGGCGTGATCGCCCTCGACGACATGGAAACCGGCGAATCCGGAGCGGAGGATTGGCGCCCATGACACGCGTCGTGCTGTCGATCGGATCCAACATCGGCGACCGCCTGGCCCGGCTGCAGTCGGTGCTCGACCGACTCGGCGACTCGGTGCAGGCGGTGTCGCCGGTATACGAGACGGCCGCCTGGGGCGGGGTGGAGCAGGGCGCGTTCCTCAACGCGATCGTCATCGCCGACGACCCGACGCTCGACGGGCAGGGCTGGTTGCGTCGCGCGCAGGAGATGGAACTCGCCGCGGATCGCGTGCGCGGCCAGAAGTGGGGCCCACGCACACTCGATGTGGACTTGGTCTGCTGCCACGTGACGTCGCCGGACGGCGACAGCGAGCTGTTCTCCCTGGAAAACGGCCTGACGCTGCCGCATCCGCTGGCCCACCTGCGGGCCTTCGTGTTGATTCCCTGGCTGGCCGTCGACCCCGACGCGGTGTTGACGGTGGCCGGCGGCACCCGCTCGGTCGCCCGGTTGATCGCCGAGCTCGACACGTCCGACCGCGCCGGTGTGCGGCACACGGATCTCGCCCTCGAGCCGCGCCCCGAAAGCTGATGGGCCCCACCCGGAAACGTGAGCTGGCGGCCGCGGCACTCGGCACGGCGGCGGCGGGATACCTGGTAGTCGTCGCCATGTACCGGTGGTTTCCGCCGATCACGGTGTGGACGGGTTTTTCGTTGTTCGCGGTCGGTGTCGTCGAGGCGGTCTGGGGACGCCATGTGCGAGCGAAGATCGCCGCCGGCGAGATCGGCGACGCCTCAGGCTGGCTGCACCCGCTGTCGGTCGCCCGCACGGTGGTGATCGCCAAGGCGTCGGCCTGGGTGGGGGCATTGGCGTCGGGATGGTGGATCGGCGTGCTGGTCTACCTTCTGCCTCGGCGGTCGTGGCTTCGGGTGGCCGCTCAGGACAGCGCCGGGACGGTGGTGGCGACGCTGAGTGCGCTCGCCCTGGTGGCCGCCGCGCTGTGGTTGCAATACTGCTGCCGATCGCCCGGCGATCCCGGTGAGAACGGCGACATCGGCGAGGGCGTGGAAAGTTAGCTGGCCCCGGTGACCACGGGAATTCGGCGGTTAGTCCAGGTGAGAAACGCCGGAGCGCGGCGACACGCGCAGTGACCTAGGGCCGGTACAGTCGGGCCATGACCGATCTGTCCCGCGGCGTCCGCATGCGGCGCAGCGGCCGCAGACCCGGTTGGGTGCTGCTGACGGCGTTGCTGGTTCTTGCGATCGGCGCCAGTTCGGCGCTGGTCTTCACCAGCAAAGTCGAATTGCTCAAACTCGCGGTCATCCTCGCGCTGTGGGCCGCCGTCGTGGCGGCGTTCGTCTCGGTGATCTACCGCCGGCAAAGCGATGTGGATCAGGCCCGGGCGCGGGACCTGAAGCTGGTGTACGACTTGCAGCTGGACCGGGAGATCTCGGCGCGGCGCGAATACGAGCTGACCGTGGAGTCGCAGCTCCGCCGCGAGCTGGCTTCCGAACTGCGGGCTCAGGCGTCGGACGAGGTGTCGGAGCTCCGCGCCGAGCTGGCGGCGCTGCGTACGAACCTGGAGATCCTGTTCGACGCCGAGCTCAGCGATCGGCCCGCGCTGGAGGGCGAACGCCGAGCCGTGCGCGGCTACTCCGAATGGGATCGCGAGAACGAGAGCGCCCGAGAGCTCGTCAACCGGGTCGCTTCGGTGCGGGCCGAAGAACCCGCCCGACGGGCCGACGACACCATCATCGATGTGCACGAGGAGCCACTGGTTCCGCCACCGCCTCAGCCTCAGCCTCCGCCGCAGCGGCAGCCGGCAGCCGGCAGCTACCACCAGGCCTACGCCCCGCAGCCACACGAGGCATACGCGCCGCCGCGTCCGAGCCGGGCCCCGGAAGTGACTGAGCCGGAGAGCGGTTCGCACTGGCGTCCCAGCGAGCCCGAAACACCCCCCGCCCGCCAGGAGCCGGTGCCGACCGGTGGTTGGCAACCGCCGCAGGCGCCCCCGGCGCCCGCCGGACCCAACCAGCGGCCACCCGAGGGCCGCGGCTGGCCTCAACCGCCGGCCCAGCCCGCCGGGTGGGTCGCACCCGGATCCTCGCCTACGACCGGGCCCCAGCGATTCGAACCGCCCCAGCCGCCGAAACGCTCACATCGTCGTGCCGACGACACCCCGCCTGCTGACCCGCCGTCGGCGCCGCTCCCGCGTCCGGACGTGCGGCCCCAGCCAGAACCGACACCCGCACAGTTCGCCCCGAGCCCGAGCCCGAGCCCGAGCCCGAGCCCGACGCCCACGAAGCCGGAGCAGCAGCAGGAGCCGCAGCAACGAGAGCCGTCGCAGCAGCAGCCGCGGATCCCGTGGCCGCCGCCCGGTGAGGCGCCGCGTCAGCCGGAGCAGCCGGCGTCCTGGCAGCCGGTCAGCCCAGAGGGTCAGTGGCTGCCCCCCGGAGCTCCCGGCAGCAACTGGAACTCCGGTCAACCCGAGGGGCCCGCGCCGGCATCGTGGGCCTACGACAACGGGCCGTCCCGCGACAAGCCGTCGCATCGAGCCCCGGGCATCGGTGACCCACCCGCGGAGACGCCCGCCGAGCGGCGTGGCCGCCACTCCAGCGGACCCGTCGAATCGGCGCCGGACCAGACCGACGAGCCGCAGGCCGAGTGGAGTGAGTCGGGCCGTCGAGCCAGGTCTCGCCACTCGACCGGCCCGGCCGACGCCGGGTCCGCCGACACCGAGTCTCCGCCTCCGGTGATGTCACCTCCGCCGGCTCCACCACCACCGCCACCGGCGGCAGCCCCGGACCGGGGCCCGGCGATGTCGCCCCCGCCCGCGGCCAGCGCCCGGCACCGCGGCGCGGACCCGCTGTCGGAGTCCGGTGAACCACCGTCCGGCGGCCAGTCGGTGGCCGACCTGCTGGCGCGGTTGCAGACCAGCCCGTCGGAGGGCGGGCGGCGCCGACGCCGCGAAGACTGAGGCGAACACCACAGTGTGCAGCTGACGCGTCGCGGTAGCATCTCCTACGACCGTCCGGTACCCGCTACGCGGGACTGGAACGAAACCAAGGACTTGTGAGGGTCGTCTGCGATGGTGCAGTTCGACGGATTGCGGCCGGCTCGGCTCAAGGTGGGGATCATCTCCGCCGGCCGGGTGGGAACCGCGCTGGGCGTGGCGCTGGAACGCGTCGACCATGTGGTTGTTGCCTGCAGCGCCGTTTCCCACGCATCCCGGCAGCGCGCCGAGCGCTGGCTGGCGGACACTCCGGTGGCCCCGGTGCCCGATGTCGCCGCCGGCGCCGAGTTGCTGCTGTTGGCCGTGCCGGACACCGAATTGTCCGGGCTGGTAACGGGTTTGGCGTCGACCCAAGCGGTGCGGCCGGGCACCATCGTGGTGCACACCTCGGGTGTCAACGGCATCGACGTGCTGGCCCCGCTGAGCTCTCGAGACTGCATTCCACTGGCCATTCATCCGGCGATGACGTTCACCGGGTCCGACGAGGACATCTCACGCCTGCCCGACACCTGCTTCGGCATCACCGCGGCCGACGAAGTCGGTTACGCGATCGCGCAGTCGCTGGTGCTCGAGATCGGCGGTGAACCGTTTCGGGTTCCCGAGCACGCGCGCACGCTGTATCACGCGGCCCTGGCCCACGCCGGCAACCACATCGTCACCGTGGTCACCGATGCCCTCGATGCGCTGCGGGCCGCGGTCTCCGGCACCGAGCTACTCGGGCAGCAGCTTGTCGACGATCAGCCCGGCGGCATCGCCGAGCGCATCCTGGGACCGCTGGCCCGCGCGGCGCTGGAGAACACGCTGCATCGCGGACAGGCGGCCCTGACCGGCCCGATCGCGCGCGGCGACGCCGGCGTCGTCGCCGGTCACCTGCGTGCGCTGCAGCTGGTCGACCCGCAACTGGCGCAGGCCTACCGGGCGAACGCGATGCGCACGGCCGAGAAGGTGCACGCACCCGAAGACGTGCTCGAGGTGCTTGCGCGATGAGCAACAGACGGCCGCCGAAATTCAACGCCGGCGAACTCAACCTGTATGTGGAGCCCGGTGACGTCAGGCAGATCAGCCGGGCGTTACGTCACACCGGTCGACGGGTGATGCTGGTGCCGACCATGGGTGCACTGCACGACGGGCACCTGGCGCTGGTGCGGGCCGCCAAGCGCGTGCCCGGATCGGTGGTCGTGGTCTCGATCTTCGTGAACCCGTTGCAGTTCGGCGCCGACGAGGATCTCGACGCCTACCCGCGGATCCTCGAGTCTGACCTCGCCCTGCTGCGCGGTGAAGGAGTTGAAATAGCCTTCACTCCAAGCGCTTCGGGAATGTATCCGGGTGGACCGCGGACCACGGTGTACCCCGGACCGCTCGGCTCGGAACTCGAGGGTGCTGTGCGGCCCACGCATTTCGCGGGCATGCTGACGGTGGTCTGCAAACTGCTGCAGATCGTTGCCCCCGACCGAATCTTCTTCGGCGAGAAGGACTATCAGCAGCTGGTCTTGGTTCACCAGATGGTCTCCGACCTCGACATCGACGTCCAGGTTGTCGGCGTGCCGATCGTGCGTGAAACCGACGGTCTGGCGATGTCATCACGCAACCGCTATCTCAGCGCCTCCGAGCGCGACCTGGCCGGCATCCTGTCGGCCGCGCTGCTGGCCGGATCACACGCCGCGCCGGGAGGCGCGCAGGCCGCGCTGGACGCCGCCAATTCGGTGCTCGCGGAGGTCCCTTCGATCGAGGTGGACTACCTCGAGGTGCGTGACGGCGGCCTTGGACCGGCCCCCGTCACCGGAGCCGGCCGACTGCTGGTCGCCGCGCGACTGGGCAGGACCAGATTGCTGGACAACGTCGCAATTGAGATCGGAACCACCGTCGGCGCCGACGGGTTGATGCCCGCCGCACCAGCCGAGCCTCTCGAATCACATTGGAGGAACTGATGATACGGACAATGCTCAAGTCAAAGATCCACCGTGCGACAGTCACGCAGGCCGACCTGCACTACGTGGGTTCGGTGACTATCGACGCCGATCTGATGGACGCGGCAGACCTGCTCGAAGGTGAGCAGGTGACCATCGTCGACATCGACAACGGTGCCCGGCTCGTCACGTACGCGATCACCGGCAAACGCGGCAGCGGTGTGATCGGAATCAACGGCGCGGCTGCACATCTCGTGCATCCCGGTGATTTGGTGATCCTGATCGCCTACGCCCAGATGGAAGACGCCGAGGCACGTAGCTACCAGCCCAGGATCGTCTTCGTCGACGCCGACAACAAGGCCATCGACCTGGGCAGCGACCCCGCCTTCGTGCCGGCCGACGCGGGCGAGCTGGTCTCACCGCGATGAAGGCCCGCTAGCCGTGCTGCTGGCCATCGACGTCCGCAACACCCACACCGTGGTCGGACTGTTGTCGGGCGCCAAGGATCACGCGAAAGTCGAGCAGCAGTGGCGGATCCGGACCGAGTCCGAGATCACCGCCGACGAGCTGGCGCTCACCATCGACGGGCTCATCGGCGACGACTCCGAGCTGCTCACCGGGGCCACGGCGCTGTCCACAGTTCCCTCGGTGCTGCACGAAGTTCGGGTGATGCTCGAACAGTACTGGCCGACGGTGCCGCACGTGTTGATCGAGCCCGGTGTCCGCACCGGCATCCCGCTTCTGGTCGACAACCCGAAGGAAGTCGGTGCCGACCGGATTGTCAACTGCCTGGCGGCTTTTCAGAAGTACAACACCGCCGCGATCGTCATCGACTTCGGTTCCTCGATCTGCGTCGACGTGGTGTCGGCCAAAGGTGAATTCCTCGGCGGAGCAATCGCGCCGGGCATCCAGGTCTCCTCGGACGCCGCCGCGGCCCGCTCGGCCGCCCTGCGGCGGGTCGAGCTGACCCGGCCCCGTTCGGTGGTCGGCAAGAACACCGTCGAATGCATGCAAGCCGGCGCGGTCTTCGGTTTCGCCGGTCTGGTCGACGGCCTGGTCGGCCGGATCCGGGCCGACGTCGACGGCTTCGCCGGCGACAACGTGGCCGTGGTGGCGACCGGTCACACCGCTCCGCTGCTCCTCGCCGAGCTGAGCTCCGTGGACCATTACGACCAGCACCTGACCCTGCACGGGCTGCGCCTGGTGTTCGAGCGCAACCGCGACAGCCAGCGCGGACGACTCAAGACCGCACGCTGAGGCTGCTTCGCGCGAAACGGAAGCCAGGGTCGCCGGGCCGACCAGGATCACAACCACTGATTCCGTTTCACGGCGCCGACTCCTTTAAGCTGGCAGGTCGTGAGCGCCGGCGACCAGGATTCTCGTGACCTCCCCGAGCAGTTTCGGATACGCCGGGACAAGCGGGAGCGCCTGACGGCCGAGGGTCGCGATCCCTACCCCGTCGAAGTTCCCCGCACCCACACCCTCGCGCAGATCCGTGCCACCTACCCCGAGCTGCCGGCTGATTCCACAACCGGTGACATTGTCGGGGTGGCCGGCCGGGTGGTGTTCGCCCGCAACTCCGGCAAGCTCTGTTTCGCCAGTCTCCAGGACGGCGACGGCACGCAATTGCAAGTCATGCTCAGTTTGGCCGGGGTTGGGCAGAAAGCGCTCGACGAATGGAAGGCCGACGTCGATATCGGGGACATCGTCTTCGTCCACGGCGAGGTGATCAGCTCGCGGCGCGGTGAGCTTTCGGTGCTCGGAGACAGTTGGCAGATGGCCTCCAAGGCCCTGCGGCCGCTGCCGGTGGCGCATAAAGAGATGAGCGAGGAATCCCGGGTACGACAGCGCTATGTCGACCTGATCGTTCGGCCCGAGGCGCGCACGGTTGCCCGTCAGCGAATTGCCGTGATGCGCGCATTGCGTAATGCCCTGGAGCAACGCGGCTTTTTAGAAGTCGAGACGCCGATCTTGCAGACTTTGGCCGGTGGCGCCGCCGCGCGGCCCTTCGTGACGCACTCCAATGCGCTCGACATCGATCTCTACCTTCGGATCGCGCCGGAACTGTTCCTGAAGCGCTGCGTAGTGGGTGGTTTCGACAGGGTCTTCGAAGTAAATCGAGTGTTCCGAAACGAAGGTGCCGATTCCACGCATTCGCCGGAATTTTCGATGTTGGAGACGTATCAAGCGTATGGAACGTATGACGATTCTGCCGTTGTAACCCGCGAGCTTATTCAACAGGTGGCTGACGAGGCGATCGGTAGTCGACAACTCTCGCTACCCGACGGCAGCGTCTATGACATCGACGGAGAATGGGCGTCGATTCAAATGTATCCGTCACTATCTGAGGCGCTTGGCGACGAGATCACACCAAACACCAAAGTTGCTGACCTGCTCGCTATCGCGGCGTCACTCGGCGTCGAGGTGCCGACCGACCGCGGCTACGGTCACGGCAAGTTGATCGAGGAACTCTGGGAGCACACCGTCGGCGCAACGTTGACCGCGCCCACCTTCGTCAAGGACTTCCCAGTCGAGACAACCCCATTGACGCGCCAGCATCGCAGCATTGCCGGAGTGACCGAGAAGTGGGACCTGTACATCCGCGGGTTCGAGCTGGCAACTGGATATTCGGAATTGATCGACCCGGTGGTCCAGCGGGAAAGGTTCGCTGAGCAAGCCCGGGCGGCGGCGGCCGGCGATGACGAGGCGATGCTCCTCGACGAGGATTTCCTGGCTGCGCTGGAACACGCTATGCCGCCGTGCACCGGAACCGGAATGGGCATCGATCGCCTGCTGATGGCTTTGACCGGCCTGTCAATAAGGGAGACTGTCTTATTTCCTATTGTGCGGCCGCATAGCAGCTGACCTCTACTGGCGCTGTATTGAATTACCCGTCGGGGTATGGCAGATTATTCGGCGGGGGCGGTCCGAGCACGTGTCTTGTATGGCAAGTGTCTAAGAAGAAAGCATGAGGCTCAGCCGATGGCAAAGAAAGTGACCGTCACTCTTGTCGACGATTTCGACGGTGAAGGTGCCGCCGATGAAACCGTCGAATTCGGTCTTGATGGTGTGACCTATGAGATTGACCTTTCAGCTAAGAATGCGACGAAACTCCGTAACGACCTGAAGTCATGGGTGGAAGCGTCTCGACGGGTCGGCGGTCGTCGGCGCGGGCGTTCGAGTTCCGGCCGCGGCCGTGGCGCCATTGATCGTGAACAGAGCGCCGCAATCCGGGACTGGGCGCGCCGTAATGGCCACAACGTGTCGACGCGCGGTCGGATTCCGGCCGACGTCATCGACGCCTTCCACGCCGCGACCTGATCCGCCGGACCCCTTTCGCTAGCGGCGAACTGAGCGATCACGCAACGCGGGAAACGATTGACTGTTTTCCCGCGTTGTCTTGTTGCAGCTGTAGCGGGTTTGGAACGGCAAGGTGGGTAGCCCGGCCGACCGACCATTACAGTGGGAGACAGGTACGCCGTGCCGGCCCCTGTGCCGGCAATGACGAAGTACCGATGGTGAGGGAGAGCAGGTAAACCCAATGTTCGAACGTTTTACTGACCGTGCCCGCAGGGTTGTCGTCCTGGCGCAAGAAGAGGCCCGGATGCTCAACCACAACTACATCGGCACCGAGCACATCCTGCTGGGTCTCATACACGAGGGCGAGGGCGTAGCGGCCAAGTCGCTGGAGTCGTTGGGCATCTCGCTGGAAGGTGTCCGCAGCCAGGTCGAGGAGATCATCGGCCAGGGCCAGCAGGCCCCGTCCGGGCACATCCCCTTCACCCCGCGCGCGAAGAAAGTCCTGGAGCTGAGCTTGCGCGAAGCGCTGCAGCTCGGACACAACTACATCGGCACCGAGCACATTCTGCTCGGACTGATCCGTGAAGGCGAAGGCGTCGCCGCCCAGGTTCTGGTGAAATTGGGCGCCGAGCTGACCCGGGTGCGCCAGCAGGTCATTCAGCTGCTGAGCGGCTACCAGGGCAAGGAGACCGCGGAGGCGGGCACCGGTGGCCGCGGTGGCGAGTCCGGTTCGCCGTCCACCTCGCTGGTGCTCGACCAGTTCGGTCGCAACCTGACCGCGGCGGCCATGGAAGGCAAGCTCGACCCGGTCATCGGCCGCGAGAAGGAAATCGAGCGGGTCATGCAGGTGCTGTCGCGCCGCACCAAGAACAACCCGGTGCTGATCGGTGAGCCCGGCGTCGGCAAGACCGCCGTCGTGGAGGGCTTGGCGCAGGCGATCGTGCATGGCGAGGTCCCCGAGACGCTGAAAGACAAGCAGCTCTACACCTTGGACCTGGGTTCGCTGGTGGCCGGCAGCCGTTACCGCGGTGACTTCGAAGAGCGCCTGAAGAAGGTGCTCAAGGAGATCAACACTCGCGGCGACATCATCCTGTTCATCGACGAGCTCCACACGCTGGTCGGTGCCGGAGCCGCCGAAGGCGCCATCGACGCGGCCTCGATCCTGAAGCCGAAGCTGGCTCGTGGCGAGCTCCAGACCATCGGAGCCACCACCCTCGACGAGTACCGCAAGTACATCGAGAAGGACGCCGCACTCGAGCGACGGTTCCAGCCGGTGCAGGTCGGTGAGCCGACGGTGGAGCACACCATCGAGATCCTCAAGGGCCTGCGGGACCGTTACGAGGCGCACCACCGGGTGTCGATCACCGACGGTGCCGTGACGGCGGCCGCAACGCTGGCCGACCGCTACATCAACGACAGGTTCTTGCCGGACAAGGCAATCGACCTGATCGACGAGGCCGGCGCGCGGATGCGCATCCGCCGCATGACCGCTCCGCCAGACCTGCGCGAGTTCGACGAGAAGATCGCCGACGCCCGTCGCGAGAAGGAGTCCGCGATCGACGCGCAGGACTTCGAGAAGGCGGCCAGTCTGCGTGATCGCGAGAAGCAACTGGTGGCCCAGCGAGCCGAGCGTGAAAAGCAATGGCGCTCAGGTGATCTCGATGTCGTGGCTGAGGTCGATGAGGAGCAGATCGCCGAGGTCCTCGGTAACTGGACCGGTATTCCGGTGTTCAAGCTCACCGAGGCCGAGACCACCCGGTTGCTGCGGATGGAAGACGAGCTGCACAAGCGGATCATCGGCCAGGAGGATGCGGTCAGGGCCGTCTCCAAGGCGATCCGTCGTACCCGCGCCGGGTTGAAGGACCCGAAGCGCCCGTCCGGCTCGTTCATCTTCGCCGGCCCGTCCGGTGTGGGTAAGACCGAGCTGTCCAAGGCGCTGGCCAACTTCCTGTTCGGCGACGACGACGCGCTCATCCAGATCGACATGGGTGAGTTCCACGACCGCTTCACCGCGTCGCGGTTGTTCGGTGCCCCACCGGGATACGTCGGTTACGAAGAGGGCGGCCAGCTCACCGAAAAGGTGCGGCGCAAGCCGTTCTCGGTGGTGCTGTTCGACGAGATCGAGAAAGCCCACCAGGAGATCTACAACAGCTTGTTGCAGGTCCTCGAGGACGGTCGTCTCACCGACGGCCAGGGCCGCACGGTCGACTTCAAGAACACGGTGCTGATCTTCACCTCGAACCTCGGTACCTCCGACATCAGCAAGGCTGTCGGGCTGGGCTTCACCCAGGGTGGTGGCGAGAACAACTACGAGCGGATGAAGCAGAAGGTCAACGACGAGCTGAAGAAACACTTCCGCCCGGAGTTCCTGAACCGTATCGATGACATCATCGTCTTCCACCAGCTCACCAAGGAAGAGATCATCGAGATGGTCGACCTGATGATCGGCCGGGTCGGCAAGCAGCTGAAGGCCAAGGACATGGCGATGGAGCTCAGCGACAAGGCCAAGTCGCTATTGGCCAAGCGTGGCTTCGACCCGGTGTTGGGTGCCCGGCCGCTGCGCCGGACCATCCAGCGGGAGATCGAGGACCAGCTGTCCGAGAAGATCCTGTTCGACGAGGTCGGTCCGGGCCAGCTGGTCACGGTCGACGTGGACAACTGGGACGGCGAGGGCAACGGCGAGGACGCGGTGTTCACGTTCCACGGCGCCCGCAAGCCGGTCGAGCCCGATCTCGCGAGCACCGGCGCGCATGCCGCCGGTAGCCCGGGGACGACCACGCCTTAACCCGAACCGAAAAGCCGGCCAGCGCACAGCGTTGGCCGGCTTTTCGGTTATTCGACGGACTCGGCA
Organism: Mycobacterium sp.; assembly: GCF_002863225.1. Taxonomy (GTDB): domain Bacteria; phylum Actinomycetota; class Actinomycetes; order Mycobacteriales; family Mycobacteriaceae; genus Mycobacterium. The sequence continues at coordinate 119,123 of NZ_PKEK01000026.1, read as the reverse complement.
GGCCGGTAGCGGGCCTCGACGTCGGCCAGTTTCCAGTAAGCGATCGCGCCGAGCCAGGTGACTGCGAACATGGCCACGATCGCCAAACCCGCGTTGTTCAGGTCGATCCCGCTGACCCAACTGGTGACCGGGTCGACCCAGTCGAGGTCGTCGTGCAGTATCGACACCAGTTCGATCGACCCGATCAGCAGCGCCACCGCGATGGAAAGACCGGTAACCGCCAGGTTGTAATAGATCTTGCGCACCGGCTGCATGAACGCCCAGTCGTAAGCCGCGGTCATCAGCAGCCCGTCGAGGGTGTCCATCAGTGTCATGCCGGCTGCAAACAGCAAGGGCACCACCAGGATTGCGTACCAGGGCAGGCCGGCCGCTGCGCCGCTGCCCGCCAGCGCCAGTAACGCCACCTCGGTAGCGGTGTCGAATCCCAGGCCGAACAATGCGCCCACTGGAAACAGCTGAATCGGCCTGGTGATGCGGTTCATCACCGGGCGCAACAGCCGGGCGAAGAATCCCCGATCATCAAGCGCCGCCTCGATTTCGCTGACCGAGTATGAGCCGTCGCGGAGTTTGACGAACGCGCGATAGATCCCGACCATCGCGATCACGTTGATGATGGCGATCAGATACAGGAACAAGCCCGAGGCCAGGGTTCCGGCGAAGCCCAGCGCATGACGGGTGGGTGACTTGTCGTCCGCCAGTGTGCCCACCGCCCGCGCACCGAGCATGATCAGCACGGCCATCACGAGCACCAGGGTCGAATGGCCCATGGCGAACCAGAATCCGACCGCCTTGGGCCGTTTGCCGTCCGCCATGAGCTTGCGCGTGGTGTTGTCGATGGCCGCGATATGGTCGGCATCGAACGCGTGCCGCAGTCCGAAGAGGTAGGCGGTTACCCCCAGCCCGACACCGAATACCTGTGCACCAGAACGATAATGGTGCGGCGCGATGACGAAAACCAGTACCGCGAATCCGATCAGATGCATCAACGCGATGACACCGAGCAAGACGCCGATCTCGACGAAGTCGCGGCGACTCCAGGTCGCCAGCAGGCGACGCACGAGGCCGGGCACTAGCGGTGTTGGGTAGGCAGCAAGGCGAAGACTTGTTTGGCTACCTGCAGCATCCAGCCGGTGAGACTCGACCCGTGGTCGCGCGGCCAGTTCAGTTGGAAACTGACCACCCACGGCTGTCCGCCGATGTCGACGACATACCAGCTGAACGTCAGATCACCCGGTAGACCACCGGCTTTCGAGGCGACATATGGCCACTGGTTACGGTCGAGGTTAACCCCCGTCGCGGCATCCAGAATCTTCTTGACGGGTGCGGCGGCACCGACGGCGGCGGCCTGCAGCGCGACGTGCACCCGGCAGATGTCTTCGGCGCTGCCGTACCATTCCGCGCCGAACGCGGAACCCGGGACATGGGCTCGGTTCGGATCTGGTTCGTAGACAGCGGAATCAGCGCGTTGGAGCATCTCGGCACGGTCTTGCGGGGTGCCCTGTTTCCACTGGGCGCGCACGTCCGGTCGGCCCCACGCGATCGAAAACAGTTCGTACATGGTCGGGAACGGGGTCATCGAGGCCGGATCGTGGTGGCCCGCCTTGGCCAGCGCGTCGTCGACAGCCTGCCGGCCGACTCTTCCGATCAGCATGTCGGTCGCCATGTTGTCGCTGGTGGCGATCATCTTCTCCGCAGCTGTCCGAACCGAGATCTGTTCTCCGACAGCAAGATCCATACTGGATCCGACGGCTCTGCCTTTTTCGGTCACGAGCAGCTGGTCGTCCCAGGACACCGTTCCGGCCGTGATCGATTGGGCTACGGCGTAAAGCACGTACAACTTGAAGATGGATGCCAGCGGCATTGACTGGTCGGTGTTGGCGCCGGCAATTCGATCACATTGGCCGGCGTTGATTTTGGTGGCCTGCCATGAATAACGGGCTTCGGTCTTGGCCAGCAACGCGTCGACGTCGCTCAATTGGGAGATCTTCGGGGGCAGTGTGGTGAGGTCGAATCCGTCGACCATGGTGTTCTCGTCGGTGTGAACCCAAATCTCTTGCTGCGCGCCGTAAGAAGTAGTCAGCTTGAGGGTGGCGGCGCCCGCTTTGATATCGACTGCGCGCAGCGTGAAAGGCCGATCCCACCACAGGTTCTCCATCACCGTCTGGACCTGCTTGACCATTTTGGGCGTCGCCAGTGTGCCCACCCCGACCGGGCCGATCGGCCAATCCGAGTTCAGCATGTCCAGGGTCTGCCGCGCCCGCAGACCGGCCGGAGTCCGGACATCGATACCCCGATTGGACTCGGCGGCGTGTGCCGCCGGTGGCGGAGGGGGGGTGCATGCCGGAGTCAGCGCGACGAGCAGCGTGGTGGTAGCCGCTACCGCGGCGGCCCGGCTTCGAAGCGGGCGCCGGTGCGGCTTACTTGCCGGATCCGGCAACGTCTAACACAACCTCGAATTCCAGCAGCGACGCGCCGGTCGCCACCGGGTTCTGCCGTTGGCCGGCGTGTGCCTCGGCGGCGGGACCGGTCGCCCAGGCCTGGAACGCCTCCTCGGACTCCCACTGAGTCACCACGAAGTAGCGGTCTTCACCCTTGACGGGTCGCAACAGCTGGAAGCCGAGGAACCCGGGCGAGTTGTCGACGGCGTGCGCGCGGTGGGCGAACCGCTTCTCCAACTCGGGGCCGGCGTCCGCCGGCACCTCGATTGCGTTGATCTTCACCACTGGCATTGCGCAAGGCTACCGCGCTCACCATTGCCCACCCAAAGCGCGCGAAGATAGCTGGATGGCCGCTGATCTGCTCACCCATCGCGGTGGACGGGGTGAACCGCTGGTCCTGGTGCACGGACTGATGGGCCGCGGTAGCACCTGGTCGCGGCAGCTGCCCTGGCTCAGCCGGCTGGGGGCGGTCTACACCTACGACGCCCCGTGGCATCGCGGTCGTGACGTCGAGGATCCGTCCCCGATCAGCACCGAACGCTTCGTGTCCGACCTGGGTGACGCCGTGGCCGAGCTGGGCACTGCGGTCCGGCTGGTCGGCCATTCGATGGGTGGCCTGCACTCGTGGTGTCTGGCCGCCGAGCGCCCGGAGTTGGTCTCGGCGCTGGTGGTCGAGGACATGGCACCGGACTTCCGCGGCCGCACCACCGGCCCGTGGGAGCCGTGGCTGCACAGTCTGCCGGTCGACTTCGATTCCCCGGACCAGGTGATCGCGGCATTCGGCGACATCGCGGGCAGGTATTTTCTGGAAGCCTTCGACCGAACCGACGACGGGTGGCGGCTGCACGGTCACACGTCTCGATGGATCGAGATCGCCGCCGAGTGGGGCACTCGCGACTATTGGACGCAGTGGCAGGCAGTGCGTTCACCGACCCTGCTCATCGAGGCCGGCAACTCGGTGGCCCCTGCCGGGCAGATGCGGACGATGAGCGAAAATGGTTATCGGACAACGTATTTGCGCGTTCCGGAGGCGGGCCATTTGGTGCATGACGAGGCGCCGCTGGCATATCGACAGGCGGTCGAGGCATTCCTGACGGCCGGTTAGCCTTCCTCGCCGGCCAGCGCGAAGCGCCCGTCGCTGGTCCTGGCCACCAGGCCGTCGGCAAGCAGCGACTCCAGCGCCCGATCACGCTGCACCGTGTCGCGTAGCCAGACGACGTCGAGTTGATCCCGGGTGACAGGCAAGTCGTTGCCGCGCAACACGTCCAGCAGCCGACCGCGAACTTGTCGATCGGTTCCGGCGTAGCCCTGCGGTTTACGGGCCGGGCCGTCGGACGGCGGGAAACCGGCTTGCCGCCACCGGCAGACGCTGAGCGGGCAGATGCCACACTTCGGCGTCCGCGCCGTACACACCGTGGCGCCCAGTTCCATCAGAGCCGCAGAAAACGTATGGGCGGTGGAGTCTGTGGGCAGCAGCGCCGACACGTCGGCATGGTCGCGGACCGTGGACGCCGCGCCCGCGTCGGCCTTGCCGTGCACGACACGGGCCACCACTCTGCGCACGTTGGTGTCGACCACCGGCACCGCCTGCTGGTAGGCGAAGCACGCCACCGCGCGGGCGGTATAGGCGCCGACCCCGGGCAGCGTCAGTAACAGCTCGACGTCATCGGGGACGCGGTCGCCGTGATCGCGCGCGATGACGATCGCACATTCGTGCAGGCGCTTGGCCCGGCGCGGATAGCCGAGCTTGCCCCACGCCCGCACGATGTCGCCGGTGCCGGCCGCGGCCGTAGCCGAGGGTGTCGGCCAGCGGGCGATCCACTCCCGCCAGATCGGCTCCACCCGCGACACCGGGGTTTGCTGAAGCATGAACTCGCTGACCAAGATCTGCCACGGCGTCACAGCGGGATCGCGCCACGGCAGGTCGCGGCGCGACCGGGCGTACCAGTCCAAGAGTTCACTATGCGTTACAGCGAGCGTCATAGCCGACTACGGCACAATGAGCGACATGCCGAATACCGATCCGATAACCGCGTGGAAAGCACTCAAAGAGGGTAACGAGCGCTTCGTCGCGGGCCAGCCCGAACACCCGAGCCAGAGCATCGAGCACCGGGCCAGCCTGGCCAAGGGGCAGAAGCCCACCACGGCGTTGTTCGGCTGTGGCGACAGCCGGGTGGCTGCCGAGCTCATCTTCGACCGTGGGCTCGGGGACATGTTCGTGGTCCGGACGGCCGGGCACGTCATCGACTCCTCGGTGTTGGGATCGCTGGAATTCGCAGTCGGTGCGCTGGGCGTGTCGGTGATCGTGATCCTCGGCCACGACAGCTGCGGTGCGGTGAAGGCGACGTTGACCGCGCTGGACGAGGGCGCTTTGCCCGGCGGCTACGTGCGCGACCTCGTCGAGCGGGTGACGCCGTCGATCCTGCTCGGTCGTCGCGAAGGCCTCACCCGCCCCGACGAGTTCGAGGCGCGCCACGTGGTGGAGACCGGCACCCAGCTGGTCGAGCGTTCGTCAGCGATCGCGGCCGCGGTTGCCGCCGGCGACCTGGCGATCGTCGGCGCGACGTACCACCTCGCCGACGGGCGGGTGGTGGTGCGCAACATCATCGGCGACGTCGGCGACAAGGTCGACGCCTGAGCCGCTAGAACGAGTTGGTCAGGTACAGCTCGAGGGAGTTGAAGACGCTCTCCAGCAGCCCGCTGTTCGCGGCGCCGTGCTCGAAGACCGCGCTGAGCCACGCGGCGGCGTCGTTGAAGGTGTCGGGGATGTCGACGTTGGTGATCAAGTTGTCGACCGTCGTGGTTGCGGCATCGATTTCTGCCGGGGTCAAACCCAGGTACTCGACGTGGGTGACGAACAGGCCGTAGAGCGACCCGAGTATGCCGTTTTCATCCCACACGTTCTGGAAGTCCGCGACCCCGTCGCCGGCCAGCGTGTAGATGGTCGTCGGATAGATGTCGTCCGGTGTCACGTTGCCGAGGACGCCGTCGAAGCCGAGGTCGATGAGGATCGTGTTGGTCAGATTGGTCCCGAGGATCCCGTCGAGGTCGGCGACCAGGTTCGGCCACACGCCCGTCTCGGCGAGGGAGGGGTCACCGATGAACACGAAATGCAGATCGTCGGAGGGGATGCCGTCGGCCTCGAGCCGGGCCATCGCGATCGATTCCGCGGTCGCGCTCTGCGAGTAGCCGAAAATCGTCAGCGGGTGCTCGGCGTCGAAAGCGCCTGGGTTGGCGTCGAATTCGTTGCGCACGGCGAGAACGACGTCGTCCGCGGCGGTCAGACTGCTCGGGCCCTGCTGGATCAGCTCGGGTGTCGTCAGCACCTGCAGGGGCGCGCTGCACGGGTCGGTCGCAGTCATGTCGCAGACCGTGGATGACAACGCGCCACCGTCGAAGCCCAGCGGGTGCAGGTACAGATTCTCGACGGCCTGCGCGAACTCGGTCGACGGCGTCGGCTCGGTGGTCCCGCCGAGGATGATTGCTGTCTCGCTGCCGGCCAGCGGGCCGAGCAGGGTGTCGTCGGCCCAGGCGGCGTGACAGCTCAGCGCACCCGCGGCGCCGGCGAGCAAACCGGTAGCGGCGAACTTCGTCAGAACCCGGTAGCCATTCATAGAAGCGTCATATCGGATCTTCAGCTCGGATAGGGGAACTTCTTACTTTTTGCGAGATGCAGGTGGTCAGCGCCCTGCCGTGGTCGCGGAGGACCTCGCTGCTTTCGCCGAGCTAAGTGGGCGACACGCCGAGCCGGATCGACCCCGTCGGTGTGACCTGGCCTTACCGTGTAAATGTGCTGGATCTGGAACCGCGAGGACCGCTGCCGCCGGAGATCTACTGGCGACGCCGGGGATTGGCGATCGGGATCGCCGTCGTGGTGGTGGCCGTCATAGTCGCGATCATCGTCGCCATGCTGAGCGGAAGCGCCGGCGCCAACAACTCGAACGCCGCCAAGAAGCCGACACAGAACGCGCAGGGCGCGAACCCTGAAGGCAAGACGCCGGTGGAGCCGCCGGCCGGCGAGAACACCGACCAGCCCGCCGAGACGCCGACCGCCGCGGTCCAGCCGCCGCCGGTGCTCAATGCCGGCGACGACTGCCCGGACTCGACGCTCGCCGTCAAAGGTCTGACCAACGCACCGCAATACGCCATCGGCGATCAGCCGAAGTTCGTCATGGTCGTGACCAACATCGGACTGGTGGCCTGCAAACGCGACGTCGGGGCTGCGGTCCTGGCCGCCTACGTCTACTCGCTGGACAACAAACGGTTGTGGTCGAATCTCGACTGCGCGCCGTCAAACGAGACACTGGTCAAGACCTTCGCGCCGGGCGAGCAGGTCACCACCGCCGTCACCTGGACCGGGATGGGGTCGGCTCCGCACTGCCCGCTGCCGCGTCCTGCGATCGGACCCGGCACCTACAATCTCGTGGTGCAGCTGGGAAACCTTCGTTCCCTTGCTGTTCCGTTCATCCTGGCGCCGCCGCTGGCTCCCGGCCAGGCACCGCCTCCGGCGCCTGCACCCGGACCCGCTCCGGGCCCGCTGCCCGGGCCGGCGCCGGCACCCGGCGGCTGAGCCGAGTCGGCCGCACTAACTGAGGTGGTCGGCGATCGTCGATTCGGCCAACTGCGACAAGCCTTCTCGAACATGACGTGCCCAGATCTCGCCGATCCCCTCGACCGATTCCAGGTCGCCCGCACTGGCGGCCAGCAGGCTCTGCAGCGACCCGAATTCGCGGACCAGGCGGTCGGCGTGGGCGAACTGTAGACGGGGGATCTCCGACATCGCCCGGTAGCCGCGCGAGCTGACCGCCGAATCCTGCGCCTCCGCGGTCGAGGGATAGCCGAAAACCCTTGCCATCGTGGTGAAGTCGAGTAGCTCGGCATCGGACATGGCATCCAGCTCGTCGAGCGTGGCGGCCACCTCGGCCTTGGACAGTGGCTCGGGGTTGGCGTGGTAGTCCCGCACGATCAACTCGCGTGAGGCGTCGTTGCCGCCGAGCAACTCTTCGAGCTGCAGTCGTAACTGGCGGCCGTCGGTGCCCAGCTCGACCACCTCGTTGTCCAGTTCCACGCCGATCCGACGGACCAACTCGAGCCGCTGCACGACGGTCATCACGTCACGCAGTGTCACGAAGTCCTCGATCTCGGCCCGCGACAGCTGGCGGCTGACCTCGTCGAGGCGCGCCTTGTATCGCTCGAGGGTGGCGATGGCCTGGTTGGCCCGCGACAGAATGGTCGACGAGTCCGCCAGCACGTGGCGTTCGCCGCTGAGGTAGACGGTCACGATGCTCATCGAATGGCTGACCGAGATCACCGGGTAGCCCGTCTGGCTGGCGGCGCGCTCGGCGGATCGGTGCCGGGTACCGGATTCGTCGGTGGGGATCGACGGGTCGGGCACCAGCTGGACGTTGGCTCGCAGAATCTTGCTGCCGTCGGTGGACAACACCACCGCTCCGTCCATCTTGCACAGCTCCCGCAGCCGGGTGGGCGCGTAGCGCACGTCGAGAGAGAAGCCGCCGTCGCAGATCGCTTCGACACTGTCGTCGTAGCCGAGGACTATCAAGGCACCGGTCCGGCCGCGCAGAATGCGCTCCAGGCCGTCGCGCAGCGCGGTGCCCGGCGCCAGCCGCGCAACCGCCTCACGCAGGGTGGTGCGGTGCTGCTGCGCCGAGCCATTGGTTGTTGAACTGCCGACCGTCATCACCACTCATTGTGCTCTGTGGGCGCCGGATCCACTCGATGTGGTGGGTCGCGGCGCTCGGTGATGTTGAGAACGTGCTCCAGCGCTGCGCCGATGTTGGCCGCCTGCAACGTTTTCAGGCCCGGCGGCACGGAGATGGTGCCCGACGGGATCAGGGCCGTGGTGAACCCCTGCCGGGCGGCTTCGGCCAGCCGGCGTTCCATGCCGCTCACCCGCCGGAGATCGCCGGCCAGGCCGACCTCGCCGATCATCACCGCGGTAGCCGGCAGCGGCAGGTTGGCATACGCCGAGGCCAGCGCGACGGCGACGGCAAGATCGGACGACGGGTCGGTCAGCCGCATACCTCCGACGGTCGACAGGTAGACGTCGTTGACCGCGATCCTGAGTCGGGCGTGCTTTTCCAGGACAGCGGCGATCATCGCCGCTCGCGCATGGTCGATGCCACTGACGGCGCGGCGGGGTGCACCGCCCGACGGGGTGGCCAGCAGCGCCTGGATCTCGCCGACCAGCGGGCGCTTGCCGTCAAGGGCAACTGTGATCGCGGTGCCTGCGACGGGTTCGGGCCGCTGGTCCAGAAATAGCCCCGACGGGTCGGCCACGCCTTCGATCCCGTTGTCCTGCAACAGAAAGCAGCCGACCTCTTCGGCGGCGCCGTAGCGGTTCTTCACGCCGCGCACCATGCGCAGCAGTGAGTTGCGGTCGCCTTCGAAGTGCAGCACCACGTCGACGAGATGCTCCAGCGAGCGGGGACCGGCGATGGCGCCGTCCTTGGTGACGTGACCGATCAGAATCAGCGGCACCCCGGTGGTTTTCGCCGCCGCGGTCAAGGCACTGGTCACCGCCCGCACCTGCGTGACGCCGCCGGCGACGCCGTCGGTGTCGGAGCTGGCCATCGTCTGCACGGAGTCGACCACCACCAGCGTCGGCTGCACGGCGTCGATGTGCCCGAGTACCGCATGCAGGTCCGAGTCGGCGGCCAGATAGAGCTCGTCGTGGCTGCAGCCGGTTCGGTCGGCCCGCATCCGGATCTGGCCCCTGGACTCCTCGCCCGACACGTAGAGAGCGCGCCGTCCGGCTGCCGCCCACTGGTGGGCGACCTTGAGCAACAGCGTCGACTTGCCCACTCCCGGGTCGCCGGCGAGCAGCGTGACCGAACCCGGGACGACGCCGCCGCCCAGCACCCGGTCGAGTTCGTCGATACCGGTGGGGCAGTGGCGGGTTCCGTCGGGTTCGACCGAACTGATCGGGACGGCGGCCGACGACGGGCTGACCACGGGACGGTTGCTGCCGCGAACGGCGCTGAGCACCGTGACCTCGTCGACCGAGCCCCAGGTACCACATTCGAGACAGCGACCGACCCACTTGGCCGTGACGTGGCGGCATTCCGAGCAGCGGTATTGGGATCGTGCCTTGGCCACCCGCTGACGGTATCCGGCGGGTGCGACAGAACAGGTGAAGCTAGCGGCGCGAGCCTTCCGGCGCCGCGATCGGCACCGCCAGGCTGACGCTGCCGGCCTTCTCGAAGTCGAAGGTCACGTTGTAGTTCGGGCCGTTGGTGATCGGCTTGCTCAACGCGATGGTCGCCTTGACCGTGTCGCCGGACTCGACGGCCTTGTCGGACCTCTTGGTCTGTCCGTTCTGGTCGCCGAAGAACAGCACGCCGCTGGCGGGCAGGGTGGGGTCGCCGGTGACGGTCACCTTGCCGATGTCGGTGGTGACACCGAGCAGTTTGTCGTTGAAGTCCGGTGACTGGTTGACGGCGACGAGCACGAGGTCGACCGTCGCGCCCGGCCGCAGGAAGTCACCGGTCTGCGCGGCCTGGATGTGCACATTGCGCAGGGCGACGTTCTTGACGGTGGCCTGGTTGCCGTTGACGGCAGATTGCTGCATGGCCGTCTGCGCGATCTGGCCGGCCCCGCATCCGGACATCATCAGGGCGCCGATCACGGCGCCTGATCCGAGCGCGGCGATCTTTGCCGAGCGACGCGATCTCGAGACGCGGTTGTCGAAGCGGTTCACTCAAAGCCTCCTGCTCGGCCCACGAACGCCCTGTGGTTCGACTATGCACAGTAGTAGGTCGATCAGGCCGGCGAAAGCTGAGGGCCATGAAGGCATAGGCATGCGGTTGGAGCAGCGCAGTCACCGGATTCCTGAGACGAATGGTGCGCATCCGGTCGTCCGCGGATATCGATGAACGGCTTCGGAATTGGGCGCCGCCTTGCACGATTTTTATGGTCTGTCAACCCCCTGTACTCACTCGCGGTGCCCCTGACCTGCATCGTTGTTCCACGGGTGTTGGCACGGCGTGTTAGTATGGAGGAACGAAAGGGGCTCGAAACAGATGAATTTTGCGGTCGGAGACACCGTTGTCTATCCACACCACGGTGCTGCGTTGATCGAGGCGATTGAAACCCGAACCATCAAAGGGGAGCAAAAAGAGTATCTCGTCTTGAAAGTGGCGCAGGGCGACCTGACCGTTCGAGTACCCGCTGAAAACGCCGAGTATGTCGGCGTCCGCGACGTGGTCGGCCAAGAAGGCCTCGACAAGGTGTTCCAGGTGCTTCGGGCGCCGCACACCGAGGAGCCGACCAACTGGTCGCGCCGGTACAAGGCCAACCTGGAAAAGCTCGCCTCTGGCGACGTCAACAAGGTTGCTGAGGTAGTTCGCGACCTGTGGCGCCGCGACCAGGAGCGTGGCTTGTCCGCCGGTGAAAAGCGGATGCTCGCCAAGGCACGTCAGATCCTGGTCGGCGAATTGGCGCTGGCCGAGAGCACCGACGACGCCCGCGCGGAGACCATCCTCGACGAGGCTCTGGCCGCCGCTTCCTGATTTTCTGACGCTCAAGGATCCGCATTGACCGGCACGGTCGCGGTCGTTCCGGCCGCTGGCTCCGGCGAGCGTCTGGCTGCTGGTGTTCCCAAAGCCTTCTTCGAGCTCGACGGCCGCACGCTGGTCGAACGCGCCGTGGACGGTCTGCTGGGCTCCGGTGTGGTGGACCGTGTGGTGGTCGCCGTTCCAGCCGACCGCACCGACCGGGCCAAGCTGATTCTCGGTCGCAACGCGACGGTGGTCGCCGGTGGAGCCAATCGCGGAGACTCGGTCAGCTTGGCGCTGGCCGCCATCGTCGAAGCAGATCATCCGGACTACGTCCTCGTTCACGACGCGGCGAGGTCGCTGACCCCTCCTGAACTGGTCGTACGAGTCGTCGAGGCGTTACGGGCCGGGCACTCGGCGGTCGTGCCCGCGCTGCCGGTTGCCGACACGATCAAGGCCGTCGATGCCAACGGTGCCGTGCTCGGCACGCCCGAACGGGCCGGGCTGCGCGCGGTGCAAACGCCGCAGGGGTTCACCACCGAATTGCTGCTGCGGGCCTACGGGCAAGCCGGGACGGCCGAGTTCACCGATGATGCGTCCCTGGTCGAACACATCGGCGGCCAGGTGCAGGTGGTGGACGGCGATCCGCTGGCCTTCAAGATCACCACCCGGCTCGATCTGTTGCTGGCCCAAGCGATCGTGAGCCGGTGAACATCCGGGTCGGGCTGGGCACCGACGTCCACGTCATCGAAGCCGGCAGGCCGTGTTGGCTGCTGGGTCTGTTGTTCTCCGACGTCGACGGCTGCGCCGGCCACTCCGACGGGGACGTAGCCGTCCACGCACTGTGCGACGCGTTGCTATCCGCAGCCGGCCTGGGCGACATCGGAGGGGTGTTCGGTGTCGACGACCCGCGCTGGGCCGGCGTCAGCGGCATGACGATGTTGCAGCACGTCGCGGAACTGCTTGCCGAGCACGGCTTCCAGGTGGGCAACGCGGCGGTGCAGGTGATCGGCAACCGGCCGAAAGTGGGTCCCCGCCGCGAGGAGGCGCAGGCCGCACTGTCGGCGGTCCTGCACGCGCCGGTATCGGTGTCGGCGACCACTACTGACGGTCTGGGCCTGACCGGGCGCGGTGAGGGTCGCGCGGCAATCGCGACAGCTTTGCTGGTCGGCAGCAGTGACGACCCGGGTTAGCCGCGAATCATTCGCATCGCACTGATCATTTTCCTTGCCGGCAAAGGCCCGGGTCGAATCCGTCGGGCTTTGTAGCCCGAATCGACCCACCCGGGCCGCAGTGGTCATCGACGCGGTGTCCGGCCCGGTAAGCTGGCACGTCGTGACCGATCGCGCCGACCTGCGGCTACACGACACGGCAACCGGCGCCGTTCGTGATTTCGTTCCGCTGCGGCCCGGGCACGTTTCCATTTACCTGTGTGGCGCCACCGTCCAGGGCTTGCCGCACATCGGCCACGTGCGCAGCGGAGTCGCCTTCGACATTCTGCGGCGCTGGCTGACGGCACGCGGCTGCGACGTCGCGTTCGTCCGCAATGTCACCGACATCGACGACAAGATCCTGAACAAGGCCAGCGCGGCCGAGCGGCCGTGGTGGGAGTGGGCCGCCACCTATGAGCGGGCGTTCTCCGCTGCTTACGACTCCCTGGGCGTGCTGCCGCCGTCCGTCGAGCCACGAGCAACCGGCCACATCACCCAGATGGTCGAGCTGATCGAGCGGCTGGTGGAGTCCGGCAACGCCTACGAGGGCTGCGGCGACGTCTATTTCGACGTGCTGAGCTACCCGGACTACGGCAAGCTGTCCGGTCACCGGATCGACGACGTACATCAGGGTGAGGGCGTCGCGACCGGAAAGCGGGATCAGCGCGATTTCACGCTGTGGAAGGCCGCCAAACCCGGCGAGCCGTCCTGGCCGACGCCGTGGGGACGCGGACGGCCCGGCTGGCACCTCGAATGCTCGGCGATGGCCCGGACCTATCTCGGTCCGGAATTCGATATCCATTGCGGTGGAATGGATCTCGTCTTCCCGCATCATGAGAACGAGATTGCGCAGAGCTGCGCGGCGGGTGACAAGTTCGCCCGGTACTGGTTGCACAACGGCTGGGTCACGCTCGGCGGCGAGAAGATGAGCAAGTCGCTGGGCAACGTGTTGGCGATCCCGGCGATGCTGCAGCGCGTCCGCGCCGCCGAACTCAGGTACTACCTGGGCAGCGCGCACTACCGCTCGATGCTCGAATTCTCCGAGACCGCATTGAAGGACGCGGTCAACGCCTACGTCGGGATCGAGGATTTTCTGCACCGAGTACGCACCCGGGTCGGCGCCGTCGAGCCGGGTGAGTGGACGCCGCGATTCGCGACCGCGCTCAACGACGACCTGGCGGTGCCGACGGCGCTGGCCGAAGTGCACCGCACCCGCGCCGAGGGCAACCGTGCGCTCGATGCGGGCGACCATGACGCCGCGCTGGCCGAAGCCGGCGCGATCCGGGCCATGATGGGCATTCTCGGCTGCGACCCGCTCGACGAGCGCTGGGAGTCGCGAGACGAGACGTCGGCGGCTCTGGGTGCGGTGGACGTGCTGGTTCGCGCCGAGTTGGAACGACGCCAACAGGCTCGCGCGCAACGTGATTGGAAGCTCGCCGACGAGATCCGCGACCGCCTCAAGGACGCCGGCATCGAGGTCACCGACACCGGTGACGGCCCGCAATGGTCACTGGAGTCCCAGGCCGATGGCCGGTAACTCGCAGCGCCGCGGCGCGATACGCAAGTCGTCGAAGAAGGGTCCGACGGTCGGCTCAGGCGGGCAACGGCGTCGCGGGCTCGAGGGTCGCGGGGCGACGCCGCCGGCGGAGGCGCGACCACACCATCCGGCCGCCAAGAAGGCCAGGGCGCAGGCGCGCCGCCCGGTCAAGCGCAAGGAGGACGGCGCCGAGACGGTGCTGGGACGTAACCCGGTGCTGGAGTGCCTGCGTGCCGGTGTCCCGGCCACCGCGCTCTACGTCGCGCTCGGGGCCCAGGCCGACGAGCGGCTCAGCGAATCCGTCACGCTGGCAGCCGACATCGGCATCGCGATCCTCGAAGTGCCGCGCAGCGATCTGGACCGGATGACCACCAACGGGCTGCATCAGGGCATCGCGCTGCAGGTGCCGCCGTACGCCTATCTGCACCCCGACGACCTGCTCAAGACGGCGCTGAACAACCCGCCTGCGCTGCTGGTCGCGCTCGACAACATCTCCGACCCGCGAAATCTCGGAGCGATCGTCCGCTCGGTAGCGGCTTTCGGTGGGCACGGGGTGCTGATACCCGAGCGGCGATCCGCATCGGTGACCGCCGTCGCCTGGCGGACCAGTGCCGGCGCCGCGGCACGGATCCCCATCGCGCGGGCCACCAATCTCAATCGGACACTGAAGGATTGGGCTGACAAGGGTCTGCAGCTGGTTGGGCTCGATGCCGAGGGCGACACGGTCGTCGACGAGGTGGATGGCGGTGGCCCGATCGTCGTGGTGGTGGGATCGGAAGGCAAGGGACTGTCGCGCCTGGTACGCCAGGCGTGTGACGCGGTGATCTCGATTCCGATGTCCGGCCCGACCGAATCGCTGAACGCCTCGGTGGCCGCCGGTGTGGTGCTGGCCGAAATTGCCCGGCAGCGGCGACGTTGACCCAGAACCGGTCGCTGCCGCAGAGGCTCGCATACTCGCGCTAGCCTCGAGGCCATGCCCGGTCGGCTGATCGCCCTGTTCGCCACGGCCGCGCTGGTCGCGGCGCCCAGCGCGTGGGCGGCGCCGACCGGATTCGACGTCGTGGCGCATCAAGGGGGCCCGGCCGGTACCGGAACAGGGGAGTCGCTACCGGCTTTCGCCAATGCGCTTGAAATCGGTGTCAGCACATTGGAACTCGACATCGGCATCACCAGAGACCGCCAACCCGTGGTGTGGCACGACGAGTTCGTCGACCCGCGAAAATGCTCGGATACCGGACCCGCTTTCGCCGCTGATCCGCAATATCCCTACAGCGGCAAGCTCGTGCATGATCTCACGCTGGCTCAACTTCGAACATTGAACTGCGGCAACAGTATTGCCGTGCTTCCGGAGGTGTTCGCCTTGGCTGACCGTTACGGCGCAGACGTCCGCTTCGACATCGAGACAAAGGTCGACGCCGAGCAACCTGACCGCACAGCCGATCCCGGGACGTTCGTCGAGGTGATCCTGGACGCCGTCCGCGCCGCGGGCAGGCTCGACCGGGCCGAGATCGAGAGCTTCGACTGGCGGACGCTCACGCTGATTCGTCAGGTCGATTCGGCAATTCCGTTGGCGGCCTTGTGGGATGCGCACACCTGGGTCCCCGGTTCGCCGTGGCTGGCCGGCATCAACCCTGCCGACGTCGGTGACCCGGTCATCGGCGCCGCGACTGTCGGGGCGACGATCCTGTCGCCCGACTTCACCCTGGTCGATCGTGGTCTGGTGGACCGGGCACACGCTGCGTCGCTCACGGTCCTTCCGTGGACCGTCGACGATGCCGGCGACATGCGAACCCAGATCGCTCTCGGCGTCGACGGCATCATCACGAATTACCCCGCCGTACTGCGTGCGGTGTTGGCTGACCGCGGAATGCCGTTGCCGCGGGCCTATCGCCGGCAGTGACAACGCAGGAGGATCGTCAAACCTGCGCCCATGGATCCTCGCGCCGCCATACCGTCGGCATGTCCAGCGCGACACCGTCACGCTCGGCGAGTCTGTCCAGTACGCGCAACGAAGCGTCCAAGTCGTCGGCGGCGTAGGGCAAGGCCCGCAACGGTTTTGACAGCGGTCGGAAGAAATCGTCCCAGTGCACCGGCACGACTCGTCGCGCCCCGACCGTGCCCACCGTCTCCGCCCAGTAGTCGACGATGTAGGACTCCGGTTGCACACCCAACTGACCGATCCCCAGATAGACAACGTCGGCCTGCTGGCCGCGCAGCGACCCCTTCACGAAACCAGCGCTGCCCTGGATCAACACCCGACGATCTGTCGACCGGTGGTGGATCAGCGTCGACCAGGCCTCTCCGCATTTGTAGGCGGCGGCCCGGACCGGTGTCACGACGGGGCGGTCGATGGTGCCGGGGAACCGATCTGGCGGACTGTGACGGGACTCGAACAGCGTGATGTCGAAGTCGCCCAGCTGAATTGGCGCACCCGAGTCGGCGATCACCAACCGGTCCTCGTCGAGACCGTAGCCGCGGCCGACATTGGCCGCGGACTCGCCGCCGACCAGTTGGGCGCCGGTGCGGTCGGCGACGAGCGCGGAATCCAGGGCGTGGTCGAAGTGGGTGTGCACCGGGACCACCGCCGCGAGGCGTTTGATCCCGGTGCGCGCGAGACAGCCGTCGACCCGGGCAGGCGACGGCGCCACCTTGCCGAGCCCGACCCGGGCCAGGCTCGGGCGGGAGAAGAAGCCGTCGGTCATCAGCGCCGAGGTTCCGTCGTCGATCAGCAGCGTCGACACCCCCAGCCACGTCACCGTCAGGGCCGCATCGGGAGCGGCGGCCGGCACGTTGAAGCGGTGTGCGTGCCGCGCGAGGTCTGGGCGTCCCGGTCGCAGTCGCATCAGCAGAATGCCTTCAGCTCGATGCCGTCGGCGTGGAGCCGCTCCCGGACCGCGGTTGCGATCTGCACCGCACCGGGTGAATCACCGTGCACGCACACCGATTCCACGTCCAGCTCGACGGTGGAGCCGTCGACGGCGGTGACGGTTCCCGAGGTCACCATGGTCAGCACGCGCTCGGCGATGGCGGCGGCGTCGTGCAGCACCGCGCCGGGTTCACGGCGCGGGACGAGGTGGCCGTCAGGCTGATAGGCGCGGTCGGCGAAGGCCTCACCGACGGTCCGCAGTCCGCGCTGCCCGGCTTCGTCGAAGAAGGCCGAACCGGCCAGTCCCAACACCGGAAGCGCGGCGTCGACAACCCGTACCGCTTCCGCTACCGCCGCGGCCTGTTCGCGATTGGTCACGATCGTGTTGTACAGCGCCCCATGGGGTTTGACGTAGGACACTGCGGAGCTTGCGGCCTCGGCCAGCCCTCGTAGCGCGCCGATCTGGTAGACGACATCGGCGAGCAGGTCCTCCGGTGCGACGTCGATGAACCGCCGGCCGAAGCCGGCGAGATCGCGGTAGCTCACCTGAGCGCCGATCCGAACGCCGCGCTCGGCTGCCAGCCGGCACACCGACAACAGACCGGCCGGGTCACCGGCGTGAAATCCGCACGCGACGTTGGCGCTGCTGACGATCCCGAGCATCGCGTCGTCGTCGCCGAGCCGCCAGACACCGAAGCCCTCACCGAGGTCGGCATTGAGATCGATGCTGCTCACGGTCGACAGCTTAAGCGCGCGATCGCGTGCAGCCACGGCCCGGCTGACGTCGTGTTGCGGCCGACAGCGCAGGCGTAGTCTTTGAAAAACGCCTGACACCGGCGATTCCCGGTAGCCTCACACTGCATGAGTCCCGTGCCGCGACGCCGGGCTGAGCGCGACGGCCCCTCTCCTCAGCGGGCTGCCATGTTCCCGCATCGGCGCCGGGCGACCCTCGCCTCGCTGGCGGCTGAACTCAAGGTGTCGCGCACCACGATCTCGAACGCCTACAACCGGCCCGATCAGCTCTCCGACGCGCTGCGTGAGCGGGTGCTGGCCACCGCGAAACGTCTGGGTTACGCCGGGCCCGACCCGGTCGCACGATCGCTGCGAACCCGTACGGCCGGTGCGGTGGGCCTGGTCATCACCGAACCGCTCACCTATTCGTTCAGTGACCCCGCGGCGCTGGATTTCGTTGCCGGACTTGCCCAGTCGTGCGAAGCGCGCGGGCTGGGACTGCTGCTGGTCGCGGTCGGGCCCAGCCGTAGTGTCGCCGACGGGACGGCGTCGGTGCTTGCCGCCGGCGTGGACGGCTTCGTGGTCTATTCGGCGGCCGGTGACGACCCCTACCTGCAGGTGGTGTTGCAGCGGCGGTTGCCGTTGGTCGTCGTCGACCAGCCCAAGGACGTGCCCGGCGCATCCCAGGTGAGCATCGACGACCGGGCCGCGATGCGCGAGATGGCCGACTACGTCGTCGGTCTGGGGCATCGGGAGATCGGGCTGCTGACGATGCGGTTGCTGCGCGACCGCCACCAGGGTCTGGCCGACGTAAAACGCTTGCGCGCGTCCACATTTCACGTCCAGAGCGAACGCATCCAGGGTGTCCGCGAGGCGATGGCCGCCGCCGGACTCGACCCGGACTCGTTGACCGTCGTCGAGAGCCATGAACACACCCCGGCGTCCGGTGGCATCGCCGCTCAAATCGCTCTGCAGGCCAACCCGCGGATCACCGCGCTGATGTGTACCGCCGACGTGCTGGCCGTCTCGGCGATGGACTATCTGCGCGCTCGCGGCACATCCGTACCCGACCAGATGACGGTCACCGGCTTCGACGGGGTGCCCGAGGCGATGAGCCGTGACCTGACCACAGTCGCGCAACCGAGCCTGCACAAGGGACGACGCGCGGGCGAGCTCTTACTCAGCGGAGATCTCCACCCGACCGTCGAGATGCTTCGGACCACGCTGATCCGCGGGCGCACCGCCGGCCCACCGGGCTAAGACGCCGACTCGACCTCATCGCCGATCAGGAGCCGGACCGCCAGCTCCAGCCGCTTGGCGACGTCGGTCGCCGACGCCCGCCGAGTCAGCCAGGCGAGCAGGTTGTTCGTCCACACATCCGAGATCACCCGGGCGATGTGGTACTGCTCCTCGGTCGGTTCACCGTCGCTCATCGCGCGCGCGAACATCGAATCGATCAGCTTCTCCACCTGGTCGACTTCGCCGGCCGCCGACGCGTCGGCGAAGACGTAGGCCCGGGTCATGGCCTCGGTGAGCAGCGGATTGCGCTGCATCGCGCGGTTGAGTTTGCTGATCATGAAGTTCAGTCGCTGATTCGGCGTACCGCCGACCAACGTCGAGCGATCGGTCTTGGCGTCGATGCGTTCGAACTCCCGGCCCAGCGCCGACACCAGCAGGTGCACCTTGGACGGGAAGTACCGGTACAGCGTGCCCACCGCGACGTCGGCGCGGTCAGCCACCGCGCGCATCTGAACGGCCTCGTAGCCGCCTTTCGAGGCGATCGCCATGGTCGCGTCGAGGATGCGCTTGCGGCGCTCCCGCTGCGCTTCGGAGCCGAGTTCCGACTCGGCCAGCACCGCCACGTTCAACACCTCACGAGGTTGCGCGGAGGATGAACTCGCGGATGATCCCGAGTTCTTGTTCGCCGGTGACGACATCTGACGGACTGCTCCTTCTCTTACGCGCTCGCCCGAAACGATACGCATGCCGAGCGCGAATCTCTCACCTCCGTGCGGCCTGGACACCCGGGTGTCCTGCTGCGATGGCATTCGACTTGACGGTTGAACACTGGCACTATTAGAACACGTTCTAGTGCCGCGCGTTGCGTCTCGCGCCGCGCCGGTTCCCGTCGATCGAGGAGTTCAGGTGGCCACGAGTATCGCCGACGAGCAGTTTGCGGCGCGGGAGTTGGTCCGCGACTGGGCGGCCGGAAGCGGTGCGACGGACGCGGTTCGGGATATCGAGCAGGGTGAGCCGAACGCCTGGCGGACCGCCTTTCAAGGCCTGGCCAACCTGGGCTTGTTCGGCGTCGCGGTCCCCGAGGACTGCGGCGGGGCCGGCGGCAGCGTCGAGGATCTGTCAGCGATGGTCGAGGAGGCCGCGGGGGCGCTGGTGCCCGGCCCGGTGGCCACCACGGCGTTAGCCACACTCGTAGTGTCCGACCCTGAGCTGCGCGCGGCTCTCGCCTCAGGCGAGCGCACCGCCGGAGTGGCGTTCGAGAGCGATGTCGAGTTCGACGAGACGGCGTCCCAGGTGTCCGGAACCCTGCCGTGGGTGCTCGGCGGTGTCGTCGACGGGCTGCTGCTGTTTCCGGCCGGCGAGACGTGGCTGCTGGTCGACCCCGGCGCAGTCGATGCCGCGGGCACCGTTGCCGTGGAGCCGCTGCAGGCCGCCGATTTCTCCCGGCCGCTGGCCCGGGTGGTGCTCACCTCGGCTCCGGCGAGCGTCATCGATGCCCCGGCGGGCTGGGTGTCCGATCTGACCGCGACGGTGTTGTCCGCCGAGGCCGCGGGGATCACCCGTTGGGCGCTGGACACCGCGGTCGCCTACGCCAAGGTCCGTGAACAGTTCGGCAAACCGATCGGCAGCTTCCAGGCGATCAAGCACCTGTGCGCCGAGATGCTCTGTCGCACCGAGCAGGTCGCGGTCGCCGCCGCGGACGCCGCTCGCGCCGCACAGGACGGCGACCCACGGCAGCTGTCCATCGCGGCCGCCATCGCCGCGGGGATCGCGATCGAGGCGGCCAAGGCCAACACCAAGGACTGCATCCAGGTTCTCGGTGGCATCGGCATCACCTGGGAGCACGACGCTCATCTGTACCTGCGGCGGGCCTACGGTATCGGCCAGTTCCTCGGAGGTCCCGCACACTGGCTGCGCCGGACGGCCGAACTGACCCAGGACGGGGTCCGCCGCGACCTCGGCATCGACCTCAGCGAGGTCGCCGGCCTGCGGCCCGAGATCGCGGACGCCGCCGCGGGAGTCGCCGCTCGGTCGGACGGCGAGCGGCAGGCCCAGTTGGCCGAATCGGGGTTGCTGGCGCCACACTGGCCGAAGCCGTACGGCCGCGGTGCCGGGCCGGCCGAGCAGTTGCTGATCGATCAGGAACTGGCGTCGGCCGGTGTGACCCGGCCCGATCTGGTGATCGGTTGGTGGGCCGCGCCGACCATCCTCGAACACGGCACACGCGAGCAGGTGGAGCGTTTCGTCCCGGGGACGCTGAGCGGCGAAATCTTCTGGTGCCAGCTGTTTTCCGAGCCTGGCGCCGGATCGGACCTGGCGTCGCTGCGTACCAAAGCGGTTCGCGTCGACGGAGGCTGGGAGCTGACCGGCCAGAAGGTGTGGACCTCGTCGGCGCACAAGGCGCAATGGGGTGTCTGCCTGGCTCGCACCGACCCCGATGCGCCCAAACACAAAGGCATCACGTACTTCCTGATCGACATGACCTCGCCGGGCATCGACATCCGGCCGCTGCGTGAGATCACCGGCGACGCGTTGTTCAACGAAGTCTTCCTCGACAACGTGTTCGTTCCCGACGAGATGGTCGTCGGGACGGTCAACGACGGCTGGCGTCTGGCCCGCACCACGCTGGCCAATGAACGCGTCGCGATGGCCGCCGGCACCGCGCTGGGCAACCCGATGGAACAGTTGCTCGATGAAGCAGCCAAAGCGAATATCGATGTCGCGCAACAGGATCAGCTTGCACGGCTGATCATCACCGCGCAGGTCGGCTCGCTGCTCGATCAGCGTATCGCCCAGCTCGCTGTCGGCGGGCAGGACCCGGGTGCGCAGTCCAGTGTCCGAAAGCTGATCGGGGTCCGCTACCGGCAGGCGCTGGCCGAATACCGGATGGACCTCAGCGAGGGGTCGGGCATCGTCGCCGACAACACCGTCAAGGACTTCCTCAACACCCGCTGCCTGACGATCGCCGGCGGCACCGAGCAGATCCTGTTGACGCTGGCCGGAGAACGGCTACTCGGCCTGCCTCGCTGAGGCCTGGCCGCTCTGAGGTCTGGCGGCGCGACAGAAGCCAGGGTTGTGAAATCGCGAATTCAACGACCCTGTGCGCTGTTTCGCGGCAGCAGGTACGAGCAGGCCGAAGTCAGGAAAAGGCGGCCTGCGCGCAGGTGCTCGGCGAGGTGATGTTGTTCCCGCCGTAGACCACCTGGATGTGCGTGCACATGATGACCGGCTTGTCGGTGCGCGGTTGGCCGGTGTGCCAGTCGGTCGCATCGATCCGGCCGGTGGTCTGATACTTCTCCAACGGCCCCTCGCCCATGTAGATCGTGGTGACGTTGTCGTTCCCGCCCTCTTTGAACACCCGGTCGTACTGCGCGTTGGCGTGCACGTCGAGGTACAGCGTGCGGTCCATCGAGCGGATGTCGGTGCTCTGTCGCGACCAGAGGTCGTGGGGGAAGCCGTCGAGGGCGTCGCCTGTTCTGCGGCCGGCGCCGACGGTGAAGTCACACGTGCCGTTCGCGGCGTGGCAATCGAGTGTGGCGCGGGTTTCCAGCTGGCTGCCGTCGTTGAGCGGGATCAGCGAGGTGGCGGTGTTGGCCGCTGCCGGGGCGATCGCGGGCGGGGTCAACGCGAACATCAGACCAACGCCTGCCAGTGCCGTGACCAGCCGCATCATCTGTCTCGTCCTCCGTCTCGCTACGCCTGAGCAGAACCTACGCCCTGGCTATTCGTCGTAAGTGACTTCGACCGAATCGGTCTCAGGGTGTGCCTGGCACGCCAGGATCAATCCGTCGTCGAGATCCTGCTGTTCGAGCACGTCGTTGACCTCCATGTGCACCTTGCCGCTGCGCAAGGTGGTGGCGCAGGCGCCACAGTGCCCCTCGCGGCAGGAGAACGGCGCATCGAGGCCGGCGTCGAGCAGCACGTCGAGCAGCTTGGCTTTGCGCGGCCACGACACGGTGTGCGTCTCGCCGTCGAGCTCGACCACTGCGCTGGCCGGGCCCGCGGCGTCGTCGTCATCGTCGCCGTGGTCGATCGTCACGGCCGCGAAAGGGTCACTCTCCAGCGATTTGAAAACCTCGAAATGCACTTGTGCCGCAGGCACTTTCAAGCTCTCGAACGCCTCGCGGACAGCTGCCATGAACGGCCCGGGCCCGCAGACGAACGCCTGCCGATCGGTGAACGGCGCGGCCAGCTGTGCCAGCGCATTCGCCGACGGCAGCCCCTGCAGCGACTCCAGCCAGTGCACGACCGTCAGCCGGTCCGGGTACTTGGCGGCCAGCTCGCGCAGCGCTTCACCGAAGATCACCGACCGCTCGTCGCGGTTGGCGTAGATCACCGTCACCTGCCCGCCGCCCTCGGACAGCGCGGACTTGCAGATGGACATGATCGGCGTGATCCCACTGCCGGCGGCCAGCAGGACGAAGTCGTTATCGAGCGTCTTCGGCACGAACGTCCCCGACGGGGCCAGCACGTGGATGCGCATCCCGGCGTGGGCGTTATCGCACAGCCAGTTCGACGCGTAGCCGTCCTTGTCGCGCTTGACGGTGACGGTCGGCGCATCGTCGGAGAACGGCGAACTGCACAGCGAATAGCAGCGGGCGACCGAGCCGGTGCGGTCACTGGGGATCCGCAGAGTCAGGAACTGACCCGGGGCGTAGCGCAGCCGCTCGGCCGGCACCTGGGAACCGTCGGGAACCCTGAAGACCAGCGACCGCGCGTCGTCTGTTTCGACGACGACGTCGGCGATCTCCAGCTCCAGAACGTGGCTGCCAAGTGGTTCGTCGGGAACTGTGCCCGTCACGACCCCGCCTTTCCGTCCGTCATAACTAGAACAGGTTACAGAAACTCGGTTAGGTATCGCTACCAGCCGCAGCAACACGCTGCTCGACACAAATCGGAACGTGTTCTAGTCTTTGTCTACGTAAGCCACCTTTTGGAGGAAGCCGTGACGTCCATTCAACAACGTGACGCCCAGTCGGTCCTAGACGGCATCGACGACCTATTGCCCAAGCTGCGTCAGCGCGCCCAGGAGACTGAGGACCTGCGCCGTTTACCGGACGCCACGGTGAGCGAACTCCAGGAGATCGGCTTCTTCAAGCTGCTGCAACCCGAACAGTGGGGCGGGCTGCAAACCGACCCCGCGGTGTTCTACGAATCGGTTCGCCGGATTGCCAGCGCGTGTGGGTCGACGGGCTGGGTCAGCTCGATCATCGGCGTGCACAACTGGCACTTGGCACTGTTCGATCAGCAGGCGCAGGACGAGGTGTGGGGTGACGACGCGAACGTGCGCGTCTCGTCTTCCTACGCACCGATGGGCGCCGGCACCGTTGTCGACGGCGGTTATCTGGTCAGCGGCGCCTGGCAGTGGTCGTCGGGTTGTGACCACGCCACGTGGGCATTTCTCGGCGGCCCCGTTATCAAAGACGGGCGGCCGGTCGACTTCGGCAGCTTCCTGATCCCGCGCAGCGACTACCGTATCGACGACGTCTGGCATGTGGTGGGACTGAAGGGAACTGGCAGCAACACCGTGGTCGTCAAGGACGTCTTCGTGCCGCGGCATCGGTTCCTGTCCTACAAGCAGATGAACGACGGCACCGCCGGCGGGTACGAGAACAACACCGCCGCGGTGTACAAGATGCCTTGGGGCACAATGCATCCCACGACCATCTCGGCGCCGATTGTCGGCATGGCCTACGGCGCCTACGAAGCGCACGTGGAGCACCAGGGCAAGCGGGTGCGTGCGGCGTTCGCCGGCGAGAAGGCCAAGGACGACCCGTTCGCCAAGGTTCGCGTCGCCGAGGCGGCCAGCGACATCGACGCCGCGTGGCGACAGCTGATCGGCAATGTCAGCGACGAGTACGCGCTGCTGTCGGCGGGCAAGGAGATTCCGTTCGAACTGCGGGCCCGCGCCCGTCGCGACCAGGTACGTGCCACCGGCCGTTCGATCGCCTCGGTTGATCGGCTGTTCGAGGCATCCGGCGCGACCGCGTTGGCCAGCGATGCTCCGGTGCAACGGTTCTGGCGTGACGCCCACGCCGGCCGGGTGCATGCGGCCAACGACCCTGAGCGTGCTTACCAGATCTTCGGTAACCACGAGTTCGGGTTGCCGCCCGGCGACACCATGGTCTGAGGTATGCCGCCAACGACGATGCAGAGCGCAGCGATGAGGAGGAGTGGCGCTGAATGACGGCTACTGAAGAGCTGACGTTCGAATCCACCTCTCGATACGTCGACGTCGATGTCGACGGACCATTGAAGCTGCACTACCACGAGGCCGGGGTCGGCAACGAGCAGACGATCGTGCTGCTACACGGCGGCGGACCCGGTGCGGCAAGCTGGACGAACTTCTCGCGCAACATCCCCGTGCTGGCGGAGCGCTTTCACGTGCTGGCGGTCGACCAGCCCGGTTACGGTCACTCCGACAAGCGGGCCGAGCACGGCCAGTTCAACCACTACGCCGCCCGCGCGCTGAAGGGTCTCTTCGATCACTTGGGCTTGGGACGTGTTCCGCTGGTGGGCAATTCGCTCGGCGGCGGCACCGCGGTCCGCTTTGCACTGGACTACCCGGACCACGCCGGCAAGCTGGTGCTGATGGGTCCCGGCGGGCTCAGTATCAACCTGTTCGCCCCCGACCCGACCGAGGGCGTCAAGCGGCTCGGTAAATTCTCGGTCGAGCCGACCAAGGAAAACCTCGAGGCCTTCCTGCGGGTGATGGTCTACAACCAGAAGCTGATCACCCCGGAACTGATCGACCAGCGTTTCGAACTGGCGGCGACACCGGAGTCGTTGACGGCGACCAGAGCGATGGGAATGTCGTTCGCCGGAGCCGATTTCGAGCTCGGCATGATGTGGCGAGAGGTGCACAAACTTCGCCAACCGGTGCTGCTGATCTGGGGCCGCGAGGACCGGGTCAACCCCTTGGACGGTGCGCTGGTGGCGCTGAAAACCATTCCCCGTGCGCAACTCCACGTGTTCGGCCAGTGCGGGCACTGGGCGCAGGTGGAGAAGTTCGACGAATTCAACAAGCTGACCATCGATTTCCTGGGATAAGTGATGAGTATCCGTTCGCTGGGTTACCTGCGCATCGAAGCCACCGACATACAGGCGTGGCGCGACTACGGCCTGAAAGTGCTCGGCATGATCGAGGGCAAAGGCAGCACCGAGGGGGCGCTCTATCTACGGATGGACGACTTTCCGGCACGCCTGGTGATCGTCCCGGGGGAACACGACCGGCTCTCCGAAGCCGGCTGGGAATGCGCGAATGCCGAAGGATTGCAGGAGATCCGGAACCGGCTCGACGTCGAGGGCACTCCTTACAAAGAGGCCACCGCCGCCGAGTTGGCCGATCGCCGGGTCGACGAGATGATCACCTTCACCGACCCTTCTGGCAACGGCCTGGAGGTGTTTCACGGCGCCGCGCTCGAGCATCGACGGGTCGTCAGCCCGTACGGCCACAAGTTCGTCACCGGTGAGCAGGGACTCGGCCACGTGGTGCTGACCACCCGCGACGACGTCGAGACGCTGCACTTCTACCGTGATGTGCTCGGGTTCTCGCTGCGCGACTCGATGCGTCTGCCGCCGCAGGTTGTGGGCCGTCCTGCTGACGGAGCACCGGCCTGGTTGCGTTTCCTCGGTTGCAACCCACGGCACCACAGCCTGGCATTCATGCCCGGGGAGACCTCCAGTGGCATCGTGCATCTGATGATGGAGGTCGGTGAGGCCGATGACGTGGGGCTGTGCCTGGATCGTGCGCTTCGTCGCAAGGTGCCGATGTCAGCCACCCTGGGCCGCCACGTCAACGACCTGATGCTGTCCTTCTACATGAAGACACCAGGCGGCTTCGACATCGAATTCGGCTGCGAGGGAAGGCAAGTCGATGACGCCGACTGGGTGGCCCGGGAAAGCACCGCGATCAGCCTCTGGGGTCACGACTTCAGCGTCGGCTTCAAGTAATGTCCGGGCAGATCGACGCCCGCGCATTCCGCAGTGTGCTGGGTCAATTCTGCACCGGCATAACGATCATCACCACTATTCACGACGACGTCCCGGTGGGTTTTGCCTGCCAGTCCTTTGCGGCGCTGTCGCTGGATCCGCCGCTGGTGCTGTTCTGTCCGACCAAAGTGTCGCGGTCCTGGCAGGCCATCGAGGCCAGCGGGAAATTCTGCGTCAACGTGCTGACCGAGAGCCAGCAGCACGTCTCGGCACGTTTCGGATCCAGGGAGCCGGACAAGTTCGCTGGAATCGACTGGCATGCATCGGAACTCGGCTCTCCGATCATCGACGGATCGCTGGCCTACATCGACTGCACAGTCGCCTCGGTACACGACGGCGGCGACCATTTTGTGGTGTTCGGCGCGGTGAACTCGCTGTCCGAGCCGCCGCAGATCAAGCCGCGACCGCTACTGTTCTATCGCGGCGATTACACCGGCATCGAGCCGGACAAGACCAGGCCGGCGCAGTGGCGTGACGATTTGGAAGCCTTCCTGACGACGACAACCCAGGACACCTGGCTGTAGCCCGCCGAGCCGATCCGGGCAGGTGATGCAGGTCTACTGGGGTGGCGGTGGGCCGGCTGCCGATATCGAGACATTGCCCTCGGCGATGCCGGTGACTTCTCCGCTGAATTGGACCGCGCGCGTCAACTGGCCGGCGAAAGCGTCGAAGAGTGACGGAAAAAGACGATACGCCACCACCATTGGACGGTTGAGCCATCCGACGTGCCGCTCCGTCGAACGCCCGCGGGTCGTCGCGCGGACGATCGCGGAGGCTACCGTGATCGGTCCCACGGCGGTGGGCGGGACGTGCGCAGGATGGCCGAAGTAGTTGCCGGCGTTGCTGGACATCGCGGTGTCCACCGGACCGGGATACACCCCATGGACCTTGATGCCCGGTAGGTGACTGTTCTCCTGGCGCAACGCGCGGACCAGGCCGTGCACTCCGAACTTGCTGACCACGTAAGCCGATTGGTAGGGCATCGCGGCCTGTCCCAGTAAAGATCCGAGCAGCACCAGGTGACCCTGCTCGCGCTCGTGGAAGTGCGCCAGCGCGGACCTCGCGACGTTCACCGCGCCAATGAGATTGGTTCGCACCACGGTGTCGAAAACCTCAACCGGCAGATCTTCGAAGCGTCCGAAGACGGTCAGAGCCGCGCACTGAGCGACGACGTCTATTCGACCGAATTGCTCTAGTGCCATGTCGAACAGTTTCTGGACCTGGTCTACTTCGGCAATGTCGATGGACACGACGACGACGTCGGCGGCACCCGCCGCCAGACATTCCTCGGCCACCAGATCGAGAGCGGATTCGGATCGTGAACCGAGGCAGAGCCGGGCGTGGCGGCCGGCGAACAGCAGTGCGGTCTCTTTGCCGATCCCGCTCGAGGCTCCGGTCACTACGACCACCTGAGTGGTTTGCTCGGTGCGGAGTTCGGTATCCATCATCAGTTGCTTTCTAATTGAACGTGGCCAGAGCCACGCGAATTGTGTTGCTCAGTAGGTCTTTTGGCCCTCCTCCGTTCAGACTCGGCGAAGAGGTTGAGGACGGCGACGGAGGCAACTGACGACCATCCGCCGCGGATCGTCGTCGCGATCGAGGCGACCACCGCGACCGGCGCAAGAAGGGCGACCGGGTCACGTCGTCGTGCCAGCAACCGCTCCAGTGCGGCCGGAGTGCCACCGACCACGTTGGCGGCAATGAAAGCGGCATCCGTCAGTCCCGCCCGGCCGACCCCCGCGGCCCGCAGCACTGCCGCAGTGGTCCAGAGCAGCAGGCTGCTGTCGTGGATCTGGTCTGACGTCCGGCGAAAGCCCGACCGGTCGTCCTCGATGGCTCCCATTGCGGGGCTGGAGCCAACCGCACCGTCGGCCAAGCCGTCGATCAATTCCCGTGCGTTCACCGTTGAAGATCGAGTCGGTGACCAACCCAATTCGTCTCGCGCGCAGGAGATGTCCATGGTCGGGGAATTCATTGCAACGTCGTACCAGCCGGGTGTGACGGCGACGGCATGGATCGCGTGCAGGGCGGTGACGACCCCGCGGACGAGTCGCGGGTTCACCGCGATCGGGCGGCCACCGATCAGACCGGCCAACGCGCGCGCATCCAAGATGTCCGCGGCCAGGTTGAAAGCACCGGTCGCCCGCGTCTGCACCATGCGCACCACCGCCTCGCCGACGTCGTCGGCGTGGACGAATTGCAAGGCGATGCCGGCCGGCAACGGCACGACGGGCAGGCCCCGGCGGCGCAGGAGACCAAATAGAGCGCGCGGCACGAAGGGGCCCAGGTACAGCGTCTGAACCTCCCACGCCGACTCGCGCTGCACCACCAGTGTGGGGCGGAACCGCGCTACCGCGACCTCAGGATGCGATTGCGCGAATTCGTCCACCAGTTTCTCGGCGGCGACTTTGTCGCGGCTGTAGGACGAGGTGGGCTGACCGGTGCAAGGCCAGTCTTCAGTGACCGGATCCGTTGCGCCCGGGGCATATACACCGAGGCTGGACGCATAGATCAGCTGTCGGACGCCGGCGGTGGCCATCGCTGTGAGCACCGCATCCGTTCCAGCCACGTTGACCCGAGAAAGATATTCTTCGTCGTCTGGTGGCCGCAGCGCCAGCGCCAGGTGGATGACGACGTCGGCGCCTTGCATCGCGGGGGCAAGGTCGTCGGCCGCGCTGCATGCGGACAGGTCGACAGCGTGCCAGGTCACCGGGTCATGCGCCGCGCGAGCAGCAGGTGGTCGACGGCAGATGCCGACTAATCCGGTTCCGGGCAGCGCTTTGGTGAGCGCCCGTAACACGCCGGTCCCGACGTTGCCAGATGCTCCTGTGATGACGATCTTCTGGGGGGCAGTGGTCATCAATAAAGCCGCAACATCATGCACAGCGGATGCCCCATCAGGAGTTTCCCAAACTTTGTTTCGCAGTGAGTTCCTGGCAACGTGAGACATGTTGGTGCTGAATTAATTTCGATTCCGCCCCGGCATCGCGATGAGTCCGGGCCGCGCGACGGGTCTGTCCTGGGAGACCGATCGAGAGGAAAGACGTGGCAATCGAGCATGTGTTATCGGCGGTGCCGGTCAGCGACCTGGACGCCAGTCGGAGTTGGTACGAATCGCTGTTCGGACGCGCGCCCGACAACAACCCGATGCCCACGGTGGTGGAGTGGCAGGTCGTGCCGGGCGGATGGGTCCAGGTGTTCGCCAATCAGGATTGTGCCGGTTCGTCGTTCGTGAACTTTGCCGTGCCGGACCTGGAGGAGCACATCGCGCAGTTGCGGCAGCGCGGCTTGCGGCCCGGTGAGATTGTCGAGGCCAACAAGGGTGTGCGCCTGTCGACGCTGCTTGATCCGGATGGCAACACCGTCACGCTGATCGGTGGCTTTCGCGTGAACTACTGACGTCCGAGGTTTGTCGCTACCGCTACGCTCGGCGGGAAAAGGGATTCGCGAGAGGCGGGCAGCGTTGATCCGGTTTGCCATTGTCGGGGTGCTGGCCGTCCTCGCGACGGCGTCGGCGGTTTGGGCGATCGCGACGACGTGGATCTGGTGGATTCCGGCAGCGCTGATCGGGATCCTCGCTGCACTCGGGATCTACGATCTCGTTCAGCGCCGGCATTCCCTGTTGCGTAATTACCCGATCCTCGGACACATGCGGTTTCTGCTGGAGGCGTTGCGTCCGGAGTTGCAGCAGTACTTCATCGAACGTAACTTCGACGGCCGCCCGTTCGACCGCGACGTCCGGTCGCTGATCTACGAACGTTCGAAAGGCACCGCCGCCGAACTCGCTTTCGGTACCGAGCGTGACATCGATCAAATCGGCTATGAGTACCTGGTGCATTCGGCGCGGCCATTGGAGCCACCCGCGGAGCCGTTCCGGGTTCGGGTCGGCGGACCGGATTGCACGCAGCCCTACGACATGGCGCTGATGAATGTCTCCGCAATGAGTTTCGGCGCGTTGTCGGCCAATGCATTGCGCGCCTTGAACGACGGTGCCCGCAAGGGGCGATTCGCCCACGACACCGGCGAGGGCGGACTGACTCCGTACCACCTGGGCGGCGCCGATGTCATCTGGGAACTTGGCTCGGGCTACTTCGGCGCCCGCACCGCAGACGGGCGGTTCGATCCAGAGACGTTTGCGGCCAAAGCCGTTCATCCCTTGGTCAAGTGCATCTCGATCAAGCTGAGCCAGGGTGCCAAGCCCGGCATCGGTGGCGTGTTGCCGGCGGCCAAGGTCACCAAAGAGATCGCCGATTATCGGGGGGTGCCGGTCGGGGAGAAATGTGTCAGCCCCGCTGCGCATTCGGCATTCACCACACCGCGTGAACTCATCCGGTTCGTCGCGTGGTTGCGCGAATTGGCCGACGGAAAGCCGGTGGGCTTCAAGCTCTGTGTCGGTTCGCGAATCGACGTGCTGGCGACCTGCAAGGCCATGCTGGCCGAGAATGTGACGCCCGACTTCATCGTCGTCGACGGTGCCGAGGGTGGCACCGCGGCCGCACCGCTGGAATACGAAGACAACATCGGACTTCCGCTCACCGACGGACTCATGATCGTGCACAACGCGTTGACGGGCACCGGTTTACGGGACCGGATCAAGATCGGCGCCGGCGGCAAGGTCGCCTCCGGCAACGACATCGTCAAGCGTCTGATCCAGGGTGCCGACTACACAAACTCGGCGCGGTCGATGATGATGGCGACCGGCTGCATTCAATCCCAGCGTTGCCATACCAATCACTGCCCGGTCGGCGTGGCCACCCAGGACCCGCGCCGGGCCCGCGCTCTCGACGTCGCCGACAAGGGCGAGCGGGTGTACAACTACCAACGCGCAACCGTCGCGGCAGCAATGCGGATGATGGCTTCAATGGGTGTCTCGGACCTGTCGATGCTCAACCCGCAGATGCTCCGAAAAAGGACATCGCCTACCGAACAACGTTCCTACGCCGAGCTTTACGAATGGCTCGAGCCGGGTGAATTGCTCAACCATGCGCCGCCGAGTTGGCGTTCGGACTGGGAAGTCGCCGATCCGGACCGCTATGCGCCGGTCGGAATCAGGATCGGCCGAGGCGCCCCGGCCTAGTGCCAATGGGCCTGGTGCTCGGCGTGGGTGTTCAGGTAAGCCCCCGGGCCGAACAGATCGTCGTAGAAGTCAGTGTCGAGATGCTGTGCCTGCAAATACATCAGTACGTGCACGGTCGGCATGGTGCCGGGCAGCTTGCCGAACGTCTCGTAGATATAGGACGCTTCGGCGGTCACCACCTCCTGGATGCCTTCCGGCGGTAGCGCCGAGCCGCGCACCTTCGCGTTGTCTGACCATGGGCCCGGTGTATCGGGGTCGAAGGGCCCACCGGGGCCGAACTTTCGAGCGGCCAGCTTTTCGACACCGGCCTCGATCGACGGCACATGCGGCGGGCTGAGCGTCTCGAAATAGCCGGGCAACCCGGTGACATTGGGGAAGGGCCAGCGGTCGTCCTGATCGGCGACGAAGCCTATTCCGGGTGCGCGCGGATCGCCCGAACCGCCCAACACCGACAGCCGGTCGAGTCCGTCGTAAGTCCAGCCGCCGAGACCCATCGCCTGCAGCGCCAACACCCCGTTGTTGGCGGCAATCGCGAGCTCGGCGCTGGCTTCGGTGATGGTGTACTGCTCGACGAACGACAGCGGCAGTGGGTCATCGGCGTGTGATAGCGACGAAAACTGTTCCACGCCAGCGATATTACGGCCGTTGATGTCATCGGTGATCGGGTAGCCGTTGGCTGCGAAGAACCACAGGTTTTCCATCAGGTGCTCGGCCAGGTCGGCCGCCGGGAAGGCCAGCAGGCTGCCGGGGTGATTGCCGATCCAGGTGTTGTGGCCTTCCATGTAGGGCTCTTCCCTGGGCAGTTCGAGGCGGGCATCCGAGATCCGCACGTACGAATCGGCAGTGTGGCTGATCCATGATTCGATGCTGTCGAACTGACGTGGTGGCTCGTCTCGGCTGGGCAGCAGATAGGTACCGGTGTCGTCGGTGAAGAACAGCTGACTGGTGTGAAATCCCGCTGCGGACGGAAACGTCCGGCCGGTCGCAGTCCCCGAGTAGTTGGGCAGTGCCGGCGCGTAAGACGGGTGGTGGGTGATCCCGAAGTTCCAGCCCGTCACCCCGCCGGTGACGGCAATCAGCAGAGCTCGTTCGACTTCCGAAAGCGGCTGAACGGGCCTGCGACTGGTGTAGGCCAATGCCCCGCTCGGAATCCGGCCACCGACCGGGAATCGGCGCGACCGGCGGCCCGTCATGGCGGCCAGCAGCGGAAACTGGCCGAGGTCGGCAAGCGCGGCCCGCTCGCGGTCGGAGATCTGCAAGGCCATGTCCGGATGCTAACCCCGGTGACCCCTCTGCTGGGCCTCGAAGGCGTTGCATCGCCGGTGAGCACTGCGTCGGCCCGCGTCACGGCCCCCGATCACCGTTGGTCCACAATTGCCTATATGACGCTGGATCTGGCCGCATACTTCGCGCGGATCGGCTACGTCGGCGCCGCGGATCCGACCCTCGATGTCCTGCAGGAGTTGATCACGGCGCACGTCGGCGCGATCGCGTTCGAAAATCTTGATCCGCTGCTGGGTGTACCCGTCGCCGATCTGAGCCCGGAGGCGTTGGTCGACAAGCTGGTTCACCGCCGCCGTGGGGGCTACTGCTACGAGCACAACGGTTTGATGGGCTACGTGCTCGAGGAACTGGGATTCGGGGTCCGGCGTTTCGCTGCCCGGGTGGTCTGGGCCGCGCCGCCGGGGTCCCCCGTGCCGGCGCAGACCCACACTCTGTTGGGGGTCGCCCCGCCGCGCGCGCCCCAACTCTTCCTCGTCGATGTGGGTTTCGGCGGGCAGACGCCGACGTCACCGCTTCGGCTGGAAACCGGCAGCATCCAACAGACGGCACATGAGCCGTATCGGCTGCAGAACCGCGGCGACACGGTCGTATTGCAGGCCGAGATCCGCGGCGAGTGGCAGTCGCTCTACGAGTTCGCCACCAAAACGGCGCCGCCGATCGACCTGCTGGTGGGCAGCTGGTACGTCTCCACCCATCCGTCGTCGCATTTCGTCGCCACCCTGATGGCCTCGCTGGTGACCGATGACGGACGATGCAACCTGTCCGGCCGTAACCTGTCCATCCACCACGGCAGCGGCACCGAGAAGGTCGAGTTATCCGATGCCGCAGCAGTTGTCGACACACTGGCCGACCGGTTCGGTCTCAATGTGGACGACACCGGAGACCGCGCGGTGCTCGAGGCCCGGATCGCCGCGGTTTCGGCCTGACAAAGATGCGGCTAGGAGGGCAGCGCATGTTGGTGAAAAACGGGACTGTGTTGACCATGGACCCGAATGTGCCGGATCGAATTCCCGGGGATGTGCTGATCGACGGCACGATCATCGCCGACGTCGGAACCGACCTGCAGGACCGCTCGGCCCCCGACGAACAGGTGATCGACGCATCGGGCTGCATCGTCGTGCCAGGTTTCGTCGACACCCACCGGCACATGTGGGAGGGATCGCTGCGTGGTCTCCTGCCGCAGTCCACTCTGGACGGCTACTTCGAACGCATCCTGTTCGGCATAGCGCCGCACCTCACGCCGCATGAGTTGGGTGTCAGCGAAGCACTCTCTGCCAGTGCGTCCTTGGATGCCGGCATCACCACCGTCCAAGACACCTCGGATATCAACGACCTGCCGGAGCGCACCGACGCCGTTGTCGGCGCGTTGCAGTCGTCGGGTCTGCGAGCTGTCTTCGCCTACGGCCTGCCGCGGTCATTCGTACAGCGGCATGGCGCCTCGTACCCTGCCGACGTGGCGCGGGTGCGTCGGGAGTTGCTCGCCGATGATTCAGCTTTGGTCACGATGGCACTTGGTATCCCCAACGGGGACGATCACGCCGCCCGGCACAACGCGACGGTCGCGCGCGATCTGGGTCTGCGCACCGCGC
Source organism: Mycobacterium sp. (assembly GCF_002863225.1). Taxonomy (GTDB): domain Bacteria; phylum Actinomycetota; class Actinomycetes; order Mycobacteriales; family Mycobacteriaceae; genus Mycobacterium. The sequence goes on along the minus strand of NZ_PKEK01000026.1, from coordinate 84,645 downwards.
ATCACGTTCGGCCGGGCGTCACGCCGAGCTGGCTGCGCGGGCTCGACGCGCTGCTACCCCGGACGACGTATGTGCACGGGAACGGCCTTGGGCCAGAGGAACTTCGAATCATGGCCGATTCGGGCGGTTCGTTGTCCGTGGCACCGGTGGTGGAGATGGCGATGAAGTTGGGCCTTCCCATGATCGCTGAGGCGCTGGCCACCCCCGGGTTGAATCTCTGCCTCAGCGTCGACGTCGAAGTCACCAGTCCGACCGACATGTTCAGCCAGATGCGGCTGGCATATCTGATGGCCCGTGCGGTCGATGATCCGCCGAGCGTGCAGGATGCGCTGACGTGGGCGACCATCAACGGCGCCAAAGCGCTCGGCCTGGAGGACGTCACCGGATCGTTGGCCCCGGGCAAGCAAGCCGACTTGGTGATCCTTCGCCCCCGATTCCCCTCGACCGCACCGGTGTTGGATCCCTACAGCACTGTCGTGCTACAGATGGATCGCACGAACGTCGACACGGTCGTGGTCGGTGGGGTGGTGCACAAAATCGACGGCCGGCTGGTCAAAGATCATGCGCGGGAGTACTCCGATGCCGAACGCATCGCGCAGCGCGTCGCCGAGCTGGCTCAGCGCTGACCGAGATTCGGCAGCCACGCTCCGATCCGCCGCAGAGCCTCGTCGATGTCTTCTCCGGGACCCGCAAACGAAAGTCGTACGTAAGCGCCGCCCCGATCCGGATCGAAGTCGATGCCGGGAGCGATGGCAACTCCGGTGTCGGCCAACAACTTTGAACAGAAAGTCATCGAATCGTCGGTGAAATCCGATACGTCGGCGTAGACGTAGAACGCCCCGTCGGTCGGTGCCAGTCGGTCGATGCCGACATGCCGGAGGCCGTCGAGCAGCGCCGCCCGGTTGCTGGAGTAGTGCTGCAGGTGGCCTTCGGCTTCGTGAACCGATTGCGGCGTGAACGCCTCGACCGCGGCCCGTTGGGACAGTACGGGTGGGCAGATGGTGAAGTTCCCGGTCAGCCGGTCCACCGCGCGACGCAGCTCGCCCGGCACCAGCAGCCAGCCAAGTCGCCATCCCGTCATCGCGAAGTATTTCGAGAAGCTGTTGACCACGAACGCTTTTCGCGACGTGCTCCACGCGCAACTAGTCTGCGGCGAGCCCGGGTACACCAACCCGTGGTAGACCTCGTCGCTGATCAGTCGCACGTCGGCCTCTTCGCACCAGGCCGCGATTGCGCTGAGCTCCTCGGGCGGGATGACTGTTCCGGTCGGATTAGCCGGGCTGGCCACCACGACGCCCTTCACCGGCGGATCGAGTTCGGCCAGCATCCGCGCGGTCGGTTGGAACCGCGTCTCCGGGCCGCATTCGATCACCACCACTTCACACCCCAGCGCGGACAAGATGTTGCGGTAGCAGGGATAGCCCGGGCTGCTGACCGCCACCCGGTCGCCGACGTCGAAACAGGACAGGAACGCCAGCAGGAAGCCGCCGGAAGACCCCGTGGTCACCACGACATCGTCGACGCCGACCTCGACGCCGTAACGGTCGAGATAGGACGCTGCGATCGCGGCGCGCAGCTCCGGAATGCCCAGCGCCACGGTATAGCCGAGTTCATTGCGTTCCAGGGCTGCGATGGCGGCGGCGCGTACCGGCTCGGGGGCGCCGGCGCTCGGCTGGCCGGCCGACAGGTTCACCAGATCGCCGTGGCTGCGCTGCCGCTCGGCAGCCGACAGCCACACGTCCATCACGTAGAACGGCGGCACCCCGGCGCGTAGCGCGACCCCATCGGTCATGAAGTCCAGGCTAGATCAGCCCAGCTCCTCCTCATCGGGCTGCGCCCTCTGCTCAGCTTCAACGAGCCAAGCTCTCGGCGTCGTTGTCGGCGGAGAACACCTCGGATTCCAGTTGGCGCAGGGCATCGCGCGGCGGGCCCAGCAGTTGCGAACTACCGTGTGCGCGTTTGAAATACAGCTGCATGTCGTGTTCCCAGGTGATCGCAATCCCACCGTGCAACTGAATGCCTTCGGCGGCAACCTTGCTGAACGCCTCGCTGGCTGCGACACGTGCCAGGGCGGCCGAGGTAGCGGAAGGTGCCTCGGCGGCGTCGGTCACCACAGCGCGAGCCGCCTGCACCGCGACGTACAGGTCGGCCATTCGGTGCTTGAGCGCCTGAAAGCTGCCGATCGCCCGGCCGAACTGCTGGCGCTCCTTGGTGTAATCGACGGTCAATTCAAGGCACCTCGTCGCCGCGCCGACCTGCTCGGCGGCCAGCAGGATCGCAGCCGCATCGGCCAATCCCGGGTCGGCTCCCAGCGGCGTGGCGTCTCCCGGACGCAGCCCGGCCAGCCGGCGAGTGGGGTCCATCGAGGTGGTCGGCTCGACGGTGTTGCCGGTCCACCGGTCGAGCCGGCCCTCGACCGCGGCCACGACGACATCAGCGATGTCGCCATTGACCACGTACGCCGGGTCGAAGACCACCGCACCGATCGCCGTACCTTCGGCAAGTGAGGCCAGCGCATCGGTGTCAGGTTCGTCGCCGGCCAGCAACGCGAGTTCGGCCAGCGTGATGCCGAGCAGGGGGCTGGGCACCAGATTTCTGCCGAGTTCTTCGACGACGACGGCCGCATCGCCGAGAGTGCCTCCGGCGCCGCCGAATTCCTCAGGCACGACCAGCGCGGCCGCGCCGACCTGTTCGCACAGCAGTCGCCACAGTGACTCGTCATAGCCGCGTTCGGATTCCATCGCCGCACGCACGTCCGCGGGGGATGCGTGCTTGGCGACCAGCGCGGCAACCGTCTCGCGCAGCAGTTCTCGTTCGTCGGATGAGCTCATGCCAGTGCCTCCAGAACCCGTTGCCGGTGTGCGGCCGGGTCACCCCAGGCCGGCCGCAGAGCCTGCACCCGCAGCAGCCACAGCGACAGGTCGTGCTCGGCGGTGAAGCCGATTGCGCCGTGCGTCTGCAACGCCGATCGCGCGGCGAGCAGCGCGGCATCGGACGCGGAAGCTTTGGCGGCGCTGACATCTCGTGCCGTCTCGGGTGACGAGTCCGCCAGCGACAGGGCAGCGCCGTACACCAGCGGACGGGCCAACTCGAGGGCGATGTGCACGTCGGCCAGCTTGTGCTTGATCGCCTGATAGGAGCCGATGGCCCGGCCGAATTGGGAGCGCTGTTTGGCGTAGTCGACCGCCGCGTCCAGCAACGCCTGCCCGGCTCCGACCAACTGGGCGGCCGTGGCCAGCGCGCCGAATTCGTAGGCTTTTGTCACGTCGGCCCGCCATGTCGTACTGGTTGCGTTGACGTCGAACAACTTTCGGCTCGGATCCACCGATTCGTGTTGCTCACCGGCCTTCGCTTCGCTGACCGTCCCGTCCGAACCGGTCAGCAGAATCAGGCCGGCGGTGTCGGCGTCGGTGGCGCGCGGCACCTGCGGCGGCAGTGCGACGGTGGCGATCAACTCACCGGAGGCCAGCGCCGCGCTCCGCTCGTCATCGGCCAGCAATACCGGTGCCACCGCGATGGATTCGGTCACCGGACCGGGCACGCCCCAGCGGCCGAGACGTTCCAGCGCGACGACCAGATCGACCGGGTGTGCCTCGATGCCGTCGAACCGCTCGGGCACCGCCAGTGCGGTGACCCCGAGGTCGGCCAGCCGCGCCCAGACCTTGCGGCCGGGTCCGGTGTCGCCGCCGGCCCAGGCGCGCACCGCGCCCGGCAGATCCGCAGCCGCCAGCGCCGCATCGATGCTGGCGGCGAAATCGCGCTGCTGCTCGTCCAGGTCGAATCTCATTTGGCCTTCTCCCGAGGCAGACCCAGCAGCCGCTCGGCGATGATGTTGCGCTGGATTTCGTTGGTGCCGGCATAAATCGGACCGCCCAGGGCGAACAGCAGCCCGTCGGTCCATCCGTCGGCGAGTTCGCCGTCGGCACCGCGGATCTCCAGTGCCGTCTGATGAATTGCCACGTCGAGGTCCGACCAGAACACTTTGGTCACCGAGGACTCGGCGCCCAATTCGCCACCACCCGCCAGCCGTGTCACGGTGCCGAAGGTGTGCAAGCGGTACGCCTGGGCCTTGATCCAGGCATCGGCTACCTCATCGCCGAAAGAGCCGTTGCCGTTGGCTTTCCACTCCTCGGCCAGCCGTTCGGCAGAGGCCAGGAAGCGGGCCGGGCTGCGCAGCGACATGCCACGCTCGTTGCTCGACGTGCTCATCGCCGACCGCCATCCGTCGTTTGCCGAGCCGATCACGTCCGCGTCGGGCACGAAGACGTCGTCGAGAAAGATCTCGCCGAAGCCGGTGTCGCCGCCCAGTTGGGCGATCGGTCGGACGGTGACCCCGTCCGCGTGCAGGTCGAACATGAAATATGTCAGTCCGCTGTGGCGCTGGGCCTCGGGATCAGAGCGGAACAATCCAAATGCCCGGTCGCCGAACGGTGCTCGTGAGCTCCAGATCTTCTGGCCATTCAGCAGCCAACCGCCGTCAGCGCGGGTCGCCGTCGACCGCAGTGAGGCGAGGTCGCTACCCGACTCGGGCTCCGACCACGCCTGGGCCCAAATCTCCTCTCCGCTGGCCATTTTCGGAAGTATCCGATCGAGCTGCTCGTCGGTGCCGTGCGCGAACAAGGTCGGAGCGAGCATCGAGGTGCCGTTGGCGCTGGCCCGGCCGGGCGCGCCGGCGCGGAAGTACTCCTCTTCGTAGACCACCCACTGCAGCAGGCTCGCGTCTCGGCCACCGTACTTCTCCGGCCAGGTGATCACCGACAGTCCGGCGTCGAAAAGCACCTTGTCCCATCGGCGGTGCTGTTCGAAACCCTCTGCCGTGTCGTAAGACCGGGTCGGGAACGCATCGCGGTGTGAACTCAGGAATTCGCGCACCTCACGCTGAAACGCCAGCGTCTTGTCGTCGTAGTGCAGATCCATTACGCCATCTCTCGCAGTAGCGGTTTGACCACCTTGCCGCCCGCGTTGCGGGGCAGCACGTCGACAAACCTCACCGAACGTGGAGCTTTGAAATTCGCCAAATACTGGCGCGTGTAAGCGATCACCGACTTCTCGTCGAGGCCGGCACTGGGCCGCGCCACCAGGTACGCCCGTCCGACTTCGCCGAGTCGCTGGTCAGGCACGCCGATCACGGCGCAGTCCACCACGCCGTCGAGGCGGGCCAGCACCTGCTCGATTTCGGCGGGGTAGACGTTGAAACCGCCGCAGATGTACATGTCTTTGAGCCGGTCGGTGATCTGCAGATTGCCTGCGGTATCGAGCTTTCCGATGTCGCCGGTGTGCAGCCAACCGTCGGTGTCGATGGCGGCGGCGGTGGCATCGGGGTCGTCGAGGTAGCCGAGCATCACGTTGGGTCCGCGCAGCAGCACCTCGCCGGTCTCATCTCCGATCCGCAGCTCGAAATCGGCGATCGGTCGGCCACAGGTGTTGGCGACGGTGGCCGCGTCGTCGTCGGCGCGGCACATCGTGCCCATCCCGTTGGACTCGGTGAGTCCGTAGGCGGTCAGCACGATGTCGAAATCCAGTTCGCTCTGCATTCTTTCGATCAGCACGACGGGCACGGTCGCCGCACCGGTGACCGCAAACCGGAGTGAGCTCAGGTCGTAGTCGGCGCGTGATGGATGGTCGAGCAGGGTCTGGTAGATCGTCGGCGGGCCGGGAAGCACGGTGATCCGGTGTTCGGCGACCGCGCGCAACGCCTGCTCGGCGTCGAACGTGAGCTGCGGGATCAGGGTGGCTCCGGTCTGCAGGCAGGCCAGGATGCCGGCCTTGTAGCCGAAGTTATGGAAGAACGGGTTGATGCACAGGTAGCGGTCGTCGCTGGTGATCTTGCCGCACGCCGCCCACGAGGCCGACCCGGCCAGTGACTGCCGGTGCGCGCACAGCACGCCCTTGCTGCGGCCGGTGGTGCCCGAGGTGAACAGGACGTCGGAGATGTCATCGGGCTGGACGGCGGCAGCGCGGGCGTCGGCCGCCGCCAGGTCGGTCCCCCGGGTGACGAACTCGTCCCATGTGCCGTCGTCGCCGTCGATGGGCACCCGGACGATGTGCCGGAGGTCGGGGAGCGCCGAGCGGTCGAGGTCGGCGACGCGGTCTGCGCCGAGGAACGCACCCATGGCCACCAGCAGCGGAGCCTTGGTGCGGGCCAGGATGTCGGCCGCCTCGGTGGCGGTGTAGCGGGTGTTCAGCGGAACGACAGTGGCGCCGCAGTAGTGCGTGGCCAGGCAGGCCACCACCCAGTGCCAGGTGTTCGGCGACCAGATCGCCACCCGGTCACCGGGGGTGACGCCCAGGGCGATCATGGCCGCCGCCGCACGGCGGACCTCGGCACGCAATTCGGCGAAGGTGAACAACCGATCCTCGGTGACCAGCGCGTCGTGGTCGGCAAGTTCGCGCGCGATGTGGTCCAGCGCCGCAGGAATGGTCTGCGGTTGGCTCGACATCGAACTCCCTCAGGGTGCTGATCGCTATCGCCGCTGGCAGGAGAAGTTCGCTGCCGGGCTAACAAAGCAAGTGCTTGGTAGGTTAGCCTACTAGGGTGCAAGGCGTCGAGGAGTTCCGGGCCGAGGTCCGCGACTGGCTGGCCGAGAACCTGGTCGGCGATTTCGCCGCTCTCAAGGGGCTCGGTGGTCCCGGTCGCGAACACGAGGCGTTCGAAGAACGGCGGGCGTGGAACCAGCATCTCGCAAAGGCCGGTCTGACGTGTCTGGGGTGGCCGGAAAAGCATGGCGGCCGCGGCCTGTCGGTGGCGCATCGGGTGGCCTTCTACGAGGAATACGCCCTTGCCAATGCACCTGCCAAGATCAACCACTTCGGTGAGGAACTGCTCGGTCCGACGCTGATCGCCTACGGCACCGCGGAGCAGCAGCAGCGCTTCCTGCCGCGCATTCTCGACGTCACCGAATTGTGGTCGCAGGGTTACTCCGAGCCGGGCGCGGGCAGCGACCTGGCCAACGTATCGACCACCGCCGTGCTCGACGGCGACCAATGGGTGATCAACGGCCAGAAGGTGTGGACGTCGCTGGCGCACTGGGCGCAGTGGTGCTTCGTGGTGGCACGCACCGAGAAGGGCTCCAAGCGGCATGCGGGCCTGTCGTATCTGCTGGTGCCGCTCGACCAGCCCGGCGTGGATGTCCGTCCGATCGTGCAGTTGACCGGGGACTCCGAATTCAACGAGGTGTTCTTCGACGACGCCCGCACCGACGCCGACCTGGTGGTGGGTGAACCCGGTGACGGCTGGCGGGTCGCGATGGGAACGCTGACCTTCGAGCGTGGCGTGTCGACCCTTGGTCAGCAGATCGTCTACGCCCGCGAGCTCAGCTCGGTGGTCGATCTCGCCAAACAGACTGGCGCCGCGGATGATCCGTTGATCCGGGAGCGGCTGACCCGCTCGTGGGCCGGGCTTCGCGCGATGCGGTCCTACGCGCTGGCCACCATGGACGTGGAGCAGCCCGGTCAAGATAACGTCTCGAAGCTGTTGTGGGCCAACTGGCATCGCGACCTCGGTGAGATTGCGATGGACATCCGGGGCAAGGCGGGACTGGTGCTCGCCGGCGGCGACTTCGATGAGTGGCAGCGGCTCTACCTGTTCACCCGGGCCGACACCATTTACGGCGGCTCCAACGAGATTCAGCGCAACATCATCGCCGAGCGGGTGCTCGGCTTACCGAGGGAGGCTCGATGACACTGGCCGTTGCGCCGAAAGAAGTTGCCGGACACGGACTTCTGCAGGGCAAGGTCGTGGTCGTCACGGCTGCGGCAGGCACCGGCATCGGCTCGGCGACCGCTCGACGTGCTCTTGTCGAAGGTGCCGACGTGGTGGTCTCCGATCACCATGAACGACGGCTCGGCGAGACGCGCGACGAGCTGATCGCCCTGGGCCTGGGCCGGGTGGAGAGCGTGGTCTGCGACGTCACGTCCACCGCTCAGGTCGACGCGCTGATCTCCTCGACGACCGCGCGACTCGGCCGACTCGACGTCCTGGTCAACAACGCCGGACTCGGCGGTCAGACGCCGGTGGTCGACATCACCGACGAGGAATGGGACCGCGTTCTCAACGTCACGCTGACCTCGGTGTTACGCACGACCCGTGCTGCGCTGCGGTACTTCCGCGACGCGGACCACCGCGGCGTCATCGTCAACAACGCCAGCGTGCTGGGCTGGCGTGCGCAGCACTCGCAGTCCCACTACGCGGCCGCCAAGGCCGGCGTGATGGCGCTTACCCGTTGCAGCGCAATCGAAGCCGTCGACTACGGGGTGCGGATCAATGCCGTGTCGCCGAGCATCGCGCGGCACAAGTTCCTCGACAAGACCAGTTCGCCCGAACTGCTCGATCAGCTGTCGGCCGGCGAGGCGTTCGGTCGGGCCGCCGAGCCGTGGGAGGTGGCGTCGACCATCGCGTTTCTTGCCAGCGACTACTCCAGTTACCTGACTGGAGAAGTGATTTCAGTGTCGAGTCAGCATCCATGACCCAACCGCCTCAGCCGAACAGTCGTCGCGACGAGTTGCTGGAACTCGCCGCGACGATGTTCGCCGAGCGCGGGTTGCGCGCGACCACCGTCCGCGACATCGCCGACAGCGCGGGCATTCTCTCCGGCAGCCTGTATCACCACTTCGCGTCCAAAGAGGAGATGGTCGACGAGGTCCTGCGAAAGTTCATGGACTGGCTGTTCGCTCGCTATCAGGAAATCGTTGACACTCAACCGAATTCGCTGGAGCGGCTCAAGGGGCTGTTCATGGCGTCGTTCGACGCCATCGAGCATCGCCACGCCCAGGTTGTCATCTACCAGGACGAGGCCAAGCGACTGCTGCCTCAGCCACGGTTCTCCTACCTGGAAGACCTGAACAAGCAACAGCGCAAGATGTGGGTCGATGTCCTGCATCAGGGCATCGAGGAGGGCTACCTGCGGCCCGACCTCGACGTCGATCTGGTTTACCGATTCATTCGTGACACCACCTGGGTGTCGGTGCGCTGGTATCAGCCCGGCGGACCGCTCACCGCGCAGCAGGTGGGTCAGCAATATCTCGCGATCGTCCTAGGTGGAATTACCAAAGAAGGAGTCTGATCATCATGTCTGAGGCCTACGTCATCGATGCCGTCCGCACTGCGGTGGGCAAGCGCAACGGGTCGCTCGCCGGCGTGCATCCCGTCGACCTGGGCGCGCTCGGGTGGCGTGGACTGCTCGACCGAGTGGACATCGATCCCGCCGCCGTCGAGGACGTGATCGCCGGCTGCGTCGACGCCATCGGTCCGCAGGCCGGCAACATCGCCCGGTTGTCCTGGCTGGCTGCCGGCTACCCCGAAGAGGTCCCCGGTGTCACCGTCGACCGGCAGTGCGGGTCGAGCCAGCAGGCTATTTCCTTTGGCGCCCAAGCGATCATGGCGGGCACCGCGGACGTGATCGTCGCGGGTGGCGTGCAGAACATGAGTCAGATCCCGATCTCGTCGGCCATGATCGTCGGCGAGCAGTTCGGATTCACGTCACCGACTAACGAATCCAAGCAGTGGCTGCACCGCTACGGAGACCAGGAGATCTCACAGTTCCGCGGATCGGAGCTGATCGCCGAGAAGTGGAACCTGTCGCGCGAGGAGATGGAGCGGTACGCACTGACCAGTCACGAGCGCGCCTTCGGCGCGATCCGCGGCGGCCACTTCGACAACGAGATCATCACCGTGGAAACCGAACACGGTCCGTTCCGGGTCGACGAAGGTCCGCGTGAGTCGTCACTGGAGAAGATGGCCGGCCTCAAGACGTTGGTCGAAGGTGGCCGCCTGACCGCCGCGATGGCCAGCCAGATCTCCGACGGAGCCAGCGCGGTGCTGTTGGCCTCCGAGCAGGCGGTCAAGGATCACAACCTGACGCCGCGGGCGCGTATCCATCACATCAGCGCCCGCGCGGCCGACCCGGTGTTCATGCTCACCGGGCCGATCCCGGCCACCCGCTACGCGTTGGAGAAGACCGGGCTGTCCATCGACGACATCGACACCGTCGAGATCAACGAGGCGTTCGCGCCGGTGGTGCTTGCCTGGCTCAAAGAGATCAAGGCGGATCCGGAAAAGGTGAACCCCAACGGCGGCGCGATCGCGCTCGGTCACCCGTTAGGTGCAACCGGGGCAAAGCTTTTCACGACGATGCTCAACGAATTGGAGCGCACCGGCGGGCGCTACGGCCTGCAGACGATGTGTGAAGGCGGCGGCACCGCGAACGTCACGATCATCGAGCGGCTGTAATTCCTACGCCGAGCGTGAATCTCGCGACGCCCGCGCGGTGTGTCGCGTCGTCGTATTCACGGTCGTCGGGTGTTGGTGTCCGTCGGCAGCATGTTCGCATGACGGACGTGGAGTGGCCGTTTCTCGGCTCGGAAGTACTCGCGGCCAAGGCGCTGCCAGATGCGCAGTCGGCCTTCAGCTCAGTCGATGTGCCCGGGTGGGTCGCCCATACCGGGCCCGATCGTGTCGCAACTCTTCTCGGGTATCAGGAATGAGCTGGCGCCCTGATACGACAGATGAGTCGTCATCACGCAACGCTGCCAGGTGCCATCGGGCTGGACGGGCCCGTCGCACTTGTTGATCACGCCGGGGGCAGGTATGCAGCCGGCCCGGGCCGGTGGCGCTGAGTGGACCAGTCCGAGGCTGACCAGTAGGACAGCGAATCCTCCGGCAATGCAGCGCTTCATGGGTCGACGCTAGCCCGTTCCCGTCCGCCTGTGGTTGCTTTCAGGCTCGGTGCATCAGCCCGGCGATGATGTCGTCGACCGTGCGCGCGGCGAGGGTGTCCACTTCGCGGCGGCTGGCGTGCCGCAACGGGCCGCGCAACGCCAACTCGGCGAACCCGTGCACTGCCGACCAGCACGGCCACTCCGCGCCCGCGCGGCGATCGGGAGACAGTGTCCCGTCCTCCACCATCGCGTCGAGCACATCCACCAGAGCCAGATACGGTGGTGCGCTGGCCGTCTCCTCGTTGAGCCCTACCGGGTCGGCGCTGAAGAACGCCACCGTGAACCACCCGGGTTCGTCGAGTGCGAACTTGATGTAGCCCAGGCCCACCGCGCGTAACCGTTCGGCGGCGCCCGCGCTATGCCTACGTGCCATTCGCGCGGCCATCCGATGCTGAATCGCCGTCGCCACCGCGCCCAGCAGCGCCTCGCGGTCGACAAAGTGCCGGTAGGCGGCGTTCGGCGAAACCCCCACTTGCCGAGTCGCTTCCCGAATGGTCAGCGCCTCCGGCCCGCCGGTCTGGGTGAGGTGTAACCCGGCGTCGATCAGTGCCGTTCGCAGGTCACCGTGGTGATAACCGGTCTTCAAGGTCGCCAACGCTTGACCCTTCTCGGAGAGGAAGTGTACGGTGTGAACATTAGCATGTGTACGGCGTGAACATCGGAGGGGATTGTCGTGAACACCGCAGGATTGCCGCCCGTCGTGGACCAGGAGACCTGGCAACGAGAGCTGGACGCGCTACGCGTCCGCGAAAAGGCGGCCACCCGTGAATTGGATTCGATTGCCGCGCAACGACGCCGATTGCCGATGGTCGCGATGCCCGACTACACCCTCGAGGGCGAGGACGGGCCGGTGCGACTGGTCGACGTGTTCGAGGGGAAGTCGCAGCTGATCGTCTACAACCACATGTGGTTTCCGGGAGAAGACTGGCAGTGTCCGGGATGCACCGGTATGACGTCGCAGTACACCCGGCTCGAATTCCTGGACAATTGGGACGCCCGGTTTGTCATCGTCACCCAGGGCCCGATCGACGAGGCGCTCGCCTACAAGCGCCGGGTGGGAAATCAGATGACCTGGTATTCCACCGCCAACAGCCCGTTCGGAGCCGACGTCGACGCGCCACCGAACGGTGGCTTCGGGGTCAATGTCTTTCTGCGAGATGGAGATAACGTCTACCGGACCTGGCACACCAACGGTCGCGGGACCGAGCAGTTGCAGCATGTCTTCGCTTTGATCGACGTGCTTCCCTATGGGCGGCAGGAAGAGTGGCAGGACTCCCCGGACGGCTGGCCGCAGTCACCGACCTTCAGTAGATGGGGCGGCTCGCAGGACATCGCCCGCGCCTACGGCCCTCAGTCCTGAATCAGCCCGGACGCCGCCTGTAGGTGTTTGACGGCGTCGGCGACAATCGCGTCGATCAGCTCCGCGCAGGACGGCAGGTCGTCGACGATACCGGCGACTTGGCCGGATGCCAACACGCCGGCGTCGGTATTGCCTTCGACCAGACCGGCTTTGAGCAGCATGGGTGTGTTGGCCGCCATCACGATCTGCGCCATGGTCATTTCCTTGCCGTGCCTCATCGCCAGGCCGTCGCGAATCATCGATGCCCAGGTCATGCCGGACATTTTCTTGAACTTGCCGGCGTTACCCACGGCAGCGGCCAAACCCCTGATCGGCGTGCCACTTTCCAGCTTCTCGACCAGGCCGGTACGCAGCACCCGGTGCGGCATGCCGTCGACACGGGTGGTGACGACCGTGCCGTCCAGGGCCGATTGCAGATAACGCTGCTTGACCGCGTCGGGCACGGTGGAATCCGAGGTGAGCAGGAACCGGGTTCCCATCGCGACCCCGGCAGCGCCGTAGGACAGCGCGGCCGCGAGACCGCGACCGTCGAAGAAGCCGCCCGCCGCGATCACCGGGATGCTGACGGCGTCCAGCACCGAGGGCAGCAGCAGCGTGGTGGCGATCGGTCCGGTGTGGCCGCCGCCCTCACCGCCCTGGACGATCACCGCGTCGGCCCCCCAGGACGCCACCTTGCGGGCGTGCTTGGCCAGACCTACCGACGGAATGACCACGGAGCCGGCTTCTTTGAGCTTGGCGATCAATTCCTGCTTGGGTGCCAGCGCAAAGGATGCGACCCTGACACCCTCGCGGATCATCAGGTCCACCCGGTCGCCCGCATCGCCGGCATCGGCGCGGATGTTGACTCCGAACGGTTTGTCGGTGGCCGCTTTGACCTTCCCGATCGCGACGGCCAACTCGTCGAGCGTCATGGTCGCCGAGGCCAGGATGCCCAGGCCGCCGGCATTTGATGTCGCCGCGACGAGTCGCGCACCAGCCACCCAACCCATTCCGGTCTGCACCACCGGATGTTCGATACCGATCAGCTCGGTCAGTGGCGTGCGCAGCTTCACGACCTGATCTCCCTGTCCCGCAGCGACTTCGGGTCGATCCTCTCGCGGATCAGCTGTAATTCGTCGTCGGTCGGCAGCCGGGATTCTTCAGCGTCGTCGAGGCCGTGCACCTCGAACGAGGTGTTCTCGCGAACCTCGTCGGCCGTGACCCCGGGGTGCAGCGACAAGGCCCGCATCGTCCGGTCGGGGCCGCCGAAGTCGAACACGCCGAGATTCGAGATCACCCGGTAGGTGTTGGCGAACCGGAACGCCGGGTTGTCGGCATCGATGTTGTCCCATCCGATCCCGCAGACGACATCGACCGTCTCGCCGAACACCCGCTTGGAATGGTTGCCCACCCAGTAGCTGGTCGCGTGGTTGATCGCGTTGCCGGGTGCACCGCGGACACCGAACATCTGCCGCTTCGGCCGCTGCAGCGGACCGAACGCGGAGATGTTCTGATTGCCATGACGGTCAACCTGATTGGCCCCCATCACCACGTGCCGCCGACCCCAGGCCAGCGTCTCGAACACCCGACCGAACGGCATCCAACCCTCGACGGAGCCGGTTTTACCCAGCGCCGGAGTGTCGGCGAGTAATTGAGCTTCACCATCGGTCAGCAGGATGTCGGGGGAGAAGGTCAACCGGGCCAACCGCGCACCGACCGACGCCATGTTCGTCATCGGGCTGACCATGATCTCGCCCGCATCGCGGAACAAGTCGGCGCAGGCGACGGCGCAGACCTCGGCACGAGTGCTCACTGTGATGCCTCCTCGGCGAACTTGCGCACTGCCGCTTGGTATTCGGCCTCGCCACCGGAGAGGTAGGTCTGGACGAACGTCTGCCAGCCTTCGTCGGTGCCGGCGGCCTCGGCGTAATGCCGCTGGAACTTCTCGTCGCGGCCGTAATCCGGTGCCGCGGTGGTGAAGTGCGAACCGCCAGGCGCCTCGACAACGCCGTCGACCATCATCCGGTTGATCAGCAATGCCTGTGGTGGTACGGCTTTGACAAGCTCCTCGGTGGAGACGATGCGCTCGACGGACAGGTAGCGCCGCTCGGCCGCCATCAGAAAAAGGTCGTCGAAGTAGGGGTCGATACCGGTATAGGCGGCGTTGCCCCGTTCGTCGCCGAGGTTGAGGTGGACGAACGCGGCGTCCAGGTTCAGCGCGGGCATCGCCAGCAGCGTCTCGTGTCCGCCGCCGGGTGCGGGGTAGGGGCTGGTGACGGTTTTCAGCTCACCCTCCCAGAAGTCGATCACCGAGCTTCCCAGCCCGGCGCGAATGGGCAAGAACGGCAACCGTTGTGCCGCTGCCTGCAGACCGCACCGCAGCATGCCTTCGTCCATCTCGCGGGCCTCGAGCGAGCCGGCGCTGCGGGCCTTGGCGAACCAGGGGTCGTAGAAGGGCGGTGAGTCCAGCGAGACGAACCCGTAGTACACCCGCTTGACCTTGCCGGCGGAACACAACAGTCCGAGGTCCGGGCCACCGTAGGTGACCACGGTCAGATCCTCGACGTCGGTGCGCAGTAACGCCCGCACGAACGCCATCGGCTTGCGTCGCGATCCCCAGCCGCCGATGCCGATCGTCATACCGCTGCGTACCTGCGCGACGGCGTCGTCGAGCGATGTGACTTTCTTGCTCACTTCTTGTCGCCCTTCGAGGTGCCGGCGAACGCGTCGCGGTGCTCGTCAGCAACCCCGGCGAGGTTGAGCTCGAACGTAAAGCCCTGCTCCATGCGATAACTGGAGTTGACCCGCTGGACGTCGATCAGATTCAGCGCTTCCTTGGCGGCGCGGATCACCCGGGTGTCCTTGGCGGCGATGTCACGGGCGACCCGCAGCGCGGCCTCGTCGAGTTCAGATCGCGGCACCACCTCGTGCACCGACCCGAAGTGGTGCAGTGTGGCGGCGTCGACGGTGGCTGCGGTGAAGAACAGTCTGCGCATCATGTGTTGTGGCACCAGGCGCGACAGATGCGTCGCCGCACCCAATGCGCCGCGTTCGACTTCGGGCAGGCCGAACGTCGCGTCGTCGGAAGCCACGATGACGTCGGCGTTACCCACCAAGCCGATGCCGCCTCCGACACAGAATCCGTTGACCGCGGCGATCACCGGGACCGCGCACTCGTAGACCGCGCGGAATGCGGCAAAGCAACCGCGGTTGGCGTCGATGAGCGCGGTGAAGCCCTCGGTGCGTTGCATCTCCTTGATGTCCACTCCGGCGTTGAAGCCGCGGCCCTCGGCCCGCAGGATCACCGCGTGCGTGGTCGGGTCGTTGCCGGCGGCGGTGATGACCTCGCCGAGTTCGAACCAGCCCTGCGACGGGATGGCATTGACGGGTGGGTAGTCGACGGTGACCGCGACTATCCCCGGTTCGACGGTGCGCGATGTGATTGTCATCGAGATCCTCGACCACTTCCTTGGGGGACGACGGGAGACGATTTACCTAAGCAAGCACTTGCTTGGTACGCTAGCACAGTGACTCTTGCCGACGAAGGCCGCGCATTCAGCTTCGGGCTCGCCGGCCGGGTCGTGCTGGTCACCGGCGGCGTTCGAGGGGTTGGCGCCGGTATCAGCACCGTTTTCGCTGAGCAGGGTGCCACCGTAGTCACCTGTGCCAGGCGCGAAGTCGACGGCCTGCCTTTCGAATTCCACCCGTGCGACATCCGCGACGACGACGCCGTCAAGGCGATGATCGACTCGATCGTGGAGCGGCACAGTCGCCTCGACGTGGTGGTGAACAACGCCGGCGGATCGCCCTTCGTCCTGACGGCGGAGTCCAGCGCGAAGTTCAACCGCAAGATCATCGAACTCAACCTGCTCGGCGCGCTTTCGGTGTCCCAGCACGCCAACGACGTGATGCAGGGCCAGCCGGACGGCGGGTCGATCGTCAACATCTGTAGCCTCAGCGGCCGCCGGCCCTCACCCGGCACCGGCGCGTACGGGGCGGCCAAAGCCGGTCTGGAAAACCTCACCCAGACCCTGGCGGTCGAGTGGGGCCCGAAGGTCCGGATCAACGCCTGCGTCGTCGGCATGGTCGAAACCGAGCAGTCGGAGTTGTTCTACGGCGACGCCGACTCCATCGCCGCGATTTCGAAGAACGTCCCGCTCGGCCGGCTCGCGACGCCCGCCGATGTCGGTTGGGCCGCAGCCTTTTTGGCCTCAGACGCAGCGTCGTATATCAGTGGCGCCTCGCTCGAGGTGCACGGCGGCGGCGAGCCGCCACACTACCTGGCCACCACCAACGCGAGCTCGGTCAAATAAGAGGAGAACAAAACTATGGGTGTGGTTGACGGCCGTGTGGTCATCGTGACCGGAGCGGGTGGCGGCATCGGACGTGCGCATGCGCTGGCTTTCGCCGCCGAAGGCGCCCGCGTCATCGTCAACGACATCGGGGTCGGCCTGGACGGATCACCGGCCGGCGGCGGCAGTGCCGCCCAGAGCGTCGTCGACGAAATCGTCTCCGCCGGAGGCGAAGCCGTCGCCAACGGTGCCAACATCGCCGACTGGGACCAGGCCGCGGGACTGATCCAGACCGCGGTGGACACCTTCGGCGGCTTGGACGTGCTGGTGAACAACGCCGGCATCGTGCGCGACCGGATGATGGCCAACACCAGCGAAGAAGAATTCGACGCCGTGATCGCGGTGCACCTCAAGGGCCACTTCGGGGCCATGCGGCACGCGGCCTCGTACTGGCGCGGGCTGAGCAAAGAGGGCAAGAGTGTTGACGCGCGGATCATCAACACGAGTTCCGGTGCGGGCCTGCAGGGCAGCGTCGGTCAGGGCAACTACAGTGCGGCCAAGGCCGGCATCGCCGCGCTGACCCTGGTCGGCGCCGCGGAGATGGGCCGATACGGCGTCACGGTCAACGCGATCGCGCCCTCGGCCCGCACCCGGATGACCGAGACTGTGTTCGCCGACATGATGTCCACCCAAGACGACGACTTCGATGCGATGGCGCCGGAGAACATTTCACCGTTGGTGGTGTGGTTGGGCAGCAACGAGTCTCGTGATGTCACCGGCCAGGTATTCGAGGTCGAGGGCGGCAAAATCCGGGTCGCCGAAGGATGGGCCCACGGACCGCAGATCGACAACGGCGCCCGATGGGACCCGGCCCGGCTGGGGCCGGTGGTGGCCGATCTGCTGGCCAAGTCGCGGACACCCGTGCCGGTGTACGGCGCCTAGACCGAACCGCCCAATGCGGCGACGATGTCGTCGAAGACCGCAATCGGGAATTGCGAAGCCGCCGTTTCGATTTGGCTGAAGCCGAGTTGAAGCGCGCTGTCAATCGTTGTCGCGTTGCCGGTCAGAAGCGCTTCGTAAATGTCGTAGCCCACCGCTTGCGGAACCTGGATGAAATCACGGAAGTCGACGAACAGGTCGGTGAGCAGACCCGGATCCTCGGGTACCGGAATGCCGTCCCAGCTGACCAACGTCCAGTCACCCGGTGAACCCTCGATGACGACTTGTCCTGTGTAGGGGAGTAATTCGCCGGTGGTGAACAGCTCGTGGAGCACCACCCCGAAGTCCGGATTGTCGACGTTCATCAGCGCCCAGATGGCGATGGTGCCCTCATGGGCGAACACCGCGTCGGTGTCACCCGCGATGCTGCCGTCGTAGATCGTCTGGATGGCCTCGTCGACACGGGCGTCGAAGACGATGCCGTTCGCGTCGGTGGAACCCACCAGCGGGACGGACGTCAGCCCGAGCGTCCACAACGCCGGCGCCAGGAGATACAGCGCACCGCCCAGGGGCAGCGTTCCGACGTTGACCGGTGCGCCCTCGAAGATTCCGGCGTCGATCTCGTTGAGCCCGGCCAAGAATGGCGTCTGGATGGTCTGACCGAGTGCGTCGGCCAGCGGCTGCGCGGTCTCCTGCGAGCGAACCATCGTCGAGGCCCAGATCTCGTCGATATCGCTGTTCTTCAACAACTCTGCCAGCTCGGAGGCCTGTCGCATGCCCTCATCGGTGAGGCCGGGGCCGGGCACCATGGTGTTGATGACGGTGTTGTCGCCTCCCTCGGCATGCCGGATGAAATCCAGCACGATCGATCCATCGTCGGCGCGGGCCAGTGCCGAGCCGCTGGAAAGCATTGCAGCGGCAAGAAATCCGATGGCCAGCGAGCGATTCATCAGAGACCTGCCCCGAAGGCGTCGACGATGTGGTCGAAGAAGTCCACCGAGAACTGGCTGAACGCCGCTTCGAGTTGGGTGTACCCGGTCTGCAACGCGGCGTCGATGGTGAGCGCGTCACCGGTCAGCAGAGCTTCGTAGATGTCGTAGCCGACGAACTGCGGCGCCTCGATCAGGTCGCGGAAATCGACGAACAAGTTCGTGAAGAGGCCGGGATCCTGCGGCACCGCGACCCCGTCATAGCTCACCAGCGTCCAGTCCCCGGGGCTGCCGCTGATGATCACCTGGCCGGTGTTGGGCAGGAATTCCTGGTTCTTGATCACCTCGTCGAAAAGGATCGAGAAGTCGGGGTTCTTGACATTCATCAGCGTCCAGACCGCGATCGAGCCCGCGCTGGAGAATGCGACGGCGTTGGCCGTGCCGGTCGAACTCGCGGTCCCGTCGTAAATGGTCTGCAGCGCGGCGTCGAAACCTTCGTCGAAGGTGATGCCGTTCAGGCTGGGATCGCCGAAGTTGGGTACCAGCGGGAATCCCAACGTCCAGGAGATGGGGCCCAGCAGGTAGAGCAGACCCGCGAGGCTGAGGGTGGGTTGGCCTTCGAAGACCCCGGCGGGAATCTCGTTGAGTCCGGACAGCGTCTCGACAGGGAAGGGGTTCCCGTTGTTGAGTGCGCTCAGCGCCTCGGCCAACGGTTCGGCGGTCTGCTGAGTCCGGATCGCGTCAGAGGCGAAGATGCCCGCGATGTTGTCCTTGAAGACGCCGTAGATCGAGTTGGCGACGGCGTTGGCTTGTTCGACGCCCGTCGCGTCCAGCGGCGCTCCCGGCGGTGCCGTGTCGATGATGCCGTTGAGATTGGACAGCGTCTCGCCGTGCCGGACCAGGTCCAGCACGATCGATCCGTCGTCGGCCCGCGCCAGTGCCGACCCCATGGTCAGCAGGCCCGCTGACAGCAGCCCGACGACAAGGGGACGCCCGAATCGGTTGCTCATCACGCGGGCAATCTATCGCATTGACCTCGCGATTTAAGGTAAATCACAGCTTTGATTAAGCCGAGTCATACGTCGGAGGGAGCCGACGAACTAGATGCGGCCGACTTCCCGCAGCCCGTCGACCGTGTCGGCGAGTGTCTGCGCCGCGTCCCGATGCGTGATGCCGAGGTCGCGTTCGGCAGGTGTGTCATCAGAAGGCGGCATCTGGGTGTAGTACTGCATCGCGGCAGAGTTGATCGGCGTCTCGAACGGCAGGTAATCGCCGACCACGTCGAACACGCGACCGATGGCGCGCAGTCCGGCATCGGGAACCGGGACGGCCACCAGATTGCGCTGAGCGGCGGCGCCGAGCAGCGATGCCAGCCGATCCACCGCGATGCGTCGGCCACCGGCCATGTAACGGCGCGGTCCTTTCCCCGGCTGCAACAGGGCGACGTGCAGGGCCGCGAGGTCGCGGACGTCCACCACGATCCAGCCGGCGCTGCGCCCGGGCACCCCGCGCATCTTGATCGCTGCCTCCACACCCTCGGCCGCTTCACCGAACTGGTCACCCGCGGGTGGTCCCAGCACCATGCCGGGATAGGTGATGTTCACCGGCGCACCGCCATCCTGGAGACCTCGCGCATACGCTTCGACGATGGCCTTGGACTTGCCGTAGCCGTCCGACCCGCCGACCACGGGCAGGTCGGCATGCAGCATCGGTAGACCTGGCCGAAACAGCGCCGAGAAACTCGAGACGTGGATGATCGGGTCGATCTTCGCCGCGGCGGCCCCTCCCAGCACATTGCGGGCGCCTTCGAGGTTGGTGCGCAGCATCTCCTCGCTGCGGTCGGGGTCGGTGGAAACCATTGCTGCGCAATGGATGACGGCCTCACAGTCGCATAGAGCCGCGGCAGTGCTGTCGGGGTCTGCGATGTCACCGACGACGTAGTCGCTGACGTCGACGCCGATCCGGGCCGCACTGGTGTGCAGGCGATCAGGGTTTCGCGCGAGAAATCTGACGTGGTGCCCGGCGTCTTCGACGGCCTTCGCTGTCCACGCTCCGACGAATCCGGTGCCGCCGGTGATCAGAACCTTCATCACCGTGGGCTACGGGTCGCAGATGACGATTGGGATGACGCGGTCGGTCCACGACTTGTAGTCCTCGAACGAGGAGTACATCGCGACGAGTTTCGGCCAGTACTGCTCGCGTTCGGCTTCGGTGGCGTCGCGGGCGGTGAGCTTCAGGACGTCCTTCTTGACCTGCACCGTTACCTTCGGGTTCGCCTTCAGGTTCAGGTACCACATCGGGTTGTCGGCCCGCCCGCCCTGCGAGGCCACCAAGACGATGCGGTCGCCTTCGCGCAGGAAGAGCAGCGGGCTGACCCGCGGCTGCCCGGTCTTGCGGCCGATGGTGGTCAGCAGCGCGACCGGCGCGCCCTGGAGAAATGTGCCGCCGATTCTGCCGCCGGAGACTTTGTAGGCCGCGGTGTTGAGTCGCGACATCCACTTGATGAGGACGCCGGTGCCGGCGGAATTCAGTGCGCGCGGCGGATTGGCCATTGGGTTCTTCCTATCGGCGGTGCTGGATGAACGGACGCATCTGAGCGTTGATGTGTCGGATCTTGCCATCCACGATCAGGAAGGTTTCGTCGACGTGCGCGCACACTCGACGCCCCACCAGCGTCGGTTTGGTGATCACGTCGAACTGAGCACGCACCCGGTCGCCGTCCACATCGAACTTCGGCGGCGTGCACTGCTCGATGAGTCGGAACTGTGGTCCGCGATTCAGGCTGCGCCGCAAGTGGTTTCCGGAAAATCCGGTCTTGATCCCCATCTCGATCCGAACACAATCCGGCGCGAACGGGACTTCGTCGCCCCGATGGTTGGCCAGCGCGTCGATGTACAGCTGTGCCGCGGCGATCCGATCTTGGTCGGTCAAATGCGCTCGATGATGGTGCCGGTCGACAACGCCCCGCCGGCGCACATCGTGATCAACGCGGTGGTCTGGTCGGTGCGCTCCAATTCGTGCAGCGCGGTGGTGATCAGCCGGCTGCCGGTACTGCCGACCGGGTGGCCCAGCGCGATCGCGCCGCCGTTGACGTTGACCTTGTCCATGTCGGGGTTGTGTACCCGCGCCCAGGACAGCACCACTGAGGCGAAGGCTTCGTTGATCTCGGTGATGTCGATGTCGCCCATTTTCATCCCGGCCTTCTCCAGCACCTTCGCTGTCGACTGCACCGGGCCGTCGAGGTGGTAGTAAGGCTCGGCGCCAACCAGCGCCTGGCTGACGATGCGCGCCCGCGGCTTGAGGCCGAGCGCCTTGGCCTTGTCCTCATCCATCCACAGCACGGCGGCCGCGCCGTCGGAGATCTGCGACGAGGTGCCCGCGGTGTGGATGCCACCGTCGAGCACCGGCTTGAGCTGGCTCAGGCCCTCCAATGTGGTGTCACGCAAGCCCTGGTCCTTGCTGACGATGTGCCGATCGCTGGTCGGTTGCTTGTTCTCGTCGAGCACCGGTGCCTCGATGCCGCTGATCTCACGGTCGAAGCGGCCCTCGGCCCACGCCTGCTTGGCCTTGCGCTGCGAGTCGAAACCGAATTGGTCGATCTCTTCGCGAGTGATGCCGCGGCGCTTGGCGATTCGCTCTGCGGCGGTGAACTGGTCGGGCAGGTCGATGTCCCATGAGGCGGGCCGAAGGATGCCGCGGTCCGGGCCGGCGTTGGCGCCCAGGCCGACACGGCTCATCGCCTCGATGCCGCAGGCGATGCCGACGTCGATGGCGCCCGCCGCGATCAGGCCGGCGATCAGACCGTTGGCTTGCTGGCCACTGCCGCACTGACAGTCCACGGTCATGGCGCCGACATGCTCGGGCAGCCCGGCGACGAGCCAGCCGACCCGGGTGATGTTGTTGGACTGCTCGCCGTACTGCGTTACGCAGCCGCCGACGATCTGCTCGACCTCGCCGGCGTCGATGCCGGCCTTCTCCACAAGCGCCCGCTGCGTTGCGCCCAACAACTCGGTGGCGTGCAGTCCAGACAGCCACCCAGCGCGCTTGCCGATCGGGCTGCGGGTGGCTTCAACAATTACCGGGTTACCCATGAGGTCAGGCTAGAACACGTTTCATTAGCCTGACAAGCGACGATGACGACCTGCCTTTTATCTGCGCAGGAGCCATGTTTTACTGGCACTAGAACACGTTGCAATTAGTGTTGAAGAGGAGCGCACCACGTTATGGCACCCCCCAACATCCCCGCCGACTTCGACTTTCTCGACGCGGACGTCAACCTCGCCGGCCTGCCCGTCGCCGAACTAGCCGAACTGCGGAAAGCCGAGCCCGTTCACTGGGTCGACATTCCGGGCGGAAGCGGCGGCTTCGAGGACAACGGTTACTGGATCGTCAGCAAGCACGCCGATGTCAAGGAAGTCTCGCGCCGCAGCGACGTCTTCTCCAGTTGGCTGAACGGCGCCATCCCGACGTGGCCGCAGGAGATGAAGCGCGAGCAGGTCGAGTTGCAGCGCAGCGTCATGTTGAACATGGACGCGCCGCACCACACCCGGCTGCGCAAGATCATTTCCCGGGGGTTCACGCCCCGCGCGATCGGGCGGCTGGAGGAAGAACTGGCCCAGCGCGCGCAGAACATCGCCAAGTCGGCGGCCGCCGCCGGTAGCGGTGACTTCGTCGAACAGGTCTCGTGCGAGCTTCCGCTTCAGGCCATCGCCGGCTTACTGGGTGTGCCTCAAGAAGATCGCGACAAGCTGTTCCGCTGGTCCAACGAGATGACGGGTGGCACCGACCCCGAGTACGCCGACGTCGACCCGGCGCAGTCGTCGATGGAACTGATCATGTACGCGATGGCGATGGCCGCCGAGCGCAACGAGAACCCGACCGACGACATCGTCACGACGTTGATCCAAGCGGACATCGACGGGGAGAAGCTCTCCGACGACGAGTTCGGCTTCTTCGTGATCATGCTCGCGGTGGCGGGCAACGAGACCACCCGCAACTCGATCACGCACGGCATGATCGCGTTCTCGCAGAACCCCGACCAGTGGGAGCTGTACAAGAAAGAGCGGCCCACGACCGCCGCTGACGAGATCATCCGCTGGGCCACACCGGTTTCCGCCTTCCAGCGCACCGCCAACGAAGACCTCGAACTGGGTGGCGCCCAGATCAAGAAGGGCGAACGTGTGGTGATGTCGTACCGCTCGGCCAACTTCGACGACGAGGTCTTCGACGACCCGCACAGCTTCAACATCCTGCGCGACCCGAACCCGCACGTCGGGTTCGGCGGTACCGGTGCGCACTACTGCATCGGCGCCAACCTGGCACGGATGACGATCAACCTGATCTTCAACGCGGTGGCCGACCACATGCCGGACCTCAAGCCGGTGTCGGAGCCCGAGCGGCTGCGGTCGGGCTGGCTCAACGGCATCAAGCACTGGCAGGTCGACTACTCCGGCAAGAGTGCGGTCGCACAGGGATGAATTCCAAAGCGACGATGGACTTCACGCCAGACGCCGAGCAGCAGGCGGTCGCCGACGTCGTCACATCCGTGCTGGACCGTGACAACTCCTGGGACGCGCTGGTCGCCGGCGGCGTGACGGCACTGGCGGTGCCGGAACGTATCGGCGGCGACGGTGTCGGTCTACCGGAGATCGCGACGGCGTTGACCGAAATCGGTCGACACGGTCTGATCAGCCCGGCATTGGCGACCCTCGGGCTCGGCGCGATCACATTGCTGGACTTGGCTTCCGACGATCAGCAGGATCGCTACCTCGTCGGCCTGGCCAAGGGTTCGGTCCTGACCGCCGCGCTCAACGAGCCCGGCGCCGCGTTGCCGGACCGGCCTGCGACCAGCTTTGCCGACGGCAGGTTGTCGGGCACGAAAGTCGGTGTCGGGTATGCCGAGAAGGCGGATCGGATCCTGGTCACCGCGGACAGCGCTGTCGTCGTCGTGCGGTCCGACGCCGACGGTGTGCACATCGTGAAGACGCCGACGTCGGCTGGGGCCGACGAGTATGTGGTCACCTTCTCCGACGTCGAGGTCGGCGGGGACGACGTACTGATCGGGGCGACGGCGCAGCGGGTGAACCAGCTGGCGCTGGCCGCAATCGGTTCCTACACCGCCGGCCTGGTCGCCGGCGCATTGCGGCTGACCGCGGACTACGTGGGCAGCAGGGAGCAGTTCGGCAAGCCGCTGTCGACTTTCCAGACCGTCGCCGCGCAGCTCGCCGAGGTGTACATCGCCTCGCGGACAATCGATTTGGCATCGATTTCGGTGATCTGGCGACTGACCGAGGGGCGCGACGCCGCCGAGGACCTGGATGTGCTCGGCTACTGGATCACGTCGCAGGCACCGCGGGTGATGCAGATCTGCCACCACCTGCACGGGGGTATGGGGATGGACATCACCTATCCGATGCACCGGTACTACTCGACGATCAAAGACCTGACCCGCTTACTCGGTGGGCCTTCGCATCGCCTCGATTTGGTGGGAGCGCAATGTTCATCGACCTGACCCCGGAGCAGCGTCAGCTGCAAGCCGAACTGCGGCAATACTTTTCGAATCTGATCTCGAGTGACGAGATGAAGGCGATGGAGAATGATCGCCACAACGATGCCTACCGAGCCGTGATTCGGCGGATGGGCAAAGACGGCAAGCTCGGCGTCGGGTGGCCAAAAGAATTCGGCGGCTTGGGATTCGGACCGGTCGAGCAGTCGATCTTCGTCAACGAGGCGCACCGCGCCGACGTGCCGCTGCCCGCCGTGACATTGCAGACGGTCGGCCCGGTGTTGCAGCAGTTCGGCACCGAAGCCCAGAAGAAGAAGTTCCTGCCGGCGATCCTGGCCGGCGAGGTGCACTTCGCGATCGGTTACAGCGAGCCTGAGGCCGGTACCGACCTGGCTTCGCTGCGCACCTCCGCCGTCCGTCACGGTGACGAGTACATCGTCAACGGTCAGAAGATGTGGACCACCGGTGGGCACGATGCCGACTACGTCTGGCTGGCCTGCCGCACCGACCCGGAAGCTGTTAAGCACAAGGGTATTTCGATCCTGATCGTCGACACCAAGGATCCGGGGTACTCCTGGACGCCGGTTATCCTGTCCGACGGCGCGCACCACACCAACGCCACCTACTACAACGACGTCCGGGTTCCCGCCGACATGCTGGTCGGCGAGGAGAACGGGGGGTGGCGACTGATCACCACCCAGCTCAACAACGAGCGGGTGATGTTGGGACCGGCCGGCCGCACCGCCGGCATCTACGACCGGCTGCACGACTGGGCCTCCAAGCCCGGTGGTGACGGGGTCACTCCGATCGACCATCAGGACGTCAAGCGGGCGCTCGGTGAGATCTACTCGATGTGGCGGGTCAACGAACTGCTGAACTGGCAGGTGGCCGCCGCTGGCGAAGACATCAACGTCGCCGATGCCGCGTCGACCAAAGTCTTTGGCACCGAGAGCATTCAGTACATCGGACGGTTGGCCGAAGAGATCGTCGGCAAGTATGGCAACCCCGCCGAGTCCGCCACTGCCGAGCTGCTCGACTGGCTCGACTCGCAGACGAAGCGCAATTTGGTGATTACCTTCGGTGGAGGCGTGAACGAAGTGATGCGCGAGATGATCGCGGCGTCCGGCCTCAAAGTGCCGAGGGTGCCCAGATGACAGACATCCACGACGCGCTCGAGAAGATCAAAGCGGCCGGCGGCCCCAAGCCGCGCAAGGGCCGCGACCCGGTGAACCAGCCGATGGTCAACAGTTGGGTCGAGGCAATCGGCGACACCAACCCGATCTATCGGGACGCCGACGCTGCCCGTGCGGTCGGCCACCCGGGAATCGTCGCACCCCCGGCCATGATTCAGGTCTGGACGATGTTCGGCCTCGGTGGCGAACGTCCCTCCGACGACCCTATGGGTCCGATCATGCAGCTGTTCGACGACAACGGTTACATCGGTGTGGTGGCGACCAACTGCGAGCAGACCTATCACCGGTATCTGCAACCCGGTGAGGAAGTCACCATCCACTCGGAGATGGGTGACGTGATCGGGCCCAAGCAGACCGGGCTGGGCGAGGGCTGGTTCATCAACCAGCACATCAGCTGGCGCGTCGGTGACGAGGATGTCGCCGAAATGGAGTGGCGGATACTCAAAT
The DNA here is from genome assembly GCF_002863225.1 of Mycobacterium sp. Classification (GTDB taxonomy): domain Bacteria; phylum Actinomycetota; class Actinomycetes; order Mycobacteriales; family Mycobacteriaceae; genus Mycobacterium. Next base: position 58,285 of record NZ_PKEK01000026.1, on the reverse strand, counting down.
TCAAGCCACGCGAGTCTTCCACCGGGTCGGTTCCCGAGGATCTGGACGCCGAATCCATGATGCGGCCCTCGGAGTCCAAGGACACCAAGTTCTTCTGGGACGGCGTCAAGGCGCACGAGCTGCGCGTCCAGCAGCGGCCCGACGGCAGCCTGCAGCATCCCCCGGTACCGGCTTTGTGGAAGGACGCCGGCGAGGATGTGAAGCCGACCGACTACGTCGTCGCCAGCGGTCGCGGCACGGTGTTCAGCTTCGTGGTGCACCACGCGCCGAAAGTGCCCGGCCGCACCCTGCCGTTCGTCATCGCGCTCGTGGAGTTGGAAGAGGGCGTCCGGATGCTCGGCGAGCTGCGCAACGTCGACCCCGCGGCCGTGGAAATCGGAATGCCGGTTCGGGCAACGTATATCGACTTCCCCGCCAACGAAATCGGTCCGGCGTGGACACTGTATGCATGGGAGCCTGACGCATGAGCGCACCGACGATCGAGGTCGGCACCAAGCTGCCGGAGCTCGCCTTGTACGGCGATCCCACGTTCATCATCTCCACGGCGATCGCCACCCGCGACTACCAGGACGTCCACCACGATCGGGACAAAGCGCAGGCCAAGGGATCCAAGGACATCTTCGTCAATATCCTCACCGACACCGGTCTGGTCCAGCGTTACATCACCGACTGGGCCGGCCCGTCGGCGTTGATCAAGTCGATCGGCCTGCGGCTGGGGGTGCCGTGGTATGCCTATGACACCGTGACGTTCACAGGCGAAGTGACCGCGGTGGACGACGGCCTGATCACGCTGAAAATCGTTGGCAGCAACAGCCTTGGCGATCACGTCATCGCGAACGCGACCCTGACCATCGGGGGTTCTGATGCCCGGTGAACTGTCCGGTAAGGCCGCGATCGCCGGGATCGGCGCCACCGACTTCTCCAAGAACTCCGGCCGCAGCGAGCTCCGGTTGGCCGCCGAGGCGGTACTCGACGCACTCGACGACGCCGGGCTGACACCGGCCGACGTCGACGGCATGGTCACCTTCACGATGGACTCCAACACCGAGGTGTCCATTGCCCGGGCCACCGGAATAGGGGACCTCAAGTTCTTCTCCAAGATCCACCACGGTGGTGGTGCCGCCTGCGCGACGGTCCAGCAAGCGGCCATCGCGGTGGCCACCGGTGTCGCGGATTGTGTTGTGGCATACCGCGCTTTCAACGAGCGCTCAGGTATGCGGTTCGGTCAGGTGCAGACCCGGTTGGTCGAGAACGCCGACTCGACCGGGGTGGACAATTCGTTCTCCTATCCGCACGGCCTCTCGACACCCGCCGCGCAGGTGGCCATGATCGCCAAGCGCTACATGCATCTGTCGGGGGCCACCAGCCGCGACTTCGGTGCGATCTCGGTGGCCGACCGTAAGCACGCAGCCAAGAACCCGAAGGCATACTTTTACGAAAAGCCGATAACCATTGAGGACCACCAGAATTCGCGGTGGATCGCCGAACCATTGCGGCTGCTGGACTGCTGCCAGGAGACCGATGGCGCGGTTGCGCTCGTCATCGTCTCAGCGGAGCGGGCGAAGGACCTCAAGAACCGGCCGGTCGTCATCGAGGCGGCGGCACAGGGCGCGAGCCCGAACCAGTACTCGATGGTCAGCTACTACCGGCCCGAGCTGGACGGGCTTCCGGAAATGGGCCTGGTGGGCAAGCAGCTGTGGTCCCAGTCGGGCCTCGGGCCCGCCGACATCCAGACCGCGATCCTCTATGACCACTTCACCCCGTTCACCCTGATTCAGTTGGAGGAGTTGGGGTTCTGCGGTTGGGGCGAGGCCAAGGACTTCATCGCCGACGGTGCAATCGAGATCGGCGGCCGGTTGCCGATCAACACCCACGGCGGTCAACTCGGTGAGGCTTACATCCACGGTATGAACGGCATCGCAGAGGGTGTGCGCCAACTGCGCGGCACGTCGGTGAACCCCGTGCCCGACGTCGAGCATGTGCTGGTCACCGCCGGCACCGGGGTGCCGACCTCCGGCCTGATCCTCGGCTAGCTGCTTTCTGCTGAGCGCCCGTCTAGCAGGGCGCTCGAGGTTCGACGCTCGACTGGCCGGGCGTTCGACAGCTGAAGTGACGGCGACGATCTTGCGTGCGAATCTGCGGCGATGGGCCAGCCGTTTGTCGGGAGCGAAGCCGTTGCACGTGGAGTGCTGACCAAGAGCCAATTGGAGACGCGATACACCCGAGTGCTTCGAGACATTTACATCGATCGAAACGCTGAGATCACCGCCGTGGAGCGCGCCGAGGCTGGGTGGTTGTGGACTCGCCGCTTGGGAGTCGTGGCGGGGTTCTCGGCAGCCGCGCTGCACGGTAGTAAATGGGTCGACGACAGAAGACCGGTGGAGTTAATCCACGACAATCACCATCGCGCGGTGGGGATACAACTGCACAGGGACCTTGTCGAGGCGGACGAAGTCGAGATGGTCGGCGATGTCGTAGTCACATCACCGACACGGACAGCGCTCGACCTCGGCTGCTGGTACCCGAAGATGACCGCCGTGGCGGGGATCGATGCACTAGCCGCAGCGACGGAAATAAAGGCTGCTGATGTAGAGCTGTTGGCTCGTAGATACCCCGGACGCCGAGGGATCGCGCGAGCCCGCCTGGCGATCGAACTCTTTGACCCGGGCGCGCAGTCGCCGAAGGAGTCATGGCTACGGGTTGTTCTGATACAAGCCGGTTTGCCGCGACCGCAGACGCAGATCCCTGTACTCGACGAGTTCGGTGATGCTGTCGCGTTTCTCGACATGGGCTGGGAGGACGTGAAGGTAGCCGTGGAGTACGACGGCGAACAACACCGCGTCGACCGCAGCCAATACACCTGGGACGTTCGACGACTGGAAATGCTTGAGCGTCGTGGGTGGATCGTCATCCGAGTCGTGGCAGGAGACCGGCCCGCAGAAGTCGTGAGACGTGTTCGCGCGGCGTTGGCGCGCCGAGCGCCCCGTCAGACGGGCGCCTGACCATTCGGTCCCGGCTAGCCGGGCGCTCGGCCAGTCAAGCGACGCAGCAGCGCAGGCTAGCGTGGCGAAAGCTCTACCCCGCTGAGCACCACGGCGTTCTCCCGCGATGGCGCGGTAACGGTCGCGAGCAGACGCCCGTCTTCCTTCCACACCGACGCCCTCAGCGTCTCACCGGGGAAAGCGACGCCGGCGAACCGCGCGCCGTAGGAGCCGACGGCACCGGCGTCGCCGCCGAGAAACGCGTCGGTCAGCGCCTTGCAGGTCATGCCGTAGGTGCAGAGTCCGTGCAGAATCGGCCGGGGAAACCCTGCGGCAGAGGCGAATTCGGGATCGGAATGCAGTGGATTGCGGTCCCCGCACAAGCGGTAGAGCAGAGCCTGCTGCGGCAGGATCGGGATCTCGAGCTCGAGGTCGGGCGACCGTTCAGGTGCTGCCGCGGAGGTCGACGAGCCGCGGTCGCCGCCGAATCCACCTTCGCCGCGGGCGAAGATCGAGCGGAGCTGCGTCCACAGCAGCGTCCCGTCCGGGGCGGTCACGCGGGTCTCGGACCAGATCACCGCGGCCTTGCCCTTGTCCCAGATGTCGGTGAACCGGGTGACGGCCGTCGCGGAGCCGGACGGGGGCAGCGGCGCGGGTGCGGTGACCGACTCGCTGGCATGCAGCACCTTGCCCAGCTCGATGTCGATGCCGGGGTATTGCACGGTCGGCGGCGTGGTCATGTGGAAGCTGGCCGCGACATTGCCGAATGTCGGTAGCACCTGCGGTGTGTCGTCCACCAGGTAGCGCAGCTCGGCAGCATCCATCGGATCGGCTCCAGCGCCCAGCCCCAGGTGGTAGAGCTGGATATCGCTGCTGCTCCAAGTGAATTCGACTGGCTCCAGCTCAGCGGCCAGGGCCACGTCCACGTCAATAGGCATGTCAGCCCTGCCCGGCGATGTGCAGCGCAGCCAGGTAACCGAACGTCATGGCGGGTCCGATGGTGCCGCCCGGTCCGGGATAGGTGTGGCCCATCACCGGAGCGCTGACGTTGCCCGCCGCGTACAGGCCCTCGATGATGCTGCCGTCGTCCCGCAGCGCCCGTCCGTGGACATCCGTGCGGATTCCACCCTTGGTGCCCAGGTCGCCGGGGACCAACTTGGCGGCGTAGTACGGCCCGTGGCTGATCTCGCCGAGGTTGGGGTTGGGCTTGTTGGTCGGGTCGCCGTAGTAACGGTCGTAGGCGCTCTCGCCGCGGTGGTAGTCGGCGTCGACGCCCGAGCGGGCGAACCCGTTGAAGCGCTCCACCGTCGCTGTGAACTCGTCTGCGGGTAAGCCCGCCTTGGCGGCCAACTCCTGCAGAGTATCTGCCTGGACGATCACCCCGGACTCCATCCACTTTCGTGGAATGCGTTGTCCTGGTTGCAGTCCCGCGAAGATGTAGCGGTCGCGGTATTGCTGGTCGAATACCAGCCACGCTGGGATGTTCTCACCCGGGCCGGGGCCCTGGCCGAACTCGCCGCCGTACATGTGGTGGCACGCCTCGACGTAGGGCATGGATTCGTTCATGAATCGCTGCCCGGACATGTTGACGATGATCGACCCGGGAGAGTTGCGCTCCGACAGCGCGAACCACGGCGCTCCGACCAGTGGAACGGTCGGACCCCACCAGGCATCCTCCATGATTTCCAGTGCGGCGCCCAGCTTTTCGGCGGCCAGAATGCCGTCACCGGTGTTGGCCTTCGCGCCGACGGTCCACTCCGTGGTGATCGGTGCCCGCTGGTACTTGACCCGCATCTGCTCGTTGTGTTCGAACCCGCCGCTACCGAGGATCACGGCCTTCCGAGCCCGAATCAGTTGCGGTTCGCTCGCTTCCGGTTGTCCGGTGTCGCGCACGTAGACACCGCGGACGGCGCCGTCCTCGACGTAGAGGTCGGTCAGCGCGGTGTTGAGCCGGACCGGAACCCCGGCCTTGCGGAGCCCGACGCGAAGCGGCGCGATGAGCGCGCGTCCCATGCCGACCAGGTTCTTGCCGGTCGCCTTCGCCCACATGGTGCGAGCGCCGACCTTCAGGCTGCGCAGCACTCCACGAGGGTGGCGCTTGAGCTGATTGAGCCGAACGTAATCCTGTTGCATCACAACGACATTGAGTGGCACCTTGCCGTACGCCGGTTCCAGGCCGGCCATGTCGGGGCCGAGTTTCTTGGCGTTGAACGGTTTTGGCTCGATCGAACGACCCCCGGCGCGACCACCGGGCGCTTCGGGATAGTAGTCGGCGTACTGCGGGACCCAGCACATCTTCAGCGGCGAGTTCTTCAGCACGAAGGACAGCATTTCGGGCCCGCGCTCGAGGTAGGTGTCGATGCGCTGCGCCTCGACGACGTCGCCGACGATCCCGTGCAGATACGTGCGGGCCGCTTCGGCGGTGTCCTTGACGCCGTCTCGCTTGAGCACCTGGTTGTTGGGAATCCACACGCCGCCGCCGGAACGGGCGGTCGAGCCGCCGAAGTGCGCGGCCTTCTCTACGATTATAGTGTTGAGGCCCCGGTGGGCGGCCGCCAGCGCGGCAACCATGCCGGCGCCGCCGCTCCCGACCACGACGACGTCGAACTCCTGATCCGTCATGTAGAACACGTTATAGAATTGCCGGGGCCGGGCGCTACCGCCCCGGTCAATCGAGTGAGGGGACTTCGGCTCAATGCTTCCGTCAGCCACCCGTGACGCGCTGGCCGCCGACCTCGCCGAGGCCGAACGGACCCGCCAGCCCATCACTCCGCTGACCGGCGGGCACCCCGAGATCGACGTGGTCGACGCCTACGAAATCCAGCTGATCAACATCCGGCAGCGAGTCGCCGAAGGCGCCCGGGTGGTCGGCCACAAGGTCGGCCTGTCGTCACTGGCGATGCAGCAGATGATGGGTGTCGACGAGCCCGACTACGGTCACCTGCTCGACGAGATGCAGGTCTTCGAGGACGTCCCGGTCAAGTCCGAGAGGTATTTATACCCGCGGGTGGAAGTCGAGGTCGGTTTCATCCTGGCCCACGACCTGCCGGGTGCGAACTGCACCGAGGAAGACGTACTGAGGGCGACCGAGGCGCTCGTACCGTCGATCGAGCTGATCGACACCCGGATCACCGACTGGAAGATCGCGCTGTGCGACACCATCGCCGACAACGCATCGTCGGCGGGCTTCGTGCTGGGCGAGGCCCGGGTGGCGCCGTCCGACATCGACATCAAGTCCATCAACGCGGTACTGACCAACAACGGCGAGGTCGTGGCCGAGGGTCGCAGTGATGCGGTACTGGGCAATCCGGTGACCGCGGTGGCCTGGTTGTCCCGCAAGGTGGAAACCTTCGGTGTGCGGCTTCGAGCAGGCGATATCGTGTTGCCCGGTTCATGCACTCGAGCCATCGATGCACCCCCGGGCAGCAATTTCGTCGCCGATTTCGACGGGCTCGGGTCCGTCCGGCTGTCGTTCGAGTAAGGAGCGATCGCAAGCGCGGCGTAGCCGGGTGCAGCGGGTCGCGACAAGAGGAGAAGGAGCGATCGCAAGCGCGGCGTAGCCGGGTGCAGCGGGTCGCGACCAGGAGAGAAGGAGCTTCCATGCCGTCGAAACTCAGTGCGGCCATCGTCGGTTCGGGCAACATCAGCACCGATCTGCTCTACAAGCTGCTCCGCTCGGAGTGGCTGGAGCCGCGCTGGATGATCGGAATCGACCCGGAGAGCGAGGGCTTGGCCCGCGCCCGCAAGCTGGGACTCGAGACCAGCCACGAGGGCGTCGACTGGCTGCTGGCGCAGTCCGAGAAGCCCGACATCGTCTTCGAGGCGACCAGCGCCTACGTGCACCGTGACGCCGCGCCGAAATACGAGGCCGCCGGAATCCGGGCCATCGACCTGACGCCGGCCGCCGTCGGCCCCGCGGTGATTCCGCCGGCCAACCTGCGGGAGCACCTGGACGCCCCGAACGTCAACATGATCACCTGCGGCGGCCAGGCGACGATCCCGATCGTCTATGCGGTGTCCCGCGTCGTCGAAGTGCCCTACGCCGAGATCGTCGCATCGGTGTCGTCGAGTTCCGCCGGCCCTGGCACCCGGGCCAACATCGACGAGTTCACCAAGACGACCAGCAAAGGCGTGCAGACCATCGGTGGGGCGAAGCGCGGCAAGGCGATCATCATCCTGAACCCGGCCGATCCGCCAATGATCATGCGCGACACCATCTTCTGCGCCATTCCTGAAGACGCCGACCGGGACGCGATCGCCCAGTCGATCCGTGACGTCGTCGCCGAGGTGCAGACTTACGTGCCGGGCTACCGGTTGCTCAACGACCCGCAGTTCGACGACCCGTCGGTGCACTTCGGCGGCCAGGCACTGGTGACGACCTTCGTCGAGGTCGAAGGCGCCGGCGATTACCTACCGCCGTACGCCGGCAACCTCGACATCATGACCGCCGCGGCCACCAAGGTCGGTGAAGAGATCGCCAAGGAATCGCTGTCGGCGACAGCCCAGGGAGCACAGGCATGAGTACTCAAGACATCTTCTTCAACCCGATCTGGGACGTCCGGATGACGGACACCTCGCTGCGGGACGGCTCACATCACAAGCGTCACCAGTTCACCGCCGACGAGGTCGGCGCGATCGTGGCCGCACTCGACAACGCCGGCGTGCCGGTGATCGAGGTGACCCACGGTGACGGGCTCGGTGGCTCCAGCTTCAACTACGGCTTCTCCAAGACGCCCGAGCAGGAGCTGATCAAGCTTGCCGCCGAGACCGCCAAGGAAGCGAAGATCGCGTTCTTGATGCTGCCCGGCGTCGGCACCAAGGAAGACATCAAAGAGGCGCAGAACAACGGTGGCTCGATCTGCCGGATCGCCACCCACTGCACCGAGGCCGACGTCTCGATCCAGCACTTCGGCCTGGCGCGCGAGCTGGGACTGGAAACCGTTGGCTTCCTGATGATGTCGCACACCATCGCGCCGGAGAAGCTGGCGGCGCAGGCTCGCATCATGGCCGACGCCGGCTGCCAATGCGTCTACGTGGTGGACTCCGCTGGGGCGCTGGTGCTTGACGGCGTCGCGGACCGGGTTGCCGCGTTGGTTGCCGAACTCGGCGACGACGCCCAGGTCGGGTTCCACGGCCACGAGAACCTCGGGCTGGGCGTGGCCAACTCGGTGGAAGCCGTTCGGGCCGGCGCCAAGCAGATCGACGGCTCGTGCCGGCGGTTCGGCGCGGGCGCGGGCAACGCTCCGGTCGAGGCGCTGATCGGGGTGTTCGACAAGATCGGCGTCAAGACCGGCATCGACTTCTTCGACATCGCCGACGCGGCCGAAGAGGTGGTCGCACCCGCCATGCCCGCCGAATGTCTGCTCGACCGCAACGCGTTGATCATGGGCTACTCAGGGGTCTACTCGAGCTTCCTCAAGCACGCCGTCCGGCAGTCCGAACGCTACGGCGTTCCGGCCCACCAGCTGTTGCACCGGGCCGGCCAGCGCAAGCTGATCGGCGGCCAGGAGGATCAGCTGATCGACATTGCGCTGGAGATCAAGCGGGAGCAAGAAGCGGCCGGCGCCTCGCAATAGTCTGGCCATTTGCACAGCCTGTCCATAGCTGTCGCGGGTAGCGTCACGCCCATGAGCACGACATTCATCTGGGCCGGTCGAGTGGCCGGTGGACTGGTTGCGGCAACGGTCGCGACGATCATCGCGCTGCCGGTGGCAAACGCCGCCTGCAATCAGACGGTGGGTGACTCCATCAACTCGTACTTGCTACGGCATCCCGACCTCCACCAGCAACTGCAGGCCAGGTCGCAGGCTGAGGGTGATGGCCCCGACGTCATCAGCTACTTGAACCGGCACCCGGATGTGCGACAGCACCTGATCGACCTGTCACAGCGCTGCACGGACTAGCCCGCCGGCGAGCGGGTGTCGTTTCTCCCGTGCGGTGGACGACACGTGGGAATGTTCGCTTGTTGACGAAAACTAGAACACGTTCTAGCGTCAGAGCGTGCCGGATCCCCTCTTCTCTCAGCCGCTGATCGACGCCATCACCGAGTCCGAGAAGCTGGTCGCCGCCGCGCCGCATATCGAGACCGAGGCCGACCTGCTGGAGGGTCTGCAGTACCTGGCCGGTTGTGTGGCCGCGTGCACGCACATGGTGTTCGACTACGACCGCGACCATCCGGTGCTGCTCTCCGGCACCGGTCCGTACACGAAGATGGGCCTGGACAATCCGGACACCCTTTACTTCGGTTGCCGGGTGCAGCCGGACCACGACTACCTGGTCACCGGAGTCCGTGGCACCACCACGGATCTGAGTTTCCAGTTGCTCGGCGGCGAGTACACCGACGACAACGTGCCCGCCAGTCAGGCCGCATTCGACGACCGCGAACTCGAGATCGCCGCAGACGGCAGCTTTCAATGGCAGGTCAGGCCCACCAGCCCCGGTCAATTGGTGATCCGCGAGGTCTACGGTGACTGGGCTGCGCGGCGGGGCACGCTGTCGATCTCGCGTTCCGACACCGCCGGCACGGCGCCGCCGCCCCTGAGCCGGGCAACGATTGAAAAGCGTTACAGCGCAGCGGGAAAGCAGCTGGTCAATCGGATCAAGACCTGGCTGCAGTTCCCGCAGTGGTTCTACTTGGACCTCCCGGTCAACACGATGGTCGCACCGCGTCTGACGCCCGGCGGTCTGGCGACGCAGTACTCCTCGGTCGGGCACTTCGACCTACGGCCGGACGAGGCGCTGGTCATCACGTTGCCGGTGACCGATGCGCCCTATCTCGGATTCCAGCTGGGCAGCCTGTGGTACATCTCGCTGGATTACATCAACCATCAGACGTCACTGAACAACGCTCAGGTGCAGGCGGATCCAGACGGGAAGATCCGGATCGTCGTCGCCGACCAGAACCCAGGTGTCACGAACTGGGTCGAGACGCTGGGGCACCGCCGCGGGTTCTTGCAGTTCCGCTGGCAGCGGGTGTCGCGTCAACTGACCGAGGCCGACGGCCCCACCGTCCAGCTGGTCGACATCGACAAGCTCTCGGACGCGCTGCCGTATTTCGAGCACAACAAGATCTCAGAGCAAGACTGGCGTACACGAATCGCGTTGCGCCAACAGCAAATTGCGGCCAGGATGCTGGGGTGACCATGACGGGACTGCTGGAGAAAAAAGTCATCGTGATCAGCGGTGTCGGCCCGGGGCTCGGCACCACGCTGGCGCATCGGTGTGCGAATGACGGCGCCGAGCTGGTGCTGGCGGCTCGTACGGTCGAACGCCTGGAAGAACTGGCCACCCAGCTCGGCGACGCCGGGCACAAGGCGCTGGCCGTGCGTGCCGACATCACCGAGGACGACGACGTCGCGGCCCTGGTGGAATCCACCACCTCGAATTTCGGCAAGGTGGACGTGCTGATCAACAACGCGTTCCGGGTGCCGTCGATGAAACCGTTGGCCGGCACCAGCTTTCAGCACATCCGAGACGCCATCGAGCTGAGCGCGCTGGGCGCGTTGCGGCTCATCCAGGCCTTCACGCCGGCGTTGGAGGAGGGTGGCGGCTCGATCGTCAACGTCAACTCCATGGTGCTGCGGCACTCGCAGGCGAAATACGGCGCCTACAAGATGGCCAAGTCCGCGCTGCTGTCCATGTCGCAGTCGTTGGCCACCGAGTTGGGCGAGAAGGGTATCCGGGTGAATTCGGTTGCACCCGGCTATATTTGGGGCGAGACGCTGCAGGGCTACTTCGAGCATCAGGCCGGCAAATACGGCACCACGGCCGACCAGATCTACCAGGCGACCGCGGCCAATTCCGACCTCAAACGTCTGCCGACCGAAGACGAGGTGGCGTCGGCGATCATATTCATGGCCAGCGACTTGTCCAGCGGTATCAGCGGGCAGACGCTCGATGTCAACTGCGGCGAATACCACAACTAGGCCTCCGCCGACGATGCAGAGCGAAGCGATGACGAGGAGACGGGCTAGTGGTTGAACGCACCGACATTGCGACCGTCGATGAGCTGCATGCCTCGGCCACCAAGCTGACCGGGCTCGACGACTTCGGGGTCGACAACGACAACTACCGCGAGGCGCTCGGCGTGCTGCTGGACTCCTACCGGCAGGAGGCCGGCCTAACGGTGTTGGGCAGCAAGATGAATCGATTTTTCCTGCGTGGCGCACTGGTCGCCAGGTTGTTGTCGGAGTCCGCGTGGAAGCAGTACCCGCAGCATGCCGACATCGAGATCAAACGGCCCATCTTCGTCACCGGCCTGGTGCGCACCGGAACCACCGCACTGCACCGGCTGCTCGGCGCCGACCCGGCACACCAGGGGTTGCACATGTGGCTGGCGGAATTTCCGCAGCCGCGTCCCCCGCGCGACACGTGGGAATCTCACCCGTTGTACCGCCAACTCGACGACCAGTTCACCCAGCATCACCAGGACAACCCGGGATACACCGGCCTGCACTTCATGGCCGCCTACGAGCTCGAGGAATGCTGGCAGCTGCTGCGTCAGTCGCTGCATTCGGTGTCCTACGAGACGTTGGCGCACCTGCCGACCTACTCGAAGTGGTTGGCGCAACAGGACTGGACGCCGGCCTACCGGCGGCACCGCAAGAACCTCCAGCTGATCGGACTCAACGACGCCGACAAGCGGTGGGTGCTGAAGAACCCCAGCCACCTTTTCGCGCTCGACGCATTGATGCAGACCTATCCCGACGCGCTGGTCATCCAGACACATCGACCCGTCGAGACGATCATGGCGTCGATGTGCTCGCTCGCCCAGCACACCGCCGACGGCTGGTCGACAGGGTTCACCGGTGAGCAAATCGGTTCGGACGCAATGGAAACCTGGTCACGCGGACTGGAGCAGTTCAACACCGCGCGGGCCAAATACAATCCCGACCAGTTCTACGACGTCGAGTATCGAGAACTCATCGCCGACCCGATCGGCACCGTGGCCGACATCTACCGGAAATTCGACATCCCGCTCACCGACGAGGCGAGGCAGGCGATGGAGGACAGCCATGCCGAAAGTCAAACCGGTGCAAGGGCTCCCAAGCACAAGTACTCGTTGGCCGACTACGGGTTGACCGCCGAGGGAGTCAAGGAGCGCTTCGCGGGGCTGTGACGTTTGTCGGGTCAGCCGCCGCCCGGCTCCTGAGCCGGCCGCCGACACGGCACGACTGTGAATCCTGCTACGCGACACGCCGAACAGGTGTCGCTGTATGCACTTTCGGCGCGGAGACGTCTACCCGTCGCCCGGTGGGGTGGCGGTCGACACCGCCTCGAGACAACCTTCGGCTACGGCGTGCTCGATGCTGTCGCCGAGTTTGGGGCAGGACCGGCTGCGCGCGCTGGGTTCGCCCGATGCACGCACCTCGGCGAAGTAGGCGCAGCGTTGCGAAGCATCGCCATTCCATTGCACCGCAGTGTGTCCGGGCCCGAGTCGCTTGACGTTCACCGTGGCGTGGCAGAACCGGCAGTCCACCGGTTGCAGCCCCGACGTCAGGTAGCGGGTCTTGTCGGCCTGTGTGGCCGCCTGCACTGCGGCGGCCCGTTCCGGGTCGTCGGCGAAATTCGGTGCCTTGGACCAAGATCCACCGCTCTGGCTGGGTGCCGGCTGGTCGTCGTGGTCGTGGTCGCCGCGGAGCATCAGCATCGACCGGGCCAGCCGGTCGACGTCGGGCGACTCTTCGGGCTGGTTCATCAGACCTGCGTCGGCTGACCTTCGGACTCGGTCTTCTCTTCGTCAGCCTGCTTCGCCAGGTTCTCGTCGACCTCCACGTGCCATTTCTCGTTGGCAACGGTGGTGTCCACCTCGATCTCGAAGCGGTCGGTCATGTCAGCCGTGACGTCGGCGATGTCGACGTAGAACTGCTGATACCACCGCCGCATCTGATAGACAGCGCCGTCTTCCTCGACCAGCAACGGGTTGTCGATCCGGGTCTTGTGCTTCCAGATCTCGACGTCTTGCAGGAAGCCTTTGCTGACGCCCTCGGTGAAGACCTTGGCGAGCTTGTTCGTCATCTTTTCGTCCATGCCCTTGGGCTTTTCGACCATGACGCCCCACTGCAGCACGAACGAGTTCTGGGTCACCGGGTAGTGGCAGTTGATCAGGATCGACTCGGCCTTGTAGTCGCCGTACTTGTTGTGCAGCCAGTTGATCATGAACGACGGGCCGAAATACGACGCCTCCGAGTCCAGATGCGCTTCGCCGTAGGAGGTGCCGAGGTCGTTGACGTCGGGCCGGCCCACGTTGTGCAGGTACTGCGAAGCGATGTGGCCTTCGAAGACGTTCTTGAAGTACGTCGGCAAACCGAAGTGGATGTAGAAGAAGTGCGCCATGTCGGTGACGTTGTCGATGATCTCGCGGCAGTTGGAGCCCTCGATCAGCATCGAATGCCACCGCCAGTCGGTCCACTCGTCGCTGGCGAACTCGGGAAGCTCGGGAATCCGCAATTCGGGCGGTGGTGGATTGCCCTCGTGGTCGTGCCAGACATACAGCAGGCCGCTGCGGACATCCGTGGTCCAGGATCGCGTGCGGGCCAGTCGGGGAGTGCGCTTGGCGTAGGGCACCAGCTTGCATTTGCCGTCTCCGCCCCAGCGCCAATCGTGGAACGGGCAGGCCACCTCGTCGCCCTTGATGGTGCCCTGCGCCAGGTTGCCGCCCATGTGCCGGCAGTAACCGTCCAAGACATGCAGGTCGCCGTGTGAATCGGCGAACACCACCAGATGCGTGCCGAACGCCTCGATGCCGTGCGGTTCGCCGTCGAGATAGTCCTTGACCGGGCCAAGGCAGTGCCAGCCGCGGGCATAGCGGTCAGGCAGGGTGCCGGCGTCGATCTCGCGGACAGCGGCGGTCTCGGTAGCCATCAGGCCTCCAGATTTATCGGGCTTCTAACTAGAACACGTTACAGTTTTTGCCCCGTATCGCGCAATGACGGGGATATCACTGCCGGTTACCCGGCCTGCGGTATATCTGAACGATGCCGCTGTACTCCTTCGAGGGCCGATCGCCCCGAGTCGATCCGACCGCTTTCGTCGCGCCCACGGCCACGCTGATCGGCGACGTGACCGTCGAGGCCGGGGCGTCGGTCTGGTTCAACGCCGTGCTGCGCGCCGATTACGGCCCGGTGATCGTTCGTGAGGGAGCGAATGTCCAAGACGGTTCGGTGCTCCATTCACCGCCGGGCATCCCGGTCGACATAGGCCCGGGTGCGACGGTGGCGCACATGTGCGTCATCCACGGCGCCCACATCGGCGCCGAGGCGCTGATCGCCAACCACGCCACCGTGCTCGACGGGGCGGTGATCGGTGCGCGCAGTCTGGTGGCAGCCGGCTCACTGGTGACCGGCGGTACGAAGATCCCAGCCGAGGTGTTGGTGGTGGGATCTCCCGCGACCATCAAGGGCCCGATCGCGGGGACCGGTGCCGAGATGTGGGTCAAGGTGAACCCGCAGGCCTATCAGGATCTGGCCCAGCGTTATCTGAAGGGGCTGGAACCGATTTAGATCTTGCGGGCGCTTGCGGTGGCCTGGTCGACTTCCCAGAACGCGCGCAGCGCCAGCATCTTGCCCTGGTCGTCGACCTTGTAGGTGAAGACACCTTCGGCGGTGACCTGATGTCCCGCCGCGGTGATCAGGATGTGGCCGACGTTGGCCTCCTCATTGCCGCATTGGTAGGTCTTGTCGAAGACGAACTCGATCTTGTCAGTCGGCGCGATCGCCTTGTCCCAGAACGCCGAGATGGCGTCCCGCCCGCGGTGGCCTTTGCCCTCTGGGTCGAAATGCGAAGGGCCGACCGGGTCTTCGACAATGCCGTCGTCGGCGAAGTTCGACACCCAGGCATCCTTGTCGCGGGCTGCAACGGCATCGCGGGAGCGTTTTCCGGCCAGGTGTGCCGGGGTGTCGTTCATTTCTGCCAGCCCGAGTGAATGTAGGTGTCGGCGAAGCGCTTCAGCGAATCTTGCTTCTTGTCCAGCGGCGCATCGGTCCCGAGGCCGTCCAGAATCCACGGGATGGTGATGTAGTCGGTGACGCCAATCTCGGCGAGCTCGCGGTGGCCGTCCACACCGAACTTGTCGATGCACACCGCCTGGATCTCGAAAGGCAGTTCCGCTCGTCCGTTTTCGGCGCGCAGCGCGTCGAGTTTACCGATGGTTTCCTCGAGCTCCGCGTGCGTCATCATCGCACTGGTCCAACCGTCACCGACCCGGGCAGCTCGGCGCAGCGCCACATCGGTGTGGCCGCCTACATAGAACGGCACCGGTTCAGTGGGCGCCGGGCTCATCTGCAGGCGGTCGAAATCGTAGAAGTCGCCGTGGAATTCGACCATCCCACCGGCGAGTACCAGCTTGATGACCTCGATCATCTCGTCGACACGCTTGCCGCGCTTGGCGAACGGAACGCCACACCACTCGAATTCCTCCGGGGCCCAACCGATCCCGACACCGAATCCGAAGCGGTTGTTGGTCAGGTTGGCCACCGAGCCCACCTGGCGGGCCAGTAGCAACGGGTTGCGCGAACCCAGCTTCATCACGTTCGTATAGAACCGCAGCTTCGAGGTGACCGCGCCCATCGCGCCTGCCAGGATCAGCGGGTCGACCCAGGGCGACTCCTCGTCGAACATCCGCTTACCATCGGCGGTGTAGGGATAGTCGACCGATTGCTTCTCGAAATAGAAGATCGAGTCCGGCAGTGCGATCGAGTCGAATCCGACTTCTTCCGCGGTCTTGGCCAACTCGGTCAGTTGGTCGATCTGGCCGAACGCGATACTGCAGGTGTATTTCACTTCTTGTCAGCTCCCACAACCCACATCGAGTAGTACTGCGAGCCACCGCCGTAGGCGTGGCCAAGTGCCTTGCGCGCGTTGGGAACCTGATGGTCACCGGCCTTGCCCATCACCTGGATCGCCGCTTCGGCGAACCGGATCAGGCCGGAAGCGCCGATCGGGTTCGACGAAAGCACCCCGCCGGAAGCGTTCAGCGGAATTCTGCCGCCGATCGCCGTCTCACCGGCCTCGGTGAGTTTCCAACCCTCGCCTTCGGCGGCAAACCCCAAGTTCTCCAACCACATCGGCTCGAACCAGGAGAACGGCACGTAGATCTCTGCGGCGTCGATCTCGTCGATCGGGCTGGTGATGCCGGCCGCTTTCCACAACGCCTTGGCGGCATCCCGGCCGGCCTGCGGGTTGACCTGGTCGCGGCCGGAATACGCCAGCGGTTCGGTGCGTAATGCGGTGGCGTGGATCCAGGCCACCGGATGGCCATCGGCGACGCGCTTGTCGGCGACATCCTCGTTGCCGATCACGACCGCGCAGGCGCCGTCGGACGACGGGCAGGTCTCATCGAATCGAATTGGATCCCAGAGCATCTGCGACGACATCACCTTGTCCAGGGTGATGTCGGGTTGGTGCAGGTGCGCCAACGGGTTCTTGGCCCCGTTCAGCCGGTCCTTGACCGCGACCATGGCCCCGATGTGGGTCGGCGCGCCCGACCGGCGGATGTAGGACCGAACGTGTGGCGCGAAGTAACCACCGGCGCCGGCACCCACCGGCTTGGTGAAAGGCACCGGAATGCTCAACGCCCACATGGCATTCGACTCGGACTGTTTCTCCCACGCCATTGCCAGCACCCGCCGGTACTTGCCCGACTGGACCAGGCTGGCCGCCACCACACCGGTCGACCCGCCCACCGAACCGGCGGTGTGCACCCGGATCAGCGGCTTGTTGGTAGCGCCCACGGCATCGGCCATGAACAACTCCGGCATCATCACGCCCTCGAAGAAGTCGGGCGCCTTGCCGACCACCACCGCGTCGATGTCGTCCATCGTCGACCCGGAGTCGGCCAATGCCTTGTCGATGGCCTCGCGAACGAGTCCGTTCATCGAGACGTCCTGGCGCTTGGCGACGTACTTCGTCTGCCCGGTGCCGAGCACCGCAGCGAGCTGGCCCGCCATTAGTGCCACTCCTTCTCATCGCTACGCTCTGCATCGTCGTGACACGCCATTGTTATTTCCCTTCCAGCACGGCGACGAGATTTTGTTGCAACACCGGACCGCCGGTCGCGTGCGCGAGCACCCGGCCCGCCGAACCGTTGAATATGTGTTGTGCCGCAAAGCCGATGCGCTCCAACCCGGCGGAGAACATCGGGTTGGCCGCCAAGGCGCCGCCGGAGGGGTTGACCTTCGTCGACGACGGCAGGCCGATGGCCTCGGTCAGGATCAGCTGCTGATGGGTGAACGGCGCGTAGAGCTCGGCGATTTCGATCGAGCCGGCGTCACCGCCCGTCGCGGCCTTGGCTGACGCCTCGGTCGACGGCGACGCGGTCAGGTCGCGGGCGCCGAGCACCGGGGTTTCGATGCGGTGTTCGATGCCGGTGATCCACGCCGGGTTCTCCCGCAGCTCGCGGGCCCGGTCGCCGGCCGCCAACACGATGGCCGCGGCGCCGTCGGTGATCGGCGCGATGTCATGGCGCCGAAGCGGATCCGCGAAGTACGGCCGGGCCAGTAGCTCGTCGATGCTCTTGGCCGGCTTTTCGGAGTCGGTGCGCTCGGAGGCCGCGAACGAGTCGAGCGCCACCTGGGCCATCTGCTCGGCGGTCCATTTACCGGAATCCAGGCCGAACCGGGCCTGCAGTCCGGCCATCGAGACAGCGTCCGGCCACAGCGGCGCAACGGTGTACGGGTCGGTCTGCAGTGAGAGCACCCGGCGCAGCGTGCCCGCCGAGGACTTGCCGAAGCCGTACACCAGCGCGGTGTCGACTTCGCCGGTCAGCAGCTTGATGTAGGCCTCGTAGAGGGCCCACGCCGCGTCCATCTCGACATGCGATTCGTTGATCGGCGGCACCGCACCGATCGAGTCGATCGCCGAGATGAACGAGAATGCCCGGCCCGCAAGGTAATCCGAGGAACCGGAGCACCAGAAGCCAATGTCGGTCTGCTGCAGGCCGAGCGCTTCGTAGAGCGAGTGGAAACACGGCATCAGCATTTCGACGCCGTTGGTGGTGCCGTCGGTCCGGCGCACATGCGGCGCATGGGCGAATCCGACGACGGCTACATCGCGAAAAGTCACGTGTCTGGGCCTTTACAGGTGGTGTTTGTAGGTGTCGTAATCGGCGTCGGGCTCGCCGGTCGGCTTGAAGTACTCGATGTTGTCGATGCCCAGGCCCCACTCCTCGCGGGGCTTCCAGACCGCCTCGACGCGCATGCCCATCCGCACCTCGGTCGCGTCGATCTCTTGAATCAGGTGCAGGAAGGCGATATCCGCGCCGTCGAGCAACACGTAGGCCGCGACGTACGGCGGTTTGATCCGCTGCCCGGCGAACGGGATGTTGATGATCGCGAATGTGGTGACCGTGCCCTTGTCCGGCAACTCGATGAAATTGTCGAGCACCAGACCGGTCGCCGGATCGGCTTCCTTGGGTGGGAAGTACACCTTTCCGCTGTCGCCGGTGCGGGCGCCGAGCAGCTTGCCCTCTTCCAGCCCGCGCAGGAACGCCGTCTCGGGAAGTGAAGCGGTGTGCTGGATTTCGATGCTGGCGGGGGTCACCTGAACCGTCACGGGCTCGCGGTCGTCTTTGTCGCCGGGAACCTGCTCGGCCTCGTCACCGAGGACGAAGTGGGCGATGTCGGTGATCGCACCGGCGGGATCGTCGACCCAGTGCGCGTGCACGCGGGCGCCGCTGCTGATCGCGTCGGCGGACCCGGCATCGACCGCGTGCAGCAGCGGGACATCGGCACCGTCGAGCTTGATCAGCGCCCAGGCGAACGGGTGGTCGAGCGGTTGTCCCTCGAGGGGTTGGGCCTGCCACGTCCACGACACCACGGTCCCGACGCTCTCCACCGGGACGATCTCGGTCAGCGGTTCGTAGGTCACCGGGTCGAACTCAGCCGGCGGGACGTAGACCCGGCCGTCGGAGCCGCGGACGCCGACAATGCGTCGTTCGCGAAGGGCGGTGAAGAACTGACTCAGGACGGGGCCGACTGAACGGGTGTAGTCGAACGACAGCTTCAGAGGCGCCGAGAGAACCTTCTGATGGGTATCGATCTGCACCGGGCTGCTTTGGCTGGTGGTCACAGTGTCGAGTAGAACAGGTTCTAAGAATGGATTCAAGATAGGGTCGAGACCTGCAGGAAGGTAGCGCGCATGAAGCTCGGACTCCAGCTGGGATATTGGGGCGCTCAGCCCCCCGACAATTACGCCGAACTCGTGGCGGCCGCCGAGGACGCCGGATTCGACGCGGTGTTCACCGCCGAAGCGTGGGGCTCGGACGCCTACACGCCACTGGCCTGGTGGGGTTCTTCGACCCATCGTCTGCGGCTCGGCACGTCGGTCGTGCAGCTGTCCGCGCGCACCCCGACCGCCTGCGCGATGGCCGCGCTGACCCTCGACCATCTGTCCGGCGGCCGGCACATCCTGGGCCTCGGGGTGTCGGGACCGCAGGTGGTGGAGGGGTGGTACGGCCAAGCCTTCCCCAAGCCGCTGGCCCGCACCCGCGAATACGTCGACATCATCCGCCAGGTGTGGGCTCGGGAGAAGCCGGTCACCAGCGACGGCCCGCACTACCCGTTGCCGCTGAAGAGCGAGCGCGCAACCGGTCTGGGCAAGCCGCTCAAGCCGATCACTCACCCGCTGCGCCCGGACATTCCGATCATGCTGGGCGCCGAGGGGCCGAAGAACGTGGCGTTGGCGGCCGAGGTCTGCGACGGCTGGCTGCCGATCTTCTACACGCCGCGGATGGCCGACACCTACAACGAATGGCTCGACGAAGGGTTCGCCCGGCCGGGTGCGCGCCGCAGTCGCGAGGACTTCGAGATCTGCGCGACGGCGAACATCGTCATCACCGAGGACCGTCCCGCGGCGTTCGCCGCGATGAAGCCATACATCGCGCTCTACATGGGCGGGATGGGCGCCGAGGACACCAACTTCCACGCCGACGTCTACCGCCGGATGGGTTACGCCGAGGTGGTCGACGACGTGACCAAGCTGTTCCGCAGTAACCAGAAGGACAAGGCGGCCGAGATCATCCCGGACGAGGTCATCGACGACGCCGCGATCGTCGGCGACGTCGACTACGTGCGTAAGCAGATCAAGGCCTGGGAGGCGTCCGGCGTCACCATGATGGTGGTCTCAGGACGCAGTACCGAGCAGGTCCAGGAGCTGGCCGGCCTGATCTGACCCGGTTGTTGCGGTCAGTTAGAACACGTTCTAGATTAGCCGGGTGGCGGTTCGTGACCGGTCAGCTGATGGCGTGTGCGTCGCCGAAGGTCATCTCGACGTGGCCAACCGCACCCGACGCCATCGCGCGCTTCGGCAGACCCAACGACGCCAGCTCCTTGGCGTACGGGTGATCGCCGAGACGCACGGTCGCCCCGCCGAGACGGCCGCGCACCTCGCGGATCTTCATCTCCCACGGAACTTCGCGGGTGGTGCCCTCGGCGAACGTGTAGGTCTTGAGCATCCGGGCCCGCGACGTGAACACCCCGGGCACCGGCAGGCCGCGGCCGAAGTCGATGCCGGCGATGTGCTGACCCTCGGCGCTGACATCGAAGCCGAAGTGACTGCCTTCGCGAACGGTGAAGTCCGCCATAATTTTTGGGAAGCCCCAAATGGTGCGACCGGCCTCCAGAGTGAAAGCCTGGTCGACCGGCAGGTGGTGGATGAACGCCGCCGCGTCACCGAGCGCCTTAAGGCCTTGGGCATTCGAGCCCGGCGGATTGACCATGACCGCGGTACCGAACTCGTGGTACTGCCCAAGATCCCCGTCGATGTAGCGGGCCAGCATCAGGGTGAGAACTGCGCGGTCCGGGCGGTGCCGGCAGACCTGCAGGCCGCTGTAGTCGACAAGCCGCTGCGCTGCGGCGGCGTCGACCGAGAACATCGCGGTGCGAACGTCCGCCTTACGGATCCGCACCGGCATGGTGAGCACGGTTCCGGCGATGGTGTGCTGTGAATTCGGCATGCCGGCCACTGTAATCCGCTAGTAATTGGGCCAAGTACATAACTGGAGGCTTAGGTACATGACCGCAACCATTCCGACCACGATCGCGAACATCGATCTCGCAGACGGCAACTTCTACGCCGACCGCGCGGCTTCGCGCGAGGCCTATCGCTGGATGCGCGCACACCAGCCGGTGTTTCGCGACCGCAACGGCTTGGCCGGCGCGACGACGTATCAGGCCATCATCGATGCCGAACGCAACCCCGAACTGTTCTCCAACACCGGTGGTATCCGGCCGGATCAACCCGGTATGCCGTACATGATCGATATGGACGATCCGTCGCATCTGTTGCGGCGCAAGCTGGTCAACGCCGGGTTCACCCGCAAACGCGTCACCGAGAAGATCCCCTCGCTCGGCCGGCTGTGCGACGCATTGATCGACGCCGTCTGCGAGCGCGGCGAATGTGACTTCGTCCGCGACATCGCCGCCCCGCTGCCGATGGCGGTGATCGGCGACATGCTCGGTGTGCTGCCCGAGGAGCGGGGCATGCTGTTGAAGTGGTCGGACGACCTCGTGTCCGGGCTGAGTTCGCACCTCGACCCGACGGGGCCTGAGTTCCAGACGGTGATGAATGCCTTTGCGGGATATACCGAATTCACCATGGGCATCATCGCCAAGCGCCGCGCCGAGCCAACCGACGACCTGTTCTCCATCCTGGTCAACGCCGAAGTCGAAGGCCAGCGGATGAGCGATGAAGAGATCGTGATGGAGACCCTGCTGATCCTGATCGGCGGCGACGAGACGACTCGGCACACCCTCTCCGGCGGCACCGAGCAGCTGGTGCGTCATCGCGATCAGTGGGACGCGCTGCGTGCCGACTCCGACGCGTTGCTGCCCGGTGCGATCGAGGAGATGCTGCGCTGGACCTCACCGGTGAAGAACATGTGCCGAATGTTGACCGCCGACACCGAGTTCCACGGCACCGAGCTGAAGCAGGGCGAGAAGATCATGCTGTTGTTCGAGTCGGCGAACTTCGACGAGTCGCAGTTCGACAGCCCTGATCAATTCGACATTCGCCGAGACCCCAACGGCCACGTGGCTTTCGGCTTCGGTACTCACTTCTGTCTGGGTAACCAGTTGGCCCGGCTGGAATTACGGCTGATGACCGAGCGGGTGCTGCAGCGGCTACCGGACCTGCGCCTGGCCGACGACAGCGGCCAATTGCCGTTGCGCCCAGCCAACTTCGTCAGCGGCCTGGAGTCGATGCCGATGGTGTTCACACCGAGCGCACCCATCGGCTGACGCTTTGCGCCGAGCGTGCCGAGCGCCCGGCTGGCCGCGCGCTCGGCACCGAACGCCCGGCTAGACGGGCGCTCGGCGCAAAGGATGCGCCAAGGGGCTCAGCGGTTTTTGAACTGCGGGGCCCGCTTCTCCTTGAAAGCCAACGGGCCCTCCTTGGCGTCCTCGGACAGAAACACGCCGATGCCCAGCTTGGTGTCGATCTTGAATGCGTCGTTCTCGTGCAGGCCTTCGGTATCCCGGATCGAGCGCAGGATCGCCTGGACGGCCAGCGGCCCGTTGTTGGCGATCACGTCGGCGATTTCGAGCGCCTTGTCCAGCGCGCTGCCGTCGGGGACGACGTAGCCGATCAGCCCGTAGGACAGCGCCTCGGCGGCGGTGATGTGCCGTCCGGTCAGCAGCAGATCGGCCGCGATCGTGTACGGGATCTGCCGCACCAGGCGGACCGCGGAGCCGCCCATCGGGTAGAGGCTCCACTTGGCTTCGGAGATGCCGAACTTGGCGCTCTCGCCGGCGATGCGGATGTCGGTGCCCTGCAGGATCTCGGTGCCGCCGGCGATCGCCGGACCCTCGACCGCGGCGATCAGCGGTTTCGTCAGCCGCCGGCCCTTGAGCAGAGCGTCGATGCGCGACGGGTCGTAGCTGCCGTCTTTGAACGAGTCACCGGGCGGCTTCGCGGTCGCGGCCTTGAGATCCATGCCCGCGCAGAAGTAGCCGCCGGCCCCGGTCAGGATGCAGCAGCGGATGTCGGGATCGGTGTCGACGCGGTCCCAGGCCTCGACCATGATCGAGAGCATCTCGGTGGAAAGTGCGTTGCGAGCCTCGGGTCGGTTCAAGGTCAGGATCAGAGTGTGTCCGCGCTGCTCAATGAGGGCATGAGCACTGCCTTCGGCCGGACTTCTCGACTCGCTCACGGGTGATCGCCTTCCTGTCCGTCAGCCGGAAACTTGTCAGGAAATGTAACACGTTCTAATTTAGGTCCCGTGGCCCTGAATATTGCCGACCTGGCGGAGCACGCCATCGATGCCGTCCCTGACCGTGTCGCCCTGATCTGCGGCGACGAGCAGCTGACCTACGCCCAGCTCGAGGAGAAGGCCAACCGCCTCGCGCACTACCTGCAGGAGCAGGGGGTGAAGAAGGACGACAAGGTCGGCCTGTACTGCCGCAACCGGATCGAGATCGTCGTCGCGATGGTCGGGATCATCAAGGCGGGTGCGATCCTGGTCAACATCAACTATCGGTACGTCGAGGGCGAACTGCGCTACCTGTTCGACAACTCCGACATGGTCGCGCTGGTGCACGAGCGCCAGTACTCCGAGCGCGTCGCCAACGTGCTGCCGGAGACTCCCAACGTGAAGACCGTCCTGGTGATCGACGACGGGTCGAGCGTCCCCGAAAGCACATATCAGAGCTACGGCGGTGTCGAGTTCTACGCCGCGATCGCCGACAGCTCCGCCGAGCGCGACTTCGGCCCGCGCAGCGCCGACGACATCTATCTGCTCTACACCGGCGGCACCACCGGATTCCCGAAGGGTGTGATGTGGCGCCACGAGGACATCTACCGGGTGCTGTTCGGTGGAACCGACTTCGCCACAGGCGAATTCATCGAAGACGAATACGACCTGGCCAAGGCCGCCGCGGCCAACACGCCGATGGTGCGCCACCCGATCCCGCCGATGATCCACGGCGCCACCCAGTCGGCCACCTGGATGTCGATCTTCTCCGGCCAAACCACCGTTCTCGCACCGGAATTCAACGCCGACGAAGTCTGGCGCACGATCCACGACCACAAGGTGAACCTGCTGTTCTTCACCGGCGACGCGATGGCGCGCCCGCTGCTGGACGCACTGCTGGCCCATCAGGACAAAGGAAACGAGTACGACCTGTCGTCGCTGTTCCTGCTCGCTTCCACCGCGGCGCTGTTCTCGCCGAGCATCAAGGAGAAGTTCCTCGAGCTGCTGCCCAACCGGGTCATCACCGACTCGATCGGCTCCTCGGAGACCGGTTTCGGTGGCACCAGCATCGTCGCAAAGGATGCGCCGCACAGCGGTGGTCCACGGGTGACGATCGACCACCGCACCGTCGTCCTGGACGACGACGGTAACGAGGTCAAGCCCGGCTCGGGTGTCCGCGGCTTCATCGCCAAGAAGGGCAACATTCCGGTCGGTTACTACAAGGACGAGAAGAAGACCGCCGAGACGTTCAAGACCATCAACGGCGTCCGCTACGCCATCCCCGGCGACTGGGCGACGGTCGAGGAGGACGGCAGCGTCACGATGCTCGGCCGCGGCTCGGTGTCGATCAACAGCGGTGGCGAAAAGATCTACCCCGAGGAGGTCGAGGCCGCGCTGAAAGGGCATCCCGACGTCTTCGACGCACTGGTGGTCGGGGTCCCCGACCCCCGCTACGGTCAGCACGTGGCGGCCGTCGTGCAGGCGCGGCCAGGAGCCCGCCCTGCGCTGTCCGACCTGGATTCGTTCGTCCGCGCCGAGATCGCGGGATACAAAGTGCCGCGCAGCCTTTGGCTGGTCGACGAGGTCAAGCGCTCGCCTGCGGGCAAGCCCGACTACCGGTGGGCCAAGGAGCAGACCGAGGCGCGACCGGCCGACGACGTCCACGCCGCGCACGCGACCGCTTGACCGACTTCGTCAAACGCCACGCCGGCGCGCCGGCCGGGTTCTTCGAGTGCGAAGCCGCTGGGCTGCAATGGCTTTCGACCGCCGACGGTGGTGTGCCTTGCGTGCCGGTGCGCGCGGTGGACGCGACGAGTCTGACGCTGCAACGACTCGAGTCTGTCCCGCCCACCCCGGATGCGGCCCGCGAGTTCGGGTCGCGGTTGGCCGCGACGCATGACGCGGGAGCAGTCGGCTTCGGTGCCGGCCCCGACGGATGGGACGGGCCCGGGTTCTTCGGGCCGTTGACGCAGCCGTTGCCGATGTCGCTGGAGCCGCAGCCGCTGTGGGGACAGTTCTATGCCGACCAGCGGCTGGCGCCGATGGCGTTGCGGGCCGCGCCCCGGCTCAGCGAAACGACGCGGGAGGCAGTGGAACGTGTCGCGGCGCGCTGCCGGGCCGGCGACTTCGACGACGGCGATGGGCCCGCGCGACTACACGGTGATCTGTGGGCGGGCAACGTGATGTGGACGCCCGACGGTGTGGTGCTCATCGATCCGGCCGCGCACGGCGGCCACCGGGAGAACGACCTGGCCATGCTTGCGCTGTTCGGCTGCCCGCACTACGACGCGATCATCGACGGTTACCAGCGCGCGCATCCGCTGCGGCCGGGGTGGCGACAGCGGATCGGGTTGCACCAGCTATTCGCTTTACTGGCGCATGTGGTGCTGTTCGGCGGCGGTCACGCGCAGCGGACCCAGATCTGCGCCCAGGCCGCCCTGGCGATCTGAGCAGTTCTAGAGTCGAAGCGTGAATGGTGCGCAGGCTCTGATCAACACGCTGGTCGACTCCGGAGTCGACGTATGCTTCGCGAACCCCGGCACGTCGGAGATGCACTTCGTCGCCGCCTTGGACTCCGTTCCCCAAATACGCGGCGTGCTGGGTCTTTTCGAAGGCGTTGCGACCGGTGCAGCGGACGGCTACGCGCGTATCTCCGGTCGGCCGGCCGCAGTGCTGCTGCACCTCGGCCCGGGCCTGGGCAATGGCCTGGCAAACCTGCACAACGCGCGCCGCGCCCGCGTGCCGATGGTGGTCATCGTCGGTGATCACGCCACCTATCACAAGAAGTACGACGCCCCACTGGAATCCGACATCGATGCGCTCGCCGGCAGCGTCTCGGGTTGGCTGCATCGGTCGGCCGGTACTGCCGGTGTGGCGGCGGACGCGGCCCAGGCGGTGGCCGCGAGCCGGGCCGGAGCCCAGATTGCGACGCTGATCCTGCCGGCCGACGTGTCGTGGTCCGAGGGCGCCGAACCCGCCGGCGAGCTGCCGACCCGCGTCCCGGCCGCCGATCCGGCGTTGGCACCCGAGGTCGCGGAGGTGCTGCGCTCCGGCGAGCCCACGACGATTCTGCTCGGTGGCGACGCCACCCGGCGACCCGGATTGGCCGCGGCCACCCGGATCGCCCAAGCCACCGGTGCGCGTCTGCTCTGCGAGACCTTCCCCACGCGTCTGGAGCGCGGTGCCGGCGTCCCGGCCATCGACCGGCTCGCCTACTTCGGCGAGGCGGCGCTGGCGCAGCTCGACGGCGCCAAGCATCTGGTGCTGGCCGGCGCCAAGTCGCCGGTGTCCTTTTTCGCCTATCCCGACAAGCCCAGCGACCTGGTGCCTCCCGGCTGCGAGGTGCACGTGCTCGCCGAAAACAACGGCGCCGCAGACGCATTGATCACTCTTGCCGACGAGTTGGCCCCGGGCACCGTAGCGCCGGTCGCCGAGCTCTCCCGCCCCCAACTACCGGCCGGGGCGCTGACGGCGGTCTCCGTTGCCGACGTCGTCGGCGCACTCATGCCCGACAACGCGATCGTGGTCGACGAGTCGAATACATCCAGCCTGCCGTTGGCGGCAGCCACCACCGGAGCGCCCGCGCACGACTGGCTGACCCTGACCGGCGGTGCCATCGGATACGGCATTCCGGCAGCAGTGGGAGCCGCGGTGGCGGCACCGGACCGTCCTGTGCTTTGTCTGGAATCGGATGGTTCTGCGATGTATACGATTTCGGGACTGTGGACCCAGGCGCGGGAGGGTCTCGATGTCACCACAGTCATCTACAACAATGCCGCCTACGACATCCTGCGACTGGAACTGCAGCGAGTCGGAGTCGGAGCGGAACCGGGCCCCAAGGCGCTCGACCTTCTCGACTTGTCGCGGCCGACAATGGATTTCGTCAAGATTGCCGAAGGCATGGGGGTACCGGCCCGCCGGGCCACCACCGTGGAGGAATTCGTCGATGCGTTACGGACGGCCTTCGCCGAACCCGGCCCGCATCTGATCGACGCCGTCGTGCCGTCAATACTCGGCTAGGGCCTGGCTGACGACCCAGTCGGCCAGTGCGTTGACCGCATCGACCCCCGTTTCGTAGCCGCCGTCGCTGACCTCGGCCGCCAACGCGACGCCGATGTTGCCGGGTACGACCGCGAACTGGCGAACGAGATACCCGCCGCCCAGACCCGGCCCCCAACCACCCTTAGCGGCAAAGCCTTTCGCGGCCAGGCCCCATCGGTGCCCGGCCGCAAGGCGGCCCATCAGCTCGATCACCCGGGCAGCGCCGCTGACGTCAGACAGCCCGGCGGCGAATCGGGCCTGGCCGGCCAGCGACCATCGCGTCTGCCCGAACGGCGTGTATTCGCTTCGCAAGCGCCGTGATTCGACCGCGGTGGCCGGATCACCCGCGTCGCGAATCACGGCTTGCACGAGTTGGCCGGCGTGCTCCCCGAGCCGCGACCACAGCGTCTCGGCGGAGGCGTTGTCGGATCGGGTGATCGTCTCGACGACAAGCTCGTCGATGTCCGACCTCGCACGCATGGCCGCAATTGCCAACGGCACCTTGATCGTCGACCATGCGACGCCGGTCTGCCAGTCGCCGTAGCCGGCCGGGGGACTACCGCCGGAAGATGCGATCGCGACACCGACGGTTGCCGGGATGCTTCCCGACAGCTGTCGAAAGCCGGCCTCCACCGCTCGTTTCACGATGCCCGAATCGTACCGACCGGCAGTCACCACGAACCGGCTGGTTGCGCGGTTTACAGTCGGTGTCACACACCGACACAAGGACAGCGGATGACCGAGCTCCCAGGCACGCCATCGGATGACGTGGCCGGTGTTCTCGGCACCGGGGACGGCGGGATCGGAACACTGTTCGTCTCGATGGCGACTCGGCATCCCGATGGATCGGACGCCGACTATCTGCGCTGGCACACACTCGACCACCGCCCGGAACAACATCGGCTGACGGCCTTGCGCGCTTCGCTCCGGTTGGTGTCGACACCGGCCTGCCGATCGGTCCGCGCGGTCAGCCACGACCGGTTCGATCCCGTGGACCATGTGATGACCTACTTCTTCACCGATCCCGGCGGGTTGACGGGCTTCCTGGAACTCGGGAAGGCGTTGCGCAATGCCGGCCGGATACCCACGCTGCTGCCTCCGGTGAAGCGCGGTGTGTACCAGGTATACGCCAAGGCGTCGGCGCCGGACGTCAAGGTCGGAGCCGACGTGCTGCCGTGGTGGCCGATCCGCGGGGTATTCCTGTTGTTGGAGAGGGGGACTGCGCCCGCCATAGGGCTTCTCGACGTCGCCGGTGTCGCCGGTGTCTGGTCGGCCTCAGCGGACAGCGTCGACGCGAGGTCGGCCGATGCGCGGCCGGGTCAGTCCATCACATATTGCTTCCTCGACGACGACCCGGTGGACACCGCTGATCGGTTGCGAGCGGTGCTGTCACGACGATGGCGCGACGCGCCCGTGGAACCCTTGCTGGCCGCGCCGTTCTATCCGGTGGTGCCACATGATTGGGATCGCCACATCCCTTAGCGCTCACGACGAATCGACACGACCGGCTCGTCGCAGTCCAGTCCTTCGGCCGACAGCTGTCTTTTGAGCACCTTGAACGTCGCGGTCCGAGGCAGATTCGAGCTGATCCGGATGTACGACGGCCACTGCTTGGGTCCGAGATCGGACTGTTCGGCGAGAAACGCCCGGAACTTGTCGACATCGAATTCCGCACCCGACGCCAGCACCACCGCGGCCATCACCTGATCCCCGACGGACGGATCCGGGACCGCGTACACGGCCACCTCGGTGATGTCGGGGTGGCGGGCCAGCACTCGCTCGATCGGCGCGGTGCCCAGGTTCTCGCCGTCCACCCTCAACCAATCGCCGAGCCGCCCGGCGAAGTAGGCGTAGCCGGCCTCGTCGCGATAGGCGAGGTCGCCGCTGTGGTACCTGCCGCCGGCCATCCGCTGCGCGTTTGCTTCCGCGTCGTTGTAATAGCCCTCGAAACGCCCTGCGCCGGTGACGTTCACCAGCTCGCCCACCACGCCGACCGGGCAGGGCTCACCGGTTTCCACGTCGACGATCTCGACCTCGGCAGGCAGCGGACCCAGAGCGCCCGACGGCGTGTCCGGCGTTCGGCCGATCGCGATGCCGCCCTCGGTCGACCCGAACCCGTCGACCACCCGGCAGCCGAACCGGACGCCGAACCGGTCGATGTCGGCGGGTGCACCCTCGTTGCCGTACACCGCCCGCAGCGGATTGTCCGCATCGTCGGGGCGCTCCGGTGTGGCCAGCACGTAGGACAGCGGCTTTCCCACGTAGTTCGCGTAGGTGGCGCCGTAGCGGCGGATGTCGGGCAGGAACCCGGACGCGGAGAACTTGCGCCGCAACACCATCGAGCCGCGGCAGGCCAGCGCCACCGCCCAGCCGACCAGCACCGCATTCGAATGGAACAACGGCATCGACGCGTAACAGACGTCGGCGGTGCCGAGACCGAATCGGTCGGACATGGTCACACCGGCGACCGCCACCTTGCCGTGGCTGCACATCACCGCCTTGGGATTGCCACTGGTGCCCGAGGTGAAGATCAGCATGAACAGGTCGTCAGGCGATGCCGCCCGGAACGTGACTGGGGCGTCGCGATGGCCGGCCACCTCGACCGCCCACTCGGGGGAGTCGACATCGACGTAATCGATACCGTCGAGGGTTGCTGACGACTTCGAATCGGCAAGCACCAGTTGGCAATCCGCATGTTCGATATCCCGAACGAGTGCGTCACCGCGGCGCACCGGGTTCAGACCCACCGGGACGATTCCGGTCATTCCCGCGGCGACCAGCACCGAGGAGAAGAACGGTGTGTTCTCCAGCAACACCCCCACGTGCGGTGGCCGGGCCGGATCCAGTCGCGCGCGCAGCGCCGCCGCGACCGCCGCGCCATCGCGGAGATGGTCGTGCCAGGAGACGAACGCGTCTTCGAAGTAGACGCCCCGATCCTCGACGTCGACCAGCGGCGCCAGCAGGTCGGCGACCGTGGGAAGGCCGTCAGTCACCGGCCCGCTCCTCCTCGGTCGGCTGCACGGGCCGCATCGTCGTCGGACGCCACAGCTAGGCGGGAGTGTCCGCCAGTTCGCGGCCGATCTTCAGTAATTGGCCGGTCGCGCCGCCCACCGCGAACTCGGTTTGCTTGGCGGCCAGGAAGTATCGATGGACCGGGTGGTCGGTGTCGATACCGACTCCGCCGTGGATGTGCACGATGGTGTGTGCCACGCGGTGTCCGGCATCGGCCGCCCAGAATGCCGCGGTGGCCACTTCGGTGTCGGCGGGCAGGTCCTCGCTGAGCCGCCATGCCGCCTGGGTCAGGGTCAGACGCAGACCCTTCACGTCGATGTAACCGTCGGCCAGTCGCTGCCCGACAGCCTGGAAGCTGCCGATCGGACGGTCGAATTGCTCACGCTCCCGGGCATATTCGGCAGTCATCTGCAGGCCGCGCTCCAGGACACCGAGTTGGAAAGCGCTGTGGCCCAGCACACCCAGCGTCGCGATCCAGCTGACGACGTCGGCCCCACCGACCGCCCGCGCGCTGGAGACCTCGGCCCCGTCGAGTCGCAGGTGCCCGATGCTGCCCAGCCCGGTGGTGTCCAGCGTGGTGACCGTGACTCCGGGATCGTCGGCGGTGACCAGGAAAACGGTAGTGCCGGAATCAGTTTCAGCGGGCACCAGGAAAGCGTCGGCCACCGGCCCGAAAGCGATCTGGGTGCGGGTTCCGGTCAATCGATAGCCGTTCCCGGCTGCCGCTGCTTGAACCGGCCCGTCACCCATCTCGCCGTCGAGAGCGACGGCTAGAATCTTGGACCCGTTCACCGCTGCTGTGCCCCACTCCTGTTGCAGCTCAGGCGATCCGAACCGGGCCAGTGCGCCGGCTGCCAACACCGCCGATTCGAGGTAGGGAACCGCGGCGAGTTGGCGGCCGAGACCGACCAGCACCGCGACCTCCTCGAGCACGCCGAATCCGCCGCCGCCCAACGATTCCGGCGCCGCTGTGGACAGAATGTCGGCGTCGATCAGTTTGCTCCAGAGCTCACGGTCGAACCGCTGCTCGAGTCCGTCGAGTTTTCGCTGATGCTCGGGTGTGCACACGGCGTCGACGATGGTGGTGACCAGCCCGCCGAGATCTTGCGCGGCTTCGGTTGTCGAGAAGTCCATGAGTTCTCCTGCCGTTCTCAGCGGTTGGCTCGGGGCAGGCCGAGCGCCACCATGCCGATGATGTCGCGCTGCACCTCGTTGGTGCCGCCGCCGAAGGTCAAAATCAGGCACGCCCGGTGCATCCGCTCGACGCGGCCCCGAAGCAGCGCACCGGGGGAGTCCTGGCGGAGGGTCGCCGCGGTGCCCAGCACCTCCATCAGCAACCGGTAAGCCTCGGTGGCCAACTCGGTACCGAACACCTTGGCCGCCGAGGCGTCGGCGGGTGACGGGCTCTCCGACGCCGAAGAGGCCAGTTCCCAGTTGATCAACTTGAGCACTTCGACCTTGGCATGCACGCGGGCCAGGTTGAGCTGTATCCACTCCGAGTCGATCAAGCGGGCGCCGGCGGCGTCCTTGGTGTTCTGTGCCCAGTCACGAACCTGGTTGAGTGCCATGATGATCGGCATCGGGGATACCAGGGCCACGCGCTCGTGGTTCAGCTGGTTGGTGACCAGCTTCCAACCGGCGTTCTCTTCACCTACCCGGTTGGCGACCGGCACGCGGACGTCCTGGTAATAGGTGGCGCTGGTGTCCACGCCCGACATAGTGTGCACCGGCGTCCAGGAGAAGCCCTCTGCGGTGGTGGGCATGATCAGCATCGAGATGCCGCGATGCTTCTTGGCTTCGGTGTTGGTGCGGACCGCGAGCCAGACGTAGTCGGCGTAGGCGATCAGGCTGGTCCACATCTTCTGACCGTTGACCACGTAGTCGTCGCCGTCGCGCACCGCGGTCGTGCGCAGGTTCGCCAGGTCGGTGCCCGCGCCGGGCTCCGAGTAGCCGATCGAGAAGTGCAGATCGCCGGCGGCGATCTTGGGCAGGAAGAAATTCTTCTGCTCCTCGGAGCCGAAGTGCATGATGGTCGGCGCGACGCTGTTGATCGTCAGAAACGGCACCGGTGCGCCGGCGATCGCCGCCTCGTCGGTGAAGATCAGCGAGTCCATCGGGGAGCGGTCTTGGCCGCCGTACTCCTTCGGCCAGTTCAGGGTGAGCCACCCGTCCTTGCCCATCTGCGCCACCGTCTCGCGGTAGACGTTCCCCTCGCCGACCTCGCCCGAGGTCGAGCTCAACGCCTCGCGACGTTCGGGGGTGATCAGCTGGGCGAAGTACGCCCGCAGCTCGCGGCGCAACTCCTCCTGCTCCGGCGTGTAACTGATGCGCATTTCGGCCGCCTCCGGTCATCGGTGAGTTCTGCGGCAGCCTGCATCGTCGGCCACCCATTCGCTTCCCTGGTTGTAACACGTTCTAGTCTGAGGGTCCAGCGACCATTCCTCTGGACGCGATCGGGACTGGTCGTATGGTGGGCATACCGTTTTCAGCCACAGTCCAGGCTTGCGTCAGAGGAGGAACGTCGTGCGGGTGAAAGTCGACCATGACCGGTGTGAAGGCAACGCGGTGTGCTTGGGAATCGCGCCGGATATCTTCGACCTCGACGACGAGGATTATGCCGTGGTCAAGGCCGACCCGGTGCCCGCCGACCAGGAGGCGCTGACCGAGCAGGCGATCGCGGAATGCCCGCGAGCCGCGCTGCTGCGCAGCGAATAACACAGACTAGAGGTATTCATAAATTGACTACGCCCAATGGACCGGCTTCTCCTCAGACCGCCGGGCGGTCTGCAACGTCGCCGGCGGCGAGCACGGACGCGATCGACCTGTCCGGGAAGGTCGCGGTAGTGACCGGCGCGGCAGCGGGGCTGGGCCGTGCCGAGGCGATCGGCCTGGCCCGCGCCGGTGCCACCGTCGTCGTGAACGACATCTCCGCCGCTCTGGACGCCTCCGACGTGATCGACGAGATCAGCAGCGCCGGTTCGAAGGCCGTCGCTGTGGCCGGCGACATCAGCCAGCGAGAGACGGCTGACGAACTGGTCAGCACCGCAGACGGATTGGGCGGACTCGGCATCGTGGTGAACAACGCCGGGATCACCCGCGACCGGATGCTGTTCAACATGTCCGACGAGGAGTGGGACGCGGTGATCGCGGTGCACCTGCGCGGCCACTTCCTGCTGACCCGCAATGCCGCCACCTACTGGCGGCAAAAAGCAAAGGACAACGACGGTTCGGTCTACGGGCGCCTCGTCAACACGTCGTCGGAGGCTGGGCTGGTCGGACCGGTCGGGCAGGCGAACTACGGCGCCGCGAAAGCAGGCATCTCGGCACTGACCCTCACCGCGGCACGCGCGTTAGGCCGGTACGGGGTGTGCGCCAACGCAATCGCTCCCAGAGCTCGCACCGCGATGACCGCGGACGTCTTCGGTGACGCACCCGATCCCGCCTCCGGTGAGATCGATCCGCTCTCACCGGAGCACGTCGTGACGTTGGTGCGCTTCCTGGCGTCGCCGGCAGCCAAAGACGTCAACGGTCAGGTCTTCATCGTTTACGGGCCGCAGGTCACGCTGGTGGCGGCGCCGACCGTGGAGCACCGGTTCGACGCGAGTGCGCAGGCCTGGGATCCGGCTGAACTGAGCGACGAGCTGCAGCAGTACTTCGCCGGACGCGATCCCGAACGCAACTTCGCGGCCACCGCATTGATGGAGTGATCGACGCGCGGACGCCTTCCCGCGACAGCACGTATCGATTGGAAATCAACTAGAACACGTTTCAGGATGATCTGCGTCACAAATGCTCTGACCTGCAGTGTTACTAACTTTCGTCTAATTCGATGGTTCTTTGACACTGCGAACTTGTTCTAGTTACGATTGGCCGGCTCACGCGGAGCGCCGGCGGCTCAGCAACAAGCTATGGCGGCGCAACCGGGGACACAAGGCCTTCGGTCTGAAGGTGGAGACGCCCGCGCGAGAAGGGAACCAAGTTGATCGAACAGCTTGCGGTTCCGGCTCGGGCCGTGGGCGGTTTCGTCGAGATGGCCCTGGAAACCTTCCGGAAGGCGTTCCAGCGCCCCTTCCAATTCCGTGAGTTCCTCGACCAGACCTGGATGATCGCCCGGGTTTCATTGGTGCCGACGCTCTTGGTGGCCATCCCGTTCACCGTTCTGGTGGCCTTCACGCTCAACATTCTGTTGCGCGAGATCGGCGCCGCCGACCTCTCCGGCGCCGGCACCGCCTTCGGCACCATCACCCAGCTCGGTCCGGTAGTCACGGTGTTGGTGGTGGCCGGGGCCGGCGCTACCGCAATCTGCGCCGATTTGGGCGCGCGCACCATCCGCGAGGAGATCGACGCGATGCGGGTGCTGGGTATCGATCCGATCCACCGCCTGGTCGTGCCGAGGGTGCTGGCGTCGACCTTCGTCGCGCTGCTCCTCAACGGTCTGGTCTCGGCGATCGGAATCGCCGGCGGTTACGTCTTCTCGGTACTGCTGCAGGGCGTCAACCCGGGCGCCTTCGTCAGCGGACTGACGGTGCTGACCCACCTGGGCGAGCTGATTCTCTCGGAGGTCAAGGCACTGCTGTTCGGCGTCGTGGCCGGTTTGGTCGGCTGCTACCGCGGGCTGACGGTCAAGGGCGGCCCGAAAGGGGTTGGGGTCGCGGTCAACGAGACCGTGGTCTACGCGTTCATCTGCCTGTTCGTGATCAACGTGATCATGACGGCCATCGGCGTGCGGGTGCTGACCCGATGAGTCGTGCCGGCGCCGCGGAGTCGCGCCGATGAGTTACGACGCCTCGCTGCGGGTCCGCCGCTTCCTGCACCAGTTCGCCGGCCCCGTCGACAGCTTCGGCGAGCAGGCACTGTTCTACGGCGAGTCGATGCGCTACATCCCGAACGCGTTGACGCGCTATCGCAAAGAGACCATCCGGTTGATCGCCGAGATGACCATGGGCACTGGCGCATTGGTCTTGATCGGCGGAACAGTCGGTGTCGCGGCATTTTTGACGCTGGCGTCCGGCGGCGTGATCGCCGTACAGGGTTACGAGTCGTTGGGCAACATCGGTATCGAGGCGCTGACCGGATTCCTGTCGGCGTTCCTGAACGTCCGCATCGTCGCTCCGGTCGTTGCGGGAATCGCCTTGGCCGCCACCATCGGTGCCGGCACCACGGCGCAATTGGGCGCCATGCGGGTGGCCGAGGAGATCGACGCCGTCGAAGCGATGGCCGTACATTCGGTGTCCTACCTGGTGTCGACCCGGCTGATCGCCGGCCTCATCGCGATCGTTCCGCTGTATTCGCTTGCGGTGCTTGCCTCTTTCTTCGCCGCGCGCTCCACCACGGTATTCATCAACGGTCAGTCGGCCGGTCTGTACGACCACTACTTCAGCACCTTCCTGATTCCGACCGATCTGCTCTGGTCGTTCCTGCAGGCGATCGTGATGTCGATCGCGGTGATGCTGATCCATACCTACTACGGCTACAACGCATCTGGCGGTCCGGTGGGTGTCGGTTTGGCGGTGGGTCAGGCCGTGCGGACCTCGCTGATCGTCGTGGTGGTGATTACCTTGTTCATCTCGCTGGCCGTCTACGGGGCGTCGGGTAATTTCAACCTCTCCGGATGAGCGGTCAGGCTGCGGAGAGCACTACGCGATGACCGAGCAAACGGGCAACTAGCAGAAAGGGGGACAGTGGCAAGCACCGGCGCACAACGCACTCACGTCAGGCTGGCAGCGGCGCTGCTGGCCTCTCTGCTGCTGGGGTTCGTAGTGTTGACCTATCTGTCCTACACGGCCGCGTTTTCGCCGGTCGACACGGTCACGCTCACCGCGCCGCGCGCCGGCCTCGAGATGGACCGCGGCAACAAGGTCAAGTACCGCGGCATTCAGATCGGCAAGGTCGACGAGATCAGCTACGAGGGTGAGCATGCCCAGCTCAAACTCGCGATCGATGGCGGCCAGCTGCACTACATTCCGTCCAACGCCGCCGTCCACATCGCCAGCAGCACGGTATTCGGGGCCAAGTCGGTGGAGTTCATCCCGCCCAAGGCGCCGTCGCCCGCCGCGCTGCGGCCGGGTTCGCATCTGGCGGTCTCGGCCGTCTCGCTGGAAGTCAACACGTTGTTCCAGTCGCTGATCGGGCTGCTGCAGAAAATCGATCCGGTCGAGCTGAACGGGACACTGAGCGCGCTCGCCGAGGGGCTGCGCGGGCACGGCCACGACTTGGGCGGCGTGCTGTCCGGGCTCAATACCCTGACGCAGCAACTCAATCCGAAGCTTCCCGCGTTGCAGCAGGACTTCCGTCGGACCGCCGCCGTCGCCAACATCTACGCCGACGCGGCACCCGACCTGGTCACCGTCTTCGACAACACCCCCACGATCGCCAAAACCGTGGTGGATCAGCAGACCAACCTCAACACCAGCCTGCTGTCCGCAATAGGCCTGTCCAACAACGCTTATGACACGCTGGCGCCGGCCGAGCAGAATCTGATCGACGGGATCAAGCGTCTGCGTGCGCCGCTGAAGGTCGCCGCCGACTATTCGCCGGAATTCGGCTGCCTGTTCGGGGCGATCAACCGCGGAATCCAGGAGTTCGCGCCCATTCTCGGTGTCAAGAAGGCGGGTCTGTTCACCTCGTCGAGCTTCATCCTGGGTGCCCCGACCTACACCTATCCGGAGAGTCTGCCGAGGGTCAACGCCTCCGGCGGCCCCAACTGCCGCGGGTTGCCGGACCTACCCACCAAACAGACCGGTGGCTCGTGGTACCGCGCCCCATTCCTGGTGACTGACAACGCGAACATCCCCTACGAGCCGTTCACCGAGCTTCAGGTCGACGCCCCGTCCACGCTGCAGTGGCTGTTCCACGGCGCGTTCGCAGAGCGGGACGACTTCTGATGGACAGTCACGAGTCGCAGCGGTCGATCATGGTGAAGGTCGGGATCTTCACCGCGACCATGCTTTTGGTGGCGCTCGGTCTGGTGGTGACGTTCGGTGAATTCCGGTTCGGGCCGTCGAACACGTACCACGCCAACTTCCTCGACGCCACGAGACTGAAGGGCAACCAGAAGGTCCGCATCGCCGGGGTGCCGGTCGGCGCGGTGAAGACGGTCAAGCTCAACCCGAACAACACGGTGGACGTGGAGTTCACCGTCGACAAGCGCTACACCTTGTACTCGTCGACTCGTGCGCTGATCCGCTACGACAACCTGGTCGGTGACCGGTTCCTCGAAATCGCATCGGGCCCAGGTGAATTGCGGAAGCTCCCGCCGGGCGCGACCATCGACCAACGTCACACCCAGCCCGCGCTGGACCTCGACGCCCTACTCGGTGGCCTGCGTCCGGTGCTCAAGGGGCTGGACGCCGACAAGATCAACACCATCAGCGGCTACGTGATCGATCTTCTGCAGGGCCAAGGTGGGGCGCTGTCGAATCTGCTGGGCAACACCAACGCCTTCGGCTCGACGCTGGGTGCCCGCGACCAGGCGATCGGCAGCGTGATCACCAACCTCAACAAGGTGCTGGCCACCGTCGACGCCAAGGGCGCGCAGTTCTCCGACACCGTCGACCAGTTGCAGAAACTGATCACCGGTCTGGCCGAGGGTCGTGACTCGATCGCCGGTGCGATCCAGCCGCTGGCCACCACCACGACGGATCTGACTGACCTGCTCAAGCATTCACGCCGGCCGTTGCAGGGGATCATCGAGAACACCCGCCCGCTGGCCGGTGAGCTCAACGATCGACTGCCCGAGGTGAACAACGACATCGAGCAACTCGGCGAAGACTATCTCCGGCTGTCCGCGCTCGGCGCCTACGGCGCGTACTTCAACATCTACTTCTGCACGGTGTCGCTGAAGATCAACGGCCCGGCCGGCAGCGACATCATCATCCCGATGGGCGGCCAGGTGGATCCGAGCAAGGGCAGGTGCGCTTTTGTCAACAAGTAGCACCCACCGCCGCGACCGCGACCCACTCCGCACCGGGATCTTCGGAGTGGTCCTCGTGGTGTGCGTCATCCTGGTCGCATTCGGCTACACGTCGTTGCCGTTCTGGCCGCAAGGTCGGCCCTATACCGCGTACTTCGCTGACGCCGGTGGCCTCGATCCCGGCAATGACGTCTACGTTTCCGGCATCAAAGTCGGCAAGGTGCAAGCGGTTTCGCTGGCCGGCGACACAGCCAGGGTCGATTTCACCGTCGACCGTCACGTCAACGTCGGGAACGGCTCGCTCGTGGCGATCCGGACGGAGACCATCCTCGGCCAGCGTGCGGTGGCAGTGACACCGTCCGGAGCGGGAACCGCTACGACCATCCCGTTGAGTCGCACCACGACGCCGTACGCACTGGGCTCGGCGCTGGAAGACCTGGGCCACACCGCCGGCGAGTTGGACAAGGCGCAGTTCGAGAAGTCGCTGAAGGTGCTCACCGACGCATTGCACGACGCCACGCCGCAGCTGCGCGGGGCGCTGGACGGCATCACCACGCTGTCGCGTTCGTTGAACACCCGCGACGAAGCGCTGGAACAGCTTCTGGCCCATGCCAAGTCGGTGACCGGGGTGCTCGCCGAGCGTGCGGGCCAGGTGAACAAACTGATCGTCGATGGCAACCAGTTGTTCGCGGCGCTCGATGCACGCCGCGCCGCGCTGGGCGAGCTGGTCGCCGGCATCGACGACGTGTCGGCGCAGTTGTCCGGCTTCGTCGCCGACAACCGCAAGGAGTTCGGTCCGGCGCTGAGCAAGCTGAACACCGTGCTCGACGACCTCAACGAACGCCGTGACTACATCAGCGAAGCGTTGAAGCGATTGCCTGCCTACGCGACCACGCTCGGTGAGGTGGTGGGCTCCGGGCCCGGCTTCAACGTGAACGTCTACGGCGTGATCCCGGCGCCAATCGTCGGAATGATGTTCGACGCGGTGTTCCAGCCCGGCAAGCTGCCGAACAGCTTCGCGGATTACCTGCGCGGCCTCGTGCAGGAGCGCTGGAAATTGAGGCCGCAGTCGCCATGACCCTGACCTCGGCTATCCGGCAACGTCACCGCGGTGTGCGGTTGACGGTGGCTGTGCTGCTTGCGGTTTCGCTCGCAGTGAGTGCCTACCTGGTCTGGCCGGGCCGGGCCGGCAACAAGATCGTCGGCTACTTCACCTCGGCGGTCGGTTTGTACCCCGGTGACCAGGTCCGCATCGTCGGTGTTCCGGTCGGCACGATCGACTCGATCGAGCCGCGGGCCGAGGACGTCAAAATCACGATGTCGGTGGACAGCGGCGTCAAGGTTCCCTCGGATGCCCGCGCTATCGTCATGTCGCCCAACTTGGTTGCGGCACGGTTCATTCAGCTCGCCCCGGCCTACACCAGCGGACCCGCATTGTCCGACGGAGCCACCATCCCGCTGGCCAAGACTGCGGTGCCGGTGGAGTGGGACGAGGTCAAAGAGTCGCTGACCGATCTCGCCAAACAGCTCAGTCCCGCGGCCGGGCAGCTGCAGGGGCCACTGGGCAAGGCGATCAACCAGGCCGCCGACACCTTCAACGGCAACGGTGATTCGTTCCGTACGTCTTTGCGGGAGCTCTCGCAGGCCGCCGGTCGGCTGGGCGATTCGCGCACTGACATCTTCGGCACGGTCAAGAACCTGCAGGTGCTTGTCGACGCGTTGTCGGCGAGCAACGAGCAGATCGTCTCCTTCGCCGGGCACGTGGCCTCGGTGTCGCAGGTGTTGGCCAAGAGCTCGACCCACCTCGACAACACCCTCGGCACGTTGAATCAGGCCCTGATCGACGTCAAAGGCTTCCTGCAGCAGAACAATTCGACGCTGATCGGCACGGTCAACAAACTCACCGACCTGACCCAGGTGTTGAGCGACCAGAGTGAAGACATCGAACAGGTGTTGCACGTCGCCGGACCCGGTATCTCCAACTTCTACAACATCTACGACCCCGCGCAGGGAACCCTGAACGGCCTGATCTCGATTCCGGAGTTCGCCAACCCGGTGCAGTTCATCTGCGGTGGTTCCTTCGACACCGTGGCGGGTCTGTCCGGCCCGGACTACTACAAGCGCGCCGAGATCTGCCGCGAGCGACTGGGTCCGCCACTGCGCCGACTGACGTTCAACTATCCGCCGCTGATGTTCCACCCGCTCAACATGATCACCGCCTACAAAGGCCAGATCCAATACGACACCCCGGAGACCCAGGCCAAGTCTCAGACGCCTATCCCGGACCTGCATTGGATACCGGCGCCCGGTGCGCATCCGCCCAGCCCGACCGACCTGCAGGCGATGATGGTGCCGCAGGCTGCACCCAACGGTGGCGCTCCGGCGGCCGGCGCCCCGGGCCCGGCTCCGGTTCCGTTCGGTCCGCGGCCGGGTCCCGGTCCGGCTGCGCCACCGCCGGTCCTGCCGTTGCCGGCCGAGCAGGGAGCCGGGCGATGAAGCGGATCTTGTTGCGCGGCAGCGCCTTGGCCGCGGGAACTGCGCTACTGGCCGGCTGCCAGTTCGGTGGACTCAACTCGGTGGCGCTGCCCGGTACCGCCGGACACGGTTCGGGTTCGTTCTCGATCACCGTGGATCTGGCCGATGTGGCGACGCTGCCGCAGAACTCGCCCGTGATGGTCGATGACGTCACGGTGGGTAGTGTCTCGGGCATCGACGCGATGCAGCGCCGCGATGGAAGTTTCTACGCCGCGGTCAAGCTGGCGCTGGACAAGAACGTCGTGCTGCCGGCGAATTCGATTGCCCGGGTGGCCCAGACCTCGCTGCTCGGGTCCCAGCATGTCGAGCTGGCGGCCCCGCCGGATCAGCCGGGCGTCGGCCGACTCGTCGACGGCTCGGCCATCCAAGAGGCGCGGACCAGCCGCTTCCCGACCACCGAAGAAGTGTTCTCCGCGCTCGGCGTGGTGGTCAACAAGGGCAATCTTGGTGCGCTGCAAGAGATCA
Organism: Mycobacterium sp.; assembly: GCF_002863225.1. Classification (GTDB taxonomy): domain Bacteria; phylum Actinomycetota; class Actinomycetes; order Mycobacteriales; family Mycobacteriaceae; genus Mycobacterium. The sequence goes on along the minus strand of NZ_PKEK01000026.1, from coordinate 17,157 downwards.
CCGACGAGACCTTTCAGGCGGTCGCGGGCCGGGAGGGTCAGTTCACCAACCTGGTGCCGCGGCTGGCCGAGCTGACCGCCGGGCTCACCAACCAGGTGAACGACATCGTCGCCGCCATCGACGGACTCGACCGGTTCTCGACCATCCTGGCCAACAACAAGGACAGCCTGGGGCGGACGCTGGAGACGTTGCCCGAAGCACTGCGGGTGCTCAACAAGAACCGGGACAAGATCGTCGAAGCATTCGGTGCGCTGAAGAAGGTCTCGACGGTGGCGGCGCACGTTCTTTCGCAGACCAAGGTCGACTTCGCCGCGGATGTCAAAGACATCTACGCCAACATCAAAGCGCTGGCCGACAACCGGAAGAACTTCGTGACGTCGATGCAGTTGCTGCTCACGTTCCCGTTCCCGAACTTCGGCATCAAGCAGGCGGTGCGTGGTGACTACCTCAACGTCTTCACCACGTTCGATCTCACCGTCCGGCGACTGGGCGAGACGTTCTTCACCACCTCGTGGCCGCTGGACCCGAACATGCAGCACATGAAGGAGATCCTCAACCCGCCGGACTTTCTGCTCGGTGAAATGGCCAACCTCTCCGGGCAGGCCGCAGACCCGTTCAAGATTCCGCCCGGTACACCAGCGGGGAACAACTGATGCAGGATCGGCTGACTCGCGTCCAACTGGCCATCTTTGCTGTGGTCACGGTGATCACCGTGGTGATCATGGCGATCTTCTACCTCAGGTTGCCTGCCGCGCTGGGCATCGGAACCTACCGTGTGACAGCGAATTTCGTCGCCGGCGGCGGTCTGTACAAGAATGCCAACGTCACCTACCGCGGGGTCGCGGTGGGCCGGGTCGATTCGGTGGGCCTCACCCCGGACGGCGTCGACGCGGTGATGCGGCTGAACAGCGGCACCGTCGTCCCGTCGAACGTCACCGCATCGGTGAAGAGCGTCTCCGCCATCGGCGAGCAGTACATCGACCTGGTGCCTCCCAAGCATGCGGCCGCGGACAAGCTGCACAACGGATCGCGTATCGACCGGGCCAACACCGTGATCGGGGTGGACATCGCGACGCTGCTGCACCAATCGGAGACGCTGGTCAACAGCGTCGCCGACACCCGTCTGCGTGAGCTGTTGCGCGAAACCTTCAAGGCGTTCAACGGATCCGGACCGGAGCTGGCCCGGTTGTTCGAGTCGTCGCGCCTGCTCGTCGAGCAGGCCAACGCGGATTTCCCGCAGGCCTCGCAGCTGATCGACCAGGTCGGCCCGTTCTTGCAGGCTCAGATCCGCTCCGGCAACGACATCAGGGCGTTGTCTGATGGCCTCGCCCGGTTCACATCCGAAGTGCACCAAGCTGATCCGCAGCTACGCACGCTGCTGACCGTCGTTCCACCCGCCGTCGATCAAGCCAACACGGCGTTCTCCGGCATTCGCCCGTCGTTCCCGATGCTGGCGGCCAATTTGGCCAACCTGGGCCGCGTCGGCGTCATCTACCACAAGTCGATCGAGCAGCTGCTGGTCGTGTTGCCGGCCCTGTTCGCCGCGATCATCACCGCGGCCAACGGCGCGCCCCAGGACGAGGGTGCCAAGCTCGACTTCAAGGTCAACGTCGATCCGCCGCCGTGCACCACCGGTTTCGTTCCGCCACCACTGATCCGGACCCCGGCCGACGAAACGCTGCGGGAGCTGCCGACGGACATGTACTGCAAAACCGCCCAGAACGACCCGGCAGCGGTCCGCGGTGCGCGCAACTACCCGTGCCAGGAGTTTCCCGGCAAGCGGGCCCCGACCGTCGCGCTCTGCCGCGATCCGAAGGGCTACGTGCCGATCGGTACCAACCCGTGGCGCGGACCGCCGATCCCGTACGGCACACCCGTGACGAATGGGCTGAACATTTTGCCGCCCAACAAATATCCATTCATTCCGCCGGGCAACGACCCGGACCCGGGTACGCCGATCGCCGGGGCGCTTCCACCCGGGGTGATCGAAGGACCCGGTCCGGCACCGCACCAACCGTTTCCGGCGCAGCCACCGCCCAACACCGGTGGGACTGACGGGCGGCAGGCCTGGATACCACCCTCGCCCTACCCGCCGCAAGCTCCGGCCATCCCTTTCCCGAAAGCCGTTCCCGCGCCGCCACCGCCGGTGGGGTTGCCGGGCGCGCCGTATCCACCGGCCGAGAAACCGTGGGGCCCGCCGCCGGGCCCGGGTCCACGGGCCAACGGGACGTCGTACACCACCTATGACGACAGCACCGGCGAATTCCAGGACCCCTCGGGCGGCACTGGTATCTTCGCCCCCGGCAAAGCATCGACCGCGGAGAACTGGTTGGACCTGATGCTCGACCCGAGGCAGTTGTGACGGAGAAAGATCGGCCCGCGCGTCCACCGCGCCGGCGGGCGTCGAGGGCTGCGGGTCCGCACGGCGGTGAGCCGGCCACCGCCACAGTCGAAGTCGAGACCGCGAGCACGCCGAGCAAGCGGCCGAACGCACCGCTCGGTCCTCCACCGCGCCGGCCGTCCAACAGCAGGCGGGTCGGGTGGATCGCGCTGGCGGCCGGTCTGACCGGAATTGCGATCCTGGCCGGCGGGTTGGCCTTCGAGATCCATCAGCAACGTCAAGCCGATGCTGCGCACGCTCGGTCCCAGCGCTTCGTCGACACCGCCACCCAGACCGTGGTCAACATGTTCAGCTACAAACAGGACAACATCGACCAGAGCGTCGCCAGATTCGTCGAGGGCACCAGCGGGCCTCTGCACGGCATGCTCAGCAGCAACAACAACGTCGAGAACATCAAAGCGTTGTTCCGCCACACCGACGCGAACTCCGAGGCGGTCGTCAACGGTGCCGCACTGGAAAGTATTGACAGCGTGAGTGACAACGCTTCGGTGCTGGTGTCCATCCGCGTCACGGTGACCGATCTGGACGGGGTCAACAAACCGTCCCAGCCCTACCGGATGCGGGTGATCGTGCACGAGGACGAGGGCGGGCGGATGACCGGTTACGACCTGAAGTATCCCGACGGAGGTAATTGATGCGGTGGTTGATCGCCGCCGTCGTGTGCCTGCTGACCTCCGCCTTCGTCGGCCTGGCCGGCATCGGGGGCTGGCTCTACTGGGAGCGGGTCGAGACCCGGGGCGAACAGGCGGCCCGCACAGCGCTTCCGCCGCTGGCCACCAAGCAGATTCCGGAAGTCTTCGCCTACGACTTCCAAACGGTGGAGCGCAGTCTCAGTGCCGCGTACCCGCTGCTGACACCGGCGTACCGCCGGGAATTCGAGAAGAGCGCCAACGACAAGATCATCCCGGAGGCGCGTAAGCGCGAGGTCGTGGTCCAGGCGAGCGTGGTGGGCGTGGGAGTGATGAGCGCCCAACGTAATTCGGCATCGGTAATGGTGTACATGAATCGCACTGTGACCGACAAGACCCGCCAGCCGCTGTACGACGGTAGCCGGCTGCGGGTCGACTATCAGCGCCTCGACGGCAAGTGGTTGATCAGCTTCATCACGCCGATCTAGCCGATCCTCGGTGTCAGCGGCACTGCCCGATCTCGTTGCAGTTCAACGGATAACGGTCGACCGGATTAGGTAGAGGTCCCGTGAGCGCCAGCGAGAACGGCGTCTTCGTCATGGCCGGCTGCAGACCGCAGACGTCGCCGTGAATGCTGGTGTGCGTGCCGGTGAGCGACACGTCGTCGAACGCGTAGGTGTCCGTCGAAGCCGCCGTGCTGCCGTCCGGGCATGCGACGCCGTTGTTCTTGGGGACCTGAAACGTCCATAGATCGCTTGCCAATCGGGCCCGGCCGACGTAATTCGCCATCTTCTCCGAACGGCTGATCACCCGGGCGGTGGTGCTGCTGACGTTCAGCGCACACAGGTCGGCGGCAATCACGGGGTCGCTGAAGTCGGGGATCGCCCGTTGCCGCGACGGGGCGTCACACAGCGCGGAGATCTTCCACGTCGTCGCGGGCACGCCGGCCTCGGTGAAGGTGTACATGCCGTCCGGCGGCGGGCCGAGCGCCTGTGCGGGAATGGATGTTCCGACGGCGACGAGTGTCATGGCTGCGGCAGCGGTCAGGCCGCGGGAGATGAGCGCCATGCATCGATTATCGCAGTGCGCCAACTGCCGCACCATGGATTCAGCTGTTTGACGGCTGCTCGGCGGCCAGTGCGTCCAGAAATGCCCGGGCCCACCGGTCGACATCGTGGATAAGCACCTGCCGCCGCAACGCCCGCATCCGGCGTCGACCCTCGGTCTCAGGCTGACCGATCGCCGCCTCGATGGCGTCTTTGACACCCTCGAGGTCGTGCGGGTTCACCAGGTAGGCCTGTGTGAGTTCGGCTGCGGCGCCGGTGAATTCGCTGAGCACAAGCGCGCCACCGAGATCGCTGCGGCACGCGACGTACTCCTTGGCCACCAGATTCATCCCGTCTCGCAGCGGGGTCACCAGCATCACGTCGGCGGCCACGAAGAAGGCGATCAGTTCGTCGCGGGGGATCGGGCGATGCAGGTAGTGCACCACCGGGCGGCCGACCTCGCCGTATTCGCCGTTGATGTGGCCGACCTGACGCTCGATGTCCTCGCGCAATCTCTGGTAGCTCTCCACCCGTTCGCGGCTGGGGGTGGCGAGCTGAACCAGCACGGTGTCTTCACCTTTGACGCGGCCTTCGGCCAGCAGTTCGGACAGCGCGTTGAGCCTGACGTCGATGCCCTTGGTGTAGTCCAATCGGTCGACGCCGAGCATGATTCGGCGCGGATTTCCGATCTCAGCGCGGATCTCCTTGGCCCGTTTGCGGATGCCGCGGTCACGACCCTTCTGGTCGAGTTCGGCCGAGTCGATGGAGATCGGGAACGCCCCCACCCGCACGACGCGATCGTCGAGGTGCACTTCGCCGAGGCGTGAACGCACCCCGACCGAGCCGCGGGAGGTACTCGCGCCGAGCAGGCGTCGCGCCAGGATGAGGAAGTTCTGCGCGCCGCCGGCCAGATGGAAGCCGACCAGATCAGCGCCGAGCAGACCCTTGATGATCTCGGTGCGCCACGGCATCTGCATGAACAATTCGACCGGCGGGAAGGGGATGTGCAGGAAAAACCCGATCGTCAGATCGGGCCGCAGTTCGCGCAGCATCGCCGGCACCAACTGAAGCTGATAGTCCTGCACCCACACGATCGCGCCATCGGCGGCGGCCCGCGCCGCGGCCTCGGCGAACCGGCGGTTGACGTCGACGTAGCGGTCCCACCATTCCCGGTGGTAGATCGGTTTGACGATGACGTCGTGATACAGCGGCCACAGCGCGGCGTTGGAGAATCCCTCGTAGTACTCCTCGACGTCGTCGGCCGAGAGCCGCACGGGGAACAGCCGGAGGTCCTCATCGTCGATCGGCTCGTCGATGGCATCCACGTCGTCGTCGGCGACGCCGGGCCACCCTATCCAGGCACCGCGACGACGGCGTAGCAGCGGCTCCAGCGCGGTGACGAGACCACCCGGGCTGCGTTTCCAGTTCGTGCTGCCGTCGGGCAGTCGCTCCATGTCGATCGGCAGCCGATTGGCGACGACGACGAAGTCGGAGACACCGGCGGAAGGACTCTGTGAGTCCTCGCCGCCCGCGCGGGGCACTTACACCTCGATCTTCGAGGGTCCAATACCGAGCATCGCGATGAACACGCGGCACTCGTCGGCGTCGTTCGCATAGGCCGCGACGACACGCCTGGCCTGGCTTGCGGTGTCGTCGGGCAACGGCTCCACGTCTTCGATTTCGCTGGTGTCAGATTTGGCGGGCATGACATAACTGTAGGCGAAGTGCGTGATCAACCGCTCAGGGCGCTGCAACCCCGACGTGGCGGCGTTACGGCGTGGTCGTAATGTGTAACTCCCGAGACCATAGGCGAAGCCGAGGCGAATGAGGTGGCCGATGTCAGACTCCGATGAGTTGGTGGCTTACGAAACTCTCGACGAGGGCCGTATCGCGCGGATCTGGCTGAACCGCCCCGAGGCGCACAACGCGCAGAGCCGCGGCTTGCTCGTACAACTCGACGAAGCGTTCCTGCGCGCCGAGGCCGACGACGCCGTACGCGTGGTGATCCTGGCCGCCCGCGGCAGGAACTTCTCCGCCGGCCACGACCTGGGTTCGGAGCTGGCGCTGGCGGAGCGGGCTCCGGGCGATGCGCAGCTGCCCAGCTTCCGGAGCAACGGCGGCACCCGTGAAGCCGTCATGGAGAAGGTCTACCTGCAGGAGTGGCACTACTTCTTCCAGAACACCTGCCGCTGGCGTGATCTTCGCAAGATCACCATCGCCCAGGTGCAGGGCAACGCAATCTCGGCCGGCCTGATGCTGATCTGGGCGTGCGACCTGATCGTCGCCGCCGACAACGCGAAATTCAGCGACGTGGTGGGTGTTCGGATGGGGATGCCCGGCGTCGAATACTTCGCTCACCCCTGGGAGTTCGGCCCACGCAAAGCCAAGGAGTTGCTGCTGACCGGTGACTCGCTGGACGCTGACGAGGCCTACCGGCTCGGCATGGTGTCCAAGGTTTTCCCGGCCGACGACTTGGCCGACAAGACACTCGAATTCGCCCGCCGGATCGCCGAGCGGCCGACCATGGCTGCGCTGTTGGTCAAAGACTCGGTCAATGCCGCGTCCGACGCGACCGGCTTCACCGAAGCGTTGCGGCACGCCTTCCACATCCACGAGTTGGGTCACGCGCACTGGGCCGCGCACAACGAGAATCGCTATCCCGTCGGGCTGCCGCCGGACGTCGAGGATTGGCGTAACCCGAAGCCCACGAAGATCGCCCGCAAGGACACCCCCTAGCCGTCGGGTTTCGAGCGCGAAGCAGGAGCCTGGGCTGCGATCCTGCCTCGATGACGGCCGTGGCTTCTGGCTCGGGCACGCTGTATAACTAGAACCTGTTCCAGTTTCGCCACTGAAGGCACCAAGGGGTCGGCATGCAGCTTTCGTTTGAGGACCGCACCTACCTGGTGACCGGCGGTGGCAGCGGCATCGGTAAAGGGGTCGCCGCCGGCCTGGTCGCATCCGGGGCATCGGTCATGATCATCGGCCGCAATGCCGACCGCCTGGCAGCGGCCGTCGAGGAGATCGGCGCGGGCCAGCGCGGCGAGATTCGCTACGAACCCGCCGACGTCACCAATGAAGACGAAGTCGCCCGCGCGGTCGAAGCCGCCACGGCATGGCACGGCCGGTTGCACGGCGCCGTGCACTGTGCCGGCGGATCGCTGACCATCGGTCCGCTCACCCAGATGGACTCCGACGCCTGGCGGCGCACCGTGGACCTGAATATCAACGGCAGCATGTACGTTCTCAAGCATTGCGCCCGCGAAATGGTACGCAGCGGTGGCGGATCCTTCGTCGGCATCTCGTCGATCGCGTCCAGCAACACCCACCGATGGTTCGGCGCCTACGGCGTCACCAAGGCCGGGCTCGACCATCTGATGCAGCTGGCCGCCGACGAACTCGGCCCATCCTGGGTGCGGGTCAACAGCATCCGCCCGGGCCTGATCCGCACCGACATGGTCGCCCCGATCACCGACTCGCCCGAACTGTCCGAGGACTACGCGGCGTGTACGCCGCTGCCCCGGGTCGGGGAGGCCGAAGACATCGCCAACATGGCGATGTTCCTCCTCAGCGACGCCGCGGGCTGGGTCACCGGTCAGGTGATCAACGTCGACGGCGGGCATCTGTTGCGCCGTGGTCCGGACTTCACCGCGATGCTCGAGCCGGCGTTCGGCGCCGACGGCCTGCGGGGAGTTGTCTGACGGAAGTGTCCGCTGGCCGAGATGAGTATCTTGCGGTCACGGCGGACGCGCTGAGACTGACGCCTACCGAATACGCAAGGCGCAATTGCTATTTGGCCAGCGAACTGACGCCTTATGAATCCGGGATGATCGATTTCCTGGGGGCCGACCACATCATGTGGGGCCGTGACTATCCCCATGAGGAAGGTTTCACGCCGCACTCCAAGCTGACCATTCGCTGGGCACTGCACGACCGGTCCGAGGATGAGTGCCGAAAGATCCTGGGAGGTAACGCAGGTCAGTTGTACCGCTTCGATCTCGAAGCGCTGGCACCCGTCGCCAACGAGATCGGTCCCACCGTCGCCGAGGTGCACACACCGCTCGAGGACACCGGATATCTCGCACCCGCTGCCTTCGCCTACCGGCCGTTCGAAGGCGGGCTGGCTCTCGAGCGTCTGGCCCCCGCCCGTACGTAGGGCGTTCGGTCCCGAGGGGCCGTCACGGCTCACGCAGCAGCCGGGACAATTCCGCGCAGACCTGCTGTCGGGCCTGCTGTGCGATGCCGAGCGTGGGCATTGTCATGAATCCGTGAATGCCGCCGTCGAAGACGCATCGTGCGGTGGTCACCCCCGCGGCGTCGAGAGCGTCGGCGAAAGCGATGCCTTCGTCACGCAACGGGTCGTGGCCGGCGATGACAACGACTGCGGGAGGTAGACCCGTCAGATCCGCACGGAGCGGCGACGCGTAGGGGTGCTCCCGGTCGGCGGCGTCGGGTACGTACTGATCCCAGTACCAGCGCATTGCCGGCTCGGGATTGTAGAAACCCTTGCCGAACAACCGATACGACTCGGTGTCGAAGTCGGCAGCGATCACCGGGTACAGCAGCATCTGTGCCGTGGGCGGACGAGTTGCGCGGTCGCGCGCCATCAATGCGGTGACGGCGGCCAGATTCCCTCCTGCGCTGTCACCGCCCACCGCAATGCGCCGCGCGTCACCCCCGAGGTTCTCCGCCTGATCCGCCGCCCACTGCGTCACGGCGTACACGTCCTCGGCTGCTGCAGGCCACTGATGTTCCGGAGCCAGCCGGTAGTCCACTGAAACCACCAATGCCGGAATACGATTGGCGATGTCGCGGCAGAGGCCGTCGTGGCTGTCCAGGTCGCAGAAAACGAAGCCGCCGCCGTGGGCGTACACGAGGATCGGCAGGTGGCCGCCGCGTGCGGGCCGGTAGACCCGTACTGAAATGTCGCCGCCTGGCCCCGGGACGGTCGCGTCTCGGATGTCGGCCACCGGCTCGGGTTCGCGGGGTGGCACGAACCGTGACCTGATGGTCGCCCGTGCCTGGGCGCCGGTCATGGTGTGAACCGGCGGGAACCCGGCGTCCAGCGCCTCGATCAGGGGGGCGAGTTGCGGGTCGAGGATCATGCGTATTGCAAGGCCGGTCGTGTCAGTGCAGGACGATGAGGGAGCAGCGGTCGCATCTGCTGCAGCGTCGGGGCGACCCGCCGTGGGCCGTATGCGACATTCACAGCCGCATGGCCGCCGGCATCTCGCCGACCCACTGATGGCCCCAATAGCTGTCGGCGGTGATTTCCTCTGCGGTGTAGGAGGTTTCGTCGACTCGCAGACCGTCGGTGCCGAACTCGATGTCCCAGTCGCCGGGCGCGCGGACATAAAACGACACCATCTTGTCGTTGGTGTGGCGCCCGAGTGTGGACGACAGCTGGAAGCCTTCGGCATTGACGCGATCCAAGGCCTGACCAACCGCGTCTAAGGAGTCCACCTCGACCATGATGTGGACCAGACGGGGATCGCGTTGATGTGCGGCCGGCACAATCGCGAGGCTGTGATGACGTTCGTTGATGCCGAGGAAGCGCACCCGCACGGGGCCGAATTCCTTGGGCAGTGGAACACGGAATGCGCCACGGGAACGGAAACCCAGTACGTCGGTGTAGAACTCGAAGAGTGCGTTGGGATCGGTCGCGGGCAGCACGACGTGACCCAAGCCCTGACTGCCGGTCACGAACGATGCGCCGAACGGTGTGACAACCGGGCTGTGATCGAGCACAGCACCGTGAAACACCTCCAGTGTCGTGCCGGCCGGGTCGTCGAACGTGATCACTTCTTCGACCCGACGGGCTTCGGCCTCATCGGTTGACAGTTTCTTCAAGGGCACCCCGGCGCCGTCCAGAGCCGCGACGACCCGCTGCAGCGCGCGGTGATCGCGTACCTCCCAGCCGACAGTCAGCACCCGGTCGGCGTCGCCCGGCACCACGATCATCCGTGCGGCCCGCTCATCCATTCGCAGATACAGCGCCGAAGGGTCAGGTCCTTTGCCTTCGGCGAAGCCGAGGACGCCGAAGGCGAACTGACGCCACCGGTCGATGTCGTTGCTGGAAATGGTTATGTAGCCGAGGCTTTGCAGATCGCTCACGGTCGGTCTCCCTAGATCAGCGCCCGCAGCGGGCCCTCGGGTGGCTCGACACCGACCGAACTGAGCGCGGCTGCGTGATAGGTGGTGCCCGGGACATGGATGGCGTGCATTTGGCCGACATGTACGTCACGCCAGTACCGCTGCAGCGGCTTGTCCATCCGCGCCGCGTTGCCACCGGACCGCGCGAATATCTCGTCGACGGCGGACACCGCGCGCCACACGGCGCGGACCTGGGTGCGCCGGCCGGCCGCACGGTCTGCGAAGGACACCTCTTTGCCCGCGGCCACCATGTCGTAGATCCGGTCGGCGTTAGTGAGTAGCTCCTGCCGTGCCGCGTTGATGTCGGCCGCCGCCTCACCGACCGCGTACATCACGTAGGGGTCGTCCTTGATCGCGGTGCCGGTGGCCCCGACCCGAGCTCGCTGGTAGTCCAGGTGAGCAGCCAGCGCGCCTTCGGCGATGCCGATGGTCGCCGCGGAAATCCCGAGCGGGAACATCGTCGACCACGGCATCAGATAGAGCGGCTCGGTCATGCCGGCTTCGCGCTGCGCGGTGCCGTCCATCACCTTGGCGGCATCCATCGTTCGGTAGCTGGGTACGAACGCGTCTTTGACAGCGACGTCCTTGGATCCGGTTCCGCGCAGCCCGACCACATCCCAGGAGCCGTCGATGATCTCGTAGTCTTTGCGCGGCAGAATCATGTGCACCATCTGGGGCGGCATCAGCGGGATGCCCTTCTCGTCACCGAGCATCGCGCCCAGAATGATCCAGTCGCAGTGGTCGGTGCCGGAGCTGAACTGCCAGCGGCCGTTGAAGATGCAGCCGCCGTCGACGGGCCGGGCAACACCCTGGGGTGCATAGGGCGAGGCCATCCAGGTGTCGACGTCGTCAGCCCAGATCTCGGCGGAGACCTTCGGGTCGGCGTAGGCCAATTGATAGGGATGCACACCCACGACGCCGACGATCCAACCGGCGGCCGGATCGAGGGCCGCGGTCGCCATGGTCGTCTCGGCGAATTCGCGCGGGTGAACCTCGAAGCCCTGGTACTGCTTGGTCTGGAGCAATCGGATCAGACCGGCGGACTTCATCATCTTGACGGTGTCGTCGGTGAGCCGCCCTAATTGTTCGGCGCTGTCAGCCTGTTCGCGCATCTGGTCGGCCAGGTCCATCACTCGGTCGAGTACACGTTCGCTCATGTCGGCGTCCTTCGTTGTGTAGGCCTAGTGATGGTCTACCGCAGAGCACGGCCTGTTCGCGGCCAATCCCGATGAGCGGGCGGAATCCTCTGCTGTCGGGTGTGGTGTCCAATGACCGGGAAACCGCGGTGGCCTGGCCGGCGCCTTACCTACAGTGCTCCTTGTGACGGTTGACGAACCTCTGGACGCGACGGTGGTGGGCGCCGGACCACAGACGCGGTGGACGGCTGGGCCGCGGAATTGGCGCATCGGGCCGAGGAATCGTTGTTCACCAAAGCCAACTCCTGGTACATGGGCGCTAACGATCCGGGTAAGCCGAGAGTGTTCATGTTGTTCATCGGTGGCTTCGCCGCTTACAACAAAATCTGTGCCGAGGTGGCGGACTCCAGTTACAAGGGATTTGCCCTGACCAAGGCTGAAGGCAGAAAGTGATTGCGATGCAGAGTAATTCAGGTCAGCTGGCCGGCAAGGTCGCGCTGATCAGCGGCGGGTCGGGCGGGCTGGGCGCGGCGTTTGCGCGGCTGATACTCGAGCGCGGCGGCAGCGTGGTACTGGCTGACCTGCTGGACGATGAGGGAACCAGGCTGGCCGGTGAACTCGGCCCGCAGGCCCGCTACATCCACCTCGACGTCACCGACGCAGAGCAGTGGGCGGCCGCCGTCCGATTCACCCTCGACGAGTTCGGTTCCCTGAGCGGATTGGTCAACAACGCCGGAGTATCGACCGGGCAGCTGATCGAACACGAACCGCTCGCGCACTTCCGCAAGGTGGTGGATATCAACCTGACGGGGGTGTTCAACGGCCTGCAGTCGGTCATCAAGCCGATGCGCGAGGGCGGCGGGGGGTCGGTCGTCAACATCTCCTCTGCGGCAGGCATGTTCGGCTTGGCCTTCACCGCGGGTTACGGCGCGTCGAAATGGGGGGTGCGCGGCCTGTCGAAGATCGCCGCTGTCGAGTTGGCGCCGGACCGCATCCGGGTGAACTCCGTGCACCCCGGCATGGTGTACACCCCGATGACCGTCGACATCGGCATCCAGCCCGGTGAGGGCAACTACCCCAACACCCCGATGGGCCGGATTGCGGAGTCGGGCGACATCACCGGCGCCGTCGGTTTCCTGCTGTCCAACGATGCCGCCTATGTGACCGGCGCCGAGATCGCCGTCGACGGTGGATGGACCGCTGGTCCGACGATGAAATATGTTATGGGACAGTGACCTTGAACAGGAGCGCGTAGATGAATCGTTTAGCAGGTAACCGGATTCTGGTGACCGGCGCGGCCTCGGGAATTGGTCAAGCGACCGCGCTGCGCCTGCTGGACGAAGGTGCTGCGGTCGTCGGCGCCGACGTTGCCCCCGACGGGCTGGAGAAAACCCGCGCCCGCGCCGCGGAGGCCGGTACGGGTGAGCGGCTGACCACGCTGGAGATGAACATCGGCGAAGAGGCTTCGGTGGTCGAAGGTGTGCGCTCGGCGGTCGACACGCTGGGTGGTCTGGACTCGGTGGTGAACGCCGCCGGGATCCTGCGTGCCGTGCACACCGAACAGATGGCGCTGGAGCAGTGGAACCAAATCATCGGGATCAATTTGACCGGGACGTTTCTGGTGGTTCGCGAGGCCATCCCGAACCTTCTGCAGAATCCGCGCAGCGCGATCGTCAACTTCAGTTCCACGTCAGCGTCATTCGCGCACCCCTACATGGCGGCCTACGCGGCGAGCAAAGGCGGCGTCCAGTCGTTCACCCATGCGCTGGCGCTGGAGTACGCGAGTAAGGGACTGCGCGCCGTGTGTGTGGCGCCCGGAAGTATCAAGTCCGGAATCACCGATGCCACCGGCGGATACATTCCGCAAGACGCGGATTGGGGCCTGTTCACCAGGTTGATGCCGATCCTGCCGACGACCGAGGAGTCCAGCGGTACCGGCATGGCCGCCCCGTCGGCGGTGGCTGGCGTGATTGCGATGCTGGTCTCCGACGACGGCGCGTTCATCACCGGCACCGAAATTCGCATCGACGGCGGCACCCACGCGTGAGTCTTACCTACGAAGGCTCCTTACGCGAAGTCGGCACCGACGCCGGCGTCCTCCGCTACCACGAAGCCGGCCCGGCCGACGGTCGTCCGCTGTTGCTGCTGCACGGATCTGGCCCGGGTGTGACGGGCTGGCGGAACTTCCGCGGCGTGCTCGGCACCTTCGCCGAGTCCTTCCGCTGCCTGATTCTGGAATTCCCCGGTTTCGGAGTCAGCGATGACTTCGGCGGCCATCCGATGATCACAGCGCTGGATGCGGTGGTGCGATTCGGTGACGCGCTCGATTTGAAAACCGTTGACATCGTGGGTAACTCGATGGGCGGCGGGGTCGGGATCAACTATGCGATCGCCCACCCGGAGCGGGTGCGACGGCTGGTGACCATCGGCGGTATCGGCCGCAACATCCTGACTCCTGGTCCCGCAGAAGGCATCCGGTTACTGCAGGAGTTCACCGACGATCCCACCCGCGAGGGGCTGATTCGGTGGTTACAGTCGATGGTCTATGACCCGGCGATCGTGACCGACGAACTCATCGAGGAGCGGTGGAGTCATGCAACCGATCCGGCGACGTTGGCCGGCGCGCGGCGGATGTACGGCAAGGAAGCCTTCACCCAGATGATGAAGGCTCTGGAGTCGTCCAAGGGTCCGCAACCGTGGGCCGTCATGCACCGGGTTCTGGCGCCGACGCTGATCACCTGGGGACGCGACGACAGGGTCAGCCCGCTGGACATGGCGTTGCTCCCGATGCGGACCATCCCGAACGCCGAGTTGCATGTGTTCCCCAACTGCGGCCACTGGGCGATGATCGAGGCGAAAGAGGCGTTCGAGAGCGTAGTGCTGGCCTTCTTGCTCCGAGAGGTCAGTTGACGCAGGGGACTCCGCCACCACCGATCGGCACACCTCGATCGGGTGCCGGTTCGGTCGTGCTCGTGGTGGTTGCGGATTTCCACCCGTAATTGCCGTAAATCGATGCCGGCGTAGTGGTTTCGGTCGTGGACTCGTCCTGGCTGGGAAGCGAGAAACTGTCGTCGACGACCACCTGGACGTGCCCGAACTCCAGTGCGCGATTTGGCTTGTCGGGTGCGTCGATGCCCAGCATGCTTGCCAATTCGCGTGCGTCCTTGTCGGCGCCCGGCGCGTATTCGATTGCGGTCGTAGTGGGTTCACCGCGCACCCGGTCGCGTACCGAGCCGGTGTTGTAGCCGTCGCGCTTGAGTGTGCGGGCCAACTTGCTGGCCAGGCCGCCGACGCTGCTGGCGTTCACCACGTCGACCACGGTTGACAAATCAGGCGTGCCGACGTCGGTCGTCGACGCGGTCGATGATGTCCCGAAGGCCGCTGCCACTTCGGCTTTGATCGCCGCCGGGTCGACGATGTTGACGTCTTGGCCGTTGATGTTGTCGTATCGCACAACGGGCAACGTTCGGTACTCGACTGATCCGCCGGCAAGCGCGCCCATCCTGCGGAACATGTCCTCGTCCCAGCCGGCCGAGAGCACAACGTCTTTGCGTGCCACCGCCATCAAGCCCTTCAACTTGCCGAGGTTGGTGAAGGTGCCGGTGTCCTGGAGTTGGTGCATGACCGAGGAGAGGAAGGCCTGCTGGCGGTGCGTCCGGTCCAGGTCGCCGTTCTCCAGGCCGTGGCGCTGCCGAACGAACGCCAGCGCCTGCCCGGCATCCAATGTCTGCGGCCCGGCCGGGAAGTCGGCGCCCGAGTACTCGTCGTACACAGCGTGTTTGAGGCAGACGTCCACTCCGCCGAGGCTGCTGGCCAGGTCGTAGAAGCCGGCCAGATTGACCTCGGCGAAATAGTCGATCGGCACCCCGGTCAACTTTCGCACCGCCTTGAGCGTCGCTGCGCGGGCGGCCTCGCGCCCTTTGGTCTCCAGCTGCTTCTGGTCGCTGACACCCTTGTCGATCATTTTCTGCTCGACGTACTGCTTGGTCAGCCCGTAGGCCTCTTTGATCTTGATGTGGTTGTAGCCCGGTACTCCGTTCCACGCGACCCAGTCGTCGCGGGGGATCGAGAAGGCCGACACTTTGTCGTCGGGTCCGATGTGAGCCAGGATCAACGTGTTGGTGTTGTAGCCGCCGTCATCGGAATCGCCGGCGTGCAGATGCTTCAGCACGCTCCAGGGCAGATCGTCGCCGTTCTGATCCTTGCGGGAGTCGAGCCCGATCAGCAGGATGTTCATCCCGTTGCCGGTGGATTTCGGATCCTCGGGGCTCAGCGCCTGAGAGACGGTGATCCCGCTCAGCACGCCGTGCGCCATCCAGTAGCCAGACCCGGTGGCCAGCAGGGCCCCTGCGGCCACCACCGAGCCAACCGCATGCAGCAGCGTGCGGCGACGGGTCTTCGGCGTCGTCGCGCGGTGGCGATGCTTGGGGTCGGATCGCTGCAGTGCGTTCACCACAATCTCGGCTGTTTCATGAGGTCGGCGCCAGACCGGCTGATTGTGCTCAGGCGCTGATTGGTACTTGGGTCTAGTATGCGGCAGCTTTCTAAGGACCGTCCTGTGACCCAGCTAACCGCACAGCAGTCTCAGCAGCTCCGAAAAGCCGCTGAACAGCAACGATGCCGATGAATTGCAGTGTTGTGCGACCGTACCAATTGTGGCCGAATCGTGCCGTTCACAGCTCGAGAATGGCTCCGTCGGCGGCCGGCAGGGTGGCGTCGAAGTGAGCCTGAGCTGCTTCGGCGGTGCGTTCGGCAACTCCGGGCAGGGGATGGTTATGGGTGATCAGCAGGCGCTCCACGCCGGCCTGAGCGGCGATCGTTCCAGCCTCCTCGCCAGACGTGTGTCCGCGCTCCGCCGCACTGGGCTCCCATGCCTCGTGCAGCAATGTCGCCACACCTGTCACACGTCGAACCGTCACCGGGTCGAACTCGGTGTCGGTGCAGTAGGCGAAGCGGTCGCCGACCCGGAACCCGGCCGATGGCAGCGGATGGCGCGTCTGCTCCCACGTTTCGATTTCATGCCCGGCGAAACCCAGCGTGTCCCAACCCAACTCCGCCCAGCGAGCCGACGCCAGCGGCGACGTGGTCTGGAACGGAGACGCCAGAAGCTGCCCCTCCACGATCGAGCGGGTCGGCCGACCGTAGGCCATCGAACCCGGGCCGGCGATCGTGAGCTCGCGGCCGCCCAGCGCTCGGCCGCTGACGAATCCCAGACCGGTCACGTGATCGAGATGGAAGTGGCTCAGCACCACCGTCACCGACTCGATGCCATTCAGTAGGGATGGGTTGATGTGCAAGGCGCCGAAACCGGTTCCGGCGTCCAGGATCAATGCCTCGGTTCCAGAGGTGATCAGATAGCAGCTGGTCTGGCGGGAGCTGGTGGGAATCCATCCACCGCTGCCGAGCACCGTCATCCGCATGACGAGAAATCTACGTCGACAGCGATTGCCTCAACGCGGCGACGGTGCCCAAGTCAGAAAGCGCGGCCACTCCGCGTCGAAGTCCTTCCAGGGCAATGCCTTCGTCCTGCATGCCGCCCATGCCCGCGGTGATCAGTGGCGCCACGTAGGCATACAGCGCGCCCTGCCGATAGCGCAGCCAGAGTTCGTCCGCGTCCAGCTCCGGGCCGTCGGCAGCGGCCAGGGCGGCCCGATAGACCGCGAGGAGCTCGCGTTCGCTGGATCGCCGATCGGCGGTGGCCATACCCGTGACCAGTGTGTAGGACAGTTCGCGGCCGGGGTGGCCACGCCGCACCGCCTGCCAGTCGAGCAGCCCGGCTGAACCGTTGCGGAAGT
>NZ_PKEK01000009.1 GCF_002863225.1 Mycobacterium sp. | reverse complement strand
GCCAGAGACCGCGGCTGCACCTTCCCCGGCTGCACCGTGCCCGCCTACCAGTGCCAGGTCCACCACAACAACCCCTACCGCACCCACCCCGAAACCGACGCCAACACCATGACCCTGACCTGCGGCCCCAACCACGACCTCACCGAACAAGGCTGGACCACCCACAACAACACCCACGGCCAAACCGAATGGATCCCACCACCCCACCTCGACCACGGCCAACCCCGCACCAACACCTACCACCACCCCGAAAAACTCCTCCGAGATGACGACGAGGACGAGCCGTCCTAGTAGGTGAGGGTCGTCGGCACCAGCGTGGCCTTGTCGAGGCAGAAGTTCGACAGCGCCGCGCCGATGACCAGCGCGGACAGATGCATGTTCAGGCCGCTCGCGGCGTTCTCCTGGTTCACCGCTGCCACCAGGGGATCGAAGCCGACCGCGGGCAGTCGGTCGCACAGCTGCCGGCCGTACGCGGGCGAGGCCGCGGGGCTGCCGTCCGGGACACCGACCGAATGGATGCCGTACAGATACGCGTTGTCGTTTTCGTCAGCATGGGCCAGCGGTGCAGCGCTGATCGCCAGCACGCAACCGACGACGAGCGATGTCAGTTTCACACCACGAACCATAGCCCCGGCTGGTCAGCCGCGACGTCAGGTCAACGTCGCCCGCACACACACCGTCACGTACGGCAACGCAAGACCGCCGGCGTTGGCGAGGGCAGGATGTGTGGCGAGCAACTCGCGCACTTGATCCAGCGTCTTGGTGCGGACCTGGGTGGGCGAGGTGATGCAGTAGCTACGCGACGCGACCAAGTCGATCAGTGCTTGCGGCGTAAGGTAATTCGTCCACTCGACCTGATGGCGCTGCACGTCGGTGAACGGCTCGGGCAGCGTGACGTGGTCGCGCATCGGATCGCCGTCGCGGCCGATGATGCGGCCCAATTCGCGCACCCAACCGGATCGCTCGTCGCGGGTGTTCCACACCAAACCCAGTCGCCCACCGGGCCGCAGCACCCGGGCCAGCTCGGGAATCGCGCGTGCCGGATTGAACCAATGCCACGCCTGCGCCACCAGCACCGCGTCAACACTGTTGTCCGCCAACGGAATCTCCTCCGCCGTCCCCAACAGCGCCGGCGTGCCCGGCAGCGAGACGCGCAGCATCTCCAGCATCTCCGCGATCGGGTCGACCGCGACGACGTCCAGCCCACGCTCCACCAGCCGGCTGGTCAGCTTGCCGGTCCCAGCGCCGAGGTCCAGCACGTCGCGGGCCCCCGACGGCAACAACCAGTCGATGGCCTCCGGCGGATACGACGGGCGGCCGCGCTCGTACGCGGCCGCTTCAGAGCCAAAAGACAATGAGCGGGCCTGTGAATACTGAGTCACCGCGAACACGCACCCTTCGCCGCGGCCAAATCCAGGGTCTGTTGCACCAGCGCGCCGACCGAGTCGGTCTCGACCAGAAAACCGTCGTGCCCGTAAATCGAGTCGACCACCTCGAGTCCGGCGCAGCCCGGCAGCAGTTCGGCCAACTCGGCTTGCAGCCGCAGGGGATAGAGGCGGTCGGAGGTGATCCCGCCGACCACTGCCGGCACCGGACAGCCGCGCAGCGCGGCCTCGACCCCACCCCGGCCCCGCCCGACGTCATGACTCGACAGCGACTCGGTGAGCACCACATAACTGCCGGCGTCGAACCGTGACACCAGCTTGCCGCCCTGGTGCTGCAGGTAGCTCTGTACCGCGTACCGGCCGCCGGACGACGGATCCGTGGGATCTTCACCGACCTGCGGCGCATTGCCGAACCGGGCGTCCAGTTCGGTCTCGCCGCGGTAGGTCAGGTGAGCGAAACGGCGAGCGATCTCCAGCCCGGTGTCCGGGGACAGCCCGGTCTCGTAATAGTTGCCACCCTGCCAATTCGGGTCGGCCTTGATGGCTGCGATCTGCGTGCACTGCGTGCCGATCTGGTCGGCGGTGGCGCGGGCGCCCACGGCCAGCAGCAGCCCGGCGCCCACCCTGTCGGGATGCGCGACCATCCACTCCAGCGCTCGCGCGCCGCCCATCGAACCGCCGAGCACGGCCGCGACCTCGCTGATGCCCAGCGCGGCCAGTGCCGCCACGTCAGCCTCGACCTGATCCCGGATGGACACCAGCGGAAACCTTGAGCCCCATGGCTTTCCGTCCGGAGCGGTCGAGCCCGGCCCGGTCGATCCGCGGCAACCGCCCAGGACGTTGGTGGCCACCGCGCACCACCGGTCGGTGTCGATCGGTGCACCCGGTCCGGCGATTCCGTCCCACCAGCCCGGCGTCGGGTGCCCCGGCCCGGCTGGGCCGGTGAGGTGCGAGTCGCCGGTCAGCGCGTGCAGCACGACGACGACATTGTCGCGGTTCGGCGAGAGTTCGCCCCAGCGCTGAACGGCGATGCTGACGTCGTCCAGGACTGCGCCGCTTTCCAGCGTCAGCGAGCCGACATCGACAATGCCGACCTCGCCTTCGGCGGGCAGCGTCTGCGTCGGCATGTCAGAGATTGTCACCTGTGGACTCCTCAGAACGCCGCCGCGGCATGCGGGTCGCCGGCTCCGGCGTGCCTGCGAGCGGCCGCGAAACCGAGTTCGAGGTCGGCCAGAATGTCGTTGATTCCCTCGATACCCACCGCCAGCCGCACCAAACCGGGGCTCACCCCGGCGGACAGCTGCTCGGCGGGGCTGAGCTGTGCATGGGTCGTCGACGCCGGGTGGATCACCAGCGACCGCACGTCACCGATGTTGGCGACGTGGCTGTGCAACTCGAGCGCATTGACGAAGGCCTTGCCCGCCGCCACACCACCGGCCAGTTCGAACGACAGCACGGCCCCGGTTCCCTTGGGCGCCAACTTCTTTCCCAATCCGAACCATGGGGAGCTGGCCAGCCCGGCGTAGTTGACCGACAGCACGTCGTCATGGCGTTCCAGGTACTCGGCCACCCGCTGGGCGTTGGCGACGTGCCGCTCGATCCGCAGGCTCAGCGTCTCCAGGCCCTGGGCGACCAGGAACGCGTTGAACGGCGACGCCGCCGAACCGAGGTCGCGCAGCAGTTGCACCCGCGCTTTGAGGGCGAACGCCGGCGGTCCGAGCTCGGCGTACACCACACCGTGGTAGCTGGGATCGGGCACGGTGAAGCCGGGAAACCGGCCCCGGGTCCAGTCGAAGGTGCCGCCGTCGACGATCACACCGGCGATTGCGGAGCCGTGACCCCCGAGGTACTTGGTCGCCGAGTGCACCACGATGTCGGCGCCGTGCTGGATCGGCTGGATCAGGTACGGGGTGGCGACGGTGTTGTCGACGATCAACGGCACACCGTTCTCGTGCGCCACCGCGGCGACCCCGGGGATGTCCAGGATGTCGATCTGAGGGTTGGAGATGGTCTCGGCGAAAAACGCCTTGGTGTTGGGACGCGCCGCGGCGCGCCACGAGTCCACGTCGTCGGGATTGTCGACGAAGCTGACCTCGATACCGAGTTTGGGCAGCGAGTAGTGGAACAGGTTGTACGTGCCGCCGTAGAGCCGGGGGCTGGACACGATGTGGTCCCCGGCGCCGGCGATATTCAGGATCGCGAAGGTCTCGGCGGCCTGGCCCGAGGCGAGAAACAGCGCGGCCACCCCACCCTCCAGCGCCGCGATGCGCTGTTCGACCACGTCGGTGGTCGGGTTGCCGATGCGGGTGTAGATGTTGCCCGGGACTTCGAGTCCGAACAGGGCGGCGGCGTGCGAGGTGTCGTTGAAGACGTAGGACGTGGTCTGGTAGATCGGCAGCGCGCGGGCGCCGGTGGCCGGACAGGGCTGCTGGCCGACGTGGATCTGCTTGGTCTCGAACGACCAGTTTTGGGTGGGATCGGGTTCGGTGTCAGTGCTCACGATGGTTGGCTTTCTGGAAAGTATGACGATGTGTATTCGTTGCTGAGGCGGCGCGGGACGTCATGGACGACGCCAACCGGCGGCGCGAGGATCAGCAGCTGTGACGCATGATGGGCCAGCCCACATAGGTGCGCATCAGGTTTCCCTGTCTACTCCGGGGGGCCCATCACGGCGGACCCGCGCTTGCCGCGTAGCCGCTACGGCTACGAAACCTGGTCTTCACCCGGAGCACCCCACCGCGGATGGAGGGTTGCCGGCCAGCGAGCCGGGGCTTGACGCTGGCGCTCATGACCGAAATGAAGCTTAGCTCATCCACGCGAACGGGTGCCAGCGGTCAGCCGGGCGTACTCGCCGGTAGCAGGAACGGCCAGATCGAGGTCGACATCAGCGCAAACGTGCTTGATAACGTGGCAACCAGATTCATCGCGAAGCCCCGTCAGGATCTACCGATACCGGGAGAAACACCGTGAGCGCCGAACAGCCGACCATCATCTACACGCTGACTGACGAGGCGCCGCTGCTGGCGACCTATGCCTTCCTGCCGATCGTGCGAGCGTTCGCCGAACCCGCCGGAATCACCATCCAGACCAGTGACATCTCGGTGGCCGCGCGGATCCTGGCCGAGTTCTCCGATTACCTGACCGACGAACAGCGGGTGCCCGACAACCTGGGCGAGCTCGGCCGGCTGACCAAAGAGGCCGACACCAACATCATCAAGCTGCCGAACATCAGCGCGTCGGTGCCTCAGCTGGTGGCCGCGGTCAAGGAACTGCAAGGCAAGGGATTCAAGCTTCCGGACTACCCGCAGAGCGCGAAAACCGATGAGGACAAGGAAATCCGCGACCGCTACGCGAAGTGTCTGGGCAGCGCCGTGAATCCCGTTCTGCGGCAAGGAAACTCAGACCGCCGTGCGCCGAAGGCCGTCAAGGAGTACGCGCGAAAGCACCCGCACAGCATGGCCGACTGGTCACAGGCGTCCCGCACGCATGTGGCGACCATGAAGCACGGCGACTTCTATCACGGTGAGAAGTCGATGACGCTGGATCGTGACCGCGAGGTCAAGATGGAGTTGAAGACCAAGAGCGGCAAAACGATTGTGCTCAAGCCAAAGGTGTCGTTGCACGACGGTGACGTCATCGACAGCATGTTCATGAGCAAGAAGGCGCTCATCGAGTTCTACGAGGCCGAGATCGAGGACGCCTACGCGACCGGTGTGATGTTCTCGCTGCACGTCAAGGCGACGATGATGAAGGTCAGCCACCCCATCGTCTTCGGCCACGCAGTCAAGACGTTCTACAAAGAGGCTTTCGACAAGCATCAGGAGTTGTTCGACGAGCTGGGTGTCAACGTCAACAACGGCCTCGTCGACCTGTACAACAGGCTCGAATCACTGCCGGCGTCTCAGCGCGAAGAGGTCATCCGTGATCTGCACGCCTGCCACGAGCACCGTCCCGAGTTGGCGATGGTCGATTCGGCCAAGGGCATCAGCAACTTTCACTCGCCGAGCGACGTGATCGTCGATGCGTCGATGCCGGCGATGATCCGCGCCGGCGGCAAGATGTACGGCGCCGACGGCCGGCAGAAGGACACCAAGGCGGTCAACCCGGAGTCCACTTTCTCGCGGATCTACCAGGAGATCATCAACTTCTGCAAGACGCACGGCCAGTTCGATCCGACCACGATGGGCACGGTGCCCAACGTGGGGCTGATGGCGCAGCGCGCGGAGGAATACGGTTCGCACGACAAGACTTTCGAGATTCCCGAGGACGGCGTCGCCGACATCGTCGACCTCGAGACCGGTGAGGTCCTGCTGTCGCAGAACGTCGAGGAGGGTGACATCTGGCGGATGCCCATCGTGACCGATGCGGCGATCCGCGACTGGGTCAAGCTGGCCGTGACCCGTGGCAGGAATTCGGGCATGACGGTGCTGTTCTGGCTGGACACCGAACGGCCGCACGAGGCCGAGCTGCGCAAGAAGGTCAAGGCCTACCTCAAGGAGTCGGACACCGAGGGCCTGGAGATCCAGATCATGCCGCAGGTATGGGCCATGCGGTACACCCTGGAGCGGGTCATGCGCGGCGAAGACACCATCGCCGCAACGGGAAACATCCTGCGGGACTACCTGACTGACCTGTTCCCGATCTTGGAGCTGGGTACCAGCGCGAAGATGCTGTCCATCGTGCCGCTGATGGCCGGTGGCGGCATGTACGAGACCGGGGCGGGCGGATCGGCCCCCAAGCACGTTCACCAGCTCGTCGAGGAGAACCACCTGCGCTGGGACTCGCTCGGCGAATTCCTGGCGCTGGGAGCATGTTTCGAAGACATCGGGGTCAAGACCGGCAACGAGCGCGCGAAGATCCTGGGCAAGACGCTCGACGACGCGATCGGCGCGCTGCTGGACAACAACAAGAGCCCGTCGCGCAAGACCGGTGAACTCGACAACCGGGGCAGCCAGTACTACCTGGCGCTGTACTGGGCCCGCACGCTCGCCGAACAGCACGAGGACGAGGAGTTGCGCAAGCACTTCGCCGCGCTGGCCGACGAGCTCGGCAAGGACGAGGACGCGATCATCTCCGAACTCGCTGCTGCACAAGGCGAACCCGTCGACATCGGCGGCTACTACCGACTCGACGACGAGAAGACCATCGCGGTGATGCGTCCCAGCAAGACGCTCAACGCCGCACTGGCGGCGGCCCAGGACTGAGGGTCAGTCCACCAGGCCGCGCAGCGTCTCGATCAGCTTGACGCGCTCGGCCGCGGTCTCGGCCACGGGAACCACGTTCAGGGTGGTCACGCCGACTTCGCGGAAAGCCGCGATGCGTTCCTTGACGAATTCCGGTGACCCGATCAACGAGACGTCACGCACCAACTCGTCCGGGACCGCCTTGGCGGCGGCTTCCTTGTCGCCGGCCAGATAGAGCTCCTGGATCCGATCAGCCTGCGGCCCATAGCCGTATCGGGTGGCCAGGGTGCGATAGAAGTTCTTCCCCTTGGCGCCCATGCCGCCGATGTAGAGCGCCAGGTGAGGCTTCACGATTTCCCGCAGCGGCTCGACGTTGTCGCCGATGGCCAGAGTGGGACCGGCGAACACCTCCAGGTCGCCCAACACCGGGTCGCGCTTGGCCTTGCCGGCCGCCAGCGACTTGCCCCAGACATCCTGTGCCTTCTCGGGCAGGAAGAAGATCGGCTGCCAGCCCTCGGCGAGTTCGGCGGCCAGCTCGACGTTCTTGGGTCCGAGCGCGGCGATCAGAATCGGAATACGCTCTCGCACAGGCTTGTTGATCAGCTTCAGGGCCTTGCCCAGACCGGTTCCCTTCTCGGCCGGCAACGGGACCTGGTAGTGCTCACCCTGGTACTGCAGCTTCTCGCGACGCCATACCTGGCGGCAGATCTCGATCACTTCGCGGGTCCGGGCGATCGGCGCGTCGTAGCGGACGCCGTGGAAACCCTCGATCACCTGGGGTCCCGACGCGCCCAGGCCCAGGGTGTAACGACCGTCGGAGACGTAGTCCAGCCCGGCGGCGGTCATTGCGGTCAGCGTGGGTGTGCGGGTGTAGAGCTGCAGAATGCCCGAGGCCAGTTCGACCCGCTCGGTGCTGGCGGCGAGATAGCCCAGCGCGCTCACCGCGTCGTACGAATACGCTTCGGGGACAAAGACTATGTCGAGGCCGGCGCGCTCGAGGTCGGCCACCTCGGCGGCCACCTCTTTGAAGCCGCCCGCGTAGTTGATTCCTAGTCCGATTCGCATGCCTGGCTGCTCCCTTGTTTTCTTGAGGCCCTGTGTTCTATGCCTCGGCGAACTGGTCGGCCAGTTCGGCGGCCTCGGTCTGGATTCGCGGAAATTGTGCGGCCATCGCTTCGGACAATGCCGTCGCACCGGAAAGCGGTCGCACCATCACCTTAAGGTCGTCGATCAGGCCGTCTTCATTGACGTGCAGGAAGTCGCAGCCGTTGATCGTCACGCCGGGGGCACCGACGACGCCGGTCTCGAACTCCAACGCGTGCAGGCCGCTGTCGGCGTCATGGATCTCACGGACATAGCGGAAGTTTTCGAAGACCCGCAGCACGCCGCGCAGGATCGCGGCGGTGATCGGCTTGCCGACGTAGGGCTTGAACGCCACCGGACTGGTGAACACGACGTTGTCGGCGAGCAGGGCCTCGACGGCCGCCTCGTCGCGATCTTCGACCGCCTTGCGGAAGGGGTGCATCGGGATACCTCTAATGGTCAACTTGTTGAGTAGGTCAGCTCGACCATAAAGCCCCGATCCCGGTAAGTCCAGAGCCGATTAATCAATTTCTTGATTACTCTCGGGTACGATTGCTCCATGTCGTTGCGTGATGCGGTGCTGGCGGCCCTGCTCGAGGGGGAGTCGTCCGGTTACGACCTGGCCAAAGACTTCGACGCGTCGGTGGCGAACTTC
Source organism: Mycobacterium sp. (assembly GCF_002863225.1). Taxonomy (GTDB): domain Bacteria; phylum Actinomycetota; class Actinomycetes; order Mycobacteriales; family Mycobacteriaceae; genus Mycobacterium. The sequence goes on along the minus strand of NZ_PKEK01000009.1, from coordinate 137,134 downwards.
TGGATGGCGACTCCGCAGCAGCTCTACAAAGAACTCGAGCGTCTGGCCGAGCAGGGCCTCATCGAGGCGCGGATCGTGCAGCAGGAACGCCGGCCCAACAAGCGGATGTTCTCGCTGACCGAGGCGGGATACGAGGCGATTCGCCAGTTCACCGCGAAGCCGGCGAAGCCGTCGGTCATCCGAGACGAGCTGCTGATCAAGGTGCAGGCCTTCGATGTCGGCGACGCGGCGGCCGTCCGCCAGTTGATCATCGAGCGTCGCGACCGGGCCGAGGTCAAAGTGCAGCGCTACGAGCGACTGCGCATGCGAATCCTCGATGGCCGCACCGAGCAGGAGTTCCTGGCTACGGCGCCGCGGGTGGGGCCGTATCTGACATTGATGCGCGGCATTTCCTACGAAGAAGAAAACCTGCGCTGGGCCGAGCGCGCGCTGGTGGTCGTCGAGCAGCGTCAGGGCGCGGGTTCGGTCAGGTAGTGGGCGAGTACCGGGCGTAGCCACTCGACGAGCCGCGCGTCGGACATGCCGGTCAGCGGCGGTACGCCGAGGATGTAGCGCGCCACGGCGACCCCGAGCAACTGCGAGCCGACCAGCGCCGCACGTTCTGGTGCGCGGTCGGGCGTGACGGCCGCCAGCGCGGGGGCCACCTGACCGACGAAAACCGTCAGCAGGGTCTCGGCCGCCGCCGGGTTCGTCGCGGCTGCGCGCAGTAACGGCAGCAGCGGTCCTTGCGGCCCCCAGGCCTCGATGAACACCGGCAGCAGGACGTCGGCGAGCCGGTCGGGGGCGATGCCGACCAGGTCCGGGAGCGTGATGACGAATTGCGATGCCGCCGCGAAGAGCCCGGACTTGCTGCCGAAGTAATGCATGACCAGCGCCGGATCGACTCCGGCCGCCGAGGCCACCGAACGGATGGTGGTGCGTTCGAAACCGTGGCTGCCGAACTGTGACCGGGCGGTGTCGAGGATGGCGGCCCGGGTGGCCGGACCGTCGCGCCCATCGCGTGCTCTCGGAGGCATGCCGGGAAGTGTATTCAACAACTGTTGACATTTGCTGGCGAATCGGCCTAGCTTCTGTTTCAACAGTTGTTGAACCACTCAGCACCGGAGGTCACGCTCATGACCGTCACCGCCATCCAGATCGGGATCGATCCGGACGCCATCGACTACTCCTCGGCCGACTTCGCCCGGTTTCGGGGTCTGTCGAAGGAGAAGCTGCGAGCCGCCAACGACGAGAACGTCGCCGGGTTGCGCGCCGCCGGATACGGCGTCGACAACTGTCTGATCGACGTCGGCCAGGCGGGGGTGGACAAGGCCCGGCAATGGCTGGAGGCCAAGCGGTATGACGCGGTGCTGATCGGCGCCGGTGTGCGCCTCGTCGCCGCCAACACGCTGCTGTTCGAGGCGATCGTCAACGCCGCGCACATTGCCCAGCCCGGCTGCCGGTTCGTCTTCAACCGTGATGCCGTCTCGACGCCCGACGACATCCGTCGCTGGTACCCCGACCCGGAGGCGGTGGCTTGATGGCGACACACCCGGAAAACACTGTCGACGTTCTGGTGGTCGGCGCGGGCCCGACCGGCCTGACCGCCGCCGGCGACCTGGCGCGCATCGGCCGGTCGGTCACGGTGCTGGAACGCTGGCCGTCGGTCAATCCGGCCAGCCGCGCATTCGCCACCATGGCGCGCACGCTGGAGGTGCTGGACGCCCGCGGCATCGCCGATGGCCTACTAGCCCGCGCGCACAAGGCCACCGGAGTGACGCTGTTCGGTGGCGCCCGGCTGGACCTGACCCACCTGGAATCGCCCTATCAGTTCGCGATGATCACCCCGCAGACCAACGTCGACCAGGCGATCGCGGCCTACGCCGTCGCGCAGGGAGCCGATGTCCGGCGCGGCGAAGAGGTCGTGGGGCTCGAGCAGGATGCCGACGGCGTGTCGGTGACCACCCGACCGTACCAGGGCGGACCCGAGATGCGTTGGCGAGCACAGTATCTCATCGGCGCGGACGGTGCCCACAGCACGGTACGAGGATTGTTGGGCGTGGACTTCCCCGGGAAGACGGTGTTGTCGTCCATCGTGCTGGCCGACGTCAAACTTGCCAACGGTCCGACCGGCGGCGGGCTGACGTTGGGCAGCACCCGCAACGAATTCGCGTTCTTGGCGCCGTACGACCGTCACGAGGGGGACGGTCGTTGGTACCGCGCAATGGTGTGGGATCGCGCGCATCAGGTGCCGGACAGTGAACCGGTGGACCGCGCGGAGATCGTCGGGATTCTCGCCCGTGCGATGAAGGCTGATCTCGGTCTGCTCGAGATCAGTTGGAAGTCTCGATTCCATTGCGACGAGCGGCAAGTCGCGCAGTATCGGCATGGCCGCGTGTTCCTGGCGGGCGATGCGGCGCACGTCCACTCGCCGATGGGCGGTCAGGGCATGAACACCGGCATCCAGGACGCCGCCAACCTCGCCTGGAAAATCGACGCCGCGCTGGCCGGGGCCGACGATGCGGTGCTGGACAGCTACCAATACGAGCGACACCCGATCGGCAAGCGGGTCCTGCTGCAATCCGGAATGATTGCCCGCGGTGTCACATTGCATCCGCGGTTCGCCCGCGGCGTTCGAAATCTGTTGGCGCCCAGGATGCTACGGATACCCCGGCTGCGGGACGTGGTGGCGGGTAGTTTCGCCGGAACGACGTTGCGCTATCCGCACCGGGCTGGCGAGAGCGCTCTGGTGGGCACCCGCGCGACCCAGATCCCGCTGATCGGGGACCGGTTGACGTATCTGCAGCGCGAGCCCGGTTTCGTGCTGGTGCGCGAATGCGGCCGGGCTGCGGTCGGCGTGACCGATCTGCATCAGGCGGAGCGGGCCGACGCCGGCCCCGCGGTGCTGGTGCGGCCGGACGGCTACATCGCCTGGGCCGGCGACTCGGGCAACTGCTCGCAATGGCTGGACGCGCTGGCTCGGTGGACCGCTCCGGCCGCGCGGCCGCATGTGGTGCCGGCGACCGCCTAACTGGCGGGCGGGTCGACCGCTTGGCGGCCCTGGGTGTGCTCGGACAAGAAGCCGTGGATGGCCTCGGTGACCCGGGCCGGGGCCTCGAACATCGGGATGTGCCCGACGCCCTCGAGTTCGGTGATGCGGGTCCCGCGCGGCAACTGCGCCTGGAAATAGCGGTGCGACCGCGGCCCCGGGAACACCCGGTCCTTCTGGCAGAGCACCAGGTGAGCCGGTACGCCGGTCTGCGCCAACTCGATAAGGCCGGGGTTCCACAGCGATTTGACCAGTAGCTGGAAGTACGCCGGGCAGTGCGCCACGTCGTCGACGATGGCAGCCAGTTGTTCGTCGGTGACCCCGTCGGGTGTCCCGCTGATCGGCAGCGTGGAGAGTTGTCGGGTGCCGGGCAACCGCAGCGCCTTGACTCCCAGGAGACGGGCGAACGCCCAGAACGGCATGCCCGCGACGAACTTCGCGATCACCTCGAACTTGGCCGGGTTCCAACGGGTCCACCCGCCGGCGGGAGCGATACCGGTCACGGTGCGGGCTCGACCGCGGCGCTCCAGCTCGAAGGCCACCCAGCCGCCCAGCGAATTGCCGACGATATGCGCTGTCTCCCAACCCAATTCGTCGAGCTGACGTTCGACGTGGTCGGCGAGCACCGCCGAACTCAGAAACCAGGTGCCGGACTTCGGGCCGCCGTTGTGGCCGGCCATGGTCGGGGCGAACACTTCGTAGGAGCCGGTGTCGGCCAGTTGCGCGGCAACGTCGTTCCAGACCAGCTGGGAGATCAGGAACGGATGCAGCAGCAGGACCGGCTCGCCCGAGCCGACGTGGATGGGGGCGCGATTTATCACGTCGCCGACATTATGGCGATACCGCCGGTACCGCAAGAAGCACCGGTGGTCGCGTGAAAAGATTGCGTGGCGCTCGAGATTGCGCCGACGACGATGCAGAGCGAAGCGATGAGGAGGAGTGGCGCTCGAGAGCGCCGCCGACGACGATGCAGAGCGAAGCGATGAGGAGGAGTGGCGCTCGACATGACCGCCCCTGAGACCAGCCGGGTGTTCTCCGGCGTGCAGCCCACCTCCGACTCGCTCCATCTCGGAAACGCGCTGGGCGCCGTCACGCAGTGGGCCCAGCTGCAGGACGACCACGACGCGTTCTTCTGCGTCGTCGATCTGCACGCGATCACGATCCCGCAGGACCCTGCGACGCTGCGGCGCCGAACCCTGGTGACCGCCGCCCAGTACCTCGCGCTCGGCGTCGACCCCGCCCGCAGCACGATCTTCGTGCAGAGCCACGTCCCGGCGCACACCCAGCTGGCCTGGGTGCTGGGCTGCTTCACCGGCTTCGGCCAGGCCTCACGGATGACGCAGTTCAAGGACAAGTCGTCCAAGCAGGGCAGCGACGCGACCACCGTCGGCCTGTTCACCTATCCGGTGCTGCAGGCCGCCGATGTGCTGGCCTACGACGCCGAATTGGTGCCGGTCGGTGAAGATCAGCGACAGCATCTGGAGCTGGCGCGCGACATCGCGCAACGGTTCAACAGCCGCTACCCGGACACGTTCGTCGTGCCAGAGGTCTTGATTCCGAAGGCCACCGCGAAGATCTACGACCTGCAGGACCCGTCGTCGAAGATGAGCAAGTCGGCGGCCACGGATGCCGGCCTGATCAGCCTGCTCGACTCGCCGACGGTGTCTGCCAAGAAGATTCGCTCCGCGGTCACCGACAGCGAGCGGGAGATCCGCTTCGACCCGGTGGAAAAGGCCGGCGTCTCGAACCTGCTGAGCATCCAGTCCGCGGTCACCGGCGTCGAGATCGCGAAGCTGGTCGACGGGTATGCCGGACGCGGTTACGGCGACCTGAAGAAGGACACCGCCGAAGCCGTCGTCGAGTTCGTCACGCCGATCAAGGCGCGGGTGGACGAATTGCTCGCCGATCCAACCGAACTCGAGGTTGTGCTGGCTTCGGGGGCGGCGCGGGCCGACGGCGTCGCTGCAAAGACGGTCGAGCGGGTATACGACCGCCTAGGGTTTTTACCGAGACGTCTATAGCGGGTGGTGATGAGCGAACCGGCCAAGCCAGGAATCCTGGATCGACTGCGGGCGCGGTACGCATGGTTGGACCACGCGATTCGGGCCAATGACTGGTTCGACGAATGTCAGGGCAATTTCTTCGCGGCCGGTCTGACGTACTACACGATCTTCGCGTTGTTCCCGCTGCTGATGGTCGGATTCAGTGTGGCCGGGTTCCTGTTGTCGCGGCGTCCCAGCGTGCTGGCCGCGATCGACAACAAGGTCAGGCACGCGGTGCCCGGCGCCCTGGGCCAGCAGATGCTCGACCTGATGAATTCGGCGATCGACGCCCGGGCATCGGTCGGTGTGATCGGTCTGGCCGTCGCCCTGTGGGTGGGACTCAACTGGATGAGCAACCTGCGGGTCGCGCTGACCGAGTTGTGGCGGCAGACCGACGGATCGAAGGGATACGTCCGCACCAAATTCTCCGACCTCGTCGCGATGGTGTCGTCGTTCTTCGCCATCTTCGCCACCCTTGCGCTCAGCGCGCTGGCCGGAGCGGGACCGATGGCCCGGCTGCTGCGGGCGCTGGGTCTGCACGACCTTCCGGTGCTCGACGCGATCCTGCGTTCCGTTTCGGTGCTGGTGTCATTCCTGTTGTCGTGGTTGGTGTTCGGTTGGATGATCGCCCGGTTGCCCAGGGATCCGGTCGACTTCGGCAGCGCCGTGCGCGCGGCACTCCTGGCGGCGGTCGGCTTCGAAGTGTTCAAGCTGGTCGGGTCGATCTACCTGAAGTCGGTGCTGCGCAGCCCGGCCGGAGCCACCTTCGGGCCGGTGCTGGGCCTGATGGTGTTCGCTTACGTCACAGCGCGGCTGCTGCTGTTCGCGACCGCGTGGGCGGCGACGACGGGCCCCGTCCCGCCGCCGCCGGAGACTCAGCCCGAGCAGCCGGAGCAGCCGGAGCAGCCGGAGCTGAGGGTCTCGATTCCCCGGCTGCCACCGGCCGATGGACTCAAGGCGCGACAGCTGGCCACCGCCGCCGTCGTGGGTGCCATTGGTGCCCTGGGCTTTTCCCGGCTCACCCGTCGGACCAGGTGATCAGCTCACCAGTTTCAAGCCGGCGATGCAGCCGACTACACCGGCGATCAGCAACACCTTGATCGGCGAAGCGGTCTCCTCGCCGGTCAGCATCGCGTAACCCACGGTGAGCACCGCGCCGACGCCGACCCAGACCGCATAGCTGGTACCCGTTGGCAGGCTTCGCATTGCCACGGCCAGGCCCATCATCGAAAACAGCACGGCCACCGCAAAAATGAGCGACGGGACCAGCTTGGTGAATCCGTCCGAACGGTCCATCGCGGTGGCCCACACCGCCTCGAGAACCCCGGAGGCCACCAGAATCAGCCACGCCATCGCACACCTCTCCCGCGCCGTCTTGTCGTTGGCCGGGTACGGTGCGCCTCGTCCGGGTGTCAGGTGCTGACCCGTCCGACGGTAGCAAACGTCAGGGCTCGACCGCCCAGTCGCCACCGGTCATGACGGCGCGCACCGAGAGATCGCGCTCCAGCACAACAAGATTGGCGTCGTATCCGACGTGCAGCGCGCCGGCGCCGGCCAGGCCGATTGCCCGGGCCGGGGTCGTCGACGTCAACTGCACGGCCGCCAACAGGGCGGCGTCCCGGTCGGCACCGAGCCCGGCCGCGGTCGCGAACAACCGGTCCATGGTCGCGGTGCTGCCGGCGATGGTCGAGGTCCCTCGCACCCGCGCCACCCCCTGGGCGACGTCGACCGGCACCGAGCCGAGCTGATACTCACCGTCGTTCGCGCCCGCCGCGGCGATCGCGTCGGTGACCAGCGCGACCCGGTCGGCTCCGGCGGCCTGCACGGTCGTTCGCACTACCGCGGGGTGGACGTGGACGCCGTCGGCGATCAACTCCACGGTCACCCGCGGATCCTCCAGCAGTGCGAGCACCGGCCCCGGCTCGCGATGGTGCAGTGGCGGCATCGCGTTGAACAGATGGGTTGCTACGGTGGCACCCAATTCGATGGCCTGGCGGGTCTGCTCGTAGGTCGCATCGGTATGACCAAGCGCCACAACCACTCCGGCGTCGACCAGGCGGGCAATCGCCTCCTCGCTGCCCGGTCGCTCGGGCGCCAGGGTGACCATTCGGATCGTGCCGTCACCGGCGGTCAGCAGCGCGTCGATCTCAGCGGGCGTCGCATCACGCATCTGCGCCGCGTCGTGAGCCCCGCAATGCGCAGCGCTGAGCCAGGGTCCTTCTAGATGGATGCCGGCGATGATGCCCGCGCGGGTCGCCTCGGCGAGTCCGCGCACCGCGGTGACCAACTGCTCCGGGGGGCCGGTGACCAGGCTGGCCAAGGTAGCGGTGGTGCCGTGTTCACGGTGAAAAGCGCAGGCGCGCAGAACTTCTGACATCTTGCCCGTGAGAAAAGACGCGCCACCGCCGCCGTGCACATGGATGTCGACGAAACCGGGAACCACCAGCGCGTCGGGCAGGTCGACATCGGGGGATCGGGGCGGCACGCCCGCGCCGCAGCCCGCGATCGTGGTGCCCGAGGAGTACACCCAACCCGGGCGGCAGACGCCTTGTTCGAGTACGACTGTGCCGGCCGCTATCAGCGGCATACCGACACATCCGTTGCCGCGCTGGGGGTTTCGTCGGGCCAGCGGCCCCCACTCTCCCAGAAGTGGCGGATGTCTTCGAGCTGTCGGCCCTTGGTTTCGGGGGCGAACTTGTAGACCATGACAAGTCCGACCACCGCGAGCAGCGCGAAGATGCTGAACATTCCGGCGCCGCCGAGGTTGTTCAGCATGGTCAGAAAGACCGACTCGATCAGCGCGTTGGCGGTCAGGTTGGCGGTGAGCATCGCGCTGGACCCCAGCGATCGCAGGTGCGCCGGGAAGCTCTCGCCGGCATAGACCCAGACCAGCGCGCCGAAACCGAAGGTGAATCCCATGGTGAACATCAGCAGCCCGACGTACCCGAATCCGGAGACGGCGCTGGACTTGGCGGCGAACACCACCACCAGGACCAGGTCGCCCAGGATCATCGCGCCGATGCCTGACAACAGGATCGGGCGGCGTCCGATCCGGTCGACCAGGAGCAGCGAGGCCAGCACCGAGGCCAGCGAAGCGACCTGAACGATGGCCGGCAGCACCAGCAGAGCGAAGTTGCCCTGAAATCCCATCGCCTCGAACAGCAGCGGGCTGTAGTAGATGATCCCGTTGATTCCGCTCAGCTCAGCGAAAAAGCCGATCCCGACGACGAACAACGTGGCGCGAAGATACGGCAGGCGCAGCATCTCGAGGATCGATCCGCCCCGTTCCTCGGCCATCGCTTCGGCGATCTCGGCGAGTTCCTTGTCGACGTCGCTGTTCGGCTCGATCCGCAGCAGTGAGCGACGGGCGTCGTCGACCCGATTCTTGAACAGATACCACCGCGCGGTGTCGGGCGTGGAGGCCAGCAGCGGCAGGACCAGCAGCGCCGGCACCGCCGCCAGCCCGAGCATCCAGCGCCAGCTACCCGAATCCGCCAGCGCGAACGCCGACAGGTAGCCACCGATGATGCCCAGGATGGTTGCCACCTGGTAGGTGACCAGCAGCGAGCCGCGCTGCTGCGCCGGCGCAGATTCGGCGATGAAGACCGGCGTCACCGCGGCGGACAACCCGATGGTCATGCCGAGCAGCATGCGTGCCGTCATCAGCCACGGCATCGACACGGCGGCCGCGCCCAGTAGCGAGAAAACCGCGTAGCCGCCGGCCACCATCATCATCGAGCGTTTGCGTCCGATCGCGTTGGCCAGGAACCCGCCGCTGAGCGCGCCACAGATTTCGCCGATCACCACCATGGTCGTCAGCAATTCCTGCTTACGGACGGTCAGGCTGAAATCGTTGGTGATGAACAGCAGCGCACCGGCGATGTTGGACAGGTCGTAGCCGCAGATGATGCCCAGGGTCGCCGCCGTGACGGCGATCATCATTCGCCGTCGCGACCGCAGTGACTCGCCGATGCGGCTCACGATCTCCCTCCGGGTAGCCGCCCGGTCGACAGTCGCTGCTTAGTGCTGCGGCCGTCGGTTCATCGAGCGCGCCACCATAATCAAGCCGAACACGACGACCGTACCGATCACCGCGACACCGACCCTAATCGGCAAAGCGTCAACGCTCGGTATTAGCGCGGCCGCGTTGGCGGCGGGTCCGCCGCCGTTGTCGCCGGGCCCTGCAGCTTTGGGTGTGGCCAGCGACGGGTCGGGTTCGATCAGCGTCCCCACCCGAGTTCCTGGGGCGGTTGCGAAGCCGTAGTCGAGCAGATGGGCGGCTTGCTGCCACGGCGCAATCGGCACACGGGTGCCGTGCAGCAGCACCGCCACCAGCCGGCGGCCATCCCGGTTGGCCGCGCCGACGAACGTCTGGCCGGCGTCGTCGGTGTAACCGGTCTTACCGCCGAGCGCCCCCGGGTAGTGGTAGAGCAACTGGTTGTCGTTCTCCAGCTCGTAGCCCGGATGGTCGGCGTGACCGGGGAAGTCGAACTTCTCGGTGTGCACGATGTCGGCGAAAGTCGGGTTCTGCCAGGCATATCGGTAGAACAAGCCGATGTCGTAGGCCGAGGTGCTCATGCCGGGACCGTCGAGGCCCGACGGTGTCGCGGCGCGGGTGTCCTTACCGCCGAGCTTGGCCGCCAACGCGTTGATCTTGTCGAGGGCGACCGGCATGCCACCCAGTTGCATGGCCAGCGAGTGTGCGGCGTCGTTGCCGGAGTGCATCAGCAATCCGTGCAACAGCTGGTTGACGGTGTAGATGCCACCGGGGGACACCCCGACCTTGGTGCCTTCTGCAGCGGCGTCCTCGGGTGTGCCGTCGACGTTCTTGTTCAGGTTGAGCTCGCGCAGTGCGGCCGTCGCGACGAGCACTTTGATGACGCTCGCCGGGCGATGACGGCCGTGTGGGTCGCGGGCGGCGACGAGGGCGCCGCTGTCCAGGTCGGCCACCACCCAGGCGTCGGCCGAGACGTCGTTGGGCACCGGCGGGGTGCCGGCGGCGGTGATCACGCCGCAGCCGCTCAGCGAGTTACCGCCGATCGGCGAGGCCGGCACCGGCAACGGCAGCGGCGGCTCGCCGGCCTCGGGGACTTCGGATGAGTCGACCGCGGCCGGGGTCGCCACCTTGTACGGGCAGAGGTCGTGGACCACGGCGGGCTCGGCGAGCGCCGCGGGAACCCCGAGCAGGACCGGCGAGGTGAACAAGAAACCGGCCGCTGCCAGGCACGACGCACGGCGAAGGGCGGGCCCCAAGGCAGTCATGTCTAGGCAGAGTAGGCGATCGAAGGCCCGATTCGAGGGAGCCGCGCTGTTACTGGTGTTACGGATGTTGCAAGTCGAGGTAACCGATGCCGGGCCCGGCGATGCGGCCGAGCCACAGCCGGCCCGGTACTTCTACCAAGCCGGTGATCAGGCCGAAGTCGGGATGCTGGGTGTGGGCCTGAGCCACCACGTGCCCGTCGTCGGGGTCGAAGGCGGCCACCCAGACCGTCGCTTTCGGGTTGGGCAGCCAGCGGTAGGGCAGCAGTCGCCACATCACGCTGCGGATGAGCGGGGCCCGTGGGCCGAGCCATTCGTTGAGCGCGTTGCGCTCCGAGACCAGCGCAACCCAGATCCGGCCGTCCAGACCGGTCGAGATGTTGTCGGGATAGCCGGGTAGCTCGGTGACCAGCGGAGTGACCGTGCCGGCCCGCTCGCCGGCCAGCCAGTACTTCGACAGCCGGCATCCGGCGCTCTCGGCGAAGACCACGGCCGACTCGTCCGCGGTCAGCGTGACGCCGTTCGCGAAGTACAGTCCGCCGGCCAGTTCGGTGACGGTCCCGTCGGGGTCCAGCCGGAACAGCGCGCCGGTGGGGCGTCCCTCGATGACCGAGCCTTTGTAGTACTCGTAGTAGAAACGGCTGGTCGACTCGGTGAAAAAGATTGTGCCATCTGATGATTCGACGACGTTCGAGCAGAAGGTCAGCGGGCGGCCGTCGACGTCGGCGACCAGTGTCTCGATACCGCCGGTTTCCGGGTCGAGACGCAGCAGGCCACGGTGGCTGTCGCAGATCAGCACGCGGCCGTCGCGGGCGACCGCCAGGCCCAGCGGCCGGCCGCCGGTGTCGGCGACCACCTGCGCGTCGCCGTCCGGACTGACCTTGACGATGCGCCCGTCCTCTACACCGGTCCAGATGTTGCCGGCGGCGTCGGCGACGACATCCTCGGCGGCGGTGCCCGGAACCTCGACGATGCGCAGCGCCGCAGTGAAATCCGGCGGGGGGAGCGGTCGTGAGCCAGGCGGCCGCCAGCGGATCGGGTCGATGGGCGGTTTCACCGCACGTCCTTCAGCACGTCGCGCAGGATCGACTCGATGGTGTCGAATTCGGCCGGGCCACTGATCAGCGGGGGAGCGATGACCACGGCCGGGTCGCCGCGGTCGTCGGTGCGGCAGTAGAGCCCGGCCGCGAACAGCGACGACGAGATGCGCGGCAACAGTTCTGCGGCCTCGTCACGCGAAAACGTCTCCCGGGTGGCCTGATCCTTGACCAACTCGATCGAATAGAAGAAGCCCTCGCCGCGCACGTCGCCGACGATCGGCAGGTCGTAGAGGCGCTCCAGGGCGGCGCGCAGGGCGGGCGCCTGGCGTTTGACGTGAGCGTTGATGCTCTCGCGTTCGAAGATGTCGAGGTTGGTCAGCGCCACCGCCGCCGATACCGGGTGGCCGCCGAAGGTGTAGCCGTGCGGGAACACCGTCGACCCGTCGTTGAAAGGCTCGAAGAGCCGGTCGCTGGCGATCATCGCGCCGATCGGCGAGTAGCCCGACGTCAGCCCCTTGGCGCAGGTGATCATGTCGGGTTGATAGCCGAAGTCGTTGCAGGCGAACATGGATCCGATTCGGCCCCACGCGCAGATCACCTCGTCGGAGACCAGCAACACGTCGTAGTGGTCGCAGATCTCCCGCACGCGCTCGAAGTAACCCGGCGGCGGCGGGATCGAGCCGCCGGCATTCTGAACGGGCTCGAGGAACACCGCGGCGACGGTGTCGGGTCCTTCGAATTCGATCGCCTCGGCGATGCGGTCGGCCGCCCATTGCCCGAATTCCTTTGGGTCGGAGCGCAATGGCTCCGGTGCCCGGTAGATGTTCGTGTTCGGCACCCGGAAGCCACCGGGGGTCAACGGTTCGAACGGTGTCTTGTAGGCCGGCAACCCGGTGATCGCCAGTGCGCCCTGCGGGGTGCCGTGGTAGGCGACGGCACGCGAAATGACCTTGTACTTACCGGGTTTGCCGGTCAGCTTGAAATACTGTTTGGCCAGTTTCCATGCCGACTCGACGGCCTCGCCGCCACCGCTGGTGAAGAACACCCGGTTCAGATCCCCGGGGGCGTAACCCGCGATCCGGTCGGCCAACTCGATCGCCGGCGGGGTGGCATACCCCCACAGCGGAAAGTAGGCCAGCGTGCTCGCCTGCCGGGCCGCGGTCTCGGCGAGTTCGACCCGTCCATGCCCGACCTGCACCACGAAGAGTCCGGACAGACCGTCGAGGTAGCTCTTGCCGGCGTCGTCGAAGATCGTCACGCCCTCGCCGCGGGTGATGACCGGCGGTGTGATGCCGGGACCGTGCTTGGCGAAGTGCAGCCAGAGGTGATCGGTCATGTAACACGTTGGCGGACGAAGCTTTTCAGCTCTGCTGACAGCGCCTCGGCCTGCAGCAGCGCCGGCGCCAGACCGGGATCTTTCATCCGGGCGGTGAAAGCCAGCCCGATGGTGACGTCGTGGTCGGGGCGGTACTCGATCGTGATGTCGTCACCCGCGCGCACCTCACCCTGAGCCAGGACCCGGAAATAGGCGCCCGGCACGCCGGCTTCGGTGAACGTCTTGATCCAGCGCGGCCGGTCGAGAAAGGATGCGAACGTCCGGCACGGTGTGCGCGGCGCGGAGACTTCGAGCAGCAGCGTGCCGCTGCCGATCCGCCATCGTTCCCCGATCCGGGTCTCGGTCAGATCGACGCCGACGGTGGTGAGGTTCTCGCCGAACATGCCGTTGTCGAGGGTGACGCCGAGCTGCTCTTCCCACCGGTCCAGATCTTCGCGAGCATAGGCGTAGACCGCTTGGTCGGATTTGCCGTGGAGCTTGGGATTTCCGATGTGGTCTCCGACCAGACCGCTGGCATCGCCTTGCGACTCTCCGGGCGGCCGGACCAATACCGGCTCGATGACCGGACGCTTGTCGATCCCCGTCACGTTGGACTGCGCCCGCGGATCGGGGTTTGTGCTGAGCCGGGCCACATTAACGGACAAGACGTGCACGGGCTCAAGATACGCTCGCGAGATGGCCTCCGCCGAGCAGGTCACCGAATTCGAGTCGTTGCGACCGCATCTGATGTCGGTCGGCTATCGGCTGACCGGCACGGTGGCCGACGCCGAGGACATCGTGCAGGAGGCGTGGCTGCGCTGGAACGCCTACGACGGTGAGATCGACGACCTGCGGGCCTGGCTGACGACCGTGGTCAGCCGACTCGGGCTGGACCGGCTGCGCTCGGCCGCACATCGGCGGGAAAGCTATGTGGGCCAATGGTTGCCGGAACCGGTGGTGACCGGGTTCGACGGCGACGACCCGCTGTCGGTGGTGGTCGCCCACGAAGATGCCCGGTTCGCGGCGATGGTGGTGCTGGAACGGTTGTCACCCGATCAGCGGGTCGCGTTCGTCATGCACGACGGGTTCGCGGTGCCGTTCGCCAAGGTTGCCGACGTGCTGGGAACCAGCGAGGCGGCCGCCCGCCAGCTGGCGTCGCGGGCCCGCCGTGCCGTGACCGCCGAACCGCCGCCGAGCCCCGACCCCGCCCACGACGAGGTGGTGGGCAAGTTGATGGCGGCGATCACATCAGGGGATCTGGCCGCGGCGGTCGCTCTGCTGCATCCGGGGGTGACGTTCACCGGCGACTCCAACCGCGCGGCCCCGACGGCGGCGCGCGTCATCCACGGGCCGGACAAGGTCGCCCGGTTCCTGTTCGGGCTGGCCGAGCGTTACGGGCCCGCCTTCGTGACGTCGAGCCGACTGGCACTGATCAACGGTGAGCTCGGCGCCTACACCGCGGGATCGCCGGGTGACGACGAGCACCAGCCGATGCTGCCGCGGATCACGGCCATGACGGTGCGCGACGGAAAGGTGAGCGCGCTGTGGGATGTCGCGAACCCGGACAAGTTCACCGGTTCACCGCTGCGGAATCTGCCCCGGGCTCGGAAGCCCAGGGGACCCGGCACGAATCCCCGGAGCTGAAGCCCTGCTCGGTGATGCCCAGTGCGGAATTCATTCGGGCACGCATGTTTTCGACGCCGACCTGATAAGTCAGCTCGATCACCCCGTCGTCGCCGAAACGGGCCCGCAGGTCGGCCACCTGCTCGTCGGTGACGGTGTGCGGATCGGTGGTCATCGCGTCGGCGTAGGCGATCGCGGCCCGCTCGTCCTCGGTGAAAAGCGCTGAGGTGGCGTAACTGTCGATCTCGCGGAGCCGGTCGATGTCCAGCCCGTCGAGGCGCTGCAGCATCGAGCCGAAGTCCACGCACCACGAGCAGCCGATCGAGCGCGCGGTCCAGAACACGGCCAGCTCGCGCACGTTGGCCGGCAGCCGGCGCGAGCCGGATTGCAGCAGGGTCTCGTGGACGGCGTTGGCAACCAGCAGTCGCGGGTGGTGTGCGACCACCGCCAACGGCTCGGGGACTTCGCCGAAGCGTCGCTTCGCGTAGCGGTACATCGCGCGGACCAGCAGGCTGGCCCGCTTGGGAGGCAGGGGTTCGATGCGGGTTTTCTGTGTCATGCAGATCAGACGAGGCAGCCCGCGATTGTGTGACAGGCCGTGTTGAGCGCCGAGCGCCCGTCGGGGCGGGCGCCTGGCCGCCAGCGCCCGGCAGGCCGGGCGCGCCGGGCCGGCCAGGCCTACTCAGCGGGCGAACATCAGCGCGCGTTTGACCTCTTGGATCGCCTTGGTGACCTCGATGCCCCGCGGGCAGGCGTCGGTGCAGTTGAACGTGGTGCGGCAGCGCCAGACACCGTCGACCTCGTTGAGGATGTCGAGGCGTTCGGCGGCGGCCTCGTCGCGGCTGTCGAAGATGAACCGGTGGGCGTTGACGATGGCCGCCGGGCCGAAGTAGCTGCCTTCGTTCCAGAACACCGGGCAGCTGGTGGTACACGCCGCGCACAGGATGCACTTGGTGGTGTCGTCGTAACGGGCGCGGTCGGTCTGGCTCTGGATCCGCTCCCGGGTCGGGGGATTGCCGCTGGTGATCAGGTACGGCTTGACCGCGCGGTAGGCGTCGAAGAACGGCTCCATGTCGACGATCAGGTCTTTCTCCACCGGCAGCCCGCGGATCGGCTCGATCGTGATCGTCACGTCTTTGCCGGGCTTCTTCGGCAGCAGATCGCGCATCAGCATCTTGCAGGCGAGCCGGTTGTGGCCGTTGATCCGCACCGCATCGGAACCGCAGACGCCGTGCGCGCAGGAGCGCCGGAAGGTCAGCGACCCGTCCAGGTAGCTCTTGACGTAGATGAGCAGGTTGAGCACCCGGTCGGTCGGTAGGCACGGCACCCGAAAGCTCTGCCAGCCACCGGAATCGGCGTATTGCTCCGGGTTCTCCGGATTGAATCGGGCGATCTTCAGCGTCACCATGACGGCGCCCTCCGGCACGGCCGGCAGGGGAGGATCGCCGGAAGGCGCTTGCAGTGCCTCGGTGCTCATCAGTACTTCCGCTCCTTGGGTTCGTAACGGGTCTGCACCACCGGCTTGAAGTCCAGCCGGATGTCGCTGAGCAGATCGGTGCCCTGCTTGCCGGCCGCGATGTCCTTCTCGGTCCCGATTTCCTTATAGGCCATGGTGTGGCGCATGTAGTTGACGTCGTCGCGGTTGGGATAGTCCTCACGGGCGTGGCCGCCGCGGGATTCCTTGCGGTTCAACGCCCCGACCACCGTCACCTCGGCCAGTTCCAGCAGGAAGCCGAGCTCGATGGCCTCCAGTAGATCACTGTTGAAGCGTTTGCCCTTGTCCTGCAACGAGATTCGCAAATAACGTTCTTTGAGGGAGTGAATGTCGGTCAGCGCCTGCTTGAGCGTCTCCTCGGTGCGGAACACCGCGGCGTTGTTGTCCATCGTCTGCTGCAGCGCGCCGCGCAGGTCGGCCACCCGCTCGTTGCCGTGCTCGGAGAGGATGTCGCCGACCCAGTTGACCACCATCGTCGCCGGGTCCGGCGGCATGTCGACGAAGTCGTGGCCCTTGGCGTAGGCGGCCGCGGCGATCCCGGCGCGACGCCCGAACACGTTGATGTCCAACAACGAATTGGTGCCGAGCCGGTTGGCGCCGTGCACCGACACGCACGCGCATTCGCCGGCCGCGTACAGGCCGGGCACGGTATTGGTGTTGTCCCGCAACACCTGTCCGGTGATGGTGGTCGGGATTCCGCCCATCACGTAGTGACAGGTCGGGTAGACCGGAACCAATTCCTTGACCGGGTCCACTCCGAGGTAGGTGCGGGCGAATTCGGTGATGTCCGGCAGCTTTGCGTTGAGCACCTCTTCGCCGAGATGGCGCACGTCGATGTACACGTAGTCCTTGTGTGGGCCGGCCCCGCGACCCTCCAGCACTTCGCGGACCATCGAGCGGGCGACGATGTCACGGGGCGCCAGGTCGACGATCGTCGGCGCGTAGCGCTCCATGAAGCGTTCACCCTCGCCGTTGAGCAGCCGGCCGCCCTCGCCGCGCACCGCCTCGGAGATCAAGATGCCCAGCCCGGCCAGACCCGTCGGATGGAATTGATGGAACTCCATGTCCTCCAACGGAAGTCCCTTGCGGAACACGATGCCGATGCCGTCACCGGTCAAGGTGTGCGCATTCGAGGTGGTCTTGTACATCCGGCCCGAGCCGCCGGTCGCGAGCACGACGGCCTTGGCGTGGAAGACGTGAATGGCACCGGTGGCCAGTTCGTAGGCGACCACGCCGGTGGCCACCGGGCCCTTCGGAGTATCGGTGAGCACCAGGTCGAGGGCGTAGAACTCGTTGTAGAACTCCACATCGTGCTTGACGCAGTTCTGGTACAGCGTCTGCAGGATCATGTGACCGGTTCGATCTGCGGCGTAACAGGATCGGCGCACCGGCGCCTTGCCGTGGTCGCGGGTGTGCCCGCCGAAGCGACGCTGGTCGATGCGACCTTCGGGGGTGCGGTTGAACGGCATCCCCATCTTCTCCAGGTCGAGCACCGCGTCGATGGCTTCCTTGCACATCACCTCCACGGCATCCTGGTCGGCGAGATAGTCGCCGCCCTTGACGGTGTCGAAGGTGTGCCATTCCCAGTTGTCGTCCTCGACGTTGGCCAGCGCCGCGCACATGCCGCCCTGGGCCGCGCCGGTGTGGCTGCGCGTCGGGTAGAGCTTGGTCAAAACCGCTGTGCGCACCCGCGGTCCGGCTTCCACGGCCGCCCGCATTCCGGCACCGCCGGCGCCGACGATCACCACGTCGTATCGGTGTTCGCTGATCACGTGCGCCTCCCTAGCCCGAGATGTTCGGGTCGAACGTCAGCAGCACATAGGTCCCGAGCACCAGAGTGAACGCCATCGACAGCACCAGCAGGCTGTTCAGCCAGAATCGGGTGGAGTCCTTGCGGCTGTAATCGTCGATGATGGTTCGCAACCCGTTGCCGCCGTGCAATTGCGCCAACCAGAGCAACAGCAGATCCCACGTCTGCCAGAACGGCGAATGCCACCGCTGCGCTACGTAATTGAAGTCGATGCGGTAGACGCCGTCCTCCCACATCAGCATCACGAACAGATGCCCGAGCGCCAGGAAGACCAGCACGATGCCGGAGAACCGCATGAACAACCAGGCGTATTTCTCGAAGTTCGGCATCCCGCCACGCCGGCGCGGGGCCCGCGGGTTGTCCAGGCCGGCCGGGCGGTCGTGGCTGCGTTGCCGAACCGGCGCCACCTGACCGCGACCGAGTTGCAGATCGGGTGAGCTCATCGGACGTGACCGATCATGTGGACGGCGACGACCACCGCGGCGGGCACCACCACCAGTACCCAGACGACAGCGATCGCCCACAGCATCTGCCGTTGGTAACGGGGGCCCTGTCCCCAGAAGTCGATCAAGATCACGCGGATCCCGTTGAGCGCGTGGTAGAGCACCGCGGCCACCAGGCCGAGCTCCATCAGGCCGACCAGCGGTGTCTTGTAGGTCGAGATGACCTCGTCGTAGGCCTGCGGGCTGATACGTACCAGCGCGGTGTCGAGAACATGGATGAACAGGAAGAAGAAGACGGTGGCGCCGGTGATCCGATGCAGCACCCACGACCACATTCCGGGATCGCCGCGATAGAAGGTGCGGCGCAGACGCCGCAGTGGCGAGCCGTCTGGATTCGCGGACGTCGTCGTCATCAGCGCCTCCTGGTAGGACCTGTTGCATCCGCGAATGTAGACCTTTTTGCACTCGTCGATGAACCGCTTCGCGGCTTACGCCATTGACGCTCGCCGGGAATCTAGAGTGACCATGTGAATTAGCCAACAGAGGACGGAGTTCTCCGATGCATGGCATTGACGCGCGAAGCCGCAGCCGTGGCTGACCCGATCGAGTGGAAGCTGCTGCGCGACAGAGCGATTCAGGCAGCTGGAGGCGCGTATGCGCCCTACTCGGGCTTTCCGGTGGGCGCGGCCGCGCTGGTCGACGATGGCCGAATCGTCACCGGTTGCAATGTGGAGAATGTCTCATATGGCCTAGGTCTCTGCGCGGAGTGCGCGGTGGTGTGTGCTCTGCACGGCAGCGGTGGTGGCCAATTGATCGCGCTGGCCTGCGTCGACGGTCGGGGAGCGCCGCTGATGCCGTGCGGCCGGTGCCGTCAGGTGTTGCTGGAACACGGCGGACCGGATCTGCTGATCGACCACCCGGACGCGCCGCGGCGACTGGGGGATCTTTTGCCGGAAGCCTTTGGCCCGCAGGATCTTGTCGCCTACGGGCGGCGCCTGTGAGTTGCGACGGCGACGAAGATCCCGGCACGGCCGGGATTGAGGAGTGGCGTCGATGAGCTTCGATGCGCCGACGGTGATCCGGGCCAAGCGTGACGGAGAACGGTTGTCCGACGCGGCGATCAACTGGGTCATCGATGCCTACACCCGTGGGCAGGTCGCCGACGAGCAGATGTCGGCATTGCTGATGGCGGTGTTCCTGCGCGGCATGGACTATGGCGAAACCGCGCGCTGGACCGCGGCCATGGTGGCCTCCGGTGACCGGTTCGACTTCAGCGACCTACGCCGCGACGGTCAGCCGCTGCGTACCGTCGACAAACACTCCACCGGAGGGGTGGGCGACAAGATCACGCTGCCGCTGGTCTCGGTGATCGCCGCGTGCGGCGGTGTGGTGCCGCAGGCGTCCGGTCGCGGTCTGGGGCACACCGGCGGCACCCTCGACAAGCTGGAGTCGATCGCGGGTTTCACCGGTTCGATCACCGATAGCCAAGTGCGCCAACAACTCTGCGATGTCGGCGCAGCCATCTTCGCCGCCGGGCAGTTGGCGCCTGCCGACGCGAAACTCTATGCGCTGCGTGACATCACCGCCACGGTCGAGTCGCTTCCGTTGATCGCCAGTTCGGTGATGAGCAAGAAGATCGCCGAGGGAACCGGCGCTCTGGTGCTCGACGTCAAGGTCGGGTCCGGGGCGCTGATGCGCTCGGAGTCGCGATGTCGCGAACTGGCCGAGACCATGGTCGCGCTGGGGGCCGAGCATGGGCTGCCGACGTGTGCGGTGCTGACCGACATGAACCGGCCGCTGGGTGCGGCTATCGGCAATGCGCTCGAGGTCGCAGAGTCGCTGGAGGTGCTGGCGGGCGGCGGGCCGCCGGACGTGGTCGGCCTGACCGTCGGCCTGGCCCGCGAGATGCTCGAGCTGGCCGGCATCGATCGGCGCGATCCGGAGCAGACGCTGCGGGACGGAACGGCGATGGACCGGTTTCGCGCGCTGGTCGCGGCGCAGGGCGGTGACTTGTCCATACCTTTGCCGGTTGGTAAGTACTCCGAAACCGTCACCACGAATCGGAACGGCACAATGGGTGACATCGACGCAATGGCAGTGGGGCTCGCGGTGTGGCGGCTCGGCGCGGGCAGATCCCGCCCGGGCGAGCAAGTCCAGGCCGGGGCCGGTATCCAGATCCACCGCCGCCCGGGCAGCCCGGTGTCGGCCGGTGACACCTTGTTCACCCTCTACACCGATACTCCGGACCGCTTTCCGGGCGCGATGGCCGAGTTGGACGCGGGCTACACCGTCGGCGACACGCCCCCGGTCGGTCGCCCGCTGATCATCGATCGGATCACCCCATGACGACGCCGCTGAACGCCGAGACGATCAGGCAAGCGCCGAAGGCATTGCTGCACGATCATCTCGACGGTGGCCTCCGCCCGGCGACCGTGCTCGACATCGCCGGTCAGATCGGCTACGACGGCCTGCCCGCGACGGACATCGATGCGCTGTCGCAGTGGTTTCGCACCGCGTCGCACAGCGGGTCGCTGGAGCGCTATCTCGAACCGTTCTCGCACACCGTCGCGGTGATGCAGACGCCCGAGTCGCTGCACCGGGTCGCGTTCGAATGCGTGGAGGACCTGGCGGCCGACGCAGTGGTCTACGCCGAGGTGCGGTTCGCGCCCGAGCTGCACATCAACCAGGGCCTGTCGTTCGAAGAGGTGGTCGATGCGGTGCTGGCCGGGTTCGCGGACGGGGAGAAGGCGGCGGCCGCCGCGGGGCGTCCGATCGTGGTGCGCTGCCTGGTGACCGCGATGCGGCATGCCGCGCTGTCCCGCGAGATCGCCGAGCTGGCCATCCGGTTCCGCGACAAGGGTGTGGTCGGATTCGACATCGCGGGTGCCGAGGCAGGTTATCCGCCGACCAGACACCTCGACGCATTCGAATACATGCGAAACAACAACGCACGCTTCACTATTCATGCGGGTGAGGCGTTCGGGCTGCCGTCCATTCAGGAGGCGATCGCGTTCTGCGGCGCCGACCGGCTCGGCCACGGGGTGCGGATCGTCGACGACATCGACGTCGCCGACGACGGCGAGGTGCGACTCGGCAGGCTCGCATCGATTCTGCGGGACAAGCGGGTTCCGCTCGAGATGTGTCCGAGCTCCAATGTGCAGACGGGGGCGGTCGGCAGCATCGCCGAGCATCCGTTCGCACTGCTGGCCCGAACCCGCTTCCGGGTCACCGTCAACACCGACAACCGGCTGATGAGTGACACCACGATGACCCGCGAAATGGCGCTGCTGGTGGACGCTTTCGACTACGGGTGGAGCGATCTGCTGCGGTTCACGGTCAACGCGATGAAGTCGGCGTTCATCCCGTTCGACGAGCGGTTGGCCATCATCGACGAGGTGATCAAGCCGCGTTACGCGGTGCTCGTCGGCTAGCCCTCGTTGCCGGGCTCCTCCTCATCGCGCTGCGCGCTCTGCATCGTCACCCGGCCGCTACATGACGATGTGCCCCGCGTCGACCGGCACGGATATCCCCGTCACGTAGCGCGCTCTCGGGCTGACGAGCCACAGCACCGCCTCGGTGACATCCTGCGGCTCGACCAACGGCACATCGGGCAGCAGCATCTGCGAGACGGCCGGATTGGGATTCTCCAGCATCCGGTTGATCACGAAGTCATTGAGGATCATCGGTGTCGCGACACCGCTGGGGTGGATGGAGTTGACTCGAATCTTGTGCGGCGCGTAGGCGTTTGCCGCCGAACGCATCAGCCCGACCACGCCGTGTTTGGAAGCGGCGTAGGCGAACATCGCGGTGCTGCCGTCACCGCCACGGCCCACCAGGCCCTGCGACGAGCTGACCAGAACGATCGACCCGCCGGTGCCTCTGCGGACGATCGACGGCACCGTCGCCAGCAACGTGTGCCACACCCCCTTGAGGTTGGTGTCGACGATCGTGTCGAAGAGCGGTTCGGCGTTCGTTCGGGTGTCGCCGATGGCGACGACCCCCGCGTTCGCGATCACGATGTCGATCTCACCGACCTCGGCTATCCCCGTCTGCACGCCGGCTTCCAGCGCGACACGGTCGCGGACGTCGGCGATGACCGGCACCACTTTGCGCCCGGTCGCTCGAACCAGCTCGGCGGTGGTGTCGAGATCGGCTTCGGTGGCCAACGGGTAGGGAATGGTCTCGACGTCGGCGCAGATGTCGACGGCGATGATGTCGGCCCCCTGCTCGGCCAGGGCGACGGCGTGGCTGCGCCCCTGGCCGCGGGCCGCACCCGTGATGACCGCGACGGAGTTGTCCAGTTCACCCATGGGTGGAAACGTACCGCCCGATTCGGCCTAAAACGCCTGCGACTCGGGGCGGTTCTGCCAGGATTTCAGGGTGATTCGACGTGGGCGCCCGGCGACGTGAGTGGCAGCGGGCGAGAAATCACCAATCTGATCTACCGCTATGCCGAGCTGCTCGACGCCGGTGACTTGGACGGCGTGGCAGGGCTGTTCGCGCACGGGCGCATCTGCGGAGTCGAAAACGGGCCTCCGGAGACGGTGTTCGAGGGAGCCGACGGTGTCCGGCGGATGTATGACATGGCCACCCGCATCTACGACGACGGCACCCCGAAGACCAGACACCACACCAGCAACGTTCAACTCGACATCGACG
Source organism: Mycobacterium sp. (assembly GCF_002863225.1). Lineage (GTDB taxonomy): Bacteria > Actinomycetota > Actinomycetes > Mycobacteriales > Mycobacteriaceae > Mycobacterium. The sequence continues at coordinate 114,420 of NZ_PKEK01000009.1, read as the reverse complement.
AGACCGCGGGCAGCGCGCACAGCAAGTCCTACTACTGCGTCACCCAGGCCACACCCGACCTGCCGCTGCAGGTGATCGTGACCGGACATTACAAAGACACCTTTCACCGGCTGGACGGCGCGTGGTGGTTCGACAGCCGCATCATGTTCGTCGACCAGCTCGGCGATGTCAGCCAGCACCTGAAGTTCTGATCGCGTGGAACCGTTCGATCTGGCGGCCGTCCTTGCCGACGCGCAGCGCAAGGAATCGCTGAGCGACTGGGGGCCGGGCGAATTCCAGCACCCGCTGAGCGTTTTGCTGGCCGACTACGCGACCGCCGACCTCAACGCCATCGGAGTGCTCATCCTGCGCGCGGGCATCGTGCACAGCCTGCGGATGCGACTGCGCGCCCAGGAGTGGATCCGCCGACACCCGGAGATCCTCCAGGAGCGCGTGGTTGCGCCGGTTGTGGTGGTCGGGATGATGCGCAGCGGAACGACGCTGCTGCAGCGGCTGCTGGCAGCCGACCCGCGCTTTCAGTGCGCCTACGGCTGGGAGGTCGTCGAGGCGGCGCCCCGCCTGGACTACCCGTTCGTCGTTCCCGGTGTCAGCGATCCAAGGATCGCAGTGAGCGAAGGACGCGAAGCGAAGTCCCGCGAGTTGGCGCCCGACCTGTTCGCGATCCATCCGATGTATGCGCGCGAAGCCGAAGAGGAGATCGTCTTTCTGGCCGATGCGTTCTTGTCGCATGTCCCGGAATCCGGTGCGTGCCTGCCGCACTACCGATCCTGGCTCGACGCACAGGATTTCACTCCCGCCTACACCTACCTGCACCGCATGCTGCAGTTCCTGCAGTGGCAGAAGCGGCAAACCGGGGCACTGGCCCAACGCTGGGTGCTCAAGTCGCCGGCCCATCTCGGCTATCTCGACCGATTGCGGGCCCGATTCGGGGATCTGCACATCGTGCACATGCATCGCGACCCGTGCGCCACCATCGCCTCGGGGGCCAGCCTGAACGCGACGCTACACGCGATGCACGCCGACACCGTCGATGTCGACCGGGTCGGCGCGCAGTGGTTGGAGCGGATGGGCTGGACGAACGACCGCGCGATGGCGGTGCGCGACGGCTGGTCCGACGAGGCCGATCGGGTCACCGACATCGCCTTCGAGGACGCGGTTGCCGACCCGATCGGTCAAGTGGCCCGGGTCTACGACGCGATCGGCCTGCCGCTTACCGGCGAGGCCGAAGCGGCCATGCGACGGTGGCTCGAAGAACGGCCACGCGAAGCGACGCGCCCCCCGTACGGCCTGGCGGATTACGGCCTGCGACCGGAGCAGGTCGACGAGCGATTCGCCCAATACCACAAGCGATTCGATCAGTACGTCGGGAAGTGAGGAGAGCTCATGGCAGAAGACCCCGTCGCGACAGCGGCCCAGCACGAGCAGGAATTGGCGGCGCTCGAACTGATCGAACACCCGGTGGTCAAAGCCGCGTATCAGTCTGTGGCCGAGACCTGGCTGGGACGGGCGAAAGCGACCCCGGCCATGCGGGAACGGTTCGACGACGCCTTCGCCGAGGTGATGTTCTCCGCGGCGATCTGGTCGTCGAACCAGGACAAGCTGCGGCCCAAGGTCAGTTGCATCACGCGGCTGGCGCATCCTGTCGACGGCCGCCGAATCCCCGGATCACGTTGGGGCATCGACAATCCCGACAGCGTGTACCGGGTGATACCGATCTCCGGAGACGAGCGTTACGAGATTCACGGCCGCGTGGGCGAGCACCGGATGACGGAGAACTACTTCACGCTCTGGGATGCCCAGATGGGAACCGTGGATGTGCTGAACGGCCGCACCATGCAGGTGGATTCCGACGGCAGCTTCACCATCACGGTCGACGCGGACGCCGCCAACGGTCGGCCCAACCACGTGCGGACCACCTCGGCGGCGCACGAGTTCTACATCCGCGATGTGCTGCTGGACTGGGGCCGCGACGACCCCAATCACGTTGAGGTGCAACGGCTCGGTGGCCCGCCGGTGACCCCGGCGCGCACCCGCGACGAGCAGGCCGAGGCGACCGCGGCGATGATGGCATACTTCGCGAACTTCACCGGCAAGCTCAGCCACGGCGTCTACAAGATGCCGCCCAACCAGTTCAACCTCGCGTGGTCGGCCGACAAGGTCGGTGCGATGCGCAACCAGGTCTACGTCATGGGCCGCTTCGAACTCGCCCCGGACGAGGCGTTCGTCGTCGACGTGGGTGACGGCGGCGCCGAGTACTTCACTGTGCCGCTGAGCAACATCTGGGGCACCACGCTGGACATCGTCGACCGCACCGGCAGCCTCAACAAGGCGCAGTCGGTGACCAACGAAGGCGGCGGCTACACCTACGTGATCGCGCCGTCCGACCCCGGCGTGGCCAACTGGATCGACTCCGACGGGCTGGGTGAGGCAGTCCTGACGCTGCGGATGGCCGAGTTCGGCGAGTCCGGTCCCAGAGAGGACCTGGGCGCTCACGGCAGGGTGGTCAAGCTGGACCGGCTCGACACCGAAGTGCCGCACCTGCCTCGCGTCACCGCGGAGCGGCGCAAAGCCGAACTTGCCGAACGGCGTTCGGGGTATCTGCGTCGGCTACCGGAAGGGACGGCCTGAGGTGTCACGTTGGTTGATCACCGGATGCTCGACGGGCTTCGGGCGCGAGATCGCCCGTGCGGTCCTGGCGGCCGGCCACAGTGCGGTGGTGACCGCGCGACGGTCCGACGCGGTGCAGGACCTCGCCGACGAATTCGGTGACCGCGCACTGGCCGTCGCACTCGATGTCACCGACACCGACCAGATCGCCGGTGCGGTGTCGGCGGCCGAGAGCGCGTTCGGCGGCATCGACATCCTGGTCAACAATGCCGGTCACGGTTACTTGTCCGCGGTCGAAGAGGGCGAGGACGCCGAGGTCCGAAAGCTGTTCGACGTCAACTACTTCGGTGCGGTCAACATGATCAAGGCGGTGTTGCCGGCGATGCGGGCGCGGGGTTCGGGCCACATCGTGAACATCTCCTCGATGACGGGCCTGGTGGCCAACCCGCCCAACGCTTACTACTCGTCGACCAAGTTCGCCCTCGAGGCGGTGACCGAGGCGCTGGCCACCGAGGTGCGACCACTGGGCATCAAGGTCGTCGCCATCGAGCCGGGCGCTTTTCGTACCGACTGGGCGACGCGCTCGATGAAGGAGACCGCCACTCCGATCGCGGATTACACCGACGTGGCGGCCCGCAAAGACCTGATCAAACAGTTCGCCGACCACCTGCCGGGCGACCCGAAGAAGGTGGCCGAGGCGGTGCTGATGGTGACCGAACTCGACGACCCGCCGCTGCGGCTGCTGTTGGGCCGCGACGTCCTCAAGGCGATGCGCGACAAGATCGCCACGCTGTCGGCGTCGATCGAAGAGTGGAAAGCCGTGACCAAGGACGTGAACTTCCCCGGCTCGTGAGGGCAGGCTTGCGGCGCTATTCGCGCCTGAGCCGCTATTCGCGCCTGAGCCGCGACTCGACGAACTGCACCAGGTCTTCCCACGCGCCCACCGCATCGGCGTACGGCGGCTTCGGCTTGCCCGTCGAGTCGGGCTCGAGGATGTAGCCGATCAGCTTGCCCAACGGTTCGTCGGCATCAAGCGCCTTGTCGACGGTGGGGTCCTCGGAGTACTCGCCGAGGTCGCGCAGGAATTCGACCGCGAGGTCGAGCTGCTCGTGGTCGACCGCCTCCGGGCCGCCGGCGAAATCGTCGGCCAGTCCGCTCAGCACGTAGACGTTGTCATCGGTGATGTCGACGTGCAGCGAGCCGTCGGTGGCGGCCGTACGGATGTCGTCGTAGGTGCTCAAGTCCGACAGGTCGTGGTCATGCTCGTCGGCGAGGTACCGGGCCAACGCGCGCTCTGAGCTGAACACGCTGATTCTTCCGTTGCGGCCCAAGAAGATCGGGCGGTCGTCGAAATAGCAGCGCAACGTGTAGAAGGTGCTCGTGCCGGTCATGATCCGGATCGGATCGATGCCGACCTTGGCCCAGAAGTCCTCGTCGCCGCCGAGTACCACCTCGTCACCGGCCGCTCGGGCGGTCACCGGATCCTCGGCGATCGCGACTTCGGGTTCGGGCTCCTCGGTGGCCTCCGGCTCGACCGCCGGCTCTTCCTCTTCGTACGGCTCGGCCAACTCGGCCGCGGCGGCGTCGGACACCGCGCTGTCCACGTCGGGGATGCTGACGATCCCGTCGACGGCGCTGATCACGTCATCCCAGCCGCGGCCGACCACATCGGCGATGACATTCCAGCGCTTGAGCCCGGCCTTGCCGCTGAAGTGGTCGATGCCGCCGCTCAACGAGCCCAGCGTCGGGTTGCCGTTGAAGAACTTCATCACCGCCGGCAGCTCGCAAACGGATCCGATCGACGAGACGATCGTCAACGCATTGGCCAGTGTTGCCACCGACTCGGCGGTCGGCTTCTCCGACACCAGCTCTTCGACCGCGATCAGGTCGTAGTGCCGATCCTCGGCAGGGTCGAGCTTGTGGGCGTTGGCCTCGGTCAGCGCCTGCCACGCCGGGTGGTCGGCGAGGTCGTTGTCGGAGTTGGTCCGCACGAACGCGACCAGGTCGGCGGCCGACTCGAAGGTGTAGAGGTCTTCGTCCTTGCCCAGGAACGCCTCCCACTCGTCACCGGCGTCGCGCCAGCGGGGCGCCCATACCGTGTAGCGGTCGCCGTCGGTCAAGCTCAAGCGGATAGGCACGAGGTCAGCAGCCATGCGGCTCACAATAGCGACGCGCTGCCCGCGGATCGGGGTCAGGCACCCAGATGTCGCTGATCCCCGGAGCCCCGGCCGCAAGGTCGAGCTCGGGCAGGCCTGCCTCTGGAGTGACAGAGGTAGGTGGTGGCTGATCGGGTCGCCAAAGCTGCCGGGCTGGACGCCGCCCGTAGCTCACGGTCGGGATGTGGTTGGGGGAGCTGCTGCTGCTGAGGACCTCATCTGGGGTGTCGCCGGCGGACAACGCGTGAAAGCTGGGTTCGCTGGGTTGCAGATCGGCGAAGGGTTGCGGCATCATCGCGCCGTTCGACGCGTTCCTGAGAAATTGTCAGTATTTGCCGCCCAGACGGGTCCCTAGGCCCTACGATTCAGCCACGCCGCAGGGTCGGGGGTTCCACCCGCGGGCAGGGAGGACTTCGATGACTGTTGCGCGGACGCGTGCGTACGGTGCCGTTTTCGCGGCGGCTGCCTGCGCCACCACGCTGACCCTGACGCCGGCGTTCCAGTCCGGTGTGCGATCGCTGATCGCCGATGTCGGGCTGGTGGACAACATCGGCTGGATCATGGGCGGCACCGGGAACCCGATTCCCGATTCGGACTACCTGAGCAGCGTCCAGTCGCTCTACCTCGGCGGGCTCGCGGGATACACGTTCCAGGGCCTGGAAACCCCCGAGCAGTTCTGCCCGATCATCTGCAACCCCACTCAGCCGGACCTGACCTTCGGCGAATCGGTGACCGAGGGCGTCAACAGACTCAACGACGTCGTCATCCCGGCGCTGCAGGACGCTGACAACAGCGTCGCGATTCTCGGCTACTCGCAGAGCGCCACCGTCGCAACCGTGTTCATGAACGACTTGATCAACAACACCCCCGAGGGTGTCGACCTGAACAACCTGCATGTCACGCTGCTCGGCGACCCCAACAACGTGGTCAGCGGAATCCTGGATCGCTTCCAGTTCGCCGACGGCACGCACCTTCCATTCCTCAACATCCCGCTGGACCTCGACCCGACCCCGACGAGCGGCATCGACACCGATGTCTACATCGGCCAATACGACGGCTGGAACAACTTCCCGTCCGACGTCAGCAACCTGTTCGCCGTCACGAACGCACTGATCGGCATCCAGACCGTTCACCCGTACTACCCGGATCCAACCGCCGATGTGAATCTGGACATCAACAACATCATCGACCTCGGCCAGATCAACGACACGAACTTCTACGCGATCCCCGCGCCGCTGCCGACGCTGGCGTTCATGTACGACGGCGGGCCCGTCGGGCGCTTCTTCTACGACAGCTTCAGCCCATACGCGACGCTGATGAACAACTGGGCCTACGGCAACCCGGGCGACCCCTTTGTCGGCGTCAACGGCACGGACGCGATCGGCCCCTGGCAAGTCGACGCCTACGGCCAACTGATGGAGTCCGGTGTCGCCGGATTCTTCCTGAAGATGGATCCCTTACAGATGCTGGCCGGCATGCAATACGCTGCGGCGCAGACGATTATCGGGCCGACCAACGACATTCTCACCGCGCTCGGCCAGCCGGAATTGTCGCAATCGGTCATCGATTCGCTGCTGTCGGGTTACGACTTCACCAACCAGCTCGACGTAGCGTTCCTGGCCGAGTTGACCGCGCTGTCGGCGACTATCCCGTCGTTGGCTCCGGACGTGCTTTTCGACGGCTCGCCACTGATCTCCGCTCAGCCGTTGATCGACCTGGTCGGGTACGGCTTCGACATCTTCAACTCCTTCGGCGCCTGATTCGCGGGGGGCTAGGCTCACTTCGCGTGGACGTCCACGTCGTTGATCACCCGTTGGCCGCGGTGCGGTTGACCGCGCTGCGCGACGAGCGGACCGACAGCGCGGCGTTTCGAGCCGCGTTGAGCGAGTTGGCGCTCATGCTGGTCTACGAGGCGAGCCGCGACCTGCCGCGCGAGAACGTCGAGCTGCGAACCCCGTTGGCGCAGACCACCGGGACCCGCCTGGCGAAGCCGCCCCTGTTGGTAGCGGTGTTACGGGCCGGGCTGGGCATGGTCGATCGGGCGCAGGTGCTGCTGCCGGAAGCGGCGGTGGGTTTCATCGGCGTCGTCCGCGACGAGGAAACCGCAAGGCCCACACCGTATCTGGAATCTCTGCCCGATGATCTGCGTGGCCGTCCGGTGATCGTGCTCGATCCGATGCTGGCCACCGGCGGCTCGATGGTCCACGCCGTCGAGCTGCTGCAGGCCCGAGGCGCCGACGACCTCACCGTGGTGTGCGTGGTGGCGGCACCGGAAGGTATTGCGGCACTGGAGAAGAAGGCGCCACAGGCGCGGTTGTTCACCGCGGCCGTCGACGACGGACTCAACGACGACGCCTACATCGTGCCGGGCCTCGGTGACGCCGGCGACCGCCAATTCGGACCGCGCTAGCCCGCGACGGGCTCACCAGGCCCGAACCTCTGCCGCGAGTTGATCGCACAACTCGATGGCACGATGACGCTCGGCTGAGCGGACCTCGATGTAGAACTTGACCTTGGGTTCGGTGCCCGAGGGCCGTACGACGACCCGGGCCGTGGTGCCGGCGTCGCCGCCGGTGAAGATCAGCGCATCCGTCCGCAACGTCCCGCCGCTCTGCAGCAGATCTGTTGTCGCCGAGGGAAATCCGGCTACTTCGCTGCGCGGTGCGGACCGCAGCCGGCGCATCAATGCGGTGGCTTCCTCGGCGTCGGCGACCGGACGCGTCACCGCGGCGCCGGCGTGCACCCCGAAGCGGCGAGCCAGGTCGTCGAGTGCATCGAGCACCGAGCGGCGGTCGTTCTTGAGCGCGGCCACCACATCGCACACCAGCACCGCGGCGCTGATGCCGTCCTTGTCACGAACCGCTGCCGGGTCGACGCAATGGCCGATGGCCTCCTCGTAGGCGTACACCAAGCTGCTGCCCGGTACACCGGCGTCGGCGCGGGCCAGCCACTTGAAACCGGTCAGGGTCTCGACGTGCCGGGCGCCCCAGTGCGCGGCGATCGCCGCCAGCATCCGTGAGGACACCACCGTGCTGGCCACCACGCTGCCGGCGGTATCGATCCTCGACAGAATGTAATCGCCCAGCAGCCAACCGGTTTCGTCACCCGAAAGCATTCGCCAACCGTCCGGCGCGGGTATGCCGACCGCACAGCGGTCAGCGTCGGGGTCGAGGGCGATCGCGACGTCGGCATCTGTGTCGGCGGCCAGGGCCAGCAGCGCGTCGGTGGCACCGGGTTCTTCCGGGTTGGGGAAGGCGACGGTGGGAAAGTCGGGGTCGGGATCGAATTGTCCGGCGACAGTGTGCACGTCACCGAAGCCGGCGCGCCGCAGCGTTTCGACCGCCACCTCGCCGCCCACCCCGTGCAGGGGAGTCAGGGCCACCCGGATCTGGCCCGACGTCGAGCGACGAACCCGCGCGGCGCGCTCGATGTAGTGCCCGACCAGATCGCCGCCGGCCGGTTCGACGGACGACCTGTCGATCTGGTCGGCGAAAGGCGCTGCAGCGATGGCGGTTTCGATGTCGCGGTCGGTAGGGGTGACGATCTGGATGCCGCCGTCCAGGTACACCTTGTAGCCGTTGTCGGCGGGCGGATTGTGCGACGCGGTGATCTGGACGCCGGCCGCCGCTCCGGTTCGCCGGACCGCGAACGCGAGTACCGGCGTCGGTGCGGGGTGGGGCAGCAGTGTCACCGAAAAACCCTTGGCGGCAAATACTTCAGCGGCCGCGGTGGCAAACGTCGCCGATCCGTGGCGCGCGTCGCGGCCCACGATCACGCCTGCGCCCGCCAACCCGCGGTCGGTGAGCACCGTCGCCACCGCCCAGCTGGCACGCAACACCACCGCGAGGTTCATCCCGTCCGGGCCGCCGCGCAGCGGACCACGCAACCCCGCGGTGCCGAATGACAACGGGCGGGCGAAACGCGCCGTCAGCTCCGCCTCGTCGCAGGCGGCGAGTTCGGCGGCGGTCAGCGGGTCGGGGTCGTGCGCGATCCAGTCCTGGGGATTAATGGCGCCGCTCCTCGCAGATGTCGTCGCCAGCCCTACAGCCGCGCCACCACGTTGGCCAGCAGTGCACCCATCCGGGCTGCCGACGCGGCTCCGGTGTCGAGCACCTCGACATGGCTGAGTGGCTCGCCGGTGATGCCGGCCCCCATGTTGGTGACCAGTGAGACCCCGAGCACCTCCGCGCCCGCGGCCCGGGCGGCGATCGTTTCGTGCACGGTCGACATGCCGACCAGGTCGGCGCCCAGCGTCCGCAGCATCCGGATCTCAGCGGGCGTCTCGAAGTGCGGGCCGGGCAGCCCGGCGTAGACGCCTTCGGTCAGACCCGGGTCCACCTGGCGGGCCAGCTCCCGCAGTCGCGGGGAGTAAGCGTCGACCATGTCGACGAACTGGGCCCCGATCAGGGGTGAGCGCGCGGTCAGGTTGAGGTGGTCGCTGATCAGCACCGGCTGCCCTACGCCGAACGTCTCGCGCACGGCGCCGGCGGCGTTGGTCAGCACGACCACGCGGGCGCCGGCCGCGCAGGCCGTGCGCACCGGGTGCACGACGTGTGACAGGTCGATGCCCTCGTACGCGTGCACTCGTCCGACCAACACCAGCACCCTGTGGCGCCCGATATCCACCGACATCACCTGGCCGGTGTGGCCGGCCGCCGACGGCGAGGTGAAACCCGGCACCGCAGCCATCGGCACGGTCGCGATCGGACGACCCAGCGCGGCGACCGCCGGCGCCCAGCCGGAGCCCAGCACGATCGCGACGTCGTGTTCGGCGAAGCCGATGTGATCGGCGATGAACTGCGCTGCCGTACGCGCGAGCGCATCAGGGTCTAACCGGCCGTCGTACACAGTCAGGCAGCCTAATCCGCTTCGCGCCGGCTGAGTTGGTTCAGCACCCGCAGGAACATCTCGCGTTCGTTCGCCGACAGTGTTCCGAGCCACTGCTCCTCACCCCGTTGGATGTCGGCTTGCACCGCGTCCTTGACCGCCCGGCCCGATTCGGTGATCGCCAGTAGGCGGGCGCGGCGGTCGTCAGGGTCGGGTGTCCGCTCGATGTGGCCGTGCCGCTGCAGCTCGTCGAGGGTGGGAATGATGCGGGTCTTGTCTGCGCCGATGGCCTCGGCGAGCGCGGTCTGAGTGCGGATCGGTGTGCGGTCCAGGGCGGTCAGCACGACGTAACCCCACATCGACAGCCCGTGCGACTCCAGCGCCGGCATCTCCGCAGCGACCGTCTGGCGAGCCAGCTCCGTCAGCATCTCCGCGAGGTCCCGTCGCGTCGCTCTGCGCCCCATCCGGTGATGATAGGGCTGGACACATAATAAGCATGCACATACGATAAGCAGATGAATACTAAATTCGATATCCGACCTCTACATCGAATCGCGGTGCAGGCCTCGGTGGCGGTCGTCGAGACCGTTGGTCCGGGCGACCTGTCGCTGGTGACGCCCTGTGCCGGTTGGAATCTCGGCGACCTGCTTGCGCACATGACCGTGCAGCACCACGGTTTCGCCGCTGCCGCCCGCGGCCACGGGGCCGAGCGGTCGGTCTGGGACGTCGACACCGTCGCCGCTGCCGTCGCGGCGGACCCCGCAGGCGCGTATTCCGCGGCCGCCGCCGACGTGATCGAGGCGTTCGCCGGCGCCGGCGTGCTGGAGGCGCCGTTCGTGCTGCCGGAACTCGGCGGCGACGCGGAATTCCCGGGTGAGATGGCGATCGGCTTCCACTACGTCGACTACGTCGTGCACGGCTGGGACGTGGCCCGCAGCCTTGGCCGCCGCTACGAACTGCCGGCCGACGTGGTGGCAGCCGCAATGCCGCTGGCGCTCTTCGTACCCGACGGCGACTTCCGCGCCGCCGACAACGCGCCGTTCGGTCCGGCGATCCCGTCGTCCGACCCGGCCGACGACCTCGACCGCATCCTGGCGCATCTGGGCCGTTCGCCGCAGTGGAAGCCACCCGTGGTGGTGGGCGACCTCCGCTAGTCGTTGTGCTTGCCGCCGGGCGGCGGTGAGATACTGCATCGATGGCCTCGACCCCCGCGCTGGATCGCGTCGATGACACGGTGCAGCGTCGCGGCACCGAGCTTGTCGAGCTGTCGCACGCGATCCACGCCGAGCCGGAGCTGGCGTTCGCCGAACATCGAAGCTGCGCCAAGGTGCAGACCCTGGTCGCCGAGCGCGGTTTCGACCTCACCCCGGCGCCCGGTGGTCTGGACACGGCATTTCGCGCCGACTACGGCAGCGGCCCGCTGACGGTCTGCGTGTGCGCCGAATACGACGCGTTGCCAGAGATCGGACACGCGTGCGGCCACAACATCATCGCCGCATCGGCGGTGGGGGCCGCGCTGGCCCTGGCCGACGTCGCCGACGAGCTGGGCCTGCGGGTCTCGTTGCTGGGCACGCCCGCCGAAGAGTTTGGCGGCGGAAAGGTGTTGCTACTCAACGCCGGAGTGTTCGACGACGTGGCGGTGTCGGTGATGGTGCATCCCGGGCCGGTGGACATTGCCGCCGCGCGCTCGCTGACGCTGTCTGCGGTCCGGGTGACGTACCGCGGCAAAGAATCCCACGCATCCGCCGCGCCGTATCTGGGCATCAACGCGGCCGACGCGGTCACCGTTGCGCAGGTGGCGATTGGGTTGCTGCGTCAGCAACTGGCGCCCGGCCAGCAGGTGCACGGCATCGTCACCAAGGGTGGACACGTCGCCAACGTCATCCCAGGCCGGACCGAGATGCAATACACCATGCGGGCCACCGATGCCTCGTCGCTGGCGGACCTGGAAGCCAAGGTGAGCGACTGCTTTCTGGCGGGGGCGGTGGCCACCGGCTGCGACTTTCACGTCGAGCACACTGAGCCGATGTACGACGCGCTCAAGCCTGACCCGTGGCTGGCCGACACCGTCCGAGCCGAGATGACCCGACTGGGCCGTTCGCCGGTCGACGCGGCGCTCGAGGCGGCGCTCCCGCTGGGCAGCACCGACATGGGCAATGTCACCCAGGCGCTGCCCGGCATCCATCCGATGGTCGCGGTGGAGGCCGGTGGGGCGTCTTTGCATCAGCCTGATTTCGCCGCCGCAGCCGCCGGGCCGTCCGCCGACCGGGCGGTGCTCGACGGGGCAATCATGTTGGCGCGCTCGGTGGTTCGTCTGGCCGAGTCGGCCGAGCAGCGGGACCGGGTGCTGGCCGCGCACGCTGAACGGGCGGCGTCATGAGACTCTCCGATGTCGCGACCGGGTGGCTGGCCGAGCACAACGACGACCTGATCGGCTGGCGGCGGCACTTCCACCGCTACCCGGAGCTCGGCCGTCAAGAGTTCGCGACCACGCAGTTCGTCGCCGAACGGCTGGCCGGCGCCGGGCTCAACCCGAAGGTGCTGCCCGGCGGGACAGGCCTGACGTGCGATCTGGGCGACGGTGAGCCCCGCGTCGCGCTGCGCGCCGACATCGACGCGCTGCCGATGGCCGAGCGGACCGGCGCCGCGTATGCCTCCACGATGCCCAACGCCGCGCACGCCTGCGGCCACGACGGGCACACCGCGATCCTGCTGGGCACTGCGCTGGCGCTGGCCGGGGCGCCGGAGTTGCCGATCGGGATCCGGCTGATCTTCCAGCCCGCCGAGGAGCTGATGCCGGGCGGCGCGATCGACACCATCGCCGCGGGTGCGATGTCCGGGGTCAGCCGGATCTTCGCCCTGCACTGCGACCCGCGGCTGGCGGTCGGCAGCATCGCCGTCAAGCCGGGCCCGATCACGTCGGCTGCCGACATGGTCGAGATCACGCTGTCGTCACCGGGTGGGCACACGTCGCGACCGCACCTGACCGGTGATCTGGTCTACGGGCTCGGCACGCTGATCACCGGTGTGCCCGGGGTGTTGTCACGCCGTATCGATCCACGCCACAGCACCGTGATGGTGTGGGGTGCGGTCAACGCCGGCCTGGCCGCCAATGCCATTCCGCAGAGCGGCACGCTGGCCGGCACGATCCGCACCGCCAGTCGCGAGGCCTGGCTGGGTATGGAGGAAATCTTCCGGGAGGCGGTGACGGCCCTGCTGGCGCCGTTGCACATCGAGCATTCCGTGCAGTACAACCGCGGCGTGCCGCCGGTGGTCAACGAGGAGGTCTCGACGCGCATCCTCACCCACGCCATCGAGGCGCTCGGCCCCGATGCGCTGGCCGACACCAAGCAGTCCGGTGGCGGCGAAGACTTCTCCTGGTACCTCGAGGAGGTGCCCGGCGCCATGGCCCGGCTCGGTGTGTGGTCGGGGCACGGTCCGCAGCTGGACCTGCACCAGCCGACGTTCGACCTCGACGAGCGCGCCTTGGGAATCGGGCTGCGGTTGATGGTCAACATCGTCGATCAGGCCGCCGCGCTCGGCTGAGCGCGGAGGCGGGCAGCCGCGCTCTGTCACGGCGCCACTTCTGTCACAGCGCTACCTCTGTCACAGTGCCGCCGACATGCTCTCTCTGCCCACCTCTGAGCGACAACTGCGTGAACGTGACGCGTTGTCGCTCAGAGGTGGGCAGATGCACTACCGGCCGGGTGAGGGGCTGGTGCGGCTCGTGGGGTTGCGTTACTCGCCGCCGTGCCCGGGTCCTACATTGCGGGCCGGGCAGGTGCGGATCTTGTGCACGTAATCGCTTGGTGCACCGGCGATTTCGGCGGCGTCGGCCATCACGCCGATGTAGCGCGCCGACGGCAGACCGCCTTCCCACGCGTCCACCACGTACAGCCAGGCCAGCACCGGATCTGTCGTGGTGTCTGAGGACAGCCGCTCCACCCGGCAGCGGATCTTCTTGTGGATGCCGAGCTCGGAGCCCTCCCAGCGATCGAGGTTGTTCTCGTCGGCCGTGGTCATGTCGTAGAGCACGACGAAGACCTTCGACGTGGGGTCCTCGACGACGGTGGCCAGCGCACCTTCCCAGCCGATGTCCTCGCCGCCGAACGTCAGCCGCCAGCCGTGCAGCCAGCCGGTACCGGCCATCGGCGAGTGCGGTGCCCGCTGCTGCATTTGCTCGGGATGCATGTTCGAGCCGTAAGCGGCGTAGATCGGCACGGGGAAAGCTTAAACGGCGTCCGCACACGCGGCGCATATCCGCCAGGTTCGCGCTGCTCGATTGCCCTGCTCCGCCTCAGCCGCCGCGCGGCTGCCCCGCCGCCAGGCTAGTTTGAGGGACGTGGCAACCCGCATCGTGATCATCGGGGGAGGGCCGGCCGGTTACGAGGCGGCGCTGGTCGCGGCCGCGCGCGACGCCCGCGTGACCGTCATCGACTCCGACGGCATCGGCGGCGCGGCGGTGCTGTTCGACTGCGTGCCGTCCAAGACCTTCATCGCCTCGACCGGGGTGCGCACCGAGCTGCGGCGCGGCCCGTATCTGGGCTTCGACATCGACATCGAGGCGGCCAAGATCTCCTTGCCGGAGATCCACCAGCGGGTCAAGCGGCTGGCTTTCGACCAGTCCCAGGACGTCAAGGCGCAGCTGCTGAGCGCCGGGGTCGACGTCGTCGAGGGCAAGGGCGAGCTGGTCGACACCGCCCGCGGCCTGGCGGCGCACCGGGTGCAGGCCACCGGCCCGGACGGTGCGACGTCGGTCTACGACGCCGACGTGGTGCTGATCGCCACCGGCGCCAGCCCCCGGGAGTTGCCGACCGCGCGGCCCGACGGTGAACGCATCCTGACGTGGCGACAGCTCTACGACCTGCAGGCGCTGCCCGAGCACCTGATCGTGGTCGGCTCGGGCGTCACCGGCGCTGAATTCGTGCACGCCTACACCGAGCTGGGCGTCGACGTGACAGTGGTCGCCAGCCGCGACCAGATCCTGCCCTACGAAGACGCCGACGCTGCCGAGGTTCTCGAGCGGATCTTCTCCGAGCGTGGCGTCGAGCTGGTCAAGAACGCCCGCGCCGACTCCGTGACCCGCACCGACGACGGGGTGCTGGTCACCCTCGCCGACGGCCGGACCGTCGAGGGCAGCCACGCGCTGATGACGATCGGCTCGGTGCCCAACACCGGCGGCCTGGGTCTGGACCGGGTCGGCATCGAACTCGGGCGCGGCAACTACCTGACCGTCGACCGGGTCTCACGCACCTCGGTGTCCAACATCTACGCCGCCGGCGACTGCACCGGTCTGCTGCCGCTCGCCTCGGTCGCGGCGATGCAGGGCCGGATCGCGATGTGGCACGCCCTCGGCGAGGCCGTCACCCCGATCCGGCTCCGCACGGTCGCCGCGGCGGTGTTCACCCGGCCCGAGCTGGCCGCCGTCGGCGTCCCGCAGTCGGCCATCGACGACGGATCGGTCCAGGCCCGCACCATCATGCTGCCGCTGCGAACGAACGCGCGCGCCAAGATGTCCGGCCTGCGGCACGGTTTCGTCAAGCTGTTCTGCCGCCCGGCCACCGGCGTGGTGATCGGCGGTGTGGTGGTGGCGCCGATCGCGTCGGAACTGATCCTGCCGATCGCGATGGCGGTACAGACCCGGCTGACGGTGAACCACCTGGCCCAGACCCTGAGCGTCTACCCGTCACTGTCCGGCTCGATCACCGAGGCGGCCCGGCGCCTGATGGCGCACGACGACCTGGACTGATCGCTCCAGGTAGCCTTGGTGTCAAGAATCTACTGACGAGTAACCGACAGGAGACCGTGCCGTGAGCGACCCGATTCGCGTCCCGGCCAGCGAGCAGACCAGGCCGAGTTCGTTTCTGGGGGCCGAACAACGCGCGTCTGCCTGGGACCGGCTCGGCAGCGAACAGTTCGACGTCATCGTCATCGGCGGCGGAGTCGTCGGTTCGGGCGCCGCCCTGGACGCCGCCACCCGCGGGCTGAAGGTCGCGTTGGTCGAGGCCCGCGACTTCGCCTCGGGCACCTCGAGCCGGTCGTCGAAGATGTTCCACGGCGGGCTGCGCTACCTCGAACAACTCGAATTCGGTCTGGTGCGCGAAGCCCTCTTCGAGCGTGAGTTGTCGCTGACGACGCTGGCGCCGCATCTGGTCAAGCCGCTGCCGTTCCTCTACCCGCTGACCAAGCGGTGGTGGGAACGCCCGTACACCGCCGCCGGCCTGCTGCTCTACGACCAGCTCGGCGGCGCGAAATCCGTGCCCGCGCAAAAGCATCTGACCCGGGCCGGCGCGCTGCGGTTGTCGCCCGGTCTCAAGCGCAGCGCATTGATCGGCGGTATCCGCTACTACGACACGGTTGTCGACGACGCCCGGCACACGCTGACGGTGGTGCGTACCGCTGCGCACTACGGCGCCGTAGTGCGGTCGTCGACACAGGTGGTGTCGCTGCGGCGCGAGGGTGACCGGGTGACCGGCGTGCGGGTGCGCGACTCCGAAGACGGCGCCGTCACCGATGTGCGTGGCCATGTCGTGGTGAACGCGACCGGGGTGTGGACCGACGAGATCCAGGCCTTGTCCAAGCAGCGCGGGCGGTTTCGGGTACGGGCCTCCAAGGGCGTGCACATCGTCGTGCCGCGGGACCGGATCGTCAGCGACGTCGCGATCATCCTGCGGACCGAGAAGTCGGTGATGTTCGTGATCCCCTGGGGCAGTCACTGGATCATCGGAACCACCGACACCGACTGGAATCTCGACCTGGCGCATCCAGCCGCCACCAAGATCGACATCGACTACATTCTGGGCACCGTCAACACCGTGCTGGCAACTCCGTTGAGCCACAACGACATCGACGGTGTCTACGCCGGGCTGCGTCCGCTGCTGGCGGGGGAGAGCGAGGAGACGTCCAAGCTGTCCCGGGAGCACGCGGTAGCGGTGCCGGCCCCCGGGCTGGTGGCAATCGCGGGCGGCAAGTACACCACCTATCGGGTGATGGCTGCCGACGCGATCGACGCTGCGGCGCAATACGTTCCAGCGCGTATCGCGCAGTCGATCACCGAGAAGGTGCCCCTGCTGGGAGCCGACGGTTACTTCGCCCTGATCAACCAGACCGAGCACGTCGGCGCCATGGAGGGTCTGCATTCCTACCGGGTGCGGCATCTGCTGGATCGCTACGGGTCGCTGATCGACGAGGTGCTGGCCATGGCGACCGGGCAGCGTGACCTGCTGAACCCGATCGCCGCCGCGCCGGGCTACCTGCGGGTCGAGGTGGCCTACGCCGTCGCCGCCGAGGGCGCGCTGCACCTCGAGGACATCCTGGCCCGGCGGACCCGAATCGCCATCGAGTACTCCCACCGCGGCGTCGACTGTGCCCGCGAGGTGGCCGACATCGCCGCACCGATCCTGGGCTGGTCGGATGCCGACATCGACCGCGAAGTCGAGACCTACATCGCACGGGTCGAGGCCGAGGTGTTGTCCCAAACCCAGCCCGACGACGCCTCAGCCGACGCGCTGCGGGCCAGCGCCCCAGAGGCCCGCGCCGAGATACTCGAGCCGGTCCCGCTGAACTGACCGGTCTGCTGCCTCGTGCGCACCGGATAGGCTTGCGGGCCAAGATTCGTCGTTGTCAGGAGCCCCATGCGCCGCCCCACCCCGCTGCCGGTGCGTGCGGGCTTGGGGCCGGCCCGGCTGCGGTTGCGCGGCGGCTCGGTGATCGGCGAGCTGGACGAGCGATTCGGTGCCCAAGCCCGAACGAAAGTGCTTGCCGGTGAGGTGGTTTGCGCCGACGGCTCGGTCGTCGACGAGACGACGGTGTTGCCGGCCGGCGCGGTCGTATTCCTCTACCGCGACCTGAGCGACGAGGTCGAGGTCCCGTTCGACATCCCGGTGCTCTACCAGGATGAGGACATCGTGGTCGCCGACAAGCCGCACTTTCTGGCCACCATGCCGCGTGGTCGACACGTCGCCCAGACGGCGTTGGTGCGGCTGCGGCGGAAACTCGGAATCGACGAGCTGAGCCCGGCGCACCGGCTGGACCGGCTGACCGCCGGGGTGCTGTTGTTCACCACCCGCCGCGAGGTTCGCGGGGCGTATCAGACGCTGTTCGCCCTTGGTGCGGTGCAGAAGACCTATCTGGCCAGGGCCGCGGTAGACCCCGACCTCGGTTTGCCGCGGGTAGTACAGAGTCGAATCATCAAGCAGCGCGGCAACTTTCAAGCCTTCGAGGAGTCAGGTGACGCGAACGCCGAAACGCTGGTGGAGCTGTTGTCCGCTGACGGGCTGTACCGGTTGACGCCACGTACCGGTCGCACCCACCAGTTGCGGGTGCACATGGCGTCTCTTGGCATCCCGATATACGGAGACCCGCTCTACCCCGATGTGATCGAGGTGGCGGCCGACGATTTCGCCACCCCGCTGCAGCTGCTGGCGCAGCGGATCGCATTTGATGACCCGCGCAGCGGGATCCACCGCGAGTTCGTCAGTCGACGTCGGTTACCGGGATGACCTCAGCACCGCTCGACGCCGGGGCTGATCATCGGTAGGTCGTGGCCGACGAAGATGTGACCGGGCCGTGCGGACACGGTGGGGGCGGCGGGGTTGCCGCGGACCGACGACGCGGCCGACGTGACCGCGTTGAGCGCTTGGCGCGCCCAGTCGGTCAGGCCGGTTGCTGCGGTCAGTTCGGCGAAGCGTGCGCTGACAAAGTCCTGAAGAGTTTCCACTTGGTCCGTCCTTAAGTAAGTGGCGGGCAATTCGTAAACGTTTGGGGAGCCGACATTGGCTCAATGAATTCGGTTTTTGTGATGAAGCCCATTGCATGTGGGATGTGCGACGCAGCTCACCTGAGCTGCAACGGAAAGTCGCCTATTGATATTCCATCATAAGCGTTGCGCATATTTCGGCGTCCCCGGTGAACGTCAACAACGGGTGAATCTTTGCGACGGTTCTGGTCGGGGGTGATCCGGATGAATCGTGAACGGGCGGCAAACAGCGGCTGAAATCGTCAAACCCGCTCGTTCAGCAAATGCCGGCCACAAATGACGGCTCATGAATGTTGTTACCATGCCCCATGGATGCGAGCGGCACGGCAGCGTGGCGTGCACATCGCCGGTGCGATCAAATCCAGAAGACCACCGAAGGAATTGGATTGAAGCTCAACCGATTTAGCGCCGCACTGAGCGTTGTGGCGGCCGGCATGCTGATCTTGACGGCCTGCGGCACCCACAACAACGCCGCCGGCGGCGGTACGAGTACGACCGCGCCTCCGGTCAAGGTGACCTGCGGCGGCAAGCCGGACCTGAAGGCCAGCGGCTCGACCGCGCAGAAAAACGCGATGACCGAGTTCGTCAAAGCCTTCGCGCAGGCGTGCCCCGGGCAGTCGCTGGACTACGCCGCCGACGATTCCACCGCCGGTATCAACGAGTTCCTGGACAGTAAGAACGATTTCGCCGGGTCGGACTCGGTGCTCAGCAGAGCCGAGTACGACCGGGCCCAGCAGCGGTGTGGGTCTCCCACCTGGAACCTGCCCCTGGTCATCAGCCCGATCGCGATCGCGTTCAACGTCAACGGGGTGACGTCGCTGAACCTCGACGGCCTGACTGCCGCCCAGATCTTCAACGGCCAGATCAACATGTGGAACGACGGAGCTATCCAGCTGCAGAACCTGGGCGTGCAGCTGCCCAACGAGCCGATCCACGTCGTATTCCGCGAAGACGAGTCTGGAACCACGGACAACTTCCAGCGCTACCTCGACACTGCCTCCCGGGGCACCTGGGGATTTCCCGCCGGACGAAAGTTCAACGGGGGTATCGGCGAGGGTGCTGTCGGCAACGCCGGCGCCGCCGAGAAGGTGAAGAACACCGAAGGCTCGGTCACCTATCTCGCCTGGTCGTTCGCCCAGTCGCAGCACCTGAACGCCGCCAGCATCATCACCTCGGCCGGCCCTGACCCGGTGAGCATCAGCCCGGAGTCGGTAGGCAAGACGATTTCCACGGCGTGGTTCATCAAAAAGGGCGACGACCTGGCCCTCGACACGATCTCGTTCTACCGGCCGAACCAACCGGGCGCGTACCCGATCGTGCTGGCCACCTACGAGATCGTGTGCTCCAAGTACGCCGACCCGAAGGCGGGCGAGGCAGTCCGGGCCTTCCTGCAGAGTTCAATCGGTCCAGGTCAGAAGGCTTTGGTGGCGGCCGGTTACATTCCGATTCCCGACGAGTTCAAGCCCCGGCTGCTGAACTCCATCAACGCGATTTCCTAAGGCGGCGAGGCTAATGTTCCAGCGTATTTGCCGCCGTGGTCAAGCCACTGTTCCCAGCGTTCTCTCACGGTAGGGGACCTTTTGAATCATGGACTTCACGACGTTGCCGCCCGAAGTGATTTCGGCGCTGATCCATTCCGGCCCCGGTTCGGGTTCGCTGGCTGACGCCGCCGCCGGGTGGCGTCAACTCGGCGCCGACCTGGAAGAAGCTGCGGACAGCTATGCAGCCGCGGTGTCGTCGATGTCCGATACGTGGCACGGCCCGTCGTCGACGGCGATGTTCCAGTCGGCCGCGCCCTACCTGAGCTGGCTTCGCACCACCTCACAGCAGGCTCAGCAGGTCGCCGCGTCCGCCCAGGCGGCGGCCACCGCGTTCAACTCCGCGAGCGCATCGGTAGTACCGACCGCGCAGGTGCTGGCCAACCGGACGCGGCTGGCGCAGCTGCTGGCCACCAACACGTTCGGCCGGAACATGCCGGCGATCGCCGCGACCGAGGCCGAATACCAGCAGATGTGGGCAAACAACGCGGCGGCGATGACGCGCTATCAGGCTGCCTCGGCGCAGGCCACCACGTTGCCCCAGTTCACTTCGCCGGCGTCGACCACGAACCCGTCGGCGCAGGCCACCCAGGCCAACGCCCAGACCGCCGCTGCCGCCAACTCCGGCGGCTCGACCGCGGCCAAGGCCGCGGCGGCCGCACCGGCCGAGCCGCTTCCGGTTGCCGGCGACCCGAACGCGGGCTACGTCGGCCTGGCAAACACCTACGCCAACCAGTTCGTCTCCTCCGGCTTCCCGATCAACCTGCTCAGCTACCTGGCCCAAAGCCAGTCGGCCCAAGCGTTGCAGGGCGTGAGCGCCCAGGTCGGCCAGGGCGTCTCGGAGGGCGAAGAGGCGCTGGGTGGTGCGGCGTCCAACCTGGGCGGCGGCGCTGCCGGGGCACTGGGAGCACTCGGTGGCGGGGGAGGACTCGGGGCGCTGGGTGCCGCGGGGCTCTCGGCCCCGTCGACCGCCGCGGCCACCGGCGTCGGAGTGCCGATGGGCGGCCTGATGGCGCCACCGGCCGCTGGAACGCTGCTGGCGACATCGCAAGCGCCGGTTCAACTCGCTTCGGCGGCAACGCCGCTCGGCGCGGGTGAAGCTGCCGGCATGCCGATGATGCCGCCGCTGATGGCACCGCCGATCTCACCGGGCAGCGGCTGGCGCAAGCGCAAGGCGCAGAAATACGAAGACATTTCGATCGGTGCCGAACTCAAAGGCAACGTGATGAAACCGCCGCCGTCGGCGGGTTGAGCCTTTAGCCGCATCGCGAAAGTACTTGCAGCAGAACAGAAGCTGCTACTTCGGTGTCAGGCTCCGGTGTGTCGCGGGCAGAACGCGGCGATGCTGACGCCGACGAAGAAGCCGGCGTGGTAGCCGTCCAGACCGCTCTGCTGCATCACGTCGTTCGCGACATCGCCTGACGGGCGACCCCCGTCGAGTGCGTCGCAGACCTGATGCCCGGCGATCACCGCCGCCTGTGCGGAGGCGAAGGTGATCTGCTTGGACTGCAACGCATTCAGAAAGCTCGCATCGACTGAATCGGCGTTCGCGCTGGACGGGGTGATCGCCAGGATGCTGAGCGACGTCAACGCCAGGACCAGGCCGGTCGATCGCACAGGCTTGAGCAGGCGCACGCGGGTGGTCGTCCTTTCTCATCCGGTCCGCTGAGCAGAAATCGCGAGTAATGCCGCAGCGAGCAAAGTCGCCGACAGCGATCATTGCATGCCGCACCCAGACTTTTGAAGCGCGCACTGTGGCCGGCGCGGGCAACCTGGATCGTTCACCGAATGGACATGCCCTGGGCATTCAGCGTTGGCAGGCAGGGCACCAGTACGCTACCCGCTCGCCGCTGTCGTCGAAGTTGATCGGCGTTCCACAGCGAAGGCAACGTTCGCCTTTGCGTCCGTACACCCAGTATCGCCGACCGGGACGGTCGTCACCGGTGATGCACCGATTCTTGCGTAACCGGTTGACCCACAACATGTCGCGAGCCCGAACGGCAAGGCGCTGCGGGTCGGTGACGGCACTCACCGGCGCGGTGGGCAGGTAGCCACTGACAAAACACAAC
The DNA here is from genome assembly GCF_002863225.1 of Mycobacterium sp. Classification (GTDB taxonomy): domain Bacteria; phylum Actinomycetota; class Actinomycetes; order Mycobacteriales; family Mycobacteriaceae; genus Mycobacterium. The sequence goes on along the minus strand of NZ_PKEK01000009.1, from coordinate 92,465 downwards.
TCGTTGCAGAAGACGTTGCCGATTCCGGCCATCACCCGCTGGTCGAGCAGCGCTTCGGCGATCCGGCGGTCCGGGTCGGCGATCAGGTTGTCCGCCGCCACTTCTGCGTCCCAGTCCTCACCGAGCAAATCTGGCCCCAGATGGTCGACCGTCTCGTCGTCGCGTTCGCGTTCCAAAATCTCCAGGACGCCCAGGTCGATACCGAGCGCCCGAATACTGTTTGTTTCCAGAAGAATTCGAACCCGATAGTCGACCCGTCCACTCTTCGGCGTAATTCTCCAGCTGCCGTCCATCTTCAGATGCGAGTGGATGCTGGCCGGCCCGACCCGGATGAACAGATGCTTGCCGCGGCTTCGCACCTCGTCGACTGAATGACCGCGCAGATCGACTGTGGCATAGCGGGGTACCCGCACGTCGCAGCGCGTCAGCGGGTGGCCGACCAGCGCTTTCCGCAACTTTTCCGCGGTCCGGAACACGGTGTCACCCTCAGGCATGGGCTATCGCAACCGCAGCCCGCGCGGGGTCCGGGCGAATCCGGCGTCGGTCAGGGCGGTGGCCACGGTGCCCGGCACTTCGGGCGCCAACACCGGCGCACTGTTGATCCGCTCGATGAGGATCGCATTGACCTGTCCGGCCGCGACAAGCTCGGCGAGCGCCACCGCCGCGGAGTGGTTGGCCTCCGGGACGTCGTCGGCGAAGCTCAGCAACGACCGCCCGCCGCGTTCGAGAAACCACACGAGTTCGCCGTCGACCAGCACCACCAGCGCGCCCGCCTTGCGGCCCGGCCGGGCGGCCCCGTCCTCGCTCGAGCGCGACGGCCAGGGCAGTGCCGCACCGTAGGGGTTTGCCGGGTCGGCGGCAGCCAGCACGACTGCCCGGTATTCGGGTCGTTCGGGATCGACACCGTCGAGGTAGCTGCGCAGCCGGTCGACGGTGGAGGCGACGGCGAATTGGGCGCCACCCAGGGATTCGACGAAGTAGCCGCGCTGGCACCGGCCCGCGTCCTCGAAAGCCGTCAGAACCTTGTAGAGCATGGCGAAGCCGCCCGGAACGCCCTCGGCGCCGACCGCCCCCCTGGTCAGCACCCCGTGCCGGTTCAGCAGCAACTCCGCCTGATGGTGAGCACGGGTGGTGGAGTCGGGCTCGGCCGCGGGCAGCGCCGACCACCGTCCGGCGACGGTCGGGTCGGCGGCGCGCGCCTGCGCGTGCGCAACGCTGTACCGGCTCAGCCGTGGCGGCCGCTTGGTACGCCCCTGGCGGTGTGCCGGTGCGGACCGCCGTCGACCCGGCCCGCCCGACAGCATCGCGCGCACCGGCGCGAACGTGTCCCCGGTGACCCAGCCGGCCCAGATCAGTTCCCACAGGGCGGTCTTCAACTCGGCTTCGCCGACACCGTCCTGGCCCAGCTGCCGGAAGAAGAACGCGCCGCCGCCGGAGAGCATGTCCAGGACCGCCCGGTGGGTCGCGGTGAACTCGATCTCCGAACCCGCGGCGAGCGTCAGCGGGGCGGTGTCGGCGGCATGGAAGGCGACCCAGCCGTCGCTGCCGGAGATCGAACCCGCGCCCGACCACATCACCTCCCCGGAGGCGAGCAGTTCATCGAGCAGCGACGGAGAGTAGTCGCGCACCCGCGGTGCCAACACCAGCGATTCGATCGCCGACGCCGGCAGCGGCACCCCGGCGAGCTGGTCGATCACCCCCAGCAGCCCGTCGAGCCCGGCGTTCGACCTCGACCCGGTGCCGAACCCCTGCCAGGCGGGCAGGAACCGCGCGTAGGCGCTGGTGCTGACCGGCTCCACCTGGGCGCGCAGTGCCGCCAGCGAGCGGCGACGCAGGATCCGCAGCACGTCGGCGTCACACCATTGATCGCCCACGGCATCGGTGGAGAACTCACCGCGGACCAGCTTTCCGTCGGCGGCCAGCCGGCCCAGGACGTCGGCGGCCACCCGGAGCCCCAGCCCGAACCGGGCCGCCGCATCGGCGGTGGTGAACGGTGCACGGGTGCGCGCATACCGGCTCAGCAGTTCGCCCAGCGGGTCGGCGACCGCCTCGGTGAAGCTGGCCGGCACGCCGACCGGCACCGCCACTCCGACGCCGTCACGCAACCGGCCGATGTCCTCGATCGCCACCCACCAGCTGCCGCCGGCGAACGACACGGGCAGCGCACGCTTGGCCGCGTACAGCGCCTCCAGCCACCCGCTGACGTCGGCGCCGCCGGAGCGGGCGGCGACTTCCTCGGCGGTCAGCGGACCGAGCAGGCGCAGCAGATCGGCGACCGCCTCGGCGTCGCGGGCCGCGCGATCGGGTGACAGATGCTGGAGCTGACGGCCGGTGCCCGCGACGACGTCGGGGTCGAGCAGCTCGCGCAGCTCGACGCGGCCCAGCAACTCGGCCAGCAGGGTGGGGTCCAGCGACAGCGCTGCCGCGCGGCGCTCGGCCAGCGGGCTGTCGCCTTCGTACATGAACGCCCCGACGTAACCGAACAGCAGGGAGACCGCGAACGGCGAGGGCATCGAAGTCTCGGTCTCGACCAGGCGGATCTTGCGGGCGGCGATGTCGTTCATCAGCCCGGCCAAGGTCGGCACGTCGTAGACGTCCTGCAGGCATTCACGGACCGTCTCGAGCACGATGGGGAAGTCCGGGTACTTGCGCGCCACGTCGAGCAGTTGGGCGGCACGCTGACGCTGGTGCCACAGCGGCGACCGCTTGCCGGGATGTCGGCGCGGCAACAGGAGGGCGCGCGCGGCGCACTCGCGGAACCGGGAGGCGAACAACGCCGAGCCGCCCACCTCGGCGGTGACGATCGGGTCGATCTCGTCGGCGTCGAAGACAAACAGCTCCGCGCCCGGCGGTGTGTCGGCCCCGGACTCGGAGACGGTGTCCGGCAGCCGCACCACGATGCCGTCGTCGGAGGCGGTCGGCTTCTCGTCGATGCCGTAGCGTTCGCGCAGCCGTCGGCTCACCGCCAGGGCGAGCGGCCCGTGTACCCGCAGTCCGTAGGGGGAATGCAGTATCACCCGCCAGTCGCCGAGCTCGTCACGAAATCGCTCGACCAGCAGGGTGGCGTCGGTGGGCACCACCGCGGTCGCGGAGCGCTGGTCGTCCAGCAACCGCCACAGGTTTTCGGTGGCGTAGGAGTTGAATCCCAGCTCGGCGCAACGGCTCTCGAAGGGACCCCGCTCGAGGGCGGCCAGCTCTCCGGTGAACGCACCGACAGCACGGCCGAGCTCCGCGGGCCGTCCGGAATCGTCGCCGCGCCAGAACGGCAGCCGGGCCGGCTCACCGGGGGCCGGTATCACCAGCACCCGGTCGTGGGTGATCTCGGTGATCCGCCAGCTGGTCGCGCCGAGCGCGATGACATCACCCGGCCGGGATTCGTAGACCATCTCCTCGTCGAGTTCACCGACCCGGGAGGGGGTTTCGGAATCGGTGGCCAGATACACGGTGAACAGGCCGCGGTCCGGGATGGCGCCACCGGATGTCACGGCGAGCCGCTGCGCCCCGGGCCGGGCTGTGACCGTGCCGTTGTCGCGGTCGTACACCAGACGGGGCCGCAATTCGGCGAACTCGGTCGACGGGTATTTGCCGGACAGCAGGTCGAGGGTGGCCTCGAAGGCGCTGTGCGGCAACGTCGCAAACGGCGCGCTGCGCCGTACCGAGTCGAACCAGCGGTCGACGTCCAGTGGCTCCAGCGCCGACGCCGCGACGGTGTGCTGAGCCAGGATGTCGAGCGGGTTGGTCGGCACCCGCATCGACTCGATCTGGCCGGTGAGCATGCGTTGCACCGTCACTGCACAGCTGATCAGATCGGTGCGGTGTTTGGGGAACAGCACCCCGCGTGAGACCTCGCCGACCTGGTGCCCGGCGCGGCCGATGCGCTGCAGACCGCTGGCCACCGACGGTGGCGCCTCCACCTGGATGACCAGGTCGACGGCCCCCATGTCGATACCCAGCTCCAGGCTCGACGTCGCCACCACCGCTTTCAGCCGGCCGGATTTCAGGTCGTCTTCGACGATGGCCCGCTGCTCTTTGCTGACCGAGCCATGGTGGGCGCGGGCCAAGATCGTCGGAGCGCCGTAGGTCTGGCCGCTACCCAACACGTGCGCGGGAGCTCCGCCGGCGACTTTCGGATTCGCCTCAGCCGGGCCGTCGGAGCCGGTGCGCTCGGCGTGGATCTCGTTGAGCCGGGCGGTCAATCGTTCAGCCAGCCGCCGTGAGTTCGCGAACACGATCGTCGAATTGTGCGACTCGACCAGATCGACCAGCTGCGCCTCGACGTCGGGCCAGATACTGCCGTTCTCCAGGTTGGCCATATCGGGGATCGGTACCTGCACCGCCAACTCGAAGGTCTTCGCCGCCGGGGGGGAGACGATGGTGGTCGGGGAGCTGCCCGACAGGAAGCGGGCCACCTCCTCGGCCGGGCGCACGGTCGCCGACAGCCCGATCCGCTGCGCCGGCTCGGGCAGCATGTCGTCGAGCCGCTCGAGAGACAGGGCCAGGTGCGCGCCTCGTTTGGTGCCGGCGATGGCGTGAACCTCGTCGACGATCACGGTCTGCACGCCGGCGAGGGTCTCCCGGGCCGCGGAGGTCAGCATCAGAAACAGCGACTCGGGCGTGGTGATCAGCACGTCGGGTGGATTGCTGATCAGCTGCCGGCGCTGAGCGGGTGGCGTATCGCCCGAGCGCAGACCCACGGTGATCTCCGGTGCCGGCAGGTCGAGCTGAGCGGCGACACGGGCCATCCCGGCCAACGGGGTGCGCAGATTGCGCTCGACGTCGACGGCGAGCGCCTTGAGCGGTGAGATGTAGAGCACCCGGGTGCCGGCCCCGCGCTCGCTGCGTGGCGCCGCGGCCAGGGCGTCGATGGCCCACAGGAACGCCGCCAGCGTCTTGCCCGATCCGGTGGGGGCGATGACCAACGTGTTGTGCCCGTCGGCGATCGCGGCCCAGGCCTCGGCCTGCGCCGGCGTGGGCGCGGCGAAGGTGCCGGCGAACCAGTCCCGGGTGACAACGCCGAAACGCGCCAGGGCGCCCGGCGGCGGCTGATCGGACACGGAGTGCACCCAGCCATCATGACAACGGGGTACGACAAGCCGTCATAGCCGCCGGTCAACGCTGGTCGGGGGCTACCGCCTTGGCCAGTTGTTCGGGGATGTTGTTGACCCGCGTGATGGCATCGAGCAGCGAGTGCGCGCAGGAGTCGCTGAGCAGGCCGGCGTCGGTCTCCGGGTGGATGATGCGCTGCCGGCAGACTTCGAACGTCAGCGCCAGCCAGCCGTGTATGACGATCCGGAGGTCGCGCTCGACGTCGGGCTCGAGGTGACCGCCGGATCCATCGACCTCGACGATGCGGCTCATGATGTGTTCCATCTGCCGGTCTTTGGCCTCGTCGTCGATACCGAGCAGGACTGGATCCGAACGGCCGAGCCCGACGTACGCGGCCCAGGCGGCGTGGGGATGCTCCTGGTGGTACTGCATGTAGGCGAGTACGCCCCCGCGTACCTCCTCGAACAGATTCTGCCCGGGCGTCGGCGGGGTGTTGGTGGTCTCGAAGAGCTGGTCGGCCTGTCCCTTGACGACGGCGGCGAAGAATGCCCGCTTGTCCGGGAAGTAGTGGTACATCAAGGCCCGGGACACACCAGCGCGCTCGGCGATCTCGTCGATGCGGACCTCGTCGTAGGGCCGTTGCCCGAAGACCTCGGCGCCCAACGCCAGCAACTCCGCGCGGCGGTCCTCCGGTGACAACCGGCGCCTTGGCGTTCGCATAGAGCAGATGGTACTGGTCGCTGCTTTGCGTAGGCCGTCAACGCCCGGGAAGCTCGTGCAAACTTCTTTTTGTCCAGCGCACGCGGTGATTCAGGGGCCGCCGCGAAGTTGTAGTCACCCGTCTACCAGGGCATTTGTTCTCTCAGCGAATGTTCGAATGGTGTCGCCAGGGTCATCGGACGGCAACGGGGCAACCCCCGCCACCGACTGGTTTATCAGCGCTGCTGCGCTGGGTATATCACTGGAGCGCAGGTGAGCGCGTGGGACAGCGATAGAGGTTCTCCGATGGCGATACAACAGCACTCCTCGACGGATGACCGGCTCGGGCAATCGGACAGCGAAGTCCATCACGCGATTCGATACGCGGTACTGGCCGCTTTGGCCGGCGTGGGTTACCTCATCGTCGCGGCGCTGTGGGCCAGCACTTGCCAGGGTGCGATGTCCGTAGACACCGCCGCGTGTGGAGCTCCCCAGCTGACCGTCCTGGCGTTCGGCGGTCCGGTGATCCTGCTGATTGCCGGGGTGTGGGCGTTCGTGCGCACCTACCGCGTCTGGCGGGATCGTGGAACGTGGTGGGCCTGGCAGGGTGCGGGCTGGCTGCTGATGGTTCTGATGCTGGTCACGCTCTCGATGGGCGCGCCGATTGCTGGACCGGTGCTGGCCGGGTAGTCGGTCGCTCGGGGTTTGGTCCGGCTCTGATAGTGGGTATTGGCTCACATCACAATGTGCAGTTGGCGGATGCGTCCGCTGGTCACCCCATCATGGGTGACAGAATCACGAACGCGACGACATAAATGCCCACTGCGATCAACACCAGGATGAGCAAAGTGATGACGGAGATCAGCGCAATCCGCCGGACTCGGCGGGTTCGTTGGATATCCGCGTGCTCGCTCGGATCCATGGGGCAGTTGGTACCCGGCGGTGACGATGACTAACCAGCTCAAGCGCGAGGGTACTGTCGGTCAAACTATGCTTGGAGGCCCGATGACGGTTGCTGCGAAGCCCGCGAAGAATCAGCAACGCGGGGACCGCGCCATCGAGTTGCGAGTGACGGCAACCCTGGACAATCTGGCGGTCTTGCGGACTCTGGTCGGCGCCGTCGGCACCTTCGAGGACCTGGACTTCGACGCGGTGGCCGATCTGCGACTCGCGGTGGACGAGGTCTGTACCCGGCTGATCCGCTCGGCCGTTCCCGGCGCCACGCTCGAGATCGTGATCGATCCGCAGGCTGACGATTTGCTCGTGGAGGCGTCGACGACGGTTGCCACCGAGGATGTCGTGACGCCCGGAAGCTTCAGCTGGCATGTCCTGACCTCGCTGGCCGATGACGTTCAGACGTTCCAGAACGGAAGCGGCGTTTTCGGTGTCACGCTGACTACCCGACGGGCGGGCTCCCAGAGGTGACAGCGCGAGCTGTCGGCGATTCCAAACCCAAACGTCCCAATGAATACGCCGACGTTCCCGACATGTTCCGTGAGCTGGCGACTCTTGATGCCGGCTCGGCGGCATTCCAGCGCCACCGCGACAAGATCGTCGAGCGGTGCCTGCCGTTGGCCGATCACATCGCCCGCCGCTTCGAAGGTCGCGGGGAGCCGCGCGACGACCTGGTCCAGGTCGCCCGGGTCGGATTGGTCAACGCGGTAGCCCGATTCGACTTCGAAACCGGTTCTGACTTCGTCTCGTTCGCGGTGCCGACGATCATGGGCGAGGTACGCCGGCACTTCCGGGACAACAGCTGGTCGGTCAAAGTTCCGCGTCGCCTCAAAGAGCTGCACCTGCGACTCGGGACGGCGACCGCCGACCTGTCGCAGCGGCTGGGCCGCGCGCCGACCGCCACCGAGCTGTCTCAGGAGCTCGAGATGGACCGCACCGAGGTCATCGAGGGCTTGGTCGCAGGAAGCTCCTACAACACGTTGTCCATCGACAGCGGTGGCGGCAGCGGCGACGAGGAGGCCCGCGCCATCGCCGACACGCTCGGCGATGTCGACACCGGTCTGGAGCGGATCGAGAACCGCGAGGCGCTTCGTCCGTTGCTGGAAGGACTACCGGAACGCGAGCGAACCGTGCTGGTGCTGCGGTTCTTCGACTCGATGACGCAGACACAGATCGCCGAGCGGGTCGGCATCTCTCAGATGCACGTGTCGCGCCTGCTGGCCAAGTCGCTCGCGCGACTACGGGACGAGCTGGAATAGCCGGTTCTGGTCCTCGTCGTCGGCGTCCGGCAACGCATGGACCGACTCGATCAGCGGCAGCGTGTGGTCGGGGTCGCAGATCCTAAGCAACCGCGACACCGCCTTGCCGGGCACAATCGCCCAGCGCAGATTCGCTCCGGCGCACTTGACGTTGATCAGGTGCAGCGCCGAAAAGCCGGCGGTCCCAAAGAATTTCAGCTCGCTCAGATCCAGCACCAGCGGCGTCGAGTGCGCTATGCAGAGATCGAAGTAATCGGCCAGCTGAGCCGCGTTGGACGCGTCCAGCTCACCGTGAGCGGTGATGATCACCCGGGCGGTGTCCCATTCCGCGCTGAATCGGGCGGAGTGGTTCTCCCAAGCGGGGGGTGGCAGCGCCACATTCGTCCCGCGGACTGGGGTAACAGGGGTGGGTTGTGTGACAAACATCGGTGACTCCATCAGTCGACTTAGCGGTCTGTGGATCACGTCAAGCGGTTAGATGCCGCGCGCGAGGAGAGGTCGGGAGGGCCGAGCTCCCCTTACGTCGATTAACGCTTACTCCATGCGGCTGGAAGCTCAACCTCGTTTTAGAGCCTACCCCGGCCACTGTAGGCATTCAACATCTCCGGGGCTTTCACAGAAAGCCTGGTCACAGTCGCCGAAGCGAACGCTCGCTCAGCGCGAATTCCGGTTCGGCGCAACGATTGCCGCGGCGAATCGGCTCACCGACTCCGCAGCCGTGGTGGCCGCGTCGTCGTGGCCCGGGCGCGCGCGGCCGGTGACCTCGCCGGTCGTTGGATCCAGCGTCACCTCGGCAAGCAACTCACCGGTGGTGGGTTCGCACACCGCCCATGAGTAATGGGAATCCGCCGACCACGCGGCGATGCTGCGTTCGACGTGATCGGGATCGGTGACCCCCAGCTCCGCCAGTGCGGGGCGGTCGTCGACGCGATCATCGGCACGCAGGGCGCGCAGATACCACTGCCCGGCGTTGATTTCGACAGGTTGGATGTCCGACTCCTCCTCAGGCGGCCTGGGCCGCCTGCATCGTCGTCGAACGTGGTTCGATGTCCGACGCCGACGGCCTGCGCTACTTGATCTCGGCGATGACCGTGCCCTGGGTGATGGCGGCGCCTGCCTCGACGGCCAGCCCGGTGATCACGCCGTCCTTGTGCGCGGTGACCGGGTTCTCCATCTTCATCGCCTCCAGCACCACCACCAGGTCGCCCGTCGAAACCTCTTGTCCCTCTTCGACAGCCACCTTCACTACGGTGCCCTGCATCGGGGCGGTCACCGAGTCACCCGATGCCGCGGCGCCACCGCCGGCACCGCGCTTGCGCGGCTTCGGCTTCTTGCGGATCGCGCCGACGGAGTCGGTGGCGGGACCGCCGCCGCCCGACAGCGCCAGGTCGCCCGGCAGCGACACTTCCAGCCGCCGGCCGCCGACCTCGACGACGACCTTCTGCCGCGGCAGCGCCTCGTCCTCGTCGATCGGCTCGCCGCCGGTGAACGGTTCGATGGTGTTGTCCCACTCGGTCTCGATCCAGCGGGTGTGCACGGTGAAGCCGTTGTCGTCGCCGATGAACGCCGGGTCGGACACCACGGCGCGGTGGAACGGGATGACGGTGGCCAGCCCTTCGACGTGGAACTCGGCCAGGGCGCGACGGGAGCGCGCAAGCGCCTCCTCGCGGGTGGCGCCGTAGACGATCAGCTTGGACAGCATGGAGTCGAACTGGCCGCCGATGACCGAACCGGCCTCGACACCGGAGTCCAGCCGCACACCGGGCCCAGTGGGAATGTCGTAACGGGTGACCGGGCCGGGGGCCGGCAGGAATCCGCGACCGGCGTCCTCGCCGTTGATCCGGAACTCGATGGCGTGCCCGCGGGGAGTGGGGTCCTCGGTGATGTCCAGCTTCTCGCCGTTGGCGATCTTGAACTGCTGCAACACCAGGTCGATGCCCGCGGTTTCCTCGGTCACCGGGTGCTCGACCTGCAGGCGGGTGTTGACCTCCAGGAAGGAGATCAGCCCGTCCTGGCCGACCAGGTATTCCACCGTGCCGGCGCCGTAGTACCCGGCTTCCTTGCAGATCCGCTTGGCGGACTCGTGGATCTCCTTGCGCTGCGCGTCGGTCAGGAACGGCGCCGGAGCCTCTTCGACCAGCTTCTGGAAGCGGCGCTGCAGCGAGCAGTCGCGGGTGCCGGCGACGACGACGTTGCCGTGCGTGTCGGCGATCACCTGCGCTTCGACGTGACGCGGCTTGTCCAGGTAGCGCTCGACGAAGCACTCGCCGCGACCGAACGCCGCAACGGCTTCGCGGGTGGCCGACTCGAACAGCTCGGGGATCTCCTCGATGGTGCGGGCCACCTTCATGCCGCGCCCACCACCGCCGAACGCCGCCTTGATCGCGACCGGGACGCCGTACTCCTTGGCGAAGGCCACCACCTCGTCGGCGTTCTTGACCGGGTCCGGGGTACCGGGCACCAGCGGCGCCTGCGCCTTGGCGGCGATGTGCCGAGCGGTGACCTTGTCGCCGAGGTCGCGGATCGACTGCGGGCTGGGCCCGATCCAGATCAGGCCGGCGTCGAGTACCGCCTGCGCGAAGTCGGCGTTCTCGGACAGGAATCCGTAGCCCGGGTGGATGGCGTTGGCGCCGGACTTCTCGGCGGCCTCCAGCAGCTTGCCGAAATCGAGGTAGGACTCCGCGGAGGTCTGGCCGCCGAGCGCGAACGCCTCGTCGGCGAGCTTCACGTGGGGAGCGTCGGCGTCGGGCTCGGCGTACACCGCCACGCTGGGCAGTCCCGCGTCCTTGGCCGCGCGGATGACCCGCACCGCGATCTCACCGCGGTTGGCAACAAGAACCTTCGAGATCGTCGAGCTGGCGTGACTGGCCACTTCGCCTCCTGGTGCGCACGTCGTCGTGTTGTCTAAGAGAAATTCTTACAAGTCTTATCGGGGGAAGTTTATGCGGCGCGCCGTGAGCGGCGAGACCCGGTGTCTACTTCCCTGCGGACTCGCGCAGTCGACGCTTGATTCGGGCCAGCATCGCCGACATCCCGCGCAGCCGTAGCGGGCTGATCAACTCGGCCAGACCGAGATCGGTGTAGAAGTCCTCGGGCACCGCAAGGATGGCGGCGGCAGATTGCTCGTCGAGGCCGGTAGCCAGGATCGACGCGAAACCCCGGGTGGTGGGAGCTTCAACCGGCGCGCTGAAATACAGCCGCACCCGATCCGGATCATCGGCGTCGACATGCAGAAACAGCGGCGATTGGCACTCCGGCACCGGCTCCATCGCGGCCTCTTCGAGGTCGGCGGGCAGCGCCGGCAGCTCGTTGGCGAATTCCAGCAGCATCGTGAGCTTGTCCTGGCCTTGAACTTCGGCGAAGTCGGACACCACCTCGGCCAGTGGCGCGGGCATGCTCATCAGGCGGGGACGGCACCCGGCGCGTCGCCGGCGACGATCGGCACTCGCACGGCGTTGCCCCACTCGGTCCAGGAACCGTCGTAGTTGCGCACGCCGGGAATGCCCAGCAGATGCGTCAGCACGAACCAGGTGTGGCTGGACCGTTCGCCGATGCGGCAGTAGACGATCGTCTTGTCGTCCGGCTCGATGAAGTCGTACAACTTCTCCAGCTCATCCCGGCTGCGGAAGCGGCCGCTGTCGTCGGCGGCCTTGGCCCACGGGATCGATCGCGCCGAGGGAATGTGGCCGGCGCGCAGCGCACCTTCCTCGGGGTAGTCGGGCATGTGGGTGCGCTTGCCGGTGTACTCGTCGGGCGAGCGCACGTCGATCAGCGGCCCGGCGCCCAGCGCGGCCAGCACGTCGTGCTTGTAGGCGCGGATCGGGGCGTCGTTGCGTTCGACGACGGGGTAGCCCGACGACGCCCGGCTGGGCACGTCGAGAGTGGTGTCGCGCCCGTCGTGGATCCACAGGTCGCGTCCGCCGTTGAGCAGCCGCACGTCCGGGTGGCCGAACAGCGTGAAGACCCACAGTGCGTACGCGGCCCACCAGTTGCTCTTGTCGCCGTAGATCACCACGGTGTCGTCGCGTGAAATGCCTTTGCGGTCCATCAATTCCGCGAATTGCCGACCGTCGATGTAATCGCGGACCCGCGGGTCGTTGAGGTCGGTGTGCCAGTCGATTTTGACTGCACCGGGAATGTGGCCGACGTCGTAGAGCAGGACGTCTTCATCGGATTCGACGATGGCGAGTCCGGGCCGACCCAGGTTGCCGGCCAGCCAGTCGGAGGTGACCAGCCGTTCCGGGTGGGCGTAAGCGCTCAGCGTAGGGCTGGGATCTGCTGGTAAAGGCACACCGCGAGCCTACCTGCCGGTGCGTGCTCAATTTCCACCGCGAGATCAACGTTTTGCCGGGCCGTACTCGCGTTAGGACTGCAGAACGTGAATCTCGAGTGGTGTCGGGTCCTCATGCCAAGATCCGGCCATGCGTGGGGTTTTCGTTGGGAGCCAAGCGATTGCGGCGGGTCTGCTGACTCGGCATGAATTGCAGCGTTGGTACTGCCCGATCTACCGCGGCGTGTATGTGCCCAGGGGGCACAAGCCATCGCTGCGGGATCGAACCTTGGGTGCGTTGTTGGCGTGTCCGCAACCGGCGGTGATTGGTGGAACTGCGGCGTCGGCTCTGCATGGCGCCAACTGGATCGCTGCGGAGACGCCCATCGAGTTGCTTGCCCGCGCGAAGCGGCCACAGCACGGCCTGTTGGTGCGCAATGAACGTGTCGACGAGGACGAAATCACCGTAGTCGCAGGCATTCCCGTGACGACTCCGGTTCGCACCGCCTTCGACCTGGGCCGGCACCTGCCTCGCGACGTAGCGGTGGCGCGCCTCGATGCATTGATGTACGCGACACCGTTTTCGCTCGACGACGTGCTGCTGTTGGCGCAGCGTTACCCGGGCGCCCGGGGGCTGCGTCGGTTGCGGGCGGCATTGCCACTCGTCGATGGCGGTGCCGCGTCACCGAAGGAGACCTGGCTGCGGTTGCTACTGACCGACGCCGGATTTCCGCGACCCGTGACCCAGATACCGGTATCCGACGGTTGGCGGCCCGTGCGGATTCTCGATATGGGGTGGGAGGACGTCAAGGTGGCTGCCGAGTACGACGGCGACCAGCACCGGACGAACCGCAAGCAGTACGTGAAAGACATTCGCTGTATGCAAACGCTGCAACGTCTGGGTTGGATCGTCGTGCGAGTGGTCGCCGAGGACCGGAGCGTCGACATCATCAGACGAGTAGATGAGGCGTTCACACTGCGCGGCAAAGCGCGAGATTGACGTTTTGCAGCGCCGTCCTCGCACTTCTTCTGCACAACGTCGACTTCGGGTTGATCACCAGAAATCGGCGACCGTCAACCCGACTTGGCCGAGCATGCGCCGCAGCAGCGGCAGGCTCAGGCCGATGACGTTGGACGGGTCGCCCTCGATCCGGTCGACGAACCAACCGCCCAGCCCGTCCAGCGTGAAAGCGCCCGCGACGGCGAGAGCCTCGCCGCTGGCCAGGTAGGCATCCAGCTCGACTGCTGACGGCTCGGCGAAATGCACCGTTGTGAAAGCCGATTCGACGACGCGACGAACGTCGCCGTCGACCAGCCGGATGAGGCTGTGGCCGGTGTGCAGCTGACCGGACCGCCCGCCCATCGACTGCCACTCTTGTCGCGCCGCGTCGATCGATGCGGGCTTGCCGACCAGCCGACCGTCGATGTAGAGCATCGAATCACAGCCGATGACAACGCAATTGGAGGCAAGCGCGGCGTCGAGCAAGGTCACGACATGCTCGGCCTTGGCTTCGGCGAGGCTGCGAACGACCTCACCCGGAGCGGCGTCGGAGCCCAGCGCGGCGATGATCGCGTCCTCGTCGACTCCGGACACCACGACCGTCGGCTCCACGCCGGCCTGCCGGAGCACCCGTCGACGGCCCTCGGAGGCCGAACCCAGGACGAGTCGGGTCATCGCCCCCGCATGTGGGTTCTCTGCACCAACGACATTCGCTGCCAGCTGTGGATGGCGTAACGCAGCTTGTCGACGGGCAGCCCCCAGCGTGAGAACTCCGGCTCAGCCGGTGCCCCGCCACCGCCGGAAGCGCCGGCCAGCACGGTGACCAGGGCGGCCACTTCGGCGTCGGTCGGGTTGCCCTTGAGCACCTGAATGTGCGGCCCGTGCGGGGTTTCCGGCGCTGCGGTCTCGTCGCCGCTCACCGGAGCCTGGCCGTTCTCGTTCCCGTCACTCACTTCGTTCGTTCCGCTCACTCGACTCACAGGGGAATGTTCCCGTGCTTCTTCGGCGGCACCTGAGCGATCTTGCGCTCCAGCAACCGCAACGCAGTCCCGATGTACCCGCGGGTGTGCGACGGCGGGATCACCGCGTCGACGTAACCGCGCTCCGCCGCGATGTACGGGTTGACCAGGGTGTCCTCGTACTCCTGCTGCAGCTCCAGGCGCAGCGCGTCGACGTCCTCGCCGTTCGCGGCGGCTTCCTTGAGCTTCTGGCGGTAGACGAAGCCGACCGCGCCGGACGCACCCATCACCGCGATCTGCGCCGTCGGCCAGGCGACGTTGACGTCGCAGCCCATGTCCTTGGACCCCATCACGCAGTACGCGCCGCCGTAGGCCTTGCGGGTGATGACGGTGATCTTGGGGACGGTCGCCTCGCCATAGGCGTACAGCAGCTTCGCGCCGCGACGGATGATGCCGTTGTATTCCTGGCCGGTTCCGGGCAGGAAGCCCGGCACGTCCACCAGCATGATGATCGGAATGTTGAAGCAGTCGCAGGTCCGCACGAAGCGGGCGGCCTTCTCCGAGGCGTTGATGTCCAGGCAGCCGGCGAACTGGGTGGGCTGGTTGGCGACGATCCCCACCGGCCGGCCCTCGATGCGGCCGAAGCCGACCACGATGTTTCCGGCGTAGCCCTCCTGGATCTCGAGGAACTCGTCGTCGTCGAGGATGCGCCGGATCACCTCGTGCATGTCGTACGGCTGGTTGGGCGAGTCCGGGATCAGCGTGTCGAGCTCGAGGTCCTCGTCGGTCAGGTTGTCCTCGATCGCACCCTCCGGCACGGGGAACGGGTACTTCGGCGCGTCGGTGAAGTTGTTCGGCGGCAGGTAGCTGAGCAGGTCGCGGACGTAGTCCAGGGCGTCCTGCTCGCCGGAGGCGACGTAGTGCACGGTGCCCGACTTGGCCATGTGGGTGTGGGCGCCGCCCAGCTCTTCCATCGTCACGTCTTCACCGGTGACGGTCTTGATCACGTCCGGGCCGGTGATGAACATCTGGCTGGTCTGGTCGACCATGACGACGAAGTCGGTCAGGGCGGGGGAGTAGACGTGGCCGCCGGCCGCGGCACCCATGATCAGCGAGATCTGCGGGACGACGCCTGATGCCAGGATGTTGTTGCGGAAGATCCGGCTGTAGAGGCCGAGCGAGACGACACCCTCCTGGATGCGCGCGCCGGCGCCGTCGTTGATGCCGATCAGGGGGCGGCCGGTCTTGATGGCGAGCTCTTGGACCTTGACGATCTTCTCGCCGTAGACCTCGCCGAGGCTGCCGCCGAACACGGTGGCGTCCTGGCTGAAGATGCAGACGTCGCGGCCGTCGACCGTGCCGTAACCGGTGACGACACCGTCGCCGAGTGGGCGGTTCTTCTCCAGGCCGAAGTTGGTGCTGCGGTGGCGGGCCAGTGCGTCGAGTTCGACGAACGATCCCTCGTCCAGCAGGGCGTTAATGCGTTCGCGCGCAGTCAGTTTGCCCTTTTCGTGCACCCTCTCGACGGCGGCTTCACCGACCGGGTGCAGTGACTCCTCGCTGCGCTTGCGCAGTTCGGCGAGCTTGCCCGCGGTGGTGTGGATGTCGATCTCGTGCTCGGCGTGTGCCTCGACCGAAGTCTCCGAAGTGCTCGTCATGGCTGCGATCTTAGCGGTCCCTTAAATTACGACCCGCACGCAGCACGGCGATGTCGCCGCGTGTCCGGCGGAACAGACTGTTGGTTCACCGGGCCAGCAAAGGTAATCTTCGTCACTTGTCACCTTGATTGTCCCACTGGGCGTGCCTGTCGATTGGGAATGGGGCCCGGAGGAACGTCGGTGAAGTCGGAGAGCACACGCCTGCTGCGTCAGTGGTGGGACGAGCCGGGTGACTACAACTGGGTGGTCGAGTTCTACCGGCGCCGCGGACTGATCGGTTCGCTGCGTGCCAGTGCGGCGTCCGGGGGCGTGATCACCGCGCTCGCGACGATATGTCTGCGTTCGGAAGACCTGATCCAGCCGCACTGGCTGACCCACGGCGTCGTCATCTGGATGCTGGTGAACTCGGTCGGCTGGACGATCTACTGGTGGTTCGGACCCTGGCCGACCGCCCGGCAGGCGGCGTTGCTGTTCGCCGGGGCCGACGTCGGGATCGCCGTCGCGACCGGCCTGCACGCCGAACCGCTGGCGGCGCTGAGCACGACACCGCTGTTCGCGATGCCCGGTGCGTTCATCGTGTTCTTCTACGGGCCGAGGGCCAACGCCGTGCACATGGCGTTCGCGACCACGACCATCGTGACCGCGGCGACCTGGCTGGCGTTGTCGGACCGCCCCGACGCGGTGGCGGTGGCGCTGGCCAAAGCAGTCATCGCGTTGACGATCACCGTCGGCATCTTTCCGTTCGTGCAATTCGGCTTCTGGCTGATCCGCAGCAACTCGATCGAGTCGCTCACCGACCCGCTCACCGAACTGGCCAACCGCCGCGGGCTGGCAAACTACCTGGACCGCAAATTGAGCACGCTCGCGTCGTCGCCGAAGCCGTTGTGTGTGTTCGTGATCGACCTCGACGGGTTCAAGAACATCAACGACATCTACGGCCACAAGATCGGCGACGCGGTGATCGCGCGGACGGCCGAGCAGATCCGGCTCGCGGTCGGCCCGTCGGCGTTTGTCGCCCGCACCGGCGGCGAAGAGTTCGTCGTCCTCGACCAGCTCACCCTGCAGGCCGCGGCGACTATCGCGGAGAACATGCGCGCCGCCATCGAGGCGCCGGAGACGCCGAAGGCCACAGCCAGTATCGGTGTCGCTGCCGGCGATGTCGGCACCATCGCGGCGTTCGAGGCGATCCACGCCCGCGCCGACGAGACGATGTATGCGGCGAAGCGGAACGGCGGCAACCGGATTGCGCTCGCCGGCGCGCCCAACCGTGCCGAACCCGGTCAGTCGCGAGACGAAATCCCCTTCCGGCCGGGGGAGCTGACCGAGCTCGACGCGGAATCGCTGGAGCGGTGACGGCGGAGAGCAGGCGACTGCTGCGCCAATGGTGGGACGAACCCGGCGACTATGCCTGGGTGGTCGAGTTCCTCGGGCCGCGCGGTTATCTGCCGGGCCTGCGGTTGATCATCGGTGCCGGCGGCCTGTTGATGGGCCTCTCCCTGCTGTGCTTGTTGTCCGAACATCTCCAGCCGATCGCCTACGGTCGCGCCGTGGTCGCAGTAATGACCGCATGTGCGTTCGGGTGGGCGGCCTACTGGTGGCTTGCTCAGTGGCCCACCGCGCGGCAATCGGTGATTCTCTTTGCGCTCGCCGACATCGGCATCGCCATCGCCACCGCTGTACACGCGAACCCGCTGGCCGCTCTGAGTACCACTCCGCTGTTCGCGATGACCGGTGCTTTCATCGTGTTTTTCTTCGGTCCCCGGGCCAATGCCGTACACGTGGTGTTCGCCACGGTCACGATCGTGGGCTCGGCGACGTGGTTGGCTCTCTCCGATCAGCTCGACGCGGTTCAGGTGGCGGTCTCCAAAGCGGTCATCGCGCTGACTGTGACGGTCGGGATCTTTCCGTTTGTCCAGTTCGGTTTCTGGTTGGTGCGCAACAACGCCGTCGAGTCGTTGACTGACCCCCTCACCGACCTGGCCAACCGCCGGGGGCTGGCGAACTACCTCGCCAGGAAGTCCAGCAAGCTGAGTTCATCGCCGGCTCCGCTGTGTGCGTTTGTGATCGACCTCGATCGGTTCAAGCAGATCAACGATGCCCACGGTCACAAGATCGGCGACCTCGTGATCACCCGCACCGCAGAGCGGATTCGCGTCGCGGTCGGTCCGTCGGCGTTCGTCGCACGAACCGGGGGAGAGGAGTTCGTCGCGGTCGACCTCCTGACGTTGCAGGCCGCAGCGACGATCGCGGAAAACATTCGCGCGGCGATCGACAGCTTGGATGTGCCGAAAACCACCGCCAGCATCGGGGTCGCCGTCGGTCACATCCAGGACCCGGCTGAATTCGACGCCATCTACGCCAGGGCGGATGAGGCGATGTACGCCGCCAAACGCGACGGCGGCAATCGAATCGCCTTGGGCGGTGTGCTGCACGGTCCGAAGACCGACCGAAATGAAGACATTCCCTTCAGACCACCTACGTTGGATCCCGATGGATCTTGACGCATTGAGAACACCCCTGGACGAATCGACCCTCCGCGACGGGCTGGTCGGGCCCGGCCTGCCGTGGCGCCAACTCGACGTCGTCGCCGAAACCGGTTCCACCAATGCCGATCTGCTTGCCCGTGCCGAAGGTGGCGCCGACATCGACGGGGCGGTGTTGCTCACCGAATACCAGAACGCCGGCCGCGGGCGCCACGGCAGGCAGTGGTCGGCGCCGGCCCGGACGCAGCTGGCCTTGTCGGTGGGAGTGGCCGGCGCGTCGGTGCCCCGGCCGGGGTGGGGCTGGCTGACGCTGGCCGCGGGTGTCGCGGTCGCCGACGCACTTGCCTCCGTCGGTGTCGAGGCCGGCCTGAAGTGGCCCAATGACGTACTGGTCGGCGGCGGCAAGCTGGCCGGCATCCTCGCGGAGGTGGCCGCGCCGGCGTCGGCGATCGTCGTCGGACTGGGGCTCAACGTGACGCTGACGGCCGACGAGGCCCCGGATCCCGCGGCCACGTCCCTGCTGATGCTCGGATCGTCGGCCACCGATCGAAATGCTTTGGCGCGCAACGTGCTTCGTGAGCTGGCTCGGCGCATCGACGCGTGGCGCACCGCCGGCGGCGCCGGCCCGGGCCTGGCCGCCGACTATCAGCGCTACAGCCTGACCTTCAATTCCCGGGTGAAGGCCAGCATGCCCGGCGACCGGGAAGTGGTGGGCGTGGCTCGATCCGTCGACGAGACCGGGCGCCTCTGCATCGACACCGGCGCAGAAACGGTGGCGATATCCGCCGGAGACATCACGCACCTGCGTCCCAGCGTCTAAAGTGCCAGCGTGGGCTACCCCGACAACGTATTAGCGGGCGACGAGCAGGTGGTGTTGCACCGCCATCCGCACTGGAAACGGCTGTTCTGGCCCGTCGTCGTGCTGATCCTCAGCAGCGCAGCGGCATCGTTCGGGTGCGCGGTGGTCAACGGCACCACCTGGGACCACAACGCCAAGCAGGTCGTCTACTGGGTGATCGGAGCGATCTGGCTGGTGCTGATCGGCTGGCTGACCATCTGGCCGTTCCTGAACTGGCTCACAACGCATTTCGTCATCACCGACCGGCGGGTGATGTATCGGCACGGGGTGCTGAGCCGCAGCGGCATCGACATCCCGCTGGCCCGGATCAACAGCGTGGAATTCCGCCACCGCTTGATCGACCGGATATTGCGCACCGGCACCCTGGTGATCGAGTCGGCGTCACAGGATCCGTTGGAGTTTCACGACATTCCGCGCGTGGAGCAGGTCCACGCGCTGCTCTATCACGAAGTCTTCGACACCCTCGGCTCCGAGGAATCGCCGAGCTGATTCGACCGGTTGCGCGAACGCCACGCCCGCATCAGCGTGACGTTGCCGCTGGATTCGACATCCTCGAACACCTCGGCGATACCGCCGGCGGTGAGCGCCGACTCCAGCGCCTTGTCGCCGCTGCGGGCCGAGGAGTCCGGGAAGACCCAGCGCCGGAACGCCCAGAAGCGGAACGCCATCTGCAGCAGGTTGCCGATGACGTAGGCCGAGACGAAGTCGGCGATGTTCTCCGCGGTCAGCGACACCGCCGGCACCCGCAGGTTCAAGACGTAGCTGGACACCCACAGTGGCGCCATGCTCAGCACCACGCCGACCCCGCTGAACGCGAAGAACAGCAGCGCCTCGTGGTGGCGCTCGCGGCCACCGCGGTCGCGGAAGCTCCATTCCCGGTTCAGGATGTAGGACGCGATGACCGCGACGATGCCCGAGATGACCTTGGCGGTCACCGGCTTGGGCTCCAGGATCGTCAGCTTCAGCGTGTAGAAGATCGCCGAGTCGATCACAAACGTCGTGGCGCCGACGATCGCGAACTTGATCAGCTCATGGTGGCGCTCGGCGTAGGGGCGGATAGGCCCCGGCAGTCGGGCGATGGTGACATCGGCGAAGGACACAATGTCGCAGTCTACGTATTACTACTTAAGGGTGCTCTGTGACTGTGGCAGCGCCCACAAACGGCCCGTTCACCGCCCGTGACACCATGTTGCCGTGACGAGTACCCCCAACTCCTCGCCGAAGGTCGCCATGGTCGGTGGTGGCCAGCTCGCCCGGATGACCCACCAGGCGGCGGTCGCCTTGGGCCAGAGCCTGCGGGTGCTGGCTGTCGACCCTGCCGATCCGGCCGCCCAGGTGAGTCCCGATGTGGTGATCGGCGCGCACACCGACCTCGAGGCGCTGCGCCGGGTCGCGACCGGCGCCGCCGCCCTGACCTTCGACCACGAGCACGTGCCCTCCGAGCTGCTGGAAAAGCTCGTCGCTGAGGGTGTCAACGTGGCGCCGCCGCCGCAGGCGCTGCTGCACGCACAGGACAAGCTGGTGATGCGGCGTCGGCTGGATGCCCTCGGCTCCCCGGTGCCGCGCTACGCGGCCGTCGAAAGCCTCGACGACTTGGACGGCATTGCCGCGTTCGCCCGGTCGGTGGGTGGCTCCGTCGTGGTCAAGGCGGCACGTGGTGGTTACGACGGTCGCGGCGTGCGGGTGGCCGCGGACGAGGCCGAGGCCCGCGTCATCGCGGGTCAATATTTAGATTCCGGCGTACCGGTATTGGTCGAGGAGAAGGTCGCGATGCGTCGCGAGCTGTCGGCTCTGGTGGCGCGGTCGCCGTTTGGGCAGGGCGCGGCGTGGCCGGTGGTCGAGACGGTTCAGCGGGACGGCATCTGCGTGACGGTGATCGCGCCGGCGCCCGATCTTCCCGACGACGTCGGCGCCGCGGCGCAAGGCCTGGCGCTGGGTCTGGCGGCCGAACTCGGCGTCGTGGGTGTGCTGGCCGTCGAGCTGTTCGAGACCTTCGACGGCGCATTGCTGGTCAACGAGCTGGCGATGCGCCCGCACAACTCCGGGCACTGGACCATGGACGGCTCGCGCACCAGCCAGTTCGAGCAGCATCTGCGGGCGGTGCTCGACTACCCGCTCGGCGCCACCGACGCCATCACCCCGCTGACGGTGATGGCCAACGTGCTCGGCGCCGCGCAGACACCGGCGATGACGATCGACGAGCGGCTGCACCACTTGTTCGCCCGGATGCCCGACGCCCGGGTTCACCTCTACGGCAAGGATGAACGGCCGGGCCGCAAGATCGGCCACATCAACCTGCTCGGCGACGACCCGGCCGAATTGGCGAACCTGCGTGAGCGGGCCGAACGCGCGGCACACTGGTTGTCAGAAGCGGAGTGGACGGACGGATGGGACCCGCATGCCGATGCCGCCGGTGACGATGCCGAGCGACGGCGATGAGGAGGAGCGGCGCCAGATGACCGAGCGCGTCAGGGTTGGCGTGATCATGGGCAGTGACAGCGACTGGTCGGTGATGTCCGACGCCGCCGCAGCGCTGGCCGAGTTCGACATCGCCCACGAGGTCGGGGTGTACTCCGCGCACCGCACCCCGCAGCGGATGCTGGACTACGCCCAGCAGGCCGCCGATCGTGGCATCGAGGTGATCATCGCCGGGGCCGGGGGTGCGGCCCACCTGCCCGGAATGGTGGCCGCGGCGACGCCGCTGCCGGTGATCGGCGTTCCGGTGCCGCTGGCCAAGCTGGACGGTCTGGATTCACTGCTGTCGATCGTGCAGATGCCGGCCGGGGTGCCGGTCGCGACGGTGTCGATCGGCGGCGCCCGCAACGCCGGCCTGCTCGCGGTGCGCATCCTGGCTGCCTCGGAACCCGCCTTGCGCAGTCGCATCGTGGCATTTCAGGAGGAGTTGGCGGAGTCGGTGCTGGCCAAGGATTCGGCTCTCCAGCAGCGTCAAGGTAAAGTTACTGGCGAGTAGCACCCGCGGTCGGGACAGCAAAGAGGGAGGCCGGAAATGGCTCAGTGGGCCGGAGATTCGTCGTTCGATCTGTTCCAGTTGCCGGACGAGCACAACGAGTTGCGAGCGGCGATCCGCGCGCTGGCGGAGAAAGAGATCGCCCCCTACGCCGCGGAGGTCGACGAGCAGTCGCGCTTCCCCGAGGAGGCGCTGAAGGCGCTGAACGCGTCGGGCTTCAACGCCGTCCACGTTCCCGAGGAATACGACGGTCAGGGCGCCGACTCCGTGGCCGCCTGCATCGTGATCGAGGAAGTGGCGCGGGTCGACGCGTCCGCGTCGCTGATCCCCGCGGTCAACAAGCTCGGCACCATGGGCCTGATCCTGCGCGGCTCCGACGAACTGAAGAAGCAGGTGCTGCCGACGCTGGCCAACGACGGCCTGATGGCGTCCTACGCGCTGAGTGAGCGCGAGGCCGGCAGCGATGCCGCGTCGATGAAGACCCGCGCGAAGGCCGACGGCGACGACTGGATCCTCAACGGCGCCAAGGCGTGGATCACCAACGGCGGCAAGTCATCCTGGTACACCGTGATGGCCGTGACCGATCCCGACAAGGGCGCCAACGGCATCTCGTCGTTCATCGTGCACATCGACGACGACGGTTTCACCGTCGGCCCGAAGGAGAAGAAGCTCGGCATCAAGGGTTCGCCGACCACCGAGCTGTACTTCGAGAACTGTCGCATTCCCGGCGACCGGATGATCGGCGAGCCGGGCACCGGCTTCAAAACCGCGCTGGCGACCCTGGACCACACCCGTCCCACGATCGGTGCGCAGGCGGTGGGTATCGCGCAGGGCGCGGTCGACGCCGCGATCGAATACACCAAGGAGCGCAAGCAATTCGGCAAGTCGATCAGCGACTTCCAGGGTGTGCAGTTCATGCTTGCCGACATGGCGATGAAGGTCGAAGCGGCCCGGCTGATGGTCTACAGCGCAGCCGCCCGCGCCGAGCGCGGCGAGTCGAACCTGGGCTTCATCTCGGCGGCGTCGAAGTGCTTCGCCTCCGACGTGGCAATGGAAGTCACCACCGACGCCGTGCAGCTCTTCGGTGGCGCGGGCTACACCATCGACTTCCCGGTCGAGCGGTTCATGCGCGACGCCAAGATCACCCAGATCTACGAGGGCACCAACCAGATTCAGCGTGTGGTGATGTCGCGCGCACTGCTGCGCTGACGCCCGACGGCTAGGCCGGTGCACCGGCGGCGGTTTTGCTCGCCGCCGTGCTCTCGACGCTGAGCAGACTCTCCGCCTCGTGATCTTCCCGGTACGCCTTGCCGCCGCCGTTCAGGCCGAACAGCCGTTTGCTCCACAGCAGCCACACCACCGCGACGATGTTGACGACCAACGCGAAAGCCCGCAGCGCGGTGATCTTTTCGGTCAACTCGTAGATCTCCAGCGGCAGGAACACGCTGGTCGCGATCACCGCGAAGTACTCGCCCCAGCGATGCATCAGCCACAGCCCGACCGCCTCGATGAGCTCGATCAACGCGTAGCCGGCCAGGCCGATCGCGATCCACTGCAGCGTCGAGGACGACAGCGCGAAGGCGTTCCCGATCTGGTGGACCAGCTTGGAATGCTCCGGGTCCCAGCCGATCTGGTTGGCCAGCGGCTTCAGCAACGGAATCTCGCGATCCAACGCGTGCTGGAGTCGTTCGCGTGAGCCGCTGAACTTGAGCACCCCGCCCGCAACGAGAAGGAACATGACGCCACGGAACGCCCGCTCGACAGCGAGCAGGCGCATCAGGGTGCGGTCCCGCAGGAACCGGCCGCGCGGAATCTCCGGCGCGGTGTTCGCCGGGCCACGGGTGCGCGGCGGGCCGACCACGAATGTCTCGCAGCGCAGGCAGCGCCAAGCCTCACCGGCGGGGGTCTGGACCGTCAGACGCTCGCGAAGATTCTGCTCATCAGGAGCAAATGTCGCGTGTCCGCGCAGTCCGCACGAGCGCAGCGCAAAATCCACCATGAGGGCACGCTACAGCGACCGGACGCGATTCGGTCTCAGTCCAGCTCGGGGTCCCAGGTGCCCGGCAGCATCGGGACGGTCGAGTCGGCGCCGAACTGGTCGCGGGTCAACGTGGCCAGCCCGGCCGGTTCGGCACTGCCCGCACGCGCCGCGCTACCGGCGAACCCGAGACGACCGCCGTCGAGATCCGAGGCCGTCACGTCGGGCTCCAAGTCCATGTATTCGTAGCCACGCCCGATCATGGTGGCCTGTGCGCGGCGTCGCCGCCGCACCGGCTGCGGCTCGTCGACGGCCGTTGCCGCCAAAGGAATTTCGGCGACGTCGGCCGCCGCGTTTCGGCCGCGTTTGGTGGCCCCGGCCGCGCGCTGGGCACCCAGACCCAGGTCGCCGACCATGTACATGTATCCCGGCATCGTCACCGCCACCGGCGGTCCCGCCGGGGTGGGCGGCGGGGGAGGAGGCGCGGGTGCCGCCGGGGCATGGGCCAGCGTCACCGGTGCCGGCGTCGGCGTCAGCGGGGCGGGTGCCGGGGTCGGCGGCGGAGGGGGAGCCAGCGCGACCGCCGGGGTCAGCGCCGGCACGACCGTGGCCGGCGCCAGCCCGGCCAGGCCCGCCAGGCCCGCCAGACCGGCCGCGCCCAGCGGTGCGGCGGCCAACGGCAGCAGCGACGCCGTCGCCAGCGGCAGCAGGGCGGGCAGCGTCAAGAGCAGCGGCTCCAGGATGTAATGCAGCACCTGGATGGTGTTGCCGATGGTGGACCCGACGATCTCCACCAGGGCCAGCGGAACCACCAGGATCAGGGCCTGCGGGTTGACCGCGGCGGTGTAGACGATGGCCAGCAGGTCGTCGACGATGACCATGCCGGTGAAGGCGATGTAGGACCCGGGGTCGAGCGGCACCGACAGCACATAGGCGAGGCTGAACGGGTTGAGGTAACTCAGCGGGTTTCCGGTGTAGGCCAGCCACGACCCGGGCACCCCGATCGGCGGCAACCACGACGGGTCCAGACCCTGTAACCACGCCCCGATCGGGTCGTTGACGCCGGTGTAGCCGATCTGATTGAAGAAGTCCAAAAGCTGCTGATAGAGCGGGAAGTCGCCGGTGTTCGGGTAGGGCGGCTGTGGGAACAGGCCTTCCAGATAGCTCTGCAGTTGCTCGAACCAGGCGGGCGGCGCCGTCGGGTCGGTGGCCGCCGCGGCCTTGACGATCGTCGGCGCCGGCTGTGCCGGCGGTGCGGCGGCGACACTCGCTCCCGCAACGCCCTCGTACGTGCCCATCACGGTGGCGGCCTGCACCCACATCCGGGCGTAGTCGGCCTCGGTGAGCGCGATCGGGATGGTGTTGATGCCAAAGAAATTCGTCGCCGTCAGCACCGCGTGGGTGGCGTGATTGGCCGCCAGTTCACCGAGGGTGGGCATGGCGGCCAGCGCCGCGGTGTAGGCCGCGGCCGCGGTCTCCTGCTCGGCGGCCATCGCGGCGCTGTTCGCGCTCTGTTGCAGCAGCCACTCCAGATATGGCGCATGCGCGGCCGCGTAGCTTTCCGCACTCGGGCCTTCCCATCCGGCCTGCGCCGCACCCAGCGCCGCGGTCAATTCGTCCGCGGCCTCGGAGTATTCAGTGCTCAGGCCGGTCCAGGCCGACGCGGCCGCCAGCAGCGATCCCGGCCCCGGGCCGCTGCTCAGCAGCGTCGAATGCACTTCCGGGGGTGAGGCGATCCAGATCGGCGCGGTCACGGCCGGCCGTCGGAAACTTGAAACGACAACGCACGCAGCGCCATGAGGGACTCTCGCTCCCGGGGTCGACCGCCCCGTGTTGCAGGACGCGATGACGTGAGTCTCCTGGCTCTCGGATCGCTGCTTGCCTCGCCTTCCGACCGTGGCCGTGGCTGGTGAGGGTCGCTCCCCGATGACAGTGGCGGGACCGCGCCGGATTCGCACCGGCTTCCTCTGTCGTCATCGCCTAACGGAAGAATTTTGCCACACCAGGTCAAACGTCGCTTTCGAACCGTCGGCGCGTCATTCACATCGGTTCCCGGGGAGCGAATCCGAACTGTACGGTGACCGCATGACGGGCAATCCGCGCGAGGCCGTGCGCAATCAGCTGTTGCTGGACGCGCTCAGCGGCCCGGTCGATCTCAACGCGGTCGATTGGCTTGTCAAGCATCACCATTCGTCCGCCTCGCCGCACGACGTGCAGGCCGAGGCCCTGGACGCGATCCGCGAATGGGTCGGCGAGGGGCTGTTCCGCCTCGGCGAGCCCACGGGCAAGTCGAGACGGTTTGCCGCCTGGCATCATTCGCTCGAGCATTCGCTGCACAAGATCTCGCACGCCTACATCAAGCGCTACGACGATCCCGAGAAGTGGATGTACTCGGTGTGGTTGGCGCTGACGGCAAAGGGTGAACTGCTGGCTCGCTCGATCGAGGACAAGAACATCGACGGGTACCGGTCGCCGGCGACGTGAGCTCGCCCCGGATCCGGCTCGCCACCGCCGACGATCTGGTGCGCGTCCGTGAGATCGTCAACCACTACATCGAGCGGTCGGTGTTTAATTTCCGGACCGAGCCGCAAAGCCTCGACGAGGTGCGCGCGACATGGGAGAAACTGCACCGGCGGTTCCCGTGGCTGGTGGCCGAGATCGACGACCGCGTCATCGGAGCGGCCTACGCGGGCCCATGGAACGAACGCGCGGCCTACCAGTGGACCGCCGAAGTCACCGTCTACATCGATGAGTCGGCGCATCGTCTCGGGGTTGGCGACGCGCTCTACACCGAGTTACTGGACCAACTGCGCCGCAACGGATTTCACAGTGCTGTCGCGGTGATCGCGTTGCCGAACGATCCGAGTGTGCGATTGCACGAGCGGCACGGCTTCGAGCACGTCGGCCATCTTCACGAGGCGGGGTTCAAACACGACGCCTGGCACGACGTCGGCTTCTGGCAGTGCCGGCTGGCGCGTTAGCTGGCGACGAGTTGCGCTGTGCAGTAATAGTTTTCGGTCTGGTCGTCATTGCGCTGCGGCGCGGGCAGTCCGGCATCGGCCAGTAGCCGGCTGGACCGGTGCCTCGTGGTCTGCCAGCCGCGTTCGTCCAGGTAGGGCGCCACGTCGTGACGTTCGCCGCTGTACCAGAGGTCGTCGAGGCGAGCGTCGAGGCCGTGCTGGTACCACTTCTCCGACGACGCGTGCATGACTTCCAGCGACTCCGGCGAACTCAGAAAGATCTCGACGACCAGTCGGCTGCCCGGTGCGCTGTGCTCGGTGATGTTGTCCAGCAATCGATCCTGGGCCTCGGGCGGCAGGAACGCCAACAGGCCCTCGGCGACCCATACGGTGGGCAGCTGGGCGTCGAACCCCGCCTGCGCCAGCGCCGCCGGCCAATCGTCGCGCAGATCGATCGGCACCGCGCGCAGATCCACCGTCGGCTGGGCGCCGGCCGCGGCCAGCGTCGCGGTCTTGAAATCCGTCACCTGCTGCTGATCGATCTCGAACACCACCGTCTGCGCGGGCCAGGACAACCGGTAGCCCCGGGCGTCGAGGCCGGAAGCCAGGATGACGACCTGGCGGATGCCGGATGTCGTCGCGTCGGTGATGAACTGGTCGATCAGCCGGGTACGCACCGCCAGCAGGTCGGTCATCGGCTGCATGCCCCACGGGTGGCCCGGGATGTCGACCTCGTCGCCACTGATCTCACCAGTCGCCCAGCGGGTGAAGAAGTCGACGCCGACCGCGCGAACCAGCGGCTCGGCAAACGGATCGTCGATCAGCCCCGCCCGGGTGGCTCTACCCCTGCCCGCGGCGACCATCGTGGCGGTGGCGCCCACGCTCGTGGCCAGATCCCAGGTGTCGTTCTCCGCACGTGCCATGTCTGCCAGGGTAGCCAGCCGATGCTGGGAGTTACCTTGCGACGGGAGGCCGCAATTCAGCGACATCACTTAACGCAGCGGCCAATTGCCATTCACTCTTCCGGGACCGGGGCCGCATAAGGTACCGCGTTATGAGTGCTCCTTCACCCGTGCCCCCGTCGGGGTTGTCCGCCGGCACCTGGTCCGCGCCGCGCTGGGAGACCACATTCATCAGCGTCACGAACGCGACCCTGCAGGTCGTCATCGACGAGGCCGACCGCGCTCTCAACGCCCACGGGTCCGAAGGCTGGGAGGTGGTGAACTCCTCGGTGCAGCGGGTCCAGGTTTCGCACCACTTCGCCGGCTATGACAAGGGCGGCGAGTTCTACTTCGAGTGGAGCATCGTCTGCACCCTGAAGCGACCCTTACCGCCTTCTTGACGGCCAGGCTGGTTCGCCCCCGGCGCGCGTTGACCTAACATCGCTGGGTGACCGAATCCCGTCCGACGAGCGATCAGGCCGGCCTGGTGGTCGACGCCTGCTGCGCCGAGACCGGGCACGGACACGGACCGACGCACGACTCCCGGTGGCGGCGCGGCGCGCAATGGGCCTACCGGCTGGCCTGGGTGAGCATGGTCGCGATGCTCACCGAAGGCGTGGTCGGGCTGTGGCAGGGCCTGTCGGTCGGCTCGATCGCGTTGACGGGTTGGGCGCTGGGCAGCCTGCCCGAAGCGCTGGCCAGCGCGATGGTGGCCTGGCGGTTCTCCGGGTCGAGGACGGCTTCGGCGACCGCCGAGCGCCGCGCCCAAGTCGGCGTCGCCTGGTCGTTCTGGCTGACCGCGCCCTACATCGCCGCGGAGTCCGTCCACCACATCCTCGAGCGGCACGACGCCGAGACCTCGGTCGTCGGCATCGTGTTGACCGCTGCCTCGCTGGTGCTGATGCCGATCCTGGGCCGGGCCAAGCATTCGCTGGCCGAGCGGCTGGGCTCGGCGGCCACCGCGGGCGAGGGCACCCAGAACTACCTGTGCGGCGCCCAAGCCGCCGCCGTCCTGGTCGGTCTGGCGGTGGCGGCGATCTGGCCGGGCGTCTGGTGGTTCGACCCGGCGATCGGTCTCGGTATCGCCGCGACGGCGATCTGGCAGGGCGTCAAGTCCTGGCGCGGCGAAGACTGCTGCTGACGTTCTCAGCCGTGCCGAAATCCCTTGCCGGAGCGGTCAAGTGGATCGGGTTCCAAGCCCAGGAACTTCGCCCGCAGGCGATCCCACAGCTCTAGCTGCGTCCAGTCGGGCTCGTCGCGCATCTGCTGGGTGTTGGTCAAAAACGGGCCGGGCAGCATCAACGTCATCAACTGGTCGTCACGGCCGTTGAACAGGCGCACCCCCCAGGAGGTGGGCGCCCCGTCGCTGCCGATGCGGCGGTACAACTCGGCGCGGGCGCAGCGACGGATCCGGCCGAGCTCGGGACCGCTGTCCTTGTGTTCGCCGATGCACAGGTGAAAGTGCCAGCGGCCGAAGTCGATCGTCGCGTACCCGTCGTACATCGAGATCCGCTTGGGTGGGTTGGGGGCAGCGACCTCCCAGGCGGCGCCCTCGACCAGGACGCCGAACCAGATGTCGTCCCAATACTCTTCGAAGCACAACGTGAGCAGGCTGAGCAGATTCTCCTCGTCGGTGGGCAGCGGCCAGACCTGCTCGCGGCCATTGTCTTCGGTGGTCTGGACCGCGGGACTGAAGTCGATCAACTCAACACCTTTCCGGCACCCGATCGAGGGCGCAGTCGCCACACAGCCCGCCTCCGGGCGTGCGGTAATACAAGCAGCAGCTGGTGCGGCGGTAGCCGTTATCGGCAAAAGAGACTGCTGCGCTCAACCTTTCGTCGCAGATGCGGCGGGCCAGTTGCCATCCCGACGTGGTCGCGCGATCGGAATCGAAGACCCGCGCGGCGCCGAGGAGCGCCGAGGCTGCGTTGCCGTGGAACAATCCCCGCGAGATCGGGCCGAGTCGCCGCAGCGCGGCCGCCAGCGGTTCGAGGTGCCGGTCGAGCACCAGGTCGGCCAGCGCGGTGTGCAGGTCGTCGCGCTGCTGAGTCGCCGGACGCTCGAGGTGTAACGCGATCTGGCCCTCGCTCTGCCGGTACAACAGCCGGTCAGGCGGCAGGTCGACGAGTAGCTGGTAGCCCGCGACCGCGCCCAGGCCGATCGACCACAGCCGCGCGGCGAAGCCCAGGAAAAACGTCGACGCCGCGACCCGCTGCTCGGTGACCCGCATTCGGGCTGCGACGCGGCCGACCACCTCGCCCAGCAGCGCGGTGTCGTCGTAGAGCTGTCGGACCGGCCGCCAGCCACTGGCCAATGGTCCGGTGCCCAGCGCGAAATACCCGCTGACGTCGCTCAGCTCGGCCAGCGCGGTGACCGCCGCCGGGTCGCTGGAAGGGGTGATTTCGCAACCGAATACGGCATTCAGCTGCCCGTCGCTGGTCAGCCGGCCGGGCGTGGTGTCGACCAGGGTGCCGTCGCATCCGAGTAGCCAGGCCCGATCGGCCTCACGCAGCGCCAGCTCGAGGTCGTGGGTGGACAGCACGATCGTCAGCCCCTGTTCGCGGGCCAGCCGGCGCAACATCGCGATCAAGCCGACGCGCGACGGCACGTCCAGGAACGCGGTCGGCTCGTCGAGCACCAGCACGTCCGGCTGCTGGGCCAGCGCGCGGGCGGTCAGCACGCGCTGCCGCTCGCCGTCGGACAGGTCGGCGGCTGGGCGGTCGGCGAGGTGACCGGCGCCGACCGCCGCCAGAGCCTGCTCGACGATGTCGTGGTCGTCGCGCGAGAGTCGGCCCGTCACACCGAGATACGGGATCCGGCCCAGCGCGGCCAGTTCGCGGGCCGACAGCAGCCCGGGGTCCACCGGGTCGGTGAGCACGACCGCCACCCGGCGGGCCAACCGGTCGGCCGCGACCCCGGCCAGGTCCGTCCCGTCCAGCGACACCTGCCCGCCCAGTGCGGGCTGCAGTCCGCACATCGTGCGGATCAGCGTCGACTTTCCGCACCCGTTGGGGCCGAGCAACACGGTGAGCTCGCCGCGGCCTGCCACCGCCGACAACCCCGCGGCGACGACGGTGGCCCGTCGCCTGCGGCGATAGCCGATCGTCAGATCGCGCAACTCCAGCACGCTCATTGCGGCATCCCCAGCCCGCGCCGGCTACGGACCAATACCGCGACCACGATCGGCGCCCCGATCAGCGCGGTCACCGCGTTGACCGGCAGGACCGCGTCACTGCCCGGCACCTGGCTGACGATGCCGCAGGCCAGCGCGATCGCCGAACCCATCAGCACCGCCGTCGGCAACACCGCCCGGTGGTCGGAGGTGCCGAGCGCGAGGCGGGTCAGGTGCGGCACCGCGAGCCCGAGGAAGGCGATCGGTCCGCAGAGCGCCGTGGTGGCCCCGGTCAGCAACGACGCCGAGGCGAGAGTGATCAGCCGGGCCCGGCGGACGTCGATTCCCATTGTGCGGGCGTAGTTTTCGCCGAGCAGCAGGGCGTTCAGTGCGCGCAGCGTGAATGCGGCCGCGGCCACCCCGGCCACGACGACCGGCAGCATGAGCCGAAGGTCACCCCAGGTGGTGCCGGCGAAACTGCCCAGCCCCCACATCAGGTACTGCTGGACCCGCAGCGGGTCGGCGTAGACCAGCAGCACGCTGACCACGGCGGTGGTGGCGGCGCTCACCATCACCCCGATCAGCAGCAGGGTCGCCGGCGAGCGCACCCACTGGGCCAGTGTCAGCACGACCGCGAGCACGGCCGCGGCGCCCACCGCGGCCGCGACGGTCACACCGATCCGGTCGTTGGTCAGGCCCGCGGTGAAGCCGGACCCGGTAGCGATCACCACGACCGCGACACCCAGTCCGGCGCCCGAACTGACGCCCAGTACGTAGGGGTCGGCCAGGCTGTTGCGGAACAGCGTCTGCATCTGCAGACCGGCGACGCCGAGGCCCGCACCGGCAGCAATCGCGGTGAGCACGCGGGGCAACCGGAGGCCGTGCACGATCACCTGCCACCGGGCATCCGAAGGCTGGGCGCCGACCAGGATGCGGGCAGTGTCGAGCAGCGGCACCCGCACCGGGCCCAGCGCGATTCCCAGCACGGTCAGCAGTACCACCGCGACGGCCAGTGCCGTCAGGACCACCGCGGTTCGGTTGAGCCGCAACGAGATCGACGATGCCACGGCCGTCATGGGCGTGCGAGCTTGCGGTAGAAGCTGAACTCGTGACGCGGCTCGAGGTCGGGGTGCAGGATCGCCACCAGATCGCCGAGCACCAGATCGGGCCGCGCCGGGCCGCGCTCCCAATAGTCGTTGCCCGCCTTGGTCGCCGACCAGACCTGACCGCTTCGGACCGCGGCGAGTTCGCCGTACCGGGAGTCGGCGGCCAGCGCGTCGCCGGTGGTCTTCCAGTCGTCGGCGACCAGCCACAGCGGGGCCTGCCCGGCTTTGGCGTACACGGACTCGAAATTCAGCTGCAGCGACCCGCTGCCGGCGTCGCCCGACCACGGGTAGCTGCCGCCGGCATCCACGATGAGGCGCCCGGCGTAGTCGCCACCTGACGGCATGAACCAGACACCCTGATACATGCCGCCGGGCAGTACTTCGACCGGTCGCGCGCCGGCGGATCTGCGGGCCACCGCGGCGTAGTCGTCGCGGAGCCGGGAGTAGACCTGTCCGGCTTTCTTCTCGGTCCCGGTCAGCGCGGCCAGCACTTTGATCCACTCCGCCCGCCCCAGCGGGGTCGCCTCCAGCCACTCGGCATCAGCGAGCACCGGCACTCCGCCGTCGCGCAGCTTGGGGTAACTCGGCTGGTCGATGCCGGCGGTCACCAGCACATCCGGATGGGCGGCGACCACACTCTCGGTGTCGATCTGGTTTCCGGGTGCGTAGCCGACCGTCTTGCCGCTGCTGATCCGTTGCCGCAGTTCGGGATTGACCACATCGGCAGTGGCGGCGACACCGGTGACCATGTCGGTGCGGCCGAGCTCGCTGATCATACCCAGCTGCGTGATCGACGCCGAGTACATGCTGACGACCGGTGTCGTGATCCGCTGTGCGCCAACCAGATCACCGGTCATCTCTGGCATGGGCGCGCCACAGCGCACCAGCACATAGGACTCCGGGTGACCGTGCGGATAGGGCTCTTTGACGGTCAGGACCTGGTAACTGTCGTGATAAGCCAGGCTGAAGTTGGTGGCATCGAGAACCGTCGACTTGTCCGGGAAATAGTCGACGCCCGGCCGGTACTGGGTGATGCAGTCCCGGTTCGGGAGTGCGCTGTGCTCCGGGGAGGTGCCGCAGGCGGCGGCCGCCATCGGCAGCCATGCGCTCACCGTGAGCGCCACCCAGAAACGGCGTGACCGCCAGCACTGTCGGGGTCGACCGCCCCGGGTTGGGTATTGCATTGCCGGGGCATTGTCGCATGTGGCGAGCGCACGGTCGCTTGCGCCGAGATCGACGTGAGCGTGCCGACACGCCGAGGAAGTCGACGCTGGCGTCGATCTCGGCGAACTGGGAATCAGCCCGTGCCGGCGCTGAGGGCGTCGACCGCCGCGTCGATGTTGGGGACGACGGTCGCACCGTGGCGGGCGGCCAATTGGCCGAGGGAACGGGCCAGATGCGGGCCGACCGCCTCGGCGAGCAACACTTCTTCGCCGATCACGACGCCGCCCACCACATGTGCCGCCTGCAGGCGGCCGTCGGCCGTCACCTCGTAGCGCCAGTCGCCGATCTGCAGCCGTGCCGGCTGCGACTTGAACATCCCGCGCCGGGCGGGGGTGTGCGTCACGCCCGGCAATCCGGCGAACACGTCGATCACCAGACCGATTCCACCCGGCCCGGTCAGCGCGCGGGCAACCGTAGCGCTCACTCGCTGCGCGTCGAATTCCACCATCAGTCGTTCATGGCGAGCACGAACTGCGGCGTGATGGTCTCGGGTGTGCCGATTTGCCGCACCGCCGTCCCGGCGGCGTAGAACTCCACCGTGTGATAGCCCCAGGCGTAGTTCTGGATGTTGAAGTGGACGCCGACGACTCCCCGCGCGCCGTCGCGCTCGGCTTCTCCTTGCATGCGCGACATGGCCAATTCGCGTGCTTCGTAATTTCCTTGCGTCCACTGCGGCATCTCGGTGTTGCGGCCCATCTGGCGCAGGGTCTGCAGAAAGCCTTGCGCGGCAATGTGAAACACGCAGTTGCCCATCACGAACGCCACCGGCGCCCAGCCCGACCGCAGCAGGGTGGCCAGATCCTGGCCCGACAGGTGGCTGGAGAAAGCCTGGCCGTTGCTACGCCGGAACGACCCGGGCTTGGCCGCGTAGCGCACCGCGGTTCCGACCGCGATGAACTCGAGGTGTTCGGCCTCGGCGCCGTGCTGGCGCCATTCCAGCCGCACGCCGACGACGCCGTCGGCGCCCAGCGCGTCGGCCTCGGCCTGCATGCGGGCCATCGCATTCCAGCGCGCCCGGTACGTCGCCTCGGTGAGCACCGGCAGCTCGGATTGCTGCCGGATGCCGGTGAACTGGTAGCCCACGTGGTAGACCGAGACGCCCATCACCAGGTCGAGCGGTTCGAAGCCGGCTCCGTGCAGCAGAGCGAATTCGTTGACCGACAGATCAGAGGTGAAGACCTTGTCGGCGTGCGAGAGCCGTTCGCTGGCAACGGGGTCGAGCGGGGTCGATGACACGGCAGCAACGTCCTTTCACCGATCGAGCCTTTCGCCGGTAGCGCACATCGTACGAGGCCGACGCCGGGCGCAGCGGCGTTCAGTCCAAGCGGTACCGAATCAACCGTGAACTGTTCGCGACGACAGCCACCGAGGACGCATTGTGCAGGATCGCCGCGAGCACCGGTGACAGGGCGCCGCCGGCGCCGATCAGCAACCCGGCGGCGTTGACGGCGATCGACATGCCGTAGTTCTGCCGGATCACCTCGACCGCACGGGCGCCCAGGTCACCGACGTCGAGCAGGCGCCGCAGATCGTCGTTGGCCAGTGCGACGTCCGCGGTTTCGACGGCAACGTCCGTTCCGGCCAGGCCCATCGCGATGCCGATGTCGGCCGCGGCCAGGGCCGGCGCGTCGTTGATGCCGTCGCCGACCATCCCGACGACGTAGCCCTCGTCCTGCAGTTGGCGCACCACCTCGAGCTTGTCCTCGGGCATCACCTCGGCGCGCCACTCGTCGATGCCGAGTTCGGCTGCGACGACCGCCGCGATCTCGGGGTGATCGCCGGTGAGCATCACGATGCGGCGAATCCCGTTGGTGCGCAACTGCTTGAGCACCTCCGGCGCTTCGCTACGCACCTCGTCGCGCAGGCTGATCAGCCCGACCAGCGTCTCGTCGACGGCGAGCAGCAGCGGGGTCTCGGCCTGGCGGCGCAACGTGTCGACCCAGTCGGCGGCCTCCTGGGAGACCGTGACGTTCTCGGCCCGTAGCAGCGACGGGCTGCCCAGCAGCAGCGTCCGGCCGTCGGCCCAGGTCCGCATGCCCAGCCCGACCAGCACCTCGCACTCCTCGTGCGGCGGGATGGTGATGCGGCGCTCTTCGGTGGAGCGGATCACCGCCTCGGCCAGCGGGTGCCGGGAGTGCAGCTCTGAGCTTGCCGCGTAGGCCAATACTTGCTCGGGCTGCCAATCATCGTGCAGGGCAATGATGTTCGTGACGACAGGGCGGCCCACCGTCAGCGTCCCGGTCTTGTCGAAGACGATCGCGTCGACCCGGCCGGCCTGCTCGAGGTGCGAGCCACCTTTGATCAGGATGCCGCGGCGGGCGCCGTTACCGATCGCGGCGCTGATCACCGTCGGGGTGGACAGCCCGACCGCGCACGGGCAGGCGATCAGCAGCATGGTCATCGCGCGCCGGACATCCCCGGTGAGTGCGAGTGTCACCGCGGAGACGATGAAGGAGATCGGCACGAAGCGGCGGGAGAAGTTCTCCCCGACGGTCTGGATGGGCGCCCGGTCGTGCTGGGCCTCCTCGACACGGGAGATGATGCGCCCGATCGTCGTCTGGTTGCCCACCGCGCGGGCGCGGATGACCAGCCTCCCGCGCAGCACCACCGATCCGGCGTGCACGGCGGAGCCGGCGACGATGCTGACCGGCAGGGTCTCACCGGTGATCGCAGACTGGTCGACCACTGCCTCGCCGTCGACCACTTCGCCGTCGACCGGGATCGCGACGTGGTCGTACACCACGACGTCATCGCCGATCTGCAACGTGTCGACGGGTACCTGGACCTCGGTGCCCTGCTGTTCGCCGTCGGCGATCAGCACCCACGCTGTGTCCGCGGTGCCCCGCAACAGATCCGAGATGGCCCGCCGGGTCCGGCGCAGGGTCAGATCTTGCAGGTACTCACCGATGTTCAGCAGCCACAGCACGGTGAGGGCGACGACGTTCTCGCGCAGCACCAGGCTGGCGACGGTTGCGGCGGTCACCAGCGCATCGGTACCCGCGCGGCCCGACCGCAGCGAGCGCAGTGCGCCGCGCAGGAACGGGTAGCCCATGAACAGCGTCGCGCCGGTCGCGACCAGTTGGCCCGATGGGCCCAGCAGCGGGGGACGGTTGAAGGCGTAGCGGCGAATGCCCAGCAGGGCCAGCGCGGCGCCACCGATGACCATCCGCAGCACCTCGGTGTTGCGGATATCCGAGGAGCGCGGTGTCCGCGCCGGAATGAGTTCCGCGCCAACGTGTTCGGCCTCGGCGATGGCCGCCAACACGTCCTGGCGCTCGCAGCGCTTGGGCGAATACCAGACGACGACGGAGCCGGTGTGCGGATAGGCGTGCACGGCCCGGACGCCGTGCTGGCGGTCTACGGCCTCTTCGACCGCGACCGCGCGCCGCGTATTGCCGCGCACCCACGGCACTTTGACCCGCATGCGCCCGGCGGCGTCGGACACGATTTGTAGATCGGTCGTCAACTCCGCAGACGACGCAGACGGCACGGCGCGATGGGGAGAAGGCGGAGCATCGAGCACAGCGGGCCGATCAGTGGTCGTGGTCGTGATCGTGATCGCCGATGGCGGGAGGCTGGGCCTCTTCGCCGATGCGCTCGCGGGCCTCGGCCACCACGTCGGCCAGCTTCAGCCGGGCGGACTCGGCGGCTTCCTCGGCTCGTCGGGTGCCGCGCAGGCTCCACTCCGTCGCGGAGACGGCAGCTTCGTGCAGTGGGGCCTTGGCCAGGGCTTTACGCAGGAGTTCGTAGGCGCTCACGCCCACGACGCCGGTTACCACCGTCCCCGCTGCTTTTCCGAATAGGCCTGACACCACCATCGCGAACGTCCTCCCGTTGTTTTCAGAGCGTGAGTTTATGCCCTGCCGACGACCGTAGCATCGTCATATAGCGATATCAACATGTATCGGCGGCGTGGCGGGTGGGCCGCGGCCGGCCGCGGTTCCGAGTGCCCGGCCAGCCGGGCGCTAGGTGGTGGACGCCCGGCTGGACGGGCGCTCGAGGCACACCTAGAGACTCCGGGTGACCTTCTCGGTCTCGGTCTTGCGGGCCAGCGCCGCCGGGTCGGGGTTGGCGACGTAGACCAGCGATCCGCCGACCGACAGCACGGTGAGCAGCCCGTCGACCACGTCGTCGGGCGTCTCCCAGGACGCCGTCGACAGCACCCGATCGCTGCCCGTCAAACCCTGTGCGGCCACGGCCTTTTGGCAGGCATCCAGCACCTGGTCGGCCGATCTGCCGTCGAACGCCGGCCCCGGGTTCGGCTCGGGGATGATCTGATCGCCGTGCACCCGTACCGCGGTCGCGTAGTCGGTCACGCCGATCGGCAGATCAGGCACCGATCGGCCGAAGGCGTCGAGCGACAGCACTGCGACCTCGCCGGCGCCGGTGGTGTCGGCCTCGTCGAGTCGGTCGGCGGTGCACAACGCGATATCGGCCTCGACGGCCGAGCCGAGCAGCACTTCCGCACCGATCCACCACGCCCCGAACAGCACCGCCGCCGTCTGCCAGTGCGCCGGCAGCAGCACCGCCACGCGACTCGACGGACCGGCGCCGAACTCGTCGCGCAACAGGTTGCCGGTCTTGGCCGCCCAGTTGAACAGCGTGACGGCGGACAACTCGATGCGCTCGCCGGTGGCGTCGTCGTAGTAGGTGATCCGCGGGCCGACCGGGTCGGCGCGCATCAACGGATCCAGGATCGCTGCGCTGAGGTTGGTGGATGGCACACCTCAGTACATCAGCTAGGTGCCACTCCTCCTCATCGCGCTGCGCGCTCTCCATCGTCGCCGGCACGAGATCAGTTGACGCACTCCGGGTGATCGGAACCGGCCGTCAGGATCGGCGACGGCGGGGGAGTGTCGGACCCCGCGGAGTCGGGGTGCGATGCCGCCGCCAGCTTGGGGCCGCCGTCGCTGAGGCCCGAACCCGGGCCGGTGTAGTCGCTGCTGAGCACCACCCGGACCGACCCCTGCGGGACCGAGGTGTTCGCGACGACGGGCAGACCGCCGAGTTCCTTCGCGATGGCCTGGGCGCCCATGTCATCGGCGCTCGCGGCCTGCACCTGGGTGTTCTTCACGTGTGCGGCGTCGTTGTTGCCGACCTTGCCGGTGCCGAAACCCTTGGTGCTCAACACTTGTGACACCGAGGAGGCGAGGCCGTTGATGTCGGTGTCGTTCAGCACGCTGGCGCTGGTCTTGTCCGGGGCGTAGGTGAGCTGCTCGGTCTTGCCCTTGGCCTGACCTTCCAGAAGTCCGGCGACCCAGCTCTGCACCTGATGCGGGTCGACCCGCACCACGCTGTGCATGCCGTCGTCACTCCAACCGGATTCGTCGAGCACCGGGATGGTGGCGAACGCGATCCGGCCGGCGGCCAGCTTCTGCAGCTGGTTCACGAAATCCATGATGTCCCAGCCGGAGGAGAGCACCACCGAGCGCTGGATGGCGGCCTGCAGCCGATTCATCGTCGCCGGGCTGGACAGCGTCTTACCGGAGATCACCTGGTGGGCCAGAGACGACATCACCACCTGCTGACGCACCACCCGGTCGAGATCGCCGCGGGGGAGTTCGTGACGCTGCCGGACGAAGCTCAGCGCCTGGGGGCCGTTGAGTTTCTGCGGGCCGGCCGGAAAGTCGGCCCCCGACATCGGTTCGAAGACAGGCTCTTTGAGGCAGACGTTGACGCCGCCGAGGGCGTCGGTGATCAGCGAGAAGCCGAGCAACCCGATCTCTGCGTAGTGGTCGACGGTGACGCCGGTGAGGTCGGCAACGGTCTTGATCAGGGCTTCGCGGCCCGCCTCGGTCCCTTCGCGTTCGGCCTCGTCCGGCGCGGCGCCCGATTCGACCAGGCTGACCCGCTTCTCTTCTTTGGTCTGGCCGTAGACGCCGTTGATCTTGGTCTTGCCCAGGCTGGGTGCGGAGACGTAGGTGTCGCGCGGAATCGAGATCGCAGTCGCGGACTTCCCGTTGTCGGGGATGCGGATCAGGATGATCGTGTCGGTGTTGCTGGCCACCTCGTCGCCCGCGCGCAGCGATGCGAGTTCCTCTTGGCTGAGCGGGTTGCCGTGGGCGTCGGTACGGCTGTCCATGCCGACCAGCAGGATGTCGAGCGCGCCGTCGTCGCCGCCGTGGCCCAGCGAGGGTGCGAAGACGTGGTAGATCCCGTCCTCGAAGGAGCGGACTTTGCTCCACGCCACCCCCGTCACGAGCACGACCAACACGGCCGTCACGGTCGCAATCACACGGGTCACCCGTTGCTCAGGCATCACAACAGATTACTTGCGTAACAGCCGTAACTCGGGTAGCCGGACGTCGGCGTGCCAGACTCGTAGCTCGTGGGGAACAGAATTGTGATCGCCGGCGCCGGAGGTCAGGTCGGGACCTTCCTGGCGGCCGAAGCGACCCGGCAGGGACGCGAGGTTCTGGCGCTGACGTCGTCGCAGTGGGATATCACCGATCCACAGCGCCCCGGCAAGATCGTGCAGGCCGGCGACGTGGTGATCAACTGTGCGGCGTACACCGCCGTCGACGACGCCGAACGCGACCCGGACCGGGCCTATGCGATCAACGCGGCCGGCCCCGGATATATCGCGCAAGCCTGCGACCGGGCCGGAGCTCAGCTGGTGCACATCTCTACCGACTACGTCTTCGACGGCTCGGCGTCACGCCCCTACGAGCCGGACGATGCGACCCGGCCGCTGAGTGTCTACGGGCAGACCAAGTTGTCGGGCGAACGGGCCGTGCTCGACGCGCTGCCGGGAGCCTTCGTGGTCCGCACCGCGTGGGTGTACACCGGCGGTGACGGCAAGGACTTCGTCGCCGCGATGCGCCGGCTGGCGGTTGGTGACGGCGTGGTCGACATGGTCGACGACCAGACCGGCTCGCCCACCTACACCGGAGACCTGGTCGGCGCGTTGCTCGAGGTGGCCGACGGGCGGGTGGACGCCCCCAACGGCATCGTCCACGCCGCCAATCAGGGTGAGGTGACCCGCTACGGGCAGGCCCGGGCGGTGTTCGAGATCCTCGGCGCCGACCCCGAGCGGGTGCGGCCGGTGAGCAGCGACCACAACCCCCGACCGGCGCCGCGGCCGGTGTATTCGGCGCTGTCCGGTCGGCAGTCGCACGACGCCGGCCTGTCGGCGCTGCGGCCGTGGCGGGATGCGCTCGCCCACGCGCTCTCCGTTCCCTCCTGAAGAGCCTGCCCAACCTCGACCGTTACCCTCAACCCGTGAGTGACGTCCTGCCCGTGGTCACGGTGACCTATTCGCCGGGCGTGCACCTGGACCGTTTCCTGGCCTCGCTGTCGCACGCGACCGAGCGGCCTGTCAGCGTCCTGATGGCCGACAACGGGTCCACCGACGGGACACCCCAGGCCGCAGTGGAGCGTTACCCGGGGGTGCGGCTGTACTCCACCGGCTCCAACTTGGGCTACGGCACCGCGGTCAATCGCGCGATCGCGCTGCTCGACGAGCACGAGGGAGTCGCCGACGAGTGGATCATCGTGGCCAACCCGGACGTGCAGTGGGGCCCGGGCAGCATCGACGCGCTGCTTGCCGCCGCGGCCCGCTGGCCCCGCGCGGGCGCTCTTGGCCCGCTGATCCACGACCCCGACGGGTCGGTTTACCCGTCGGCGCGCCAGCTGCCCAGCCTGATCCGCGGCGGAATGCACGCGGTCCTGGGCCAGCTGTGGAAGAAGAACCCCTGGTCGGTGGCCTACCGGCAGGAAAGGCTGGAGCCCAGCGAGCGACCGGTCGGTTGGCTCTCCGGGTCATGCCTGCTGGTGCGACGTGCCGCTTTCGAGCAGATCGGCGGCTTCGACGAGCGCTACTTCATGTACATGGAAGACGTCGACCTCGGCGACCGACTGAGCCGCGCCGGTTGGCTGAACGTCTACGTGCCGACCGCCGAGGTGCTGCACCACAAGGGACACGCGACCGCGCGCGAGTCGTCGCGCAATCTGGCCGCGCATCACAAAAGCACCTATATCTACCTCGCCGACCGGCATTCTGGACCGTGGCGAGCGCCGCTGCGTTGGGGCTTTCGGGCCGGCCTGGCGGTGCGGTCGCGGTTGATGGTGCGTAACTCGGCGGATCGGCGGCGATGATGAGCAAAGCGCCGGCGACGATGCAGAGCGCGGCGATGAGGAGGAGCGGCGCCGATGAGTAAGCAGGTTGACGCGGTCGTCCTGGTCGGCGGCAAAGGCACCCGGCTGCGCCCGCTGACATTGTCCGCGCCCAAGCCGATGCTGCCGACCGCCGGGCTGCCGTTCCTCACCCATCTGCTGTCGAGGATCGCCGCGGCCGGCATCGAGCACGTGATACTCGGAACATCGTACAAACCAACAGTTTTCGAGGCAGAGTTCGGCGACGGATCGAAACTCGGACTGCAAATCGACTACGTGACCGAGCAGAGCCCGCTGGGCACCGGCGGCGGAATCGCCAATGTCGTAGACCGCTTGCGGCATGACACGGTGATGGTGTTCAACGGTGACGTGTTGTCCGGGGCCGATCTGGGCCAGATGCTGGATTACCACCACGAGCAGCAGGCCGACCTGACGCTGCACCTGGTCCGGGTCGGCGACCCGCGGGCGTTCGGGTGCGTCCCGACCGAAAATGGCCGCGTCACAGCATTTTTGGAGAAGACGGCGGATCCGCCGACCGATCAGATCAACGCCGGTTGTTACGTGTTCTCCCGCGAGACGATCGACCGGATCCCGCGCGGGCGCGAGGTGTCGGTCGAGCGGGAGGTGTTTCCCGCGCTGCTGGCCGACGGGGTCAACGTGTGCGGCTACGTCGACACCAGCTATTGGCGTGACATGGGCACCCCGGAGGACTTTGTCCGCGGCTCGGCCGACTTGGTGCGCGGCATCGCGCCGTCGCCGGCGCTGGGCGGACATCGTGGTGAGCAGCTGGTGCACGACGGCGCCGCGGTTTCACCGGGTGCGCTGCTGATCGGCGGCACTGTCGTCGGGCGTGGTGCCGAGATCGGCCCTGGCGCAAGGCTTGACGGCGCGGTCGTCTTCGACGGCGTGCGGATCGAGGCGGGCAGCGTGATCGAGCGGTCGATCATCGGGTTCGGTGCGCGCATCGGCCCGCGAGCGTTGATACGCGACGGTGTGATCGGCGACGGCGCCGATATCGGAGCGCGCTGCGAACTGTTGCGTGGGGCGCGGGTATGGCCCGGCGTCCAGATCCCCGACGGTGGGATCCGCTACTCCAGCGACGTCTGAACCGCTAGCCCCGGCTTCGGCCGGCGGCCCGCTGCACCAGGTAGCCCAGACCTTCGTCGACGCCCTCGGGCAACGCGCCGATCGGCCACCACCGCAGATCATCGGACTCCTCGCTGATCTCGATCTGCGCTCCGGCAGGGGCGTGGGCCACGAACTGCAGGTCGAGGTGTCGGGTGGGCACCCCCAGCGAGCAGGTGAGCGCGTGGACATTGATGGCGACCAGGTCGGGGGAGAGTCGCAGATCGTCCACGCCGGATTCCTCGGTGGCCTCGCGCATCGCCGCAGCGAAGATGTCGGCGTCGTAATCCTCGCAATGCCCGCCCAATTGGACCCAACGGCCAAGCCGGGGATGCAACGTCAGCAAGACACGGCCACCGGTGTCGT
Organism: Mycobacterium sp.; assembly: GCF_002863225.1. Lineage (GTDB taxonomy): Bacteria > Actinomycetota > Actinomycetes > Mycobacteriales > Mycobacteriaceae > Mycobacterium. Next base: position 49,383 of record NZ_PKEK01000009.1, on the reverse strand, counting down.
CGAGCACCAGCGTCGACGCGGTGATGTGCCCGGGTACGCAGTCCCGCCGGCACGCGTCTTCGCGGGCGTCCAGAAACGCCAGCACCGCGTTGCGCAACGAATCCTGTGAGCGATCCGGTGGCTGCCACCCGGACAGCAATGAAATCGCCGACGTACGAACGCTCACTTGCGTACCAGCAGATCGCTGGCCGGCACCGGGTCGCGCGGCTCCGATTGCTCGAGCGGGTAGCCGATCGCGATGGCGCCCAACGGTTCCCAGTCCGCAGGCAGATCCAGTTCGGCGCGAACCAGATCCGCGACGAAGATCGTCGATCCGATCCAGCAGCTGCCCACCTCGCGGACCGCGAGCGCCACGAGCAGCGCCTGCACGGCGGCGCCGACGGCCACGGTGAACATGGTGTGCTCGGCGTCGGTCCGCGCCGCGTCCGGATAGCTGTGCGCGCCATCAGGCACCAGAAACGGGATCACGACTTCGGGTGCGTCGTAGAGGATCTGGCCGCGCGCCACGCGACGCTCCACCGCGTCGGCCGGCTTGCCGTCGCCGGTCAGATCCGCACGCCACTTGTCCCGCATCCGCTCGAGCAGACGGTCACGGATGGCCCGGGTCTGCAGCCAGACGAAGCGCACGGGACGGGTGTGGTGCGGTGCGGGCGCGGTGAGGGCCTCGGCGACCGCCTCCTGGACGAGCTGGGGTGGCACCGGCTCGTCGGCGAACTGTCGCACCGAACGGCGCAACAACTGGGCCTGCCGGCGGCCCAGCTCCAGGGCCTCCGCGGTGCCCAGCCAGAACAGATCGTCGGTGCCCGATCGGACGAGATGCCTTGCGGTGGCCTCGGTCTCGGTCACCACGCCGGAGGGCAGCCCGCGCACCACGGCCACCGGGATCGAGGTCAGCTTGCCCTTGACCAGGTCGGCCGCCGCGGCGATCTCGTCGGCGACGGCGACCTCGGTGACCAACAGTTCGTTGCCGTGACGGTCGACCGCGCCGGCGTAGCCGTGCAGCACCGAGACGCCGGCCGAGCCCACCGCGGCATCGGTCTGGCCGTTGCGCCAGGCCCGGCCCATCGTGTCGGTGATGACGACGCCGACGGTGACGCCGAGGCTCTCCCGCAAGCCGGCTCGCAGGGCTGCGGCACTGCCGTCGGGATCGACTGGCAGCAAAGCCAACTCGTCGGTGCCGATGTTGGAGCCGTCGACGCCGGAGGCGGCCTGTACGACGCCCAGCCCGTTCTCGGTGATCAGCGTCCTGCCCTTGCGGGCCAGCACCCGCACGGATTCTGCGTCGACCAGCTTTCGGCGCAACGTGTCGCGCTCTTCGGGATCCAGCGGCGCGGGCACCAGCCGGCCTTCGCATTTGGACAGCACCTTGCTGGTGACGACCAGCACGTCGCCGTCGCGCAGCCAGGGTGCGGCCGTCGCCAGTGCGGCGCCGAGGTCGTCACCCGGCCGGAATTCGGGAAGCCCCGTGACCGGCAGGATCTCGATCGGCGACGCGGTGCCGTGTTCGGTCATGCGACCACCCCCGCCAGATCCAGCCCGGCCCTGACCATCGCTGCCGTCGTCGGGGGGTCGGTCATCAGCAACGGCACCGATCGCACCGCGATGCCGTCGATGTCGGCGTGGTCGCCGTCGTGAATCAACCAGCAGTCCAGGATGCCGGTTCCCGCCCGTGCACCGTGATACCGGCCGACCGCCTCCGCGGTGGAATCCACACCGATGACCTTCAGGCACTCATCGGCCATCCCGCGCAACGGCTTTCCGTCGATGATCGGGGAGTAGCCGACCACCGGTGCGCCGGTCGACCGCAGTGCCGAGCGGATCCCGGGTACCGCCAGGATGGCCCCGACACTGACCACCGGATTCGACGGCGCGATCAAGACGACGTCGGCGTCGGCAATGGCATCGGTGGCTTCGGTTGTGGCATTTGCCTTTTCGGCACCCACGAAGGCGAAGCTGTGGGTGGGCAGTTGCGCGCGGTAGCGTACCCACCACTCCTGGAAATGTATGGCGCGTCGACTGCCGTCGTCGGGATCGGTGATCACAACGTGTGTTTCGCAGCGGTCGTCGCTGGCGGGTAGCAGCCGGGCACCGGGTTGCCACCGATCACACAACGCCGCGGTCACCTGCGACAGTGGGTAACCGGCGCGCAGCATCTGGCTGCGCACCAGGTGGGTGGCCAGGTCCCGATCGCCGAGCTGAAACCAGTCCGGCTGTACGCCGTAGGCCGTGAGTTCTTCTTTGGCGTGCCAGGTTTCACCCCGATGGCCCCAGCCGCGCTCGGGATCCACTCCGCCGCCCAGGGTGTACATACAGGTGTCCAGGTCGGGACAGATGCGCACGCCGTGCATCCAGGCGTCGTCGCCGATGTTGACGACTGCCGTCAACTCGTGATCACCGTCATTCGCAGAGCGGGAGGCGAATTGGCCGAGACCGAGTAGCTGCTGCACGCCGAGCAGGAAGCGCGCGCCGCCCACCCCGCCGACCAAAACCGTCACCTTCACACCGCACGACAGTACGCGCGGCCGGTGGCTGGACGCCCAGACGAGTCGGTGGGCCGACACGCGGGCATGGTGCCGGAATGCCTTGTGTGACTGGTGTGACCGACTCGCCACGCCCCATAGGCCTCAGTGCCGCAAAAAATTGGTCACGAGATGATATGGAAATCTGCCCAATCGCTTGCGAATCGACTCTTACCCGTGTGTAATCACAGCAGTGTCATTTCGGTTGGCCGGCCGGATTCGGTGTCGCAGACCGAGATTCGATCAAATGTTCGAATCGGGATGACCGACATCAAAACAGTGGTGACATTCGTGTGATCTACGAAACCAGGTGAGGAGGCGGAGCATGTCCTATGAACACCTTCGGGGGCTAATGGGAGGAACACCGCACACCGCTCCCGGTCTGCCGTTGACAGGGGTATCCCAAAGGCCCCATTTGAGTTTGGTTCCCGACGCTTTCGAAGACGAATTCGAGGCAATCGAGGAAGCAACCGATCAGTGGCAAGACCGTGCGTTGTGCGCTCAAACAGATCCGGAAGCGTTCTTCCCCGAGAAGGGCGGCTCCACTCGAGAGGCCAAGAAGATCTGCCTTGGCTGCGAGGTACGGAGTGAATGCCTGGAGTACGCGTTGGGCCATGACGAGCGTTTCGGTATCTGGGGTGGGCTTTCCGAGCGTGAGCGTCGTCGCCTCAAGCGCGGAATCGTCTGACATACAGGGGTTGTCGAATAGCGGATGACCCGCTGAGCCCGGCTTCGGCTGAGTTCGCGGTCGTCCGCTATTCGTCTTCTATCGTCGGATCGATCACCGACGGTTCGACGTCCAGGTAAGTGGCCACTTGGGCCACCAGGATTTCATGCAGCAATTCAGCCAGTTCGACGGTGTCTTTGGCTCGTCGCTCGATCGGCTTGCGAAACAACACAACTCGCGCACGGGTGGCGCTGCCGCGCACGTCGACGCCCGCGGCGATCAAACGGGCCAGCGCGATCGGCCCGTCGGCGACCACCTCCGGCGGCCACTGCACGTTGCCCGGATCCTTGGCCGAGATGCGGGGGATCTCGTCTACGGCGACGTCGAGTCCGGACAGCCGCTCCTGCCAGCGCCGCTCGATCGGCTCATAGGCCTCCAGGACGGCCATGTCGAAACGCTCGGCGCGGCTGCGCCAGCCCGGCACCGTCGGCGGCAGCAGGGGTCCGCGCATGTCGCGGCCGCGGCGCGAGACCCTTTTGCCCGCCGGGCGGCGGCCGCGCGGGGAGCTGCGCGAATCGCTCACTCGGCGATGGTAACGGTTGGGCATCCTGCCCCCATGGAATGCGCGTGTCCGCCGCCGCGTGACCGTTTTCGCACGATAACCTCTCGATCGTGAACGTTCCTCGTCGCTGCTGCCGGCCAGGGTGTCCGCATTATGCCGTCGCGACGTTGACCTTCGTGTACTCGGACTCCACCGCGGTCGTGGGCCCGCTGGCCATCGCCAGCGAACCCCACTCCTGGGACCTGTGCGTCAGCCACGCCGGACGCATCACCGCCCCGCGCGGGTGGGAGCTGGTCCGGCACGCCGGCCCGTTGGCCACCAACCCCGACGAAGACGACTTGATCGCGCTGGCCGAAGCCGTGCGCGAGGGACGCGACGTCGCCGCAGTTGGCGGCACAGTCAACGGGTTCCACGAGGCCGCGGGTCAGTTGACCGGCGCACCGGCCGAGGCGCCGGCCGCCGGAGTGATGACGTCCGCCGCACCCCGCCCGGCCACCAACGGCCGCCGACGAGGGCACCTTCGGGTGCTGCCCGACCCGTCGGAGTAGCTATCGGCGTTGCGCGACGAGCGTGCGCGGTTGCCGAGCTCCTCAGCGGACCGTGCCGGTCCGCCTCGTCGCCCGGCGGGCGCAGATTTGCCGAGCTCCTCAACGGACCGTGCCGGTCCGCCTCGTCGCCCGGCGGGCGCAGATTTGCCGAGCTCCTCAGCGGACCGTGCCGGTCCGCCTCGTCGCCCGGAGGGCGCAGATTTGCCGAGCTCCTCAACGGACCGTGCCAGTCCGCCTCGTCGCCCGGCTAGGCTTGACCTGCTACGTGTCCCCGTCGTCAGGAGCCCTCTCGATGTCTCGGCCCGCCGCGGCTGTTCACCGTGTGATCAAGGCGTATGACGTGCGAGGTCTGGTCGGCAGCGAGATCGACGAGGCGTTCGTTCACGACGTCGGCGCCGCGTTCGCCCGGCTGATGCGCAGCGAAGGCGCCCGCCGAGTCGTCATCGGCTACGACATGCGCGACAGCTCGCCGTCGTTGGCCGCCGCCTTCGGCGACGGTATCACCGGTCAGGGTCTGGACGTGGTCCGGATCGGGCTGGCGTCGACCGACCAGCTCTACTTCGCCTCCGGCCGGCTCGACTGCCCCGGCGCGATGTTCACCGCGAGCCACAACCCGGCCGCCTACAACGGAATCAAGCTCTGCCGGGCCGGCGCCAAGCCCGTCGGCGCCGACACCGGACTGGCCACCATCAGCGACGACCTGATCGCCGGGGTCGCCACGCACACCGGCTCCGCGGGCACCGTCACCGACCAGGACCTGCTGGCCGAATACGGCGAATTCCTGCGCTCGCTGGTCGACACCGGCGGGCTGCGCCCGCTGCGGGTGGCCGTCGACGCGGGCAACGGTATGGCGGGCCACACCGCTCCCGCGGTGCTGGGCGCGATCGACTCGCTCACCCTGCTGCCGCTGTACTTCGACCTCGACGGTTCCTTCCCCAATCACGAGGCCAACCCGCTGGACCCGGCCAACCTCGTCGACCTGCAGAAGTTTGTCGTCGAGAACGGCGCCGACATCGGGCTGGCCTTCGACGGCGACGCCGACCGGTGCTTCGTCATCGACGAGCGCGGCCTGGCGGTTTCCCCGTCGACGGTGACGGCGCTGGTCGCCTCCCGCGAACTGGGCCGCGAGATCGGTGCGACCGTGATCCACAACCTCATCACGTCGAAGGCCGTGCCGGAGTTGGTCATCGAGCGCGGCGGCACGCCGGTGCGCTCGCGGGTCGGGCATTCCTACATCAAGGCGCTGATGGCTGAGACCGGCGCGATCTTCGGCGGCGAGCACTCGGCGCACTACTACTTTCGCGACTTCTGGGGTGCCGACTCGGGCATGCTGGCCGCGCTGTATGTGCTGGCCGCGCTCGGCAACCAGGACCGGCCACTGTCCGAGCTGACCGCCGACTACCAGCGCTACGAGTCGTCCGGCGAAATCAACTTCACCGTCGAAGATTCCGCCTCATGCGTGGAAGCGGTGCTCAAGGCGTTCGGCAACCGGATTCATTCGCTCGACCACCTCGACGGGGTCACCGTCGACCTCGGCGAAGGCAGCTGGTTCAACCTGCGCACCTCCAACACCGAGCCGCTGCTGCGCCTGAACGTCGAAGGCCGGAGCGCCGAGGACGTGGACGCGGTCGTCGAGCAGGTGGCCGCGGAAATCCGTGCGCAGGTCGGCCAGCCGGAGGCCGTGACGTGAACGCGGCCCAGGCCGCGATCGACCTCGACGACATCGACGGCCTGCTCGAGGCCGACCGTGACGGACTGCTGCGGGCGGCATCGTCGTCGGGTGCGCACGTGCGCGCGGTCGCGGCGGCGGTCGACGAAGGTGCTCTCGATTCCGTGCGCGACGCCCAGGACCGTCCGCGCACGCTGATCTGGGTGGCCGGGCGTGGCGCCGCCGAGATGGCAGGCACCATGCTCGCCGCGACGGTCGGGGGTTCGGCGCCCGCGCCGATCGTGGTCGCCGCCGAGGCCCCGCCATGGATCGGACCGCTCGACGTGTTGATCGTCGCGGGCGATGACCCCGCAGATCCAGCTCTGGTGGGAGCCGTCGCCAGCGGAGTGCGCCGCGGTGCGCGCGTCGTGGTCGCCGTGCCGTACGAGGGCCCGCTGCGCGACATCAGCGCGGGCCGCGTCGCGGTGCTCGAGCCCCGGTTGCCGGTCGTGCCCGAGTTCGCGCTCTGCCGCTATCTGGCCGTGGGCCTGGCCGTGCTGGAAAGCGTCGATCCCCGGTTGCGGGTGGACCTGGCCGCGCTGGCCGACGAGCTGGACGCGGAAGCGTTGCGTAACAGCGCCAGTCGCGAACTCTTCACCAATCCGGCCAAGGCGCTGGCCGAGCGCACGACACGGCGGCGTTTGGTGCTGGCCGGCGACGGGGCGGCGACGCTGGCGCTGGCCCGCCACGGGTCGGCTGTGCTGCTGCGGGTCGCGCAGGAGGTGACCGCGGCCAGCGGGATGGCGGACGCGTTGACCGCGCTGCGAGCCGGGCTGGGACCGGCGTTCGTCGACCCGGCGGAATCGCTGTTCCACGACGAAGAGATCGACGGGCCGATCGCCGACCGGCTGCGGGTGCTGGTGTTGACGCTGGACGCCGAGCGGCCGGTGCTGGCCGCTCGGGTGGCCGACATGCTCGACGTCGACCTGGTCGGTGCCGAGGATGTCCCGGACCCGCTCGACAGCCTCGCGCCGCGGCCCGGTGCCCAGCGGGCCGAGCAGCAGCTGGCGATATTGTCTGTCCGGCTGGAGATGGCGGCGGTTTATTTGCGGCTGGTGCGGGGATAACTGGTTCTGAGGTAATGGCAAGTGCAGTTGCTACGCGGCGCGATACGGACATACGCGTGGGGGTCACGGACCGCCATCGCGGAATTCACTGGTCGCCCGGTACCGGCCGCGCACCCCGAAGCTGAGCTGTGGCTGGGCGCCAACCCGGGCGATCCGTCCTGGTTGAAAGAACCCGACGGCGAAGTCTCGCTGCTGCAGGCAGTGGCCGCCGATCCCGACGGCCAACTCGGCGCCGCGGCCCGCGCCGAGTTCGGCGATACGCTGCCGTTTCTGGTCAAAGTGCTCGCCGCCGACGAACCACTATCACTGCAGGCGCATCCCAGCGCAGACCAGGCTGCCGAGGGTTACCAGCGCGAGGAGCGGCTGGGCATCCCGGCGAACTCGCCGGTGCGCAACTACCGTGACGCCAGCCACAAGCCCGAGCTGCTGGTAGCGCTGGAGCAATTCGAGGCGCTGGCCGGATTCCGTCCCGTCGCCCAGACCATCGAACTGTTGCGGGCTCTGGCGGTTTCCGATCTGGACCCCTACATCGACCTGTTGAACGACCAGTCCGACGCCGACGGGCTGCGGGCATTGTTCACCACCTGGATCACCGCGCCGCAGCCCCATGTCGACACGCTGGTGACGGCTATCCTGGACGGCGCCATCATCTACCTGAGCTCTGGCGCAACGCAATTCGCCGCCGAGGCCAAGACAGTGTTGGAGCTGGGCGAACGCTATCCCGGCGATGCGGGGGTGCTGGCCGCGTTGCTGCTCAACCGGATCACGCTCGGCCCGGGGGAGGGCATCTACCTGTCGGCGGGAAACCTGCACGCCTATCTGCGCGGCGTGGGCCTGGAAGTGATGGCCAACTCCGACAACGTCTTACGAGGCGGGCTGACCCCCAAGCACGTCGATGTCCCCGAGCTGCTGCGGGTCCTGGACTTCACCCCGACCACCGAGCAGCGGTTGCGCGCGCACACCCATTCCGACGGGTTGGCCTCGTTCTACGACACCCCCACCACCGAGTTCGCGGCGTCGATGCTCACGCTCGGCGACGACCAGATCGGTCACGAGGTGGATGCGCCGTCACGCCATGACGGTCCGCAGATCCTGCTCTGCGTCGAGGGGGAGACGGCAGTGCACGGCAAAGCCGAGAAGCTGACGCTGACCCGCGGTGCGGCCGCGTGGGTGGCCGCCGACGACGGCCCGATCCGACTGGTCGCGCAGGAGCCGACGAAGATCTTCCGGGCTACCGTCGGCTTGTAGCGAGCCCTGGGCTCAGCGCTTGGCGGTGCTGCCGACCAGCGCGCCGTTGCGGTCCTGTTTCCCCGCGCGGCGCTCGCCCAGCCACAGCCGCATGTTGTGCCGGATGGTCCGCCCGACCAGCTTGGCCGACGGAACCATGTAGAGGCTGTCCAGCAGCGAGAAGCGCCGTAAGAACCATTCGGCCAGAACGGGATCCGTCTCGGCCGCGCCGAGGAACTGATCGAACAAGCTGCCCACCGGCCCGAACCACCACGGCTTCTCGCCGGTGGCGTGGTGGAAGGTGTGATCGCCGATCGCCGTCATCATCCACACCGGGAAGGTGCTTTTGGCGGTGGCCCGGTTCACCGACCGCGCCAGGTCCGGCGAGCCGTCGGCCAGCGCACGGCGCAGGTGGCCGGCCTGAATCGACGTCATCGTCATGCCCTGCCCGTAGGTGGGGTCGAAGCTGACCACCGCGTCGCCGAGCGGCAGGATCCCGGCCGGAAAACGGTCGAGTTCGTGATAGCGCCGCCACCGGCTGGCGGGGTACTTGTGAAACGCAACGTCGCCAACCGGCTCGGCCTGTCGCAGCGCACCGGCAATCCGCTCGGGCAGCATCTTGTCGGCCAGCAGCATCATCTCCGAAAACGTATGCGGCGGTTCGACTTTGCCGACACCGAAGGTGGTCAGCGTCCAGGTGCCGTCCTCGTAGCCCAGCAGGCCCAGCCCGACCGGCTGTTCGCGCGACGCGCCGGCGACGACCACCCGCTCACGGATCGCCCCGTCCGGCAGCCGAAACTGTTGCGACGCATAGCCGATGCCTACGTCGACCGTCTTCTCCGGCGGACGCTGATAGCCCCACTGCTCCAGCCAGACCGGCAGCCGGGTGCCGCGGCCGGCGGCGTCGACGACCAGGTCGGCGGCCACGAAGTCGGGCTCGTCGGTGTCACTGTCCAGCAGCACCCCGGTCACCCGCTGGGCGTCGACGTCGAAGCTCGGTTGGGCCACCGAGCGCCGCTGGATCTCGACGTTGGGAATCTGGAGCACCCGGCGCCGGATCTGCCATTCCAGTTGCGGGCGGCTGGGCACGTAGGCGGTGAATTCGTCCTGCAGCGTATGCGCGGTGCCGAGAACGTGACCGGCCGCGCCGAAGTAGATGCAGTCCGGTCGGTTCTCCAGGATCGGCACACCGGAGGCCACCATGTCGTCGAGCAGCCCCGGGAACAGCCCGTCGAACTCCATCGCACCCCGGGCCATCAGCAGATGGACGTGACGGCCCTGCGGAACGGCGGTGCGGTTGCCCGGCCCGCTCGGCAGTTCGTCGCGTTCGAACACCGTGACCCGGTCGTAGAACTCCGACAGCACTTTCGCCGCACACAGCCCGCCGATGCTGGCGCCGATGACAATCGCGTGACCCCGAGCGCTTCCCCCACTCATTCCGCCACCGTACTAGGTACTGTCCGGGTCCATGGCGGATCGTTGGCGCACCAAGTCGATCGAGCAGTCGATCGCCGACACCGACGATCCCGACACCCAGCTCCGCAAGGACCTGAGCTGGTGGCACCTCTGCGTCTTCGGGGTGTCGGTGGTGATCGGCGCGGGCATCTTCACCGTCACCGCGTCCACCGCGGGCGACATCACCGGGCCGGCGATCTGGATCTCCTTCTTGATCGCCGCCACCACCTGCGGGCTGGCCGCGCTGTGCTACGCGGAATTCGCGTCGATGCTGCCGGTGGCCGGTAGCGCGTACACCTTCTCCTACGCGACGTTCGGTGAATTCGTCGCCTGGATCATCGGCTGGAACCTGGTGCTGGAACTGGCGATCGGCGGCGCCGTTGTCGCCAAAGGGTGGTCCAGCTATCTGCAGACGGTGTTCGGGTTCGCCAGTCAGACAGTCGCTCTGGGTCCGGTCAAGGTCGACTGGGGGGCGCTGCTGATCGTCGCGCTGGTGGCCACGCTGCTGGCGCTGGGGACCAAGTTGTCGTCGCACTTCTCCACCGTGGTGACGGCGGTCAAAGTCGCGGTGGTGCTGCTGGTGATCGTCGTCGGCGCCTTCTACATCAAGACCGCGAACTATTCGCCGTTCATCCCGCCGCCCGAGGCCGGACGATCCGGCACCGGTGTCGACCAGTCGCTGCTGTCGTTGCTCACCGGCGCACACAGCAGCCACTACGGCTGGTACGGGGTGCTGGCCGGGGCCTCGATCGTGTTCTTCGCGTTCATCGGATTCGACATCGTCGCGACGATGGCCGAGGAGACCAAGAACCCGCAGCGCGACGTCCCGCGCGGCATTCTGGCCACGCTCGGCATCGTGACCGTGCTCTACGTGGCGGTGTCGGTGGTGCTGTCCGGAATGGTGTCCTACACCCAGCTCAAGACCACCCCCGACGGTCACCACGCCAACCTGGCCACCGCATTCGCGGCCAACGGCGTGCACTGGGCGTCGGGAATCATCTCCGTCGGCGCGCTCGCCGGCCTGACCACCGTGGTGATGGTGCTGCTGCTCGGGGGTTGCCGGGTGTTGTTCGCGATGGCGCGCGACGGCCTGTTGCCGCGCCGGCTGGCCAAGACCGGCCCGCGCGGCACCCCGGTCCGCATCACCGTGCTGGTCGCCGTCATGGTGGCGGTCACGGCATCGGCGTTTCCGACCGACAAGCTGGAGGAGATGGTCAATGTGGGAACGCTGTTCGCGTTCCTCCTGGTGTCGGCCGGGGTGATTGTGCTGCGCCGTTCCCGACCCGACCTGCCCCGCGGGTTCCGCGCGCCGCTGGTGCCGATGCTGCCGATCGCCTCGGTCGGCGCGTGTGTCTGGCTGATGGTCAACCTCACCGTCATCACCTGGGTGCGGTTCGGAATCTGGATGGTTGTCGGAATCGTCATCTACCTGGCGTACGGTCGGCGACACTCGGTGCTCGCCAGGCGGAATGCCGAGGTCAACGGCGGTGTGCAACTGGGTACGCCCTCCGTTTGAAAGGCGCGGCTCCTCCCTTTACGATCGCTGATTCAAGATCAACGCGGGGTGCCTTGCGCCTCATTGCGTCTCGGGGGGAACGAGTCGCCCGGAGGTCAGCGATATGGCAGCAGGATCTACCGACTACACGATGGAGTGGCAGGACCGTAAGCGCCGGCTCTGGATGATGGGCCTGGTCTTCCCGACGCTGACGATCACCGTTACGCCGTTCATCTGGGTAATGAATCAGCTGGGCTGGTACCCCGCGTCGCAGGTGCTGTTCTGGATCGGCCCGATCCTGCTGTACGTCGTGATGCCCGCGCTCGATGTGCATTTCGGAGCGGACGGGCAGAACCCCCCCGACGAAGTCGCGCAGCGACTCGAGGAGGACAAGTATTACCGGGCCTGCACGTACGCGTTCGTGCCACTGCAGTACCTCAGCTTGTTCATGGCGGCCGGAGTGTTCACCGCGCCGAATTTGAGCTGGTTGGGTCAGGAGGGGCCGCTCGGCTGGCCGGCCAAGATCGGCCTGGCGCTGTCGATCGGCGCGCTGGGCGGAGTCGGCATCAACACCGCCCACGAGATGGGGCACAAGAAGGCTTCCCTGGAGCGCTGGATGTCCAAGATCTCCCTGGCTCAGACCGGCTACGGCCACTTCTACATCGAGCACAACCGAGGCCACCACGTCCGCGTCGCCACACCGGAAGACCCGTCGTCGGCCCGCTTCGGCGAGACGTACTGGGAGTTCCTGCCACGCAGCGTTTTTGGAAGTGTGCGCTCGGCGTTGCGGCTGGAAGCCAAACGGATCCGCCAGAAGGTCGGCAACCCGTGGAATCCGAGAACCTACCTGTCCAATGACGCCCTCAACGCGTGGCTGATGACCGTCGTGTTGTGGGCCGTGCTGATCGCGCTGTGCGGCTGGGCGCTGCTGCCGTTCCTACTCATCCAGGCGGCCTTCGGCGTCAGCCTGCTGGAGGCGGTCAACTACCTCGAGCATTACGGCCTGCTGCGGCAGAAAAGGGCCAACGGGCGATACGAGCGGTGCACCCCGGAGCACAGTTGGAACTCCGATCACATCGTCACCAACCTGCTGCTGTATCACCTGCAGCGGCACAGCGATCACCACGCCAACCCCACCCGGCGTTACCAGTCGCTGCGCAGTATGGACGGGTCGCCGAGTCTGCCGTGCGGTTACGGGGCGCTGATCGGGGTGACTTACCTCCCGCCGCTGTGGCGCCGGCTGATGGACCATCGGGTGCTGGAGCACTACGGCGGCGACATCACCAAGGTCAACCTGCAGCCGCGATTGCGCGCCAAGGCCCTTGCCCGCTACGGCGCTGCCGCCTGATCGCAGCCTGACGGCGACGAAGCCACCGCGCGCCCGCGCCGAGCGTCTAACGACGGCGGCGTATCTGCCGTTTTCGCACTTCAATGCCCATTCCGGATTCTGCATGCGCCCATCTCGTTTACAAAACATGCCTCCGTGTCTAGACAAGGGACGCCGAACGCGCTAATGTCCAATCTCAAGGTGTTATGGCTCACAAGGAGGTTGGCGATATGACCGCCGGATCAACCGAAGACACGACGATGTGGCAGGACCGGAAGCGCGGCCTGTGGCTGATGGGACTGATCGTCCCGACGCTGCTGCTGGCGGTGCTGCCGATTGTCTGGGCGATGAACCAGCTCGGCTGGCAGACGGCGTCCCAGGTGTGGTTCTGGATCGGCCCGATCCTGCTGTACATCGTGCTGCCCGCCCTGGATCTGCGCTTCGGTGCGGACGGCCAGAACCCGCCCGACGAGGCGATGAAATGGCTGGAGAACGACAAGTACTACCGCTACTGCACCTACGCCTTCATCCCGTTCCAATACCTCAGCTTGGCTCTCGGCGCTTATTTGTTCACTGCGTCGAACCTGAGCTGGCTGGGCTTCGAGGGGTCGCTCAGCTGGCCGGCCAAGATCGGTCTGGCGCTGTCCGTCGGGACACTGGGCGGCGTCGGCATCAACACCGCGCACGAGATGGGGCACAAGAAGGAGTTGCTGGAGCGCTGGTTGTCCAAGATCACCCTGGCGCAGACCGGCTACGGCCACTTCTACATCGAACACAACCGCGGCCACCACGTCCGGGTAGCGACGCCGGAGGACCCCGCGTCGGCTCGGTTCGGCGAGACGTTCTGGGAGTTCTTGCCGCGCAGCGTCTTCGGTAGCCTCCGGTCGGCGTTGCGGCTGGAGTCCCAGCGGATCCGCCGGCAGGGCGCCAGCCCGTGGAACCCCAAGACCTACCTGTCCAACGACGTGCTCAACGCGTGGCTGATGACGGCCGTGCTGTGGGCCGCGCTGCTGGCGGTGTTCGGCCCGGCGCTGATCCCGTTCCTGATCGTCCAGGCCGTCTTCGGCTTCAGCCTGCTCGAGTCGGTCAACTACCTCGAGCACTACGGTCTGCTGCGGACCAAGAACGAGAACGGCCGCTACGAGCGCTGCACGCCGGAGCACAGCTGGAACTCCGATCACATCGTGACGAACCTGTTCCTCTACCACTTGCAGCGGCACAGCGACCATCACGCCAACCCGACCCGGCGCTACCAGACGCTGCGCAGCATGGACGGTGCGCCGAACCTGCCGAGCGGCTACGCCGCGCTGATCGGCGTGACCTACATTCCGCCGCTGTGGCGCAAGCTGATGGATCACCGGGTGATCGAGCACTACGACGGCGACATCAGCCGGATCAACGTCCAACCGCGCCTGCGCGAGAAGGTGCAGGCCCGCTACGGCGCCGCGGCGTGATGGCGACCTACCGTTGCCCGGGCTGCGACTACGTCTACGACGAGTCCAAAGGCGCTGAGCGGGAAGGGTTTCCAGCGGGAACCCGGTGGGAAGACATCCCCGACGACTGGTGCTGCCCGGACTGCGCAGTCCTCGAGAAGACCGACTTCGAACAATCAACGGAGGTATCGAGATGAGCGACTTCAAACTCTTCGTCTGCGTGCAGTGCGGCTTCGAATACGACGAAGCCAAGGGTTGGCCGGAGGACGGCATCGAGCCCGGAACCCGCTGGGACGACATCCCCGAGGACTGGAGCTGCCCGGACTGCGGCGCCGCCAAGACCGACTTCGAGATGGTGGAAGTCGTCCGCCCGTGACGAACACCGCGCCGGCGCCGGCCTCGTCGATACGCAGGGGCGGCCACGGAGCGGTTAGGGTCGCGCGTATGCGAAGGGTCCCGTACGCCGAGGCGTCGCGGGCTCTACTGCGCGACTCGGTGCTCGATGCGATGCGTGAGCTGCTGGGCACCCGTGACTGGTCGTCGATCACCCTGGCCGACGTGGCCCGCGCCGCCGGTATCAGCCGGCAGACCATCTACAACGAGTTCGGCTCGCGCCAGGGCTTGGCGCAGGGCTATGCGCTCCGCCTGGCCGACCGGCTGGTGGACGCGGTCGAGGACGCCATTTATGCCAACGTCGGCGACGTCTACGCGGCCTTCCTGCAAGGCTTCCGGGCGTTTTTCGCCGATTCGGCAGCCGACCCGCTGGTGATCTCGCTGCTCACCGGTGCGGCGAAACCCGATCTGCTGCAGATCATCACCACCGACAGCGGACCGATCATCTCGCACTGCTCGGCCCGTCTGACGTCGTCGTTCATGGACAGCTGGATGCGCGCCAGCGAAGCCGATTCCGGGATGATCGCACGCGCAATCGTCCGGCTGGCGATGAGCTATGTGTCGATGCCGCCGGAAGCCGACCACGACGTAGCCGCTGACCTGGCACGACTCATGACGCCGGCCGCCGAGCGCTACGGTGAGCTGCAGACCGACGTGGGCCAGTGGGCTGCGGGTGGTCCCACCGGCGCGGGCTCGGAGCCCAGCGAATAGGCTTGTCGGCACTGACTGACCTCAGATCGCGGCCGAGAAAATGTCGCGTCTAATATGTAACCAAGCTAATTAGTTGACCCGGAGGAATGAGTAGTAGATGACGACGACCGAACAGCAGTTGACCGCCGACGTGGTGAACGGGCTCGACTTCAAGGTGGCCGACCTGTCGCTGGCCGAGTACGGCCGCCGCGACATCGAGCTCTCCGAGCAGGAAATGCCGGGCCTGATGTCGCTGCGTCGTGAATACCACGACGTCCAGCCGCTCAAGGGTGCCCGTATCTCGGGCTCGCTGCACATGACCGTGCAGACCGCGGTGCTGATCGAGACCCTCACCGCGCTGGGCGCCGAGGTTCGCTGGGCCTCCTGCAACATCTTCTCGACCCAGGACCACGCCGCCGCCGCGGTGGTCGTCGGACCGCACGGAACCCCGGAAAAGCCGCAGGGTGTGCCGGTGTTCGCGTGGAAAGGCGAGACCCTCGAAGAGTACTGGTGGGCCGCCGAGCAGATCCTGACCTGGCCGAACGAGCCGGCCAACATGATTCTCGACGACGGTGGCGACGCCACCATGCTGGTGCTGCGCGGCGCGCAGTACGAGAAGGCCGGCGTCGTGCCCCCGGACGACGAAGACGACTCCGACGAGCACCGCGTGTTCTTGAGCCTGCTGCGCAAGCGCTTCGAGACCGACAAGGACAAGTGGGGCAAGATCGCGGCGTCGATCAAGGGTGTCTCCGAGGAGACCACCACCGGTGTGCTGCGGCTCTACCAGTTCGCTGCCGCAGGAGAGCTGTCCTTCCCGGCGATCAACGTCAACGACTCGGTGACCAAGTCGAAGTTCGACAACAAGTACGGCTGCCGTCACTCGCTGATCGACGGCATCAACCGCGGCACCGACGTGCTGATCGGTGGCAAGAAGGTGCTGATCTGCGGCTACGGCGACGTGGGCAAGGGCTCGGTGGACTCGCTGGCCGGCCAGGGTGCCCGCGTGACCGTCACCGAGATCGACCCGATCAACGCCCTGCAGGCGCTGATGGAGGGCTACGACGTCAAGCGCGTGGAAGACGTGATCGGCGAGGCCGACATCATCATCACCACCACGGGCAACAAGGACATCATCACCCTCGAGCACATCAAGGCGATGAAGGACAAGGCGATCCTGGGCAACATCGGCCACTTCGACAACGAGATCCAGGTGTCCCGCCTGGAGAAGTCGGGTGCGACCAAGGTCAACATCCGCCCGCAGGTCGACCTGTGGACCTTCCCGGACACCGGCAAGTCGATCATCCTGCTGTCTGAGGGCCGACTGCTGAACCTGGGTAACGCGACGGGCCACCCGTCGTTCGTGATGAGCAACAGCTTCTCCAACCAGGTGATCGCGCAGATCGAGCTGTGGACCAAGAACGACGAGTACGACAACGAGGTCTACCGGCTGCCCAAGCACCTGGACGAGAAGGTCGCCAAGATCCACGTCGAGGCGCTCGGTGGCGAGCTGACCAAGCTCACCAAGGAGCAGGCCGAGTACATCGGTGTCGACGTGGACGGCCCCTACAAGCCGGACCACTACCGCTACTGAGTTATCGCTCGACGGCTGAGCGCCCCGCAGGAGGGGCGTTCAGTGTCGAGCGCCCGGACAGCCGGGCATCAGCACGGCGCAGCTAGGCTCGCGTTGAGGGCCTCCCTCCTCCTCAGGCCGTCACGGCCTGCATCGTCGGAAGGCGCGCCGTGCTGATTGCTATCGAGGGTGTCGACGGCGCCGGCAAGCGGACGCTCACCGACGGTCTGCGGGCCGCGTGGCAGGCCGCCGGGAAATCGGTGGCGACGCTGGCGTTCCCGCGCTACGGGCAATCGGTGACCGCCGACGTGGCGGCCGAAGCCCTGCACGGCAAGCACGGTGACCTTGCCTCGTCGGTGTATGCGATGGCGATGCTGTTCGCTTTGGATCGCGCGGATGCGCGGGCGGAGATAGAGACGCTACGCGGTGCGCATGACCTGGTGATTCTGGACCGCTACGTGGCATCCAACGCCGCCTACAGTGCTGCCCGCCTGCACCAATCCGCCGACGGCGAAGCGGTCGGCTGGGTGCGCGACATCGAGTTCGGCCGACTGGGTCTGCCGGAGCCGGACTGGCAGGTATACCTCGGGGTGTCGGCGGAACTCGCCGACCAGCGGGCCCGCCACCGCGCCAGCGTCGACGCCAGCCGGGAACGCGACGCCTACGAACGCGACGCCGGGCTGCAGCAGCGGACCGGCGCGGTGTACGCCGAGTTGGCGGCGGCGAGCTGGGGCGGACGCTGGCTGGTGGTCGACGAAACCGTCGATCCGGGTCGCTTGGCGGCTCAGTTACTGGCTTAGTTGCCGTCAGCGATGGGGCAGTTGTGGTAATAGGTGCCCGAAACACGCGCGTGCTAGCGGTGTTTTATCAAGATCTGGTGACACCATGGACGCCATGAGGCAAAGGATTCTCGTGGTTGACGACGACGCGTCGCTGGCCGAGATGCTGACCATCGTGCTGCGGGGAGAAGGGTTCGACACCGCGGTCATCGGTGACGGCACTCAAGCGCTGACGGCCGTGCGCGAGCTGCGGCCCGATCTGGTGTTGCTGGACTTGATGCTGCCGGGCATGAACGGCATCGACGTATGCCGAGTGTTGCGCGCGGACTCGGGAGTCCCGATCGTGATGCTCACGGCCAAGACCGACACCGTCGACGTGGTGCTCGGACTCGAGTCGGGCGCCGACGACTACATCATGAAGCCGTTCAAGCCCAAGGAACTGGTAGCCCGGGTGCGGGCACGGTTGCGGCGCAACGAAGACGAGCCGGCCGAGATGCTCTCGATCGCCGACGTGGACATCGACGTGCCCGCGCACAAGGTGACGCGCAACGGCGAGCAGATCTCGCTGACGCCGCTGGAGTTCGACCTTCTCGTGGCGTTGGCGCGTAAACCGCGTCAGGTGTTTACTCGTGATGTGCTGCTCGAACAGGTGTGGGGCTACCGCCACCCCGCGGACACCCGTTTGGTGAACGTGCACGTCCAGCGTCTGCGGGCCAAGGTCGAAAAAGACCCGGAAAACCCGACCGTTGTGCTGACCGTTCGAGGAGTGGGTTACAAGGCCGGACCTCCGTGATCCGTGCCCGCCGGCGACGATGCAGAGCGCTAGCGATGCGGAGGAGCGGCGAAAACGGTCCGGGCCGACGACGATGCAGAGCGCTAGCGATGCGGAGGAGCGGCGAATACGGTCTGGCGCGGCGACGATGCAGAGCGTCAGCGATGCGGAAGAGCGGCGAATACGGTCCGGCGCGTGATTCGCAGGAGCGGCGTCGTTGATTTGGGCATCGAGACCGCGATTCCGTGGTCGTTCGGGCCGTTCCGGTCCGGTCGTGCGTGGCATGGGAACGTTGACCCGCGCCTTCGGCGTGGCCTGGCGGCGCTCGCTGCAACTGCGGGTGCTCGCTCTGACCCTGGGCATGTCGCTGGCGGTGATCCTGGCCTTGGGTTTCGTGCTGACCAGCCAGGTCACCAACCGGGTCCTCGACGTGAAGCTGCGCGCGGCCACCGAGCAGATCGAGCGCGCCCGCAGCACCGTCAGCGGAATCGTCAGCGGCGAAGAGGCGCGCTCGCTGGACAGCAGCCTGCAGTTGGCCCGCAATACGCTGACGTCGAAGACTGACCCGACCTCCGGCGCCGGTATGGCCGGCGCATTCGATGCCGCACTGATAGTGCCGGGGCAAGGTCCCCGGCCGGCCGCGTCGGCGGGCCCGGTCGACCAATTGCCGGATTCGCTACGCGATTTCGTGAAGGCCGGGCAGGTGGCCTACCAGTACGCGACGGTGCACACCGAGGGCTTCTCGGGCCCGGCGCTGGTGATCGGGACCCCGACGATGTCGCGGGTGAACAATCTCGAGCTGTATCTGATCTTCCCGCTCGGCAACGAGCAGAGCACGATCGCGCTCGTCCGGGGAACCATGGCGACCGGCGGCCTGGTGCTGATGGTGTTGCTGGCCGGGATCGCCTGGATGGTGACCCGGCAGGTGGTCGTCCCGGTGCGCGCGGCCGCCCGGACCGCCGAGCGATTCGCCGATGGCCATCTGTCCGAGCGGATTCCGATCCGCGGTGAAGACGACATGGCCCGGCTCGCGGTGTCGTTCAACGACATGGCCGAGAGCCTGTCGCGCCAGATCGCCCAACTCGAGGAGTTCGGCAACCTGCAGCGCCGATTCACCTCCGACGTCAGCCACGAGCTGCGCACCCCGCTGACCACCGTGCGGATGGCCGCGGACCTGATTCACGACCACATGGAGGACCTCGAGCCGGCGCTGCAGCGGTCCACCGAGCTGATGGTCAACGAGCTGGACCGGTTCGAGTCGCTGCTCAGCGACTTGCTGGAGATCTCCCGCCACGACGCGGGTGTCGCCGAATTGTCGGTCGAGGCAGTCGATTTGCGCACCACTGTCAACAGTGCGCTCGGCAATGTCGGGCACCTGGCCGAAGACGCCGGCGTGCAGATGATCGTCGACATGCCGGAGGAGGACGTCATCGCCGAGGTCGATCCGCGTCGGGTCGAGCGCATTCTGCGCAACTTGATCGCGAACGCGATCGACCATGCCGAGCACAAGCCGGTCCGGATCAGGATGGGCTACGACGAGGACACCGTCGCGGTCACCGTTCGCGACTACGGCGTCGGGTTGCGGCCCGGTGAGGAGAAGCTGGTGTTCAGCCGGTTCTGGCGCTCGGACCCGTCGCGGGTGCGACGCTCCGGCGGCACCGGTCTCGGGCTGGCGATCAGCGTCGAGGACGCGCGGCTGCACCAGGGCCGGCTGGAGGCCTGGGGTGAGCCCGGCAACGGCGCCTGTTTCCGGATGACGCTTCCGCTGGTCCGCGGACACAAGGTCACCACCAGTCCGTTGCCGATGAAACCGGTTGCCCCGGAACGTAAAGAGCGTTCGTCGCGGCAACGCGAGCACGCCGAGCGGGTTTTGTGATGCAGAGGCTGACCGCCCTGCTGTTCACCCTGGCCGTCGTTCTGACCGGCTGCGCGGGGGTGCCGAACGGGTCCGCCCCGCAGGCCATCGGCACCGTCGACCGGCCGGCTCCGGCCAACCTGCCCAAGCCCGCACCCGGTATGGACCCCGACGTCCTGCTGCGCGAATTCCTCAAAGCCACAGCCGATCCCGCCAACCGGCATCTGGCGGCGCGGCAATTCCTGACCCAATCTGCGTCCAACTCGTGGGACGACGCCGGCAGCGCGCTCCTGATCGACCACGTGGTATTCGTCGAAACCCATAGCGCCGAACGGGTTTCGGTCGTGATGGGGGCAGACATCCTGGGTTCGCTGTCGGACATCGGCGTGTTCGAGACTGCCGGCGGGAAGCTGCCCGACCCCGGTCCGATCGAACTGGTCAAGACGCCCGCCGGATGGCGCATCGACAAGCTGCCCGACGGCGTGTTCCTGGACTGGCAGCAATTCCAGGCCACCTACAAACGCAACACGCTGTACTTCTCCGACCCGACCGGCAGGACGATGGTGCCGGACCCGCGTTACGTCGCGGTGTCCGACCGCGATCAGCTGGCCACCGAGCTGGTGTCCAAGTTGATCGCCGGCCCGCGCCCGGAGATGGCGAAAAGCGTGCACAACATGCTGACCGCGCCGGTGCGGCTGCGCGGTCCGGTGACGCGTGCCGACGGCGGCAAAGGCGGTGTCGGCCGCGGCTACGGCGGCGCCCGCATCGACCTGGAACTCCTCACCGTCGCCGACCCGCGCAGCAGACAATTGGTTGCGGCGCAGATCATTTGGACGCTGGCCCGAGCGGATATCAAGGGACCGTACGTGATCAAGGCCGACGGCGCCTCGCTGGACGACCGCTTCGCCGACGGCTGGAACACCACCGACGTCGCGGCCACCGACCCGGGGGTGGCCGAGGGTGCGGCGGCCGGCGTGCACGCGCTGATCGGCGGACGGGTGGTGGCGCTGGACGGACAGCGCTCCGACCCGGTGCCTGGAGCATTCGGGCGCACGACCGATCAGACCTCCGCCGCACTGTCCCGTAATGGCCATCAGGCGGCCTCGGTCGTCACGCTGCGTCCGGGCGCCCCGGACATGGCGTCGTCGCTGTGGATCGGCGACCTCGGTGGCGAAGCCGCCGAAGCCGCTGACGGACATACACTTTCACGACCTACCTGGTCGCTCGACGACTCGGTCTGGGTGGTCGCTGACGGCACCGCCGTGTTGCGCGCCATCCAGGAAACCGCCTCCGGCCAGCCGGCGCGACTGCCGGTCGACTCCGCCGCGGTGTCCAGCCGCTTCCCCGGGGTGATCGCCGAGCTGCAGTTGTCCCGGGACGGCACCCGGGCGGCGATGGTGATCAACGGGCAGGTGATCTGCGCCAGCGTCGAGCAGACCCAGGCCGGCCAGTTCACTCTGGCCTACCCGCGACGACTCGGCTTCGGGCTGGGTTCGTCGGTGGTGTCGCTGGCCTGGCGCACCGACGAAGACATCGCGGTAAGCCGCAACGACGCCGAGCACCCGGTGTCCTACGTCAACATCGACGGGGTCAACTCGGATGCGCCGAACGGCAACCTGCAGCAGCCGGTCGGCGTGATCACCGCCAACCCGTCGACGGTCTACGTCGCCGACCCGCGCGGAGTGATGCAGCTGTCGATCTCCGGCGCCGAGGGCGTGCAGGGCTGGCTGGACGTCCCGCCTTTCATGGCGGGCGGAGCGATGCCGGTGATGCCCGGCTGATGTCGGATGCCCCGGCTGATGTCGGTGCGAGAAGCCACAATCGTCGTGTGCTGGATCTGGTTCTCCCGCTGGAATGCGGTGGCTGCGGAGCTCCGTCGACCCGATGGTGTCCGGCCTGCGCCGACGAGCTGGTCGTGGGCCCCGACGTGCCGCGGGTGGTCACGCCGCGGATCGACCCGCTGGTCCCGGTTTTCGCGCTCGGCCGCTACGCCGGGGCGCGGCGGCGCGCGATTGTGGCGATGAAAGACCGCGGGCGCTCCGATCTGCTGGCGCCGCTGTCGCATTCGCTTGCGCTCGGTGTCCGCCGCCTGCTGCAGTGGGGTCTGCTCGACGAGCCGTTGACCGTCGTCGCGGCCCCGACCCGTCGCTGGTCGGCCCGGCAGCGCGGGGGAGACCCGGTCACCCGGATCGCGAGGCTGGCGACCGCCGGCCATCCCGGCATCACGGTGGTGCAGGCGCTGCGAATGAAGGCCTCGGCCCGCGACTCGGCCGGGCTGGGCAGCGCCGCGCGGGAACGCAACATCGCCGGACGGGTAGTGCTGCGTGGGCGCCCCCCGGCCGGGCGGGAGGTGTTACTGGTCGACGACATCGTCACCACGGGGGCAACGGCCCGCGAGTCGGTCCGTGTGCTGCAAGCGGCGGGGGCACGGGTGACGGCTGTGCTGGCGATAGCTGCGGCGTGAGCGTTTGTGAAGAACTCGCAACAGGTCCGGCGAAATGCTGGCCCGCCACCCGTCGACGGTCTACCGTCGAGCCCAAGCACCACAACGCCTCAGGGCAGCGCATCTGATCGCAGCCCGCGGCGCCACCGTCACGGTAGGGGGTGAATTCTTCGACACCTTGCACCGGCGGGCGGCCACTCTTCGGACAACCTCGTCGGCGCGAAGACCCGATACCCGGCGCGCTTCGTCGCGTGCAATGCGAGAGAAACGAGTTGTCACGTATGTCAAGACAAACCGTAGATTCCGGACAGCTACTGGCTGAACCTCCGATCGACACCGACGAACACGAACCGATGGCGAACGCCGAGGTCGTCGTCAAGGGTCGCAACGTCGAAATTCCCGACCACTTCCGCGTCTATGTCTCGCAGAAACTCGCCCGCCTGGAGCGGTTCGACCGCACCGTCTACCTCTTCGACGTCGAGCTCGACCACGAGCGCAACCGTCGCCAGCGCAAGTCCTGCCAGCACGTCGAGATCACCGCCCGCGGGCGCGGACCCGTCGTCCGCGGTGAAGCCTGCGCGGACAGTTTCTACGCCGCACTCGAGGCCGCGGTCGCCAAGCTCGAAGGCCGGCTCCGCCGCGTCAAGGACCGTCGCAAGGTCCACTACGGCGACAAGACCCCGGTTTCGCTGGCCGCCGCCACCGCCGTGCTGCCCGATCCCGAACCTGCCTTCGACGACATCGAGACGCCGCATTTCGGCGACCCGGAGGCCGCCACCAACGGGCATCAGCCCGGCCGGGTGGTGCGCACCAAGGAGCACGAGGCCAAGCCGATGTCGGTCGACGACGCGCTCTACGAGATGGAGCTGGTCGGCCACGACTTCTTCCTGTTCTACGACAGCCAGACCGAACGACCGTCGGTGGTCTATCGACGGCACGCGTATGACTACGGTCTGATTCGACTGTCCTGACGGCTGAGGTAGAAGGTCCGAGCCTGCTCGTCACCTAGGATGGGGGACGCTGAAGAGGTCGATCCCGCCCGGTGACGATGCAGAGCGCGTAGCGCGATGAGGAGGAGCCGGGCTAAATCTAGGGGACAAAGCTGTGCTGAGTAGGTTGCTGCGCGTTGGTGAAGGTCGCATGGTCAAGCGCCTCAAGCGGGTGGCCGAGTACGTCAACACCTTGTCCGACGACATCGAGAAGCTCACCGACGCCGAGTTGCGGGCCAAGACGACCGAGTTCAAGAAGCGGCACGCCGACGGCGAGAGTCTCGACGACCTGCTTCCCGAAGCCTTCGCGGTGGCCCGCGAGGCGGCCTGGCGGGTGCTCGACCAGCGGCCCTTCGACGTCCAGCTGATGGGTGCGGCGGCACTGCACTTCGGCAACGTCGCAGAGATGAAGACCGGTGAGGGCAAGACCCTGACCTCGGTGATGCCGGCCTACCTCAACGGCATCGGCGGCAAGGGCGTCCACATCGTCACGGTCAACGACTACCTGGCCAAACGTGACAGCGAGTGGATGGGCCGCGTCCACCGGTTCCTCGGGCTCGAGGTCGGCGTGATCCTGGCCCACATGACGCCCGACGAGCGGCGCGTCGCCTACGCCGCCGACATCACCTACGGCACCAACAACGAATTCGGCTTCGACTACCTGCGCGACAACATGGCCCACTCGCTGGACGACTGTGTGCAGCGCGGCCACAACTTCGCGGTGGTCGACGAGGTCGACTCGATCCTGATCGACGAGGCCCGCACGCCGCTGATCATCTCCGGGCCCGCCGACGGCGCGTCGAACTGGTACACCGAGTTCGCCCGCATCGCCCCGCTGATGGAGAAGGACACCCACTACGAGGTCGACATCCGCAAGCGCACCATCGGCGTGCACGAACTCGGCGTCGAGTTCGTCGAAGACCAGCTCGGCATCGACAACCTCTACGAGGCCGCCAACTCGCCGTTGGTCAGCTACCTCAACAACGCGCTGAAGGCCAAGGAGCTGTTCTCCCGCGACAAGGACTACATCGTCCGCGACGGCGAGGTGATCATCGTCGACGAGTTCACCGGCCGCACGTTGGTCGGGCGGCGCTACAACGAGGGCATGCACCAGGCGATCGAGGCCAAGGAGCGGGTCGAGATCAAGGCCGAGAACCAGACCCTGGCGACCATCACCCTGCAGAACTACTTCCGGCTCTACGACAAGCTCTCCGGGATGACCGGTACGGCCGAGACCGAGGCCGCCGAGCTGCACGAGATCTACAAGCTGGGTGTGGTCGCGATACCGACCAACCGGGAAATGGTCCGCGCCGACCAGACCGACCTGATCTACAAGACCGAGGAAGCCAAGTACATCGCGGTCGTCGACGACGTCAGCGAGCGCTACGAAAAGGGCCAGCCGGTGTTGATCGGTACCACCAGCGTGGAGCGCTCGGAATACCTGTCGCGCCAGTTCCAGAAGCGACGCATCCCGCACAACGTGCTGAACGCCAAGTACCACGAGCAGGAGGCCGGCATCATCGCCGAGGCCGGCCGCCGCGGTGCGATCACCGTCGCCACCAACATGGCCGGCCGCGGTACCGACATCGTGCTCGGCGGCAACGTCGACTTCCTGACCGACCTGCGGTTGCGGGCCCGCGGACTCGACCCCGTCGAGACCGCCGACGAGTACGACGCGGCGTGGCACGAAGAGCTGCCGGTCGTCAAAGACGAGGCCGCCGCCGAAGCCAAAGAGGTGATCGACGCCGGCGGGCTCTACGTCTTGGGCACCGAGCGGCACGAGTCGCGCCGCATCGACAACCAGCTGCGCGGCCGCTCGGGACGTCAGGGTGACCCGGGTGAATCCCGCTTCTACCTGTCGCTGGGCGACGAGTTGATGCGCCGCTTCAACGGCGCCGCGCTGGAATCGCTGCTGACCCGGCTCAACCTGCCCGACGACGTGCCGATCGAGGCCAAGATGGTGACCCGGGCGATCAAGAGCGCCCAGACCCAGGTCGAGCAGCAGAACTTCGAGGTGCGCAAGAACGTCCTCAAGTACGACGAGGTGATGAACCAGCAGCGCAAGGTCATCTACGCCGAGCGTCGCCGCATCCTGGAAGGCGAGAACCTCCAGCAGCAGGCCCACGACATGCTGGTCGCGGTGATCACCGCCTACGTCGACGGCGCCACCGCCGCCGGCTTCGCCGAGGACTGGGACCTGGAAAAGCTCTGGGAAGCACTGAAGACGCTGTACCCGGTCGGCATCGACCACCACACGCTGATCGACTCCGACGCGGTCGGGGAGCCGGGCGAGCTGACTCGCGAGGAACTGCTCGACGCGCTCGTCGAGGATGCCGAAAAGGCCTACGCCGCAAGGGAAGCCGAACTGGAGAAGCTGGCCGGCGAAGGCGCGATGCGCCAACTCGAGCGCAACGTGTTGCTCAACGTGATCGACCGCAAGTGGCGCGAGCACCTCTACGAGATGGATTACCTCAAGGAGGGCATCGGCCTGCGGGCGATGGCGCAACGCGATCCGCTGGTCGAATACCAGCGCGAGGGATTCGACATGTTCACCGGGATGCTGGAAGGCCTCAAGGAAGAGTCGGTCGGCTTCTTGTTCAACGTCGCCGTCGAGGCGGTGCCGGCCCAGCAGGTCGGCCCGGTGGACGAGCCGGAAGGCTTGGCCGAGTTCGCCAGCGCGGCCGCGACCGGCGCCCAGCAGCAGACCGGTGCGGCACGTGAGCCGGCACCGGCCCTGCGTGCCAAGGGAATTGACAACGAGGCGCCACCACTGACCTACACCGGTCCCGCGGAGGACGGCTCGGCGCAGGTGCAGGGCAACGGGGGTTCCTCGCAGGCCGGCGGCGGGAGCCGCCGCGAGCGGCGTGAGGCGGCCCGTCGTCAGGGTAGGCACGCGAAGGCCAAACGGAGGTAGCGCCGTGGACGTCAAAGAGGTCCTGCTGCCCAGCATCGGCGTGCGCTACGAGTTCGCCAGCACCCACGGTGAGCGGATCGGGATCATCGCGCGACGCGGCGGCCACTTCGAGGTGGTGCTCTACGACCGCGACGATCCCGACGAGGCCCGCCCGGTGTTCCGTCTGACCGACGAGGAGGCCGACGCCGTCGCACAGATCCTCGGGGCACCGCGGATAGCCGAACGGTTCACCGAATTGACCAAGGAGATTCCGGGATTGGAGGCCGGCCAGGTGCACATCCTGCCCGGTGGCATCTTCGTGGATCGTCCGCTGGGTGACACCCAGGCCCGCACCCGGACCGGCGCGTCGATCGTGGCGATCGTGCGCAACGACGAGGTGCTGGCCTCGCCGGCGCCGTCGGAAATACTGCGCGCCGCAGATGTTTTGATCGTCGTCGGCACCGAGGCCGGCATCAGCGCCGTGCAGCAGATCGTCCAAAAAGGCTGATCCTGTGCAGATTTCCGCGCCGCTGCTCCTGCAACTCGGCGCGGTTTTCACTGCGCTCGCATTGCTGGGCGCGCTCGCCCGCCGCTTCGCGCTGTCGCCGATCCCGCTGTATCTGCTGGTCGGACTGTGGCTGGGCATCGGCGGTATCCAGCCGGTGACCGAAGCCAGCGTCTTCGTCAAGACCGGGGCGCCGATCGGTGTGGTGCTGCTGCTGCTGACTCTGGGTCTGGAGTTCTCCAGCGCCGAGTTCGCCAGCAGCATGAAGCAACACGTGCCCTCGGCGCTGGTGGACGTCGTGCTGAACGCGACGCCGGGAGCGATCGCGGGCTGGTTGCTGGGGTTTCCGGGCATCGGGATCCTCGCGTTGGCGGGGGTGACGTATGTGTCGTCGTCCGGTCTGATCGCGCGACTGCTCGACGACCTCGACCGGATCGGCAACCGTGAGACGCCGGCGATCCTGGCGGTGCTGGTGCTCGAGGACTTCGCGATGGCGGCCTATCTGCCGGTGTTCGCGGTGCTGGCCAGTGGCGGCACCTGGCTGAAAGCCTTGCTGGGCATGGTGATCGGGGTCGGGTCGTTCTGGATCGCGTTCGTCATCTCACACCGCTGGGGCCACCTTTTCGGCCGGCTGGTCGGCGCCCAGGACTCCGAGCAGTTGCTCTTGCGCGTGCTCGGGGTGACGCTGATCGTCGCCGCCCTCGCGGAGGAGGTGCACGCGTCGGCCGCTGTCGGGGCGTTCCTGGTAGGCCTGACGCTCACCGGTGACACCGCGAACCGGGCTCGGATGGTGTTGGGGCCGTTGCGGGATCTGTTCGCCGCGGTGTTCTTCCTGGGCGTGGGCATCGCGGTCGACCCGCGTGCGCTGGCACCCGTGCTGCCGGTGGCGATCGGCCTCGCGGTGGTGACCGGGGCAGCGAAGGTGGCCACCGGGATGTACGCCGCGCGACGGGACGGGGTGGCGCGCCGCGGGCAGTTGCGTGCCGGCACGGCGTTGATCGCCCGCGCCGAGTTCTCGCTGATCATCATCGGTCTGGCCGGGACGTCGATCCACGGCCTGGCACCGGTGGCGATGTCGTACGTGTTCGTCGTCGCGGTACTCGGGCCGGTGCTGGCCCGGTTCAGCGGCGGCCCGCTGCCTGCCCGCGCGCCCGGCTGGGTTTGACGGCCAGGCTCCTCCTCATCGCGCTGCGCGCTCTGCATCGTCGCCCGGCTGGGCTTGACGGCCAGGCCGCGCCCTAACCGATGTGCAGGGCAACCACCTGCCAGCGCCCGCCGCCAGTACGAGCCGCGGACTCGATGCGGCAAGCGATGGCATGCATCCGCGGACCGCGGCTGTAGCTGCCGAACACCTCTGCCGCGGTCGGGCCGGCCGGCTGCAGCCGCACCCGGCGCAGCACCGCCACGCCGGACGGGTTGCCGGACAAACGATTGGCGCACAGCACCGAGTCGACGAGCCCAGGAGTCAGCAACCCGTTCAGCTGAGCGATCGGACGGCGACGGTCGATGACTTCGAGCACCCGGCGTAGCGCGGCGTCGGCGAAGCTCGCCGCCTGCCGCATCGGCGGCGACAAGGCCGGTGGTGTCGAATGGCGTTGTGGCGCATGCGTATTGCGCCTGCGCAGCGTGGTCGGCGAGGGGGGCGGGCATTGCCGCATGTCGCGGGCCGGCGGCTCGCAATCGACGACGGGGGTGACCGCCAAGGCGGATGCATCCGATGGGTTGGTCGACACAGAACTCTCCCGCACGATGTGATGGGCCATGCTGGCCTGCTGGAGAGTGGCAGACGAGTGCGAGGATCATCGCACAATCGGCGGGAGGGCGTATTCGCGCTGTGCGCTGCGCCACGGCGCGCGGTGAGCGTTTACGGCATATTGGTCGAGGGACCGGTTCGGCGACGACGAGGGGGAGGGGCGACGTGACCCGTTTGTCCGCATCGGACGCCTCCTTCTACGAGCTGGAGAACTCGGCGACCCCGTTGTACGTCGGGTCGCTGTCGATCCTGCGTGCGCCGCGTTCCGGGCTGAGCTACGAGACTCTGCTGGCCGCCGTCGAGCGACAGCTGCCCCACGTCCCGAGGTACCGGCAGAAGGTCCGCGAGGTGACGATGCGGCTGGCCCGGCCGGTCTGGGTCGACGACCGCGACTTCGACATCACCTACCACGTCCGGCGCTCCGCGCTCCCGTCGCCGGGCAGCGACGAGCAACTCCACGAGCTGATCGGCCGCCTGGCCGCGCGACCGCTCGACCGGTCCCGGCCGCTGTGGGAGATGTACCTGGTCGAGGGCCTGGCCAAGAACCGGTTGGCGCTCTACACGAAATCGCATCAGGCCTTGATCAACGGCATGGGCGCCGCCGAAATCAGCCACGTCATCGCCGACCGCAACCGCCGTCCGCCGCCGTTCGTCGAGGACATCTGGGTGCCGGCCCGCGAGCCCGGCGCCATGCAGCTGCTGCTGGGGGCCGTCGGCGACTGGGCCACCCGGCCCCAGGCCCAGATGAGGGCCGTCCACAGCGGAATCGTGGACCTGGTGACCAACTCCAGCAAGGTGGTCGACGCCGGCCGGCGGATGTTCGACGTCGCCCGGACGTTGGCCCGGGGCAACGCCCCGCGCAGCCCGTTGAACTCCACGGTGTCGCGCAACCGGCGCTACACGGTGGCGGTCGGACGACTCGACGACTACCGGACCATCCGCACCCGGTACAACTGCGACGTCCATGACGTGGTGCTGGCGGTGGTCACCGGTGCGTTGCGCAACTGGCTGCTGTCGCGAGGCGAATCCGCCGCGCACACCGAGACGGTGCGGGCGATGGCCCCATTGCCGGTGTACGAGGCCTTTGACACCTCGAACCTGGGTCAGGCGATCAGCCAGGTGGCGCCTTTTCTGGTCGACCTACCGGTCGGCGAGGGCAACACGGTGGTGAGGCTTTCGCAGATCGCCCACGCCACCGAGACGAATCCGACAGCGGCCAGCCTGGTCGACGCCCGCACCATCGCGACGCTGTCGGGCTTTGCGCCACCGACGTTGCACGCCATGGGAATTCGTGTCGCAACGAGTTTGTCGCCGCGGCTGTTCAACCTGTTGATCACCAATGCGCCGGGGGCACAGTCGCAGATGTACATCGCGGGCGCGAAGCTGCTGGAGACCTACGCGGTGCCGCCGCTGCTGAGCAATCAGGCGTTGGCCATCGGGGTGACGTCGTACAACGGCATGTTGTATTTCGGCATCAACGCCGACCGCGATGCGATGAGCGACGTCGACGTGTTTCCGTCATTGCTGGCCGAATCGCTCGATGAACTGCTGGAAGCCGCTCAGTAGAACTAGGATTCGATGGTGAGCAAGTCGCAGAAGACGCAACCCAAATTGCCCAAGAAGGTCTACAAGGCCGAATTACTGCGACTGCAAACCGAATTGGTGAAGATGCAGGAATGGGTGCGCGCGAGTGGCGCCCGCGTGGTGGTGATCTTCGAGGGTCGCGACGGAGCGGGCAAGGGCGGCACCATCAAACGGATCACCGAATACCTCAACCCGCGGTTCGCCCGGATCGCGGCGTTGCCGGCGCCGACCGATCGCGAGAGTGGGCAGTGGTATTACCAGCGCTACGTCGCGCAATTGCCCACCAAGGGCGAGATCGTGCTGTTCGACCGCTCCTGGTACAACCGCGCCGGCGTCGAGAAAGTCATGGGATTCTGCACGCCGCAAGAGCATGCGCTGTTCCTGCAGCAGACACCGACCTTCGAGCAGATGCTGATCGACGACGGGATCTTGGTGCGTAAGTACTGGTTCTCGGTGTCCGAGGACGAGCAGCTGCGCAGATTCCAGGCGCGTCGCAACGATCCGCTGCGGCAGTGGAAGCTCAGCCCGATGGACCTGGAGTCGTTGTACAAGTGGGAAG
Organism: Mycobacterium sp.; assembly: GCF_002863225.1. GTDB lineage: Bacteria > Actinomycetota > Actinomycetes > Mycobacteriales > Mycobacteriaceae > Mycobacterium. Next base: position 18,590 of record NZ_PKEK01000009.1, on the reverse strand, counting down.
ACTATTCGCGGGCCCGCGACGAGATGATGGCCTACACCGACAAGCCCTCCAGCCCATGGTATTTGGTGGAGTCGGACCTCAAGAAGCACGCCCGGTTGAACATGATCGCGCATTTGTTGTCGACCATCGACTACAAACCGGTGAAGCTGGCCAAGGTCAAATTGCCCGCCCATCCGATCAGGACCGGCAACTATCAGCGTCCGCCGCGCGAGTTGTCGACCTACGTCGACGACCATGTCGCGACCCTGCTGGGGTCGAAAGACTGATGCGGATCTACATCCCCGTGACGCTGGCCATGCTGCAGCAACTGGTTACCGACGGCGCGCTGCGGCCGGTGAACGGCACGGCCTTCGCGGTGACCCCCAAGCTGCGCGAGTCGTACGCCGAGGGCGACGACGACGAACTCGGCGAGGTCGCGCTGCGTGAGGCCGCGATGGCGTCGCTGCGACTGATGGCCGGTGCCGCGGACGAGGGCACCGGTGAGCACGACGGGGCGCTACCGCCGCGACGGGCGGTGTTGGTTGCCGATGTCGGAGACGTCACACTGCGCCCGGATCTCGACGACGCCGTGGTGCGAATAGGAGCGCCTGTGCCGCTGAATGAGGTGGTCGCCGCGTTCGTCGACAACGCCGCCGCGGAAGCCCAGGTCAGTGCCGCGATCGAGGTGATCGACGCGGCCGATCTGGGCGACGAGGACGCCGAGCTGACGGTCGGTGACGCCCAGGATCACGACCTCGCCTGGTATGCCGTGCAGGAGCTGCCCTTCCTGCTCGAGTTGCTCTAACTCACAGCCAGCCTTTAGCTACGCAACCGTAAGTTACGGTACCGTAGGTTCCATCCCGGGCGAGAGCCGCGATCCTTGGATGGACAGGAACCTCAATGGACCGAAAGATCTCTCGAGCCGCGGCCGACGTCATCGAGACGCGGCCCATTACGCTGGCCGGAGTGGAATCCCACGCCGGCTGGCATGCATTGCGAAAAATCGCCCACCGCATCACCACGCCGCTGCTACCAGACGACTACACCCGCCTCGCCAACCCGCTGTGGTCGGCGCGGGAACTGCGCGGCCGGGTCCTGGAAGTGCGGCAGGAGACCCACGATTCGGCGACTTTGGTCATCAAGCCGGGCTGGGGCTTCAGCTTCGACTACGAGCCTGGTCAGTACCTCGGCATCGGCCTGTTGATGGACGGCCGCTGGCGTTGGCGGTCCTATTCGCTGACGTCCAGCCCGGTGACCACCGGCCCGCGCCGCAGCGCGCGCACCGTGACGATCACGGTCAAGGCGATGCCGGAAGGCTTCCTGTCAGCGCATCTGGTCGACGGCGTCACGCCCGGGACGATCGTTCGACTGGCCGCCCCGCAGGGCAACTTCGTGCTGCCCGATCCGGCGCCGCCCGCCGTGCTGTTCCTCACCGCCGGCTCGGGCATCACGCCGGTGATGTCGATGCTGCGCACGCTGGTCCGTCGCGACCAGATCACCGATGTGCTCCACCTGCATTCAGCGCCCACCGCCGACGACGTCATGTTCGGCGCCGAACTCGAGCAGTTGGCCCGCGAGAACCCGGGCTATCGGCTGCAGCTGCGCGCCACGCGCAGCGAGGGGCGGCTGGATCTGTCCCAGCTCGACACCGAGGTGCCGGATTGGCGCGCCCGCCAGACGTGGGCCTGCGGGCCGGCGGCGATGCTCGACTCCGCCGAGCAGGTCTGGTCGGCTGCCGGTATGGCCGACCGCCTGCACCTCGAGCGATTCGCGGTCTCGAAGGCGGCGCCGGCCGGTGCCGGCGGCACGGTCACGTTCGCCAAGAGCGGCAAGAGCACCGCGGCGGACGCAGCGACGTCGCTGATGGACGCCGGCGAGCAGCAGGGTGTACAGATGCCGTTCGGTTGCCGGATGGGGATCTGCCAGTCCTGCGTCGTCAGCCTGGTCGAAGGCCATGTACGCGACCTGCGGACCGGCGAAGAGCGTGAGCCGGGCACCCGCGTTCAGACGTGCGTGTCGGCCGCTTCGGGCGATTGCACACTCGACGTCTAAGAGTTACCGGCTAGTAACCTACGCTTTCGTAGGTTACGATAGCGTAGGTCAGGAACTGCAATCTGCAGGAAGGCAAACTCAACGATGGCGATCACCGACCTCGATGTTTTCACGCATCTGACGGACGCTGACATCGAGAACCTGGGCGTCGAACTCGACGCCATCCGTCAGGACATTGAAGACTCCCGCGGCGAGCGCGACGCTCGCTACATCCACCGCACCATCGCAGCGCAGCGCGCGCTGGAAGTGGCCGGACGGGTGATGCTGGCGTTCAGCAAGCGCCGCTCCGCCTGGTGGGCCGGTACCGCGACGCTCGGCGTGGCCAAGATCATCGAGAACATGGAGATCGGCCACAACGTCATGCACGGCCAGTGGGACTGGATGAACGACCCCGAGATCCATTCCTCGTCGTGGGAGTGGGACATGATGGGGTCGTCCAAGCATTGGCGCTTCACCCACAATTACGTGCACCACAAGTACACCAACATCCTCGGCATGGACGACGACGTGGGCTACGGGTTGCTGCGCGTGACCCGCGACCACCCGTGGAAGCGCTTCAACCTGCTCAACGTGTTCTACAACGCGATGCTCGCACTCGGCTTCGAGTGGGGCGTCGGGCTCCAGCACGTCGAGATCGGCAAGATCGTGATGAAGCGGATGGAAAACGACGACGCCCGCGAACGCGTCGAAGAATTCATGGACAAAGCCGGCCACCAGGTGCTCAAGGACTACGTGGCGTTCCCGGCGTTGACGGCACTGTCGCCCGGCGCGTCGTTCAAATCGACGCTGAAGGCCAACATCCTGGCCAACATCATCCGCAACGTCTGGGCCAACGCCATCATCTTCTGCGGCCACTTCCCCGATGGCGCAGAGAAATTCACGAAAACCGATATGATCGGCGAGTCGAAGGGGCACTGGTACCTACGCCAGATGCTGGGCAGTGCCAACATCAACGCCGGCCCGGCCATGCGTTTCATGAGCGGCAGCCTGTCCCACCAGATCGAGCACCACCTGTTCCCGGATCTGCCGAGCAACCGGTACCCCGAGATTGCAGTGCGCGTGCGACAAATCTGCGAGAAGTACGACTTGCCTTACACCACAGGCCCTTTCCTGGTGCAGTACGGCAAGACGTGGCGGACGATCGCCAAGTTGTCGTTGCCGGACAAGTACTTACGCGCCACCGCCGACGACGCCCCGGAGACCCGTAGCGAGTCGATGTTCGCCGAACTGGGGCCGGGTTTCGCCGGCACGGATCCTTCGACGGGACGTCGCCGTGGCCTGAAGTCGGCGATCGCGGCCGTGCGCGGATGGCGGCGCAACAAGCGGGCCGTCGTTGAGGTGCAGACACCGGACGATCTGGCCGCCTAGACTCTGGGCGGTGGACGTTGTCACCGCGCACCCGATCGTCGACGCGGTATTGGATCGGCACAGCGACGCGTTAGGCGACTACCGCTCGGCGTACGCCAACCACGTCTATCGCTGCATCACCTACCACCAACTCCTGCTTGGCTTTTCGGTGCCCGATGTCGCGGCGCTGGCGTGGGCGACCCACGACCTGGGCATCTGGACAGCCAGCACCTGGGACTACCTGGGGCCGTCCGCCGACCTCGCCGAAGCGTATGCCGAGGAATTCGGCGTCACCGACATCGGTCAACTGCGGGCACTGGTCACCGAACACCACCGCCTGCGTCCCTTGCGCGACGCCACGGTGACGGAGACCTTTCGCCAGGCCGACCTGATCGACGTCAGCCACGGAGTGCTGCGCCAAGGTGTCGCGCGGCCGGCAGTGAAGGCGGCGGTCAAGGCATTGCCGTACAACGGTTTTCATGCGTTCTTGGCGAGAGGTCTCAGCGGTCACGCGGTGCGTCACCCGCTGCGCCCACTGCCGATGATGCGGCTGTAGACACCCGCGAGACAGCAGCTACGGTCGTGGACCGCGCGGATTCACAGCCCGGGCTTCTGCCTCACGCGTTGCTCGCAAGGGTGACCAACCGCTGCAGGGTAGCCAGCTGCTGTTGAGGTTCGCCCTCCAGCTTCGCCAGTAGCGTGGTGATGCCGACTGCACGGTAGCGTTCGATGCGCTCGGCGATGATGTCTTCGGTGCCAAGCAGATTCGTCAGCCGCCCGAGATCCAGCGGCACCGCGGCACGGGCCTCGTCGCGCTCGCCGGCCTGCCACAGCGCGGCGACCGTCGCCACTTCGTCGGCGTAACCGAGGCGGCTGAACGCGTCGTTGTAGAAGTTCTGTCCGCTCGAACCGCCCGCGCCCATCGCGCCAATGGTGAACGCATAGCCTTCGGCATGCCGGCGGGCGGCCGCGTCACCGGACGCCTGGTCATCGTGGAATTCCACCGCCACCGGTGCCACCAGGTCGAGTTCATCCAGGCTGCGTCCGGCCCGCTGCGCCCCGTCCCGCAATGGTCCGAGGAACACCTCGGCCGCCTCCGGAATGAACGCGTTGCCCAGCCAGCCGTCGGCCGTCTCGCCGGTCAACTCCAGGTTCCGCGGTCCCATCGCCGCCACGTAGACCGGGACGTGCCGGGGGCTGACCAGCGGCTTGATCGCCGCGCCGCGACTGTTCGGCAGCGGCAGCGGATAAATCTCGCCGTCGTGCTCGAGGCGCTCGCCGCGGCTCACCATCCGGACGATCTCGATGGTCTCCCGGGTGGTCTGCACCGGCTTGCGGAACCGGACGCCGTGCCAACCCTCCATGACCCGCGGACCGGACGTGCCGACTCCCAGCAGGAACCGGCCCGCCGACAGCTCCTGCAAGCTCAGCGCCGACGTCGCCAACAGCGCCGGACTACGCGAACCCAGCTGCACCACGAAGGTTCCCAGCTGAATCGTCGACGTCTTGGCGGCCAGATAGGCCAGCCCGGTCAGCGCGTCGTACCCCCAGACTTCGGGGACCCACAGCGACGTGACGCCGATCTGTTCGGCGGCCACCGCGAACTCTGCGGCGCCCGGCATTCGCGGTTCCACCATCGCGGCGACCTTCATGGCTGGCATGCTAGCCATCATGCGCTATCGCGATCTACCCACAGTCGAAGTGACTCAGCGCGTTCGGTGCGACCTGCCCACGGCCTGGGCGCTGGTCACCGACATCGATCTGCCGACCCGGTGCTCCGCGGAGCTGCAGGGCGTCGATTGGCTCGACGGCGCCACCGGCGTCGAGGTCGGCGCGCGGTTCTGCGGACGCAGCAGCCACCAGGCGTTCGGCGACTGGTCGACGGTGTGCCAAGTGGTCGAAGTCGAGGAGCAACGCCGCTGGGTGTACGACGTGGTGGGGCCCGACGGCGCCAGCGCGACATGGGGATTCGAGGTCGAGCCGACCAGCGACGGCGTACTCATCCGGCAGTGGGGCCGGATGGGTCCCGGCCCGTCGGGCCTGACCCCGGCGATCGAGGCGATGCCGGAGAAGGAGGCCAGGATCGTGTCCAATCGACTGGCCGAGTGGCAGCAGAACATGCAGGCCAACCTTGAGTGGGTCCGGTCGCGGGCCGAGTCTTAGCTTTCGCGCAACGCCGCCAGCAGCCGGCGCGCGGCCGCCACCCGTCGCACCGCAGGGCCGGTCAACTCGTCGAGCGCACATTCGGGATCGGCCGGCGGGCCGAGGTGCCCGCACCCGCGCGGGCAGTTCTCGATTGCCTCCGCCAGGTCGGAGAACGCCAGCGCCACATCGTCGGGTTTGATGTGAGCCAGCCCGAACGAGCGGATTCCGGGGGTGTCGATCACCCAGCCGCCGGGGTCGTAGGGCAGCGCCACCGACTGGGTGGACGTGTGCCGGCCCCGGCCGATGTCGGTGACGACGCCGACAGCTCGATGTGCTTCGGGGACAAGGCGATTCACCAGCGTCGACTTGCCGACGCCGGAATGGCCCAGCAGCACCGTGATCTTGTCGACCAACAGATGCGATACCGCCTCCAGCGGGTCGTCGCGGCCTGCGGTGATCACGTCGAGGTCGAGGTCGGCGAACTGCTCGGCGAACGGCTCAGCCGGCGCGAGATCGGTTTTGGTCAGACACAGAATAGGGACGAGTCCGCCCGCGTACGCCGCGATCAGAGTCCGGTCGACCAGACCTGTCCGCGGCGGTGGATCGGCCAGCGCCACGACGATCAGCAGCTGATCCGCGTTGGCCACCACCACGCGTTCGGTCGGGTCGGTGTCATCGGCGGTGCGCCGCAACAGCGTTCGCCTCGGGCCGCGGCGCACGATACGGGCCAGCGTGTCCGTTCGGCCGGACAGATCCCCGACGATGTCGACCTCGTCGCCGACGACGATCGGGGTGCGGCCCAATTCCCTTGCGCGCATTGCCGTGACGCGCTGGTCAATGTCGCCGCCGAGCACGCATCCCCAGCGGCCGCGGTCGACGCTGACCACCATCGCGGGTTTGGCGTCGGCGTGCTCGGGGCGGGTTTTGGTCCGCGGCCGGGAGCCTTTCCCGGAGCGGATTTTGACGTCGGACTCGTCGTAGTCCTCCGGCTTCAACCGCCGGACTCCTGCGCCAGCATGTCGCCCCACATCGACGGGAAGTTCGGCAGCGTCTTGGCGGTGGTCTCGATGTCCTCGACGTGCACGCCGTCGACCCGCAGACCGACGATGGCCCCGGCCGTCGCCATCCGGTGGTCGGCGTAGGACTGCCAGGTGCCGGCGCGCATCGGGGTCGCGGTGATCTCCAGCCCGTCGGCGGTCTCGCGGCAGTCGCCGCCGAGCCGGTTGATCTCGGTGCTCAGCGCGGCCAGCCGGTCGGTCTCGTGGCCGCGCAGGTGGGCGATGCCGGACAACCGCGATGTCGAACCGGGTGCGGCCAGTGCGGCGAGCACCGCCACCGACGGGGTCAACTCGCCGACGTCGCGCAGGTTGACGTCGAATCCGGAATACGATTGCGGCCCCTGCACTTCGAGGTACGAATCATCCCGCTTCACAGTGCAATTCAATTGGGCAAGGATGCCGAGGATGGTGTCGGCGGGTTGAATGCTGGCGGTCGGCCAGCCGGTGATCCGGACCGTTCCGGCGCTGACCACCGCCGCGGCGATGAACGGGACGGCGTTCGACAGGTCCGGTTCGATGTGCCAGTGCCGGGCCGCGACGGGACCCGGCCGGATGTCCCAGCGGTTGGCGGTGGTGTCGTCGACGTGCACGCCGGCCTGGCGCAGCATCGCCACCGTCATCGCGATGTGCGGCGCTGACGGCAGCGACGGGCCGACGTGGCGCACGGCCAGGCCGTCGGCGAACGACGAACCGGCGAGCAGCAGGCCGGAGACGAACTGCGACGAGGCCGAGGCGTCGATCTCCACCGCGCCACCGGCGACCTTTCCCGCGCCGCGAACCCGGAACGGAAGCCCGTCGCCGTCGATGTCGACGCCCAGACCGCGCAGCGCGTTCAGCAGGGGAGTGATCGGGCGAGCCCGGGCCTGCTCGTCGCCGTCGAAGGTGACGGTCTCCAGCCCAAGGGCCGCCAGCGACGGGACGAACCGCAGCACCGTGCCGGCCAGCCCGCAGTCGATGCGGGCGTCCGCGGGTGGGGCGATCGTCCCGCTGACTTCCAGTTCGTCGGCCGGTCCGTCGACCTGCAGGCCGAGGGCGACCAGCGCGCCGATCATCAGGTCGGTGTCACGACTGCGCAGCGCGCCACTGATGGTCGAGGAGCCGTTGGCGGCGGCCAGCGCCGCCAGCACCAGCGCGCGGTTGGTCTGCGATTTCGAGCCCGGCACCGTCACCGTGGCGTGTACCGGCCGCGAGGTGAAGGGGGCGGGCCAGGTATCCACGTGCTCCATTGTGGCCCACAGGCGATCGCAAGCGCGGCGAAGCCGGGTGCAGCGGGTCGCCGCCGGATGACACAGGCGATCGCAAGCGCGGCGAAGCCGGGTGCAGCGGGTCGCCGCCAGTGAACCGAGCGGGCAACAATGGAGACATGTGCGGACGATTCGCAGTGACAACCGACCCGGCTCTGCTGGCCGAGAAGATCGAGGCGATCAACGAGGCACGCGCGGCGGAGTCAGCCGCCCCGAACTACAACGTGGCGCCCACCACCACCGTCACCACCGTGGTTCGCCGGCATTCCGACCCCGAGGACCCCGACGACGAGGCCACCCGGCGGGTGCGGTCGATGCGCTGGGGGTTGATCCCACCGTGGGCCAAGGCCGATTCAGACGGCAAACCGGAAACCAAGGGTCCGCTGCTGATCAACGCCCGCGCCGAGAAGGTCACGTCCTCACCGGCCTTTCGGTCCAGTGCCAAGTCCAAGCGCTGTCTGGTGCCGATGGACGGCTACTACGAGTGGCGTGCCAACCCCGCCGACACCGGCAAGAAGGCGCGCAAGACACCGTTCTTCATGCACCGCGCCGACGGCGACATGCTGTTCATGGCGGGGCTGTGGTCGGTCTGGAAGCCGGCCAAAGACGGCGATCCGTTGCTGAGTTGCACGATCATCACCACCGACGCGGTCGGCGAGCTGGCCGGCATCCATGACCGGATGCCGCTGATCGTGCCCGAGGGGGAGTGGGATCGCTGGCTGGATCCCGATGCGCCGGCCGACCTTGACTTCCTTGCCGCACCGCCGAACATCGACGGCATCGAAATGCGCGAGATCTCCACGCTGGTCAACAACATTCGCAACAACGGCCCTGAACTCTTGCGACCGGCCGAGCCGCAGCCTCAACAGGCGACGCTGCTGTAGTTCACGCCGCGTCCGGTTCTTCGTCGGGCGCGAGCATCTTCTCGGGGTGGTGGAAGGTGTTGACCCGCGGTTGCCCGCGGTCCAGGTGCGGCGGGGGTATCCACTCGACCTCGCCCCGGGCGTTGATTCTGGTCGTCCAACCCTTCTCGGCGAGTCGGTTGTCGGGCCCGCAGGCCAGCGCCATCTCGGCGGCGTCGGTTCGACGAGTCGCCGCCCAGCCCTTGGTGTGGTGCGCCTGAGTCCAATATCCGGGCGCGGTGCAGCCCGGCTTCGTGCAGCCGCGATCCCTGGCGTGCAACATGATTCGTTGCGCCGGAGAGGCCAGCCGCTTGCCGTGGTAGAGGGCCAGCGGTTTGCCCTCGTCGAAGATGGCGAGGTAGTGATGAGCGTGACCGGCCAGCCGGACGAGGTCGCTCATGGGCAACCAGCTTCCGCCCGCGACACGTCCGTGCCCGGCCGCGGACGCCAACTCTTTCAACGTGGTCGTCACCACGATGGTGGTGGGCAGTCCGTTGTGCTGGCCGAGCTTCCCGGACATCAACAGACCGCGCAATCCTGCGAGCAGAGCGTCGTGATTGCGCTGGGCCTCTGATCGGGTGTCGCGTCGGCGGGCGCTGTCGGACGGGTCGTCGTCGACGACGGGAGTGGCGTCGTCGGGGTTGCACATCCCGGGCGCGGCCAGCTTGGCCAGCACCGCGTCGAACGTGGCCCGCAACTCGGGATTCAGGTAGCCCCTGATGCGCGACATGCCATCGGCTTCCTGCCGGCCGACGACGACGCCGCGACGTCGGGCGCGATCCGCGTCGGTGAAGTTGCCGTCCGGGTTCAGGCAATCCATCAAGACCTGCGCGTACTTCGCCACCTCATCGGGGCGATACTCGCTGGCCTTGTCCGCCAAGTCGGCCTCGGCGGCCTGCTGCGTCAACGGGTCTACGCCATCGGGCAGGCGACGGAAGAAGCTGCGAATCACCGCGACGTGTTCGTCGCCGATGCGTCCCTGGCGTTGCGCTTCGGCTGTCGCGGTCAGCCGCGGTGACAGCGATTCGCCGGTCAACGCGCGGCGTTCGCCCAGATCGGCGGCCTCGCCGATGCGCCGGGTCGCCTCGCTGCGGGAGATGCGCAGCTGGTTGGCCAGGGCGTCCGCCAGTCGGCCGCCCAGTTCCTCGTCGCCTGCCTGCTCGGCGAGCTGAGTGACCAGCGCATGTCCGGGGACTCGGAGGCGCCTCGCGGTTGCCTCCAACCGCTCCAGCACGCGGAGCCGTTCTGGTGTGGTCAGTATGTCGAAGGACAAGGCGCACACGCGGTCCAGGCCGGCATCGAGCGCGTCGAGGCTCTCGACGACCTCTTCACGCGTGCTCGACGACATGCCCCAATTTTAGAAACGGGGTCCGACAGAAATCGGCATCCTGTGACCATTGAAATCAAAGTGGCACAAGTGGTTTGCGCGCAACGCTAACGTATCGATATGACGAGTCGCTACACCTACACATTCGACGACATCCGGAACCGGCCGGTCGCGGTGATCGGCGCGGGGACGTTGGGCCGGCGGATCGCGTTGATGTTCGCCAGTCGCGGCGGGTCGGTGCGGATCTACGCTCGCCGCGACGAACAACTGGCCGATGCGACACAGTATGTGGCGGCGAACCTTTCGAGAGTGATCGAAAGCCGAGGCTTCGGCGAGCCGGGCGAGGCGACGGGGACGACATCGCTCACCGAGGCGCTGGACGGCGCCTGGCTGGCGGTGGAGTCGGCGCCGGAAAAGCTCGAGATCAAGATTCCGCTATGGGGCGAGATTGACGAAGCCGCGCCGGCCGACACCATTTTCGCGACCAACTCGTCGTCGTATCCGTCGCGGTTGATGGCCGAAAACATCAGGGACAAAACGCGTTTCTGTAACACGCACTTCTACATGCCGCCCGATGTCACCGGGCTCGACCTGATGTCCGACGGCCAGACTGACCGGGGTCTGCTCGACACGCTGCTCGCGGTGCTGCCCGAATTCGGTGTCTACCCGTTCGAGGCGCGCAAGGAGTGCACCGGCTTCATCTTCAATCGGGTGTGGGCGGCCATCAAGCGAGAGTCGCTGGCCGTGGTGGCCGAGGGTGTGGCCCGCCCCGAAGACGTCGACGGCATGTACAAGCTCAACCTCGGCGCTCCCGCTGGACCGTTTCAATTGATGGACCTGGTCGGACTGGACGTCGCCCTGGACATCGAAAACCATTACGTCGACGAATTTCCCCAACTGCCAACGGGTCCCAGGGACCTGCTGCGGTCGTATGTCGACGAAGGCAAGCTCGGTCTCAAGACCGGTGAGGGCTTCTACCGCTATTGAGTTCGGTGATCGCGGCTTGCGCGGCATTGGCCCCGCACATGCCGTGCGCTCCGGGTCCGGGTGGCGTGGCGGCCGAGCAGATGTACATGCCGGGCACCCCGATCGAGTACGGCGACAACGTCGCTCGCGCACCGAACGCCAACTGGCGGATGTTCTTGGCGCCGGTCATGATGTCACCGCCGACGTAGTTCGCGTTCGAGGACTCGAATTCAGCGGGGGTTCGCACCAACTGCCCGACGATCCGCTCCCGGAAGCCGGGGGCGAACCGTTCGATCTGAGCGATGATCGCCGGCGTCGCGTCGCCGGAAAACCCGTTCGGCACATGCGCATACGTCCACACGGGATGAACGTCGCCGACCGATCGCTGCGGATCGGCCAGATACTGCTGACCGATGAGGACGAACGGCCGCTCGGGCATCCGCCCGGCATTCACGTCGCGCTCGGTGGCGGCCATCTCGGCGAAGTCACCCGCCACGTGCACGGTGCCGGCCCGATGCGCCTCCGGGCTGGTCCAGGGCACCCCGCCCTCGACGGCGAAGTCGACCTTGAAAGCGGCTGGGCCGTGGCGGAATCGGCGGTAGGCGCGGGACACGCGGTCCGGCAACCGGTTGCCCAGAATCCTGGCGATCGCACCCGGCGCAAGATCGAAGATCGTCACGTCAGCCGCCGGCAACTGGGCCGCATGGTTAATCCGGGCGCCGGTCTCGATCGTGCCGCCCGACTCGGTGAGCACCGACGCCAGGGCGCGGGAGATGGAGTGTGAGCCACCGGCCGCGACGGGCCAGCCGTGCCGATGCCCGGCGGTCAGGATCCCCAACCCGATCGCCGACGACATCGGATGGTGCAACGGCCGAAACGAATGCGCGGCAGCGCCGCCGAACAATGCCCGCGCTTGCGGCGTCCGGAACACCCGCGCCAAGACCGACCCTGGTAGCACGGTGGGTGCGCCGAAACGGGCCAGCGCCAGCGGATGATGCGGCCAGCGCAACAGCGGGCCCATGATGTCGTCGGCCAGCGTGTCGAAGTTCGCCGACGGCCAACCGAAGAGTCGTTGCCACCGCGGGCCGTCGACGCCCAACCCGTCCGCGGTGGTCTGCACCGAGCGGTACAGCACCCCGGCGGTCCCGTCGTCGAGGGGATGGACGCAATCGATCTCGGGCCAGCGCCACCGCAGGCCGTAGCGCTCGAGGTCGAGACCATCGAGGAACGTCGAACCCACGGCCATCGGGTGGATCGCCGAGCAATGGTCGTGCAGCAGACCCGGGAGGATGGCCTCGCCGCTGCGGGTGCCGCCGCCGATCTCGTCCGCGGCCTCGAACACCGTGACCGCCAGGCCGTGCTGGGCCAGCGTCACAGCGGCAGCGAGCCCGTTGGGGCCACTGCCGACCACGACCGCGTTAGGTGTCATGACCAAACCCTATGTCGAGGCCATCGCAAATTGGCAATACCGAGTAATCCTCTGTTGAGTTAGAGTAATCCTCGTGCCGAGAACAGCTGTCGACGCGCGAGGCCGACTGATGCGGTCAGCCCGTGTCCGGTTCGCCTCCGACGGCGCCCTCGCCGCGACGCTGGACGAGATCCGCCGCGACGCCCAGGTCAGCGTCGGCGCGCTCTACCACCACTTCCCGGACAAGCCGGCGCTGGCGGCCGCGGTCTACGCCCAGGTGATGAGCGAATACCAGGCCGGGTTCGTGACGATGTTGCGCCGCCACGACTCCGCCGAAGAGGGAATCCGCGGCGGCGTCGCACACCATCTGCGCTGGGTCGTCGCCAATCGCGCCGAGGCGACATTGCTGCTGGGGGACCGGCTCGACAGCCCGGAACTGCGAGAGTCCAACCGGGCTTTCTTCGCCGACGTGCGCGACTGGTGGCGGCCGCACCACAGCTACGGCGCCCTCCGCCCGATGCAGGGCGGAGTCACCGCCGCACTGTGGTTCGGACCCGCGCAGGAATTCAGCCGGTACTGGATCGCCGGCGACGAATCCCGGATGCCGCGCGGCGTGATCAAGACCTTCGCCGACGCGGCGTGGAAGGCATTGCGGGCCAACGCTATCGAGGAGAGAGATGACTGATTCGCTGTATCAGAGACTGGTCGCCGAAGGAGACGCCCCGGACGCGCCCCGCCGAGTGCATGTCGATCACCGCGGCGACCGTGCGGTGGTGACCCTCGACGAGCCCGACCGCCTCAACGTGCTGTCGGCGCCGCTGGTGCGCCAATTGCGTTGCGCGCTGGAAGGACTCGTAGTCGACCGCGATATCCGCAGCGTCGTCCTGACCGGTCGCGATCCGGGTTTCAGCGCGGGTGGTGACTTGAAGATGATGCAGATGGCCACCGAAAACCTGAGACGACCCGAGGGCGTCGCCGATGTGTGGCGGTGGATCCGCCGCGAATTCGGTGGCATCGCACGGCTCATCGCCGGGTCGGACACGATCTTCGTCGCCGCCGTCAACGGCCCGGCCGCGGGCGTCGGGCTGGCCTGGGCGCTGTCCTGCGACATCGCCGTCGCCAGTGAACGCGCGGTGATCGTGCCGGCCTTCGGCAAGCTCGGGCTGATACCCGAGGTCGGCACCAGCTGGGCGCTGACCCGTCGACTAGGATACCAAGCGGCGCTTGCCTATTACCTGCGCGGTGAGCACATTGATGCCCGCGAGGCGCATCGGCTCGGTCTCGTCCAGCAGGTCGTCGACCACGCCGGCCTGCTCGACGCCGCCGACGAGTGGTGTGCACGGGTCGCGGCCATGCCGCGGCACGCCGTCGCGATGACCAAGCCGCTGCTGCGGGCCACCGCCGATGCCGGCTGGCACGAGGCGCTGACCATGGAGGAGTTCGCCGAACCGACCTGCTTCACCACCGCGGCTTTCGCCGACAGCGTGCACGCGATGCTGGCCAGGTCTCAGGCCTGAATCTCGGCGGTCACCGCGTCGGTCAGCCGGATCAGGTCCTCGGGCGCCAGCGCGACGTCCCAACCGCGGCGACCCGCACTGACGTACATCCGCTCCCAGCCGAGCGCGCCGGCGTCGACGACGGTCGGCAGTCGGGTGCGTTGCCCCAGCGGCGAAATGGCCCCCAGCACATAGCCGGTGGCCCGCTCTGCGGCGCGCTGGTCGGCCATGGTGGCCTTGGCCGCGCCCAGCGCCGCCGCAGCCGACTTCAACGACAGCTTCGCCAACGCCGGAATGATCGCGACGGCCGGGCCGTCGGGGACCGCGATGATCAGGGTCTTGTAGATCTGTCCGGGTTCGACGGTGCCGCGCAGGGCCCGGACCGCTTCGCCGCCGAAGGAGTGTTCGCGCGGATCATGGTCGAACTTGACCACCTCGTGCGGGACGCCGGCGTCGGTCAATACCGCCAGCGCCCGAGTGGCCGCAGCTGGCAAAGTGTCAGGGGCCGGTGTAGCCCGGCGGGTTCACGCCGTCGACCCAGAAGTCGACGCCGAGAGTGCCGTCCTTGACGCAGTTGTAGACCGACAGGTCCGTCACCCCGGACTCCAGCAGCACGTCTTCGCACAGCAGGGTGTTGCCGGTGTATTCCTTGGACGACTTGTTCAGGATCACGTAGGCCGCATCGGAGTAGATGTCCGGCGTGCGCGCCCGGCCCATCGCCTCGTCGCCGCCGAGCAGGTTCTGCACCGCGGCGGTGGCCACCAGGGTGCGCGGCCACAGCGTGTTGGAGGCGATGCCCTCTTCGCGTAGTTCTTCGGCAATTCCCAACGCGCACAGCGTCATACCGAATTTGGCCATCATGTACGCGGTCGGCTTCAGCCATTCCTTGCCGAGCAGCACCGGCGGCGACAAGGTCAGGATGTGCGGGTTCTCCCGGCCCTTCATGTGGGGGATACACGCCTGCGAGACGGCGTAGGTGCCGCGCACCTGGATGCCGTTCATCAGGTCGAAGCGCTTCATCGGCACTTCACTGATCGTGCCGAGGTTGATCGCCGAGGCGTTGTTCACCACGATGTCGATGCCGCCGAACTGCTCGACGGTCTTGGCCACCGCGGCCTCGACCGAGTCCGGGTCGCGGACGTCGCCGACGATCGGCAGCGCCTGGCCGCCCGCTTCCTCGAGTTCCTTGGCGGCGGTGTACACCGTGCCCGGCAGCTTCGGGTGCGGCTCAGCCGTCTTGGCGATCAGCGCGATGTTGGCACCGTCCTGGGCGGCCCGCTTCGCGATGGCCAGGCCGATTCCGCGGCTGGCACCCGAAATGAACATGGTTTTGGCTTTCAGCGACATGAGCGTCACAGTAACGCTGCTCACAATTGCGCCGGACCAGCGGTCCGGAAATACCGTGGCGGTTGTGGCTGTTGAGCCAGGCAAAGCAGACAGTGTCAGACGCAGCCTTTAGATTGGGAAAGGGGAATCGCGTGTCAACGGCGACCAGCCTCCGAGGCGAACAGCAGTTGGCCGGGTACCAGACGGGTCCGGTCTTGATGGACCTGTTCACCGGTATCGCGACAGAAGGGACTGCGTTACTCACCATGGCTGACACCGACAGCGCGACGGAGCCCGAGGTCGCGGTGGACACCGCGGTTTCCGATGGGAGCTCGCGGACCCGATCAGACGAGACCGATGCACAGCTGACCGCGCGGTTCGAGCGCGACGCGATCCCGCTACTCGACCAGCTCTACGGCGGCGCGCTGCGGATGACCCGCAACCCCGCCGATGCCGAAGACCTGCTGCAGGAAACCATGGTCAAGGCCTACGCCGGGTTCCGGTCGTTCAGGGAGGGCACCAATCTCAAGGCTTGGCTCTACCGCATCCTCACCAACACCTACATCAACAGCTACCGCAAGAAGCAGCGTCAGCCCGCGCAGTACCCGACCGACGAGATCACCGACTGGCAGCTGGCCGCCAGCGCCGAGCACACGTCGACCGGCTTGCGGTCCGCCGAGGTCGAAGCTCTCGAGGCTCTGCCCGACACCGAGATCAAGAAAGCGCTGCAGGCCTTGCCGGAGGAGTTCCGGATGGCGGTCTACTACGCCGACGTCGAGGGTTTCCCCTACAAGGAGATCGCGGAGATCATGGACACCCCGATCGGGACGGTGATGTCACGACTGCACCGCGGCCGGCGTCAACTGCGTGAACTGTTGAGCGACGTGGCCAAGGAACGTGGCTTCATCCGCGGCGACCAGACACCCGAGGAGGTGTCGTCATGAGCGACAAGCCGGTGATCAAAGCCGAATGCGCCGAGGTACTCGCCGAGGTCTGGACTCTGCTGGACGGGGAGTGCAGTCCGGAGACCCAGGACAAGCTCCGGCAGCATCTCGAAGATTGCCCGCCCTGCTTCCAGGCCTACGGTCTCGAAGAGCGCATCAAGGGGCTGATCTCCACCAAGTGTCGCGGCGAGCGAGCTCCGGAGAGCCTGCGGGCCCGCCTGCGACTGGAGATCAGTCAGACGACGATCATCCGGGGCGGTTGAGCCGGCACCAGACGAACAACAAAGACGCGGGCCGCCTGTCGGACGGTCCGCGTCTTTGTCGTTTCGAACGGTTGGTTAAGCGTTGGGCCGCTTGCCGTGATTGGCCTTGCTGTGCTTGCGGTCGCGCTTCTTCCGGCCTCGCTTGGCCATGACTGATCCTCCTCGCGGTTCTACCTGCCGATCAGTCTGTCACGCCACCCGCCCTGCAGGCCAACTGCTAGACGACCGGCACGTGCACCAGGGTGCCGCCGCTGGCGCTCGCCGATGCCACCGGGCCTTGCTGGCCAGCGGGCTGGCCGGCCAGAGGAGCCTGGGCCGGGGCAAACGGACCGCCCGCACCGGGGCCCTGAGCGGGCGACAAGGGAGCGGGTCCGCCGGGAACCGTGCTACCCGGGTAACCACCCAGTCCCGGCGTCTGCCCCGGAAGCGTCTGCCCCGGCAACGTCTGTCCCGGTAGGCCGCCCGGCGCCTGACCCGTGAGGCCACCCGGGTAACCACCCAGTCCCGGCGTCTGCCCCGGGAGCGTCTGACCGGCCAGGCCACCCGGCAGGCCACCGGGGATTCCGCCTGGCAGGCCGCCGCCTCCACCGAGGCCGCCCAGCCCGCCGGGCAGACCGCCGGGCAGGCCGCCGCCTCCGCCGAGCGCACCGGTGGCGGGCATCAAGAGGTCGCCGGCACCGGGAATGACGTTGTTCATCAGCCCGCTCAGCGAGCCGAACAGCGAGTTGGCGATGTTCACCGCGCCGCCGGCGCCACCCGGCAGACCCGGGATCGGGTCGTCGGCGGCGAAAGGTTGCTGGGGAGCGGCCGCCGCGGCACCCGCGGTGAGCCCGATCGTGGCGAATGCGGCCAGCGCCACCCCGAATCCAGTGGCCGCTCGGGTCACCGATTTACGACCTGCCGAATGCTCAAACATGTTGTCGGACAACGTAATTCTCCTCGGTTTCGACGCTTTCACTTCAAGATCTTCTGGCACTCCATTCACTTGGGACACTCTGCTTGCCAAATGTCACAGTTCGAGCACGACACTGTCACAGAAGCGGCTCTATAGGTTCTCTTAGTGATCTTGGAGTTTGCTTATCGATATCTCCGAGACATCAATCGTGACCTTTCAGCAGCACAAACCGGCTGTCGACGCGCCTCGCCGGCACCGACGACTGCTCGGAGTACAACTGGGTAAATCGATTGTGGTTCGATAAAGCAACGCAAACGCCGAAAACGGCTGGCTGACGAACGGGGTAGTGATGGCCGAGGACGTCCGGGCAGAAATTGTGGCCAGCGTGCTCGAGGTCGTGGTCCATGAGGGCGACCAGATCGGCGAGGGCGACACCGTGGTGTTACTGGAATCGATGAAGATGGAAATCCCGGTTCTTGCCGAGGTCGCCGGAACGATCAGCAAGGTCAGCGTGGCGGTTGGCGATGTCATCCAAGCCGGCGATCTCATCGCCGTGATCAGCTAGCCGCCCGATCCTCACCACGGAAAACGCCGATGTCCACTCTCGGTGACCTGCTCGCCGAACACACGGTCCTGCCGGGCAGCGCGGTCGACCATCTGCACGCCGTAGTGGGCGAGTGGCAGCTGATCGCGGACCTTTCGTTCGCCGACTACCTGATGTGGGTTCGGCGAGAAGACGATTCCCTGGTCTGCGTTGCGCAGTGCCGGCCGAACACCGCTCCCACCGTGCTACTGCGCGACGCCGTCGGGACCGTGGTCGCCGCCGACCGCATGCAGCCGATCACCTCCGCTTTCGAGTCGGGTGCGATCCGCTTGGAAAGCGGTGCGGGACAGAATTATTCGTGGCAACAGACCGGTGTGAACGTCGAGGCGGTGCCGGTGCGATACGGCGACGCGGTGGTCGCCGTGTTGACGCATCAGACCGGCGTCAACGACGCGCCGAAGTCCAGTCAATTGGAGACGGCCTACCTCGACTGTGCCGGCGATCTGCTGCACATGCTCTCGCAGGGCACCTTTCCCAACGTGGGGGACCTGGCGATGTCGCGGTCGAGCCCGCGGGTGGGTGACGGCTTCATCCGTCTCGACGTAGGCGGGCTGGTGTCCTATGCCAGTCCCAACGCGCTGTCGGCATACCACCGGATGGGCCTCACCTCAGAGCTGGAGGGGCACAACCTGAT
>NZ_PKEK01000010.1 GCF_002863225.1 Mycobacterium sp. | reverse complement strand
AGTGGAAGCAGGATCGTGGCAGCGGCGAGGGCGTCGAGCACCTCACGCCGCCGCTGCCGAGCACGGTGGAGGCGTTTATGCGTCTGGTCGAGGCCGGCTGGGACGCCGAGGCAGCTCGCCGGCCACACGGGCAGCACACCACGGTGGTGATGCACGTCGACGTCGAGCAGCGCGTGTCGGCGCTGCATCTGGGCCCGCTGCTCACCGACGCCGATCGCGCGTATCTGACCTGTGACGCCAACTGTGAAGTCTGGTTCCGGCGCGACGGCCAGGTCATCGGCGCCGGCCGAACGACCCGAGTGATCAGCCGACGGCTTCGTCGCGTCCTCGAGCACCGCCACCCCAGCTGCGCGGTTGCGGGCTGCGGGGCCACCCGCGGTCTGCACGCACACCACATCCGGCACTGGGAAGACGGCGGACCCACCGAATTGGCGAACCTGGTCCTGGTCTGTCCCTATCACCACCGGCTGCACCACCGCGGTGTCATCACCATCACCGGACCCGCCCATCAGCTCACCGTCACCGACAGCTGCGGCCGACCACTGAGCGCGGCCTCGCTGGCACGTCCACCGACCCTCGCCCCGCCCGCTGTCCCACCGTGCCCCGGGCCCACCGGCGAGCGCGCCGACTGGTGGTGGTACGACCCCTTCCAACCGCAGCCGCCACCGACGAACAACTAGTCCACGAGGCGCACCTCAGTGCGTCCGCTGACCCAATCGCAGCCGGTAGCGAACCAGACCGGCGAGCACCACGCTCGACAGCACCAGCATCCCGACGTCCTGCAGCCAGGCGCCGGGGGTGTGGCGCCACAGCCGGTCCACCGGTAGCCCGGCTTCGACGCTGGTCAGGTCGACGGTCGAGGCCGACGCCGCAAACCCCCACCGGGCGGGCACGAACCAGGCCATTTGATCCAGCACCAGCCGGCCGGTCACCGGGATCAGGCCGCCGGCCAACACCATCGACACCATGATGGTCACCACGAGCATCGGCAGCACCTGCTCGTTGGACCGGGCCAGCGACGACAACGCCAGACCGACCATCGCCGAGGTGACCGCGGTCAGGGCCAGGCCGAGGTAGAGCTCCAGAACCGCCTGCACGACACCGCTTCCCAGCAATGCGCCGCCGTGCGACGGCGTGCCCTTGCCGATGGTCATGATGGCGATCATGACCGCGACGCCGATCAAGGCCGCAATGCTGTAGACGATGACCTTGGCGGCGAGGTAGGCCGACGCGGACAGGCCGACGGCGCGCTCGCGCTGGAAGATCAGCCGCTCGCCGACCAGATCGCGCACGGTGAGGGCGGTACCCAGGAACACCGCGCCGATGTTCAGCAGGATCAGGATGTCGATCGGCTCTTCGGTCGCCCCCGCGGCTCCCAGGCCGGTGGTGCCGGGCACCGCCAGCGACAGCACGCCGAGAACGAACGGAAGTATCGCCAGGAACGCGAAGTAGCCACGGTCGGAGGTGATCAGGCGCGTCTGCCGGCGCACCAACGTCACGATCTGGCGCCAGGAACTGGTACGCGGCGGACTGCCCAGCGGTACGGCGCCGGCGGTCGGGGACGGCCGGCGCGGAGACGAGGGATGGCGGGAGAGATACGCCCGATGCGCGCCGTCGGGATCGGTGCTGACGCGGGCAAAGATGTCGGCCCAGTCGGTGCTGCCCATCAGCGGCCCGATGGCGGCGGGCGGATCGGCGAACGCGGTCTTGCCGCCGGGTGCGAGCAGCAGAATCTGGTCGCACATGCCGACATAGGTCAGCGAGTGTGTGACGACGATGACCACCCGGCCGGCGTCGGCAAGCCGGCGCAGCATCGTCATGACCTGGCGATCCAGGGCCGGGTCGAGCCCCGACGTCGGTTCGTCGAGGATCAGCAGCGACGGGCCGGTCAGCAGTTCCATCGCCACCGAGGCGCGTTTGCGTTGGCCGCCAGACAGCTTGTCGACGCGAGTGTCCTTGTGCGGGGCCAACTCCAGCTCGTCGAGCACCCGCTCGACGACCTCCCGTCGATCGTCGGCGGTGGTGTCGGGCGGCAGCCGCAACTCGGCGGCGAAATTCAGGGCCTGTTCGACGGTGAGCTGGCGGTGCACGACATCGTCCTGGGGGACCATGCCGATACGCGAGCGCATCGACGCGTATTCGACGTGCACGTCGTGACCGTCGAACGCGACCATCCCCGCGCTCGGCGACGTAGCCCCGCCGATCAGCTTGACCAGTGTCGACTTACCGGCCCCGGACGGCCCGATCACCGCGGTGAGCGTGCCCGGCTTCGCCGTGAAAGACACGTCGTCGAGAAGCTGGCGGCCGTCGATCGTCAGCGCCAGTCCATGTGCGGTCAGCCCGCTGATCCGGGTCACGGCGCGCTGAGGCACCACGGTATTGCCGGTCGCGAGCAGGTCGGTGTTGCCGATCGTGACGATGTCGCCGTCGCGCAGCCTTGCCTCGGTGATCAGCGTGCCGTTGACGAAAGTCCCATTGCTGCTGCCGTTGTCGCGGATCACCAACCCGGCCGGCGTCGACTCCAGCGTGGCGTGCACCCGGGAGGCAAGCGCGTCCTCGACGACGATGCTGTTGGTTTTGGCGCGGCCGATCGTCGCCGTACCGCGAACGGGGGACGGCCGATTCGGCGACGACTCCGGCCCCGGCGGACGCAGCGGCCGGGACTGTGCCCGCGTCGGGGGTGGGCCCGGGGGGCGAGGCTGGGGGCGCGAGGGGGCCGCACGGAACACCTCCGTCGCAGGGCTGTCGGCCCGGGCCGGTGCCGATACATTCGGGGTGGCGACGCGGAAAGTCAGCTGGGGGCCCCGCGGGTTGCCCAGCGCGACGCTGAGGCGGTCCGCGATCGGGACCACCGGGGAGCGTGACCCCGCGACGTAAATGCCGTTCTGGCTCTTGTCGACGAGCACCCAGCGATCGCCGTCGAATCGCAGAATCGCGTGCACCCGCGATATCAGGGTCAGATCCTCGGGGTTGACGTCCTTGAAGCAGATGTCGCAATGACGGTCGCGGCCGACGACGACGTCGCGCGCGACCGGGAAGGTGTACATCGCCGATCCGACCCAGACCGTCAACGGCGGCACGCTGATGCCACCCGCCGCGGCGAGCTTAGTGGTGCTGCCGTCGTCAGCGGGCTGAGGGCGGCGATCTGTCGGTGACATCCAACGCTTTCTATACCCGGGGATGCGGCGGCCAATGCCTACGAACATATCGGTGCACCAGCGGCGACAGGTGACGAGATGTGCGCCGCGGCTCCGCGGTGACCGGATCGAGGCCAAACCTTGACTTGACCTGCCGATCGGGCCGAGCCGACGATAGGGGCGTGCGCCGACTGCTGGGTCTACTGTGCGCTGCGTTGTGCGCAGCGGCTGTGCCCGTGGCGACAGCTCCGAAGGGGGGTGCAGTCGGCGCACCTTGGTTTGCCCCGTCCGTAGGCAACGCCACCCAGGTGATTTCCGTTGTCGGGACCGGCGGTTCGAACGCCAAAATGGACATCTACCAACGTAATGCGGCCGGTTGGCAACCGGTCGAGGCAGGCATACCCACCCACATCGGGTCGGCGGGCCTTGCGCCGCAAGCCAAGAGTGGCTATCCCGCCACTCCGATGGGCGTCTTCGCCCTCCCCTTCGCATTCGGCACCGCGCCCAATCCCGGCGGCGGTCTGCAATACGTTCAGGTCGACTCGAATCACTGGTGGAACGGCGACGACGGCAGCGCCACCTTCAACACCATGCAGGTGTGTCACAAGGCGCAGTGCCCGTTCAGCACCGGAGCAAGCGAAAACCTGCAGATCCCGCAGTACAAGCACGCGGTGGTAATGGGCGTGAACCCGAATCGTGAGCCTGGGAAGGGCGCGGCATTCTTCTTTCACACCACCGACGGGGGCGCGACCGAGGGCTGTGTCGCGATCGACGACGCCAAGCTGGTGCAGGTCATTCAGTGGCTGCGCCCCGGCGCGGTCATGGCGATCACCCAATAACTCACGGGCCCAACGTTTTACAGCGCGAGCGCGATGCCCGGGGTCAGCTTGAAGTCCAGGTTCTTCAACGACAGTGTGGCGTCGTAGGTCCGGTCGTATCCAGTCGCGCTGATCCGCCAACCGTCGGCGGTCCGGCGATACCGGTCGTGATAAAACCCGGCACCGATCAGCATGAAGTCGAACTCGGCCACGATCACCCGGTCCTGCAGGTACCAGGTGCCGGTGGCTTCGTCGCCGCTGACCTCGATCTCCGGATGCGTGACCCGATGCTCGGTGATCACACTCGGTCCGAGCTGCGACCGCATGTACTCGACCAGGTCGGCCCGGTTGGTGAAGTGGTGTTCCTCGCCCATCGACGACCCGTAGTCACCCACCACGTCCTCGGTGAGCGTGTCCGCGAAGTCGTCCCAGTGCTTGGTGTCCAGTCCACGCAGATAGCGGTACTTGACGGTTTCTATCGCGGTGACGTCGGCGAGCCAGGCGTCGTGACGTTGGGAGCTCATCTCGTCATTGCAGCACATGCCTGCGGGTATTCTCCGGGCAACGGAGACTATCTTCGGCTGGCTGCCATCACCGGGTCGAAATAAAGGACACACGCCACCATGCTGAGCCCCGGTTCGATCTTCGCCGGATACCAGATCGAACGGGTTCTGGGTGGCGGCGGAATGGGCACGGTCTACCTGGCTCGCAACCCCGATCTGCCGCGTAGCGAAGCGCTGAAGGTGCTCAACCCCGAGCTGTCGAGCGACGTGGACTTTCGCGCACGATTCATCCGGGAAGCCGAAGTGGCCGCGGCGCTGGATCATCCCAACATCGTGTCGATCCACCAGCGCGGTGAGTTCGAAGGCCAGTTGTGGATTGCCATGCAGTACGTCGACGGCACCGACGCGAACGCCGCGCTGAAAGCCGGCACCATGACGCCGGCGCGCGCGGTGCACATCGTCGGCGAGGTCGCCAAAGCCCTCGACTATGCCCATCAACGAGGTGTGGTGCATCGCGACATCAAGCCGGCCAATTTCCTGCTGTCCGGGCCGATCGGCCCGGAGGAGCGGGTGTTGTTGGGCGACTTCGGTATTGCGCGTGCGCTGGACGATGCGGGGCTGACTATCACCGGATCGGTCACGGCGACGGTCGCCTACGCGGCGCCGGAGGTGCTGGCCGGGCAGCCTTTCGACGGCCGCGCTGATCTGTATTCGTTGGCCTGCACGCTGTTTCGTCTGCTGACCGGACGGGCGCCGTATCCGACCACGAACGGGTCCGCAGCGGTGGTGGCGGCGCATCTGCACGCACCCCCGCCGCGGGTCACCGACGTGGTGCCCGGTCTGTCACCGCAACTGGACCAGGTGATCGCAACCGCGATGGCCAAGGACCCGACGCTGCGTTTCACCTCGGCGCGGGCCCTCGCCGACGCGGCCGCCGCTGCACTCAACGAGCACACGGGCTCGACGACGGCTCCATGGCGTCTGCCGCCGCCCGGCGAGGGCCCGACGCCGTGGGGGACGGGACCGTACTCGGCCACTGCCCCGCTCGGGTTCTACCGGCCGCCGCCGCTGCCGCCGCCCACGCGGCGAGGCCCGCGGTTAGCCGCGGTGATCGGCGCCATCGTCACCGTCGTCGTCGCGGTGGTCGCCGTTGCCGTGCTGAACGCGAAATCTCGTTCGCACGATGATGTTTCGTCACCACCGTCCAGTACCACCAGCGCCGCGGCTCCCACCGGTCCGCTGAACAGCACCGCGCTGTCGGGTCTGCTGCTGTCGCCGGAGCGAGTGGCCGGAATGGTCGGGGCGGCCGAACTGGTCCAGGAGTCGTTCGCGGACTCGGTGATCGACGACTCCGAGAAGCTGCTGCAGAAAGACTGCATCGGCGTGATGGCACCGGCGCAGCATCTGGTCTATGCCGACGCCGGGTGGACCGGTGTCCGTTCGCAGGCGCTGCGGAACGCCGGCGAAGGCCCGCGCATCTACGCCGTGATCCAGGCGGTGATCAGCTTCCCTGATGCCGAAGCCGCGAAAAAGCTGTTCGCCGACCAGCAATCGCAATGGGCCAGCTGCTCCGGACGCACACTGACGCTGACATTCCCGGCCCCGCCGACGCCGCAGTTGTGGACGGCCGGCACCCCCGCCGACATGGATGGCGCGATGGTCATGACGCAGACCCTGAAGGACGGCGGCGGTATGCAATGCCAGCGCGCCCTTGCCGTGCGCAACAACGTCGCGGTCGACGTCTCAGCGTGCCGCTACGACGTTGCCGAACAGGCTCTGGACATCCTGCATGGGATCGCCGCGAAGATTCCCGGTTGACCTTCAGCGCAAATAGTGGGTGACCATCTCGATCAGCGCCCGCCGCTCCCGTTGCCAGTCCACCGGCACCCCGACGATCATCTGCGCCAGCACAACCCCGCGTAGCGTGGCCCAGATGACCTCGGCGACACCGTCATTCGCTGGGTCTTCGGTGATCAGACGACCCAGCTGACTGATCGCGGCGTTCATCTCGAGCAAGTGCTGCCGCGACGAGCCTTCGCGGTTGGCCCGCAGGATCTCGAAGGCCGCCATCGACGTCGGGCTGCTGTAGCAAGCCCAAGCGGTGTCGACGACGACCTCGATGCGCTCACGCATCGGCAGCGCGCTCACGTCGGTCGACGAGAGGCTGCCCAGCAGTCTGGCCACGCCGTCGTCGACGACGGCCATCAACAATCCGTTGCGGTCGCCGAAGTGATACTGGATCACCCCCCAGGTGACCCCGGCGCGTTCGGCGACATGCTTCGCGGTCGCGGCGCCGAACCCCTCCTCGACGATGCAGCGGACGGTCTCGTCGATGATCTTCGCGCGGGTGTCGTCGCCACGTTTGCGTGGCGCACTCGTCCGCCGGGTGGGACTGGCGGGCGTTCGGGCCTTCTGGCCTGCGGCGATGGACATTGTTGACTTTATAACATAGTCGGATCTATTTTTGGGCGGTGAGCCGATCCCGCTACGCCCAGTTGACCCGCGACCAGCTCGCGACGCTGCTTCCCGAGCTGCTGCTGATCGGACAGATGATCGACCGCTCTGGAATGGCTTGGTGCATACAGGAGTTCGGGCGTGACGAGATGGTGCAGATCGCCATCGAGGAGTGGGCCGGTGCCAGCCCGATCTACACGCGCCGCATGCAGCGCGCCCTGCAATACGAGGGTGTCGACGTATTCACGATCTTCAAAGGCCTGCAGCTCGACATCGGGGCGCCGCCGCAGTTCATGGACTTCCGGTACACCATCCACGACCGCTGGCACGGCGAGTTCCATCTCGACCACTGCGGTGCGCTGCTCGACGTCGAGCCGATGGGTCCCGACTACGTCTTCGGGATGTGCCACACCATCGAGGACCCGACGTTCGACGCCACCGCGGTGGCGACCAACGCGAGGGCTCAGGTGCGCCCAATCCACCGCCCCCCACGAACGCCGTCGGACCGGCACCCACACTGCGCCTGGACGGTGATCATCGACGAGTCCTATCCGCCGGTCGAAGGCATCCCGGCACTCGACATAGTTGCCGAAACGCGAGCTGCCCGTTGGGAACTCGATGCGATCGACGCTTCCGACGAAGGACTGGCCGACTACACGGGCCCGGTGGTGTCGGACTTCGACTTCGCCGCATACTCGCACTCGGCGCTGGTGCGGATGGCCGACGAAGTCTGCCTGCAGATGCATCTGCTCTACCTGTCCTTTGCGATCGCGGTGCGGGCACGCGCGGGGTCGAACATCGAGCTGGCCGACTCGATCTGCACGCGAGGATTGACCGGTGTTGCCGGACTCGGCGCCGAACGTATCCACCGGGCCCTCGATCTGCCCGCCGGAATCGACGGCATACGCCAGGTTTTCGAGCTGCATCCGCTGTTCAATCCGCTGGGGTACGTCAACGCCGACGTGAGTGATGTGTTGACGGTGCACAAGTCGCCGGCGCACGACGACGCTGCCTGGATCTCTCTGTGTTCGCCCGATTCGGTTCAGCCGTTGCAGGCGATTGCGACCGCGGTCGACCCGCGCGTCGAAGTCCGGGTGAGCGGCACCAGCACAGAGTGGACCGTCGAGCTTGTCGAGACCGACACTGCGGCCAAGGAATTTTCTGAAGTTGCGGTCGCCAAAGTCAGCGGCGGGGCGACCTTCGAATTCCAGCCGCGCCAATCGCTGCCACTGACCGTGGTTTAGCGCGCCGCGATCTGTCAAGGCGTCGGCTGTCTCACTTCGGTGACGCAACCGCATCGACCGGATACCGATGATGTTGTGGCCGATGGCCGTTGCGTGCCCCGCCGTTATCGTTGACGCTGGCCACCGAACGCTGTCGACGAAAGTATTTGAGTTATGTATGACCCGTTGGGGTTATCGATCGGGACCACCAATCTAGTTGCGGTCCGCAGCGGTAACCCGCCCGTGTCACGTCGCGCCGTCCTGACGGTATTCCCGGACCGCGCGCCGGAACTCGGTGTGCCCGAACATGATCCGGATGCGATTGACACCGGAACGCTGATGACGGGCTTCGTCGAGCGAGTCGGCGGTTCGACGCCGATGAAGTCGGCTGACGGTTCGACCCATGACCCGTCGCTGCTGCTCGTCGAAGCCCTGGATGCCCTGATCAACGAGACCGGCGGTGACGCTGCGACGTCGAACATCACGTTGGCCGTGCCGGCGCACTGGGGCGCGGACGCACTTCGCGGCATGCAGGCCGCGTTGGACACCCACGCGGACTTCGTCCATGGCGGGATCGCACCACGGATCGTGCCAGACTCCGTCGCCGCCCTGACCGCGCTGAACTCGGATTCTCGACTGCCTGCCAAAGGTGTTGTGGCACTGCTTGATTTCGGCGGTAGCGGTACCAGTATCACCCTGGCCGATGCCGCGTCGGACTTCACGCCGATCGCGGACACCGTACGTTACGAAGACTTCTCCGGTGACCTGCTCGACGAGGCGTTGATGTTGCACGCACTGGACAGTGCGGGCCATGGCAGTCTCGACACCGCCGGCACCGCGCTGGTCGGCCAATTCTCCGGCCTGCGGGACGAGTGCCGGCTCGCCAAGGAGCGACTCTCCGTCGAGGACACCACCGAGTTGAGCCTCGATCTGCCCGGCCGGCGCAGCCGCCTGGAGATCACCCGGGCGGAGTTCGACAGTATGATCGCAGGACAGCTTGACGGTTTGTTCGACGCGTTCGACGAAATGTTGCGCCGCAACAGGATTCGTAGCAAAGACCTGGCGGCCGTCGCGATGGCCGGTGGCACGGCGAAGATTCCCGTTGTCGCTCAGCGGGTTTCGTCGCACACCAAGGCATCGGTGATCACCGCCAACCAGCCCGGACTGGCGACCGCCGTCGGCGCGGTCAAGCTGTCGGCGCGCCAGCCGCTCGAGCAGCGCGGTGAAGAACGCGAGGAAACGACGATCGCGGCGCTGGTGGGCGCGTCGACCGGTGGCTTCGCCACGCAGACCGGCGGGCTCGCCACCACCGGCGGCTTCCTGGCGCCCACCGATGCGCTGGGAGCGTCCACCGGCACGTTCGGCGCGTCGACCGGGACCTTCGACATCCCCACCGCCGGCGCGCTGTTCGACGACCCATCCGAAAGGCTGACCGAGCTGGCCTGGTCGCAGGCCGACGATTCCGACGACGAGCCGGTCGTGTACACCGGTGAGCCCTACGATCCCGACGACAACCGGGCGACACCGTCGCAACTGATGCAGTTGCCCAGGTACCAGCCACCAGACGTGGTGCGGGCCCGGGGCAGACGCCTACCGCAGCTGTTCCTGGGCCTCGCGGCGCTGACGTCGATGGTCGCGATCGGTGGGGTTGCATTCACCCTCACCAGCAGCGACCGGGCGCCGACCCTGCCGAGCAGCACCACCAACGCGCCGCCGCCACCGCTGACCTCGCAACCACCGTCGTCGAGTCCGCCTCCGCCGCCGAGCGCCGAGCCGCCGTCGAGCGTCGCGCCGCCACCGACCAGCGAGCTGCCGCCGCCTCCGCCGCCGTCCGAGACGTACGTGCCGCCGCCCCCGCCACCCCCGCCGCGGACCACGGCGCAGGCCACCACCACCGTTCCGCAGCCGGTGACGACCACGCCGCAGGCCACCAGCACCACCCCGAGCACGCCGCCACCGCCACCGCCGCCGTCGTCGAGCGTCCCGCCATCGCCGACGATGACGACGACGTATCTGAACCTGCCGTTCGTGCCGGTGCCGATCCCGGTCCAGGTTCCGGAGGGCCAGGCCGGTGCGAACCAGCAGCCGCAAAGCCCGTACCAGCCCCAGAACCCGTATTCGCAGGGCCCCTACCAGCAGAATCCGTATCAGCCGAACCCCTACATGCCGCAGAATTCTTACCCGGGGCCCGGTTACGGCTACTAGACGTGGCGCGAGCCGTCGGTAATGCGCACACTGGGTGTATTGCCCGGTGAGCTGCCAGGAGGCTGCGATGGATGACAACGGTCGGTTCGGATTCGAACCGGAAGACTTCGAGCATGTGATCCGTGACGCGACCGAGGGCCTTCGTGAGGCGTTCGAGGGCGTCGGCCGGTTCTTCACCATGCCCAGTGACCGGGCCGGATGGTCGTCGGTCTTCGAGGACCTGGCGCGGCGCACCCGGACCAGGCCGGAAACAGCGGGCGAAGCCGGCGACGGGGTGTGGGCGATCTACACCGTGAGCGCCGACGGCGGCGCACGCGTCGAAGAGGTCTACGCCAGCGAACTCGACGCCCTGCGCGCCAACCAGAACAACACCGACTCGACCCGCAAGGTCCGATTCCTGCCCTACGGCATCGCGGTCAGCGTCCTGGACCGCTCCGGGGAAGCGCAGTCGGACGACGGCTCGTAGTCCGGTTCGTCACGCCGCGGTCCTGCGCCAACGGCACGTTCGCGTTCTTTACGCCAGAATGGGGACCATGTCCTTCAGCCTGATCGGCCGTGTCCTTTTTGCCGCCCTGGTGATGATCGGCGGGTTGCTCAATGCACCGGCGCCCATCGCCGCCGCACAACCCTGTCCGGACGTCGAGGCGGTGTTCGCCCGCGGCACCAGCGAGCCGCCCGGAGTCGGTGGCATCGGGGAGCCGTTCGTCGATGCGCTGCGCACCGCCATCGGTCCCAAATCGCTCGAGGTGTATCCGGTCAACTACGAAGCCAGCAGTAATTTCTCCGATCGCATCGAGTTCGCCCGCAGTGTGGTCGACGGGATCGCCGACGCCAGCAATCACATCGAGGCCACCGCGGCGACATGCCCCAAAACCCGGATCGTGCTCGGCGGGTACTCCCAGGGCGCGGTGGTGGCGGGATTCACCACCTCGGCCTCGGTTCCCGACGCGGTCCCGGCGGAGTACCGCTCGTTCGTACCCAAACCGATGCCGGCGGAGGTCGCCAACCACGTTGCCGCGGTGACGTTGTTCGGCAAGCCGTCGCCGCAGTGGCTGCAGAACTATGGAGCCCCGGTGGTCACGATCGGCCCGCTGTATGCGCCGAAGACGCTGGACCTGTGCGCAGACGGCGACACCATCTGCAACGGCGATCCCGGTGGGTTACCGAGTTTCGCGCACACCACCTACGGGGCCAACGGAATGACGCAGCAGGCGGCCGACTTCGCGGCCAGTCACCTGTAGTCCTCAGTCCGGTTGGTTCGCCATGATGGTGGCGAACAGTTCGGCCATCTCGTCGCCGGGTCCACCGGGCACCGAATAGCCTGTCTCGTCCCGGATCTCGTCGAGGTGATCGCGTACCTGCTCGACCGACAGCGCCGGGCTGTAGAACCCTTTGGTCCTGCCGATGAAGAATCGGGCGACGTGGCCGGCGCCCACGGTGTAGATCTCACCGGAGACCGGGCAGTCCCGGTGCGTCAGGAAAGCCGCGACCGGTGCCACCAGGCCCGGCTCGAGCTTCTGAAGATATTGCGCCACAAGGTCATCGAGCACCGCCTGCGCGGCTGCATCGGTGGGTTGGCCGGCCGACTCGACGGACTGTGCCAGCATCCGGGTGTAGGCGATCGGAGCGATCGCGTTCACCTTGATGTCGCGCTCGGCGCCTTCGGCGGCAAGAACCCGGGTCAGTCCGACCAGTCCGGTCTTGGCCGCGCCGTAGTTGCTCATCCGTTCGGCGCCGAGTAATCCGGCCGCCGAGCAGGTGTTCACGATGCGTCCGTAGCCCCGCTCGCGCATCACGTTCCAGGCCGGTCGGGATACGTTGAACGCACCTTTGAGGTGCACATCCACCAACGGATCGAGGCGATCGGCGGTCATGTCCTGGAACGGCGCGTCCCGGACGATGCCGGCGTTGTTGATCACGATGTCCACCCGACCCCAGGTGTCCACCGCGGTGTCGATGATCGCCTGGCCGCCTTCGGGTGTGGCCACGCTGTGAGTGTCGGCGACCGCCTCGCCGCCGCGACGGCGGATCTCCTCGACGGCGGCGCCGGCGGTGCCGACGTTCGTCCCCGAACCCGTGACCGAGCCACCGGTGTCGTTGACGACCACCCGGGCGCCGCGCGAGGCGAGTAGCAACGCGTACTGCATGCCCAAACCGCCACCCGCGCCGGTGATTACCGCGACCTGATCGTCGAACCGCATGTCGTTGCTCACCAGGTGACCGGCAGCTCTTTCATGCCGTAGATGTCGGCATCCTTGAATTTCAGCTCCTCGGGCGGCACCGCCAGCCGCAGTCCCGGCAGCCGACGGGCCAACGTCGAGAAGGCCACCTGCATCTCGACTCTGGCCAGATTGGCGCCGATACACTGATGGGTGCCGTAGCCGAAAGCGATGTGGCCGCGAACATTTCGGTCGATGTCGAACTTCTCCGGGCACCCGGCGAACTCGGTGTCCCAATTCCCGGCGGGCAGGTTCATCAACACCCGCTCCCCGGCGCGGATCAGTTGACCGCCGATGGTCAGATCCTCGGTCGCGATGCGATCGACTTGAGCATGCACGATGCTGAGATACCGCATCAGCTCCTCGACGGCGCGCGCCACGACGGTGGTGTCGTCGGTCTGTCCGAGCGTCCGGTAGGCATCCGGGTGTTCAAGCAGCGCAACGGTTCCCAACGAGATCATGTTTGCGGTGGTCTCGTGGCCGGCCTGCATCATGATCACGGCGTTGACGGCGACGGTGTCGCGGGTGAGTTGACCGGTCGCGACATAGTCGGTCAGCAACCGGCTGATCAGGTCGTCACCGGGATCGCGCTCTTTGCGTCCCACCAACTCCTGGATGTAGAGGTACATCTCGGCGAAGCCCTGTACCCGTTGCTCTTCGGTCGAGTTGACGTCCAGTCCGGCGGCGGTGTTGTGCTGGAACAGGTCGAGGTCTTCGGGTGGGACGCCCAGGAGCAGGGCGATCACCTGGGACGGCACCGGCAGGGCGAAGTCGCGGACGATTTCGGCGGGCGGGCCGGCGTCGATCATCGCGTCCAGATAGTGGTCGACCAGCTGTTGAATCTGCGGCCGCATCGCCTCGCAGCGCCGGAAGGTGAATTGGCTGGTCATCATCCGTCGCAGGCGGTGGTGCTCAGGATCGTCGATGCGGGCGAACACGACCGGTGCGGTCTCGTCCTCAGAGGGTGTGCTGAGCTCCGGGAGTGTCTGGGCGGACAACCGGGGGTCGACCAGTGCCGCGCGGATGTCCTGGTAGCGGCTGATGCTCCAGACGGTCTGACCGTTCCACAGGGCGCGTCGCAACCCCGGTTCGTCGCGCCAGTTCTCGAATTCGGCCGGCGGTGCCAGCGGACACCGCGCGTCACGCCGGAGCGGAACTACGGGTAGATCGGAGGTCGTCAAAGTCACCGGCATTTCCTCATAAGTGTCAGTTGGCTGCCAATTGCCCCGAGCGTAGGACCTGCCTTACTGGCAGTCAACTGTCAGTTACGCTGGGGCCATGACCGCGGTCACCGACCGGCCCTTGCGCGCCGACGCCGTGCGCAATGCCGAGCGGATAGTGCGGGCCGCCCGGGACGTCTACGGCGAACTCGGACCGGATGCGCCCGTCGAGGCGATCGCGCGGCGGGCCGGTGTCGGTGAGCGCACGCTCTACCGCAGATTCCCGACCAAGGGCGAGCTCGTCCGCGCCGCGCTGGACCAGTGCATCGCCGAGGACCTCACGCCGACGATCGAGACGGCCCGCGACGCTGCCGACCCGCTGGACGGCTTGGCGCAACTCATCACGGCGGCCATCTCGCTCGGTGCGCGCGAGCACAACCTGTTGACCGCTGCGCGCCGGGCCGGTTCGCTGACCTCGGACGTTTTGGACGCCCTCGTCGAGGTGCTCACCGAACTCGCCGAGCGCGGCCAGCGGGCCGGTGTGGTCCGGGACGATCTGGCCGCCGTCGACCTGCCGCGCATTCTTGCCATGCTCTACGGCGTGCTGCCGACGATGGACGCCGGCAGCGACGGGTGGCGCCGCTACGTCGCGCTGATGCTGGACGCCATATCCGCAGGTGAGCGGCGTGCCTTGCCTCCTGGTGCGACCCTGCGCTTCGAGCCAGAGTCGAGCACCTGGCCGATCTGAGCGGGCCGCGCCAGCTGCGTCTCGTTATCTGATCGTGACTATTCGGCGATTTGCTCGTAAGCTGCTGCCGTGAGTCGACACCAGTTAGCCAGCACCAGGCGTAAGTCGCCGGTAGTGATGGCTGCGGTCGCGGCACCGGCTGCGCTGATCTTTGCCCTTGGCGGCAGCGGTCATGTCGAGGGTCGTCACGGCACGGCCGACTCGGTAGCTGGCGACGGCGCCCCGTGCTGCGGTGTACAGCTGACGGCCGCCGGCCAGACGGCATCGGAATGGGCTGTCTCTGCCGTGCAGCCCAGCAGCGACCCCGCCGAATCTGCCGCGGCGTCGCGGGCGTCGCGCTGGCACGTCGCGGCGCAGAATGCTCCGCAGGTCCTGGTCGCCGACGTCGCGCCGGAACGCGGATTGCAAGTCAAAACAATCCTGGTGGCTCGCACCATCAGCGCGATCTTCCCGGAGATCAAGAACATCGGCGGGGTGCGCCCGGACTCACTGAGGTGGCATCCCCAGGGTCTGGCGCTCGACGTCATGATCCCGAACCCCTCCAGCTCGGCCGGTATTGCGCTGGGCAACGAGATTGTCTCGTTCGCACTCAAGAACGCGAAGAAGTTCGATCTGCAGGACTGCATCTGGCGCGGCACTTATTACACGCCCAGCGGACCGAGTGGATCCGGGTACGGCCACTACGACCACGTACACATCACCACCCACGGTGGCGGCTACCCGACCGGCAGCGAAGTCTACATTCGCTGACACGTCGCAAAAGCTCAGGCCTGCAAGGCCTTCGATGCCGAATTGTGATGTTTCGATTCAAACATCAAGGGCTGGTGCATCTTTCGCCTGGTCAGTATCATTTCTAGTCGTCCGTAGTTCGAAAGCTCAAGCGTCGTCAGCCCATTCCAGAGTCCAATAAACCGGATGAAACGTCTCTATTTGGAAACGGTCGGGTGCGGCGTGGCGCGTGTTGAACACCGGTCCATTAAAAATGAGTTGGCCGCAAGAAGCGCGGCCCGGTGCAAGTGCATCGTGTTGATCTACGGGCAGCGCCCGGGCGTGAAAGAGAGTTGACGTCGATGACAACCTTCGACCGTTTCAGCATCAGAGTTGTTGCTGGCGTTGGACTTTGCGGTGCCGCTATTGCGTTGAGCGCAGCGGCGGCAGCAGCGCCTTACAAGGCGGGTGGCGCCGCGTGCATGTACGGAACGGCGGGTGAAGTCGGCGCGCCGGCAGTCGCCGGAGGCGCGGGAGCCGCCGGAGGAGCCGGAGGAGCCGGAGCCGCCGGAGGAGCCGGAGCCGCAGGTGCGGGCTGCGCGCCCGCAGGCGCCCCGATCGCAGACATGGCCGGTGCGCCGGTGGCGGGTGTTCCCGTCCCGGCCGGTGCCCCCTTCCCCGCGGGTGCTCCGATTCCGGGTGGACTTCCGTTCCCGGCCGGCGCCCCGGTTCCCGCGGGCGCCCCTCTGCCAGCAGCGGTTCCGGCCGGTGCGCCGTTGATCGCACTGGGTGGAGTACCGGGCGCACCGTTGGTCGACATGGCGGGGGTGGCGGGCGGCAAGGGTGCACCCGCGGGTTCGGCACCCACCAGCGGACCGGTGGCCGGTCAGCCGCTTCCGGCGGGTCCCACCGGGTGATCTCGGATAACGGAAATGCCCCCGAGCCGAGCTCGGGGGCATTTCCTTGTCAGAGCGAAAAAGCTTGTAGTGCTTATTCTTTGACTACGACCGGGTCGCCGATGTTGACGGTGTTGAAGTACCATTCGGCGTCGGCCGGACTCAGGCTGATGCAACCGTGGCTGACGTTTTCGTGGCCCAGGGCCTGGGTGGCCCATGGTGCCGAATGCACGAACAGGCCGCGATTGCTGATCCGGGTGGCATATTCGACCGGGGTCTTGTAACCCTCGGGGTCGGTGACCGGAACGCCGACGCTGCTCGAATCCATAATCACCGTACGGTCTTTCGACAACACTGTGTAGAGGCCGGCGGGTGTGGGGAAGTGGGGCCGGCCCATCGAGGCGGGCATCACGCCGGGCTCACCCAGATGCGGCTGGTGATGCGGCGCCGGCAACTGTTGCGATGGCCCGCTCGGCACCCCGTCGACGCTGACCGTGAACGTGTGGTCGGAGATGTCGGCGACTCCCAGTACGGCCGGTCCCGTCTTCATCTCTGCCGATGCGCCACCCACCGACAGGGCGATCGTGCTGTGCGCGGGCCAGAAATGCTCTGGAACCCATTGTGCGGCAGTGTCATTGATCCACTCGAGCTTGCCGCTCATCGCTGGTGACGAGTTGACGTGTACGGCGCGTTCCGCCGCCTTGCGGTCTATCACCGGTGAGCGGAACGTGACGGCCACCGGGTACGCGACACCGACCTGACCCGCTATCGGGCCCAGTGACGCCACTGGAAAGCGCGTCGATTGATCCGACGCAGCCAAGCTCACGCCGGAAGGTCCGGCGACCACCGACGCGGCAGTGCCAGCCGCCACGAGAACAGACCGAAAGACCGCGCGCATGCACCGTTTCCTTTAGTAGACGAGGTTGCAATAGCGATGGTAAACAAGTCCGGAATGTTGGAAGCGCAACGGCGCGTTCGCAATTCGGTAAAGGGTCGATCACGTTTCGGCCACGGCCGGCAAAAGTGCCGGTGGGGCGGACGTCGTGCTGCGGGTCAGCGCGCCGTTTCGCCCGAGCTGGTCTGGCCCAGCAGCCCGGCGTCGCCTGTTTCGGCGTCGGTGCGGGTCAGGTCGAAGTGGTTGAACAGACCGGTCACTTGAAGGACACGGTCGAGGAACAGTGGGCGATTGTCGAGGTGGAGCGTCACACCCGCTTCGGAGGTCCGGCGGTGCAGCAGCAGTAACCCGGACAGAGCCGCAGAATCCAGGAAGGCCGTCTCGCTGAAGTCGAGGTGAAGGTCGCTCAGACCATCCTGGGCCAGTAGTCGGGATGCGACCTCGACGAGGTCGTCGGACGTCTCGTAGTCCAGGTCGCCGGTGATTCGGACGGACGCCGATCGTGCCGCGGTGCTGATTGCCAGGGAGTAGGTCATCGATTCAGTGGGGGGTCGGTCGCCGAACTCTTCTCGTCGGCGAGGGCGGACATAGCGGCGCGCAGCAGTCGTTGACTACGCGGGAACTCATGAAGCTGTTTACCCAATGAGTCGAGGGTGGGAAACAAGGTTGTCGGCGGGACCCCTCTGGCGGCCAGGATATCCGCAGTCCAGGTGACAAAACCGCTGAACAAATCGTCATCGTCGGTGTATAGGCCGGCGACCAGAAAATCCACCACATGGGCGATGTCCTCGGCAGTTCGCTGGCGCTGCGCCTCGGTGTAGTCACGCATCGCGGGGACGCGGCTCTCCAGCGTGGCGAAGGTCTCATTGACCAGCTGTGTCGCGGTCTGGCTGACGGTTGTGTACTCCTGGTCGATCAGGTGCGGCAGGTCGTCGACGGGCTGTCGGTTGGAGGCCAGGTGGGTGCAGAGAAAGCCCTCGTCCAACAGCTCGGCCGCGGCACGGGCGTCGGGCGCCCAGGCGTCGGCGCCCAGTTGGCGGGCATAGCGGCCGTCGACGCCGAACGCCGCGCCGCCGGCTAGTACCGCAACGCCGGCCGCCTGGCAGGCGGTGATCGCCGCGTGCGCGGTCGGCAGCCCGGTGGGAATCGAACAGGACAACGCGACGGCATCGGGCCCGCTTTGGTGCAGATGCGCAATCAGGTGCGGCGTAGGCACCTGCGCGCCGAGGAAGTCGACCTGCCAGCCCCGCAGGCGCAGCGTCTCGGCCAGCAGTCGGGCCGGCAATGCGTGCCACTCGCCGTCGACGCAGGCCACCGTCACCCGGCCGGCCCGCCCGGACGAACGGCTGGCGGGGTGCTGCGCGAGCGCGGCGATGACGCGGTCGTTGATCGCGGTGGCGGCATGCTCCTGAGCGACGGTGATGCGGTTGGCCGCCCACTCGGTACCGATCTTGTACTGGACCCGGGCGATCACTTCCAGCAGGATGTCCTCGGGCTGCATTCCCGCGTCCGCTGCGGCGAAAATTGTTGTCACTGCCGCATATTCGTCGCAATCCACGACGGCTCCCCAGAGCTTGTCGCGCACTGAGGCCTGTTCGGCGGCATCGACACCCTGCGCGGAGGCGGCCCCGACGTCGGGAGCGCTCAAGCCGTGAACCTTCCCCGGGTGTGGCCGTCGACTGCGCTCAGGTGAGTGCGGCGCGGGGCCGTGATGGCAACGACGGCGATGTCGTCGTGAACCTGCTGGCCGACCCACTGGGTGGTGAGCATCATGACTCGTTCGACCACGGCCTCGGCGGGCATCGCGGCGCATTCGGCCAGCGCGGCCGCCAGTCGCTCCTCGCCGAACAGGTAGCCGCCCAGCGGGCCACCGCGAGCTTCGGTCACGCCGTCGGTGTAGAGCACGCACGTCTCGCCCGGGCCCAGCGTCGTCTCGAAGGACTGCGCCTCGATCTCGGGCAGCGCCCCGATCAGGGTGCCGCGCGTATCGGCCTGCTCGACCCGGCCGCCGTCCCGGATGATCAGCGGCGGCAGGTGGCCGGCGCTGGTCAGTCGCAGTGACACCGTGCCGTCGCGGTTGGCTACCGACGCCAACACCAAGGTCGCAAACCGGGCGTGATCAGTCGACAGCATCGCGCTGTTCAGCAACTCCAGAACGCCTTGGTGGTCGGCGGCCAGCGGCGTCAACGCCTGCAGAGTGTTGCGGATCTTGCCGGTGAGCATGGCGGCTTCGAGGCCCTTACCGCACACATCGCCGAGGATCACCAGCGTTTCACCGTCGGGGGTCGCCGCGGGGTGGACGTCGTAAAAGTCCCCGCCGACGACCTCGTAGTCCTCCGACGCCCGGTAGGCCCCGGCGAATTCGATCCCGTGCACCGGGTGCAGCGCCGGCGGCAGCAGGTCGCGCATCAGGGTGCGGGTGATCGCAGCCTGCTCGGCGTACAACCGGGCGGCCGACAACGCGGCACCGGCCCGCGCCGCGAACAACCGCGCGAGCACCTCTTCGCCTTCGGAGAATTCGCCTTCCGCGGCGTGGCGGAGCAGCACCAACGCTCCGGCCGAGACACCGTGACCGGGCAGCGGGGTGATCATCACCGAGCGCACTGGCCGGGGGCAACCCATCGGAATGAGCCAATCCGGCAGTGTCGCCGCGTCGATCCAGCGCGAGGGCACCGGGGGAAATCCCCGCAACGCCTCGCTCAGACCCGTCACCGATGACGGGTCCGCGTCGACGCTGCGCTGTTCCACGGTGCCGGTCTGGTCGCAGTAGAAGATCGGCATCCGTCGGCCCCGGCCGGCGGGCGCCACCACGACGGCGGCGTCGGCCAGATCCCGGGCGGCCAGTTGCACGGTCGCTTCGCGGCACCGATCGATGTTCAACGAGGCCATCAACACCGAAGACGCCTCGAGCAGGAACTCGGCACGCTCGTGTTCGCGGGTCAGTGCGTGCTGAGCTTCGCGCAGCACATGGCCGGTGTCTTCGACGAGCGACCAGGCCACCTCGCCGCTGGGCAGCGTCGCGTGGTGAGCCGCGAACTTGCGTCCGCTGACAGACCCGGCGGCGTTGAACGAATCTCTGCTGTCCGTCGGCGACGACGCCGCGACGAGCCGCGAATGCACGGGAGACAGCCAGTCGACGATGGCGTCCAGCGGACTACCCAGCGAGGCGGCGGGAATCAAGGCTTGCGCGGAGGCACTCATCGCGCAGACGGTTCCGGTTCGATCGACGACGAGAGTCGGGCAGGCGACGTAGGTCCAGAGCGAATCGTGACCGGTCTCAACCTGGATGGGAGACGCTTCCTGCATACCGGGCCTAAAAATCGTCGTGTCTACTTAACAAAAGCTAGTCAGAGTTTACGCACAGCGCTTGTCAGAGCGGAAGACTCGCTTTGCTGAAGTGATCTTGATATTCGGCATCTCAGCTGAACCGAACTCGATACGGTCACAGTACCTACGACGGAGGTGTCATGGCGGGGCGAATCCCAATAGTCGACTATTTGGTACTCGACGACGGCGACCCGCACCTGGTCGCACAGGAATGCGCGAGTTGTCGCGCCCGCTTTTTCGACCGGCGCAATGCCTGCGCCCGATGTTTTGCATGCGAATTCACGACGGTTGCAGTGCCCACCGAGGGCACGGTCCGGGCGTTCACCATCGTCACGTTTGCCGCACCCGGCATTCCGACCCCATTCGTCGCATCCGTCGTCGACTGCGACGGCACTCAGGTGCGCACCAATTTGGTCAATGTCGAGCCCGATCCCGAGCACATCCGCGACGGCATGAAGGTGCGGCTGGCGACCTTCCCGATAGGCACCGACTCCGCCGGCACCGAGGCGGTCGGCTTCGGCTTCGAACCCGCCACCTGACAACGCCGACAGGCCAATAGAAGGAGCAACCATGAGTGCCAGTGACGACATCTGGATTCTCGGAATCCGAATGACCAAATTCGGCAAGCACGCCGACAAAGACACCGTCGACCTGGCGGCCGAGGCCGCGATGGGCGCGCTGGCCGATGCCGGGGTGACGATGGCCGACATGGGCGTGATCGCCGCCGGAAACCTGATGGCGGCCAACGCCGGGATCGGGCAGCAACTGCAAAAGCAGATCGGCCAGACGGGCATCCCGGTCTACAACGTGGCCAACGCCTGCGCGACCGGCGCCACCGCGCTGCGGACCGCGATCATGGCGGTCAAGGCCGGCGAGGTGAACTACGGCCTGGCCGTCGGCGTGGAGAAGCTGTCCGGTGCCGGCCTGCTGGGCGGTGCGGGCACGAAGAAGGGCGATGCCGACATCTGGGAGCCGAAGGGCCGGTACGGGGCGGTCGCCGCGGTGGACGGGCGAATCGGCACCGAGTCGATGCCCGGTGTCTTCGCGCAGATCGGCACCGAGTACGGCCACAAATACGGCGGCACCAGCTTCGAGTTGTTCGCCAAGATCAGCGAGAAGAACCACGCTCATTCGACCCTGAACCCGTTGGCCGCCTACCAGAAGCGGTTCACGCTGGACCAGATCATGAACGACGTGATGATCGCCTACCCCAACACTCGGCCGATGTGTTCGGCCAACTGCGACGGCGCGGCGGCCGCGGTGGTCTGCAACGGCGAGACGTTGAAGTCGTTGTCGTTGCAGCAGCGCAAGCGGGCGGTCAAGGTGGCGGCGTCGATCTTGACCACCGACCCGTTCGAAGATGGTTGCCAGGTGCTGCCGAACGTCAACACGCTGACCCGCAACGCCGCCTCGACGGCGTACGAACAGGCCGGTATCGGCCCGGGCGATCTCGACCTGGTCGAGTTGCACGACTGCTTCGCGACCGCCGAGCTGGTGCACTACGACAACCTGATGTTGTGCGAAAAAGGTGGCGCCGCAGACTTTTTCAACTCCGGCGCGACCTGGCGCGACGGCGCGACCCCGGTCAACGTATCGGGCGGGCTGCAGTCCAAGGGGCATCCCATCGCCGCCACCGGCATCGCCAACATCTGGGAGATCTGCCATCACCTGCGCGGCGAGGCGGGCGAGCGTCAGATCGAGAATGCGAAGGTCGGCCTGGCTCACGTGATCGGTCTGGGTTCGGCGTGCGGGGTGCACATTCTGGAGAAGTCCGCCGCCTAGCAATCCAAATTCAGATGTCGACCGCCACCGCGCGTGCGACCGTGCTCGGCATCGCACTTTCCGGGATCTCTCGGGTTGTCGTGCCCGACGGGCCGTGCCGGGTGATGCGGTAGATGTAGCGGTCGGCGCCGGAATCCACGTCCAGCTGCTCGCCGCCGTCGAGAAGTTGCTCGAGCGTCGTGCGGTCGCCGGGATCCAGCTTGTCACCGTCGAGGATGCAACTGGCTTTCAACCCGGCCAGGCCCCCGCGCCGCTCGATGAAGTACTGCATCGGTGTGCCTCGTTCCCGGCTCAGACAACGACGTCCGGCTGTGGAATGCCAACCCGGGTCCACGCGTCGTCGACACCACGATAGACGTCGCGATCTCGGGGAAACCGAGATCTGGCGGCCGCGCGAGTGAGGGCGGCGAACTCGCTGAAGTCCATGGCGGCGCTGGCTTTCGGGCTGGTCAAGGCGGCGTACCAGACCTTGCCGACTTTTTCCCACGACCTCCCGCCCACGTTGGTGGCCGACAAGTAGAAGGCGTGGTTGGGGATGCCGCTGTTGTCGTGCGGGTCGCCGCCGGTGATGTAATTGGCGTAGTGCGACGGCTGCGGGGACAAGCATTGTCGTGAACCGGGATCCGCCAAGTTACGAAGGCAGTTGTACCCCTTGGCAATTGCTGCCGGGCCGAGAACTCCCGGGCCGATCAGCCAGTCCGCGTCGACGACCGCTTGGTCGTTTCGCCACTGGTGGAACATCGCGCCGAACGCGTCCGAGATGCTCTCGTTGAGAGCTCCGGCCTCGTCGGAGTAGTCGAGGCCCGCGGTGAACTGCGTTACGCCATGGGTCAACTCGTGACCGATGACGTCATCCGACTTGGTGAAGTCGGTGAACACCCGACCGTCGCCGTCGCCGTAGGTCATCTGGGCGCCATTCCAGAACGCATTGGCGTAGCGCACGCCGTAATGGATAGACGACATGAGTGTCATGCCCGCGTTGTCAATAGAGTTGCGTCCGAAGCATTCTCGGTAGTAGTCGACGACGGATCGGGTGGTGTCGAACGCGCGTTTGGCGGTCAGGTCGGTGCTGATGCCAGGGTCTGCGACCGGCGTCCCGGGCAGTGACCTGGTGTTCTTGCAGTCGTACACCGTGACTGCTGGAACGGTCGCAAGGACGCCGGCGAACCCCAGGCCGCTGATCTCGCCGGCCAGCAGGCTCGCCCGGGTCGCGCTGGTGTGGGCGTCGCGCAGTCGGCGCCAACTGCTCTCGACGGTCACACTGTCGCGGATCGCCGCACGAGATTCCTCCGGGATCGACTCGTCGTCGGCGAGTCGACGGAGAACGGCTGTCGGGACGATGAACCGCTCACACACGGGGGCACTCCTTGCGTCAGTGGATGCGCGCGCTGCCGCCGAGACCGATCTCCAGGACGCTGCCGGTGATCACGCCGGGGTCGGTGACCAGGTAGAGCACACCGCGGCTGACGTCCTCGGGTTGAATCCACGGCTGCGGGATCGGGTTGGCTTTCATCATCCGGCGCACCAGTTCGTCCGGAATGTCGTCACCGCCGGTGGGTTGCACCATCGGGGTCTGCGTGGTGGTGGGGCAGATGACGTTGATCGTCACGCCCTCTCTGGCCACCTCGAGGGCGGCGGATTTCGCCAGGCCGATGACGCCCCACTTGGTGGCGTTGTAGGCGGCGAGGTCGGGGATGCCCATCCGGCCGCCCATCGACGAGGTGACGACGATGCGCCCGAACCGCTGCCTGCGCATGACCGGGATCGCCGCGCGCAGCGTGTGGAATGCGCCGGTCAGGTTGGTGTCGATGAGTTGCCGCCATACGGCGTCGCTGACTTCGTCGAGCGGCCCGGTGCTGACAACCCCGGCATTGGCCACCACGATGTCGAGGCTGCCAAGGTCGGCGACGGTCTGCGCGACAGCGGCGTTGACGGCGGCTCCGTCACGAACATCCAGGGTGACCGGCACACAGCGCCGGCCGAGTTCGTCGACCAGCTTGGCGGTCTCGCGCAGGTCGTCCTCGGTGCCGAGCGGGTAGGTCAGGTCGGGCATCGCACCCGGCGCGTCGGCGACGACAATATCGGCTCCTTCGGCCGCCAGGGCCAACGCATGCGCGCGGCCCTGCCCGCGGGCTCCGCCGGTGATCAAGGCAACGCGTCCGTCCAAAGCACCCATAGCCGATCAAGCTACCAGCCTGGTCGCAGCTTGGAGCCAAATCAATTGCGGCGAGACTCATTTCGATATGGGCTCGCGCTAGTCGAGCGAGGCCGCCAGCGCTGAGAGCGTCTCCGCTGCGGAGTACTCGGGCTGCCAACCCAGTTGCTCTTTCGCCTTGCTGATGTCCATGACGACCGAGGTCCGACCGGCGTGCAGCCACTCCAGCGCCGATGGCAGGAACGGCAGCCGCGAAATCACCTCGGATGTCGCCGCCGCCGCGGCGTGCGGAACCTTGATCGACCGTGCACCGAAGGCATCGGCGACATCCGACATCGACAGCACACCGTCACCGGCGATGTTGTAGGCACCCGCCGGAGCGGAGCCGGTGGTGACGGCCAGAGCGACAGCGCTCGCGACGTCGTCGTGGTGAACGAGCTGTAAAGGGGTGCCCGGGTCCGGGAGGAACGGCTTGGGCAGCGGCAGCGCCCGCGTCAACCGGCGGACAGCGTCAGGAAGCTGATTCCACGGCATGGCATCGGCCAGCAGAGGCGCCTTCGGACCCGCGACGATGCACGGCCGCAGTACGAACACCTCCAGCGATGTGCCCGAAGTGATTTCGCTCAGCGCGGTTTCACAGGCCGCTTTCTGCTCGGAGTAGTAGTGCTCCGGCGAGCCCTGCGGCGGCACGTCCTCGGTGAGCGGCGTCGCGTTGTCGGAGTGGTAGCCGTACGCGGCAACGGACGAGGTGTAGACGAGTCGCCGCGGGCGCCGCGCGGCCACAGTCGCCTCGAACACGTTGCGGGTACCGGCCAGATTCACCCGCGCACTCTCTTCGCGCGAGCCCATGATGACGAACGCGAGGTGCACGACCACATCGACATCGTCGACCAACGCGTCGACCGCGTCGCGATCGAGGATGTCGCCCTGCCGGTATTCCGTCTTCGACCAACCCCGCTCCGCGGTGTCGAAGGGTCGTCGCGCCATGCCGACGATGTGGTCCACCTCAGGATGGCGTTCCAGCGCCTCGATGGTCGAAATGCCGATCTCACCGGTCGGCCCGGTTATAGCGACGCGCAGCGACATGCCACCGCCTTCCCGGTCTGGGGCCGGGCGAAACGCGGGAGTGGACGACGGGCCCGTCAAGCCTTTGCGGATGACCGAGATCATATGAACCTCACATGAGCCGCCCAAGTGCCCTGATCAGGGGATGTATGACGGCTTAGCTTGAACGTATGGCGATGCGATCGACGCGTTTCATCGGCGACGATGTCCTCAACGGGTGCCAGTCCGGGCAGTGGGTGCTCTCGGATGGCGACGACGACGTTGCGGTCATGCGGGTACAGGAGGCGCTCACCGTCTTGGGCTACAACCCGGGCAAACTCGACGGTGTCTTCGGAACGAATACCGGCGATGCCGTCAGCGCCTTCAAGCGGGACAACGGATTGTCACCCGCAGATCCCGTCGTGGGGCCCGGCACGTCGACGGCGTTGGACGACGCCATGTACTACGACCCGCCCTATCTCGACCCATCGTTCGGGGAGGTGGCCCCGTACGTACTGAATCAGGCCGTCGAACCGTTCGTCGGTTTCGAGCTGAACTATCTGATTACCCGACCGCTCAACACGATTCGCCACGACATGGGCGTCACGATGCTGTCGCTGCTGCGCGACGAGATATGCCTGGCGATGGTCTCGCAGAATCGCACCGAGGGCATCCCCGATCTGCGAGTCGACGAGGACTCCAAATCCAGCCTGGCCAATCTCACCGGGTCCGCGGTGACGGTGCCATTCACCGGACCGGACGCGATCTCTCGGGCAATCATCGGGTTTCGCGACACCACCATCATGG
The DNA here is from genome assembly GCF_002863225.1 of Mycobacterium sp. Lineage (GTDB taxonomy): Bacteria > Actinomycetota > Actinomycetes > Mycobacteriales > Mycobacteriaceae > Mycobacterium. The sequence goes on along the minus strand of NZ_PKEK01000010.1, from coordinate 123,904 downwards.
GACGCCGCTTCCACACGAACAAGCAGGGCAAAAAAGCCAAGGTCACCTTGCGCTCGGCGGTGATTCACGAGCTCAACCATGTGCGCAACCTCGACAGTGGCTTGTGGCAGATAGCCGAGGACGACTCGACGGTATTCCTCGATCCTGGTGTCGCGGTGGCCCTTTCGGCGTCGGGTGACCTGACCAGGTACACGTTCTATCACTTCGCTTTAGAAATCGTCGCCTCACACATCGAATGGCTCAGCCGACAGGAGGAGCAGGGCAATCCTTTTGCCGCGCGGTTCCTCGATCCCGCCGCCCTGGCCGAAGCGATGCACTACTACTTCGTGATGGTCGATTCGGGGTGGTTCCGCGACAACGGCTACATGGCGGCCTGTGTGGCGGCCGGCGACATCGGCATCTATCGGCAGGCGGCGCTGTGGCTGAGAGCCGCATCCAGTCTCTATTTCAGCAATGACTCCGAGCTCGACGACATCAGCACTCAACTGTTTCGGGCTGCCGCCGACGAGGCCGAACGGCTTTCCAATAACCCGGGCGCACAACATGTTCCCGCCGACGGGGTGTCAACCCTGGCGAGGGACTACACCTAGCAGCGCCCGGTCAGGCCACCGGAACGATGTCGATGAACACCGTTCGCTGCTGCAGGTCGGCGGCGAACGTCCCCTCCGGCGCCGGCGGCACCGGGCTTTCGATGTCTTCGTATTCGCGTACCACGATTCGGCACGCACCGTTGCCGCGGCGGAAACGAAGCGGCGGCAGCGCAGTGTTCAGCGAGCCCGAGACCGGGGTGCCCTCGCGGTGCCACAGCCCTGGGTGGCCAGGCGCGGCCGCGGTGACATCGCTGACCGCGCCGAAGACCCCGTCGGGCAACTGGCACGTCTCCAGCACAGCAACCACCTTGTTGGGGCGCGCGCCCTTGGGCTCGGGCCCGATGAGTTGCAGCGTCACCTCGACCACACCGTTATCCAGCGAGGTGTCGACGAGAAGGGTGCGGTCGGGCATCAGCGACACGAAGTCGGTCATGACGACGCGGGACAACGCGCAGTCCTTGACGCTCTCGGATTGGTAGCGCGCCACGCCCAGACGCACCAGCGGGCTATACGGGCGATCAGGCACGGGTACCAACAATTCGCTTGTGAACATGGGAATTTCGACGTCGGCGAACCACCGGTCGGTCTCAGAGTCGAACGAGACGGGGAAAGGTACAGCGAGCACCGATGCGTTGATCTCGTCCAACGTGCACGTCACAGGATTCGCGCTGTCCGCGAAAGCGTCCCGCTGCAGATATCCACCCGCGACGTCGGTTTTCCAGATCGGGTCGCGGTAGAGCCGCGACAGAACCCGGCCGGTCTTCCGAAGGTACGCATCCGACGAATCGGTCGCGACGACGACAGCGAGCTGCTCACCTTCCCCGGAGACGTTCCATGGCCGGGCGAGCTCGACTCGGACGGTCTTTCCTCGGCGGGTGCGCTGGACCTGAGTCGACCCGACCTCGGAGATGCTCGTGGTGAAGGCGGGCGACACCGAGAGCACAACGGGCGGCGCCGGGCGCGCCGAGTTGGGAATACTGACGGCGGAAAGTGTTCTGCTGCTGCGGAAGTCGTCGTCGTCGCCGTCGTTGAAGAAATCCCGGTAGCGGCTCAGCGCGGTCAACGTGTAGGTGACCATGCGGTGGCGGGTGTCTCCGAAGTCGTGACGGAACGAGGACACGGTCGTTCCGTCGTCCGCAGACAGCGTCGGATCGCCGATCACGACGGCGTCACGTCCCACGGTCATCGAGACGACCTCTTCGGTGATCACCGGGCCGGGCGCTTCGCTGTCCGAAGGCTCATGCCACTGCGCTTTGACGTCCAACTGACCAGTGCTGGGCCGGTGGATTCCGAATAGAACGCCGTGGTCGATCAGCACCGCGACGTGGTCGCCCCTGCGCCGGGTCCCGCTCAGCACCGATTTAGGTGGGTTGATCGGCCGCCGCACCGCGTGGACGAGTTCTACGACCCGGGGCGGTGTTGCCATCGGATGGCGACCCTGCGGGATAAGCGCTTCCGCGCCGCCGTCCGCCCAGGCCTTCACCTCGAATTTGTCGATCTCGGTGGTGCGGATGGTCGAGGAGAGTTCCAGATCGACCTGCAGCCCCGCGTCGAGGCGGGCGAAAAGCGTTCGCACCGGCGCGACGTGACTCTCGCCCCATTCGACGACCTCTTCGTTGGGTGCCCGGCCGTCCAACTCGAGTCGTTTGGCATGGAGGTCCGGCCACCTCGGTGCCCACTGATCGGTGAGTTTGCGGCCCGGCGCCGGTGAATCCGCCTGCCTCCGAACGAATACCTGGACTTGCAGGGCGGCCGGGTCGGGGAGCCACGTGTAGCTGCCGTTCGGGTCGGCCGCAGGCGCGGTCATCGCACGCTGCACCCAACTCCACGTCACGGAATCGGCTCCGTCGAGCGCGCCGTACTGCTCGGCAATGGTCATCGACGTCGGGGGAGGCAGCAAAATTCTCGAGTTGTTCGCAGGATACGAGTGGGCCGCGGCGAATTGCTCGACATCCATCGGCACGTCACCCGCGGGATCGCTGCGCACGACAAGCCGGTCGATCGTGCCGCCGCGGCCGAACACCTCCACCGCATGCTGAGTATTGGAATCCGGCAATAGGCCTGGAACAGGTGCGAATTCAGGTGGCGGAACCGGTTCGTGACGTCCGTAGAGAACCAGGTCGGACTCGCCTTCGTTGGCGTCGTGCAGGTCGGCCGCCGCCAGTCCGCCGCCTGCCATATCGGCGACGCGGACCCGCATGTGATAGCCATGGCCGAATCGCAGCGGGATTTGTCTGGTTCGGGGTACCTGGTCGAAGGCCCACCGGAAGTTGAAGGGGACCTCGACGCGACTCTCCTCGGGCGTCCGCTCCCCATTCTGGTCGAACACCGGCCGGCGGATTGCGAGATTCCAACCGTACCAACGGACTACGGCCTCGTCGGCCCGCAGCACGTTGTCCTTCTCGACAGCCGCTGCGTTCACCTTGACCTGGCCCTCCTCGCGCTGACCCCTGGGGCCGAAGGGCTGATCGTCGAGGAAGTACGTCGCCGCGCGTTCGCAGAGCGGCGTCCAATCCCCGGTCTGCTCTCTGATGTCGACGCGATAGCCCAGCGTGAGATCGTCGGCGGTGAATATCTGGTCTGCGACGTCGGGGCCCGGGAGTGCTCCACCGGCGCGATGTGATTGCGCCCGAACCCTATTCGCAACTTTCAGCCGCAACTGCTGCTCGCGGCCACGACGCAGCAACGTGATCCCCGCGGAGCGCAGCACCGGCAGCGTGCTCGGGGCCGTGCCGCCCGCATTTTCGCGCTGCGCGCCCTCGCGCAAGCGGCTCACCGCCCCCGCGACATCGAAGGTCGCCAAGGCCCATCGGCTGGATTGACCTTGTCGCTTGGCCGAGATCTTGGCTGCGCCGGCAAGATCCACGATTCCGCGGGTCACATCGCTGTCCGGCGCAGACCACGGCAGGAACCGCGAGTCGGCGAATTGGTAACGGGTCCAGGGCGCGAACACGCTGACGGTGGCCGGTACACGGGTATCGAGATCGGAGTGGATACGTACCAGGCGTGATCCGGCGCCGGTCGGGATGTCGCTGCCGCGCAACGTGTACTCGAGGATCAGGCCCAGCTGGAGCAGTACGGCGGGATGCTCGCGGAGCATCGATACCGTCCGCTGAAAATCCGGAACCGACCAATCGTGCGAGTCGTCGGTCAACGTGGCGTTGCCGAAGTCGTCGGGCGGTGGCGCGACCTTCGGCGGCTCGACCCACTGCTGGTACTGCTCGCGCGCTGCGGCAGCGGCGTTCGCCGCGACCTCCGGGTCGTCGTCGCCGGTGTGGGTGCCCGCCGTCTTTGCGTAACCCTCGACGATCGTCTGCGCATCCGTTGAGGTCGGAGCGACGTACAGTTCGCCGTATTCGGTGAATTGCGGCTGCCGCACCCGGGCGTTGTCGAAGAAGCCGTTCCAGACCGTTGACGACGCATGCGGCACCAAAGTCAGCGGCTTGGCCGCCGGGGTGGTCGCGGTATCGGGCGCGAATTGTGCGACGAAACTCGGCCGGACCAGCTCGACGGTTCTCGGCCAGTCGCGGAAACCGAAGTCGGACAACGGTCTTTCGTCGTTCACGTCGAGCTGCGGGACGATCAGCGCACGCAACCGAGCGGTGCCTTTCGCGTCGACTTTGCCTGCCGGAACGGCGATGACCAGGATGCGGTTCACGGCTAATTCACCTCCGCGAACGCGGCACGGTAGCGCGCCCAGGCCTCGCTACCAGTCGGGTCGGGTGTGGGCAGTGCGATGAACGGTGACGGTTCCGGGCTCGAGAGTTCGTGTGAACCGGAGCCACCCGCGATCACCCATTCGCCGCTGTCGAGTTCGAAAGAATCCGAGTACAGCGTGATGTCGATGTCGATGACCAGCGTGGCCCGTCCGACGAGCCAGTTGTGCCCGAAGTCGTAGGCGAGTTCGAGGCGCAGTTCCACCGACACCGAGACGAGGCCTAGCACGTCGAGACTGCCGCCGATGTGGATGTATCCGGTGAGCTTCGGCGTGCCGGACTCCAAGGCGTAGCGGATGCCGCCGAACGCGTGCACCTCGGCCTTACCGATTCCGAAGTTCATTCCGATCGCGGCCCCGAACTGCAGAGAGATCTCCAGCCGCCGCAGCCCCGTGTTGGCCAACTCCAGGTCCACATAACCACCGCCACCGAACATCAGCACGGTCAACGTGAAAGGCCTTTCGCGCGAGGCGAATCCGACTGCGATAGTCACCGGTTCCTTGTTGAACGGAATCGTCAGCGCGGCGCTGAACACCAGATTGCTCATCACGAACGACATCGCCGAGACGTCCGGCAGCGGCAGCTGATAGCGTGCGACGACCTTGTCCTTAGCGGCTTCGATCTTGACCGGCAGGCGGTTGAAGTCGCCGATCGCTTGCTGGAGCGACTCCAGCAATTTCAGTCGGCCGACGAACCTGATGCCGCTGATGTCCACCGACACCTTGGCGGCTTCACCGGTGTTCTGGTGGAATTCGACTGTCTTGAAGTCGATCTCGATCAGCGCGTTGGGGTGCGTCGCGTCTGGTCCGGGTGCCGGGATCTGCAACGTGAAATTGTTGGCGATGCAGGATGTCTTGTTGTCGGCCCCGGAGCTGACAACGTCGATCGTCACTGTCGAATTGTTGCCGGGCCTGAACATCGGGACCGGCTTGAGCGGGACGGTCTGCCACCTCATCCTGACCTCGTTGGGCACACCGTCGCGAACGATCGTCTTGAGTTCGGGTGGCACGTCGATCGAGCCGATCAGATCGCGCAGCGAGAAGCCCAACAGCGAAGCGCCCTCGGACAGCAGTGTGGCGGGGTCGGCGTTGGCCAGCCCACTGACCCGAGAGATTTGGTCTACCACCATCTTGGGTCCCGCGAGTCCACCTGCGCGGTCTTTCATGTCGGTGAAGTCGAGTTCGAACTTGTCGATGAGGTTCAGCGCGACATCGGCCGCGGCATCCTGCAGATAGTCCTGCGTGAAGGAGATCTGCGCAGTCGGGTCCGTGCCGACCAGCGAACGGATCGTGGGCATGCCGATGTGCGCTGCCCAGGACGTGGGATCACCGGGCACACCGAGCGACGGCAGGTAGCCGCGGAGGTGGTGGTTGCCGACGATGTTGAGGCGCCGTACTTCGTGCACGGTGGTCTGGAGCTCGGTCGCGGCGTCCGGGCCGGCGAATGTCGCTGGGGTGTAGGGCACCAGATCTATTGGTACACTTGGCAGGTCGATCACACCGCCGCCGCTGCGTATGTAGGTGGTGAGCAAAGCGTCGGTGACGCGGGAGTCGGTCAGCGACCGGAACGGCGGTCGGAACTCGTCGTCCAGATCGAGATCGGCGACGAAGATCATCTCCAGCGGGAAGTGGATGTCGCCGTTCTTCGCCGTGCAGCGCACCTGGAACTGCAGCGCCCTGCCTTTGGTCGTCGGTGTGAAGAACGTTGGCACGTCGACGCTTCCGGTGCCTTGCTCGTCCCACAGCGCGATCAACTGCTGGAGGCGTTGGCGCTTCGTATACAGCTGCAGGTATTTGATGGCCTCGGCTGTGCCGTCGGCGAGCCGTTCCGTGGTGACACCACCGATCGCTCCGTTGAGAAATATCTCTTCGTGGAGGCGATCGAGTTGCCCGGTCAGGCGGTCACACTGGGCTTGCAGTTCGGCGGAGGCTTTGGCCGGGCGGGGGAACTTGGTCCAGACCGCGGTGTCCAGGTTGCGATACTCGCGTTGTCCGATTTCGATTTCGCTGAACGGGAATGCATTTCGGAGATTCGTCGGAGCGTCAACTCCGGGGTGCTTCACGGGCTCGGTGATGTACAGGGTGTTGGTCTTGCGCAACACCGCCACTTTTTCGTCGGTGCTGCGCTCAGTCATTTCAACCCACACCGCCCGGTGACCGAACGGATAGAGCACACCCTTGATCGAAGTCCGCACCGCCTGATCCCGGCCGAGCACGGCGTTGTGGTCCCACTCGAAGGTGCTCCATTTACCCGACGCCGCCAAAGTACCGCCGAGGCAGCTTAATTCAAGACGCTTCGCGGTCGGTAGCTGTTCGGCCGTGGATCCGGCGCAGAATTCGGCGATCAGGACGCGATCGGCTTTGGTAAGCGCCACCGGAATGCTCTCGTCGCGGCCGGCTCGCAACGCCCTGATGTGCAGATCACCGTCTCCGGCGGACTCGATCCTGCTCCGCCATATCGCGAAAGTGCCCGCGTTTCCCACTGGGTTGGCGGGATGCCGGACGACGGGTGCCGCTTGGTCCACCGTGGTCTCCGGCGAGATCATCAGGCCGCGCGGCAACTCGATCGCATTGTCGTCCGGCGATACGGGATGGCCGTCGAATGCGTTGAGCAGATCGGCCGAGGTGATAGGCGCGCTCGGCACCTCGGCGAGCGTGACACGGCTCGGACCCGACAGCAGGGCATGCCAGACACCCCCTGCGGCAACTTCTTTAGGCCTCGACACCTGCTCGGCGATATGTTGAGGCGGAAGCGTGACGACGACGTCGCCGCCCGGAATTTCGAGCGTCGGTGGGTCAGGTGTCGGGTTCTGTCGCACCACGTGTCCGGGTGCGCTCACTCCGAGCAGGACGTGGTCGTCGGGGCGAACGATCAGAAAGTCGGGCGGATCGTCATCGGTGGTGCCGGCGAGGGGGTCCTGCGTCGGAGCCTGTTTGAACGCACTCGCCGTCCAGACCTTCGGCCCGGTCCAACCATGGTCCGAACCCGGTACGGCCTCACTCCACTTCCATACGGTCACCTGGTAATCGCCGGTGCGGAGCACCAATTCGATGGTGTCTTTATTGCGGGTGACCGCAACGGGGGTGCTCGGAAAGATGCCGGGACCGGCGTCGTTGGGTTCCCACGTGCGTTCGTTCCAAGTCCAGCGCCGCAGCGCTCCTGAGGCTTTGTCGGGGTAGAAGATGTCGGCGTGCCCGACGCGGTTGACGGCGACGGGGTCGAGTGTGAGCCGCGGAGGTGCGATGCCGGTGATTTTCTCGGGGCCGTACCAGCCATCGTCGGTCTCCGCCGGTTCATATATCCAGCCCCTGCCCCAATGAATCAGGTCGCCGGCTGTGGAGCGCGCGAAGACGTCCTGTCTTTGATCGTTTCGCGAATACGCGGTGACGCTTCGGGTGTCGAAAACATGGTGCAGCGTCCGGCATTGGTGTTCCTCGACGGTGTGTCTACCGTCGCCGGTGTGGGTGAGCGTGTCGGTCACGACGATGGTGCGCTTATCCTGCAGATCGCCGGGTTCGACGTCCGGATGCTGCGCGCAGTAATAGACATCGATTATGTCTTTGGCTCGGCGGATCGCAATGGGATCCCCGACGGCGAACCGTGGACCGATGAAGAGCGGTCCTTTGTCTTTCCAGTCCGCGTCCCCGACTTTCAGCCACCACCGAATCGGCCCGTCGACGCTTCGTGCGAACACGTACAGTCGATCGTCATCGGCCACCGCTCCTGGCGCGGTGGCCGCGAAACCGGGAAGTTCGTCAGGCCCGGTCCACAGTCCGCTGGTGGGGCTCCAGGACCAGTGCAAGATTTTCGGTCCCTCGGAGGAACCCACGGCAACCTTGCTCAAGGCGAAGACGTCCATGCCCGCGGGGAATCGCCTGACCGCCACCGGCTCGGAGTCGAGTGCGCCGCCGAGGTCCATCGCGTTGTCGAAAGGGTCCGCGTCACCGTCCCGTCCCCAGAGGTGCAGCAATGTCCCTTCGGGCGAGCGCATGAAAACATCGAGGTGGAATGGGTCACGTTGAGTCGCAACGGCTCTGCCGTGTTCGGGCATGCTCACGCGGCCTTTCCGGATGGCGGATCGCCGATCCACATCGAAAACGTTTGCGCGGGCGTGTCCGGCGCGCCTGACGCCGGTCGCGACCAGCCAACGCTATGTCGTGGACCGCGCGGTTTGCTATAGGGTTTTCCCTTGTTTTGCCCGGCGGAGCCGTCCTGCTCGCCCGGTCGCGGCCGAAACGGCAATGCGGCAGCGGGCAACCAATACGCTGCGTCGAATGGGGTGGACCCGGAGAGCTTTTGGCGCACTCACCGTGGTGATCGCCGCGGCTGGTGTCTGGGTGCCGCTGACGGTTGCTCCGGCTCGCGCCGAGGAGCTCCCGCTGGTCGTGAATCCGGTCGAGCACGTCAACACGCTCATCGGCACCGGAACAGGCAGCGAGACGATGGGGGAGATCAACAACTTTCCCGGCGCCGCGACGCCGTTCGGGATGGTGCAGTATTCGCCGGACACCACCGACACCTACGCCGGCTACGACTACCGCAACCCCCGCTCGACGGGGTTCAGCCTGACCCACGCCTCAGCAGGCTGTCCGGCTTTCGGCGATATCCCGGTGCTGCCGACCACCACGCCGATCGGCGCGCAACCCTGGTGGGCCTGGGAGACGATCGCGCACGACGACACCGAGATCGGCACACCCGGCTACTACGCGGCGCGTTTTCCCGACACCGGAGTGAGTGCGGAACTGACCGCCACCACCCGTACCGGTGTCGGCCGGTACCGCTATCCCGCCGACGGTCGGCCCGCGATCTTCCACGTGCGCCCCGGCGGATCACTGGCGGGCAACTCTGCGTCGAGCATCGAGATCGGCGACGACAACACGACGATCACCGGGTCGGCGACATCCGGTGGATTCTGCGGCGCCAAGAACACCTACACCGTGTACTTCGTGATGACAGTCAGCCGGCCGTTCATCTCCCACGGCACCTTCGATGGGCACGCGGTGCACCCGGGAGCGCGCGCGGCCAAGGCGGCGCAGGTCGGGGGATGGGTCGAGTTTCCGGCCGGCTCGGTGATCGAGGTGCACACGGCGATCTCCTACGTCAGTGTCGACGGCGCCCGGGCCAACCTGGCTGCCGAACGCGGTCGCGGCTTCGATGACGTCCGCGCGGCCGCAGCCACGGAATGGAACGCGGCGCTGTCACGGATTCGGGTTGCTGGAACCAACCGTGACGACCTGAACACGTTCTACACGGCACTGTATCGATCCCTGTTGCACCCCAACACTTTCAACGACGTCGACGGCAACTACCTCGGATTCGACGGTGGCGTGCACACCGTCGCCAAGGGGCACGCCCAATACGCCAACTTCTCCGACTGGGACACCTACCGTTGCCTGGCCGCGCTGCAGGCGTTGCTGTTTCCGGAGCGGGCCGGTGACATGGCGCAGTCGCTGGTGAACGACGCCGCGCAGAGCGGAGCGTTTCCGCGCTGGGGACTGGCTAATTCGTCGACCGCGATCATGACCGGAGACAACCCGGTCCCGCTCATCGTCGGGCTGTACACATTCGGCGGCAACGACTTCGACGTCAAAACCGCGCTGTATTACATGCTGAAGGCAGCGTCCGAAGGTGGTGTCGGGCTGGGCGACTACGTGGAGCGGCCGATCGCCAAAAGCTACGTCGAATACGGCTACCTGCCCCAGACGCGACCATTCGGCAGTGTCAATTCCTATCCCGGTGCGTCAGTGACGCTGGAGTGGTCGGTCGATGACTTCGCGATCGCCCGTTTTGCCGAATCGATCGGATTCGGTTCTGTTACAACCGAATTCCAGAGGCGAGCGCAGTTCTGGCGTAACTTGCTCAATCCCGCGACCGGCTATCTGTCGCCCCGCGACACCGCCGGCAAATTCGCCGACGGTCCCGGACTCGTGCTGCCCGACGCCGACCACCTCGGACAGGAGGGATTCGAGGAGGGCAACGCCGAGCAGTACCTCTGGATGGTCCCGCACAATGTTGCCGGGCTGGTGAACGCGCTCGGCGGCCCGCTGGCGACGGGCCTACGACTCGACCGCTTCACCAGCGAGGTCAATGCCGGCCCGTACAAACCCAACCTGTGGATCGGCAACGAGCCGAACTTCGGCGTCCCGTGGTTGTACGACTACATCGGCCAGCCGTGGAAAACCCAGCTGACGGTCGATCGGGTGCGCCGCACCGCCTTCAGCCCGACGCCCGACGGTGAACCGGGCAACGACGACCTCGGGGCGATGTCGAGTTGGTACGTCTGGGCGGCGCTGGGCCTCTATCCCGTCACGCCAGGCACGCCGATCCTCGCGGTCAACACCCCGCTGTTCGACCGCGTCGAAATCGCTTTGCCGGCAGGCAAAAGCATTCGTCTCTCCGCCCCGGGGGCGTCGGACGGGCTGACCTACATCAACGGCCTCAGCATCGACGATCGGCCCAGCGATCAGACGTATCTTCCGGAGTCGATCATCCGGACCGGCGGCGACGTCGCATTTTCGCTGTCGGCCGTCCCGAACCTGTTGTGGGGCAGCGGTCCATCCTCGGCGCCGCCGTCGTTCGGTGGCCCGAGACGGTGAATGCAAGCGAGGCCGATTCCTCCGTGCATGCGCTACGCCAGCGCGACACCCAGTTCCTGGGCGAAGACCCTGATCATGTGCTGGACGCCGATCTCGTTGCGCCCGATGATCATGTGATCGTGTTGTCCGTGGCGGACTCCCTCTCCGCATTGAGGCAACATCGCGAAGTCCTCGTCTCTGACGGCGGCGTGCACTCCTTCGTAGATTGCGTCGTAACCCGCTCGCATGTCGTCGGTGGTTGCCGGGACTCGGCCCATCCAACTGTGGCGGACGGTGCAGCGGGTGGGTTCTCCGTCGGGGAGGATGTCGATGATCTCCACGCCGACTGGGCTGTTGGCGAGGATGAGGTTGGGATACACCCAGTAGATGACGCCCATGTTGGCGGACGGTTCCGCCGACGCGGCGGGGTCCGTTTGTACATTGGTGATCCAGTTGAACGGGAAGCCGAGTCGATGATGTTTGCCGAACTCGTCGTAGATCGTGGTGTTGGCGAGGGTGTTTTGGCCGATGAGGCTCTGGCCGTGGACGTAGGGGAAGTGGTATCCCTCGGCGAACGCTTCCAGCGCGCCCTTCCACGAGACCTCGGACGTGAACTCGCGCTCGGTGTGGTAGCCGAAAGAGTCGTAGTTCCAGAGCTCGAGTTCAGCGGCCAGGTCTCCGAGGTGCGCGTCGAGGTCGATTGTGGCGTCCGCAGTCAAGACCGCCCAGACGAAGCCGTAGCGCTCATCGGAGGGCAGTTCGACCAGACCGTAATCCGTTGTGTCCATTGAAGAGAAGCCGGCCTTGCCTGGAACCGTGAACAGTTCTCCGGTGTTTTTGTAAGTCCACGCGTGGTACGGGCACACGAAGCGAGACGAGTTCCCGGACCCGCACGCGGGCATGGCTCCGCGATGGCGGCAGTAGTTCAGGAACACGTGGCTGGTACCGGATCGGTCACGGGTGACCAGCAGGGAATCACCCAGGACGGAGCGGACAACGTAGTCGTTCTTCTCGGGAATCTGCGCAGACGGCACGACGGCCAGCGGCACTCGACGCAGAATCTGTGACTCCTCGATCTCGGTGATCTTGGGGTCGCGGTAGTAGTGCAGCGGAACCCGCAACTCCGTGTCGGCGAAGTCGGTCGTTCGGTTGATCGCATGGTGGAGCGCACGCCGGGTGAGCGTCTCATCAGTTCCGTGGGCAGGTCGGTTGCTTGCCAGCGTCATCGCGCACTCCTCTGAACGGCCACTCAGACCATACATTCGACATGCACTGTATTGTCAACAAATGATGCTGGACGCTATGCGACGATCACGTCATGCGTAGGCATGGGTGGTCGGGCGACATGCCCCAGGACGACGACGAGGCGGTCGAGCGAATCGTCACCGCGACCCGGCGCATCATTGACGAAGGCGGAACCGTCAACGTGTCGGAGGTAGCTCAGCGACTCGGAGTCACCCGCCAGACGATCTACCGGTACTTCCCAACCCAAGAGGCACTCATTGCTGCTACGGCCTTAGCGGCAATAGGTGGATTCTTGGATCGGCTTGCCGCGCAACTGGTTTCGATTTCTGACCCCACCGAGGCTGTGGTGGAGGGCATCGCGTTCACGTTCGAGCAGATCGCCGAAGACCGTTACCTCAGCTTGGTGTTCGAACCCGGTAAGGCCAGTGCCTTCACAGCAGGCGTCACCTCTGACATGGCCGTTGATCTTGGTCGATCCATCGTTGAGCGGTTCGATGTCGACTGGGCCGGCGCGGGATTCGCGGATGACAAGCTCGACGAACTCGTCGAAGTGATGCTGCGAACGCTGCAGTCGTTGATCGTGGATCCTGGACGGCCGGCGCGTTCTGGTGCGAAACTGCGGCAATTCCTTGCGGATTGGATTGCGCCCTCAGTTCGCGCCCGCGCAGCAATCAGCCGGTAATGCGCCACCCCGTCTGCCGTGAGTGACCCGGCGGGTCGCGTTCAAAACTTCACCGCGAGGTCCTGGCGAGCCAGCCTGCGGACGCCCCAGAAGTAGGTGACGAACGGCATGGTGCACCACAGCAGGTTCAGGACTACGAATTTGATCCACATCTCGACGGGACTGGTCATGCTTTGCAAGTTGTTGGCGACCTCTACCCCGAAGTAGACCGCAGGCAGTGTGACCTCCACGATCATCCCGCCCATGATGAAAGACAGTTGAGTGCTGGTGAACTGCTTACCATTTCGGAAGAACTGCACCATCGCGTAGGCCTCGAATAGTCCGATGAAGAAGGCAATCCACTCCAGGACGACGATGAGCGGGTCGCCGTTCAGGTAACGCGCGTCGCCGCCAAGGAGGATGGGCGACCACATATAGGTCCAAAGCGCACCGTGTTGGACGCCGGCTTTGATCTGGTCAAAGAGCAAGAGCCACGGTAGTTCCCAAATGAATCGCGGTATCAGGGCGATGAAGACCCACGCAATGACCATCGCGCTCAGTCGTTCCGATCTGGTCCAGTCACGCTGGCCCGGTAGCGGAAGCCACGGCATCGCCAGTGCAGTCAAGAAGCAGCCCACAACGAAGACGACCAACGTGGTGGACGCTACGAAGTGGGACACCCCGGCATGAAATTCGAGGTACCAGAACACGATGTGAATGATGAAGAAGAACGCCAAGACGCCGAAGAGCGACTTCTGCAACGACGACAGTCCCGGCCTCTCCGGTGACGCTTGCTTGTCGTCGGTCTTGATCGTCTCAGTCATGGTCCACTCCTCGAACGACGTGCAGCGGCATGCCCGAAGCATTGCACGCGCCATGTTTTTAAGGCAAGGGTGTTCCCCTAAGGTGTCGTGGGTGAGGCAGCACGGTGAGCAGGGCGGATTGCGTAGATGACAGGTCGCAAGCGGACCGTCCCGCGTCGTCCGACCACCGGGCGACAGGAGCGGGGGGACCGGACCCGCGACCTACTCATCGACGAGACCGTTGCGTGCATCCGTGAGGAAGGCTTTTCCGCGGCCAGCGCACGGCACATCATCGAACGAGCGGGCGTGAGTTGGGGTGTCATCCAGCATCACTTCGGGGATCGAGATGGCCTGCTGACTGCGGTAATCGAAGATGCCGTGGATCGGCTGACCGCATCGCTCGAAGTGTTGTCCGATCCGGCGGCAGCCACGGACACCGAAGACTTGGTGCGTGCGACCTGGGAGGCCTTCGCGAATCCAAAGGCTATGGCGGGGTTGGAGATTCTCATCTCCACCAAGCATTTACGGAGTGGACTCGGAAGACGACACATGGAACGTCTGGGCGAGGCGTTGGCGAACTTGATGGCCCGCTTGAATGCCGAGACCAACGGTGACCACACCGTCGCGTTGGGTTTGCTGCTGTGGACCACACCGGTCGCGATGATGATCGCCGAGATGTTCGCCACGCCTCCGCTGGCCGCGAAAGACGCTCAGAAGGCGATCGCCGCCATGATCGACGCGCAGCACTGACCCGTCTCGGTGGCTCGTCTGGTGTGAGCACCCTCTGCTCTGGTATCGCTCAATCGAACGATGCTGGCGCCGCTCAGGCCTGGAGCCGATGACGGGAATCGAACCCGCGTACGGTGGAGGATGGCTCTGGGCGAGAGGGTTAATCGCCTTGGTCCGGCTCAGCTTTCGGTGCGGTCGCCGCTGCCCACCCAGTCGCGTTGACCGTCACCTTCGTCCATTTGCCTTCAGGGTAAACGTCATCACCGATCTTGAGCGACGTGTCTATCCACACCGGCGGCCCGCGAAGTACCGCCGGTTCTGCCAGGTCGGTGACCTCGACGACTGAATACATGTCGGTGGTCTCTCGGTCGCCTTTCCAAGACTGGTTTGCAAGCTGGCGGATGGCGGAGTCCGGCCCCTGCGAAACTGCCCCGGTCACGCTGCCGTGGGCCTCCACAGTTACCTTCACCCACTCGCCTGGGGGTCGCTTGTCCATACCGACCTTGTACGACTCCCCAGAAAAGATCGGGGGCCCAAGATGCTTCTTCGTCTCTCCGCTCTTGTACTGAACGATGTGAATCACGCCTACGAGCCTGGCACACGACGTACTCGTTAGGCGCGTCAAGCCGGCGGCAAAATCTCCCAGACCCGTACAGGCCAAAATCATCAGTCTCGGCCGTTGGCCTTCAAAGGTGGGGTTGGGGGGTCCCGCCCCCACCTGGTTCTGCGGTGCGGGCCAGGCGGCGAAACACGCGCCCCGCTACTCCAGTAACTCCCTCGACCGTCAGGCAAGGCGGGTATGTTCAATTGGTGTCAACAAATGGCGTTCCGGCTCCGCTACAGCTCCCCCCTTACGTGAGCCAGAAGCTAGAACGAAGCCCGCTGGTACTCGTGGCAGTGCAGGTCAACTTCGAAGAGGTCGGCGACCTTACACACGGGCAAGCCAGGGCAGTTCAGAAGCGGCTAGGTAGCTCATGGGCGAGTCTCCAGGTGGCACCCCAAATGCGATTCACGTTTACCCCCGCAGGACCCGTGCAGGAGAACAAGAACGCATACAGGCTTGAGTCGGTCGACGGGTGGTCGTTAATGCTCAACTCGGACAGCGTGACGCTTGAGACTCAAAAATATGAGGGTTGGCAGACTATGGCGACTGTATTCAAGGCTGTAGCTGAAACGGTGGCAACCGTCTTCGATCCATCTCAATGCCTGCGTCTTGGGATGCGTTTCATAGACCAGGTTCCGATGCCAGATGGGCAACAAGATTGGCGCGGCCTGATAAGAGAATCGGTGCGGGGCCTGGTGGACGACACCACATTCGGCAGTGCTGTGCTCGGCTCCGACCAACGGCAACTGCTGCTGCTTGAGAGTGATGCTCGGTGCATGTTCCACCACGGACTGCTCGCTGATGAGGGCGCTGAGGGTCCCAGAAAATATCTGCTCGACTACGACGTGTTTCGTGAAATCCCGATGCCCTTCACAGTCGACGATGTAACTCAGACGGCAGAAATACTGCACGGATACACTGGGGCTCTATTTCGCGCTTCGCTTGAAGATGATCTCTACCTTTGGCTCAAGGGGGTCAAGTGAAGAGCGCGTACGCCGTGAAGACGAAAATTGATCGGTCGGAAGAGCCTGCGACCTTGCCCAAGAGCTATGCGTCAACTGCGTCGAGCATTTATAGCGATCCATTTGGGAACCTCCCCGCTTCCAAATTTGGATATGAAAATGTCTGGTTCACGCAAGAATCACTTGAACGCGAACTCGGCCTCGTCGATGCGTTCTCGCGCATATACGACATGCGCTTACGGAATCAGCTGGTTCATACGAGGGCGTCGGTAGACACTGCGAGAAGTGCCCGGATAGTGTTCGAGATGACGCCCGCCGCTAGCCGCTGGAGCGCCAGAATCGTTCCGATGATAGCGCCGTTCACAGTCTCGACGACCGAGCCGGGACCTGCTGCTCTCCTCGACCTAAGCTTGGCGCAAATACAAGAGTGGTTGGGCATCGGACTCCAGCAAGCAGCTGAGGCGGCCGGGATAAGTCGTGGAGCCGTTTATGCGTGGCGTGATCGTGCAACCAATCCGCGACCGGCAACCGTTCACCGTGTGCTACGTCTGCATGGTCTAGCGGCGTCTGCCGTTCAGGTAGCTGGCGATGCTGCTGCTAGACGCTGGTTTCACGATGGCGACCCATCACCCCTTGACCAGCTCATTGAGGCGAAGGGTGATGATGAGCAGGTCAGGGGTATCGCGAAACGCTTGCGAAGGGAATTAACGGCCCCGACTCTCCCCCCTGTGAATAGCTGGTTAGCCGCAAATCTTGACGACCCGTCTGAACCATAGAACGTGAATCCCGTTGGCCCACAGCCTGACTTCGGTGCATCCGAAGGATGGCCGCCAGGATTTTACGAACATCTCGACGCCTACCGCCAAGGTCACGTGATCGACGAAGTTCCCACATTTTTCCTGGCGTCAGACACATACCTGTGGAGCGGACGCAGGCAGACACTTGTGGCCGAAACGCCGTCAATTGTAGGCGAAGAAGGCTATCCGCTAAGGCGAGCGATGATCCTGACGCAGTCTTGCGACCTCATGAAGGGCAACAACCCTTGGATCACCGTTGCGCCTGTCTATGACGCATTCGACCGCCTCCCAATAGGTCAGCATGGGCAGGTAAAAGGAGCGCAGATCGGCCACTACATACACGTAACCGCTGACTGGGCTGCCGATCGGCTCTGGGTCGCCGACCTTCGTCTAGAGATTCCGGTTGAAAAGACTCTTCTAATGACTCGGCACCCGGCGGAGGCATTCCCCGACGAAGCTGGCTACGCCCAACTCGCGTTGAGGCTCGGAGCACGACGGCAGCGGCTCGCAGCGCCTCAATCATGCATTGATTTAGTTGTCACACCACTCTTCGCTTCCATGCGAGCCCTTCCGGACGGCGGTGTTGCGCTGAACTCAGGGGTACGAGAGATACGAGTTGACTGGAACGATCCGAACACGCCCACCGTCGTCACCGTTTTCGTTGTTGCAACTGATGAAGCGGCACGCCAGAAGATAGATGGCGAAGGTTGGGCGGCTCTCGTGTTGGGCCTCTACGGTCGCGCTCAAAGCGGCGGGATCACCATCGTCGGCCCAGAAATCACCAGCATGACTGACATGTGCGCCGCTGACTACATTCAATCGTCGCTCATCGAAGACACTCAGTCGTCGTGATCGTTGTCAGTAGGTTGTGGGAAGTTCTCACTGCGTGCATCGGGGTTTAAGGCGCTTTACCTGGCAACATGACTAACCAAGTCGAGTGCGATGCGGCACGCACGGGAGCCCGCCGCAAAGACAACATTACTGACTCAATTCTCATGCTTTACAGGCAATCCTCGGGCCAACAAGTGGTCAAGGATGACATCTTCTACTACACCTACGGGGTACTACACGACCCGACTTATCGCTCTGAGCACGCCGCAGACCTAAAGAAGATGCTGCCCCACGTTCCAACGCCGGAACGCCGAGAACGTTTCGACCAGCTTGTCGCAATCGGTCGCACACTCGCCGACCTACACCTCACATACGAGGATGCAAAGCCGTATCCCCTTGAAGTTGAAATCAAGCCAGGTGTGGACCCAACCGACCGACAGTCTTGGCGCGTGCAGAAGATGAAGTGGGCATCCAAGACGGACCACTCGACGATCATTTACAACGCGAAGGTCACCATTACGGGCATACCCGAAGATGCCGAGCGGTATCAGCTTGGGTCACGCTCGGCGCTGGTGTGGGTCATTAATCGATACCAGGTTTCAACGGACAAAGCATCCGGCATCGTCAACGACCCCAACGACTGGTGTGACGAGCATGACGACCCGACCTACATCGTCGAGCTCATCAAGAAGGTCACCACGGTGAGCGTAGAGACCATTAGGATCGTCGATCAACTTGCCGAAGGCGCATCCGATTAGCTCTTTAACGACGGGAATTGTTTGATGGCAATGGAAATGGAACTCTGGCGCGTTGACGACGGCAAGCCCATCCGGCTGGTTTCGACGGGTATGCCATTGGAATCTCAGCTCGAAACCCTGATTGAGACTGACTCTTCGCTCCTGGGCCAGGACTTGCTGATCATTGGCCGCCAGGTGGCAACGAGCTATCAGAAGTTCATTGACTTGCTCGCGGTCGATGCAGAGGGCACCGTGCACATCCTCGAACTCAAGAAGGACAAGACGCCCCGAGAAGTAGTCGCGCAACTTTTGGACTACGGCTCATGGGTACAAGGTTTGAGCAACGACGACATCCGCCACATCTACGAAGAGAAGAACCCTGGATCAGCCTTCGATGCGGCGTTTGCGGACCGATTCGGTGCAGCGCCGCCGGACGAGATAAACAACGTGCACACGCTGACCGTAGTCGCGAGCAGCCTGGACGCGAGCACCGAGCGGATCGTGAGCTATCTGCATGACATTCATGGCCTGCCGATCAACGTGGTGTTCTTCCGCTACTACGAAGACGGCCACCAGAAGTATCTCGCACGCACGTATTTGCGACCTGAGTCCGTGGAGGTTGCTCCGACGCCGAACGCGAAGTCCAAGACCGAGACGTGGGACGGCCACTCATGGTATGTCTCCTACGGTGCTTACGTGGGTGGGCGTTCCTGGTTGGACGCACGTAAATACGGATTCGTCGCGGCCGGTGGAGGCCTCTGGTATTCGCGTACGTTAGTCAAACTCCCCGTGGGTGCGCGGGTGTTCGTGTTTCTCCCAGGGCCGCCCAATGGTCGGTACGTCGGCGTCGGCACGGTCACCGGGTCGGCTCAACCTGCCGAGTCAGCCACCATCGAAATAGGCGGTGAGACAACGCCATTCACAGACCTCGAAGTCGAGGGCGTCTATACGCACCCCGAGACAGATGACCCCGACAACCGGGAATGGATCGTTCCGGTGGATTGGGAGCACACCGTATCCGGGGACGACGGCATCTGGCGGACCGGCTTCTTTGCCAACCAAAACTCAGCGTGCAAGCTTCGAAACAAATTCACTATTGAAACGCTTTTGAAGGATTTCGACCTGACGGACTAAGCCAAGCAATGGCTCACTTGTCGGGGTCGTAGTTGTGTGGTCTGGCGAGGACGGAAGCTGAGTGCCCCTGAGCGTATGACGCCTTGAGGGACTCAGCATTGCGCTGGACAATGAGTAGAGCGTTCTGAGCCTTGGTGAGTTGAGCTTGGGCGGAGCCGTATTCACAGTCCGTCGGTGCTCTCGCGTTACTGGCGCGACACAGTCAAGGCGGCCGGGGTTCGATATATCAAGCTGCACGCGGCCCGGCACACCTGCGCCACGCTCATGCACCTATCAGGGGTTCCTGTCGCCGTCATCGCGGCATGGATCGGACATAAGGATGCGAGCCTGACGATGAGGCTGTACACGCACTCCCAGAACGAAGCACTCAAGGCCGCCGGGGCGACGCTGGACAGGGTTGTCCGGCAGTTGTGACAACGTCGTGACAACAAGACGGATTTTCGAACAGTTCGAACAACGAAAGTGCTGATCAGATGTGGAGCCGATGACGGGAATCGAACCCGCGTATTCAGCTTGGGAAGCTGATGTTCTGCCATTGAACTACATCGGCAATGTTGCTTGGGAAGGCTAGCACCCAGCGTCGCGCCGTTCATCAGCATCACGGGCCGCTACGCTCGTCGCGTGCTGCTTTCCGATCGCGATCTCAGAGCCGAAATCGCTGCCGGCCGGTTGGGAATCGACCCGTTCGACGACGCCCTGGTCCAGCCGTCCAGCGTCGACGTCCGGCTGGACAGTTTGTTCCGGGTCTTCAACAACACCCGCTACACCCACATCGACCCCAAGCAGCAGCAGGATGAGCTGACCTCCCTGGTGGAGCCGGCCGAGGGCGAGCCGTTCGTGCTGCATCCCGGGGAGTTCGTGTTGGGGTCGACACTGGAAACGTGCACGCTGCCAGAGGATTTGGCCGGTCGACTCGAGGGCAAGTCCTCCCTCGGCCGGCTGGGTTTGCTCACGCACTCGACGGCCGGCTTCATCGATCCGGGTTTCAGCGGCCACATCACGCTCGAGCTTTCCAACGTCGCGAACCTGCCGATCATCCTCTGGCCGGGTATGAAGATCGGACAGTTGTGCATCTTGCGCCTGACCAGTCCGGCCGAGCATCCCTACGGCAGCGCCTCGGTCGGTTCGAAGTATCAGGGCCAGCGCGGCCCGACGCCGTCGCGGTCCTATCTCAACTTCGTCAAAGACTGAGCCGCATCCCGGGTCGGTGCGCGGCAGCGGGGATTCGGTCCTATTCTCCTTCGAATGCTGCATATAGATCCCGCTGCGACTGCCTGGCTGCTTGCCAGCACAGCCCTGGTGATGCTGATGACGCCGGGGCTGGCGATCTTCTATGGCGGCATGGTGCGCACCGACGGTGTCTTGAACATGATCATGATGAGCTTTGTCGCGATCCCGCTCGTGACGGTGGCGTGGCTGCTTGTCGGCTACTCTCTGGCCTTCTCCGGCGACGGCGGCGGATTCGGACTCATCGGCGATCTCGCCCACGTCGGGATGGCGGGCATCGGCCCCGGCACCCCGCACGGCGCTGTTCCAGAACTGCTTTTCGCCACTTTCCAGCTGACATTCGCGATCATCACCGCCGCACTCGTCAGCGGCGCGATCGCCGACCGCGCGCGTTTCTCCGCCTGGGTGGTTTTCGTCCCGGCCTGGGCAATCGCCGTCTACTCGGTCGTCGCGCACTGGGTCTGGAATCCTCACGGCTGGATGTTCAAGCTCGGCGTGCTGGACTACGCCGGCGGCCTCGTTGTTGAAATCGTCTCCGGCGCCTCTGCTCTGGCGCTCGCCCTGGTCCTGGGTCCGCGTATCGGCTTCATGAGGGACGCGATGCGCCCGCACAACCTGCCCTTCGTCCTGCTCGGCGTGGGCCTGTTGTGGTTCGGTTGGTTCGGTTTCAACGCCGGTTCGGCGCTGGCCGCCAACGGCATGGCCGCGGCGATCTTTCTCAACACGCTGGTAGCAGGATGCCTCGGCATGCTTGGTTGGCTGGCCGTCGAGAAGATCCGCGATGGGCGGCCGACGACGTTCGGCGCGGCGTCCGGTGTCGTCGCGGGTCTCGTTGCGATCACGCCCTCCTGCGGCACGGTCAACACACTGGGCGCGGTCGTCGTCGGACTGGCTGCGGGTGTCGTGTGCTCGTTCGCGATCACCCTCAAGTTCAAGTTCGGCTACGACGACTCGCTTGACGTCGTAGGCGTGCACTTCGTCGGCGGTGTCGTGGGAGTGCTGCTGATAGGAATGCTCGCCACTGACGTCATGACCGGCGGCCCGTCGGGTCTCTTCTACGGCGGCGGATTCCTTCAGTTCGGCAAGCAGGCTCTGGCTGCCGCTGTCGTTGCGTTGTACGCATTCGGGATGTCATTTCTCCTGGCCAAAATCGTCGATCGGTTCATCGGCTTCCGCATCAGCCCTGAGGACGAGACGGCGGGGGTCGACTTCAGCGAGCACGCCGAGACTGCGTACGCGGAGGGTGTGCACGGTCATCTACCGTCCCGTCGCTCGTCGACGATGGGCGATCAATGATCGGCGACGTGCGGCCCCGGTCGTATCTGAATTTCATAAGCTCTGCTTAAGTTCGGCTGCCCCACCGCACAGCTTGCGCGGAGAATATTCAGGTGTAGCGCCGGACGCGGTGTTCCCTCCGCCTAAAACCGTGGCGCGCTGCGAGTGGCTCTGGAGGCGCGGTGGATATCGTGCTCGGGGTGTCGATGGCACCCACATCTGTTCGAATGCTGTTGGTAGAAGGTGAAAACGCCGACGGCGTGACTGTCGAGGACAACAAATTCGACTTCTCCGCCGACGACGGCGCGGCCACGGTCAGTGCGGCCGACCAGTTGATCTCGGCCATCTTGGGCACCCGCGAGGGCGCCGCCGAGGCCGGTCACGCGCTGACCTCGACCGGGGTCACGTGGACCGACCCGGTGGACGCGGCCGCGCTGCGTGACGCACTCGCCACTCGCAAGATCGAAAACGTCATGCTGGTGTCGTCCTTCATGGCCGCGGCAGCGCTCGTGCAGACCGTCGGTTGCACGGTCGGCGACGCGCACACCGCGCTGCTCTTCCTCGAGCCCGACACCGCGACGCTGGCCGTCGTCGACTCCGCTGACGGGTCGATTACCGACGTCCACAAGGAGCTGCTCTCGAGCGGCCATGACATTACCGAATTGGCCGGCTTGGTGGCAGGTTTGGAGTCGTTGGAGACGCGCCCGCAGAGCGTCTTCATCGTCGGCTCCGGAGTGGACGTCGCCACGCTGAAATCTCAACTCGAAGCCGTGACGACGCTTCCCGTCACCGCAGCCGAGGAACCCGAGACCGCCCTGGCGTGGGGCGCGGCTCTGGCTTCGGCGAACGCACCTCTTTTCGCCTCGTCGACGGCGGCGCTGGCGTATGCGCTCGACCCCGGCACCGGTGCGATCGACCCCTACGCCGTATCGCCGGGATACCTTGCGGCACCTGATGTTCCGTTGGGCAGCGCACTGGGTGAGGACGATCTTGCCTACAGCGCGGTTCCCGATGAGGATGCCGACGTCCACACCATTGCCCAAGACGAGTTCAGCGACGAGCGCCCCGGTGGTGAGTCCGAGCGACGGCCGCTGGTTCTGGTCGGAAGCATCCTCGCGGTTGCTTTCGTTGCCGCGGCGCTGTCGCTGGAAGTCGCTCTGGCGCTGGGTATTCGGCCCAATGTGGCCTTTCTGCCGCGACCGCTGCAGCACCTGATCATCGAGTCTCCGGCGCCCGCTCCGGCCCCGAAGGCCGTCGACGTGCCGCAGGCCAATCGCATGATCGCTCCGGCCGTCGAGCCCGCGCCCGCGAATGCGCCGATCCCGGCTCCGGTGCCTGCGGCGCCCGCTCCGGTACCAGCACCGGCCGCGCAGCCCCTCCCGGCGATCCCTGCGGCGCCACCCCTGCCGATCGCTGCACCGCCGGCCCCGATCGCCGCTCCCGCGCCGGTGCCGGCGCTGATTCCGATTCCGATCCCCATTCCGGTGCGCCAGTCGCCCCCGGTTCATGTGGGTCCGGTTCGCGGCCCGCAGCCGCCGGTCAAAGTGCCGCCGGTCAACCCGCCCGTGCAGGTGCCGCCGGTCAAGCCGCCGGTGCAGGTGCCGCCTGTCGATCCGCCGGTGCAGGTGCCGCCGGTCAAGCCGCCGGTGCAGCTTCCCGACCCGAAACCACCGGTCGTGGTGCCGGTGCAGCCTCCCGTGCAGCAACCGGACCCGGTGCACGTGCCGCAAACGCCGCTCTTTCCCGGCCTGCCGGGCCTCGGCATTCCGGCGATACCGGCTCCGGTCCAGGGGCCCTCGGCCAACCCGCCCGGCGGTAACCCGTTCAACCCGCCCGGCGGTTTCGGCGGCGGAAACCCGGGCGGTGGGGGCAACCCCGGTGGTTTCGGGGGCGGGGGCAACCCGGGCGGTTTCGGCGGTGGCGGTAACCCCGGTGGTTTCGGGGGCGGGGGCAACCCTGGTGGTTTCGGCGGTGGCGGTAACCCCGGCGGTTTCGGCGGTGGCGGTAACCCGGGTGGTTTCGGTGGCGGTAGCCCAGGCGGTCACAGCTCCGGCGGATTCGGTGGCGGCGGCTTTGGCGGCGGCGGGGGCGGCTTCGGTGGTGGTGGACACGGCGGCGGTGGCTTCGGCGGGGGTGGCTTCGGTGGTGGTGGACACGGCGGCGGTGGCTTCGGCGGCGGGCACCACTAGCCCGCGGCCCGTTGCACGACAAGGTAAAATCGGCTGCGAAGGTCGGCCTGGGGGCATCGTTCGACCATCGCCCCTGGCCACATCTTCATAGAGCACTGCTAAGTCCGCGGTAGTTTCGCCGCGCTCCGGAGTGGCGATAACTTCTGTACTGGCGACCGACGGTCTGCAATGTCAGATGGCCCGCGGATGGCTAGCCAAATGGCGGGAGGATTGGTGGACACCGTACTCGGTGTTTCGATGGCACCCACGGCGGTTCGCGTCGTGCTGGTCGAGGGAGAAAACGCCGACGGGGCGACCGTCGACGAGGACAACTTCG
The DNA here is from genome assembly GCF_002863225.1 of Mycobacterium sp. Classification (GTDB taxonomy): domain Bacteria; phylum Actinomycetota; class Actinomycetes; order Mycobacteriales; family Mycobacteriaceae; genus Mycobacterium. The sequence continues at coordinate 99,513 of NZ_PKEK01000010.1, read as the reverse complement.
CTGTTGCCGCCAACGAAGAGCCGGCCACGTTCAGCGGGCCGGATCAGGTGGTCGCGGCGATTCTCGGGACCCGCGAAGGCGCCAGCGAGGCCGGCTACGACCTGTTGTCGACCGGCGTGACGTGGACAGACCAGCGGGCAGCGGCTGAGCTGCGGGATGCGCTGGCCGCCCGCAAGGTCGAGAACGTGATGCTGGTGTCGTCGTTCCTGGCAGCGGCCGCGTTGGCGCAGTCGATGGGCAGCGCCACCGGTTACGCCCGCAACGCCCTGCTCTACGTCGAGCCGGACACCGCGACGTTGGCGGTGGTGAACACCAGCGACGGTTCGATCATCGACGTCCACCGTCAGCAGCTGCCGGACGATGACGACCAGGCGGTGGCCGCACTGGTCGACATGGTCTCCACCGCCGAGGGCCTCGACCTGCAGCCTGACGGCCTGCTGGTGGTCGGCTCGGGTGTGGACATCCCGCTGATCAAGCCGGCGCTGGTAGACGCCACCTCGCTGCCGATCAGCGTGCCCGAGCACCCGGAGACGGCGCTGGCCCGGGGCGCGGCGCTGGCCTCGGCCAACGCACCGCTGTTCGCCTCGTCGACGGCTGCGCAGGCCTATGCCCTGGATCCCGGAACCGGTGTGGTGAGCCACCACGTGGACACCCCCGGATATTTGGCCGTCGCCGAGGCGGCCGTCCCCGTCGCCGATGCCGGTGCGGACGCGCTGGCCTACAGCGCCGTCGACGACGACTCCGCAGCGATCTACACGCAGCTGGACCACGACGCCTACGTGGACGACCACGAAGACTTCACCACCGGCATGTATCCCGACTTCGACCGCCTGGAACAGGAACAGCAGAGCCGCACGCCGTTCCTGGTTGCGATGGGTGTGCTGATCATCTTCGTGGCCGGGGTGATGGGCCTGGTGATCTCGCTGGCTTTCAGCATCCGGCCGTCGTCCAACACGCGGCCCGGCATCAGTCACAACGTCGTCGCGCCGGCGCGACCGCTTCCGGCTCCGCTACCCGCGGCGCCGCCGGCCCCGGAGGCCGCGCCCGTTCCGGCCCCGGCCGCCGTACCCGCACCCGTCGAAGCGGGCGTTCCGGCTCCGGCGCCGCCACCTGTGTTCGCGCCCGCTCCGGCGCCGCCGCCGGTGTTCGCACCGCCGCCGCCACCACCGGCGGTCGTGCCTGCACCGATTCCGATCCCGATCGCGCCGATCCTGCCGGGTCTGTTGCCCGGCCCGGGCTGGGGTGGACCCCCCGACCGCGGACCCGGCTGGGGTGGTCCGGGTGGTCCTGGGCGTGGGCCTGACTGGGGAGGACCCGGCCGCGGGCCTGGCTGGGGTGGTCCGGGTGGTCCCGGGCGTGGGCCCGACTGGGGCGGCCCCAAGGGCGGTCGCGGTGGACCCGGACGAGGCGGGGGCGGTATCCCCGGCATTCCCGGCTTCGGCCACGGCGGCGGCGGTGGCGGTTGGGGCCATGGCGGTGGCGGCCACGGCGGCCGTCACTAGGCAATTCGCCGATTAACCCATAGCCGCGGCGTCCGCCCGTCGGTATCGTCGTATAAGCGATCTTCGACCGGTGACTGGACAGCTTTCAGCAACCCCGCGAGCGAGCAGTTTTGGAGGAAGAGTGGACACCGTACTTGGCGTGTCGATGGCACCCACGGCGGTCCGCATGGTTCTCGTCGAGGGCGAGAACGCCGACGGCGCCACGGTCGACGAAGACGGGTTCGACGTCAACGCATCGGCCGACGCTCCGACGATCAACGCGGCCGACCAGGTTGTCTCGGCGATTCTCGGCACCCGCGAAGGTGCCGTCGACAGTGGCTATGACGTGCGATCGATCGGCGTGACCTGGACCGACCCGATCGATGCCGCGGCGCTGCGCGATGCGCTGGCCGCCCGCAAGGTCGAGAACGTGATGCTGGTGTCGTCGTTCATGGCGGCGGCGGCACTGGCTCAGGTGGTCGGTAGTTCAATCGGCCACGCCAAGACCGGTCTGCTCTTCGTCGAGCCCGATACCGCGACGCTGGCGGTGGTGGACACCTCCGACGGATCGATCAGCGATGTGCGTCGCCAGCCGCTGACTCCTGGACGCGATCCGTTCGGCGACCTCGCTGCGCTGGCGGCGGGGGCGGGTTCGCTCGACGCGCGGCCCGACGGCCTGTTCCTGGTCGGCTCCAACGGAGTCGACGTCGCTTCGCTCAAGCCGCAGCTGGAAGCCGCGACCGGCCTGATCCTCAGCGCTCCGGAGGAGCCCGAGACCGCATTGGCTCGCGGCGCCGCGCTGGCATCGGCCAACGCGCCGCTGTTCACGTCATCGACCGAGGCTCTGGCTTACGCCCAGGATCCCGGCACCGGCTTCATCAACCCCTACGCCGTCGCCCCGGGCTACTTCGACGTCGCTACCGAGAGCAAGACGGGCGAGCAGGCCCTGGCCTACAGCGCCGTGGCCGACGACGACGAGGATTTCACCGCCCTCGCGGACGAGAGCGCGATCGAAACCGGTCTGTACACCGGCGCGGCCTATACCGAAGCCGCGGAAGACGACGAGCAACCCGAGGGTGGCCGTCGGCCGTTGTTCCTGGTGGCCAGCGCCGTCGCCGCGCTCTTCGTGGTGGGCGCTGCAGCACTGCTGGTCGCGCTGGCGATAAACATGCGCCCCACGGCCGCGACCCGGCCAGACCCGGGCCACAACGCCAAGCCGGCTCCCGCCGCTCCGGCGGCACCGGCACCGGGGTCCGCTCCGGCCCCCGAGGCGCCCGCTCCGGCGCCCGAGGCGCCTGCGCCCGCTCCAGAGGCACCGGCACCCGAGCCGGCCGTTGTCGCTCCCGCGCCCGAGGCACCCGCCCCGGCCCCGGTGCCCGCGGCGCCCGCACCCGCGCCTGAGGCACCCGCGCCGGCCCCGATCCCGGCGGCGCCGGCTCCGGTCGCTCCGCCTCCCGCGGTGATCCCGATCCCGATCCCGATTCCCGGTTCGCCACCGATATTCGGTGGACCCCGGCCGTGGAATCCCGGCGGCGGTGGTGGACGTCCCGGCAACGGCGGCGGTGGCGGCGGTAACCCCGGCGGCATCAACCCCGGTGGCGGCGGTGGCTTTCCCGGCGGCGGCGGCGGGGGAGGCGGTTTTCCCGGCAACGGCGGCGGTGGCGGTAACCCCGGCGGCGGCAATCCTGGTGGCGGCGGTGGCTTTCCCGGCGGCGGCGGCGGAGGCGGCTTTCCCGGTGGTGGCGGCGGCGGTGGTGGCCACGGCAGCGGCGGCAGTGGTGGCGCCCACGGTGGTGGCGGTGGTGGCCGCGGTGGGTTCGGCATACCTGGCCTGGGCTTTTAGCCTTCGACGGCAAACGGTCACCTTGCGTTTGCCCCCCGCTCAGTAGGGCGATGCCGTTAGCTCATCGCGGCGACCTACACACGGGGGTATGAGGTGCACCGTTTTTGGTACGGGTTATCTGGGTGCTACCCACGCGGCCGGAATGGCCGAACTCGGGCATGAAGTGGTCGGTGTCGACATCGATCCCGGTAAGGTCGCCAAGCTCGCCGCCGGCGATGTTCCGTTCTACGAGCCAGGCTTGCGAAAGATGTTGCGCGACAACATCGCCGCCGGCCGTCTGCGCTTCACCACGGATGACGACCTGGCTGCTGACTTCGCCGACGTGCACTTCCTCGGCGTCGGCACGCCGCAAAAGCGCGGCGAATACGGCGCAGACCTGAGCCACGTCCATGCCGTAATCGACACGCTGGCACCGCGTTTGACCCGGCCGGCGGTGATCGTCGGAAAGTCGACCGTTCCCGTCGGGACTGCTGCAGAACTGGTCCACCGAGCGCGGAGCGCCGCCCGGCCCGGTGTGGACGTCGAAGTGGCGTGGAACCCGGAGTTCCTGCGCGAGGGCTACGCCATTCAGGACACCTTGAATCCGGACCGCATTGTGCTTGGCGTGCAGGATGATTCGACACGGGCCGAGGCTGCCATCCGGGAAATGTATGCGCCGATGCTGGATGCCGGCGTCCCATTCCTGGTGACGGACCTGCAGACCGCCGAGCTGGTGAAAGTGTCCGCGAACGCGTTCCTGGCCACCAAGATCTCTTTCATCAACGCGATCTCCGAGGTGTGCGAGGCAGCCGGGGCCGACGTCACCCTGCTGGCTGACGCGCTCGGTCACGATCCGCGGATCGGGCGCCGATTCCTCAACGCCGGCTTGGGTTTTGGCGGCGGCTGCCTACCGAAGGACATCCGTGCCTTCATGGCCCGTGCCGGCGAGCTGGGTGCCGATCAGGCACTCACGTTCCTGCGGGAAGTCGACAACATCAACATGCGGCGCCGCACCCGCATGGTCGAGCTCGCGACCAAGGCGTGCGGCGGGTCGCTGCTGGGCGCCAACATCGCGGTGCTCGGCGCGGCGTTCAAACCCGAATCGGACGACGTGCGCGACTCGCCGGCGCTCAACGTCGCCGGCCAGCTCCAGCTCAACGGCGCTGCCGTCAACGTCTACGACCCCAAAGCGCTGGAGAACGCGCAGCGACTCTTCCCGACGCTGAACTACGCAGTGTCGGTGGAGGAAGCGTGTGATCGCGCCGACGCGGTCCTGGTGCTCACCGAGTGGCCCGAATTCGTCGACCTCGACCCGGACACGCTCGCCGACCGGGTGCGCTCCCGGGTGGTCGTCGACGGCCGCAACTGCCTCGACGTGCAACGCTGGCAGCAGGCCGGGTGGCGCCTGCACTGCTTGGGACGCCGCGTCGCCTGACCGCTCGACCCATTGTGCCGTCGCACGCGGTACGTTTCTCGGCATGACCACTTCGGAAATGGCCACCGTCCTGGCTTGGCACGACGCTTTGAACGCCGGCGACATCGACACCCTGTTGTCCTTGTCCAGCGATGACATCGAGGTCGGCGACTCGCACGGCGCCGCGCAAGGTCATGCCGCGCTGCGGGAGTGGTTGACCGCCAACCCACGCTCGATCGAGGTCGGCCGGCTGTTCGTTCACGACGGCGTGGTGGTCGTCGAACAAAAGATCAGCGGCCCAGGCGAATCCGGCTCTGAGGCCGCGTCGGCCTTCCGTGTCGTGCATGACCACATCACCTCGGCATTCCGTCATCAGGACCTGGCGGCGGCTTTGGCGGCGACCGAACTGACCAACGCCGATCTGGTGGAATAGGCGATGCGCGGGATCATCCTGGCCGGGGGTGCGGGCACGCGTCTGTACCCGATCACGATGGGTGTCAGCAAGCAGCTGCTGCCCGTCTACGACAAGCCGATGATCTACTACCCGCTCTCCACTCTGATCCTGGCCGGCATCCGCGACATCCAGGTCATCACCACCGCGTCCGACGCACCCGCGTTCGGGCGAGTACTGGGTGACGGCAGCGCATTCGGCATCAACATCAGCTACGCGGTACAAGACGAGCCGGAAGGCCTGGCCCAGGCCTTCGTGATCGGCGCAGACCACATCGGCACCGACTCGGTAGCTCTGGCGTTGGGCGACAACATCTTCTACGGGCCGGGGTTGGGCACCAATCTCAGGCGATTTCAAAACCTCAGCGGCGGAGCTATTTTCGCCTACCGGGTGGCCAACCCATCGGCGTACGGAGTCGTCGAATTCGGTGCTGACGGCATCGCGGTCTCGATCGAGGAGAAACCGGCTGCGCCCAAATCGAGCTACGCGGTGCCGGGCCTGTACTTCTACGACAACGACGTCATCGAGATCGCGCGGAGTCTAAAGCGTTCCGCGCGAGGCGAATACGAGATCACCGATATCAACCGGACCTACCTCGACCAGGGGCGGCTGGCTGTCGAGGTGCTGGCCCGGGGCACGGCGTGGCTCGACACCGGGACATTCGACTCACTCGCCGACGCCGGGGACTACGTGCGCACGCTGGAACGACGGCAAGGATTGAAAGTCAGCGTTCCCGAAGAAGTGGCGTGGCGGATGGGTTTCATCGACGACGACCAACTCGCCCAGCGGGCGAAGTCCCTGCTCAAATCCGGCTACGGCGCCTACCTGCTGCAGCTGCTGGAGCGGCGCTGAGGCTCAGCCACCCGACAGCGGACGCCCCATGACCGTCAGACGGTTTCCGTAGCGGGGACCATGACCGAACCCACCGGACCTGCCGCCCGCGGCGCCCGGCATTCCGGGCATGCCGGCCGGAACCGCTCCGGTGCCGCCGCCGCTCGGACCGACCGCGTTGGTCCAGCCGCCGCCGGCGTACGTCACACCACTGTGGTTGGCGACCTGCGCGGTGGCCGTCCACGCCGGCGGGACGGACAACTTGCCGACCAGGGTGCTGCCGTAGGCGTTCGCCGACACTCCACCGCCCGGCACGCTCATCGGCAGCGGCGCCGGCGGAGGCTTGATCGCGGCGGTGACGCCGGCGCCCCCGGGGGCCGTCTCGCCGGGCCCGACTGAGTTGATGTCAGCCAGGGCGCTGAAGATCCCGGGCGCGATGAGCGCGGGGCTGGTGTATCCGGCCGACACGAAACCGTTCGTCAGGCTGGAATTCAGGAAGGTTCCGATCGAGTTGCCGTCGGCGCCGTCCAGAAAGTTCAGGACCTGGCCGAGGAAACCGAAGTCGTTCGGCGCCGCCGGGGCCGCGGCCAGCGGCGAGGTCAGCTGCTGCAGCGACGACGGGACGTTGGAGAGCACCTGCTGCAGTTGTGACTGCACACCCGTGCCGGTACTCGCGGCCTGCGACTGGGTCACCGCCGAGCCCTGGATGGCCTGGGCGGCCGGGTTCGACGTCTCCGGCGGCTGGGTGAACGGCTTGACCGTCGTCGCTGCCGCCGAGTTGCCGGCATAGCCGTACATCGCGGCGGCGTCCTGAGCCCACATCTCGCCGTACTGCGCCTCGTTGGCCGCGATCGCCGGGGTGTTCTGGCCGATCACATTGGTCGCGACCAGCATCGCCAGTTGCGCGCGGTTGGCCGCGATCACCGGCGGAGGAATCATCAACGCGAATGCCGTCTCGAAGGCGGTCGCGGCAGCCGAGGCCTGGGCCGCAGCCTGTTCAGCCTGTGTGCCGGTGGTGGCCATCCAGGTGATGTAGGGCGCGACAGCGGCTGCCATGGAGGCCGACGTCGGGCCGCGCCAGTCGTCGTCGGCAAGGATGTTGATCGTGTTCTGGTATTGGTTGGCCGCGGAATCGAGTTCGGCTGCCAGCAGGTTCCAGGCCGCCGACGCCGTGCGTAACGGCGTCGATCCGGGCCCGGAATACATTCTCCCGGAATTGATTTCGGGTGGTAGCGCGCCAAAATCCATGGTCAGATACCCAACCTGAATGGCGTCGAGGTACACGATCGGTTGCGGTCGGCCGTTGCTGCCGGCAACTGTGCCTGCTCTGCAACAGAAAACATCGCAACTCTCCTTTCGGTGACAATTAAACCCTTGGTTCCAATAGTGCAGGAAATCCGGCGTGCATGGGGAAGGCAATTCGCCGGTGCGTCAACCGCTGGTTGACCCGCCGTCACCCCCGTGATCAGGTCATATGCACCGCTGAGCAACTCGCGCGGCCACGACTATGTGGCAGGTCCGTAGACGGAAACGAGCGCATAGATGTAATCATCGTGCGCCCGCGGGGCGCCTACTGGCCCGCCCGACAGGCACATTCATATAAACCTCAAATTTTATCCTTGGGCGTCGCCGAGGGTCTGGACATCGAATCCATTCGGCACTCCATGGCAGACCCGCGTCGAGTGCTCCGACGTCAGCTGGTGAACAGCGCATACGCTGGACGTCCCATGACGACGCCGAACGCCGATCCCAAACCGCTGCCTGTCCTGGCGGTGGTGGCCGCCGTGCTGCTACTGGCCGGTGCCTTGGCCGCCGTGATCGTCTTCGGCCGGATGAAGCACGACCCGGCCCACGCCGCGGACTCCGCGACGTCACCGACGCCGGCCGCCGACAGCCCGGGCAAAGAGGCCCAGTTCCTCCGCCGGCTCGAAGTCCAGAACCTGCAGCTGGACCGATCGGACGCCGCCGCGGTCAAAGACGCCCACTATGTCTGTGGCCGTTATCTGGGTGGCGAGGGCAAAGATCAGATCGTGCAGGACATCCTGCAGGGGTCTCCGGGCATGTCAGTGGACACCGCCACCGACTTCGCCGATACCGCGATCGACGTGTATTGCCCGGACGGGCATCAGGACGACCCGACCTGATCCAGGACGCTACTGGCGGTAGCTGGACAGGAAATTGCCCAGCCGCTCGATCGCCCGGGCCAGGTCGCGTGACCACGGCAGCGTGACGATCCGCAGGTGGTCCGGTTCGGGCCAGTTGAATCCGGTTCCCTGGGTGACGAGGATCTTTTCCTGCAGCAGCAGGTCGAGGACGAGTTGTTCGTCATCGGCGATCTCGTAGACCTCGGGGTCCAACCGTGGGAAGGCGTACAACGCCCCGGCGGGTTTGACGCAAGACACGCCGGGGATGTCGTTGAGCTTGGACCACGCGACATCGCGCTGCTCGAGCAGTCGCCCGCCCGGCAGCACCAGGTCGTCGATGCTCTGATGCCCGCCGAGTGCGACCTGAATGGCGTGCTGCGCAGGAACATTCGGGCACAGCCGCATATTCGCGAGCAGGTGGATGCCCTCGATGAAACTACTGGCGTGGTCCTTGGGCCCGGTGATGGCCAGCCAGCCGGCACGGTAACCGGCCACCCGATACGCCTTGGACAACCCATTGAAGGTCAGGCACAACAGGTCTGGCGCGACCGACGCCAAGCTGATGTGTTGGGCGTCGTCGTAGAGGATCTTGTCGTAAATCTCGTCAGCGAGCAGCAGCAGTTGGTGCTTGCGCGCCACCGCGGCGATCTGCGTCAGGACTTCGCGGCTGTAGACCGCGCCGGTGGGGTTGTTCGGGTTGATCACCACCAAGGCCTTGGTCCGTTCGGTGATCTTGGACTCGATGTCGGCGATATCCGGTTGCCAGCCTTGAGTTTCGTCGCACAGGTAGTGCACCGGAGTGCCGCCCGCGAGCGACGTCGACGCCGTCCACAGCGGGTAGTCGGGAGCCGGAATCAGGATCTGGTCGCCGTTGTCGAGCAACGCCTGCAGGGTCAGCGTGATCAGTTCCGAGACACCGTTGCCGAGATAGACATCGTCGACGTCGAAACGGGGGAAGCCCTCGACGAGCTCGTAGCGGGTGACCACGGCGCGGCGCGCCGACAGGATGCCCTTGGAGTCCGAATAGCCTTGGGCGTAAGGCAGCGCCTGGATCATGTCGCGCATGATCACGTCGGGCGCGTCGAAGCCGAACGGTGCGGGGTTGCCGATGTTCAGTTTGAGGATGCGGTGCCCCTCGGCCTCGAGCCGGGCGGCGTGATCGTGCACCGGCCCGCGGATCTCGTAGAGCACGTCCTGAAGCTTCGATGACTGCGCGAACGTCCGCTGCCGCGGCTGATGCCCCGCGTTTTGCCACGGCAGCTGATGAGTAGTCACGCCATCAATGGTGCCACGGTTGTCTATTCAATTAACAATTCCGCGAGGGTCTGATCAGCGCTTACCGGGTGGACGGGCGCCCCGCGCGATCCCCAGACCCTTCACCGGCGGCTCCGGCGCGGCCTCACCGTTCTCGGATTCGGCGGGCTTCGACGCGGGCTCGTCCTTCGCTTCCTGCGCGGCCTCGGGCTCGGGCTTCGCCTCGGGCTCGGGCTTCGCCTCAGACTCAGGCTTGGCTTCCGGCTCGGGCTTCGCCTCGGCCGCCGGCTCGGGTGCCGCTGCGGTCTTCTTCGCGCCGGGCCGCTTGGCGCCGGCGGCGATACCGAGTCCCTTGACCGGTGCGGCGGGTGCCTTGGCCTCGGTGGCGGTGTCCTCCGGCTCCGGCTTGGACTCAGCCTCCGGCTTCGACTCGGCCTCGGTCTTCGACTCGGGCGCTGCGGGCGCCGCCGCGGTGGACTTCTTCGCGCCGGGCCGCTTGGCGCCGCCGGCGATGCCCAGACCCTTGACGGGCGCGGCCGCCGTCTTGGCTTCGGTGGCGGTGTCCTCGGATGCCGAAGTGGTTTGCGCGGGTTCGGCTTTGGCGGTCGCTTTCTTGGCCCCCGGCCGCTTGGCACCGCCGGCGATGCCCAGACCCTTGACCGGTGCTGCCGTGTCGGCAGCCTTGTCTTCGGCCGGTGTGTCGTCGGCTTTCGGCGCCGCCTTCTTGGCGCCGGGCCGCTTGGCGCCGCCGGCGATGCCCAGACCGGTGACCGACTTGGGTTCGGACTTGTCCTCGGCCGCCGCGGCGCCGTTCGACTCCGCGGGCTCGGCGGTCTTCTCCTCGACCGGAGCGGTCGCCGTGGCCGCCTCGGCCTTCGGTGTCGCCTTCTCGGCCTTTTCGGCCCGCTCGGCGGCCTCCTTGGCGGCGGTGCCCTTCTCCGGCAGCGTGATGGCGTCGCTGTCCAGCGATTCCAGCAGCAGCTGCGCGACGTCGCGGACATCAACGCCTTCGCGTCCGGCGGCCTCCTGACGATCGCCCACACCGTCGGTGAGCATCACCCGGCAGAACGGACAGGCGACGGCGATAGTGCTGGCTCCGGTCGCCAGCGCTTCGTCGACGCGCTCGTGGTTGATCCGCTTGCCGATGTGCTCTTCCATCCACATCCGCGCGCCACCGGCGCCGCAGCAGAAGCTGCGCTCGGCGTGCCGCGGCATCTCGGCCAGCTTCGCGCCGGCCGCGCCGATCAGCTCGCGGGGTGCCTCGTAGACCTTGTTGTGGCGGCCCAGGAAGCACGGGTCGTGATAGGTGACGTCCTGGGGGGAGGCCGGGCTCACCGGGACGAGTTGCTTGTCGCGCACCAGCCGGTTGAGCAGCTGGGTGTGGTGCAGCACGGTGTAGTTGGCGCCCAGTTGCTTGTACTCGCGGCCCAGGGTGTTGAAGCAGTGCGGGCAGGTGACCACGATCTTGCGGTCGACGGTCTCCACTCCCTCGAACACGCCGTCGATGGTGTCGACCGCCTGCTGGGCCAGCTGCTGGAACAGGAACTCGTTGCCCGAGCGGCGGGCCGAGTCGCCGTTGCAGGTCTCACCGGTGCCCAGCACCAGATACTTCACACCGGCGGTGGCCAGCAGTTCGGCGACGGCTTTGGTGGTCTTCTTGGCCTTGTCGTCGTAGGCACCGGCACAGCCGACCCAGAACAGGTACTCGAAACCGTCGAAGCTGTCCACGTCCTCGCCGTAGACCGGCACGTCGAACTCGACCTCACCGATCCAGTCGGTACGCGCGGACGCGTTCTGCCCCCACGGATTGCCTTTGTTCTCAAGGTTTTTGAACAACACTGAGAGCTCCGACGGGAACTCGGACTCCATCATGACCTGGTAACGGCGCATGTCGACGATGTGGTCTATGTGCTCGATGTCGACCGGGCACTGCTCGACGCAGGCGCCGCAGTTCACGCACGACCACAGCACGTCGGGGTCGATCACGCCGCCCTGCTCGGCGGTGCCGACCAGCGGACGGGTGGCCTGCTCGGGACCCGAGCCGGTGATCCGGCCGAACCCGGATTCTGGCACGTGGTGCTGGTCTGCTTCCTTTTCTCCGACCAGATTCTCGCTGAGCCCGCCTTCGGGAGTGTTCTGGAGCGCGCTCTCCTTCTCGCCGAGAATGTAGGGAGCCTTAGCCATCCAGTGATCACGCAGATCCATGATGACGAGCTTGGGCGACAACGGTTTTCCGGTGTTCCAGGCCGGACACTGCGACTGGCAGCGCCCGCACTCGGTACAGGTGGCGAAGTCGAGGTTGCCCTTCCAGGTGAAGTCCTCGATCTTGCCGCGGCCGAAAGTGGCGTCGTCCGGCGGGTTTTCGAAGTCGATGGGCTTGCCGTCGGCCTCGATCGGCAGCAGCGGGCCGAGGGCGTCAGGCAGCCGCTTGAAGGTGACGTTGACCGGCGCCAGGAAGATGTGCAGGTGCTTGGAGTTCAGCACGATCACCAGGAACACCAGCGCGACGGCGATGTGGGCGAGCAGCGCAATGGTCTCGATCCACTCGTTGGCGGGGACGCCCAGCGGCTGCATGATCACGCCCATGCCGTGCGAGAAGAACGCGCCCCAGCCGTAGGGGAGTGTGCCGGTGACCGCGGAGGCGCCGCGGAAGATCGAGAAGCTGAAGATAACCAGGAAGATCATGAACAGGATCAGCCACGCGCCGCCGGTGTGCGAGCCGTAGAACCGTGACGAACGGCCGTACTCCTTGGGCTCGGAGCGCAACCGGATGACGGTGAAGGTGCCGATGCCGAGGAGCACGCCCAGCGCGATGAAGTCCTGAAGGAAGCCCAGCGCCTCCCACCGGCCCACGATCGGAATGTGGAAGTGGTTGTTGAACAGCGCGCCGTAGGCCTCGACGTAGACCGAGCCGAGGATGAAGAAGCCCCACATGGTGAGGAAGTGCGCGACACCGGGAACGGACCATTTCAGCAGCTTGCGCTGGCCGAATACCTCGGAGATCTGCGCCCAGACCCGGCGGCCGACGTCGTCGGTGCGGCCGGTCACCGGCTGCCCGGAGAGCGTGAGTTTGACCAGCCAGAGCACGCGGCGGACCGCGAGCAAAGCGATGACTGCCGTCCCGCCCAAACCGACAACCAGTCTGATCAGCATCTGCGTGTCCACGGAGGTCTCCCCAATTTTCGATGTTACTGACCGGTAACTAAGGTTGGGTTACTCGTCAGTAACTTACTACTGCAGTGCTCAAGCCATAAAACTAAGCCCATAGTGACACCTTCGACCGGGTTCCCGCGACGAAGGATGCCCTAACTTGGCGGGCGGCGGGCGATCCGCCGACCCGGCTCAGAAGTGTGGCACTACCGGTACAGGGGGCAAATTGCCGTGCCACCTGTGACGACGAGGGTGTTGCGGCGTCCAGGTCGAGGTGGGCGACGGGGTGGGCTCGATTGTCTCGTCAGTTGTCGTCGTGGTCGGTGTCGTCGTCGAAGGGGTGGTGGATGACGTGGTGATCGAGGAGGTGGTGGTCGAGGTCCGGGTGGTGGTGGGTGCCGGCGCGCCACCTCCGTTGCCACGGGCCAGGACGGTCAGGCCGTAGATGATGATCGCGATCAGGACCACCACCGCCAGGCCCCACAGGGCAAGCACCCACCGCTTGAGGTACCACGGCGACGCGCTGCCGACGCTGAAGCGCTCGGTCGCATCCAGGCCCCGGGGGTTGTCGTCGTGGGGGTAGCGGCTGCCACTCACCGCTATGGATTCCCGCCGTCATGGTGATGGTGGTGGTGGTGGCCGCCCTCGACGGTGGTCGTCGGCGGGGTGGCGCTTGCCGGGCTGGTCGGCTCGGTGGCGGCGGACGGCGAGGTCACCGCGGTGGTTTCCGGCGGGACGACGGGCTGCGTGGTCGTCGGGGCCGCGGACGAGGACGGCACGCTCGTCGAGCTCGTCGGTGACGTCGGAGTTTGTTTCGTTCCGCCGGTGCCGTTGGTGCGGTCGGCGAGCAGATAGAACGCCAAACCCAGCAGGATCGCTACAAAGAGGCCGGCGGCCAACAGCACGATCGGGTTGCGGTACCAGGTGCTGCGCTTCGGCGAACCTTGGGCCTGGCCGCTGTAGTCGTAGAGGCCGGTCGGCGCTTCACTGGGGTCTTCGGGAGGTTCGTAACCGGTCACGTGCACCGATCCTAGCCGCGGATGCTGGCAGCACCTGCGTCGCCTGCGGGTGGCGACTCAGAATCCGTGCGGCAGCGTAACCACAGTGTGCGGCAGTGTGATTGTCGACGGGATGTGCGGGTGATGGTGGTGGCGCGGCGGCTCCGCGGGCGCGGGTGCGCCATTGGCCGGCGGCGGTGCGTCCTCGGGAGTCTCCCCGGTGCTTTCGGACGGTGGCGGCGCCTCGGCGGTGGTCGACGGACTGGTGGTGGTAGCTGACGTCGTGGAGGACCTGGACGGGGTGGTCGACGAGGAGGTGGTGGCGGCCGGGCCGGTGGTTCCGTCGTCGCGGGACAACTCGACGATGCCGTAGACGACCAGCGTCAACAGCAACGCGACCACCAGCACCCACAGGGCGAGCAGCACGCGGTTGCGGTACCAGGGGTTGGGCGCCGAGTCTGCGACGGCGGCGTCGGCCGGTGCGTCCGGCTCTTGCTCGAGAACCGGGGTGCCGTCGACGGCGTATCCGGCCAGTTGAGTCGGCCGGTCGCTCGGGTCGTCCGCAGGACCAGTCACGTCCCGATGCTAACTCAGAGCTGGCGCTGCACTTCGTCGGCGAAAAGCTGAAGGTGGTCGAGATCCGACATATCCAGTACCTGGAGATACACCCGCTGCAGACCGATGTCGGCGTAGGGCGCCAGCGCATCGACGATCCGCCCGGGTGTGCCGGCCAGTGGCGAGTTGGACCGCAGCTCGTCGACCTCTCGGTTGATCGCGTTGGCGCGACGGGTGACCTCGGCGTCGTCGCGCCCGGCGCACACCACGAAGGCCGCCGAATAGGTCATCGAATCGGCCGGGCGTCCCACCGCGTCGACAGCCTCGCGGACTCGGTCGAACTGCGTGCTGATGGTGTCTATCGGCGCGAACGGCACGTTGTACTCGTCGGCGAAGGTAGCGGCCAGCCGCGGCGTCTTCTTGGCGCCCGATCCGCCGATCACGATCGGCGGATGCGGCTGTTGCACCGGCTTGGGCAGCGCCGGCGAATCCTTGACGGCGTAATGCGCTCCCGCGTAGTCGAACGTCTCTCCGGCCGGCGAGGTCCACAGGCCGGTGATCAGCTCGAGTTGTTCGGTCAGTCGGGCGAACCGCTCCTTGAGCGGCGGGAACGGGATGGCGTAGGCCAGGTGCTCCTTTTCGAACCAGCCGCTGCCGAGGCCGAATTCGACGCGGCCACCGCTCATTTCGTCGACCTGGGCCACCGAGATGGCCAGCGGGCCGGGGTGGCGGAACGTCGCCGAGGTGACGAGGGTGCCGAGCCGGATCGTCGACGTCTCGCGGGCGATGCCGCCCAGCGTCACCCACGAATCGGTCGGTCCGGGCAGCCCGTCACCGCTCATCGCGAGATAGTGATCGGACCGGAAGAACGCGGAGAATCCCAGCGATTCCGCCGCTTGCGCGACGGCGAGCTGATCGGAGTAGCTGGCGCCTTGCTGCGGTTCAACGAATACCCGAAAGTCCACGAGCGCCACATTAGGCGGCGTTGCTTAGAGCCACCGATGAGTTTCGCCGGTGGACCGAGTCTGTCCGGACGTGAGCAGAACCAACCTATCGATGTCGGTATCGGCCGACGGCTATGTCGCCGGCCCGGGCCAGTGTCTGGAACATCCGGGCGGCGTGGGCGGCATCGGCCTGCATCATTGGCACCGTGGCCCGGCCGCGGATCACCCGGTCAACCGGCAGGTGGTCTCCGAGATGCTCGACGGCATGGGCGCAACCATCATGGGCCGCAACATGTTCGGGCCGGTCCGCGGCCCGTGGGGCGACTCTGATTGGCAGGGCTGGTGGGGCGACGAACCGCCGTACCACTGCCCGGTCTTCGTGTTGACCCATCACCCGCACGAACCGATCGAACTACGGGGCGGGACGACCTTCTACTTCGTCACCGATGGGATCGAGGCCTCCTATGCCCGGGCCCGCGAGGCGGCCGGCGCCGCGCCGATCTCCATCGCCGGAGGAGCGTCGTGCGCGCGGCAAGCGATCGCGGCCGGGATAGTCGACGAGATCGACCTGCAGCTGAGCCCGGTGATCCTCGGCTCGGGCGAGCGACTGCTCGAGGGGTTCAGCGCGGGCACGCCGGCCCTCGAGCTCGATCGGGTGCTGGAAGCGCCGGGCGTCGTCCACCTGCGATACCGCGTCATCCGCTGAGCTGGGGCCGGCGTTCACGATCAACTTGATCGCGGGGCTCGGCTCGACAATCTGATCGACCGCGCCAGCCACAGGGCCGCGACCAGGAAGTAGAACGCGCCGAACGCTGCATACTGGGCGACGGTGGTGATGGTGACGACGTGCGGCGCACTGGCCTTCGCGACGAACATCGCACCGGCAAGAGTGGATTGGGCGCCGCTGAGGATCATCGGCCACTGCCCGCCGTTGCCTCGTCTGCGGCGCGCGCCGGTCGCGAGCTGGAGCAGTCCGGAGAAAATCGCCCACACTCCGAATGTGGTGAGCACGGCGTGTGGGCTGTTCGCGACGGCGACCGCTGCGGTGACTCCCACGCTCACAACGGCATTGACGAGTTGGGTGGGATTGCGGGTCAGGCCACCGCTGCGATGCGCATCCACGAGGTTGGCTGCGGCGTCCCACGCCGGGTAGATCAGCAATAGCGCGCTCACAATCACCGGGGTGCTGCTGGCGAGCGCGAATGCCGCGGCCACCCAGGCGATCGAAAAGGCAGCTCGGACAGAGTAGTACCGCGCGAGCCAGGTGTCCGGAGTGCTCGTGGTGGTCTGGGTCGTCATTGCTTTCTCTCCTTGTTGCGTTGTGTCGCGAGCTTTTCCATCGCATTCCGAGCGATGACCTGAAAGACGTCGGAGCTTCCGTAGGCGCGGGCCGACAGCATGGCGCCGTGAATCGTGGCCATGAACGTCTCGGCCTCCGCGCGCATGTCACCCTTTACTTGGGCGTCGCCCGCGCGCTCCAGCACCGACGTCAACCAGGCGGACAGGTCGTTGAAGTGGCCCGTGAGTTCCAGCACCAATTCCGCAGGGAGACTGGGTATCTCGGTTGCGAGCAAGGCGCACACACAGAATGAGCTGCTGGGGTCGCCGATGCAGTCTTCCCAGAAACCGACGTAGGCGTGCAGGCAATCCATCGGATCCGCGGAGTGGCGTTCGATCTCGGCGACGCCCGCGGCGAACTCGGCGCGATACTGCTGAACCAATGTGCAGACCAGGTTCAGCTTCGTCGGGAAGTGGTGGTGAATGCTCGGCTTGCGGATGCCGACCGCCTCGGCGATGTCGGCGTAGCTGAAGCCGCTGTACCCGCCGGCGACGATCAGGGTCCGCGCGCAGCGGAGGATCTCGTCGGCGGTGGAACCTTCTGACTTCGGCACGAGACATGTCTACCTACTAGTAGGTAGACATGTCAAGCCGGGAGGCGATCCGGGGGTTCTGTGCTATTCCGGCATCTAAGGGATGCCGCCGAGATTGCCCAGCATCCACTGCACGTCCCCGCCGGCGCGCAGCCGCCCTGCATTGGAGAGTTGGTGAACTGCGCCTCGCAGCCGACGCTGCCATTGTTGATCTGACACCGGATCTGGCCGGATTTGGTCTCGATGAACACGTGACCGTTGTCGTCAGGCGGTAGCGGGATCGCGACCGCCGGCGGCCGAATAGCCCTCCAGCGACGCCGCGTGGGTCGCACTCGATGGCGGGTTCCACCAACACCGCACATGTGCCATGCCGTCCACGAACTTCCACACCTCGATGTCGAAGGTCTCGGTCGCCTCACCCGCGTACTCGGCGTGGTGGTAGATCAGCAGCGCCACCTCGTCTCCGCGTAGGGACAAGAAGTCGACACGCTGCTCGACGCTGAACTTGTTGAACTGGTCCCACATCTTCAGCCACATGTCCCAGCCGGCCTTGGGTGGAGTCCCGACCGGATCCTCGAAGGTTATTCCGTTGGGCGCGATCGCTTTCCACGCATCCAGGTAGCCCTGCCGGTCATGGTCGTTCCACATTGCGCACTGGTGTGCGACGAAGCTCTTGATTTCATCGTCGGTTGGCTGAGACATCGCTTCCTCTTCTCGATTGGACACGTCAGTCGATGAGCGCCCCACGGCTCCCGCGGATCGGCAAGTCGACATGGGTGATCACACCGGGCGAGGCGGCGCAGACGTCGGGGATCGCATTGACCGCGGCCATCGCGGTCCCGACCATCAGCAGGCCCATGATCGACTGCTCCCCGGACAGTGCGGCGTCGTGCGGCGGACCGAAGTGGATCACCGCGTCCACCCGAGGCTCGCCCTCGATCTCCACCGCGAAACCCTCTGGGTCGGTCCACTGCGGCTCCAGCGCCTCGTCGCTCATGGTCCAGCAGATCGCGAGCTCGACGACGACGCGTCCGTTGCGGTAACCGCGGTAGGTACGCCGCTGTCCCGCGACGGTGCCCTTGGCGAACGCGATCCAACCCAGATCAAGATCCCTTGTGGTCACGGCATTTTCGATCAGACCCTGCTTTGCCTCCAGTTCGACGCCGAGCAAGCTGGCGACCAGGTCCAACGATTCGAAATAGCCGAGCCCGTATCGCGCACTCGACGGGTCGAACTCGACGAGCCGATCCTTGGCCGGCTTGGCGAACCCGAGCACGGTCCACGCTTCCCGCACCGGGTACTGGGTGCAGTCCAGCGTCTCGACCAACTTCACGCTGTGCACACGCCGGCATGCACCGGACAGGAATCCCGCCACCACGTTGATGAATCCGGGTTCGAAGCCGGTGCCGAGAAACGTCGTTTCGCCAGCCGTTGCGGCGGCGGTGAGCGCCGCCAGTTCTTTGGGATGATGGCTGCCGGTCAAAAAATCGCCGGTGGTGACGACATTGATGCCGGACTCCAGCAACCGGCATACCAGTTCGTAGTCGACGACGCGGGGCGTGTACAGCACGCAGTCCGGCACCGCACCGATCAGCGCGTCGACATCGTCGGTGGCCACCACTCCCACCGGATCGATGCCAGCCAGCGTGCCGGCGTCGGTACCGATCTTGTCGGCTGAGAATGCATGCACCCCAACGACTTCGAACTGATCGCGCTCGAGCACGGCCCGCAGCGAATGACGACCGACGTTGCCCGTCGCCCACTGCACCACGCGATAGGGCGTCATGAACGGGCTTTCGGTGCTTCCAGACTGATCGGCGGCGAGACGGTCATCTTCGGGTATCGGACGGTCGGCCGGTCCACGATGTCGAAGGCACAGCCGGTCCTTTCGGAGAACGTCCTAAATTGAACAGTGTTCAGATTGCCAAGGCGGGATGGTTCTCGTCAAGCCTTGCCGGACCTCCGGAATACTTGCCGGGACGAAGTTGACAATGTAAAAATCGGTGTCGGTCCAGTGGCCCGCCCGGTGCTCAAGGTGCGGCGACGACGAACGGCGAGGTGGGTCTGCGGTGGGATACGACTACCTGGCGGCGATCGAGGCGGACCGACAAGCGTTGCTGGACATCGCTGTTGGCTCAGACCTCGAGCTACGCGTCCCCGGTTGTCCCGACTGGGGTCTGAGGGATCTCCTGGGTCACGTGTCTGGGGCGAGTCGGTGGATGGCCAAGTGCGTCGCGGAAGGCGACGCGGCTCAGGAACGTATCCTGCCGCCGCCGCCCGACGGCCACGAGGAACTCCTGAGATGGTTCGACCAGTCGATCGACCAACTGCTGGAGGTCCTGTCGGGAACGCCGCCGGAAGCGTTGGTGTGGACGCCGATACGCGGCACTCTCGGCAGTGTCTGGTGGCGGCGCAAAGCCGCCCTGGAAGTGGCGATTCACCGCGCCGATGCCGAGCAGGCGGTCGGCGGTAGTCCCGGGCGGATCGACCCGCCACTCGCGCTGGACGGAATCGACGAATACGCCGAAGAATTCCTTCCACTGATGCTGCACACGGTTGCCGAGCCGCCGCCGGTCACGGCCGTGTTGCTCTCGCCCAGTGACATCGACGACTCGCGCACGCTGTCGCTCATCCCGGCGGGGGTCGATGCGGACCCCGGTGAGCCGCAGGTGGAGATCGTCGCCTCCGCATACCAGCTGCTGTTGTGGATGTGGAACCGGATACCCGACGGAACTCTTGCGGTACGCGGTGACGACGCGGTGGTCACCTGGTGGAAGGGGCTGGCGATCTGACGTCGATTTCGGAACGTGGCGAAAGCAGGCGGCAGCTTCGGTACGGGGAGCTGGACCGTCCCTTGGTGGTGGCCACCGCCATGAGGCTCGCCGAACGCGGCGGCGTCCGAAGTGTCACCGTCAGGGCGCTTGCCGCCGAGCTGGGATTGTCGACGACGGCGATGTACCACCACGTGAAGAACAAGCGCGAGCTTCTGGATTTGATTGCGCAGGCGACTCTCGCGGCGATCGAACTGCCACAGGAAGGTTCATGGCAACAGCGGTTGCGTACCTTCGCCCGCAGCGCACGTCAGTCCCTGCTCAGGATCGACGGGATCGCCGACGTCTTAAAGACGTACCCGGCCGAAGGTGCGGCGCGACAGGTGGATTCGATGTTGCACCGACTGGTGCTGGACGCCGGTGTGCCGCGGAGGCGGCGCGAAGCTGCCCGCGTGCTGCTGATGGTGTTCGTGATGGGTTCGGTCTCATCTGAACAGGCTCTGGCCGGGCTCGAACATGGCTTGAAGGTGCCTGCGGCACTTCGTTTCGAGCAGGGGCTGGACCTGATCGTGGCCGGATTCGAGGCCTACGGCTAGAAGGTGTCGACCTTTTCGATGCTGACGAACATTCCGTGGCCGGTGTGTGCGTTGACGAATCGAGTGCCGCTCTCGGTCGCAGCGATGGTCCAGCCTGCTGCGTCGTAGGTCTTGTAATCGATTGTCACGGTAGGGATGTCGCCGAGGTTGCCCAGCACCCACTGCACATCGCCACCGGCGGTGACGTTGACGCCGTTGGCGCGTCCACCGTCCTGCATCGGGGAATTGGTGAACTGCGCCTCGCAGCCGACGCTGTCATTGTCGATCTGACACCGGGTCTGGCCGGATTTGGTCTCGATGAACACGTGACCGCTGTCGTCCGGCGATAACGGGATCGCGGCGGCCGGCGGATTGCCGCCCGGAGGGCCGGGGCGGGTGGGCGCCGGCGACGGGATCGACGGCTTGCCCTTGGGAAATGACGGCTCGGCGGGCCCGGCGTTCGGCGATGCCACCGGGTTACCGTGCGTTGTGGAATGACATCCGCTGAGTAGGGCGGCGCCGAGCAGCACGCCGGCCAGCAGGTGGCCGCCGGCGGCACGGGTACTTACTCCTGGCGGGAACATCGCACAGCAAGCGTACGCATGGAGTGACGCATGTGACGGCAGTGACGCGCCGACCGGCCGCGATGAACGGCGTACCGCTACTTCGGCGGGAAGCCGCCCGTCGCCACCGGACCCCACCTGCGCGGTGTCACCCTGAGCAGGCATTTGCCCTGGTTCCGCATCGCGTCGCGGTACTCGTCCCAGTCGGGATGCTCGCCGGCGATCGCGCGGTAGTAGTCGACGAGTGGTTCGACCGCGTCGGGCCCGTCGATCGACTCGGCCTCCCCGTCGATCTGCACGTAGGCGCCGTTGAACTCGTCGGAGAGCACGACCACGCTGGCCCTCGGCGTGCGCCGGATGTTGGCGCTCTTGGCGCGCTGCGGATAGCTCGAGATCACCAGCCGGCCCTGGTCGTCGACGCCGCCGGTCACCGGCGAGCTCTGCGGGGAGCCGTCGGCGCGAAAAGTGGTCAGCACCATGTTGTGTCGCGGCCGGACGAAGTCGAGCAGCTCCGAAAGACCTACGGGATCCGCGGTGGCAAATTTGGGAGACATACCACCAACGTATCGCTACCCGGTGGTGGTCAACTCCGCCGCGGCGGAGCCGAACATCGTCTGCTTGATCGCGCCCAGCGTGCCCTGGTCCTTACCGCTCAGCGGGCGTAGCAGATCGACGGCGGCCGGGGTCACCGCGCCCTCGCCCGCCACGGCGTCGACGATGCCCAGGCCCGCGGCGTCCTCGCCACCGAAACGCCGTCCGGTGGTCATCGAGGCGACGGCCGCCTGCGGGGTGAGCTTGGCCTGGATCAGCGCGGCCATCCCCGGGGTGAACGGGATGCGGATGTCGACCTCCGGGAAACAGAAGAAGCCGCGGTCCGATCGCATCACCCGGAAGTCATGCGCCACGGCCAGCATCGCTCCTGCGCCGAACGCGTGCCCCACCACGGCGGCCGCCGTCGGGATCGGCAGGGTGAGGAAGCGGGCCAGCATCCCCTGCACGCGGCCGACGTACCACGTGGTCTGATCACCGTGCGCGGTCAGCCAATCCAGATCCAGGCCGTTCGAGTAGAACTTGGCGCCGCCGGTGGTCACCAGCCCCTGCGCATCGGAGCCGACGACCTCGTCGAGGTGCGCGTCGACCTGGTCGAGAAACTCTGGAGAGAAACGGTTCTCGTCATCCCCGAGGTTCAGGACGGCAATCTTGTCTTCGTAGCTCAGGCTGAGTCCCACGATGTTTTTCCTTTCTCACTGGGCGGTGGTCCTACGTCGAGGACCGCTCGTACTGCTGCCCGCAGATGTCCGCGGGCGGTTGGATCGCTCAATCGGTTGCGGCGCAACACGATCGCGGTCGGCAGGTCGACGATGCACGTAGTGATCGTGTCGACGGCCAACGCGTCCTTGCGGTCCCAGAGCTGACCCGCGAGCCGGATCATCAGGGCGACCAGCGATCGCTGGGCGTCGCGGAGTTCTGCGGCGACGTCATCGGGCGGGTCCGCCGCCAGCAGCTCGTCGCGGGACACCGCCCAGAACACCGCCGAGGAGTGGGGAAGCCGCTCGGCGAACACGACCGGCGCGTCCGCGGCTGCCACCACAGCTTCGCGCGGGTCCCCGTCCGCCATCGCCAGCTCGACCAGCTCGTCCTGCACGGCGAGGAATCGGCGTCCGGCGCGCAGCCAGGCCCGTCCCATCAGGCCCGCTCGCGACCCGAACGTGTGGTAGAGCGCGCCATTGGAGACACCGATGGCCGCGCTGACCGCGCGGATGGTGACCGCGCCCGGGCCGGCCGCGACCGCCAACGACTCCACGGCGTCCAACACCCGGTCGGGCTCGTACACGCGGGGCCGGGGCACCCCGGAACGATAACAGAGCGTCTGCTCTATTACTCCGGGGCCGGCTCCCGGAGGTCCGCCGATGGTGCGCTCAACTCAGCGGCCGCGGCGCGCACTTGACCCCGGACCAGGAACCATCCGCCGGTCAGGGCAGGTACGGCCACCACCACCGCGGTGATGATCCAGATGCCGCGTTCGGCGTCGCTGGCCATCAGCACCGCGACGCCCGCCAGAAACGCCAGGGTCGCGTAGCCGCTGTACGGCGCCAGCGGCATCTGGAACGCGGGCCGTGTCGTCGTCCCGGCCTTGGCCATCCGGAACAGTCGCAGTTGGCACAGCACGATCGTCGCCCAGGCCGCGAGCACGCCCAGTGCCGCGATGTTGAGCACGATCTCGAACGCCTCGCTTGGTTTGATGGCGTTGAGCACGACGCCGAGCAGCCCGATCGTGCAGGTCAACAGGATTCCGCCGTAGGGGACGCCGTTCTTCGACATCTGCGCGGTGAACTTCGGGGCACTGCCGTTGACGGCCATCGACCGCAGAATGCGTCCGGTGGAGTACAGGCCGGCGTTCAGGCTGGAGAACGCGGCCGTCAGCACGACCACGTTCATGATGCTGCCCGCCCCGCCGAAGCCGATATGGGAGAAGAAGGTGACGAACGGGCTCTCGTTGCGCTTGTAGGTGGTGTACGGCAGCAGCAGCGCGAGCAGCGCGACCGACCCCACGTAGAACACCGCGATCCGGAAGACCACCGAGTTGATCGCCCGCGGCATGATCTTCTCCGGCTCGGCCGTCTCACCCGCCGCGGTGCCGACCAATTCGACTGCGGCATAGGCGAATACCACGCCCGAGGTAACCAGCACGACCGGCAGCAGACCCGTCGGGAAGAAACCGTGATTGGCGGTCCACAGGGCCGGCCCGGTGGTGTGACCGTCGACTTTGAAGCGTCCGAAGAGAAAAACGGCGCCAATGACCAGGAAGGTCGTCAGCGCCACCACCTTGATCAGCGCGGCCCAGAATTCCAACTCGCCGAAAGCCTTGACCGAGATCATGTTGATCGAGACCACCGCGATCAGCGCGACCAGCGCGATCGACCATTGCGGAATGGCCCGCAGCGGCGTCCAGTAGTGGAAATAGTTCGCGATCGCCGTGGAGTCCACGATGCTGGCCATCGCCCAGTTCAGGAAATACATCCAGCCGGCCACGAAGGCCGTCTTCTCTCCGAAGAACTCGCGGGCGTAGGACACGAACGAGCCGGCCGACGGTCGGCGAAGTACCAGTTCGCCGAGCGCGCGAAGGATCAGGAAGACGAACGCGCCGCAGACGCCGTAGACCAGGAACAGCCCGGGCCCCGCCTGCAGCAGCCGCCCGCCCGCGCCGAGGAACAGGCCCGTTCCGATCGCCCCGCCGATGGCGATCATCTGGATCTGACGAGGCCGCAGATCGTGGTGGTAGCCGGCATCCTCGCGCGCGAAGGACGCGGTTCCGCCCGCAGCGGGACCGGACGTGCTGGGCGGCATCGAGTTCCTATCGTCGTGGGGCAACGCTGCGGCGCCGGGCACGACCGCTTAGGGGCTGAATTGCAGAACTATCCCACGGTGTGATCTCGGCCTCAACCGATGGGGAACAAACTCGCGAGTGACCTCGTTGAGCCCAATGACAATCTTGAGTGACCTAGACTCAACCTTGGTTTGACAGCTAAGCTGCTGTGAAGGCAATGTTGAGCGAGGTTCACTCAGCAGGGTAGTGCATACGAAGCTCGAATATCAGGAAGGATTCACTATGGCTCGTGCGGTCGGTATCGACCTCGGGACCACCAACTCCGTCGTCGCAGTACTCGAGGGTGGCGACCCCGTCGTCGTCGCGAACTCCGAGGGTGCGCGGACGACTCCATCCGTCGTCGCGTTTGCGCGCAACGGCGAGGTGCTGGTCGGCCAGCCCGCCAAAAACCAGGCGGTGACCAACGTCGACCGCACCATTCGTTCGGTCAAGCGCCACATCGGCACGGACTGGTCGGTGGAGATCGACGGAAAGAACTACACGGCGCAGGAGATCAGTGCTCGCGTTCTGCAGAAGCTGAAGCGCGACGCGGAAAGCTACCTCGGCGAAGACATCACCGATGCGGTGATCACTGTGCCCGCCTACTTCAATGACGCTCAGCGTCAGGCGACCAAGGAAGCCGGCCAGATCGCCGGCCTGAACGTGCTCCGCATCGTCAACGAGCCGACCGCGGCCGCGCTGGCCTACGGTCTGGACAAGGGCGAGAAAGAACAGACCATCCTGGTCTTCGACCTCGGTGGTGGCACGTTCGACGTGTCGTTGCTCGAGATCGGCGACGGCGTCGTCGAGGTCCGCGCGACCTCTGGTGACAACCACCTCGGTGGTGACGACTGGGATCAGCGTGTTGTCGACTGGCTGGTCGAGAAGTTCAAGAGCACCAGTGGCATCGACCTGACCAAGGACAAGATGGCGATGCAGCGGCTGCGTGAAGCGGCCGAGAAGGCCAAGATCGAGCTCTCGAGCTCGCAGAGCACCTCGATCAACCTGCCTTACATCACCGTTGACGCGGACAAGAACCCGTTGTTCCTCGACGAGCAGCTGACCCGCGCCGAATTCCAGAAGATCACCCAGGATCTGCTCGACCGCACGCGCCAGCCGTTCCAGTCGGTGATCAAGGACGCCGGTATCGCGGTGTCCGACATCGACCACGTGGTGCTGGTGGGCGGGTCCACCCGCATGCCCGCGGTGTCGGATCTGGTCAAGGAGTTGACCGGCGGCCAGGAGCCCAACAAGGGCGTCAACCCCGATGAGGTTGTTGCCGCGGGCGCCGCACTGCAGGCCGGTGTGCTCAAGGGTGAGGTGAAAGACGTTCTGCTGCTTGACGTCACACCGCTGAGTCTCGGTATCGAGACCAAGGGTGGCGTGATGACCAAGCTGATCGAGCGCAACACCACCATCCCGACCAAGCGGTCGGAGACCTTCACCACCGCCGACGACAATCAGCCGTCGGTGCAGATCCAGGTCTTCCAGGGTGAGCGTGAGATCGCGGCGCACAACAAGCTGCTCGGCAGCTTCGAGCTGACCGGCCTGCCGCCGGCTCCGCGCGGCGTGCCCCAGGTCGAGGTCACCTTCGACATCGACGCCAACGGCATCGTGCACGTCACGGCCAAGGACAAGGGCACCGGCAAGGAGAACACGATCAAAATCCAGGAGGGCTCCGGCCTTTCCAAGGAGGAGATCGACCGGATGATCAAGGACGCCGAGACGCACGCGGACGAAGACCGCAAGCGCCGCGAAGAGGCCGATGTCCGTAACCAGGCCGAGACGCTGGTTTACCAGACGGAGAAGTTCGTCAGCGAACAGCGCAGTGCCGAAGGCGGATCCAAGGTTCCCGAGGACACGCTCAACAAAGTGGACGCCGCAGTGGCCGAAGCCAAGACAGCGTTGGAGGGCACCGACATCGGCGCGATCAAGACCGCGATGGAGAAGCTGGGCCAGGAGTCGCAGGCTCTCGGCCAAGCCATCTACGAAGCCACCCAGGCCGAGCAGCCTGCCGGTGGCGGCGAGCCCGGTGCGGGCGGTGGTGCCGATGACGTGGTCGACGCGGAGGTGGTCGACGATGAGCGGGAGGGCCAGTGACCGAAGGCAATCCGGAAGAGCCGGTCGTCGTCACCGACAAGCGGCGAATCGACCCTGAGACCGGCGAAGTACGTCACGCCGCTGCCGGCGCCGTCCCTTCGGGGGCGGCGCCCGGTGCGGGCGGACCGGCCGCCGAGAGCTCGGCCACTGACGAGAAGGTTGCCGAGCTGACCGCTGATCTTCAGCGGGTGCAGGCCGACTACGCGAATTATCGCAAGCGGGCGCTGCGCGACCAGGAAGCAACCGCCGAACGGGCCAAAGCCGCGGTGGTCAGCCAATTGCTGGGCGTGCTGGACGATTTCGACCGGGCGCGCAACCACGGTGATCTGGAATCGGGTCCGCTGAAGTCGGTGGCCGACAAACTGGTCGGTGCGCTGGCCGGGCTCGGGCTGACGGCATTCGGTGCCGAGGGCGACGACTTCGATCCGGCCTTGCACGAGGCCGTGCAGCACGACGGCGACGGCGGCGAGGGCTCCAAGCCGGTGATCGGCAACGTGATGCGCCAGGGCTACAAGTTCGGCGAGCAGGTGCTGCGGCACGCGCTCGTCGGGGTGGTGGACACCGTGGTCGGCAACGCGCCGAGCGCCGACTCGGGCAATAACGAAGCGAACGAGGGTGAGCAGCACGCAGAATCAGAACCGTCGTAGAACCAGCGGCGGCAGCACAACTCACAGCAGGCGGAGGAGGTGACGCAACATGGCTCAGCGCGAGTGGGTCGAAAAGGACTTCTACAAGGAGTTGGGCGTCTCCTCTGATGCCGGCGCCAAAGAGATCAAGACGGCGTACCGCAAGCTGGCGTCCGACCTGCATCCGGACAAGAACCCGGACGGGGCCGAACGATTCAAGGCGGTCTCGGAGGCGTACAGCGTCTTGTCCGACGAGGCCAAGCGCAAGGAATACGACGAGACCCGTCGGCTCTTCGCCGGTGGAGGATTCGGACGCCGGTTCAACGGCGGTGGCGGCGGTGACTTCACCGGCGGCTTCGGCGGCGACGGTGCCGATTTCAACCTCAACGACCTGTTCGATGCGGCGGGCCGCAGCGGCGGCAGCAACATCGGCGACCTGTTCGGCGGATTGTTCGGCCGTGGCGCACAACCGCGGCCGAGTCGGCCCCGGCGCGGCAACGACCTCGAAACCGAGACCGAGCTGGACTTCCTGGAAGCCACCAAGGGCGTCGCGATGCCGCTGCGGCTCACCAGCCCGGCGCCGTGCACCAACTGTCACGGCAGTGGAGCCCGACCAGGCACCAGCCCGAAGGTCTGCGCGACATGCAACGGCTCAGGTGTAATCAGCCGCAACCAAGGCGCTTTCGGCTTCTCCGAGCCGTGCACGGACTGCCGCGGCACCGGGTCGATCATCGAGAATCCCTGCGACGAGTGCAAGGGAACCGGTGTCACCACTCGCACCCGGACCATCAACGTCCGCATTCCGCCGGGCGTCGAAGACGGGCAGCGGATTCGGCTGGCGGGTCAGGGTGAAGCCGGCTTGCGGGGCGCCCCGTCGGGCGACCTGTACGTCACCGTGCACGTGCGGCCGGACAAGGTGTTCGCTCGTGACGGCGACGACCTCACCGTCACCGTTCCGGTCAGCTTCACCGAATTGGCGCTAGGGACAACGCTTTCAGTGCCAACTCTGGACGGCAAGGTCGGCGTTCGGGTGCCGCAGGGGACGACCGACGGTCGCATCCTGCGGGTACGCGGCCGCGGTGTGCCGAAGCGTTCCGGCGGTCAGGGCGACCTTCTGGTCACCGTGAAAGTCGCCGTGCCCCCGAACCTCGAGGGCGCCGCCAAGGAAGCACTCGAAGCGTATGCGGTCGCCGAGCGATCCAGCGGCTTCGATCCGCGCGCCGGATGGGCGGGTAACCGCTGATGGCCAAGAAGGACGAGGCCCGGACTTTTCTCATCTCGGTGGCCGCCGAACTCGCCGGGATGCACGCGCAGACCCTACGCACCTACGACCGGCTCGGGTTGGTCAGTCCGGACCGGAGTTCCGGTGGGGGACGGCGTTATTCGCAGCACGACGTGGATCTACTCCGCGAGGTGCAGCGGCTGTCGCAAGACGAAGGCGTCAACCTCGCCGGTATCAAACGCATCATCGAGTTGACCAACCAGGTCGAGGCGCTGCAGTCCCGGCTGCAGGAGATGGCCGCCGAGATCGAAGCCTTGCGGGCCAACCAGCGGCGTGACCTCGCGGTGGTGCCGAAGAGCACCGCGGTGGTGGTCTGGAAGCCGCGCCGCTAGCTGTCGTACGCCGAAACAGAAGCCAGGGTTGCAATCTTCGCGGATTCGCAGCCCTGGGTTCTTTTTCGCCCCGGGCGCTAGACGCGGATCGAGAATTGGGCGATGCCCCAGTCGCCGGGCTGCGCCGACCGGTAACCACCGCGGCGCAGGGCGTCGGTGACCGCGGTCATCGGCTCGAAGCACACGACGTCCTCACCGGGCGGCGCGAAAATCTGCGCGGCGGGATAGCCCTCTTCGAAGTGGACCTCGATCCGCCGGCCCCCACCGGACACCGCGAACACCGCGCCCTCGGCCACCTGGTCGTACCCGTCGTCGAAACCTCTGTCTCCCAAGGGTTCACTGAGCGCGGGCTGGACAACCGCGTCGCCGGTCGGCAGCCCTCTGTCGTCGAGTGCGAGGTGTCGCAGCGCCGGGGTCTCGATCACCCACTGCGCGCGGGGGACGTCCGGCAGCTGAAGGTAGGGGTGGAATCCGAAGCACAACGGCACCGCTTGCCGGCCGGTCGGGTTCACCGAAACACGCACCCGCAATGTCCGGTCGACCAGGGTGATGGTCAGGGCCAGCCGGTGCGGAAAAGGAAAGCTGGCCAACAGTTCGTCGTCGGTGGTGAAGTCGACCTCGGCGGCGAGCTCGTGGGCGGACTCGTGAGTCACCCGCCAGTTCGCAAACGCGGCGAGGACGCCGTGAATCGGCAGCCCGTTGGGATCGGTGCGCACCCCGAATTCACCGTCGGTCAGCGTGACGGTTGTACCTTCAGCTTCATAGGTGTTGCCGCCCAACCGATTTGCCCAGGGATACAGGATCGGTATGCCCATCGTCTTCCCGTTGGTCACGTAGGCGTCCAACCCGCGCCGTTGTCCGAGCAACTCGACGCCCGCGTCGGTCAGCGAGATCCCGATCATGCCGGCCTCCGGCACGAACTTCGCCTCTACCGACGATGACGGGTCGCTCAGCGTGACGGTGTGCATGGGCTAGACACTAGTGCGAGCGCTGTGTGCTGCTCCGGAAAACAGGGCAGGGCGGGGGAGCTCCTCAACTCCCACCGCCCCGCCTGTTCTCGCGCTAGAAGAGCGACGTCGCCAGTGCGGTCACTTCGTCGGTGACAGCACTTGGGTCGATTGCTGACGTCACGCTGTCGGTGAGGGCAGAAACGTCGAACAAGGCGCTCCAGTTACCGGCGTCGAACAGCGCACCCCAGTCGCCGCCCAGCAGCGAGCTCCAGTCGCCGTTGTCGATCGCCTCGGCCGATGCCGCCGCGACGGTGTCGGGGAGGGTGATGGCGTCGGAGATCTGGGTAGGGAGGGTGACGAACAGGAACTGCAACGGACCTCCGTTGAGGAGGCCGGGGAACGTCTCGCCATTCTCGACGAAGGGGAATTGAGCCCCGTTGAGGTAGGCGCCCAGGATCTGGCCGGGTGCGTTGAGCAGGTTGTTGAATGCACCTTGGTAGTCGCCGCTGTTGATCGCGTCCTCGACGTTATCGGCGATCAGTGCCGCCTCGAAGTTGGCGGTGATGCCAGGTCCGAGCAGCGCCTTGGTGAAACCAGACAGGTCACCCCTGGTGAACACCGCATTGAACGCCTGGTACGTCTGCTGAGCCAGGTCGTTGAGTATCCCCTCACCGCGCCTGCTGCTGACCAGATCGAAGATTGGCGCCGCCACATCCTCGAGACCGAACAGGCCGAAGCTGTTGAGTTCGCTGTACGCCGCGACGAACTCGCCGTCGGCCAGGTAATCCAGTGAATTCTGCAGCGTCGTCGGAAATTGCTCGATCAAATCCTGGAAGGCGTTGGCCGACACCTCAAAGCTGTTGGCGAGCCGATCGCCGTAAGCGGTGAAGAGGTCGGTCAGCTTGTCGTCGAGCGGAACATTGCCGATTGCTGTCTGAAGGTTCCCGATGTTTTGCAGTGCGAGAGGGAACACGGTGGCGGGGTCGATTGGATTCACGAATTGGTCGACCAGCTGAACCTCATGGTGCTGCACGCTTGGCAGCGTCGGGTTGGTCGACGGTCCTACAGCGATCAGGCCGGCGCCCGCCAGGGCAAACCCGGCGACTAGCGCGGCTTTAGTTCGATTGGCCGCAACGGGGCGCACCATCGACCGGGTGCTCGGGCCAGTTTCCAAGGCTAATTGCACCACATCTCCTCTGTTCAGTATCGTTTGTTAGGGTTGCCTGTCCTAAGGCGTGAGCGACGCTACCTTAGAGATAACTGAGACGCAATAAGTTTCTTCTAAGCTCGTTCAGCGCGGCTAGCCGTGGCATAACTGCAGCTAGAAGCGCTATTTCTGCATTGTTCCGTCGCCCGAGCGTGACCTCGCGACCTGAGGTTTACCTGGGTAGTTTTAAAAAATCCTGGGCAAGCCGCGGTCGATCGACGCGTCCGGCGGGCCGCGCTAGCGGGACAACGGGTCGTGCTGGATGCGCTCCGCAGGCGCACCCTTGGCGATCAGCGCGTCCCTGGTCGCGCGCACCATGTGTGGGCCGCCGCAAACCAGGATCTGCCGGTCGCCCCAGTTGCCGTACCGGGTGACGACGTCCATCAGCTTCCCGGTCTGGCGTACGTGCAGGCCCCGCGGCGGTGTCACGTCCGGATACTCCTCGGCCCACGCCGGGTCGCCGTCGAACTCGGAGACCGGCGTCACCGACAGCCAGGGATTGCTCGAGGCGATCTGCCACAGCGTCGGCAGGTCGTAGAGCTCGCACGGATACCGGCCGCCGAAGAACAAGTGCACGCGCGGGTTCTCACCCCAGCGGGTGAGGTCCATGACGATCGAGCGCAGCGGCGTGAGCCCGGTGCTACCGGCCACCAGCAACACGTCCCCGCCGTCCCGGTCGACTTGCAGGGCGCCGTGCGGACTGGACATCCGCCACCGGTCGCCGGCCCGGGTCTCGTTGACGATCGCGTTGCTGACCAAGCCGCCGGACACTGCGCGAACGTGAAACTCCACGCCACCGCTGCTGTCGGGCGGAATGGCCGGGGTCAGGTACCGCCAGCGCCGCGGGCATTGCGGCACAGCAACATTCACGTACTGGCCGGCGTGGTACGGCATCGGGTTGTCCAGCTGCAGCCGGATCACCGCCAGATCGCGAGACACCCGCAGGTGTTCGACCACCGTGCCGTCCCACCAGGCCGGTCCGCCTTCGGCCTCGGCGGCTCCGCTCATCACCCCGGTGATCAGGTTCAGCGATTGCCGGGCGGCGGCGTCCACGGCGTCGGTCCATTCTTCGGCGAGCGCGTCGCGCAGGGTCGCATACAACGCCTGCCCCAGTGTTTCGTAATGCTCGGCCAGCACGCCGTACTTGCGGTGATCGCGACCCAACTGCGCCAGGAACGCCACCGGCTCGTCCGAACGCTGAGCCACCAGTTCGCCGTACAGGTACTTCAATGCCTGGGCGAAGACGACACGTTGGGCCGCCATCTCGGGCGGGAACAGATCGCGCGGCGACACGTCGAAGGAGAACCAGCGGGTGTAGAACCGGCCGATCAGCCCGTTGGCGTCATCGGCGTCCACGGCGGCATACAGAACCGCCAGCGCATCCCGATCGTCGAGGCTCACGGCCGCCGATCCTATGCCCGACCGCGGAGTTCGCCGTCACAACGCCTTGATGCCGTTGTGGAACACCATCGCACCGATCAGGACGAAGATGACCGCGAGCAGTGCCGCGTTGTTCTTCTCCATCCAGAGCTTCAGGCTCGCCATCGAATCGTCGAGACGGGAACCGGCGCCGACGTATGCGAGCACCGGAAGCGCCACCGACGACGCGGCGACCACGATGAAGATCACCGCGGCCGTCCACTCGTCCGGCCTGGCGAGCCCGCTGCTGCCGATCGCCAAACCGGCCAACGCGCACATGGTCAGCACTTCGAGTCGCACGACCACCAGCAGCAGACCCGTCAGCGCGGCGCGCGACGGCGTCATGGTTGCAAAGGCCCGCATCCACTTCGGTGACTCGGAATGCCCCTTCCGGGTCAGCCATCGGTACACGCCGAACGCGATCAGCGCCACGCCGAGCACGACCCGCAGCCAGGAGGCCCAGGTCGGTGGCGACTTGCGCAGCCCGTCCAGTGCGTCGGAGGACGACGCGAAGATCGCGGTGAGCGCGCACAACCCGAACAGCCAGCTGCCGAGGAAGGCGAGCCCGGTGGGCCGCGGTCGGGGCGTCTGCAATACGAGCACCGCCGGAATGATCGACAGCGGCGAGATCGAGACCACCAATGCCAGCGGCACGAGCGTGGTCAGCACTGAGCCCAAGCTGGTCGACACGGGAGAACCCTAACCGGCCTAGGACTGCTTGTCTGCCATCGCGAATACCTGCTTGGCGATCGAAATGATCCACGCGCCCGCTGCGGGGCCGTGAAACTGTGGCCAGCTCAACTGGAAGCTGACAACCCAGGCCTGACCGGATCGGTTCACGGCATACCAGCTGAAAGTCAAGTCCCCGGGCAGGTTTCCGCCTTTCGCGCCGATGTAGGGCCACTGCTGCCGGTCGAGGTCGATACCCGGACTCGCCGCCAGGATCTGTCGCACCGGCTCGGCCGCCCCGACCGCGCCGGCCTGCAGCGCGGTGTGCACCCGGCAGATGTCTTCGGCGTTGCCGTACCACTCGATGCCGTACGTCGACGCCGGAGTGTGGCCGCGGCGCGGATCTGGTTGATAGGGAACCGATTTGACCTCGTCGAGCAGACGCGCCCGATCTGCGGGTGCGCCCGCCGCATCCTTCCACTGCTGGCGCAGATCATGCTGGCCCCAGCCGAGAGTGAACAACTGATGCATGGTCGGAAACGGCGTCATGCTCTGCGGGGCATGGTGGCCGGCGGCAACCAGGGCGTGCTCGACGGCGACCGTGCCGACCCGGTCGATCAGTAGGTCGGTGGCCATGTTGCTGCTTTTCGCGATCATGATGTCGGCGGCGGCGCGCACTGAGATCGTCGAGCCGGTCGGATGGTCGTCGAGTGTCGCGAATTCGACCGCCCTGGATTTATCGGTGACGGTCAGCTGCTCGTCCCAGGACAGCGTGCCGGCCCGGATCGCCTCGGCGACCGCATACAGTACGTACAGCTTGAAAATCGAAGCGAGAGGCAATGATTCGGCTGTGTTGAGGCCGGCTACCCGATCGCAGCGCCCGTCGTCGACCTTGGCGACCTGATACGAATGGCGGGCATGCGACTTGGCGAGTTCGGCGTCCACGTCGGCCCAGGAATTGATCTTGGGCGCAACGACTTCGGCGTCGAATCGGTCGACCATGCCGGCGTCGTCGGTGTGGATCGCGATGTTCTGCTGCGCGCCGAACGAGTTGAGCAGGTGCACGACCGCGCGCCCCGCGTTGTAGTCGACCCCGATGACCGTGAACGGGCGGTCCCACCAGAGGTTCTCCATGGTGGCCTGCACGCCGCCGGCCGCGCTGGGCGTCGCCAGGGTGGCGACGTTCGTCGGTCCGATCGGCCAATCGGAGTTCAACATGTCGACGGTCTGTTGCGCGCGAAACCCCGGCGGTGTGCCGGTGACGATTTTGACGTTGCCGGACGGCGTTCCGGGCGTTGCGCGCGGCGTCGCGCAGCCGCCGGACATCAGGGCGATCGCGACGCCGGTCAGCGCGGCGAGCCGGCGCAACGGCGTGGGCGTGACGGATGCGTTCATCGGGTCTCTGTTCAGGCAGCCGAGACGAGGACGCGGCTGTGACAGGAAGAGTAAACGTCGAATCCATCGCGGGATACCGGGGTTTTCCCTGGACTTACAGCCCCTCGCGCCGTGGTGGACTCTTGCGGAGTGTCCAGGCCGGAACCCAGTGCGTCACCATCTTGCGCTTGGCCCCGTAGGCAATCGGGTAGGTCACCAGCCCCCACCAATCGCCCTGCTCGCAGATGCCCCAGCAGGTGAGCTGCCCCTCGACCACCTTGTGCAACTGCAGGCCATTCGGGTTGTACCGGCCACTGCGGTGCGGCTCGCGGGGAAACAGCACGGTCAGGTCGATGAGCACGGTGAGTGGTGGGCGCACGACCCGGAACGGATTGCGCACCGGCTGCCCGTTGTATCCGATCGACGCGAGGTCACCCACCGATCGATCATACGTTCGAATGGACGACCCGGCGGGTCGTTCGGATCACGGCTCCCGCGCGGTTGCCGCAACCTAAGATCGACGCTCACGGGGGCACGCCGGAGGTGCGTCGATGGACAGATTGGCACGCGGCTGGGCGCTCACCCGGCAGAGCTGGGACATCTTGCGCGGCGACGCGTCGCTGGCGCTGTTCCCGGTCCTGTCGACGGTCTTCGCCTGCCTGGCGATGGTCTCGATCTGGGCGCCGGCGCTGATCTCCCGCGGCGTCTTCGACCATCGGACCGTCGAACGCAACGACCCGGTCATCTACGCCGCCGGCATCGCATCCGCATACGCATACGCATCGACCTTTGTCGCCCTGTTCTTCAACGTGGCCCTGGCGGCGTGCGCGGTGCGCTCCATGCGCGGGGAGGACACCCGAGTCCGCGACGGGCTGGCGGCCGCCGCGCACCGGATCGGCCCGATCCTGGGCTGGACGCTGGTGGCCACCACGTTCGGGCTGTTGTTACGGGCGTTCGAGAACCGGGTGCCACTGCTGGGCAAGATCGCGGCCGGAATCGCCGGCGCCGCGTGGGGGATCGCCACGTTCTTCGTCGTGCCGGTGATCGCGTTCGAGGGCACCGGCCCGTTGCGGTCGCTGCAGCACTCCGCCGCCGTCATCAAGGCCCGCTGGGGCGAGGGCGCTACCGGAGCGGCCACGATCGGGCTGGTGACGGTGGGTTTCAGTCTTGCGATCGGGACCGTCGCGGTATTCGCCGTCATGTTTCTGCTGACCGGCGGACAAGCGCTGCTCGGCTATCTCGTGCTGGCCGTGGCGGTGCTGACGATGTTCGCCGTCGCGGTGGTCTCGACGACCCTGAGTCAGATCTTCCGCGTCGCGGTGTTCCAGTTCGCGCTGCACGGGCAGACGCCTGGTGGCTTCGACGGCTCGCAGCTGCAGGCGGCGTTCCAACCCCGCCCGGCCTAGGCACTGGCGGACATTGCCCGAAAATAGTTAGAGTTGAGCGGAACAGACTCAACCTTGACGGCGTTGAACATCGCGACAAGCATTTTTGGCGGGCCGGT
Source organism: Mycobacterium sp. (assembly GCF_002863225.1). Lineage (GTDB taxonomy): Bacteria > Actinomycetota > Actinomycetes > Mycobacteriales > Mycobacteriaceae > Mycobacterium. The sequence goes on along the minus strand of NZ_PKEK01000010.1, from coordinate 63,859 downwards.
GTGCCCGTCGTGACCTAGAACGGAGGTGTCGTGGACTCTTTCAACCCGACAACCAAGACGCAGGCGGTGCTGACGTCGGCGCTGCAGGCGGCCACTGCCGCCGGCAACCCCGAGATCAGGCCGGCTCATCTGCTGCTGGCCCTGCTCACGCAGAACGACGGGATCGCCGCGCCGCTGCTGGAGGCTGTCGGCGTCGAGCCCGCCACTGTCCGCGCCGAAGCGCAACGCATCCTGGACCGACTCCCGCAGGCCAGCGGCGCCAACTCGCAACCGCAGCTGTCGCGTGAATCGCTGGCGGCCATCACCACCGCGCAGCAGTTGGCCACCGAGATGGACGACGAATACGTCTCCACCGAGCACTTGCTGGTCGGTCTGGCCACCGGCGACTCCGAGGTGGCCAAACTGCTGACCGGTCACGGCGCGTCGCCGCAGGCGCTGCGCGAGGCGTTCGTCAAGGTCCGCGGCAGCGCACGGGTCACCAACCCCGACCCCGAGGCCACCTATCAGGCACTGGAGAAGTACTCGACCGACCTGACCGAGCGCGCCCGCGAAGGCAAGCTCGACCCGGTCATCGGGCGGGACAACGAGATTCGTCGCGTCGTGCAGGTGCTGAGCCGTCGCACCAAGAACAACCCGGTGCTGATCGGTGAGCCCGGTGTCGGTAAGACCGCGATCGTGGAGGGCCTGGCCCAGCGCATCGTCGACGGCGACGTGCCCGAAAGCCTGCGTGACAAGACGGTCGTCAGCCTGGACCTGGGCTCGATGGTGGCCGGCGCCAAGTACCGCGGCGAATTCGAGGAGCGGCTCAAGGCCGTGCTCGACGACATCAAGAACTCCGCCGGGCAGATCATCACGTTCATCGACGAGATGCACACCATCGTCGGCGCCGGCGCGTCCGGTGAGGGTGCGATGGACGCCGGCAACATGATCAAGCCGATGCTGGCCCGCGGCGAGCTGCGCCTGGTCGGCGCCACCACGCTCGACGAGTACCGCAAGTACATCGAAAAGGACGCCGCGCTGGAGCGGCGCTTCCAGCAGGTCTTCATCGGCGAGCCGTCGGTCGAGGACACCGTCGGAATCCTGCGCGGACTGAAGGATCGCTACGAGGTGCACCACGGGGTCCGCATCACCGACTCCGCGCTGGTCGCCGCCGCGACGCTGTCCGACCGCTACATCACCGCCCGCTTCCTGCCGGACAAGGCGATCGACCTGGTCGACGAGGCGGCCAGCCGGCTGAAGATGGAGATCGACTCGCGGCCCGTCGAGGTCGACGAGGTCGAGCGTCTGGTGCGCCGGCTCGAGATCGAAGAGATGGCCCTGGCGAAGGAATCCGACGACGCGTCGCGCGACCGTCTGGAGAAGCTGCGCTCCGAGCTGGCCGACCAGAAGGAAAAGCTGGCCGAGCTGACCACCAGGTGGCAGAACGAGAAGAACGCCATCGACGTCGTCCGCGAGCTCAAAGAACAGCTGGACTCGCTGCGCGGCGAATCCGAACGTGCCGAGCGGGACGGCGACCTGGCCAAGGCCGCCGAGCTGCGTTACGGCCGCATCCCGGAAATCGAGAAGAAGCTCGACGCCACGGTGCCGCAGGCGGCGGCGCGGGAAAACGTGATGCTCAAGGAGGAAGTCGGACCCGACGACATCGCCGACGTGGTGTCAGCCTGGACCGGCATCCCGGCCGGGCGGCTGCTGGAAGGCGAGACCGCCAAGCTGCTGCGGATGGAAGACGAGCTGGGCAGACGCGTCATCGGGCAACGGAACGCGGTGGCTGCCGTTTCCGACGCGGTGCGCAGGACCCGGGCCGGGGTTGCCGACCCCAACCGGCCGACGGGTTCGTTCCTGTTCCTCGGGCCCACCGGTGTCGGCAAGACCGAGCTGGCCAAGGCGCTGGCCGACTTCCTGTTCGACGACGAACGGGCGATGGTCCGCATCGACATGAGCGAGTACGGCGAGAAGCACTCGGTGGCCCGCCTGGTCGGTGCGCCTCCCGGTTACATCGGCTACGACCAGGGCGGTCAGTTGACCGAGGCGGTCCGCCGCCGGCCCTACACCGTCGTGTTGTTCGACGAGGTGGAGAAGGCCCACCCGGACGTGTTCGACGTGCTGCTGCAGGTTCTCGACGAGGGCCGGCTGACCGACGGGCAGGGCCGCACGGTCGACTTCCGCAACACCATCCTGATCCTGACGTCCAACCTCGGGTCGGGCGGCACGGAGGAGCAGGTGATGGCCGCGGTGCGCTCGGCGTTCAAGCCCGAGTTCATCAACCGGCTCGACGACGTGCTGATCTTCGACGCCCTGCAACCCGACGAGCTGGTCCGGATCGTCGACATCCAGCTCGAGCAGCTGGCCAAGCGACTGGCCCAACGGCGGCTCCAACTGGAGGTGTCGCTGCCGGCCAAGGAGTGGCTGTCCAAGCGCGGGTTCGACCTGGTCTACGGCGCCCGTCCGCTGCGGCGGCTGGTGCAGCACGCCATCGGTGACCAGCTGGCGAAAATGCTGCTGGCCGGTGATGTGCACGACGGCGACGTGGTGCCGGTCAACGTCAGCGCCGACGGCGAATCGCTGGTGCTGGGCTGAGGTGTTCGGCGCTTCGGCGGTGTGATCGCCGCCGAAGCGCCGGCAAACTTTAATTCTGTTGTGACCTGCTGGCGTTCTTCGTTCAGGGCCGACAGCGGCTAGGCTACGGGGCGATGGTTCCACTCTGGTTCACCCTTTCGGCGCTGTGCTTTGTGTGCGCAGCGGTGCTGCTGTACGTCGACATCGACCGACGTCGCGGCCGGGGTCGCCGTCGCCACTCCTGGGCGCGCTCGCACGGATTCGACTACGAGCGCGAGTCCACCGAGATCCTCAAGCGCTGGAAGCGCGGCGTGATGTCCACCGTGGGCAGCAACGTCCCCGCCAACAACGTCGTGCTGGGTCAGATCCGGGGCGAGGCGGTGTTCATCTTCGACATCGAAGAAGTCGCCACGGTGATCGCCTTGCATCGCAAGGTCGGTACCAACGTCGTCGTCGATGTTCGGCTCAAGGGCCTCAAAGAGCCTCGGGAGAACGACATTTGGCTGCTCGGTGCGATCGGGCCGCGGATGGTGTACTCCACGAACCTCGACGCCGCCCGGCGCGCCTGCGACCGGCGCATGGTCACGTTCGCGCACACCGCCCCCGACTGCGCCGAGATCATGTGGAACGAAGAGAACTGGACGCTGGTCAGCATGCCGATCGGCAGCACCCGTGCGCAGTGGGACGAGGGCCTGCGCACCGTGCGACAGTTCAACGACTTGCTGCGGGTTCTGCCGCCGGTGCCGCAGTCGACGGGTTCATCCGGTGCGCCGCCGGCCGCCGGCCGTCGCAAGGCCTCACCCAGCCGTCCGCTGGCCCCGGCCGGCCGCAGCGAGACGCCCCACCAGCCGGAGGCGTTCTCCCGTGAAGGCGGACCCACGACCCGTTCTGCCTCCGCGACCCCGCCGCCTGCTCGTCAGGAGCAGACCCGCCGCCCACCGACCGGGCGCAACGGGCACCAGGCCTCGCATCACCAACGCTGAATTCACATCTGCCACAGCAATCTCCAGCGGCGGCGACTACCAATGTGCCCACCTCGTAGCGAATTGATGTGGTGATTCGCGCGAAGGCGGGCACAGCGGTACCCAGACGGGCCTCGTGCACGATTTCGCGCTCAGTACACTGACGCCGTGCCTCGCCCCGTCGCCCTGATCACCGGGCCCACCTCCGGTATCGGCGAAGGATTCGCCCGACGCTATGCGGCCGACGGGTACGACCTGGTGCTGGTGTCCCGGGATGTCGTACGGCTCGAGGCACTCGCCGCCGAGCTGTCCGACGAGGGCGGCCGCGACGTCGAGGTGCTTCCCGCCGACCTGGCCGACGCCGCCGGCCGCGACGCCGTCGCCAAGCGGGTGGCCGCCGGCGTCGATGTGCTGGTCAACAATGCCGGCCTGGGAACGTCCGGCGAGTTCTGGACCGCCGATCCCGCACTGCTGCAACGTCAACTCGACGTCAACGTCACCGCGGTCATGCAGCTCACACGGGCCGCACTGCCGGCGATGATCGACGCTGGTCGTGGCACCGTCATCAACGTCTCGAGTGTGGCGGGTCTGCTGTCGGGCCGTGGCTCCACCTATTCCGCGTCCAAGGCGTACGTGGTGTCGTTCACCGAAGGCTTGGCCGCCGGGTTGGGTGGCACCGGCGTCGGCATCCACGTGGTGTGCCCGGGCTACGTGCACACCGAGTTTCACGACCGGGCCGGAATCGACATGGCCTCGCTGCCGTCGTTCATGTGGTTGGAGGTCGACGACGTGGTCCGGGAAACGCTGGCCGAGGTCGCCCGCGGCAACGTGCTCATCATTCCCGGCCTGCAGTACAAAGCGATCACCACCGTCACCCGGATGGTGCCGCGAACCCTGTCGCGCGCCGCGACCAGTGTCTTCGGGCGGGGCCGTGGCCGCACCTGAGAAGGCCGAACTGGCCGACCTGGTTACGCAATTGGCGGTCGTGCACGGCCGCGTCACGCTGTCCTCGGGCAAGGAGGCCGACTACTACGTCGACCTGCGCCGGGCCACCCTGCACCACCGGGCCGCCCCGCTGATCGGCCGACTGGTCCGCGACCTCACCGCCGACTGGGACTACGTCGCAGTGGGTGGGCTGACTCTGGGGGCCGATCCGGTGGCCACTGCCGTCATGCATGCGCCAGGCCGACCGATCGACGCGTTCGTCGTTCGCAAGGCCGTGAAAACCCATGGCATGCAACGTCTCATCGAAGGTCCCGACATCACCGGCCAGCGGGTACTGGTGGTCGAGGACACCAGCACCACCGGCGGGTCGGCGTTGACCGCGGTGCGCGCGGTGCGGGAAGCGGGCGCCCAGGTGGTCGGCGTGGTGACGGTCGTCGACCGGGCCACCGGTGCGGCCGAGGTCATCGAGGCCGAAGGCATTCCGTACCGCAGCGTGCTCGGGCTGGCGGATCTCGGGCTGAGTTAGTCACAGTGCGCACTGTCATCGCGACGATCGCGGCGTTGGCGCTGCTCTGTGGATGTACGAGTTCGGCTGGCAAGCAACAAGTTTACGGCGCGGGAGCGGCACGGATCGGCGAGTCGCTGGCGGTGCTGGGCTGGAACACGTCGGTGTCGAACCTGCGCTGGCAGGACGACTATGTGCTGGTCGACATCGATGCCGCCCCGGCGGATCCGGCGAAACCCCATGCCGAGCCGCGCGATATCCGCCTCGGGCTGTACGGAGCGCTGGCCCACCCCATCGAGGCGGCCGGCATCGGCAGCTGTGATGGCGTGAAAAACCTTGTCGTGCAATCTTTCTCCGAGTCCAGGGACAAGCGGATGGCGGGCACGGTGTGCCTGGGCCCGATGAAAGACCGCGCCGCCGTCCGCGGCGTCTACCTCTACTCCCCGCGCGATCGGATCGCCGACACCGCGGCGGCCTACGCGGCGGCGTTTCCGGTCGGGGTGTTGCCGACCAAGGAAAGCGACACCGGGCTGGTGGTGCGGACCACCAGTGTGGCGGCGTGGCGCGCCGACGGCACCCAGTTGAACAAGGACGCGCTGGGCGACCCGGCCGCGTTCAACGGCAGCGGCTATATGTTGCTGGGCCTGCAGGCCGACACCATCGCCGCGAAGTACCGCGACGACTCCGCGGCGCGTGGCGGGCCGATGATGCTGCTGGTCTCGCCGACACTGCCTCCGCCGGGCCTGAGTCCGGCGTGTGTGGCCTACGGTTCGTCGGTGCTGATCCTGCCCGAAGCGTCACTGGACTCGGTGCACGTCAACGCGTCGCTGTGCACCCAGGGTGAGCTCAACGCCGCGCTGCTCTACGCGACGGTGTCGATCGTCGGCACCCACGCCGCGGTCTGGACGGCCAAGTGAGCGACGGGCCCGGTCCCACCGAGTGGAGCGTCCCGGGCGCAGGGGTCGGGCCCTGGCAAGGCGAGCTCCCCGACGACCCGCGGTACGACCCGGACCTGCTGCGCGACGGCGACACCCGCAACGTCGTCGACGCCTACCGGTATTGGACCCGAGAGGCGATCGTGGCCGACATCGACGGCCGGCGGCACCCGCTGCATGTCGCGATCGAGAACTTCGGCCAGGACGCCAACATCGGCGGGGTGGTGCGCGCGGCCAACGCGTTCGCCGTGGACACCGTGCACATCGTCGGCCGCCGCCGGTGGAACCGGCGCGGGGCGATGGTCACCGATCGCTATCAACGTCTCCAGCATCACGACGACACCGCCGCGCTACTGACCTTCGCCGACGGCGCCGGACTGACGGTGGTCGCCGTGGACATCGTGCCGGGTGCGGCGCGGCTGGAGCAGACGGCGCTGCCACGCGACTGCCTGCTGCTGTTCGGCTCGGAAGGCCCCGGGATCAGCGACGACGCCCGCGACGGCGCGGCGCTGACCGTCTCGATCGCCCAGTTCGGCTCGACGCGCAGCATCAACGTCGCGGTCGCCGCCGGGATCGCCATGCACGCCTGGATCAGTCAACACGGCGATCTCGCCAACGCCTGGTGATCCCGGATCAGGCGGCCTGATCGAAGACAAGGGAAATCCCTGTATCGCGACCGCGACCGCGCCTCGTAGCTTGAGTCGGCGGACTGAGAACTCGCACCCTCAGCGGGCATCCTTCCGAGACCGGGACTTCTCGGAAGGATGCCCGCTTGCATGGCCGGCCGATAGGGCAGGATCAGCAGTCATGGATCAGGTATGGGTCAACCGGGCGGTCAGCGCGGAGGCCGCGGTCGCTGGTCGGCATCTGAAAAGGCTGTGGGCGCTGCCCGGCACCCAACTCGGGGTGGTGTCCTGGCCGCCTGCCCGCCGCGACCGCTGGTTCGGCGGCTGGCACTACTGGTGGCAGGCACACCTGCTGGACTGCCTCGTCGACGCCGAGCTGCGCGACCCGCAGCCTGAGCGCCGCGTCAAGATCGCGCGCCAGATCCGCGGACATCGACTGCGCAACAACGGATCCTGGGTCAACAAGTACTACGACGACATGGCCTGGCTCGCGCTCGCGCTGGAACGCGCGGCGCGGATCGCCGGCGTGGAGCGTCCGGGTGGGTTGCGCAAGCTCAACGATCAACTGGTCAACTCCTGGGTGCCGGAGGACGGCGGTGGCATTCCCTGGCGCAAACAGGACCAATTCTTCAACGCACCGGCCAACGGCCCGGCCGGAATCTTCCTGGCCCGCTACGGCGATCGGCTGCGGCGCGCCCAGCAGATGGCGGACTGGCTCGACGAGACGCTGATCGACCCGGAGACGCATCTGGTCTTCGACGGCATCAAGGCCGGCTCGCTGGTCCGGGCGCAGTACAGCTACTGCCAGGGCGTGGTGCTCGGCCTGGAGACCGAGCTGGCCGCGCGTACCCAGGACGACCGGCACGCGCCGCGAGTGCATCGCCTGGTCGCCGCCGTCGCCGAGCACATGGCGCCGGGCGGGGTGATCCGCGGCTCCGGCGGGGGAGACGGCGGATTGTTCGCCGGCATCACCGCCCGCTACCTCGCGTTCGTCGCCACCACCCTGCCCGGGGACTCGGTTGACGACGTCACGGCCCGCGACACCGCCCGCCGCCTCGTGCTGACGTCGGCGCAGGAGGCATGGGACAACCGGCAGACCGTTGAGGGGCTGCCGCTGTTCGGCCCGTCGTGGGACGAAACCGCCGAGCTGCCGGCGGCGGGTGGCCAGCAGGCGCAGTTCGTCGGCGGCGCGGTCAACGGCTCGGAGATCGCCGAGCGCGACCTGTCCGTGCAACTGTCGGGTTGGACATTGATGGAAGCGGCCCACGCCGTCGCCGACTACAAGGGGATCAGCAATGAGTAAGGTCCACGCCGACGCCGTGTCGGCCTGGGATGGCCTGTTGAAGGACGGAATCACCATCGCCGCAGGGGGTTTCGGCCTCTGCGGCATTCCCGAGAACCTGATCCAGGCGTTGGTCGGCAGCGGTGTCAAAGATCTCACGATCGTCGGAAACAACGCCGGCGTCGACGATTTCGGCATGGGCCTGCTGCTCAAGGCGCGTCAGGTCAACAAAGTGATCGCCTCGTACGTCGGGGAGAACAAAGAGTTCGAACGCCAGGTTCTGGCCGGTGAACTCGACCTGGTGCTGACGCCGCAGGGGACACTCGCGGAGAAATTGCGTGCCGGCGGCGCCGGCATCCCCGGCTTCTACACCCGCACCGCGTTCGGCACGAACCTGGCCGAGGGCAAGGACACCCGGGTCTTCGACGGCACGGAATACGTTCTCGAAGAAGGCATTCGGGCCGACGTGGCCATCGTCAAGGCGTGGAAGGGCGACCGTGCGGGCAATTTGATCTACCGCAAGACCGCCCGCAACTTCAACCCGATGATCGCCACCTGCGGCACCGTGACCATCGCCGAGGTGGAAGAACTTGTCGAGGTCGGCGAGCTGGATCCCGACCTGGTCCACACTCCCGGCATCTACGTCGACCGGATCATCGAAGGCCCGTCCTACGAGAAGCGCATCGAGTTCCGCACCACCACCGGCGGCGCAGCGGCCAAGAAGGACAGCCCGATCCGCGAAGTGATGGCTCAGCGCGCCGCCAAGGAACTGCGCGACGGCTACTACGTCAACCTGGGTATCGGCATACCGACGTTGGTGGCCAACTACATTCCGGACGACATCACCGTCACGCTGCAGTCCGAGAACGGTCTGCTCGGCATCGGCGCCTACCCCAGCGAAGACGCCGTCGACCCCGATCTCGTCAACGCCGGCAAGCAGACCGTCACCAGCCTGCCCGGGTCGAGCTTCTTCAGCAGCGCCGACTCGTTCGCGATGATCCGCGGCGGCCACATCGACCTGTCCATCCTGGGCGGACTCGAAGTCGCTGAGAACGGCGACCTGGCCAACTGGATGGTGCCGGGCAAGATGGTCAAAGGACCCGGCGGCGCAATGGATTTGGTGTCCGGCGTCAAGCGGGTGATCGTCGTGATGGACCACACCGCCAAGGACGGCAGCCCGAAGATCCTCAAGCAGTGCTCGCTGCCGGTCACCGGCAAGGCGGTGGTGGACATGATCATCACCGACCTGTGCGTCTTCGACGTCGAGCCCGGGCAGGGCCTCACGCTGATCGAGTTGCACCCCGGCGTCACCGTCGCCGACGTGCGCGCCAAGACCGGCTGCGATTTCCGCGTCGCGGTCTGATCGCCACGGGTGGCTATGGTGGAAAAGGTGACCACACCGCAAAGGCCGGTCCTCAACCGGCGGCAGATTCTGTTCGGCACCGCCGTAGCGGGTGCGCTCGCCGCCACCGGGTCGGTGCTGGCCTGCAGCGCATCGGGTGCGCCGAGGACTCCGGCCAAGACGTTCGACGTCAACCACAGCGACGACGAGTGGCGGCGGATGCTCTCACCGGCGGCCTACGACGTGCTCCGCAAGGCGGGCACCGAGCGCCCCTACAGCAGCCCCCTCAACGACGAGCACCGGTCCGGCACGTTCACCTGCGCCGGCTGCGGCCAGGACCTGTTCGCGTCGAGCACGAAGTTCGACAGCGGCACCGGGTGGCCCAGCTTCTACCGGGTCCTTCCCAACGCCGTCCTCGAGCAGCAGGATGACAGCGCCGGCATGACGCGCACCGAAGTCCTGTGTAACCGCTGCGGCGGCCACCTGGGCCACGTCTTCAACGACGGACCGCAACCGACCGGGCTGCGCTACTGCATGAACGGTGTGGCGATGGGCTTCCGGACGGCCTAGCGGGCTCAGCCGCCGGCCGGCGCCAACGCCGACGCGGCGATCGTGGCGGCCCGGGCAATGATCTGCCGAGCCCGATCCGCCGGCACGCGCGGATCGTCAGGCGCGGTGTAGACGGCGACGACGATCGGTGCGCGGCCTGGCGGCCAGGCGATCGCGAGGTCGTTCGATTCCCCCTGCGCGCCCGAGCCGGTCTTGTCGCCCACCACCCACTGCCGGGGGAGCCCGGCCCGGATGGCCTTGCCACCGGTGGTGTTGGCCTTGAGGAGATCGGCGAACCGCGTGCGCGGCGCCGGTGGCAACGGATCACCCAGAACCAGCGTTCGCAGGTTCAGCGCCATCTGCCCAGGCGTCGACGTGTCCCGAATATCCCCTGGCGCAGTCACATTGAGATCGGGTTCGAGCCGGTCGACCCGGGTGACGTTGTCGCCCAGCGACCGGGCGAACGTCGTGACGGCAGGCGGGCCACCGAGCAGGCGCACCAGCAGGTTGGCCGCGGTGTTGTCGCTTACCGTGATCGCCGCGTCGCACAAGGCCTCGACCGTCATCCCGGTGTCGACGTGCTTGGAGGTAACCGGGGCCCACTCCAGGACGTCGGCCTGGTCGTAGCGGATCAGCCGATCGAGCAGGCCGGGTTCGCGCGCGCTTCGCTGCAGGACCGCCGCGACGCTCAGCGTCTTTGCGGTCGAGCACATCAGGAAGCGCTCGTCGGCGCGGTAGCGCAGGCTTGCCGGCGACCCGGTGTCGAGCGCGCACACCCCCAACCTGCCCGGCAGCTGCTTCTCGAGCGCCGCTAGGGCGTCGTGTTGCGACTCGACCGTCGGCGAAGCTGTCGGAGCGCCGCGACGGTTGCATCCGGCGGCGAGGGCGCCGACGCCGACGAAGCCCGCGCGCAGGGCGGTGCGCCGGTTCATCGACACGACTAGTCGGCGACGGTCAGCTTGTCTTTGTCGTCCTGGGTTGCGCGGCGACGTTTCAGGTAGGCCCGGCCGGTGGCGATGAACGCCGGCAGCATCGACACGAACAGGATGCCCAGGACGATCTTTTCCAGGTTTTGGTGAATGAACGGAATGTTGCCCAGGAAGTAGCCGGCGATCGTCACCCCGCCACCCCACAGCACACCGCCGACGATGTCGAAGGCCAGGTAGACCGGGTAGCGCATGTACGACACCCCGGCGACCACCGGAGTGAAGGTCCGCACGAACGGCATGAACCGGGCCAGGATGATCGCCGCGGGCCCGTACTTCTCGAAGAAGGCGTGCGACTCGGTCACGTGGTGCTGCTTGAAGAAGCGCGAGTCTTCTTTCTTGAACAACGCCGGCCCGATGCGACGCCCGATGAAGTAACCGGTCTGGTCGCCGAGAATCGCGGTCAGCGCCACGGCAGGAGCCAGCACCCAGATGTCGAGCGTGCCGTGCGCGGCCAGCAGACCACCGGTGAACAGCAGCGATTCACCCGGCAGCAGCGGGAACAGCAGACCGGTCTCGACGAAGACGATGGCCAGGATCGTCGGCAGCACGGCTGATGCGAACAGACCCTGGGGGCCGATCCAGTACATCGGGTCGAGGATGTTGGGCATTGCCGCTAGAGCTTCCTCGTGGATTTCACGTGTTTCAAGATACCGGCGGTTCGGGTCGGCCATGACCGGGCGGGCTGCGGACCCGCCGAGGATATTGCGATACTGATGCGACCCGTCAGGAAGGAAGCCGCATGCCCATCGCAACGCCAGACGTCTACGCGGAGATGCTCAAGCGCGCCAAGGAGAACGAGTACGCCTTTCCGGCGATCAACTGCGTCGGCTCGGAATCCATCAACGCCGCGCTGAAAGGATTCGCCGACGCGGGCAGCGACGGTATCATCCAGTTCTCCACCGGCGGCGCGGAATTCGGCTCCGGCCTGGGCGTCAAGGACATGGTCACCGGTGCCGTCGCGCTGGCCGAGTTCGCTCACGTCGTCGCCGCGAAGTATCCGATCAACGTGGCCCTGCACACCGACCACTGTCCCAAGGACAAGCTGGACACCTACGTGCGTCCGCTGCTGGCCATCTCGGCCGAACGGGTCGCTGCCGGCAAGAACCCGCTGTTCCAGTCGCACATGTGGGACGGTTCGGCGGTGCCGATCGACGAGAACCTGGAGATCGCGCAAGAGCTGCTCAAACTGGCCGCCGCCGCCAAGATCGTCCTGGAGGTCGAGATCGGCGTCGTGGGCGGCGAGGAAGACGGCGTCGAGGCCGAGATCAACGACAAGCTCTACACCACCCCCGAGGACTTCGAGAAGACCATCGACGCACTGGGTCACGGCGAGCACGGCCACTACCTGCTGGCGGCGACGTTCGGCAACGTCCACGGCGTCTACAAGCCGGGCAACGTGAAGCTGCGTCCCGACATTCTGGCGCAGGGCCAGAAGGTCGCCGCCGCGAAGCTGGGTCTGGCCGACGGATCCAAGCCGTTCGACTTCGTCTTCCACGGCGGATCGGGCTCGGCGAAGTCGGAGATCGAAGAGGCACTGCGCTACGGCGTGGTGAAGATGAACGTCGACACCGACACCCAGTACGCCTTCACCCGGCCGCTGGCCGCGCACATGTTCACCAACTACGACGGCGTTCTCAAGGTCGACGGCGAGGTGGGCAACAAGAAGGTCTACGACCCGCGTAGCTACCTCAAGAAGGCCGAGGCGGCGATGACCGAGCGCGTTGTCGAGGCTTGCAACGACCTGCACAGCAACGGCAAGTCGGTCAGCGGCTAGCCCCCCGGCCCGAACGTGAAGTTGACTTCACGTTCGGCCGCCACTGTGAAGCTGGTTTCACGTTCGGCGCGAACACCGGGCTAGCCGCGCTAGGCGAAAACGGCTCAGCCCGAACTGGATTCGCAGATCTTCCACTGGTCGTCGCGGTACTGCAGGTCGAAGCTGCGTGTCGAGCGGGTCTGCGGCGCGTAGGCCATGAACGCGGTGACGTTGGCTTCGGCGTGGTTTCCGTCCACCACCACCTGGTCGATATCGGCGACGACGGGGTACTGCTTGGCCGCGGCGACCCGGTGATAGGTGTCGCTCCACTCGCGCTGGTTGTAGTTGACGTAGTCGTCGCGCATGCTCCCGCAGGTCAGGCTGCGCAGCTTGGTCAGATCGCCGGTCTGCACGGCGGCGTCGAAACTCTCAATCGTGCTGCGTACCTGGTCTTCCCGCGACGCGTTGGCTTTCCGGTCGTTGCGGGTCAGTAGCACGGTGCCCAGCACCGCGACGGCCGCCAGCGCCAAGATGATCAGGATCAGCGCCAGCACCCAACCCCAGCTCCGCTGGCCCGACGGCCGGAACTTCGACCCGAGCCGGGGCGGAATCAGTTGCGGCGTAGCGGGTCTCGCGCCGGGCTGGCCGCCGCCGGGCGCCCGCCCCTGGGCGAACACCTCGGTAGCAGGGTCGCTGGCCGCATCGATGATCGCGGTTTCCTTGGCGTCGAATCCGGGAGCGGTGTAGCGGCGTTCACCGGGCTGAAGCTGCGGAGCCGGCGGCTGCTGCTCCAACGCGCCCGGGTCGATCACCTCGGTCGCCGGGTCCGCGGTGCGCGGGCTTTCCGTCGTCTTCTCGTCGGCGCCGGCCGTCGGTTCGACAGCGGTGTCGGCGTCGGATCGCGCCGCGTCTTCGGTGGCGTCGTGATCGGTGGCGTCGGGGTCCGACCCTGATGAATTGGGCATAGGCGCAGCTGTCCCCTTCGGTGTCGAAATACCTATTGGAGCTTAGCGACCCGACCCCGGTCACCGGCGTCATGGCACCCCGCTGTTGCGTCGCACGGCACAATAACCCGCATGACGCCGATCCATGATCTGTTGGGACCCGATCCGACCTTGCTGCCCGGTGACCCGGACGCCGAGGCCCAGCTGCAGGCCGGTGACAATCCGACCGCGGTCGCCGCCGCGCATCCGTCGGCGTCGATCGCGTGGGCGGAGCTGGCCGAGGATGCCCTGGCCGACGACAAGGCGATCACCGCCTACGCCTATGCGCGCACGGGCTACCACCGCGGCCTGGATCAGTTGCGCCGCAACGGCTGGAAGGGCTTCGGCCCGGTCCCGTTCTCGCACGAGCCCAATCGCGGCTTCCTGCGCTGCGTGGCCGCACTGGCCCGCGCGGCCGACGCGATCGGTGAGACCGACGAACAAGCCCGGTGTCTGGATCTCCTCGATGACTGCGACCCGGCCGCCCGCGCGGGGCTGGGCTTGAGCTAGAAGCCGGGCGCGCAGTCCCCGGCGCTGTTCGGGGGCTCGATCTGAATCGTCGCGTGTTCGAGGCCGTGTGCGGCCAGCACCGCCTGAGCCTCGCGCAGCACCCGCGCCGAGGTGTCGCAGCCGGCCAGGTGGGCGGTCACCATGTCCTTGCCGGGCACCAGGGTCCAGACGTGCAGATCGTGGACCTCGCTGACGCCGTCGACCGCCGCCAGCGCGGCGCGCAGTTCGTCGACGTCGATGTGGCTGGGTGAGGCTTCGGAGAGGATCCGCAGCGCACCCGCCGCCAGTGACAGCGCCCGGGGCAGCACCCACAGCGCGACGAGGACGGCGACCACGACGTCGGCGTAAGGCCAGTGCGTGGTGATGGTGACCACGCCGGCGATCAACACGCCGATGCTGCCGACGGTGTCGGCGATGACCTCCATGTAGGCACCTTTGACGGCCAGGCTCTGCGACGAGTGCGAGCGCAACAGCAGCGCGACAACGGCATTGGTGGCCAGCCCGGTCAACGCGACGGCGACCATCGGAACACCCGGCACATCGGGTGCCTGACCGATTCGCCCGATCGCCTCCCGCAGGATCAGCGTGGCCACACCGATCAGCAGCACGGCGTTGGCGACGGCGGTGAACACCTCGGCCCGGTGCCAGCCGTAGGTGCGAGACGGTGACGTGCTGCCGCGCCGGGCCAGGATCACCGCGCACAGGCCCATGAACGTGGCCGCGACATCGGTCAGGATGTGGCCGGCATCGGCCAGCAGGGAGATGGAGCCGATCAGCAGCGCGGTCGTCAGCTCGACCGCGAAGAAGCCGCCGAGCAGGGCGGTGGCGATGGCGAGTCGTGGCACGGGTGTGCCCGGGTTCGCGTGATCGTGGCCGGCACCCATGCTCCGCAATATATGCGCAGTTACGCATGTATTGCAAGATCGGCCGCTAGCGACGGGCCTGCTGCTTGGAGGGCATGCCATTGACAGGGCGGAGCGCCTGTAGTTCAGTCGATCAAACTAAACAGGTGTCAAGAATGGGTCATTCGTGGCGGCGTCGGACCGCCGTCGCTGGAAAGCGAGGCTGACCGCCGTGCACATCGACTTCGCTCCCGAGCTAGACACCTTCCGCGAGGAAGTGGCGGCCTTTCTGGATACCGCGCCGACCCCGGCGATCCGGGAGGCGGGCCGCAAGCTGACGAGCGCCTTCGCTTCCTTCGACGAGGTCATGGAATGGCAGCGCATCCTGCATCGTCAAGGGTGGGCCGCCCCAGCCTGGCCGGTCGAATTCGGTGGACCTGGCTGGTCGGTCGAACAGCGGTTCATCTTCGCGGAGGAGTACTGCGCGCGCGACCTGCCGCCGCTGCTGCCGAACTGTCTGCAGATGGTGGGCCCGCTCCTGATGGAACTGGGTACGGCCGAGCAGCAGGCCAAGTATCTCCCGAGAATTCTTGCGGCCGAAGACTATTGGACGCAAGGCTATTCCGAGCCCAACTCCGGTTCGGACCTCGCTTCGCTCACCTGCTCCGCGGTCGCCGACGGTGACGATTACGTGATCAACGGCAGCAAGATCTGGACGACGCTGGCCCACCGGTCCAACCGGATGTTCATGCTGGTCCGCACCAGCTCTGAGGGAAAGAAGCAGCGGGGCATCACCTTTCTGCTGCTCGACCGCACGGACTACCCGGGCATGACCATCCGGCCGATCGTCGGTCTCGACGGCTTTCCCGAACAATGCGAGGTGTTCTTCGACGACGTGCGGGTGCCGCAATCGGGTCGGGTGGGGGAGGAGAACGACGGCTGGACCGTCGCGAAGGCGCTACTGAAGCACGAGCGGGGTGGCTCGGCGCAGGGCCCGTTCCTGCGCCGGCGGGTGCGTCTGATCCGCGAAGCCAGCATCACTGCCAATGCGCCCAACGGTGGTGTGCTGGCCGATGATTCGGTGTTTCAACGCGACCTGGGTGAAGCGGAGGCCGATGTCGCGTCCTACGAATACTTCGAAAAGTTGGCGATCAGTGGGCATCCCGTAGCCGATGACCCGGCGTTCCCTTCGGTCAAGAAGACGATGAGCACCGAGTTGACGCAGAAGCTCTCGGTGTTGATGACGCGCGTCGCCGGTCTGGAGTCGCTTCCGTTGCAACACGAGGCGCTCACCATCGGGTCCTCGCATCCCGCACTGGGCGACGAGCAGGACCTGATTGCCATGCCCTTCTACCTGAACTCGCGTGCCACCACCATCTACGCGGGCACCAACGAGGTACAGCGCGACCTGATCGCGCGAAGTCTGCCGTTTGCGGGAAGGAGCTGACCGGTGGACTTCTCTTTCTCGGATGAGCAGACGATGCTGCGCCGCAGCGTGTCTCAGTACCTCGGCCGGTCCTACGGCTTCGAACGACGGCAGGAAATCATCGGCTCCGAACGCGGAACCTCCGACGAAGTGTGGCAACAATTTCAAGAGTTCGGGCTTCTCGCGCTGCCATTTCCCGAAGAGCTCGGCGGGTTGGGTGGATCGTCGACCGACGTCGTCGCGATCGCTGAACTGTTCGGTGAGCATCTGGTGAGCGAGCCCTACCTTTCGTCGGTGATCCTGACCGGTCGGGCGCTCGCGCTGATCGAGCACAGCGACGCCGCGCGCACATGGCTGGACATGATCTCCGACGGCGAGGCGCTCGGAGCCTTCGCTCACGAGGAGGGCCGCGGGACCGCCGACCCGGCGCGAATCACCACCGCCGCAACGCTCGGCGCAGACGGCTATCTGCTCAGCGGCGAAAAGCGGTTGGTGCTCGGTGGCGGCGACGCGCAGGTCTTGGTGGTGACGGCGCGACTGCATGGCGCTGGTCACGCCGAAGGTGAACTCGGCATCGTGCTGCTGACCCCGGACGTGCCGGGGGTGTCCCTGACGGCCTACCGCACGATCGACGGACGTAAGGCCGCGAACTGCACGTTCGACGAGGCGCCGGTAACTCTTCTGGCGGCCGACGCCGCCGAAGCCATAGCCGGGATCCTCGAGGGAGCCATCCTTGCGCTGTCCGCCGAGGCTGTCGGCGCCATGAATGCGTTGGTGGCGAACACCGTCTCCTACGCAGGAACGCGGCAGCAGTTCGGGGTGCCGATCGCCACCTTCCAGGCGGTGGCGCACCGCCTGGCCGACATGAAGATCGCCCTCGTGAAGGTACGCTCGACGTTGCTCTACACCACCGCGCTGGTGGAATCGGCCCGCGCGCAGGCGCGCGACATCTCGTTGCTGAAGGCACAAGTCGGCCGCCTTGGCCGGGCGGTTGCCGAGAGCGCGATCCAGATCCACGGCGGCATCGGAATGACCGACGAGGTCGCGGTCGGTCACCATTTGAAACGAATCCTGGCCGTCGACGCGATGTTCGGCGACAGCGACTACCACTACCGGAAAGTGGGTGCCCGCTAGCGGGTTCCCTCGGGCACGTTCCAGACTCCCGTCAGATCAGCGCCGCCAGAACTGTGTCAACCCGGCTCCGGCGCGCCACAACAAGCTCGGAACCCCGGACAGTTCGAAGACGCTGTCGACCAGACCGAAGAACAACTGGTTCAGGGGCGGCGCGAGTAGCAACAGGAACAGCAGCAGAAAGCCGTACGGCTTGAATTGCGCGAGAGCCCGCTGCGTCTCCGGGCTCAGGTAGGGCTCCAGCGCGTTGTAGCCGTCCAGGCCGGGAATCGGCAGCAGGTTCAGCAGCAGCGCCGTGATCTGCAGGAACCCCAGGAACGCGATCCCGGCCCACAGCACCGGATGTAGTGGGTCGAAGAACAGGTTGGTCGCCTCGAGTAGCAGCACGGCCAGCAAAAGGTTCGCTGCGGGCCCGGCCAGGCTGACCAGCGTGCGCTGCTTGGCCGACAGGTATGACATCCGCACGTACACCGCGGCCCCCGGCAGACCGATCCCGCCGATCGCGGTGATCGCGATCGGCACCAGGATCGACCACACCGGGCTGACGTAGCGCCGCGGATCCAGGTCGAGGTAGCCGCGCAGCGCGATGTCGCGGTCGCCGCATCGCCAAGCGGTGAAGGCGTGTCCGAACTCGTGCAGGCACAGCGACACCACCCAACCGGCGATCACGAGAATGAAAACCGAGGCGTAGGCCAGCGGCCCCACATCGTCGCCCACCCAGTAGGCCAGTCCGCCGCCGAGAATCGTTACGCCGACGATGGCCAGGAAGATCGGGCTGGGCCGCACCGACTGGTGCAAGTCACGGGCGCTCACTCGACGAAGCTACCGGACGGTGCCAGAGTGCCGGCTCCTCACGCCTTGCGGTGCTGGTCACCGGACGGTGCCAATGCGCCGGCTCCTCACGCCTGGCGGCGCTTGTCACCGGACGGTGCCAATGCGCCGGCTCCTCACGCCTGGCGGCACTCGTCACCGGACGGCTAGCCAGCCCTCCGTGTTCCGGTAGATCGTCGAGCGGCGCGCCGCCCGCGACCCGGGCACTCCGTCGCGGACCACCATCACCCCGGGGCCACCGAGCTGCGCCGCGCGCCCGACCAGCCAGCGACGGGTTCCCGACACCCGCGCCCGCAACCCGGGCAGCGCCGCCGTCGGCTCGACCGTCACCCCGCGGACCTCGCCGTCGAAGAGCACCGCGTCGTCGACGACGGCCTCGCCATGCAGCAGCGGCTCATCGTCGGTCGGTCGCCAGACGGCACGCCCGGCGATCACCGATCCGGTCTCGTCGCGGATCAGCGGCACCCGGTGGACCGATCCACCCAACGCCCGGCGCGCCGCCCGGCGCCCGGACGGCAGGCGATAGGCCCGGGTTGCGGGTGTGCGACGCCGCGGCACGTAGGCCACCTCGACGCCCAGCAGCTCGGCGCGCATCAGCCGGGTCAGCACCGACGCCAGGTCGGCATCACCGCCGACCACCACCACGCGGCGGGCGGCGGCCAGGGCGGTGTCAGTGTCATCGGGGACGGTGACCGTCAGCCCCCGCAGCGCGCGTGGCACGCCGGAAGCGAAGGTCAAAACCACCACATCTGAGTTCACGAGCCCGCCTCCTCCTCAGGCCGATTCGGCCTGGATCGTCACCAGGCTTGGCATTCAGAAGCTTCACCGCAAACGGCTGAGATAGTATGGGTCACCGGCTGGACCACAATAAGCGGCTGAATTGAGTGGGAGAAACGCCATGCCGGCAATCGTCCTGATCGGCGCCCAATGGGGTGACGAGGGCAAGGGCAAGGCCACCGACCTCCTCGGCGGCCGCACAAACTGGGTCGTTCGCTACCAAGGCGGCAACAACGCCGGGCACACGGTCGTCCTGCCCAACGGTGAGAACTTCGCGCTGCATCTCATCCCGTCGGGCATCTTGACCGCCGGGGTCACCAACGTCATCGGCAACGGTGTGGTGATCGACCCGGGTGTGCTGCTCGACGAGCTCAAGGGCCTCGAGGACCGCGAAGTCGACACCTCCAAGTTGCTGATCTCCGCCGACGCGCACCTGCTCATGCCGTATCACGTGGCCATCGACAAGGTGACCGAGCGCTACATGGGCAACAAGAAGATCGGCACCACCGGCCGCGGCATCGGGCCCTGCTACCAGGACAAGATCGCCCGCATCGGGATCCGGGTGGCCGACGTGCTCGACGAAGAGGTGCTCACCCACAAGATCGAAGCGGCGCTGGAATTCAAGAACCAAGTGCTGGTCAAGATCTACAACCGCAAGGCGCTCGATCCGGTGCAGGTCGTCGAGGCCCTGCTCACGCAGGCGGAGAGTTTCAAGCACCGCATCGCCGACGCCCGGCTGCTGCTCAACAACGCGCTGGAGTCCGGCGAGACCGTCCTGCTCGAAGGCTCGCAGGGCACGTTGCTCGATGTCGACCACGGCACGTATCCCTATGTGACGTCGTCCAATCCGACCGCCGGCGGCGCGGCGGTGGGCTCGGGTATCGGCCCGACCCGGATCACCACCGTGCTGGGAATTCTGAAGGCTTACACCACCCGCGTGGGTTCGGGCCCGTTCCCGACCGAGTTGTTCGACGAGAACGGCGAATATCTGTCCAAGACGGGCGGCGAGTTCGGCGTCACCACCGGCCGGCGCCGGCGCTGCGGATGGTTCGACGCCGTCATCGCGCGCTACGCCACCCGGGTCAACGGGATCACCGACTACTTCCTGACCAAGCTCGACGTGCTGTCCAGCCTGCAGACGGTCCCGGTGTGCGTCGGCTACCGCGTCGACGGCAAAGAGACCACCGAGATGCCGATGACGCAGAGCGATCTGCACCGCGCCGAGCCGATCTACGAGGAGTTGCCCGGCTGGTGGGAGGACATCTCGGAAGCCCGTGAATTCGACGATCTGCCCGCCAAGGCGCGCGATTACGTGCTTCGGCTCGAAGAGCTTGGCGGAGCTCACATTTCGTGCATCGGAGTTGGCCCGGGTCGCGACCAGACCATCGTGCGTCGCGACGTGCTGGCGGCTCGCGCGTGACCGAATCCTCGCGCAGCCCCGATCAACTCGATCCCGACTACGAGCACCACGGTGGATTTCCGGAATACGGCGCGGCCAGTCCCGGGCCCGGCTTCGGACGTTTCGTGACGGCCATGCGGCGGCTGCAGGATCTCGCGGTGTCCGCCGATCCCAGCGACGACCTCTGGGATGACGCCGCCGCCCACGCCGAGGCGCTGAGTGAGCAGCTCGCCCCGTTCACGGCTGCCGAAGGGGTGGCTCCGGCCGGTCGGTCGCCGCAGCTGCCCGGGATGGGCAGCCTGCTGCTGCCGCCGTGGACGATGAGCCGCTTCGACCCCGACGGCGTCGAGATGCGCGGCCACTTCAGCCGGTTCCATGTCGGCGGCAACGGCGCCGTGCACGGCGGTGTGCTGCCGTTGCTGTTCGACCACGTCTTCGGGATGGTGGTGCACGCCGCCAACCGGCCGATCAGCCGCACCGGATTCCTGCACGTCGACTACCGCAAGATCACCCCGACCGACACCCCCCTGGTGGTGCGCGGTCATGTCGCGGCGACCGAGGGTCGCAAGGCGTTCGTCCGCGGCGAACTGCTGGACGGTGAAACCCTGCTGGCCGAGGCAAACGGCCTGATGATCCGGTTGCTGCCCGGCCAGCCGTAGCGCCCCACCTATCCTTGAGCACCGTGACCACGCCGCAGAACGAACCGACCCCGCAGCCGAGTGATGCCGACCGAACGACGGTCATGTTGCTGGGTTCCGGAGAGTTCAGTCGCGAGCTGGCCGTCGCCCTGCAGCGGCTCGGCGCCCACGTGATCGCCGTCGAGCGCTATGCCGACGCGCCCGCGCACGGCGTTGCCGACCAGGCGCTGGTGGTCGACATGGCCGATGCCGACGAGCTGGGTGCCGCGATCCAGCGGCTGCGCCCGCATTTCGTGGTGACGGCATCCGATGCGGTGGCGTCCGACGCACTGACCGCCGCGGCGGACAGCGGCGCCGCGGAGTTCGTCCCGACCGCCCGCTGCGCGCGGCTCACCGCCGACCGGGAAGGCATGCGCCGGCTGGCCGCCGACGAGCTCGGCCTGCCCACCGCGCCGTTCTGGTTCGCCGGATCGCTCGACGAGTTGCGTGCCATCGCCGACCATGCCGGCTACCCGCTGCGTGTGCAGCCGGTGGCTGCCGTCGGCGGCGAAGGGCAATCGGTGGTGTTGCTGCCGGACGATCTGGAGCCGGCCTGGCAGCGGGCGGTGTCCGCCGGCGGGCGGCTGGCCCACAGCCGGGTGCTGGCCGAAACGCTGGTCGAGATCGACTTCCACGTCACGCTGCTCACGGTCCGCAGCGAGGGATCGGCAGGGCCGACGCTGGACTTCTGCGCACCGATCGGGCATGGCGAATCCATCGGCGATGTACAGGAATCCTGGCAGCCGCAGGATCTCAGCCCAGCTGCGCTGGACGCCGCCAAATCCATCGCGGCCCGCGTGGTCAAAGCGCTCGGTGGACGCGGCCTGTTCGGCGTCGAGCTCATGGTCCGCGGCGACGAGGTGTACTTCAGCGATGTCACCGCCCGGCCGTTCGAGAGCGGACTGGTCACTGTCCGCACCCAACGGCTGTCGGAATTCGAGATGCAGGCGCGGGCCATCCTGGGACTGCCCATCGACACCATCATGATTTCGCCGGGCGCCGCCGAAGTCATCTACGCCGGCACTGGCGGCTCGGTGCAACGACCGGGGCGCGGCAGCGCGCTGGGTGAGGCGCTGCGCACCACCGAAAGCGACATCCGGGTATTCACTCGCGATGAGTCTGAAGCGCGGCGTCCGCTGGGCGCGGCCGTGGTCACCGCCGCCGACGTGGCCACCGCGCGCGGCCGTGTCCGGGATGCGTCGGCTGCGCTGCGCAAGCTCTGGTGACCCCTCGGCCCGCCACGGCTCTCCCAGCCGAATATGCGAGACTCACGCGGGTGAGCTACGCAGGAGACATCAGCCCCGAGCAGGCCTGGGGGCTGCTCAGCGAGAACCCCGAGGCCGTGCTGGTCGACGTCCGCACCGATGCCGAATGGCGGTTCGTCGGCGTCCCCGACCTGGCCGGACTGGGTCGCGATGTGGTCTACATCGAATGGAACACCTCTGACGGCAAGCACAACGACAATTTTGTCGCTGAGCTGCTCGAGCGTGTTCCGGCTCGCGACGACCGTCCGGTGGTGTTCCTCTGTCGCTCCGGCAATCGTTCGATCGGGGCGGCCGAGGCTGCCACCGAGGCCGGTGTCGCGCCGTCCTACAACGTGCTCGACGGCTTCGAAGGACAGCTCGACGGCGACAACCACCGCGGCGGAAGCGGTTGGCGCGCAGTCGGTCTGCCCTGGAAGCAGACATGAGCCCTGCTCAGCCGGAAGTGCCCTCGGTCCGGATACCGGAGCCACTGCCCGAGGGGGTCAGCCAGGCCACGATCGGGGTGCGCGGCGGAATCCTGAGGTCGCAGTTCGAAGAGACCTCCGAAGCCATGTTCCTGGCGTCCGGCTATGTCTACGGCTCCTCGGCCGAGGCGGAGAAGGCTTTCACCGGTGAGGTGGACCGCTACGTCTATTCGCGTTACGGCAACCCGACGATCAGCATGTTCGAGGAGCGGTTGCGTCTCATCGAAGGCGCGCCCGCGGCATTCGCCACCGCCAGCGGAATGGCCGCGGTGTTCACGTCGCTGGGCGCCCTGCTCGGCGCCGGCGATCGACTGGTGGCCTCGCGCAGCCTGTTCGGCTCCTGTTTCGTGGTGTGCACCGAGATCCTGCCGCGCTGGGGTGTCGAGACCGTGCTCGTCGACGGTGACGACCTGACGCAGTGGGAGCAGGCGCTCTCGGTGCCGACTCAGGCGGTGTTCTTCGAGACGCCGTCCAACCCGATGCAGTCGCTGGTCGACATCGCCGCGGTCAGCGAGCTCGCCCACGCTGCCGGGGCAAAGGTCGTGTTGGACAATGTTTTTGCCACCCCGCTGCTGCAGCAGGGTTTTCCGCTCGGCGTCGATGTCGTGGTTTACTCCGGCACCAAGCACATCGACGGCCAGGGGCGGGTGCTCGGCGGCGCCATCCTCGGCGACAAGGAATACATCGACGGTCCGGTGCAGAAACTGATGCGCCACACCGGCCCGGCGATGAGTGCCTTCAACGCCTGGGTGATGCTCAAAGGCCTTGAGACATTGGCGATTCGGGTTGATTATCAGAACAAGTCGGCGCAACGGATCGCCGAGTACCTGGAAGGCCATCCCGCCGTGCGGTGGGTCCGCTACCCCTTCTTGTCGTCGCACCCGCAATACGACCTGGCCAAGCGGCAGATGTCCGGCGGCGGCACCGTGGTGACCTTCGAACTCGACGCCCCCGACGGCGCGGCCAAGCAGCGAGCGTTCGAGGTGATCGACGGTCTCCAGCTGATCAACATCTCCAACAACCTCGGCGATTCGAAATCCCTTGTCACGCATCCGGCGACGACAACCCACCGCGCGATGGGGCCGGAGGGCCGGGCCGCCATCGGTCTGGGCGACGGGGTGGTGCGCATCTCGGTCGGGCTCGAGGGAACCGACGACCTGCTCGCCGACATCGACCGGGCACTGGGCTAGGCCCTGCCGCGGTCGCGCGGGCCCGGTTCGACAGACCCACTTGGTGACAGCGAGATAACAACTGGCGCGACGCGCTCGTTGAATACCGGGAACCGCGCGCTGGGCAACTTATCGTCGTTTTGTGTATCGCCGAACCGTGCTGAAGCTGCCGCTGCTGCTGGCAGCGGGCACGGCTCTAGCTCAAGTGCCACGCGTCTCTGCTGAGCCGCCACGCGCGTCGGCCGAGTCGAGTCGATGGTCCTCTGATCGAGCCAACCGCTGGTACCAGGCCCAGGGTTGGCCGGTCGGCGCGAACTTCATCACCTCCACCGCGATCAACCAGCTCGAGATGTTTCAGCCGGGCACCTACGACCCGCGCCGCATCGACACCGAACTCGGTTGGGCCCGTTTGCATGGACTCAACACAGTGCGGGTTTTCTTGCACGATCAGCTCTTTGCTCAGGATGCCCGCGGCTTTCAGACCCGTCTGGCGCAGTTCGTCGGGATCGCGGCCCGGCATCGGATCAAGCCGCTGTTCGTGTTGTTCGATTCCTGCTGGGATCCACACCCTCAAGTGGGTCGTCAGCATGCCCCGACTCCCGGGGTGCACAACTCGGGTTGGGTTCAGGGTCCAGGTGCCGACCGCATCGACGACAAGAGCTACACCCGCACCCTGCAGGACTACGTCACGGGCGTGATGGGCCAGTTCCGCAACGACGACCGGGTTTTGGGCTGGGATGTGTGGAACGAACCCGACAATCCCGCGCCGCAGTATGCCAGCGTCGAGCGTGGTGACAAGCTGGACCGGGTGGCCGAGCTGCTTCCCCAGGTGTTCACGTGGGCGCGCTCTGTGGACGCACGTCAGCCCCTGACCAGCGGTGTATGGGACGGCGAGTGGGCAGATGCCAACAGCCGCACCACAATTCAGAACATCCAGTTGGCCAATTCCGACGTGATCAGCTTCCACTCCTACGCCGGGCCGTCGGCGTTCGAGTCACGCATCGGTGAGCTGACCCCGCATGGCCGCCCGATTCTGTGTACCGAATACATGGCCCGATCACAGGGCAGCACGATCGAATCGATCTTGCCTATTGCCAAGCGGCACAACGTCGGCGCGATCAACTGGGGCCTGGTGGCCGGTAAGACGCAGACCTACTTTCCGTGGGATTCGTGGAAGCATCCGTACTCGGCGGTACCGAAGGTGTGGTTCCACGATCTGCTGCGTCCGGACGGGACTGCGTTCCAGAACATTGAATCTCAGACCATCAGAAGCCTGGGCGCCGCCACGTTCGGCTGATGCCTTGACGCCGTGGCGGTGTCGGAGTGATCACTCGTGGTGTTCGACGACGCCCGTCGCATGCTGCGCGCGGTCTTCGTAGCTTCGGCGGGCGCTGGTGTCGAATTTGAGGAACACCGTGTCGTTGCCCATTTTCTTGTTGAGCCAACGTCGGCCCCGGTCGGGCATCAACGTTGCCACGGCGGCGAAGGACTTACCCCAACTGGGCACCGACACACGGGATTTCGGCTTGTCGAGGACCTTGACGATGGCGGCGGCGATCTCGGACGGCTCGACCGGCTTCTGCGCGGATGACGGCGACGTGCCCGCGATCAGCTCGGTGTTGGTGAATGTGGGAAGCACCGCGGTGATGGTGACGCCCTGTGGCGCGAACTCGTCAGCCATCGCGGTCGACAGACCGACCACGCCGAATTTCGTTGCGGCGTAGACCACTTGACCAGGTACCGCCACCATGCCGGCCAGCGACGCGATGTTGATGATGTGACCGCTGCGCCGCTTCACCATGTCGGGTAGCACTAGTTGGCAGCCGGTGAGCACGCCATAGAGGTTCACCTCGATCGACGACCGGATTGCCTGTGCCGACTGTTCGAGAAACGGTCCGACCGGCATTACGCCGGCATTGTTGATCAGGACATCGATGTGGCCGCCGCCGTCGGCGCGGGCCTTGTCGAGGAACGCGGCGAACGACTCCTTGTCGGTGACATCGAGGGGATGGCCGCTCACCTGGCCCAGGCTGCTGATTCCTGCGACCGCGCTCTCGAGAACGTCGATGTCCCGGTCGCCGATGACGACCCGGGCACCGCGGGCCAGCAGTGCCTGTGCGGTGGCGTAGCCGATACCACGCGCGGCGCCGGTGATGACGACGGTCTTGCCCCTGATGTTGTCCATTCGACGAACTTTACAGGTGTCAAGTCTGCTGCGGAACCGTGCGATCAAGCCTGTCGGAGTGCCGGATAGTCCCGGAGACCGGTCGTGAGGCGTCCCTGTCTTCGCTGGTTGGCGGCCGGTAGGGAACGCGTGGCGGCATGGGGACGTCCAAAACTACATACCGCGTAGCAGGCTGAATACCGTCCGATAAGTCGGACGACCCAACTATTGCATCATATGGATACCGTCTGATATTCATAAGACGGTAAACGATACCAAGAGAATGAAACAGGCCGAATCAACCGAAATACGGTCTGCTGGCTACCGGAAAGAGGATCGATGAGGTCAATGTCTGCGGGCAGCGTCGTCGGACGTTTCTCCCTCGGTCGGAATTTCAGCTGGCCCGATTCTGACATCGAAGGCACTCTCGTCGTGTCGCAGCCGTCGATCGACCGCGATCTGTGGACCGAATACGCCGCAGGCGCAGTTCGCAGTTACAGCAAGCGCGGTGTCGAGTCTGCACTCGACCTCGAAGCGCTGCGCAGCGGCGACGACACGATCATGTTCGCTGCCGTGGTCGACGACGCCGGTCATGTCGTCGGCGGCTACCGCGCGATCGCGCTGCGCTGCGCCGATGACTCTCATGCGGTCGAGGAGTGGGCCGGCCAGCCCGGCCAGCAGGACGTGCGATCGATGATCGCCGAGCGGGTGCCCTACGGGGTTTTGGAAATGAAGAGCGGCTGGGTGACCGATGCCGCCGACCGGAATCCATTTCTCACCACGGCCCTGGCCCGCAGTTGCTTCTACATGATGGTCATCCTGGATTTCCAGTACACGATGTGCACGGCCGCCACTCCGGTCTTGAACAGCTGGCGTTCGTCCGGCTCGGTAGTCGCGCCCGTCCCGGCGACGCCCTATCCCAGTGAGCACTACCGAACCAAGATGATGTGGTGGAACCGGCGAGACTTCGTCAGCCACGCGCAGCCCGGTCAGTTGGCCAAAATCGTCAGTGAGACAAAGGATTTGCTCCATGAGCAATTCCGCCGCGGGCCAATCGTCACCGACATCTCGACCTTGATTCCGTCCACCCCAGAACAACTTGTCCTGGCGCAGGCGTTCGAGATGGCTTAGCGATTGTCCGCCGCTCCCCAGACCCACGTCCCGTCCATCAAACCCGCAGAGGCAACCATCATGGATAACAGTTCAGAACCCGTTTGGATCATGTTCGCCACCGACGTCGAAAGTCGCGACAAGCTGGTCAAATTCGCCGGCGGCTCGCAATGGCAGGTGGACCCGAACACGGCGGCATCGCTGATCCTGGTCGGCGCCGCCGAGCGGCTGCCTTCCCCTCTCGAAGTCCCGGTGGTGCCGGGTGTCAACGGTATGTCGATGATCTCCCGCGAAAGCGCCTGATTCGCTTCAGATTCCGAGATCCTTGGCGACGATAGTCTTCATGATCTCGGTGGTTCCGCCGTAAATGGTCTGGATGCGGGCATCGACGAACGCGCGCGATACCGGATACTCCCGCATATAGCCGTAGCCGCCGTGCAGTTGCAGGCAGCGGTCGGCGGTCCGGACCTGGAGTTCGGTGGTCCACCACTTCAGTTTCGCCGCCCGCGCGGCGGTCAGCTCACCGGTCAGGTGCTCGGCGATGCAATCGTCGAGATAGGTACGGGCGACGTCGATTTCAGTGGACAGCTCGGCCAACACAAATTGGGTGTTCTGCAGACTTGCGATCGGCGAGCCAAAAGCTTTGCGCTGCTTGACATACTCCAGTGTCTCGGCCAGCACGCCCTCGGCTGCGGCCACCGCACCGACGGCCAGCGACAGGCGTTCCTGTGGCAGGTTGTTCATCAGTTGGTAGAAGCCCCGGCCCTCCTCGCCGAGCAGATTGTCCGCCGACACCCGCATGTCGGTGAAGCTGAGCTCGCTGGTGTCCTGAGCGTGCAGACCGATCTTCTCCAAATTCCTGCCCCGGCTGAATCCGGGCGTGTTCGGGTCGACGACGAACAGTGACAGACCTTTGTGCCGGTCGGTCCCGGTGCGTGCCGCGACAACGAAGAGGTCGCCGGTCTGTCCGTTGGAGATAAAGGTTTTCGCGCCGTTGAGCACGTAGCCGTCGCCGTCGCGCACCGCGGTGGTGCGCATACCGGCCAGGTCGCTTCCGGCGCCCGGCTCGGTCATCGCGATCCCGATCACCGTCTCCCCGGTGACGACGCCCGGCAGCCAGCGCTGCTTCTGCTCGGTCGTGGTCAGGTCGGTCAGATAGGGCAGCACGATGTCGTTCTGCAGCGAGAGCGCGATGGCCTCCGCGGCCGCACCCGCCCGCTGGAGTTCGTCGACGACGATCGCGTTGTAGCGAAAGTCTTCGACGCCGGGGCCGCCGAACTCCTCGGGAACCGTGAAGGCCAGCAGCCCCAATTTGCCGGCCTCGGTGAACAACGACCGGTCCACGCGACCGGCCTTCTCCCACTCTTCGTGGGCGGGCAGCACGGTCTGCTGCACGAAATCGTGCACCATGGCACGGAACTGCCGATGCTCGGCGGTGTACTCCAAGCGGACGCTCACCGGAAGGCGTCCAAACCGGTGAAGGCCTGGCCGAGGATCAGTTGGTGCATCTCCGGTGTGCCTTCGTAGGTGAGCACCGACTCCAGGTTGACCATGTGCCGGATCACGGGGTACTCCAGCGAAATTCCGTTGCCGCCCAGAATGGTTCGTGCGGTGCGGCAGATCTCGATCGCCTCACGGGTGTTGTTGAGCTTGCCGAAGCTGACCTGCTCGGGGCGCAAACCGGTGCTGTCCTTGAGCCGACCCAGTTGCAGCGCCAGCAACAAGCCCTTGTGCAACTCGACCGCCATGTCGACGAGTTTGGCCTGGGTCAGCTGGAATCCGGCGATCGGCCGACCGAACTGGGTGCGTTCGCCGGCGTATTCCAGCGCGGCCTGCCACGCCGAGCGCGCGGCGCCCATCGAACCCCAGATGATGCCGTAGCGCGCCTCCGACAGACAGGACAGCGGCCCTTTGAGACCCTTGACGTCCGGCAGCATCGCGTCCTCGGGGAGGCGAACGTCGTCGAGGACCAACTCACTGGTGATCGACGCCCGCAAGGAGAGCTTGTGGTGGATGGTGTTCGCGGAGAACCCGGCAGTGTCGGTGGGTACGACGAAGCCGCGCACGCCGTCGTCGGTGGACGCCCAGACCACCGCGACGTCGGCGACCGACCCGTTGGTGATCCACATCTTGCGGCCATTGAGCACCCAGTCCGACCCGTCGCGCTTGGCGCGGGTGCTCATCGAAGCGGGATCGGATCCGGCGTCGGGCTCGGTCAGTCCGAAGCAGCCGAGCAGTTCGCCCGCGGCCATACCTGGCAGCCACTGCTGCTTCTGCTCCTCGGAGCCGAATCGCCAGATCGCGAACATGGCCAGCGAACCCTGCACCGAGACCATCGACCGGATGCCGGAGTCCGCGGCCTCGAGCTCGGTGCAAGCCAGCCCGTAGTGCACGGCGGACGCCCCACCGCAGCCGTAGCCCTCCAGGTGCATGCCGAGCAGGCCGAGCTGCCCGAAGTGTTTGGCCAGGTCGCGCACCGGTAGGTCGCCGATCTCGAACCATTCCGCGATGTGTGGGAGGACGTGTTCGGCGCAGAACTGCCGGACCGTGTCACGCACCGCGATCTCGTCGTCGGACAGCGACACGTCCAGGCCGAGCGGATCCTGCGGATTGAAGGCGGGAAGTTTGCCAGTGCTCATGGCCTCATACTGCCACCGCGGACGACCGGGCCTAGGCTGCCTGTGGGGGAACTGGCACGAAGGGAAGAGTCATGCCCCCACTACGTCGCCTCTCCGCGGCCTTCCTGCTTGCAGTCGCGCTCGCATCGCCGGCCGGCGCCGATCCGGTGGATCCGATCCCGGGAAACGGCGTTTTCGTGGTCGGACCCGACGTCGCCCCCGGGCTGTATCACACCTCCGGGTCGGGTTCGACGTTCGGCGTCTGGATCAACAACGTGCCGACCGAGGACTCGATGTGCTCGTGGTTCACGTACAGCACGCCGGATGCGGCCAAGGACCATGTGCTGCAGACCAATTCATCGGTCGGTTCGATGTATGCAAACATCAACACCGGGGTCAAGGCCTTCGAGTCCAGGAATTGTCAGCCGTGGACTCGGGTGCCGTAACGTGTTCGGCCGCAATGCTAGTCGCAGTTGACGCAGATTCCGGTGAGGGAGAGCTGCATGCCGCAACTGCAGAAGCTGCCCTCCCGGCGAACGTCACCGGAACGTCGGCGACTCTCGAGGGAGTTGCGCGGCTGCTGTGCGCTGGCCACAGGATCCGATTCGTGCGGCTGGTCTGCGGTGGTCACATTGCTCAACGATAAGCGTCCAAAGTGGCGGTCGCGGGTGCTCACGGTGCCGTCGGGCAACACTTCAACAGCCTTTCGCCGCGTGGCCGGTCGTGGTTTACGCCGCGCACACCTCGCGCCCCGGTTTGCGTTATTTCTCTATCCGGTTTTTCAGCCGCCCGCTCAGAAACATCCGCATAGTCAGGTTCGTCGAGGTGAGCATCGGGATGAAACCGAGGTAGGTCCGCTCGGAGGGCTGGGCGCCATGCAGATGCTCGAGGCTGCCGACGACATAAAACGCTCCAATGGTGAAGAAGGCGGCCGGGATCGAGAATGCCATCAAAGGTCTGCGGGCGTCGACGATCTGTGTGGCAAGCGGCTTTTCGTAATCCTCCAGCGGCACTCGTTTGCGTAGCTTGCCCAGCACGGTAGGTACGCTGTTGACCTCGTTGGTCAGTGGCACCGGACTTCGCCGTAAGACACGCCCGACGTAGATGGAAGCGCACGTGGCGAAAACCAATGCGAGCACGAAGGTGATCGCGGTCAGGTAGTTCCACACGTTCCAGTTCACTGCCGGGCTCCTGTCATCGTCGATTGCGGTGGCAACGGGCGCGAACGCACCAATGTCGGCCACCAGAACCACTTTCCGAGAATGGTGACGATCGATGGCACGACGAATGACCGGACCACCAGGGTGTCGAGCAGCAACCCGATGCACACGGTGGATCCCAGCTGACCGATCGTTCGCAGGTCGCTGATCAACATCGCCAGCATGGTGAACGCAAAGACCAGACCAGCGGACGTCACGACGCCGCCGGTGCTGCCCAGCGCGCGGATCAGACCGGTGTGCAACCCGGCGTGCAACTCTTCTTTGACCCGGGCGATCAGCAGCAGGTTGTAGTCCGAACCGACGGCCACCAAGATGATGAACGACAGCGGCAAGATCAGCCAGTGCAAAGGCAGCCCGATCAGGTGTTGCCAGAAGAGCACCGAAAGACCGAATGCCCCGGCGTAGGAGAACGCCACGGTGCTCGGAATCACGAAGGCTGCCATCAGACTTCGGGTCAGGAACATCATGATCAGGAAAATCAACACAAAGGCGGCGATCGCGGCGATCAGCAGGTCCGACATCGCGTATTGCTTGATGTCGGTGTTGTTCGACGCCGATCCACCGATGTAGACCCTTGCGCCGGCCAGCGAGGTCTCTTTGAGGATCGTCGTGATCGCGGCGGGGAACTGCTCGACATGCTGCACGCCTTCGGGACCCATGGCGTTGCCTTCGTGAGTCACGATGAAGCGGGCTGCCTTGCCGTCCGGTGACATCATCAGCTGCATACCGGTTTTGACGTCCTCGTTGTCGAAACCCTCGTGCGGGATGTAGAAGAAGTCGTCGCTACGGGCTTTGTCGAAATCGTTGCCGACGTTGATCGAGTCGTCGAAGGTCTGCTCGGTCTGGATGGTCGCCAGATCGGCCGACCCGTAGGAGTTCACCAGCTTGGCCCGCAGGGCTTCGGTGTCGTCAGCAGTGGCTTTCAGCTGGGCGATGATGGGCGGGAATGCCTTGTCGATCTCGACCAGAGAGATCCTGGTCTTGTTGATGTCCTCGGCCAGGTGGTCGATGTGGTCGAGGGTGTCCCACACCGATCTCAGCGCCCAGCAGATCGGGATGTCGAAACAGTGCTTGTCCCAATAGAAATAGCTCTTGATCGGCCGGAAGAAGTCGTCGAGATTGGAGATCTCCTCGTTCATCTCCGCCGTGATCTTCTCCAGATCCTCGACCGTGAGCACGGTGTTGTGGATCTCGTCGGAAACCTTCTGGAAGAAGCTGATCTCTTTGCGCAGCACAGACACTGAGTGCGCTTGGATATTCGCCTGCTGGTCGGTGTTCATGTTCTGCTCCCGGTTGAACGGAAGCTGCTGGCCGTTTCCACTGCCCTGCGTGGTGAACAGGTACGGGATGGTGGCGTGTTCGAGCGGCCGTCCCAGCGGTCGGGTGATGCTCTGCACCATGGCCACACCAGGCAGTCGAATCAAAGCCTTGGCAACCCGGTCCAATGAGATGAAGTCCGCGGAATCGCGCATGTCGTGGTCGGTTTCGACCATCAGCATCTCGGAGAACAATTTGCTCGGGGGAAAGTGCCGGTCGGCGGCCGCGAAGCCTTTTTTGGCCGAGGCACTCGACGGCTGGTACTGGCGATCGTCGTAGTTCTGTTTGTAGGTCGGGACGAAGACCGCGCCGACCATGACGACAGCGGAACTGGCCGCGAGGATCGGTACCGGCCAGCGCACCACGCTCGCGCCGATCCGCCGATAGAGCGTTCCCTTGACCTGTGTCCGCGGTTCGAACAGCCCGAAGATGCTGCCCAGCGTCAGTAGTGCCGGAGCCAGGGTGAGCGCCGCCGCGATCGTGAACAGCATGCTGACCGCGACCGCCGGCCCCATGGTGTGGAAGTAGTTGAGTCGGGCGAAGCTCAGACAGAAGCAGGCGCCGGCGATCGTCAACCCTGAGCCGATGATGATGGGCGCTACACCGTGAAACGCGGTGTAGTACGCCTCTTCTGGGCTCTCGCCGTCCAGGCGGGCTTCCTGATACCGACCCATCAGAAAGATGCCGTAGTCCGTCCCGGCGCCCAGCGTCAACGAGATCACCACGTTGACCGCGAACGATGACAGTGGAATGGCGCCGACATGGCCCAGTGTCGAGACGACACCTTTGGCGACCAGGATCTCGAACAGCACGCTGTACATCGGCACCACCAGGGTGGTGAGCCGGCGGTACACCAACAACAACATGATGAAGATGAGGATGACCGTCACGATCGTGATGTTGTTCAGGCTTGAATCCGCGATCGACAGGGTGTCCGAGGCCAGCGGAGCCGCGCCGCTGACGTATACCTCGAGCCCCGGTGGGGGAGTGTCTCTGTCGACGAGTTCCCTTACAGAGTCGACGGATTGGTTGGCCTGCATCTGCCCGATGTCACCGGCGAGACGCAACAACACGTAGGTGGATTTGCCGTCGACACTTTGGGCTCCCGCGGCGGTGAACGGTTTGCCCCACAGGTCCATGGCGTACTGGACGTGTCGGGTGTCGTGGCGCAACCGCCCGATCAAGTCGTCGTAATAGTTGTGATCCCGCTCGTCCAGCGGACGGTTGGCTTCCAACACCACCATGGTCAAACTGGTCGAGGTCGACTCGTGGAACTTTTCGCCGATCTTGAGCATCGCCACCTGCGACGGCGCGTAGGTCGGAACCATCGGGCCGGCGAGTTCTTCGGCGACCCGTTCCACCTGCGGCATAAAGGCATTGGTGGATACCGCCAGGAATGCCCAGAACACGATGATCGGTATCGACAGGACCCGAACCGTCCTGGCGACGACGGGTCGGCCGGCCCGGTGTGCGCTCACGCGGACTTCACCCGGCACTGGACGTCGGCGTCTGAGTGGGTCGTCGACTGCTCGTCGCGGACGACGCCGTCCACCAGCATCCGGCAGGTCGCATGACCGCCGTGCACGTGCGCCGAAATGCTGCCTGAGACCACGGTCAACACCGTCGATTCGGTATGCGTCCACGGCAACGCCGTGACATCGACCTTGTGCGGATGTCCGTCGATGTCGACGTAGACGAGCATGCCGCCGCTACCGATCGAACCCGATAGCTCGTAGGTCAATCGCTTGGGGTTGAACTCCTCCGGTGCTTGCGGACCGTTGACCGTGATGACCGGCTTCGGTTCGGAGAACTGGTGGACCTTCCACATGCACGCCACGCCGAGACCCAACGCGATCACGGTGACCAAGGCCAGCCACCACCTTTGCAGAAATGCGCGCCCGGCCGACTGGTGGCTCACTCGTTCGCCTTTCGAGATCGCCACCCCGCCACGGTGGGGGCGGCAGCGAAGCCGGCGTCGGAACGCCGGTGCCGGGAAATTCTCATGTCGATACCTGTTGCGGTATTCCGGTCAGCCGGTGAATTCCGCGAGATGGTCGGCGATGAACTCCTGCACCGTGGTGGGCTTTTTGCCGCCGATCCGCTCCACAAGGTCGTTGGTCCCGGCGAAGATCCCGTTCTGGTAGTCGACGGCGACATTGCTCAAGTGCTGGGCCAGGAACTCGGGAAACCCCAGTAACTTGATGCCTTCAATCCAGGTCGGGATGTCGGTCGGCTCGTAGCGCACCGGGCGTCCCAGTGACTCCGAGATGGCCTCGGCAATCTGGTAGTGGTTCATCTCCACGGCGCCGAACAGCGGGTAGACCTGCCCGGCGTGCTCTTCGGGATTCTCCAAGATCGCGGCGATCACCCGCCCCTGGTCCTCCGCGGTGATGGGCGCGTGGCGCCCATCACCGAACGGAAGCCGCATGACGCCCTCGTCGCGGATTTCCGAGGCACAGAAGATCGTGAACCATTCGGCGAAATAGGTTGGGCGTAAATGAGTCACAGCTATCGGCGACCAATCCAGGATCCGCTCGCCCAACCAATGGATGCGTGCCGCGTCGCTGGGCGCGGCCCGTCGGGCCGAGATGTGTGACATGTTGACGATCGCACCGACCCCGGCGTCCTCGGCGGCTTCGGCGAACGTGGTGGTCGCCTCGAGCAGGCCTGAGTCGATCGGGTACACGAAGTACGCCGCATCAACGCCCTCCGCGGCCTCGCGGACCGCGTCGATGTCCTGAAGCTCGCCGACGACAACCTCGGCACCGCCATTGCGCAATCGGGCGGCGCGATCGTCGGAGCGGTGCACCAGCGCGCGGACACGATGGCCGCGTTCCAGCAGGAGTTTGGTGGCGTAGCCACCGGTGCGCCCGGCTGCACCGGTGACCAGCAGCGTGCCGTCCTTCGTAGTCATGGTCGTGCCTCTCGGTGGTGTCGCGGGAAGGTGGTCCTGCAGGGTCACTGTCACAGCTAGCTCTATTCAAGTCAAGTCAAAATCAGCTTTTGGCCTGCTCTGGAAATATGGCGTCTGATTCGGAATAACTGCATGTGAAGTGTGGTTTCTAGATAGATTTGTGCACAGCGATCAACTGTCAGGCGTTCCTGCTTCTGCGCACTTGATGTCTCGGCAGTGCTGAATACCAGCTGCAGCAACACATGTCGCACGGCCCGAAGCTAGCTAACTTGACAAGAATCAAGACAGGAACGATCGTTGGTCGAATCGATCGAGCGGCGTCGTCGTCGCGCTTACCCGAGGAGAGCCTCGATGAACGCATCTGCCGCACCGATCCTGGTGACAGGCGCCACCGGCCGTCACGGGTCCACCGGGGCGCACGTCGCCCGCAGGCTGCGTGAAGAAGGCAAGCCGGTTCGCATTCTGGCCCGCTCGCTGAGCGAACGCACCGATGCGCTGGCCGCCCTCGGCGCCGAAGTGGTCATCGGCGACCTACATGACAAACGCAGTCTGGTGAGAGCCCTGACCGACGTCGAGCAGGCCTACTTCACCTACCCGGTGGACGCCGGAGTTGTGACCGCCGCAGCCAATTACGCCGCGGCGGTGCGCGAGACGGGACGTGCAGTGAGCACCGTCGTGATGTCGATGGGGCCTGCCCATCCGCATCACCCGAGCGACCTGGGCCGCGCCCAATGGCTGGCGGAGGAGGTGATGACGTGGGGCGGGCTCGACGTGCTCATTCTGCGGATCGGCGCCACTTTTCATCAAAACGTCATCGCGCTGCACGGCGAGTCGATCAGGCGAGAGAATCTGCTACGCAACAGCTTCGGTGATGGTGCGGTCGGCTGGATCCACGGCGACGACGCCGGGGAGCTTGCGGTGGCCGCCCTGCTGCGGCCGGATGCGTTCGACGGTCCGGTCTGTTATCCGACCGGGTCGGAGCTGCTGAACCACCACGAGATCGCCGAGATGTTGACCCAGGAACTCGGGCGCCCCATCACATTCGAGACGATCTCACCGGACCAGTGGCGCGCCGAACTCATCGATGTCTCTAAGGCCTATCCCGGTGGGGTCGTCAATAGCGCGATGGCCGGCCACATCGCCAACGTCGGAGCAGCGGTAGCAGCTCGGGGTGCCCTGCCGATCGACTCTGCCGAGCTGACCCGACTGATCAACCGGAAGCCGGTGTCGATGCGAGAATTCCTACGCGCCAACCGAAATCAATTGGAGGCATCGGTATGACCAACACGTTGACCACACAGTCGGGCAGCGGGCAGGACGACGCACGACGCACCCGTACCTTCAGCTGGGAGGATCCACTGACCGGGGCTCAGGCCGCGTCCGAGATGGCGGGACTGGATTACCTGCGGGCCATGCAGGCCGGGACCCTGCCGGCGCCACCGCTGCTGCACACGCTGAACATGCGAATGGAGTCGGTCGAGTCCGGAGTCGTGGTCTTCTCCATGGTGCCCGCCGAATTTCATTACAATCCAATCGGATCGGTGCACGGCGGGGTCTACAGCACCCTGCTGGACTCGGCAGCGGGATGCGCGGTGCACAGCCTGTTGCCCGCCGGAACCGGCTACACCAGCCAGGACCTGTCGGTGCGATTTCTCGGTGCGATACGGGTGGACACCGGACCCGTCAGATGCACCGGCACCGTTCGCCACCTGGGCCGCCGAACCGCGTTGGCCGAAGCCTCGCTGACCACTGAGGCCGGCAAGTTGCTGGCGACGGCGACGAGTAGCTGCCTGATCATCCCCGGGCGATGACTTATCTGGCTGTATAAAAGTATGGTCAGCGGGGTAGGATGGCCGCATGACTGACGCGATGACACTCACGGGACGCCTCGCGGATGGTGACCGAACCGGGTATCGCGAGGTCTGCCCTATCGAACGTGCCTTGGACACGATCGGCACCCGGTCCGCTCTGATCTTGCTCCGTGAGGCCTTTTGGGGCACAACCCGTTTCGAGGACTTCGCGCAACGTGCCGGATTCACCGAGCAGATCGCGGCGACGCGTCTCAAGCAGCTGGTGGACGCCGGTGTCCTGGTGAAGCAGCCCTACAAGACGCCTGGGCAGCGAACTCGCTACGAGTACGTGCTCACCGGTCGCGGTCGACAGTTGTTTCCCGTACTGGTCAGCTTGGTCGAGTTCGGCCAGCTGTTGCAGGGCGACTCACGACGGCTCGACTTAGTTCACGGCGAAGGGTGCGGCGCGCCGCTGGCGACGCAGGTGCAGTGCGCTGAGGGTCATACCGTCCAGCTCGCCCAGGCCGAAGCGCGTATCCGCCCGAGACCGAAGCGCTGAGCCGACGCCGGTCCGGCACGGCAAGAGCCCCCACAGCTGAATCGCTGCAGGGGCTCTTGTAGGACGTGCGTGAAGTAGGTCAGCTGATGCCGACT
The DNA here is from genome assembly GCF_002863225.1 of Mycobacterium sp. Taxonomy (GTDB): domain Bacteria; phylum Actinomycetota; class Actinomycetes; order Mycobacteriales; family Mycobacteriaceae; genus Mycobacterium. The sequence goes on along the minus strand of NZ_PKEK01000010.1, from coordinate 26,154 downwards.
ACCTCTTGAGCGATGGCGGCCACGCGGGTCTGAGCTGCCGAGACCACGCGCGAGCGGGCCTTGTTGGCTTCCTCGTAGGCGACGATCGCGCGGATGTCGTGCGGAGCCGTCAGATCCTTGATCGCGGCTACCGCGTCGGTCTGATTGAGCTCGTCGTAGTCGGCGATAGGCAGCTCGTCGGAGCTCAGCACCCCGGTCTCACTGCGTGCGGCGTGCACCCTGTCCGCGATCTGCGTGCTGCCCTGGTCGCGGATCACTCTTTCCGCGGACTGGATTGCGGCGTCTCGTGCGGCGACCGCCGCTTTCGCTGCCACATCGCCGGCGTGCGCGCCGCGGCTCAACAGGTCGTTGAAGGCCGGCGCGGTCGAGCGGACAACTTCCACCGCACGGTCGACGCCCCGCGTCGACCAGTTGACCGGCAGGTTGACCAGTTTGACGACCGACCCGGTCGCGGCCTGTAACGGCGTGCGGCGCAGTGCGGCCGGTCCGCCGAGCGCGTCTTCGGCGAGAACGGTGGTGATCCAATCCACCGTCGCGGAGTGCGCTTCCACCAGGCGGGTAGCCAAGTCCTCGACGTCCGAACGCTTAGCGGCAACGGCGAGCGCCTTGATGTAGCGCGAGCGATCCAGCAACTGGCCCTCGAGGGCAAGGTCGCCCAGGAGTGCTTCGCTGAACGGCTGAGCCTGCTCGGTGAGTGCCTTGACTGCAGCCCCGGCGCGTCCCAGGAACGGTCCGATCACGTCTGGAAAGCCACCGAGATCGCGGATCGCCGAAGCGATGGCAACCGCCCGGTCGCGACCGTTGGAGGCGTTCTGGGTCAGCTCGCGGCGTACGGCGTCGGTACGAGCCTGCGCGACACGGGTTTCGGCGATTTGGATTTCGGTGTTCGTCAGGTCCAGAACGGTGCGCAGCTGCGCAATGAGAGAACCGGTTTGGGATGTAGTCACGTACTAATTGCTCCTCTAGGGATTGTATGAGTCGATCGGTGCATGGCACCTCGTGTATGGGTTACCCTGCAACCGCATAAGGTAACCGGGTAATCAGCGTTGTGACTAATGTCATCAACGCTGAATTTATTGAAATGTAAGGGTTTTCGCTTGGCTAAGCGGCGTCGACCGCAGCGCGCGCCGCAGCCTTCTCGGTCTTGGCCCCCGCATTGCTCAGGCTGCCACCGGCGTTCTCGAGGTGTGCGCGAATGAACCACTGGAACTTCTCCAGTTTGGTGGCGTGCGCGATCAGAAGGTCTTGTGTGACCAGGTCCAGATCCTCGAGCCGGGTGATGTGCTTACGGGTGTCTTCGATGATGCCCGCGTACACCAGATCGAGAGCCGCCATGTGCGCACCGGTGACGTCGCGCCCCAACGAGTAGTCGTTCCAGGTCCGGTCTTCGATGATCGCGCCCGGGGTGCCCTTCGGTGACGCACCCAGCGTGGCGATACGCTCGGCTACCTCGTCGGCATAGCCCCGCACCAGCGTCACTTGGGGATCGAGCATTTCATGCACGCCAATAAAACTGGGTCCCACGACATTCCAATGAACGTGCTTCAGGGTCAGGTGCAGATCGTTGTAAGCGCTGAGCTGCTTCTGCAGCAGCGCCGCGACGTCCTCGCCTTGTGAGTCGGAAAGACCCGGAATTGTAAAGCGTGACATAAGAATTCCCATCGTTATCGACCCTGGAATGCGCTCACCAACTGGTCGCGGGGCGCTTTGGTCTAGGTGCGGTGTACCCAGGCAGCGAGATGGTCAACCCGAACCGAGTTGCTGACCGAGTCGCCCGGTAACCTCGTCGGATGGCGCATCAGCGACGGAGTCCGGCCTGGCTGGGCATTGATGTCGTCTGTGTCTTGGTGTTTTGCGCCGTGGGACGGCGCAGTCACGATGAGGGTCTGAACGTGGCCGGCATCGCCTCCACTTCGTGGCCGTTTCTGAGCGGGACTGCGGTCGGATGGCTGTTGTCGCAGGCCTGGCGCCGGCCTACCGCGGTCTATCCGACCGGGGTCCTGGTGTGGCTGTGCACGGTCGCGATCGGGATGCTGTTGCGCAAAATCACCTCCGCGAGCGTGGCCGGCGGTTTCATCGTGGTTGCCTCGACGGTCACGGCCCTTCTGCTGCTCGGATGGCGTGTGATCGCGCGGTCCGGACTGCGCCGGGCGGGGTCGGTCTGACCATGGCCCGGACCGACAGCGATACCTGGGGGCCGGCCACCAGCGTCGGAACCACCGCCACTTTGGTGGCGACCGCCAGGGCGCTGGCCAACCGGGCCGGGTTGATCAGCGACCCCTTCGCCGAGCCATTGGTCCGCGCTGTCGGGGTGGACTTCTTCACCAAGGTGGCCACCGGCGAACTGGCCCTCAGTGATCTCGGCGATGACAACGGAATGGCTTTGCTGACAGACCTTTTCGCGGTCCGGACGCGGTTTTTCGACAACTTCCTCACCGATGCCTGCCGGGCCGGAATCCGACAGGCGGTGATCCTGGCCTCGGGGTTGGATGCGCGGCCGTACCGGATGTGGTGGCCCGCCGGCACCACCGTCTACGAACTGGACCAACCGCGGGTGATCGATTTCAAGACCCAGACACTGCGTGCACTCGAGGCCACTCCGACCGCCAACCGACGGGCCGTAGGTGTCGACCTACGCCAGGATTGGCCGGAGGCGCTGCGCCGGATCGGCTTCGATGCCGCCCAGCCGACGGTCTGGATTGCCGAGGGTCTGCTGATCGGGTTCCTCAAGCCGGCCGCTCAGGACCGGTTGCTTGACAATGTCACGGCGTTGAGCGCCCCCGGAAGCCGAGCCGCAGCGGACTATGTTCCCGAGCGGCAACCCCCGTTGCTGAGCCAGGAGCACGCGCTGGCGAAGCGCTGGCGACGGTTCGGGTACCGGGGCAACATGGCCGAACTGACACACTCCGGAGAGCAGCACGACGCCGCGGAGTCGCTGGCGGCGCTCGGCTGGAGAACGGTGGTGACCGAGCTCGAGAATCTGTTCACCGCGACCGGGCTACCGGGCTTGCGCCGTCAGGACTTGAAGGGCGTGCCGGTTGCCGGCCGCTACGTCCGGGCATTCCTCACGTAGCCGCGCTGGAATGCGGTCGACAGCGAGACGTTAGAAATGAAGTGATGCCGTCACCTATCACGCCCGCCCAGCAGCTCCGCTTCGTGACGGTGACTGCGGACGACCCGAGGGCCAAACCACTGCTGGACGAGTTGGCGGTGGAGTACGCCCAGCGCTACGAGAGCACGACACCAACCGTCATGGCCTGGTTGAAGTCGGTCCCGGCCGCGGAGTTCGCGCCCCCCGACGGCGGTTTCCTGATCGGCGAGGTGGACGGCGTCGCGGTTACCGGCGGCGCGTTTCAGCGCTTCGACGCGCAGACCGCCGAGCTCAAGCGGATCTGGACCGGCCGGGAGCATCGGCGCGCGGGTTATGCCACCGCGCTGCTGGTGGAATTGGAGAACGTCATTGCCCAGCGCGGTTATCGGCGGGTTTATCTGACGACCGGTCACCGCCAGCCGGAGGCCGAGGCGCTCTACGTATCCACCGGATACACCCGACTTCCGGCACCCCTGCCCGCGCGCGGCCCGGTGTTTCCGATCGCGTTCGTCAAGGTCTTGTCGTGAGTACAGGCCACCCGTTGCACCTCGGGGTTGCCCTGGACGGCTACGGGTGGCACCCGCATGCGTGGCGTCCCACGCTGGCCGGTGATCCTGCGACGGAGTCGGTGCTGTCCGGTCGTTATTGGTCCGGTCTTGCGGCCACTGCCGAGCGGGGTCTGCTGGACTTCCTCACCATCGACGACAGCCTGCAACCCCAACCGGGACGGCGCGAGCCGGTCAGCCCGCGGCGGCTGGCCGGGCGCGCCGACGCGGTACTGGTCGCCGCGCGGATCGCGCCGGTCACCGAGCACATCGGGCTGATCCCGGTGGCTACCGTCACCCACACCGAGCCCTTCCACCTATCCAAAGCCATCGCGACGCTGGACCATGTGTCGCACGGCCGGGCGGGCTGGCAGCCGCGGGTCAGTTCGGCCGCACATGAGGCCGCATTGTTCGGACGGCGCGATGCCCCCGCAGATGGCGACGAACTGTTCGATGAGGCCGCCGATGTCGTCGAGGTGGTCCGCCGATTGTGGGACAGCTGGGAGGATGACGCGATCATTCGCGACGCCGCGACGGCGCGTTACATCGACCGGGAAAAGTTGCATTACATCGATTTTCGCGGCAAGCACTTCTCGGTGAAGGGTCCGTCGATCACCCCGCGCCCACCGCAAGGCCAGCCGGTGGTCGCTGCCCTGGCGCACGGGCCGCGCATCTATGAGTTTGCCGCGTCCAGCGCTGATCTGGTGTTCGTGACGCCCACTGACGACGTCTCACTCGACGCGATCCTCGACGAGGTCAAGTCGGCCGGCGGACAGGGTCTCAAGGTGTACGCCGACCTGGTTGTGACGTTCGGTGGTGACACCGGATTCGGTTCGGATGCCTTGATTTTTGACGGGAGTCCGGCCGACGTGGTCGAGCTGCTGCTCGCCTGGCAGCAGCGCGGTATCGACGGCGCGCGGTTGCGGCCGGCCGTCAACGTCACAGACCTTCCGGTCATCGTCGACGACGTGGTGCCGCTGTTGCAGCGGGCCAACCGATTTCGTACGACCTACAAACCGGGCGAGACGTTACGGCAACGACTCGGCCTGCCCATTGCGCCCAACCGCTATGCGGAAGTGAACTCGTGACTCTCACACCCCTGTCCGTCCTGGACCTGTCACCGATCAGTGCCGGCAGCGACGCTGCGACAGCATTGCGCAACACCATCGACCTGGCCCAGCACGCGGAGCGGTGGGGGTATCGCCGTTACTGGATCGCCGAGCACCACTTCGTCGGGGTTGCCAGCTCGGCGCCCGCGGTGCTGATCGGGCAGATCGCCGCGGCCACCAACACGATTCGGGTCGGATCGGCCGCGGTCCAGCTCGGCCACACCACCGCCGCGGCGGTCGTCGAAAGCTTCGGCACACTGGGCGCGTTCTACCCGGACCGCATCGACCTCGGCCTGGGTCGTGGTCAGCGCCGCGACACCGGTTTCAAACCCAAGCACCCGTCGAGCAAGGACCGCCCACCCCGCCAGTGGCGCGAGGTCGACGGTGTGGTGATACCGCTGCCCTTCAACCTGCAAGGGCTGCTCGACACCGAGCGTGTTCTGGCCACCATGGGCGTCCTGCAACAGCCGGAGGCGGTGGCACCCGACTTCGCCGATCAACTCGGCGACATCCTGGCAATGCTCGACGGCAGTTACCGAGTGGACGGTTTCGATGTGCACGCGGTGCCGGGCGAGCAATCGGGATTGGCGCCGTGGATCTTTGGCAGTACCCGGGGCCAGAGTGGGCGACTTGCCGGTGCGCACGGCCTGCCGTTCGTCGCGAGTTACCACATCACGCCGGCGACCGCGCTGGAAGCCATCGAGGCCTACCGGGACACCTTCGTTCCGTCGGCAACGCTGAAAGAGCCCTACGTCGTGGTGTCCGCCGACGTAGTGGTCGCCGATGACACCGCCACCGCAAGGGAACTCGCGTCCGGCTATGGGCAGTGGGTGTATTCGATCCGTACCGGTGTTGGTGCGGTGCCCTACCCGGCGCCCGGTGACACTGCGCCGTTGACCGAAGAGCAGCTGCCGGTGGTCAAGGACCGGCTGGAGACCCAGTTCGTCGGTGACCCTGATGAGGTGGCCGAACGCCTGTCGGCGTTGCAGCGTCTCAGCGGTGCCGACGAACTCGTCGTCACCTCGGTAACGCATGACCATCAGGCCCGTCTGCGTTCGCACGAACTACTTGCCAAGCGCTGGGGTATCGGTGGATGAGTATCCGAGAGGGCAATCAGCGCAAACCTATTCATCTGGCAGCCCATTTTCCGGGCGTCAACAGCACCACGGTGTGGACCGATCCGCAGTCGGGCAGCCAGATCGAGTTCGAGTCGTTCGCGCACATGGCCCGCACCGCGGAACGCGGCTTGTTCGACTTCTTCTTTCTGGCCGAGGGACTGCGACTGCGTGAGCACCGGGGCCTGATCTATGACCACGACGTGGTGGGCCGCCCAGACACCTTCACCGTGCTGGCGGCGCTGGCCGCGGTCACCGACCGACTCGGCCTGACCGGGACGATCAACACGACCTTCAACGAACCGTTCGAGGTTGCAAGGCAATTCGCCACCCTGGACCAGTTGTCCGACGGTCGAGCGGGCTGGAACATCGTCACCTCGTCAGACGCCTTCACCGGGGAGAACTTCCGGCGCGGCGGATTCCTCGGCCATGCCGACCGATACCAGCGGGCCGAGGAGTTCCTCGCGGTGACGCGGAAATTCTGGGACAGCTGGGCGCCGGACGCCGTCCGTGCTGACGTCAATGCCGGTGTCTACGCCGAACCTGATCGGATCGGCGTCGTCGAGCATCATGGTTCGCACTTCGACGTACGTGGGGTCGCCACTCTGCCCAGTGGCCCGCAGGGACATCCAATTCTGTTGCAGGCCGGCGACTCCGACGAAGGCCGTAACTTCGGCGCGCACTATGCCGATGCGTTGTTCACCTTGCACGGATCGCTGGAAGACGGGCAGCGTTATTACGCGGACGTCAAGAGGCGGACGGCGTCGTTCGGCCGAGACCCCGACGAGCTCAGGGTGTTTCCCGCTGCGACCTTCGTCCTGGGTGACAGCGCGGCGGACGCGCAGGAGAAGGCGCGAGTCATCCGCCGTCAGCAGATCAGCGGACCGACGGCGATTGCGATGCTGGAGCAAGTGTGGGGCCGTGACCTCTCGGACTTTGACCCGGACGGCCCGCTGCCGAGCGACGACCCGACTGGCGACGTCGGCATCACCCAGGGCCGGGTCCGACACGGAGATCCGATCGAGGTCGCCCGTCGTTACCGTGAACGTGCTGAAGCACAGGGCCTTTCGATTCGAGAGCTGATCATCGCGGTTTCCAGCCGGGAGCAGTTCGTCGGAACCGCCGAGCACGTGGCCGCCGAGATCGACCGCTACATCCAGGCCGATGCTTGTGACGGATTCATCTTCATTCCGCACCTGACCCCGCACGGACTCGACGAATTCGTCGACAGCGTGGTGCCACTGCTGCAGGAACGCTCAGGGTTCCGTACCGAATACGGCGGCACCACGCTTCGCGAGCATCTCGGGCTCTAGCGACTTTCAGCGATCTTCGGCGCCGAGATCGACGTTAGCGCGGGTCTTTCTCGAACGTTCGAACGCCAGCGTCGATTTCGGTAATGGGTGGCCTCAGCCGGCCATGAACTCGTTGTAGGCCGACTCCAGATCGGGCGACAGCACCGAGGTGTTGCACTGTCGCTGGGTGTCACCGATGGGCGCGAGAATGCCTCGCAATTCGACGTACTCCTGCGGGTGCGCGGTGAAATAGTTACGCAGATCTGTCGCTGCCTGGCCGCGCGGCTGATTCCTCGCGGCGGTGACGACCGCGTCAGCTCCCGGGTGGTTGTTCAGGTACTGCGAAGCCGAGCCCGTCACCGCGCTCACTGTGTTCGAGACACCGGCGGCGCTGCAGTCTGGAGCCGCCCAGGCTGTCGGCGCGACGACGGCGCTTGCAGCCAGACCGGCGAGCAGCGAGCAGCAGCCAACGGCATTGCGGCGCGCGGATTTGCCACTGAATTTCATGATGTGTTTTTCCTTTAGGTCGCACTGTGAGTACAGGTTGCCGAGGACCTATAGACCAAGGTACGTGAGACCTGGCGGGCCGCATCGCCGGAAACCATTGCCGCAACGGCAATTCGGGCTATGGATGTGAGCTGCGGTGCACACGAGGCCGCGGGGAGCGAATTTCTCTTAGACTACGTACGCGTCTCTTAAAGAATTCTGATGGCTACGTGATCCGATTGTGACCGGTCAGCGCGCCAGCGCGGCAGCCCGCTCGGTGGCTTCGCGGATCGGACCGCGCCATAAATCGCCGTGGCCGGGCACCAGGAGTTCGGTGTCGAGCAGGGCGAGCGCGGCGAGGCTGCGGATGCAGCCGGCCTGGTCGTGGCTGAACAATTCCGGCAACAGCTGCGGGCCGCTCCGGGCCAGCAGGGCGTGTCCGGTGACCAGTGCGTCACCACTGACCAGCACTCCGTCGACCAGATACGAGCAGTGCCCGCCGGTGTGGCCCGGCGTCGGGATGGCCATCGGGTTGCCCGGCAGTGTGGCCGCCACGTCGGCGGTCAGCGGCAGCGTGCTCGGAATTCCCTCGCGGCTCAACCCGCCGTCACGCACCAGGTGGGCGGTCCACCGCGCCCAGCGGGGCCGCCACAGATTCATCGCCACGTCGATCGGTGATGCCTGCTCGAGGTACTCGCGCTTGGCGTGGCCGACCTCGTCGGCGTGGCAGTACACCGGCGTGTGATGGGCCTTGGCGAACCAGATCGCCGAACCCAGGTGGTCGATGTGGGCGTGGGTCAGCAGAATGGCCCGCACGTCGCCCGGCTGGTATCCGAGTTGGCGCAGCGAGCTGATGACGTCCTCGCGGTCACCCGGATAACCGGCGTCGATCAGGATGACCCCACGTTCATCGGTGACCAGCGTCCAGTTGACCGCGCCGCCCTGGGCGAGGTGCACGTGTTCGGTGACGGCTTTCACTACCGGTGCCATATCCCGGAGTCTAGGCACCGGGCCGCGCGCCGAAGGAGTGGAGTAGAAACGACATCGTGGCTGAACTCAAACTCGGATACAAGGCGTCGGCGGAGCAGTTCGCCCCGCGGGAACTCGTCGAGCTGGCGGTCGCCGCCGAAGAGCACGGCATGGACAGCGCGACGGTCAGCGACCACTTTCAACCGTGGCGACACGAAGGTGGACACGCGCCGTTCTCATTGGCGTGGATGACCGCCGTCGGGGAGCGCACCAAGCGGCTTCAGCTCGGCACTTCGGTGTTGACGCCGACGTTCCGGTACAACCCGGCCGTCATCGCGCAGGCCTTCGCCACCATGGGCTGCCTCTACCCGGACCGGATCTTCCTCGGAGTCGGCACCGGTGAGGCGCTCAACGAGATCGCCACCGGTTACGAGGGAGAGTGGCCGGAGTTCAAGGAGCGCTACGCCCGGCTGCGTGAATCGGTTCGGCTGATGCGTGAACTGTGGCTGGGCGACCGGGTCGACTTCGAGGGCGAGTACTACAAGACCAAGGGCGCCTCGATCTACGACGTGCCCGAAGGCGGCATCCCGATTTACATCGCCGCGGGCGGCCCGCAGGTGGCCAAGTACGCGGGTCGCGCGGGTGACGGATTCATCTGCACGTCCGGCAAGGGCGAGGAGCTCTACAAGGACAAGCTGATCCCCGCCATGCGCGAAGGCGCCGAAGCCGCGGACAAGAACCCCGATGACGTCGACCGGATGATCGAAATCAAGATCTCTTACGACACCGACCCGGAGTTGGCGCTGGAGAACACCCGATTCTGGGCGCCGCTGTCTTTGACCGCAGAGCAGAAGCACAGCATCGACGACCCGATCGAGATGGAGAAGGCTGCCGATGCGCTGCCGATCGAACAGGTCGCCAAGCGCTGGATTGTGGCTTCCGATCCCGACGAGGCCGTCGCCAAGGTCAAGGATTACGTCGACTGGGGCCTCAACCACCTGGTGTTCCACGCGCCGGGACACGACCAGCGCCGCTTCCTGGAGTTGTTCCAGCGGGATCTCGAGCCTCGGTTGCGACGGCTGGGCTGAATCCCGGCGTGCCTTCCAGTTCACCGCAGTCGGCCGGGTCTGATGGGCCGGCCGGGTCTGATGGGCCGGTTCCTCCTCGGGCCTCTACGCGGCCCGCATCGTCGCCGGCCGGCATCTACATCGCCGCGCCGGAAGGTGACAGCGGCAAGTCGGCGATCGCGCTGGGGATCCTGCATCGGCTGGCCGCCACCGTCGCCAAAGTCGGTGTGTTCCGGCCCATCACGCGTGCCGACGGTGGTGATCGCGACTACATTCTCGAACTGCTCCTGGCGCACGCCACCGCGGACCTGCCGTACGAAGACTGTATCGGTGTCGATTACCAGCGGTTGCACGCCGACCGTGACGGCGCGATCGACGACATCGTCGAGCGCTATCACGCGATGGCCGACGGGTGCGACGCGGTGGTCATCGTCGGTAGCGACTACACCGATGTCACCAGCCCCGCCGAGCTGAGCGTCAACGCGCGCATCGCGGTCAATCTGGGCGCGCCAGTGGTGCTGGCGATGCGGGCCAAAGGCCGCAGCGCCGAGCAGTTGGTGCACGCCGTCGAGGTGTGCCTGACGGAGCTGAGCAGTCAGCACGCGCATACTGCCGCCGTCGTCGCCAACCGTTGCGAACCAACGCAATTGGCTGCGATCACCGAGGCGTTGAGAACGCTCGCGCCGAAGACCTACGCGGTGCCAGAGGAGCCCTTGCTGGTGGCACCGACGGTTGCCGATCTGCAGGCGGCGGTCGACGGCACCGTGCTCAACGGTGACAGCGCGCTGATGAACCGCGAGGTGATGGGCGTGGTGGTCGCCGGCATGACCGCCGACCATGTTCTCGAGCGTCTCGATGGGGCCGTGGCGGTGGTTACCCCCGGCGACCGCTCCGACGTGGTTCTCGCGGTCGCGAGCGCCCATGCCGCCGACGGGTTTCCGTCGTTGGCATGCATCATTCTCAACGGTGGCCTCGAGCTGCACCGGTCGACGGGCGCGCTGGTCGCGGGCCTGCGGCTGCGGCTTCCCATCATCGCCACCACGCTGGGCACTTTCGACACCGCCACCGCGGTCGGGTCGGCCCGCGGCCGAGTCACCACGTCGTCGCAGCGAAAAATCGACACCGCGCTGGAGTTGATCGAGACCCACGTCGACCTCGCGGATCTGCTGGCGCAGTTGGCCATTCCGATTCCCAAGGTGACCACACCGCAGATGTTCACCTACCAGTTGCGCGAACGGGCCCGCTCGGACCGCAAGCGCATCGTGTTGCCGGAGGGTGACGACGACCGGATTCTGAAGTCCGCAGGCCGGGTGCTGCAGCGCGGTCTCGCCGACCTCACCATCCTCGGCGACGAAAAGCAGATCCGTGCTCGCGCAGCCGAACTCGGCGTCAATGTGGACGACGCAACGGTGTTCGACCCTCGAACCAGCGAACTGTGCGACCAGTTCGCCGAGCAGTATGCCCAGCTTCGCGCCAAGAAGGGCATCACCGTTGAGCAGGCCCGCGAGGTCATCCACGACGTCTCGTATTTCGGCACCATGTTGGTGCACAACGGCATGGTCGACGGCATGGTGTCGGGGGCGGCGCACACGACGGCGCACACCGTTCGCCCGGCTTTCGAGATCATCCGCACCGCGCCCGGTATCTCGACGGTGTCCAGCGTGTTCCTGATGTGCCTGCCTGATCAGGTGCTGGCCTTCGGCGACTGCGCGATCGTCCCCGACCCGACCGTCGACCAGCTCGCCGACATCGCGATCAGCGGGGCACAGACCGCGGCGCAGTTCGGCATCGAACCGCGGGTGGCGATGCTGTCGTACTCCACCGGCGAATCGGGCACGGGCGCCGATGTCGACAAAGTAAGGGAAGCAACCGGATTGGTCCGCAGCCGGTCTCCGGAGCTGCTGGTAGAAGGACCCATCCAGTACGACGCCGCCGTCGAGCCTTCGGTCGCGGCCACCAAGCTGCGCGACTCCCCGGTGGCCGGCCGGGCCACCGTGCTGATTTTCCCCGATCTCAATTCAGGCAACAACGCCTACAAGGCGGTGCAGCGCAGCGCCGGCGCGATCGCGATCGGCCCGGTGCTGCAAGGCTTGAACAAGCCGGTCAACGACCTGTCACGGGGTGCTCTCGTCGAAGACATCGTCAACACGGTCGCGATCACCGCGATCCAGGCGCAGGGTGTCACATGACGAGTACCGTGCTCGTACTCAACGCCGGCTCGTCATCGCTGAAATATCAACTGATCGAACCCGATTCGGGTAGATCACTGGCCGACGGCACCGTCGAGCGCATCGGTGAGCCGTCGTCGCCGACCACGGATCACGCCGCCGCACTGCAGGTGGCGTTCGACGCGTTGTCCGACGGTGGTATCGATCTGAAAACGTGCGGGCTGGTCGCGGTTGGGCACCGGGTGGTGCACGGCGGGCCGGTGTTCTACCAGCCCACCGTCGTCAACGCCGACGTCATTGCCGAGCTGAAACAGCTGTCGATGCTTGCGCCGCTGCACAATCCGCCCGCCTTGCAAGGCATCGAGGTCGCCCGCGCGATGCTGCCGGAGGTTCCGCACGTCGCGGTGTTCGATACCGCCTTCTTCCACAACCTTCCTGGCGCCGCGGCGACCTACGCCATCGATCGCGAAGTCGCAGAGAAGTGGCACATCCGGCGATACGGGTTCCACGGCACATCCCATCGCTACGTCGGCGAGCAGGCCGCCGCGTTCCTGGAGCGACCCTGGGACGAGCTGAATCAGATTGTGCTGCATCTGGGTAACGGCGCGTCCGCAGCCGCGATCGCCGGTGGGAGGCCGGTGGAGACGTCGATGGGACTGACGCCGCTGGAAGGTCTGGTGATGGGAACCCGCAGCGGTGACATCGATCCGGGCATCATCAGCTACTTGCATCGCGAAGCGGGCATGAGCGTCGACGACGTCGGGTCCATGCTCAACAACCGTTCCGGGTTGCTCGGCCTTGCCGGCGAGCGGGATTTTCGGCGGTTGCGGGCGATGATCGAGAACGGCGACAGCGCAGCGCAATTGGCTTATGACGTGTTTGTGCACCGACTGCGCAAATACGTCGGCGCGTATCTGGCGGTTCTGGGTCGCGCCGATGCCATCAGTTTCACGGCCGGCGTCGGAGAAAACGACGCCGCGGTCCGCCTGGACGTTCTGCGTGGGCTGGAAGGCCTTGGTATCGAGCTCGATGAGCAGCGAAACTCACAGCATGCCAGCGGGGCTCGGCGAATTTCTGCCGATTCCTCGCCGGTCGCCGTGCTGGTGATCCCGACCAACGAGGAGCTGGCGATCGCCCGCGACTGTCTCAGCGCGATCTAGGACTCGTCCGGTGTCAGCCGGTGAACAAGTTCGCCAGGCTGGTGGCAATCAGGTCCGTCCAGTCGAGCGGCAAAGTCGCGGTGATCGCCAACGGTCCGTCGCCCAGGATGCTCTCCATGGTGGCGTTGAAAATGGAACCGAGATTCATGATCGCGTCCGGCGCAAGGAAGTTGCCGATGCCGTCGCTGCTCACCGTTCCGGTGACCGGTGCGGCGATGCTGGCCATGCTGCCGAGAATGGCCATCTGGTGCATGGCCAAATCCCAGACGTACGCGGGCACACCTGGTGCGGTTACATCCGGCAGCCCGATCGTTCCCGCGATGTCAGTCGGGATGCTCGGAATTTCCGGGATCGTCGGAATCGTCAGGCTGACCTCACCGATCGCATCGATGTCGACTCCGGGAATCGCGTTGATCAGGTCGATGACACCGTCGACGGCTCCAATGAAGGGGTTGACGACAGCGTCCAACGTGCCGCTCACGAAAGTGTTGAGGTAGCCGATGAGTTCGCTCACTGCGGAGTTGACCGAGTCGATGGCGGTGTTGATCCCGCTGATCACGTCACCGACGACGGGGATTCCCAGTAGGTCGAGGTCGATGTTGATGCTGTCCGGACCCAGGATGGTCAGCGCGTCCGTGACCGGCGGCGCGTCGACACCGCTGCCCGGGATCGTCGACGTCACCGTCAGCAGTTCGTGGGCCAATGTCTGCTGAGTCTGAAGCAGCGACGCCAGAGTGCCGGTGATCATCGGAGCGGTACCCAGGAAGCTCGGCGAGGCGCCGTCGCCGAACCCGCCGACATTCTCAGTGAACGCCGCAAACGGATTGGTGAGCAGGCCGAAATACGGCGTGATGGCGACATTCGTCGTTTCGTTGAACGGAGCGTTCAGTGTGTAGGCGTCCCCGACTGACGGCACGATCCCGTTCAAGCCGTCAGGGCTGGCCGAGACGATCGGGTAGCCGTTGAGGTAGCTGTTCAGAATCGTCGAAGGCGCCAGCGACAAGTAACCGCCTATCGCCGTCAGGTCGTTGCCGATGTCGGTCAGATCGGTCTGGAACGCGTCGACCGAGAAGGTCCCGTCCGTGAACAGCGTCTGGAGTTGGGTGGAGATGCTGCTGAATTGGGTGCCGATGTCGTTGAACGACGGAAGCATGTTCTGGCGAATGCCCTCCCAGCCGACCTGGGCGGCGTTCGACGCGAAGTTCGATGCGATCGCGTTCTGCAGGACGAGGGTCAGCACCGACACTGGGTTGGTCACCGGGTTTGAGAAGAAGTCGGGTAGCGGCGGTAGCGGGGTGTTCGGGTCCAGTGCGCCGTTCTGCGCGGTCACTGCGGCCGAGTAGGTGGCGAGCGCCTGCAGCTGCGTCACGAGGTCGTTGAAGACCTTCGGCACACCCTCGGAGTAGACGGCCGAAGGCAGCGAGAACAGGTTGGTGCTCTGCCCGTACATCTCCATCAGGCCGTTCCAGTTGGCGGTCGTGTTGGCGACCATTTCGTCCCATCCGACCTCGGGGAAGAACAAGTCGCCGTGCTCGATGGTGGTTAGCTGGACCGGCAGATCAAGGATGTGGTGCGGCGGCGCCGCGGTGGGGGTGATCGCGATCAGGCTGGCGCTGACCAGGGCGATTCCGCCGCTGATGGCAGGACGAGAAGTACGGGTCACAGCGATCTCCTTGGACGTTTCATCCGACTAGTCGGACATAACATACCTGAGGTTTAGCTTAGGAGTTTGCTAAACAGCTCAGATTCTTCTCAGCTGTCGACCGGTGACGTGCGGAGAGGCGACACGGCGACGACCGATGATGCGAGCGTCTGTGCGAAACTACTTATCCGGGTACGGCGTGACGGTCAGCATGACGGTGTGTCCGTTCCGTATCACCTCGACCGGTGCCGGCTGACCGATCGTGAGAAGACGGACCGCGACGACAAATTCATCGGCGTCGCTGACAGAACGGTCGCCGACCTTGACGATCACGTCGCCCGGGAGAATTCCGGCATTCTTCGCCGGACTCTCGGCAGTCACGGCTGCCACCTGAGCGCCGAAGTCGGTAGCCTCGCTCACCGGTCGGATGGCGACCCCGAGCTTCGGGTGATTGATGTGACCGTCCTGAATCAGCACAGCGGCGACAGCCTTGGCCTCGTTGATCGGAATGGCGAAGCCCGGCCCGCCCGCGCATGTCTGGATCTGACACGCGGTATTGATGCCGATGACTTTCGCATTCATGTCGATCAGCGGGCCGCCCGAGTTGCCATGGTTGATCCCGGCGTCGGTTTGAATGGCATCGATCACGGTGTCGCCCAGAGGCACTGGCCGGTGCATGGCACTGACGATGCCGTGCGTCACCGAGGTACGTAACCCCAGCGGCGAGCCGACCGCGAGTACCAGGTCACCCACCTGAACTCGGTCGGAATCACCGAGTTCCGCGACGGCGAGGTTGTCGACGTTGTCGATCTTCAGAACGGCCAGGTCGGTTTTGGGATCTCGGCCGACAAGGTTGGCCAGTACCTTACGGCCGTCATTGAATATCACCGAGACCGTGCGCAGTTCGAGTTTGTTGACCGCCTGCGAGATCCCGTGGTTGTTGGTCACGATGTAGCCGCGGCTGTCGATGACGAGTCCCGAACCATAAGAGCCGACCTTGTCTTTGACTCTTACGTCCTCGATATAGACAACTGAATTTTTGGCGGTCGTAGCAATTTTGGCGAAGCCGCGCGTCGATGGCTCGTCGAACCCGTTGAAGATCGATTTAACCCTCGATATGGCGAGCGCCTCGGCGATTCTGGCGTTCCCGCGAAATATCCAGCCGCCGGCGAAACCGATCAGCAGCGCGACAATCGTGGCCAGTGCGATCGTGGTATGCGAATGTGACGCTTTGCGTCTGTTTCGGCCGTTGCTCGCCGACCCCGCCGTCTCGCCGGCGAGCTCAGCCCGAGCCGCGGCGGGCGCCTCCAGCGCTGGTGAGCCGAGGGGTGCTACCGCGTTTGGGTTGCGCCAAAAATCCTCGGGTGGGGGGATATTCGGACCGGCGCCGCTAATTCGCTGCGGATAGCCGCTGGGATGATTCTGGCTGGATTTCACGGCAACCTCTTCCGGGCGCTCCGCAGGAGGCACGCCACGTACAGACTGTTGCCGTCGCTGAGTACCAGTCGACCCTACTCCCGTCTGCGCCGATGATGGGCGTCTTTCTGCGACGTCATATCGGCAGACGCCTACTCAGCGAGCGGAGACTGCCCGGTCCGCCAGAGGTCCGATGGCGGGCGCCATGAGTTGCGAGTATTCGAGTGAGATGTGATTCCGGTCGAAGTAGACCATCGTGTTGCCGACGATTACCGGGCAGCGATCGGCAGCGCAGAAGAGATCGGTGATGTCCGTGTACTGACCACCTGCCACGTCGACCGCAGCCGCCTCGGCCGCGATTCCGGTTTGGTTCACCGCTACCGATTTCTCCGGTGAGCACGCGGTTGCATCATCGAGATGTATGGACAAGCACTCGGGCACACGGGATTGCGGATCGGGGATCGGCCCGAGTACGAGAACCCCTGCGCCGGTGGCGCGTAGCTGCCGCACCAAGGTGGTAAGTCGGTCGATCCAGACCGTGTCGTAGGCCGTGAATCGAGCGGGCACATCCGGAGCACCGTATCGGCGCCACACGCTGAGCACGATCAGCTGCGATGTTCCTTCTGCAGCCGGGCGGTGACGTCGTTGCGCCATTGCTCACATTCGGTGTAGGGGCGGCCCGAAATGATGGTCGGCAAGTCCATCACCGGACAATTACCCTTGGCCATCATTTCCAGGCGCCAATGCCGCTGCGCGGCAACCTCTTGCAATGCCGGCGTCCACATCGCCCCGTTTGAATCGCCGATGAGGGCAACGGTCGTCGACGACGACGTGTCGGCCATCGCGCATTCGGGCACTCCGACTTCCAAGAAGTTTCGCAGGCAACCATCGAAGAACAAGCGCTGCGGTTCGCCGGCCGCGCCCTCCAGGGAAGGGTCGAGATTCGAAGGCACGTCTGGCAGGTCCGCGGATTCCGCGACGGCGGTCTGCACCTGTGCAAAGGCCCGCTGGATCGCCTTGTTGTATTCGTCGGCTGTCGCGTTCACCAACGGTGTTCCTGCGGTGACGTCCAAGGCCTGCGCCGCCACGCTCCGACCGACGGGCGCGGGGATGAGCATCAGCATCACGAAGCCGACACACGCGGCGGCGGCGGTCGCGACGGCACCGAGTGCGAGACTGGCTTTCGCCGAACGACGCAGCCGAGCGGCGTATCGCAACGGGTTTTCGACGACGTGCAATGTCAACACGGCCAGTCCACCGGAGATGGCGACCGCGGCCAGCCGATCCGCCAAACCAACTGGGCGATCCAGTAATAACGGCACGAAGAGGAGTATCGGCCAGTGCCACAGGTACCACGAGTAGGACAGTCGTCCTATCGCCCGTAGTGGTCCCCACGCCAGGACGCGACCACACCCGTCGGATGGCGCCGCGCATCCTGCGCCAAGCACCAGCAGCGTGCCGAGCAATGGCACGAGAGCTGCGGTCCCAGGGTACGGCGTGGTCGGTCGAAATCGGTTACATGCCAGCAGTATTAGTGCAAAGCCCGCCCACCCGATAGCGATGGCGGGTGTTTTCGGAAGCCGGCGCCAGTGGTGGGCGGTGAGCGCCAGTAGGCAGCCGGCGGCCAAGTCCCAGGCCCGCGAGGGGAGGGAAAAGTAAGCCATGGATGGCATTACATCGGTGGCCCACAGCGAGTAGGCGAAGGAGGCGCCCCCGATCAGAATGAGCAACACGATGTACGGACTCTTCGACGGCGCTGCCGGCAGCTTGGCGCCTCGCCGCCCACGCATGGTGAGCCAGGCCGTACCCACCAGCAGAACCGGCCAAATCAGATAGAACTGCTCTTCGACGCCCAATGTCCAGAAGTGCTGAAACGGCGAAGGAGCCCGGTCGGCGGCAAAATAGTCAACCCCTTGGAAGGCGAATCGGTAATTGCCGACGTAGAGAGCACAGGCGATGCCGTCGCCGATCACGTTGCGAAGTTGCATCGGAGGCAACAGGATTGCCGAACCGATCATGGTGATGGTGCCTATGAGTGCCGAGACGGGAAGCAGACGGCGAGCCCGTCCCGCATAAAACCGGCGCAGTCCTACGGAGCCTGTGGTGTCGATGTCTTTCCACAATTGCCCGGTGATGACGAAGCCCGAAATGATGAAGAAGATGTCGGGTCCGACGAACCCGCCGCCCGCGCCCGGCACTTCGGCATGAAAACCGAGGATCGCCAATAGCGTTACGGCACGTAGGCCCTCGATGTCCGGACGGAATCCGGGTTGGGCGGGGCGCCCGCCCTGCGCATGTCGAGGAGGGCTGACGATCGAAGTCTGCACCATAGCCACCAGCTGTTTGAAGGCATGCCTTTTCAGGAGAAGCTCTATCACAGGTCTCGACCGGATGACCGAGTTCCAGAAAGTTCAATCGGTGCCTGGAGCGGGGGCTGTGATGGGCCGTCGCGTTCACGGCGTATCGCACATATCGCGAAACCAATTCATCTACTCTTGCCAGAGCGTCGACAACTTCAGTCCACATCTCGTCCCGAGAAGCGACGCTCAGTTAGGAATCTGGTCCACGATGAGTGACGGACGCGGCCGAATGGTCCAGCGCTACCTCAATCTGCTCGAGGCCTCGTTGACCGGCATGCTTTTCGAGGATGCCCCCTGCGACATCTGGTCCGGCGGTGAGTTCGACCCGAACAAGCGACTCTTGGGCAAGGATTGGCCGTCACTGTCATTTTCCATGATCGGAAGCGTCCGTATGCGGAACCTACGCCACGCGTGCGAGACGGTGCTCCTGGACGGCATCAAAGGTGACTTCATCGAGACCGGAGTCTGGCGGGGAGGCGCCTGCATTCTCATGAAGGGAATCTTGGAAGCCTACGGCGACGACGCGCGTCGCGTCTTCGTCGCGGACAGCTTCGCGGGGCTGCCGCCACCGGACCCTGAAAGTTTCCCCGCCGATACCGGCGATCAGCACCACACCCATACCCGCCTGCAGGTGTCTCGCGATGACGTCGAAGACAACTTCCGGCGCTTCGGTCTTCTGGACGAAAGGGTTGTCTTTCTCGAAGGATGGTTCAAGGACACTCTGCCGGGCGCCGCTATCGACCGGCTCGCTGTCTTGAGGCTCGACGGCGATATGTATGAGTCGACGATAGAAGCGCTAGATGCCCTCTACCGCAAGGTTTCCTACGGTGGGTTCGTGATAGTCGACGACTATTTCCTTCCGCCATGTGCGAAAGCCGTTCACGATTTCCGCGATCGTCACGGGATTACGTCGCCGATCTTGCCCATTGATGGAACCGGGACCTACTGGCGCGTCGACCACAAACCGATCAAAAGATGCTGAATAGTTCGGTCAGTCGGTCGGGTTGTTCGCAGAGCGGACGCGAGTCGGTCAGTCTGAGGTCGTCCCAGAACGACTTCAGCTGAATCTCGTCCATGGGTAGGGCCGCGTGCTTGTCGACGATTTCGTAGTAATGATCCGCGAGCACGCGCGATTTGGGGTCGAGCCCCGTTATTGCGACCAAACCCGTCGGCGGACAGTCGAGTATGTGAAGCCTGAGGTCTGGTCGGTACTCCTTGAGAATCGGCAGCAGCTTCCACACGTCGCCAGTCCAGAAGAACGCTGTCTCGCCCTCGGTGGCCTCGCCTTGCTGATACACCCGCAACGCCATCCGCGGATTCAACGGCACGCAGTCGTGCAGCAGTATCAGTGAGCGAGAATGGCAGGCGGCTTCGGCGCCAATCAGATCGCGCAGCAGAAATTCGAACCGGTGCATGCCATCCAGGAAAGCCATATCGACTGGGCCACCAAGCAAACCGGGTATGTCTTCTGAGGCGAAGAAAGCATCCGACGGCATCTGAAAGAAAAATGTACGTCGACGGTTGCCGGTAGCCCCGGCGCGCAGCTGGAATCTCGGGTCCACCGCAATCGCGTCACAATTGACGATTTCCAGCGAGGTCCCGTTCTCGGTCCCGACTTCCAAGTAGGTGCGCGGCGCGAGGTTGGCGTGCAAAGCCGTCAGAAATTCCAGGTATGGCACGCCAAGCATCTGGAATGTGCCACTCGCCTGATTGAAATCGTGCACCTTCCCGGCCCCCTCACGTGCGCGACTGAATTCGAATCGCATCGAGCTCCGCGGGTAACGGTAACAGTTACCGGCACGTTCGATGCCTCGTTGGCGGTTCCGCTTTGGGGCACAATCCGTTGGCGCACAGCAGCAAAAGGGACCGCGCCGCTATGTGCGATCTGACGCCAGAACGCGACGGAAGATGTCTACTTGGCTACGAGCCGAGAAGGCTTTGTAGCCACGTTCGCCGAGCTCGCGGCGGGCGGACTCGTCACCGCAGAGTTGCACGCATCGGTCAACGAGTTCGTCGTACTCGGCGAAGGCTATGCCGGCCTCGAGGTCACGTGTCTCGGCAGAATCTGAGCCGCGCTCCGACACCACGACACGTCTGTTGGCCAGAAGGTAAGACACGCGCGCGATTTCGAAGACCTGTGCCTTGTAGTAGCTCAGATGGATGTTGATGACGACTTTGGAGCGGGCGATCCACGCGTCACGCTCAGCGCCGTAGACGCCGAACAGTTCTTTAACGTCCAGGCCTCGACTACGCAAGCCGTCAAGTACTGCGCGCCGGCGCGGGTCACTGTTCGATCCATAGAACAGTACGTCGATGTCCTCGTGGCCTGGGCTGATTCGAGTCAGTTCCGGGACATACCCGATTGGGACGTGCGTGATATCCGGAACGTCAAGCGCCGTCAGGCGGTCGATGTTGCTCTGACTGTAGTCCCAAACCGGGAAGCGCCGGAACAGGTCGAGCAGCTTGGGCGTCATCCAGACCGACTCGGCCGACTCGAAATAGACCTGCTCGAGATTGAACAGGATGGGGTTTTGAGGGGGTGCGATGTCGAAGGTAGCGAGGAGGTTGGGGCCGAGAACGATGGTGCGACGGTCGTCCATGTCGAGGCGGTTCGTCAGGACCGAGTCGTAGCCGAGTGTTGAAAGTGCATAGTGGAAGCCCTCGGCGAT
The DNA here is from genome assembly GCF_002863225.1 of Mycobacterium sp. Classification (GTDB taxonomy): domain Bacteria; phylum Actinomycetota; class Actinomycetes; order Mycobacteriales; family Mycobacteriaceae; genus Mycobacterium. The sequence goes on along the minus strand of NZ_PKEK01000010.1, from coordinate 5,065 downwards.
TTCGCGGAATACCTCGCTGTGCTGGTAGTCGGGGGGAGAGACGACAGCGACGGCGAATCGCGTCGACGAGCGGACGGTGAGACGTCCGGCCACGTCGGGTTGATTCACCGTCGGCTGCGGTGGCGCGGCGCCCGAGTGGATGCAGAGTACTTCGTCGAGTGTGGCCGTCATCGAGTGTTGGTTCGCGACGCCGCGGGAGTCCATTCGCGTCGTATCGAACATCGCCGGACCGACAGCAGCGGAGTCGGTCAATACGTAGCGGCCGGCTTCGGGAGTGCGGCGTACGGTTGCTTCCTCGGCGCAGGTGCCGGTCAGCTGGGCCGCATCGGTGAAGTTGATTCCTGCTTGGAATACTCGTGTTTCGGCGTCGAGGACGGCAGCCAGCCGGGTGATGTAGTTCTCGGCCGCAAAGAACTGCCAGCCGAAACCCAGGTGTAGCCACAGACGTCCGTCGACACTGTTGCGCAGTCGTGCGAGTTGGGCGTCAGGACTGTCTCCGGGCACGTCCGGAATGAAATCGACTAGCGGGTAACGGGACTGCAGCGTCGCGCGATCTTGAGCGGTCAACCCGGCATCGAGGATCAGGACGCGTTTGATCCGCCATGCGTCGAGACAGCAATGCAGAAATGTATTCAGCGTCTGTTCGGTGGTGCCCTGATCGGGCCCGGCTAGCAAGCTCACCACCGCGTCAGCGTTGTCGGAGTTGGGGATGAGGCGCCGCACCACCGCCTCCGGGTATGCCAATGCAGATTCGACCAGGCTCGGGACACTGAAGTCGCGATTGCCGGCGACCCGGCGCCGGTCGTCGTCGGGGACACCGGGGCGGGCCACGAGTTGTCGGCACAGGTCGAATGCCTCGGCGTGCTTGCCAATCCAGCTCGCGCAGATCGCTTGTTCATCGGCCGCACGCCAGGTGTAGACGTCCGCGCTGACGAAGAGGTTGTCTTCACCAGGCAGCGGGATTTGAGTGGCCCGCTGGGCGAAAAGGTAACCGAGCTCGAAACGTCTCTCGAGGCGATACCGGCGAGCCAGGAGATGCAGCGGTTCAGCTCGGGTCGGCCGGTACTCCCAGGCCCTCAAGTACGCGTCCTGTACGTCGGGCCACGGTTCTACTAGTTGCGCCATCGACTCCGCGACCCGCCACTTGGAGTAGTAGATCTCTTGGTCCCAGCCGTCCATTTCGGCCCGCCGCGCGTACCATTTGCGCGCGTTGACGAAATCTCCCAAATCGTAATAACTTTGGGCCAGATAGAACACCGATCGAGTGTCTTCGGGGTTACGTTCGACCTCGGCGAGCAAGAGGTCGCGATCGCGGGCATACTTGCGAGCGTCCTGGCTGCGGGAGCCGAGCCGGCGCGATTCGATGTAGTACTCGCCGGGCAGCAGCGCTTGCACTTGGCCCGGTTCTCCGGCGATACCCTCGTGCACCACACCCTCGTAGCGCACCCGCGCCCCGTCGCGAAACAGCTGCGGCCGCCAGTAAGTGAACTCGGCTCGTCCGATGCGCATGCTGTAGATGTCGGCGCTCAGATCAGCGAAATCCGGTGTGCCTATTACTATGTCGTCGGCGTCGATCACCCAGATGTAGTCGCCGTGACCCTGGGCGAGAACCAACGCTTCGGTGCGGTTGTGTCCGAAGTTGCGCCACGGGCGTTCGTGTAGCTCACCGCGGATGCCGAGCCGTGACATGTGGCTGCGAATCGCGTCCTGGGTTCCGTCGTCTGAGCCGGTGTCGACGATCACCCACGAAGTGATGTACGGCGCCACCGAGTCGAGAACCTCATGGACGATGTGCGCCTCGTTCCGGACAATCATGTTCAGGCAGATCGCGGGACGCGCGATCACCGGCTCGGGCACAGTGCCAAATCGTAGGCGGGAACTGCGGAACCCGTCGCGGATCGGAAAACTGCAAGACTCGTCCCTCGGATAATTGCGTGGGCGAACAAGATTCGGCCCAAGGCTGTAGTCGGCGGAGTACGTGAAGTGTGAGTCGAATCGTGGCTGGGATGCAAGGCGTCGACATGGACTCACGACGAGTCCGGGCCGCTGCGCCGTCGTCGTTCAGCGTTCGGACGTCAGGACGCCGTTCCACTGGCCGATCGAGGAAAGGCCGATTCCTGGGCCGCACCAGCAGAGCGCACAGAAACTTCAAACCTGAGTTTAAGCTGAGAAAGTGGTCAGGTCGAGTTGCCCCGGCTTGAGTGGGAGCTCGTCGATGGGTCCAGGGGAGTGGTTTGCCGCCCGCTCCGACCCGCGGGATAGAGGGTTGCGCGCTCAAAATCCCTGTTCAGCGACCTGTAGAAAAATTCCTCCGAGAATTTGGAGCATTTCGATTGTGGGATTGCCCACAAAGTCGTACCTTAGCAAAACCTGAGAAGAATCTACCTGCAAGCCGGGAGGGGCAATGCGTGGTTGCAACGGCACCGCTCTAGCCGCGTCCCGAGGTGCCCGCCACAGTCGCCACCGCGGCTGCTTACCGGAGGACCTTTCGGCCTGTTTAACGGGATTTTCTCAGGGTCTTTCGATTGCCTCTCACGACGCCGGCTGCAGTGATCAGGGTTTGACCCAGTGGTCATCGCAGAGGAGCCCGGCTAGCAGTGCCTCAGCCAAACTGAGGCTTTTTAGCCTGGTTTAAAGCCAAAACTGAGTCCTGTCTCAGCTGGACCTCAAGTCGCGTTCGAAGGGGAACACCATGGCTGGTCGACACGCCAAGAAGAAGGCGAAGCGGCGGTCAAGTAAGGCGCTAGAGCGTGGCGTCGGCAAAGTCATTGGTCTCAGCGGTGCAACCAGCGCGTTCATCACTTTCGGGCTAGGCCCGATCCTCAGCGTCCCGCCGGCCAAAGCCGATGGGATCGAAGACCTCGTTATCGACCCCATCATCAACTCGCTCTCGAGTGTCGACCCCGCACTCGCTCTCGATCTGACCAGCTGGCTCGACAGTCTTGATGCCGCCTTGGCCAGCGCCGCAACCTTCGATCCGGCGAGTGTGGACGCCGCACTGGGCTCACTGAACATCGACCCGTCATTTGTCGACTCCGCGCTCGTGGGGGTGTCGAGTCCCGATGCCATGAGCTCGGCAGCTGTCTCGACCGATTTCGCGCAGCTGTACGAGACGTACATCTATGAACCGATTCATGCATTCCAGCAGGACTGGATCAACGGCACGACCTTCTTGGGTCCCCTAACCATCCAGTGGGACAACAGTTTCAACTTGTTCTGGTCCCAAATCGGGGGGACCGGCATCCTGATCGGCAACGGCGCCGACGGCATCGACGGTGGGACACTTGCTGCGGCCACAGGCGAAGCGGGCGGATTGTGGTTCGGTGACGGCGGAGACGGCGGCACCGACATCTTCGGTGTGGGTGGTGCCGGTGGCGATGCCTACTTCGGGAACGCGGGCGACGGCGGAGATGCGCTGTTAGGCGGAGCCGGTGGGGACGGTGGCGACACCCTTTACGGCATCGCGGGTGACGGCGGCGACGGTGGCGCCGGCGTTTTGCTGGGTGACGGCACCGGGGGCGCTGGCGGCGACGGTGGTGACGGCGGCAACGTCACCGGTTTCTTCTTCGGCAACGGCGGCGACGGCGGCCTGGGCGGCGATGGCGCCAGCGGTGCCAATGGAAGCAACGGTGTGTTGCTGGGCGTCCCGGGCGGGCCCGGCCACGCGGGCGGTGACGGTGGCGATGGCGGCGTCGGCGGTTATGGCGCAACGCTTATCGGCAACGGCGGTAACGGTGGCGCCGGCGGCGATGCCGGCAACGGCGGCTTCGGCGGAGCCGGTGGCCCAGGGGCTGTCGGCGGTGTGGGCGGCTACGCGGGTGACGGTGGGCTCGGTGGCGACGGCGGCCAGGGCGGGATCTTCGGTCACGACGGGGTTGCCGGAGCGGATGGTGACGACGGCCATGCCGGCGGTGGCGGTCCGGGTGGCCCTGGCGCTACAGGCGCCACGGGTGCGACTGGTGCCACGGGTGCAACCGGCGCGACTGGCTCCACCGGCGCAACGGGTTCGACTGGCGCAACGGGTGATACGGGTGCCACCGGATCTACGGGTTCGACTGGCGCAACTGGCGCAACTGGATCTACGGGTGCGACGGGATCGACGGGTGCCACGGGCGCGACGGGATCGACGGGATCGACGGGTGCCACGGGATCCACTGGTGCGACCGGTGACACCGGGGCTACGGGTGCGACCGGATCTACGGGTGCGACCGGGGCTACAGGTTCGACTGGTGCGACGGGTTCCACGGGCGCGACGGGATCCACTGGTGCGACCGGTGACACCGGGGCTACGGGTGCGACCGGCGCAACGGGTTCGACTGGCGCGACCGGATCTACGGGTGCGACGGGTGCCACCGGTGCCACGGGATCCACTGGTGCGACCGGTGACACCGGGGCTACGGGTGCGACGGGATCGACTGGTGCGACCGGTGAAACCGGGGCGACCGGTGCGACCGGTGCCACGGGATCCACGGGCGCCACTGGGGCGACGGGTGCCACTGGTGACACCGGATCGACGGGTGCGACGGGATCGACTGGTGCGACCGGTGAAACCGGGGCGACCGGTGCCACGGGTGCCACGGGTGCAACGGGCGCCACTGGGGCGACGGGGTCCACGGGTGCCACTGGTGACACCGGATCGACGGGTGCGACGGGATCGACTGGTGCGACCGGTGAAACCGGGGCGACCGGGGCGACCGGTGCGACCGGTGCCACGGGTGCAACGGGCGCCACTGGGGCGACGGGTGCCACTGGTGACACCGGATCGACGGGTGCGACGGGATCGACTGGTGCCACCGGTGAAACCGGCGCGACCGGTGCCACGGGTGCAACGGGCGCCACTGGGGCGACGGGTGCCACTGGTGACACCGGATCGACGGGTGCGACGGGATCGACTGGTGCCACCGGTGAAACCGGCGCGACCGGTGCGACCGGTGCCACTGGCGCGACGGGGTCCACGGGTGCCACTGGTGACACCGGATCGACGGGTGCGACGGGATCGACTGGTGCCACCGGTGAAACCGGGGCGACCGGTGCGACCGGTGCCACGGGATCCACGGGCGCCACT
>NZ_PKEK01000052.1 GCF_002863225.1 Mycobacterium sp. | reverse complement strand
CGTGTTCATGGATCACGGTCAGGTGGTGGAGACCGGGCCGCCGGCGCAGATCTTCGAGGCCGCAGCTACCGAACGTCTGCAACGCTTCTTGTCGCAGGTGCTGTGACAGCAAAACCCAATTGTGGGCCGCTGATGTGCGGACAGGTTAGACTGTCGAACTATGGCGGAAACTGAAGCCACCGTTCCGGAGCTCACTGAGCTGGCGGAGGGGCTTCACCGTACGCTGTCCAAGCTGTTCTCGATCCTGCGTCGTGGCGACCCGAGCGCCGGCAAGGAAACAGCCCAGGACCTGACGCTGGCGCAGCTGTCGATTCTGGTGACCCTGCTCGACCGCGGTCCAATCCGGATGACCGACTTGGCCGCCCACGAGCGGGTCCGCACGCCCACCACCACGGTGGCGATCCGCCGGCTGGAGAAAGTCGGCCTGGTCAAGCGTTCACGCGACCCGTCCGACCTGCGTGCCGTGCTGGTCGACATCACACCACGCGGCCTGGCGGTTCACCGCGAGTCGCTGAGCAACCGGATCACCGCGCTGGTTTCGCTGCTGAGCCAGCTGAACGGCCCCGAGCTCGATGCGCTGACCAAGGCGCTCGCGCCGCTGGAACGCCTGGCCGCCAGCGAAGCCGTGGCCACTCCCGCGGGTTCCGCCAACGGCGACGCGACTTCGTAAACTGTTGCCACACTTGGGTTGTCCGGGTAAGCCGCGGCGCCCGTAAGCTGGCGGACATGCGGACCGCCTTGATCACCGGAGCCAGCCGTGGAATCGGCGCTGCCATCGCCGACGCCCTGGCACCCACCCACACCCTGCTACTGGCCGGCCGGCCCTCGCCCGCGCTGCAGTCCACCGCCGAGCGGCTCGGCGCCACAGCACTGCCGCTGGACGTGACGGACTCCGACAGCGTCCAGGCCGCCACCGCCGCCATCGGTGAACTCAACGTGCTGGTGCACAACGCCGGGGTGTCGCTGCCCGGGCGCATCGCGGAGTCGACCGTGGACGAATGGCGAACCACATTCGAGGTCAATGTCGTTGGCGCCGTTGCCGTTACCTTGGCCCTGCTGCCGGCGCTGCGTGCGGCGGACGGCCAGGTGCTGTTCATCAACTCCGGGTCGGGTCGCAAGGCGTCGGAGAACATGGCGTCGTATTCGGCCAGCAAGTTCGCGCTGCGTGCGTTCGCCGACTCGCTGCGACTCAGCGAGCCGGATCTTCGGGTCACCACCGTCTACCCCGGTCGCGTGGACACCGACATGCAGCACGAATTGGTGTCCTACGAGGGCGGCGAGTACGACGCCTCGAAGTTCCTGCGTGCCGAGACCGTCGCCGCCGCGGTCGCGCAGGCGGTTGCCACGCCGCCGGACGGGCACCTGCACGAGGTGATCCTGCGGCCGCGCTGACCGCGAAACAGAAGCCTCGGCTGCGGATTCGCGGCGTTCGCGACCGTGGCTTCTGGCTCGCGTCCTAGACGACCAGGTTGACCATCTTGCCGGGGACCACGATGACCTTCTTCGGTTCACCACCGGCCAGGAACGCCTGCACCTTCTCGTCCGCGAGCGCCGCGGCCTCGACCGCGCCGCGATCTGCGTTGGTGGACACCGTGATTCGGCCGCGCACCTTCCCGTTGACCTGCACCGGGTACTCCACGGTGTCGTCGACCAAATACGCGGGGTCGGCGACCGGGAACGGGCCGTGCGCAAGCGGATCGGCGTGGCCGAGACGCTGCCACAGTTCCTCGCCGAGGTGTGGCGCCACCGGCGCCAGCATCAGCACCAGCGGCTCGACCGCGGCGCGCGGCACCGAGTCGCGGTGCTGCTTGGTCAGGTGATTGGTGTATTCGATCAGCTTGGCCACCGCGGTGTTGTTGCGCAGTGCCGCATAGTCTTCCGACACCCCGGCGATCGTGCGGTGCAGCAGCCGCAGCGTGTCGGTGTCGAGGTCACCGTCACCGACGCGGACCTCACCGGTGTTCTCGTCGACCACCAGCCGCCACACCCGCTGCAGGAAGCGTTGGGCACCAACGACATCCTTGGTGGCCCAGGGCCGGGAGGCCTCGATCGGGCCCATCGACATCTCGTACACCCGCAGGGTGTCGGCACCGTAGTCGTCGCACATCTCGTCCGGCGAAATCGAGTTCTTCAGGCTCTTGCCGATCTTGCCGAACTCCTGGAAGACCTCGATCTCCCCGTCCGAGCCGGGGTAGAAGAAGGCACCGTCGCGCTCGACGACGTCGGCGGCCGTCACGTAGGCGCCGCGGGCATCGGTATAGGCGAAGGCTTGGATGTACCCCTGGTTGACCAGCCGGCGATAGGGCTCGCTGGAACTGACATGGCCCAAGTCGTAGAGCACCTTGTGCCAGAACCGGCAGTACAGCAGGTGCAGCACGGCGTGCTCGGCGCCACCGACATAGAGGTCGACGCCGCCGGGGTCACCCGCTCCGTGCTCGGCCGGCCGCGGGCCCATCCAGTAGGCCTCGTTCTCCTTGCCGCAGAACCGGTCTGGGTTGTGCGGATCGGTGTAGCGCAGCTCATACCAGGAGCTGCCGGCCCACTGCGGCATGACGTTGGTGTCGCGGGTGTAGGGCTTGAGCCCGTCGCCGAGATCCAGCTCGACGTTGACCCACTCGGTGGCCTTGCCCAGCGGCGGCGACGGCTCGCTGCCGGCGTCGTCGGGATCGAAGAGCACCGGGGCGTAGTCCCGTACATCAGGTAGCTCCACCGGCAGCGCCGCGTCGTCCAGCGCATGAGCGCGACCGTCGGAGTCGTAGACGATCGGGAAAGGCTCGCCCCAGTAACGTTGCCGCGCGAAAAGCCAATCGCGCAGCTTGTATTCGATGCGGGCCCGGCCGCGGCCCTCCGATTCCAACCGCTCGGTGATGGCTTGCTTCGCCGCCGCCACGTCGAAGCCGTTGAGGTAATCCGAATTCACCAGGACCCCGTCGCCGGAGTACGCGCCGAGCGAAACATCGCCGCCGGCAATGACTTCGACGATCGGCAGGCCGAACTCCTGAGCGAACTCCCAGTCCCGCTGGTCGTGGCCGGGCACCGCCATGATGGCCCCGGTGCCGTAGCCGGCCAGCACGTAGTCGGCGATGAACACCGGGACCTGTTCGCCGTTGGCCGGGTTGGTCGCGTACGCGCCCAGGAACACACCGGTCTTGGTCTTGTTCTCCTGGCGCTCCAGGTCGGACTTCGCGGCGATCGCCTGCCGGTAGGCGGCCACGGCCTGCAGCGGGGTGTCGGCGCCGTAGGTCCAGTGCGGGTCAACCCCGTCCGGCCACTGCGCGGTGACCAGCCGGTCGACCAGTTCGTGTTCGGGCGCCAGCACCAAATAGGTTGCGCCGAACAGGGTGTCGGGCCGGGTGGTGAACACTTCGAGATCGCCGGCCTGCGACGAGAACAGCGCGGCAGCGCCGGTGGACCGGCCGATCCAGTTGCGCTGCATGGTCTTGACCTTCTCCGGCCAGTCCAGCGCAACGAGGTCGTCGAGCAGTCGGTCAGAGTAGGCGGTGATCCGCATCATCCACTGCCGCAGCCGTTTCCGGAACACCGGGAAGTTGCCCCGCTCGCTGCGGCCGTCGGCGGTGACCTCTTCGTTGGCCAGCACGGTACCCAGGCCCGGGCACCAGTTGACCATCGAGTCGGACTGGTAGACCAATCGGTGACCATCGATCACATCCGCGCGTTCGCCCGCCGACAGCGATGCCCACACCCGGCCGTCGTCGAGTTGGCGTGCACCGGAATCGAACTCGGCGACCAGCTCGGCGATCGGGCGTGCCTTGCCGACGGCGGCGTCGAACCACGCGTTGTAGATCTGCAGGAAGATCCACTGGGTCCACTTGTAGAAGTCGACGTCGGTGGTGGAGAAGCTGCGCCGGCTGTCGTGCCCGAAGCCCAAGCGGCCCAGCTGCCGCCGGAAGTTGACGATGTTGGCTTCGGTGCGGGTGCGCGGATGGGTCCCGGTCTGCACGGCGTACTGCTCGGCGGGCAGTCCGAAAGCATCGAAGCCCAAGGCGTGCAGCACATTACGGCCCAGCATCCGGAAATAGCGGGCGTAGACGTCGGTGGCGATGTAGCCGAGCGGGTGGCCGACGTGCAGGCCCTCACCGGACGGGTAGGGGAACATGTCCTGAACGAACATCTTGGAGTTGGGTGCCTGCGAGAGGTCCGTGCCGTCCGTCGGCGCCAGCGAGCCGACCGGGTTGGGCACGTTGAAGGTCCCCAGCCGGGCCCAGGTGTCCTGCCAGGTCTGTTCGATGCGGCCCGCCAGGTCCGCGGTGTAGCGGTACCGCGGCGCGTCGGGGTCGGAGTCGGTCACGCCCAACAGGTTATAAGGACGACGTCGAGCGACCCGCCGACCACCGACGGTCTCGGTTTCGTTGCGGACCGGTCAGGGGTTTATCCCAGGTCTGTTGCAGGTCGATCCCGGTGCTGGTTGGGGCTACTTATCCCTGGTTACAGTCACTTTCTGCGACTCTCACCCGGGCAATCTCGGAAGGACCGACCCCAATGAAGCACTTCTCCCGTAGCTGGCGAGCAACGGTCGCGGGTCTGGCCGTCGGCGCCGCCGGCGTGTTGAGCCTCGCCGCACCCACCGCGTCCGCCGACCCGGTCTTCCCGCCCCGACCCGTCCCCGCGCCGATCCCGGCCCCGGCCCCGCAGCCGATCGCCGCGACCCCCGGAGCTCTCGGCAACGTGATGCCGGGCATGGCGCCGCAAGCGGCTCCGATCCCCCCGGTTGCCGCCGGAGTCCCCGTCGGAGTCCCCGGAGGAGTTCCCGTCGGAGTCCCCGGAGGAGTTCCCGGAGCACCCGCACCCGCGCCGCAGGCAGCGGTCCCGCCGGCCCTGATGCCCGCCCCGACCGGGACCTTGCGCGACTTCTTCACCAGCAAGGGCGTCACCATGGAGCCGCAGAAGGCGCCTGGATTCAGCGCGCTCGACCTCGTGCTGCCGATGCCGCAGGGCTGGACCCAGGTGCCCGACCCGAACGTGCCCGACGCATTCGTCGTGACCGCCAACCGCCGCAGCCCGAGCCTTTACACCCCGAACGCCCAGCTCGTGGTCTACCGGCTGGTCGGGGATTTCGATCCGCATGAGGCGATCTCGCACGGCTACGTCGAGAGCCAGCAGCTGCCCGTCTGGCGTCCCACCAACGCCTCGCTGGCCGACTACAACGGGTGTGCGTCGTCGATCATCGAGGGCACCTACCGGCAGAACGAGATGACGCTGAACACCTCGCGGCGCCACGTCATCGTCACCTCCGGACCCGACAAATACCTGGTCTCGCTGGCGGTCACCACCGAGGCCGGAGCGACCGTCGGCGAGGCGCAGGCCACCGACGGGATCGTCAACGGCTTCCGGGCCGGACCGCCCGGATCCAGCCACGCCGCCCCGCCGGCACCGGCTGCCGCGGCCCCGCAAGCCGCCCCGGCACCGCAACCCGCCCCCGCGCCCCCGGCCATTCCGGCCCCGGCCGCCGTGCCGCCGCAGGCCCTGGCTCACTGACAACCGGGCGCTGCACCGACTCCGGACGCCTCGTATGGTGTCCCCATGCTCATCACGGGTGTGCTGTGCGCCTGCGTCGCCGGAGTCCTGGCCGTCCTGGGACTGCGGTCGCTGACCCGTCCCGCCGTCACCGGCACCACCGGACTCATGATGCGTTCAGTGGCCCCGCCGCAGCTGGCAGCCGCGACCATGCTGGCCGCCGCCGGAGCTGTGGCCGTGGCCGCGCCGCGGGCCACCGCGTTGACCGTGGTCTGTGTCTGCATTGTCGGCGCGATCGGAACCGTCGTGGCCGGGTCGTATCAGACCGCCCGCTACGCGCTGCGCCAGGAAGCGGCGCCGGCTGGTTGCGGCGGCACCTGTGCCGGCTGCGCGCTGACCTGCCACTGACCGGCGGCCCTCGTGTTGAAGAAGCTGTCGGCGCTGCCGATCGACACTTTCCTGCTGGCCATGGCCGTCACGGTCGCGCTGGCGGCACTGTTCCCGGCCCGCGGCGAGTTCGCCGACTTTATATCGGTGGCCGCCAAAGTCGTTATCGCGCTTCTCTTTTGGCTGTACGGCGCTCGGCTCTCGCCGCAGCAGGCCTGGCAGGGCGTGAAGCGCTGGCAACTGCACCTGCTGGTGCTGGCCACCACCTTCGTCGTCTTCCCGCTGCTCGGGCTGGCGTGCCGTGGATTGGTGCCCTGGCTGCTGAACCAGGACCTGTACAACGGATTGCTGTTCTTGTGCCTGGTCCCGTCGACCGTGCAGTCCTCGATCGCGTTCACCTCGATTGCGCGGGGCAACGTTTCGGCAGCGCTGGTCAGCGCGTCATTGTCCAACATCGTCGGGATCGCGCTGACGCCATTGCTGGTCGTGCTGCTGATGAACACCAGCGGTGGGGCCCGGATGGACGCCACCGCGGTGCGGGATGTGCTGGTGCAACTGCTCCTGCCGTTCGTGGCGGGTCAGCTGATGCGGCCGTGGATCGCCGACTGGGTGGTCCGGCACGCCGCGCTGACCAAGATCGTCGACCGGGGATCGATCCTGCTGGTCGTCTACACCGCGTTCTCGATGGGGATGGTCGAGCACATCTGGGCCAGCGTGGACCCGTGGAAACTGCTGATCGTCGCCGTCATCAACGCACTCCTGCTGGCGCTGGTGCTGACTCTCACCTGGTTCGCCGGTCGAGTGGTCGGCCTGGATCGCGGCGACAGCATCGTGTTGCTGTTCTGCGGCTCGAAAAAGAGTCTGGCGTCCGGGCTTCCGATGGCGCTGGTGTTCTTCCCGGCCGCGACCGTCGGTGTGATCATGTTGCCGCTGATGATCTTTCACCAGATCCAGCTGATCGTGTGCTCGGTGATCGCGAGCAGATTCTCCCGCGACGCCCTCGACGACGAACCCGCCGCCGCGACTGCCTGAGCTAGTTGCGGCTGACGTCGATCGGGTGGGTTGCCAGCATCGACAACGGCTGCGGCTGGCGCCGAAGCACCCGGCCCCACAGGTCCACCCGCGGCTCGACCAGAACGTCAGAGGGCAACGCCGACAACACAATCCAGTCGTCGCGCTCGATCTCGCCTTCGAGCTGGCCGATGGTCCAGCCGGAGTAGCCGGCGAAAATGCGGACACCCTCCACCGCCGGCGCGATCACCTCGGGGTCGGCGTCCAGGTCGACCATCGCCATCCGGCCGGCCACGTGACGCAATCCGGGGATCTCCTCGCCGACGGCGCCGACCCGTAACACCGCAAGGCAGAGCGCGGCGTCCCGCTTGACCGGCCCACCGATGAACATCGTCTTCGGCTTGGACGCCAGCTTGGCCCACTGCGGCAGCACGTTGTAGACCGCGGTCTCGCTGGGCCGATTGAGCACCACGCCCAGGGTTCCGCCGTCGTTGTGCTCGACGATGTAGATCACGCTGCGCCGGAACGTGGGCTCGAGCAGATCCGTGTTGGCCAGAAGCAACGTCCCCGCCCGCACTCGATGTGCGGCGGGGGCGATGAAATCCTCCGGGTCTTCGGGCTGCGCCACTTGTCCATCATGGCATCCGGGTTCGACAGCTGTCGTCAACCGGAGCCGCAGCGGTCGAGAATTTGTAGGCTTGTAACCGGCGCCCGATATTCGGTCCACAGCCACCGGCCCGTAACCGCCGGGCTCCATTGGGAAGCAGGTTCCGTGACTCCTCCGCGTGCGCCGGTGGCCGTCTGGCGTTCGGTGCGCGCGCTGCCCGACTTCAAGCGGCTGCTCAAACTGCGGGTCGCGAGCCAATTCGGCGACGGACTCTTCCAGGCCGGCCTGGCAGGAGCGCTGCTGTTCAATCCCGAACGCGCCTCGAGCCCGCTGGCCATCGCGGGCGCGTTCGCGGTCCTGTTTCTGCCGTATTCGCTGCTGGGCCCGTTCGCGGGCGCGCTGATGGACCGCTGGGACCGTCGGCTGGTCTTGGTGTCGGCCAATATCGGCCGGTTGGTGTCGGTGGGCATCGTCGGCATCTGCCTGGCGCTGGGCGCTCGCGACGTGTTCGTGCTGTGCGGCGCACTGATCGTCAACGGCCTGGCCCGTTTCGTCGCGTCGGGACTCTCCGCGGCGCTGCCGCATGTGGTGCCGCGCGAGCAGGTCGTCACGATGAACTCGGTGGCGTCGGCGATCGGCGCGGTCGCGGCCTTCCTGGGGGCCAACTTCATGCTGGTGCCACGCGCGTTGTTCGGCTCCGGGGACAGCGGCGCCGCATCGGTCATCTTCCTGGTCGCCATCCCGCTGGCGATCGCGCTGCTGTATTCGCTGCGGTTCGCCGACCACGTGCTGGGTCCCGACGACACCCGTCGCGCGATCCACGGCTCGGTCGCCTACGCCGTCGTCACCGGCTGGCTGCACGGTGTGCGGACGGTACTGGATCGTCCGACTGTGACGGCCACGCTGGCCGCCCTGGCCGCGCACCGGATGGTGTTCGGCATCAACTCGCTGCTGGTGCTGCTGCTGGTACGCGGCCACAATGCGGCCGCGGTGACAGCGCTCGGCGACGCGATGCTGTTCGTCGCCGCGGCCGGGTTCGGATCCTTCCTGGCGAACGTGGTCACGCCGCCGGCCGTGCGGCGGTGGGGCCGCTACGCCACCGTCAACGGCGCGCTGGCGATCGCCGCCGTCGTCGAGCTCGTCGGGGTCGGCCTGCACCTGTGGGTACTGGTGCCGGGCGGCTTCCTGCTCGGCGGTCTCGGCCAGGTGATCAAGCTGTGCGCCGACACCGCGATCCAGATCGACGTCGACGACGCGCTGCGCGGACATGTGTTCGCCGTCCAGGATTCGCTGTTCTGGGTGGCGTTCCTGACGGCGATCACCGCGGCGGCCTGCTTCACTCCCGCCGACGGCCATGCCCCCGCGCTGGTGGTGGCGGGCGGTGTCGTCTACCTGGGTGGTCTGGTGGCGCACAGTGTCGTCGGGCGGGCGGCGAATCGTTAAGGTACGCAGATGGCCGACCTTTCGCAGCTAGTCGACGACCTGCGCGCCGAGAGCGACGAGCTGGACGCGCTGGTCGCGGGTCTGGCCGACGACCGTTGGGCGGCGCCGACGCCGGCCGCGGGATGGACGATCGCCCACCAGATCGGGCATCTGCTGTGGACCGATCGTGGGGCGCTGGTCTCGGTGACCGACTCGGACGGTTTCGCCGACGTGATCAAGCAGGCGCTGGACGACCCGATCGGCTTCGTCAACACCGCCGCCGACGAATTGGCCGCGGTCCCGCCCGCCGAGTTGCTCGTCGAGTGGCGGGCGACAAGGTCGCAGTTGCACGATGCGCTGCTGACCGTGGCCGACGGACGCAAACTGCCGTGGTTCGGCCCGCCGATGAGTGGGCCGTCGATGGCGACCGCCCGGTTGATGGAGACCTGGGCCCATGGCCTCGACGTCGCCGACGCGCTGGGTGTCGCCCGTCCCCCGACCGCGCGCCTGAAGTCGATCGCCCACATCGGGGTGCGCACCCGCGATTTCGCCTTCGCGATCAACGAGCTGACGCCGCCCGGGGAAGCGTTCCGGGTGGAGCTGCGTGCACCCGACGGCGACACCTGGACCTGGGGTCCGGCCGATGCCGCGCAGCGAGTCACCGGTTCCGCCGAGGATTTCTGCTTTCTGGTCACCCAGCGCCGCCCGCTGCGCGAACTGGACATCACCGCGGCCGGTGAGGATGCGGCGCGGTGGCTGCCGATCGCGCAGGCCTTCGCGGGTCCTCCCGGCGGAGGTCGATGAGCGCGCAGCGCGAAGAGAGGCTCCGCCGCATACACCGAGCGGAGGTCGATGAGCGCGTAGCGCGAAGAGAGGCTCCGCCGCATACACCGAGCGGAGGTCGATGAGCGCTAGCGCGAACGTCGGTGAGCGCGTAGCCCCAACGGGCCAGGTAACCCTAACCTTATTTCCGGTAGGCTCTGCTCTCGAAATGAGCGCCCTATTCGTCCTGCCGCGGGAGCTGACCGACATCAGCGACGAGGTCCGCGCCGCTCCCCCACCGCCGACACCGGTGCTGGCCGATCCCTACGCGTTACGGCCCGCGGACCCCGATGCCGACGCGGAGATGATCGCGCGGTGGATGAACATGCCGCACCTGGTCGAGGCGTGGGAATCCGACTGGCCGGTGCCGCGCTGGCGTGACTATCTGCACGCCCAGGTCGCCGGTGCCTACTCGCGGCCGTTCGTCGGCAGCATGAACGGCGAGGACAGCGGCTACGTCGAGGTGTACCGGGCCGCAAAGGATTCCATCGCCACCCGCTACGACGCCGACCCCTACGACGTCGGACTGCACGCCGCGATCGCCGAGCTGTCGATCGTCAACAAGGGCCTCGGCCCGTTCCTGTTGCCTCGCGTCGTCGCGAGCGTCTTCGAGGTCGAATCCCGTTGTCGCCGAATCATGTTCGACCCGGACCACCGCAACACGTCCGCGCGCCGACTCTGCGAGTATGCCGGCTGCACGTTCCTCGGCGAACACGACATGAGCAACCGCCGGATGGCGTTGTACGCGCTGCCACGCACCCCCGACGACATTCCAAAGGCCCGCTAGTCGCCTGGGTCGGCACGCGAGATCGACGCGAGCGTGGTCGCTACTCGCACTTCTCCGCGCTGCCGTCGATCTCGACGCTAAAAGCTCGACGCAAAAGCAAGCTAGTCGCCGCGCAGCTCGTGGTAGCCGTCGAAGTCGGGTTTCATTGCCGCAGCGACCAATTCCCACAGCACCTCGTCGGTGCCGCCGCCGACCCGGGCCAGCTTCATGTCCCGCCACCAACGTCCCAGCGGCGTCTCCTCGACCAGGTAGCCGGAACCGCCGAAGATGTGCATGCATTCCGACAGCACCTCTTCGCCGAGACGCGCGGCGGTGACCTTGACAGCCGCGGCCGAACGCAGGTCGAGTTTGCCCTCGGCGGCAATTCCGGTGAGCCCGTGGCGCAGTAGGTCGACGCGGGCCTGCAGGTCGGCCAGCCGCAACCGCAACGCCTGATGTTCGAACAGCGTCGAGCCGAACTGTCGGCGCTCGACCATCCGGGCGTGGGTGATGCCGAGCACCCGCTGGCAGCCGCCGGCGACCTGGCCGGCGATCGACATCCGCTCGTGGGCCAGTCCCCAGGAGATCGCCGCCAAACCCGTTCCGGGGCGGGCGATCAGCGCGTCGGCGGGCACCCAGGTGTCGATGTGCACCGCGGCGGTGTCCAGCGGACCGGCGCCGACCTTGCGGTACGGCGCCTGGATCTCGGTCTGCTCGGTCGGCACCGCGATCAGCAGCACGTTGCCGTGCCGGGAGGTCGAGTTGTCGTCCACCCCGCGGCCGACCACCATGATGTAGTCGGCCACCGGCGACAGCGAGACGTACTTCTTTATCCCTTTGACTTCGAATCCGTCTCGGACAGAACGGACTTCGGTCTCGACGATCTGCAGGTCCGAGCCGCCGGATTCTTCGGATGCGCCGATGCACAGCACCGCTTCGCCGCGGATCGCCTGCTCGCAGATGTCCTTGAGATGATCCGACCGGGCGAAGCGGCGCAGGATGGCGATGGCCGAGTCGTGCAAGCTGACGCCGACGCCGATACCCGCCGAGCCGAGCTTTCCGAGCGCGATCGCCAGCGCGACGAGCTTGGCCACGTCGGGGTGCTGGCCACCCAGCCACTTCTGCTCGAACACGCCACGCTGCCCCAGGTGTTCGATCAGCTTGCGCGGAAACCGTTCGCTCTCTTCGGCTTCCGCAGTCCACTTGAGGACGTCGTCGTTGAACACGTCGTCGAGCAAGGCCCGGTATTCGTCGAGACTCAGCGCGTCGGTCATGTGGTGGCCGCCGCCAGGTTGCGCTTGACCTCGAGGCGCCGCAGCTTTCCCGACGAGGTGCGCGGCAGCGTTCCCGGGCGGACGAACACCACGTTGGCCGGCACGATGCCGCACTCGGAGGCCACCTTGGCGACCAGCTCGCTGCGGGCACCGGCCTCGTCGGGTCCGCGGAATTCGGCGGTGATCACCAGACCGGGCCGGGTGGCGTCGTCGTCGGTGCCGACTGCGACCACCGCTCCCTCACGCACGCCGCGGATCTCGGCGGCGACCCGTTCGATCTCGGCGGGAAAGACGTTGCGCCCGGCGACGGTGATGATCTCCTTGGCCCGCCCGCACACGACCAGCCCGTCGTCGGTGAGGTAACCGAGGTCTCCCGTCGGGAACCAGGCGCCGGGTTGTACCGGGGTGTCGCCGAGATACCCGGAGAACATCGACGTGCCACGGATTTCGATCTCGCCGACGTCGCGGCCCGGCACTTCCGCGGAATGCCCGGACTCCGGGTTGACCCGGATCTCCATGCCGTCGATCGGCTCGCCCAGGCAGGCATGCCGCTGCGGTTCAGTTGTGCCGGAATCGATTTCGTCATACCGCAGACCTCGCCCCGGCGGCGGGGTCGTCACCGCGCAGGTGGACTCGGCCAGCCCGTAGGACGGGGCCAACGCGCCGGCGTTGAAACCGAAGGGCTGCAACGCTTCCGCGAACCGCTCCATACCCGCGCAGTCGACCGGCTCTCCCCCGTTGATGGTGAAGCGCACCCGTCCGAGATCCACATCGGACACCAGCCGGGCGTACTTGCCGATCATGCTGTAGGCCATGTTGGGCGCGGCGGACAGCGACATCCCGCTTTCGCTGAGCCAGCGCAGCCACCGGAACGGCGACGCGGTGAACGCCGACGTCGGGGCCAGCCAGACCGGCGTCCCGCCTACCGCGCCACTGAGCAGAAACGTCAGGCCCATGTCGTGGTAGAGCGGCAGCCAGGTGCAGCCGCCGTCTACCGCCGGGTCGACACCGATGCGGGTCAGCAGGCCGTTGACGTTGTTCAGGACCGCCTCGGGAGACAACTGCGCGGTCTTCGGGCTACCGGTCGAGCCGGCGGTGCCCTGCAGGATCGCCGGTACTCCGGGCGCGGCCTCGACGGGCGTGAAGCTAATCGACGGTTCATGCGCGACGGTGGTGAGGTCGACGACCGTCGGCCCGCCCTCGTGGCCTTGCAGCAGCGCGAGTTCGTCGCCGTGAGTGATCACCGTGCGCACCCCGATGGCGGCGAAGCGCGTCAGGGTGGCCTGGGCCCACCGTTGTGGGTCGGCGCCGCGCACCGGGCCGGGCAGGATCGACAGGCTCTGACCGGTGAGCCAAGTGGCGTGGATGGCCGCGACGAAGTCTGCGGTCGGTTCGCCGACCAGGCCGACCGCGCCGGCCGGCTGATCGAGGATCCGGGCCGCGATGCCCTCCGCGCGGGCGTGGACCTGCGACCAGGGCCGCCGAGTCCAGTCGTCGGCCTCTTTGTCGAAGACCACCAGGTCGTGAGCTGAGGTGCGCATCGCCCTGGACAGGGCGGTGGCCAGCACGCTCACCGGTCGACCGGGACCTTTGCCCGGATGACGTTCTCGAGGTCGCCGACCGTGTCGCAACCCAACAGTTCCTGCTCGTTGACCACCACGCCGAGCTTGTCCTCGATCGCGACCATGCCCACCGCGAACGCCACCGAGTCCAGGCCGACATCATCCACCAGCCGCGACTCCGGGGTCACCCGGCTGACGTCGATGTTGAGGTCATCGCGGAGGATCTCGGTCAGAGCTGCGCCTACCGAATCCGGGCGCGACAAATCGGCGGTCATGGGCCGTCACAGTACCGGGCGGCCCCAGCGCACAGGGACCTACGTTTTGGGCGTCAGCGGGCTGGCCGCGTCGGCGGAGCCGTCCCCGTCGGTGTCGGTGAGCTTGACGTCCCAGCGGCCGTCGCCGTCGGTGTCGACGTAACCGGTCACCCCGTCGGCACCGGCAACCAGCGCGCGGTCGGCCAGGCCGTTGCCGTCGCTGTCCACCAGCCTCACCCCGCCGGGCACGTCGTCACCGAACTCGCTCAGCGGCTTGCCGGTGTGCTCGACACCGTCGAGTCCGAACCAGCGCAGGCCGGACGCCGGGCGCGTAGGCCGTTCGGCGGCGACACCCCAGATGCCGGTGCCGTCGTCGGTGAACCAGCGTTCGCCGGTGCCGCTGACATCTCCGAGGTCGAGCACGGCGTGATCGGCGATCCCGTCGCCGTCCAGGTCGGCCAGCGCATCGTCGGCCAGCCCGTCGTGGTCAAGATCCAAGCCGACCGCGTCGAGCCGACCGTCGCCGTCGAGGTCGAGATCCGGCCCGTGGTTCCACATATTGGCTGCGCCGTCACCAGCGCTCAGGCAGTACTCCATGACTGATCCGACGACGTGGCGGGGTCACGGGTTCCCGCGTGCCTGCCACCACGCCGTCAGTTCGGCGATCGCCTCCTCGCGGGAGAGCGGCCCGCGGTCCAGCCGCAACTCCTTGAGGTACCGCCACGCCTCCCCCACCTGCGGGCCGGCCGGGATGCCGAGCAATTGCATGATCTCGTTGCCGTCGAGGTCCGGGCGCACCCGCTGCAGGTCTTCCTTGGCGGCCAGCTCGGCGATCCGGGCTTCCAGATCGTCATAGTTGGCCTGCAGCCGGGCCGCGCGGCGCTTGTTGCGCGTGGTGCAGTCGGCCCGAACCAGCTTGTGCAGCCGCGGCAACAGGGGGCCCGCATCGGTGACGTAGCGGCGCACCGCCGAGTCCGACCACTTGCCCCCGCCGTAGCCGTGAAACCGCAGATGCAGATACACCAGCTGCGACACGTCGTCGATCAACTGCTTCGAATACTTCAACGCGCGCAACCGTTTTCGGGTCATCTTGGCCCCGACCACCTCGTGGTGGTGAAAACTGACCCCGCCGTCGGACTCGTGCTTACGCGTCGCGGGCTTGCCGATGTCGTGCAGCAACGCCGCCCAGCGCAAAACGAGATCGGGCCCGTCGTCCTCGAGCGCGACCGCCTGCCGCAGCACGGTGAGCGAATGCTCGTAGACGTCCTTGTGCTGGTGATGTTCGTCGATGGCCATCCGCATGCCACCCACGTCGGGCAACACCACGTCGCCCATCCCGGTCTGCACCATCAGGTCGATGCCGGCCACCGGGTCGGCGCCGAGGAGGAGTTTGTCCAACTCAGCCGCGACCCGTTCGACGGTGATCCGCTCGAGCTGCGGGGCCATGTCGAGGATGGCCTCGAGCACCCGCGGGGCCACGCTGAAACCGAGTTGCGAGACGAACCGTGCGGCACGCAGCATCCGCAGCGGGTCGTCGCCGAAGGACACCGACGGAGCTGCCGGGGTGTCCAGCACCCGGGCCCGCAATGCGGCCAAACCACCCAGCGGATCGACGAATTCGGCTGCGCCAGAGGCTGTTACGCGTACCGCCATCGCGTTGACGGTGAAGTCGCGGCGCACCAGGTCGTCGTCGAGGGAGTCGCCGAAGCGGACC
The DNA here is from genome assembly GCF_002863225.1 of Mycobacterium sp. Taxonomy (GTDB): domain Bacteria; phylum Actinomycetota; class Actinomycetes; order Mycobacteriales; family Mycobacteriaceae; genus Mycobacterium. The sequence continues at coordinate 142,761 of NZ_PKEK01000052.1, read as the reverse complement.
TGCGGGTTGCGTGAAACGCCGTCGTAGCGGTCGGCCCGGAACGTGGTGATCTCCAGGCGCTGACCGTGCTTCTCGGCGCCGACGGTGCCGAATTCGATCCCGGTGTCCCACAGCGCGTCGGCCCACGGCCGCAGCAACTTCTGCAGCTGCTCGGGGCGCGCGTCGGTGGCGAAGTCCAGGTCGTTGCTCAGCCGTTGCAGCACGGCGTCGCGCACCGAACCGCCGACCAGGTGGAGCTCGTGACCGGCGTCGGCGAACAGCGCGCCGAGCTGGCGCAGGATTTTGGCGTGGCCGTTCAACGCCACCTGGGCGGCGGCCAACAGCTCGGCGTCCTGGGGCTCTTCGGGCACGGAGCGAGGATAGTCCGGCCTGATCCCGCAGCTCACTACCGGCGAGTGTGCCCAGAGCGTCTCAGCACGCCAGCTACCATCGCTTAGGTGTCCGACGGCGAAAATCCGCAACCGCGTCGGCGCCGGGGAAGGCGCCGCGGTCGGCGCTCGGCAGGATCCGGCGAAGCCACATCCAGCAACGAGGCGGCGGCAGCGTCCGCGCCCGCCACACCCGCGAAATCCGGACCGCGCCGTCCCGCGCGTCGCTCTGCCGAGCGGCTGCGCACGGTGCACGAGACTTCGGCGGGCGGGCTGGTGATCGACAACATCGATCGCCCCCGGGAGGAACAGCTGGCGGCACTGATCGGACGGGTCGACCGGCGGGGCCGGATGTTGTGGTCGCTGCCCAAGGGTCACATCGAACAGGGCGAGACCGCAGAACAGACCGCGATCCGGGAAGTGGCCGAGGAGACCGGGATTCAGGGCAGCGTCCTGGCAGCGCTGGGCCGCATCGACTACTGGTTCGTCACCGACGGACGGCGGGTGCACAAGACCGTTCATCATTACCTGATGCGTTTCTCCGGCGGTGAGCTGTCCGACGAGGACGTCGAGGTCGCCGAGGTGGCGTGGGTGCCGATCCCCGAGCTGCCGTCCCGACTGGCCTACGCCGACGAGCGCAAACTGGCCGAGGTGGCCGACGAGCTGATCGACAAACTGCAGAGCGACGGTCCGGCCGCGCTTCCGCCGTTGCCGCCCAGCACACCGCGGCGACGACCGCAGACCCACTCACGTACCCGCGTCCGCCGGGCCGACGAGCCCGTCCGGGGCCGAAACAACGGTCGCGGTCCCGCGCCGTAACCGCCGACAACGATGCAGAGTAATTCGAGGTGGGAAAGCCACCCGGGGATCAACAGCGGTCCGACGGCACCGCGACTCCGGCGGTTCGTCGTGTCGCGCCTGCTGGCGGTCGCCGCGATCCTGGCCGGCCTGAGCATCGGCGTGGTTCCGACCGCCGCGGCCGGTGAACCGGGGGCCACGCCGTTCGTTCAGATCCGGATCGACCAGGTCACCCCGCAGGAGGTCACCACCACCAGCGACCCGACGGTGACCGTCGCCGGCACCGTCACCAATATCGGCGACCGGCCGGTCCACGACGTGATGATCCGACTGGAACATGCGCCCTCGGTGCCCAATTCGTCGGGTCTGCGCACCAACCTCGACGGCGACACCGACCAGTACGAGGCCGCCATGGACTTCGCGACGGTGTCCCCCGAATTGCAACGCGGCCAGAAGGCCAAGTTCTCGCTGTCGGTGCCGATGCGGTCGGCGGACAAACATTCGCTGGACATCACCGCGCCCGGCGTCTACCCGCTGCTGGTCAACGTCAACGGCACACCCGACTACGGCGAGCCGGCGCGGCTGGACAACGCCCGCTTTCTGCTGCCGGTGCTGGGCGTGCCTGCCGACCCGCTGAACACCGCCGGGGATGCGTTGACGGCCGTCGTCGCGCCGGACACCTCCAAGCCCGTGCCGGTCACCATGCTGTGGCCGTTGGCGGACCGGCCGCGGTTGGCACCCGGGGTCCCCGGCGGGTCGATTCCAGTGCGACTGATGGACGACGAGTTGGCCGGGTCGTTGGCCACCGGTGGTCGACTCGACGTGCTGCTGTCCGCTGCCGAGTTCGCCACCAGCCACGACGTGGATCCCGACGGCGCCGTGAGCCGCACGGTGTGTCTGGCCGTCGACCCGGACCTGCTGGTGACCGTCAACGCGATGACAGCGGGCTACGTCGTCTCCGACACCGCAGCCGGCCCCGCACAGGAACCCGGGTCACCGACGCATCCGGGAACCGGTCAGGCCGCGGCGACCGCCTGGCTGAACCGGCTGCGCGAATTGGCGCACCGGATCTGCGTATCGCCGCTGACCTACGCCCAGGCCGACCTGGACGCTGTGCAGCGCGTCGGCGACCCCGGCCTCAGCGCCGCCGCGACCAGCGGAGCCGGCGACATCGTCGACCAGATCCTGGGCGTCGTCGCGGTCCGGGGCGCCACCCTGATCCCGGACGGCTCGCTGACCCGGCGCGGCGTCGACCTGCTGAGCGCCAACGGCAACACGGTGGTGATCGCCCCGGCCGCCTCCGTCGCCGGCGATTCGAACACCCCGCTGCCGTCGACCCCGGACACGGCGGCGCGACGACTGTCGCCGCAGGTGGTGCTGGCGCCGTTCGACCCGGCCGTGGGTGCTGCGTTCGCCGCGGCCGGCACCGACCCGGTCGCGCCCGGCTATCTCAGCCCCGACCTGCTCATCCGGCTGCGGCACGACTCCGACACCGCCCGCCGACAGGATGCGCTGGCCTCGATGCTGTGGCGTGCCCTGCAGCCAAAGGTCAACCCGCGCGCCCAGGTCCTGCTGCCGCCCACCAACTGGAACCTGCGGCCCGACGACGCGGGCGCCATCATGAACACCCTCGCGACGGCCGTCCACTCCGGCCTCGCCGTGCCCCGCCCGCTGCCGGCGCTGCTCGCCGAGGCTTCGGCGGTCCCCCCGGTGAACGGAACGCCGCAGCCGGATGCCGAGGGCGGCGGGCGCGGCCGGTTCAGCGATGCCGTCATCGGCAAGATCACCGGCGAGATGGGCCGGCTGGCCGGCCTGACCGCCGCCCTGACCACCGACCTGCGCTCCGGCCTGACCGGCGTCAGCTACACCGCGCCGCTACGCGAAGACCTGCTACGGGCCATCAGCCAGGCCGATCGGCCCGACACCCGCAACGGGCTGGCCCAGCAGCGGCTCGACGTGCTCGGACATGCGCTCGACGATCTGTTCGGCGCGGTCACGATCGTCACCCCCACCGGGACGTACACGCTGGCCACCGAACACAGCCCGCTGCCGTTGGCGCTGCACAACGGCTTGGCGGTGCCGATCCGGGTGCGGCTGCACCTGGACGTGCCGCCCGGGATGACGGTGACCGATCCCGGCGAGATCGAGCTGCCGCCGGGATACCTCCCGATGCGCGTTCCGATCGAGGTCAACTTCACCCAGCGGGTCGCGATCGACGCCGTGCTGCGCACCCCCGGCGGCGTGCCGCTCGGCGAGCCGGTCCGGCTGTCCGTGCACTCCAACGCCTACGGCAAGGTGCTGTTCGCCATCACGATGAGCGCGGCCGCGGTCCTGGTCGCGCTGGCCGGACGCCGCCTGTGGCACCGCTTCCGCGGCCAACCCGACCCCGCCGACCTCGATCGTCCGGACGCCGCCGACGCCGGCTACGCGAGCGAGGAAGAGCACAGCGGATGAGCCGGGCCGTTCCGCCCTCGCGGCCGTTGCCGGCCCGGGTCACGAGGAGTCCGGGACCGCCGACCGGGCCGCTGCCGCCGACCGGCCACCTGACGGCGCAGGGCGCCGCGCCGCAGCCCCGCCCCGAGCTGTCCGATGCCGCGCTGGTGTCCCGGTCCTGGGGCATGGCGCTGGCCACCCTGGTCAGCCGCGTCACCGGCTTCGCCCGGATCGTCTTGCTGGCCGCGCTGCTGGGAGCCGCGCTGTCCAGCTCGTTCACCGTGGCCAATCAGCTGCCGAACCTGGTCGCTGCGCTGGTGCTCGAAGCGACGTTCACGGCGATCTTCGTGCCGGTGCTGGCCCGCGCCGAGCAGGACGACGCCGACGGCGGCGCGGCGTTCGTGCGGCGCCTGGTGACGTTGGCGACCACCCTGCTGCTGGCCACCACGCTGCTCTCGGTGGCGGCCGCGCCGCTGCTGGTACAGCTGATGCTGGGCCGCAACCCTCAGGTCAACGAACCACTGACCGTCGCGTTCGCCTACCTGCTGCTACCGCAGGTGATCTTCTACGGCCTGTCCTCGGTGTTCATGGCAATACTGAACACCCGCAACGTGTTCGGGCCGCCGGCCTGGGCGCCGGTGCTCAACAACGTCGTCGCGATCGCCACGCTGGGGGCCTACCTCGCCGCGCCGGGGCAGCTGTCCGTCGACCCGGTCGAGATGGGCAACGCGAAGCTGCTGGTGCTCGGCATCGGCACCACGCTGGGGGTGTTCGCGCAGACCGCGGTGCTGGTGGTGGCCATCCGCCGGCACCGGATCAGCCTTCGCCCGCTGTGGGGCGTCGACGACCGGCTCAAGCGCTTCGGCGCGATGGCCGCGGCGATGGTGCTGTACGTCCTGATCAGCCAGATCGGCCTGATCGTCACCAACCAGATCGCCAGCTCCGCGGCCGCCGCCGGCCCGGCCATCTACAACTACACCTGGCTGGTGCTGATGCTGCCCTACGGGATGATCGGCGTGACGGTGCTGACGGTGGTGATGCCCCGGTTGAGCCGCAACGCCGCCGCCGACGACACCGGCGCCGTGCTCGCCGACCTGTCGCTGGCGATTCGGCTGACCATGATCACGCTGATCCCGACGGTGGCGTTCATGACCGTCGGCGGTTCGGCGATGGGCAGCGCGCTGTTCGCCTACGGCCACTTCGGCGACCTCGACGCCGGTCACCTGGGCGCGGCGATCGCGATGTCGGCGTTCACCCTGATCCCCTACGCCGTGGTCCTGTTGCAGTTGCGAGTCTTCTACGCCCGCGAGCAGCCGTGGATACCGATCGTGATCATCGTGGTGATCACGATCGTCAAGATCGCCGCCTCACTGCTCGCTCCGCACCTGACCGCCAACCCCGACCTGGTCGCGGGCTACCTCGGCCTGGCCAACGGTTTGGGCTTCGTGGCCGGCGCGGTCGTCGGCTACGTCCTGCTCCGCAATGCGTTGCGGCCCAACGGCGGCCACCTGCTCGGTCTGGCGGAGGTGCGCACCATCCTGGTGACAGCCACCGCGGCGCTGCTGGCCGGCCTGATTGCCTACGTGATCGACGTCCTGCTGGGCATGCAGCGGTTGACCGCTTACGGCGGCGGCGCCGGCTCGCTGCTGCGGCTGGTGGTGCTCGCGTCGATCATGCTGCCGGTCATCGCCGTCGTCATGGTGCGCGGCCAGGTGCCCGAGGCGGTCGCGGCGCTGGCCGTGCTGCGCCGCTGGACCGGCCTGACCCCCGCCCGCCGGCCACCGGTGCCGACCCACCCTGCTCCCGGGCCGACGCCGCCGTCTTCTGCCAGGTCAGCCAGCGTCGGCGCCGGCCGGTCCAGCGGCGGAGAGCAATTGTTGCGCCCCGGTGTCGTCACGTACCCTGAGCGCAGGATTTCAACAGCGCCGGCGGGGCATCCGAAACCAGGATTCCGGCGTCCTGAGCAATCAACCGGGGAGGGAACGGGGAGAGGAGCGCGGATGACCGACGGTTCATCGGACAGCACCTCGGCCAAAGCTGTCACCGAGTCCCCCGCGCCGACCTCCGGATCCGACTTCGCGGGTCCGACCCGTGCCGCCGCGCCGCCGCTGGCCGACGACTTCCACCCCGACGTGCCCACCGAGCTCCAGGTCGCCGATGCGGTGCCGGCGCAACCCGCGAACGGTGACGCCTCGGACGCCGACCTCGAAACCACCGCCTTCACCGCCGGCGACCCGATCGGTTTCGACGCATCGAGCCCCGCGGAATCGGGGGCCTCAGCGCCGGCGGACGAACAGCAGCTGGTGCCCGGCGCCAGCATCGCCCGGGGTCGCTACCGCCTGCTGGTGTTTCACGGCGGCGCGCCGCACCTGCAGTTCTGGCAGGCGCTGGACACCGCGCTGAATCGGCAGGTAGCGCTGACGTTCGTGGACCCCGACGGAGCCCTCCCAGACGAGCAGATCCGCGAAATCTTGGCTCGCACAATGAAATTGAGCCGTATCGACAAGATCGGCATCGCGCGCATTCTCGACGTGGTGCACACCGGCACCGGCGGTCTGGTCGTCACCGAGTGGGTCCGCGGCGGCTCCCTGCAGGAGGTGGCGGACACCTCGCCGTCCGCCGCGGGTGCGTCGAGGGCGATGCAGACGCTGGCCGCGGCGGCCGAGGCCGCCCACCACTCGGGCGTTGCCTTGTCGATCGATCATCCGGGCCGGGTGCGGGTCAGCATCGAAGGCGACGTCGTGCTGGCGTTCCCGGCGACGATGCCCGACATCAGCCCCGAAGACGACATTCGCGGGATCGGCGCGGCCCTGTACGCGCTGCTGGTCAACAAGTGGCCGCTGCCGGAGTCCGGCGCGCCCAGCGGACTTTCGCCCGCCCCGCGCGACTCCGCCGGGCAGGTCCTGGATCCGAGTTCGATCGACGAAGCCATCCCGTTCCAGATCTCGGCGGCAGCCACCCACTCGATCCAGCTGGACGGTGGGATACGCAGCGCCGCAACCCTTTTGAATCTGCTGCAACAAGCCACGGTGGTGGCCGACCGGACCGAGCTGCTCGCCCCGATCGACGAGGCCGTGCCGCCGCCGGCTCCCGCGCGAGCCGGCCGTGAACGTGCCGCCGACAGCGACGAGACGCAGTCGCGCCTTCGCCGGCGCCGGGCCGTCACGATCGGGATCGGGGCCGGGGCTCTGATCATCGTGGTGGCGCTGCTGATTCTTGCCTCCGTACTGAGCAAGATGTTCAGCGACGTCGGCGGACTCGACAAAGACCAACTGGGTCTCAACGGGCCCTCGTCGTCGAGCACCAGCGGCGCGGCGGGCAACGTCGTCAAGCCGGTGGCGGCCACGGTGTTCTCGCCCGGTGGTGAACCCGACAATCCCGCTTCGGCCGCGCTCGCGATCGACGGCAGCCCGGGGACCGCCTGGGAGACCGACGTCTACCACGACCCGGTTCCCTTCCCGGGCTTCAAGAGCGGTGTCGGCCTGCTGGTGCAGCTTCCGCAGCCCACCGTGGTCGGGGCCGTCAACGTCGACGTGCCCAGCAACGGGACCAAGATCCAGATCCGCTCGTCGTCGACGGCGACCCCGGGCAAGCTCGAGGACACCGCAGTGCTGAGCCAGCCGACCGCAATGCACCCGGGGCACAACACCATCCAGGTCAACGCGTCCTCGCCCACCCAGTACGTGCTGGTCTGGATTCCCACGCTCGGAACGACCAACGGGCAGAGCCGCAGCAGCCTGTCCGAAGTCACCGTGCAAGCCAAGTCCTGACAGGGCCGGCCGAGTGAAGTGCCCGGCAACGGGTGATTGGCTAATGTCCGCAGAGTGGGCTTCGCGCAACGGATTCGGCGGCCATCGCCTGAGCAACGCAGTGATGCCGAACTGCTGGCGGCGCACGTCGCCGGGGATCGTTTCGCCTTCGCCGAGCTCTTCCGCCGTCACCACCGGCAACTGCACCGGGTGGCGCGGCTGACCAGTCGGTCCGTCGAGGACGCCGAAGACGCGCTGCAAGAGGCCATGGCGTCCGCGCATCGCGGCGCCGGCACCTTCCGGCACGACGCCGCGGTCAGCAGCTGGCTGCACCGCATCGTCGTCAACGCCTGCCTGGATCGGTTGCGCCGCAGCAAGACTCACCTGACCACCGTGCTCGACGACGTGTACCCGGTTCCGGATCGGACCGCGCAGGTGGACACCGCGATCACCGTGCAGCAGGCGTTGATGCGGCTGCCTGCCGAGCAGCGGGCCGCCGTGGTGGCCGTCGACATGCACGGCTATTCGGTCGCTGACACCGCCCAGCTGCTGGGGGTGGCCGAAGGCACCGTGAAGAGCCGCTGCGCGCGGGCCCGGGCGCGTCTGGCCGTGACCCTCGGTTATCTGCAGACCGATTCGGCTCCGCACCGTCCGGCCGGCTAGCCGCGCCCGCGCCGGATGACGGACACTGGGGCGGATGGACGTCGTCGACCCTGATGGTCTGCCGCTGAATACGGAGACTCTCGCCGACCTGCAGGCAGGACTGTTCGACGACGAGACGGCAGCCCGGTTGCGTCAGCGCGTGCGCGACGATCCCGAGGCCCGCCAGACGATGGCGGCGCTGAACCGCGTTCGCCGCGACCTCGGCGATCTCGGGGCCGGGTCCGCGCCGCCCGTCAACCCCGCCGTCGTCGATACGATCACCGCGGGCCTGCGCGCCGACGGCGCTGCCCACGCCGTGCCCCGGGGACGGCTCCCCGGCCGGGCGCGGACCGCGGTCGCGGCGGCTGGTCTCACGGCGGCCGCAGTCGCCGCCTGGCTCGGCGTTTCGGCGCTGCTCACCGCCCCGGAACCACTGCCGAGCCGGCCCACCACCATCGAACACATCACGGTGTCCCGCCCGCCCAACACCATCCCGTTGTCGGACCAGGACATCGTCGCGCTGCTCGACCGCGCACCGGACCTCGGGCCGCTGGCCGAGACGCGCCGTCTGGCCTCCTGCCTGGCCGGCCTCGGCTACCCGGCGAACACCCGCGTGCTCGGCGCCCGCCCGATCGAGGTGGCCGGCCGCCCGGCCGTCCTGCTGGTACTGCCAAGCGACGCGCCAGACGCCTTGGCCGCGCTCGCGGTCGCGCCGACCTGCAGTTCGGTGAACACCGGCCTGTCGGCTGACAGGATCGTCCACCGGCCGTAATGTCGCGGGAACAGCACCGCTTACCCTGGCGTTCTAGTGCACTACAGCGGTTTCACGTATCGGAAAGGTTGGTATGAGTTCCTCAACCAGCACCGTTCACGACCTGATCATCGTCGGCTCCGGGCCCGCCGGTTACACCGCGGCGCTCTACGCCGCGCGCGCGCAACTGGCGCCGGTGATGTTCGAGGGCACTGCCTTCGGTGGTGCGCTGATGACCACGACTGAGGTCGAGAACTTCCCCGGATTCCGCGACGGTATCCAGGGCCCCGAATTGATGGACCAGATGCGCGAGCAGGCGCTTCGTTTCGGCGCCGACCTGCGGATGGAAGACGTCGAGTCGGTGTCGCTCGACGGCCCGGTGAAGTCGGTGACCACGTCCGAGGGCGAGACACTGCAAGCCCGGGCCGTGGTCCTGGCGATGGGCGCGGCCGCGCGTTACCTGCACGTACCGGGTGAGCAGGAATTGCTCGGCCGGGGCGTGAGCTCGTGTGCCACCTGCGACGGCTTCTTCTTCAAGGACCAGGACATCGCCGTGATCGGCGGTGGAGACTCGGCCATGGAGGAGGCGACGTTCCTGACGAAATTCGCCCGCAGCGTCACCCTGGTGCACCGCCGCGACGAGTTCCGGGCCTCGAAGATCATGCTCGACCGGGCCCGCGCGAACGACAAGATCGCATTCGCCACCAACAAAGCGGTGGTCTCGGTCGAGGGCGAGAACACCGTCACCGGCCTCAAGCTGCGCGACACGGAGACGGGCGAGGAATCCACCCTGCCGGTGACCGGGGTGTTCGTCGCGATCGGCCACGACCCCCGCTCGGAGCTGGTCCGCGGCCAGGTCGACCTCGACGACGACGGCTACGTGCTGGTCCGCGGCCACACCACCTACACCTCACTCGACGGCGTGTTCGCCGCCGGCGACCTGGTCGACCACACCTACCGGCAGGCGATCACCGCCGCGGGCACCGGCTGCTCGGCCGCGATCGACGCCGAGCGCTGGCTCGCCGAGCATGCGGAGCCGGGTGAGCGCACCCAGACCCAATCCGTCGGAGAACCGGCGGCCGCGACCCTCTGATTGGAGTACATGCGATGACCGATTCTTCAGGTACGCCCGTAGATGTCTCTGACGCATCCTTCGCAGGCGATGTATTGGCGAGCAGTACGCCTGTGCTGGTTGACTTTTGGGCAACCTGGTGTGGCCCGTGCAAGATGGTGGCGCCGGTGCTCGCCGAGATCGCCAAAGACGCCGCCGGGCAGCTGACCGTCGCCAAGCTCGACGTCGACGCCAACCCGGAGACCGCCCGCAATTTCGACGTGGTGTCGATCCCGACGCTGATCTTGTTCAAGGACGGCGAGCCGGTGAAACGCATCGTCGGCGCCAAGGGCAAGGCGGCCCTGCTGCGGGAGCTCTCCGAAGCCGTGCCCGGGGTCGGCTAGCTGGTCAAACCTCGGCGCGGGTGGCCTGGCGTTTTACCGAAATCCTCGAGCGTCTGAGAGAATATCGCCAAGCCTGTCAGGAAGCGGCAGGGCTGCTCACACGGCTCACCGGAGGCTCTGCAATGTCAAGACCGCATGGCGGTGACGGCGATCAGTTGCGCCGTGGTGACCGCAGTGCGGCCGTCACCGAGATCCGAGAGTCGTTGGCGGCGCTCGGGCATCTCGTCAGTGCGGATGACGATCTCAGCACCGGGCGACACGTCGCCGTCGACGTGTTCGACGACGAGCTCGACCATGCGGTACGGGCGTTTCAGCAGAATCGCGGCCTGCTGGTCGACGGCATCGTCGGCGAGGCCACCAACCGCGCGTTGCGCGAGGCGTCCTACCGATTGGGTGCCCGCACACTGCATCACCAGTTCGGCGCCCCGATGTACGGCGATGACGTCGCAACCCTGCAGAACCGGCTGCAGGACCTCGGCTTCTACACCGGCTTGGTCGACGGCTACTTCGGCTTGCAGACCCACACCGGGCTGATGTCCTACCAACGTGAATACGGGCTGTACGCCGACGGCATCTGCGGCCCAGAGACGTTGCGCTCCTTGTACTTTCTCAGTTCACGGGTCACCGGCGGTTCGATACACGCGATCCGCGAGGAAGAGCTGGTACGCCGGTCGGGCCCCAAATTGTCCGGTAAGCGGATCATCATCGACCCGGGCCGCGGTGGCAACGACCACGGCCTGATCGCACACGGCCCGGCGGGCCCGATCAGCGAATCAGACATCCTGTGGGACTTGGGAAGTCGGCTCGAAGGCCGGATGACGGCAATCGGCATGGAGACCTTCCTGTCGCGGCCGACCAACCGCAGCCCGTCCGATCACGAGCGCGCGGCCACCGCCAATGCCGTCGGCGCCGACCTGATGATCAGCCTGCGCTGCGAGACGCAGCCCAGCCCGTCGGCCGGCGGCGTCGCCTCGTTCTACTTCGGCAACTCACACGGCTCGGTGTCGACGATCGGCCGCAATCTGGCCGACTTCATTCAGCGAGAAGTGGTGGCGCGCACTGGTTTACGGGATTGCCGGACGCACGGCCGGACCTGGGACCTGCTGCGGCTGACCCGGATGCCGACGGTGCAGGTCGACATCGGCTACATCACCAACCCACGCGATCGCGGCATGCTGGTCACCACGCAGACCCGGGACGCAATCGCCGAGGGCATCCTGGCCGCAGTCAAGCGGCTGTATCTGCTCGGCAAGAACGACAGGCCCACTGGCACATTCACATTCGCCGAATTGCTGGCCCACGAGCTGGCCGTGGAGCAAGCCGGTCGGGCTAGCGGCTCTTAGTCTTCGCCGACGCCGACGACGCAGCGGGCGCTCCCGCGCCGACCGGCTGTCGCAGCGCGGCAGTTTCCAGCAGTCGCTCCAAGGCGGCCTCGACTTCGGCCTTCCACCCGAGGCCCTTGTCCAGCTCGAGCCTCAGCCGGGGGAAATAGGTGTGCGGCGCAACCACGACAAACCCCACATCCTGCAAAAACTGAGCGTCGATCACACACTGCTCGACCGAGCAGTCCCCCAGCACTTCGAGCACCGGCAACAGCTCCGGGTCGGTGTTGGGTGAGCCGGCCAAGTCCGCCACTGCTTCGGTTCGGCCAAACGCCTCCAGCGCCCGAACGCCGCGGCGGACCAACTCGTCGACCACCCGCGCGATCAGACTGTGGGGCAACTCGTCGGCGGCCGGCCCGGGTTCGACGCGCAGGGAGGTCAGCAACACCGCGTCGGCGGACACCGGCGCGGTCGGAAATCGGTGAGCCCGCGGAACGGTCCGCGGTGGAGCGTAAAACGCGTAACCCAAGCAGGCCGACTCCGCCTCGTCGTCGGCCGGCGCCGAAGTGGCCAGCTGCCCGCAGGAGCCCCACTCCAGCATGACCATCGACAGCCAGGCTTCTTTTTCGAATTCGGGGTCGGCGAGCTGGCTCTGCTCACCGAGCGTCGCGGGGTCCACCTCCCAGAAGACGCAACGGCGCGCGTGCTTCGGAAGCTGATCGAAGGCTTCGAGTCGCAGCGGCGTGATTCGAGCGGACACTAGACTCCTGAGCCTCCGTGGGGTGCGGCCGTGGACGGCCCCGCTTCCCCGCGAACCGGTGGCTGCTCCACCTCGCAGCCGAGCGTACCCCGCTGGAGACGACCGCGATACCCGCGCCGGCCCGCCTCGGGGTGCCCGCACCCCGGCTGGGTGGCGATTTTCGGGCCGTGCCAACCGCCCGGGTGGCCGGCCGAGTGGCTGCCGCTCAAATCGATTGCTGCGCAGATGATTTCGGGTTTTCTTGGCATGTCAGCGCGGCTCGATTTCGCAGAATGTCACAGTGACGTAACGGGTCGGTATGGTCGGTCATCGTTTCGACGAGTTCATCAGCTCGACAATGCGCTGCAAATCGTCCACCGAACCGAACTCCACCACGATCTTGCCCTTTCGCTTGCCCAGACTCACCGTCACGCGGGTGTCGAAGGCACTGGACAGTTGCTCGGCGACATCTTGGAGGCCGGGCATGTGGATCGGCTTGCGCCGGGGTGACGGGGGGTCGCTCGGGCCGGCCCGATTGGCCAGCGTCACCGCCTCCTCGGTCGCGCGAACCGACAGCCCCTCCGCCACAATCCGCGCGGCAAGCGTCTCCTGAGCTTCGGCCCCGGCGTCGAGCGACAGCAGCGCTCGGGCGTGACCAGCCGATAGCACTCCGGCGGCCACGCGGCGCTGAACGGCAATCGGCAGCCGCAACAAGCGGATCATGTTGGAGATCAGCGGGCGCGACCGGCCGATCCGTGCGGCCAGTTCGTCGTGAGTGACGTCGAATTCGTCGAGCAGTTGCTGGTAAGCCGCCGCCTCTTCCAACGGGTTCAATTGCGCCCGGTGGATGTTCTCCAGCAACGCGTCGCGGAGCAGATTGTCGTCGGCGGTTTCGCGCACGATCGCCGGTATGGCGGTCAGGCCGGCCGTCTGGGCCGCCCGCCAGCGCCGCTCCCCCATGACGAGTTGGTAGCGAGGTCCGCTCGTCGCGTTGAGCGCGCGCACCACGATCGGCTGCATCAGTCCGAACTCGCGGATGGAGTGGACGAGCTCGGCGAGCGCTTCGTCGTCGAACACCTGTCGCGGCTGGCGCGGGTTCGGCTCGATGTCGGTCGGCGCGATCTCCCGGTAAACCGCACCGATGTCGGACGCCGCAGCCGGCGGACCGCCCATCAAGACATCCGCGGCCGCGGAGCCGATCTTCGGTCCGCCGAGTCCCGCCGAAGTCGTGTCCCCCTCGGCGGGTCCGGTGGGAATGAGTGAGGCGAGGCCCCGCCCGAGGCCGCCTTTTCTACGCGTCGGTTGGCTCATCGTGCTTCCCCTCCGTCGGGTGTCGTACCGCGCTCCGCGAGTTCGCGACTGGCATCGAGATAGCTCAGCGCACCGCGAGAACCCGGGTCGTACTCGATGATTGTCATGCTGTAGCCCGGCGCCTCGGAGACCTTGACGCTGCGCGGAATCACGGTCCGCAGGACCTTCGGACCGAAGTAGCGCCGAACCTCGTCGGCCACCTGGTCGGCCAACTTGGTCCGCCCGTCGTACATGGTGAGAATGACCGTGCTGACGTCGAGGCCGGGGTTCAGGTGAGCCTTGACCATTTCGATGTTGTTCATCAACTGCGAGACACCTTCCAGGGCGTAGTACTCGCACTGGATCGGGATCAAGACCTCCGGCGCGGCGACCAATGCGTTGATCGTCAGGAGCCCCAGCGATGGTGGGCAGTCGATGAAGACGTAGTCGAAGTCGATGCTGTCGAGCTCGGCCAGCGCGTTGCGCAAGCGGTTCTCGCGAGCCACCATGCTCACCAACTCGATCTCGGCTCCGGCCAGATCGATCGTCGAGGGCACGCAGAACAGCCGTTCGCTGTGCGGACTCTGACGCATCGCTTCCTTGAGCGGGATCTCGCCGAGGAGGACTTCGTACGACGACGGTGTCCCGGAGTGTCGATCGGCGATGCCCAGCGCCGTGCTCGCGTTGCCCTGCGGATCCAGATCGATCACCAGAGTCCGGAGTCCTTGGACCGCGAGGGCGGCGGCCAGGTTGACCGCGGTCGTCGTCTTTCCGACGCCCCCCTTCTGGTTGGCAATCGTGAACAACCGTCGACGGGCCGGCCGACGCAGCGGCTTGTACGCCTTCGACAGCACCTGCATCGCGCGCTCGGCGGCAGCCCCGATCGGGGTCTCGAATTCTGATGTTTCACGTGAAACATGGACCCCGGTGTCCGGACCGAACGAGTCATGCGACGCGCTCATAGGCTCTCCCTGCTCGATCGTTTGCGCGACGGTTTCCGGACCATTTCCGGCCCCTCCCGCCGGGCCACCACCACGGTTGTCGGTGGGGATAAAAGACCCACGCCACATTCCACCACCCTTGCATCCGCCGCACCTAACTTGGCCATCATTCGGCGGTGTTCGACCACTTCTTCGTGAGCCCGCTCCCCCTTGATGGCAAGCAACCGTCCGCCCGGCCTCAGCAACGGCAGGCTCCAGCGGGTGAGCTTGTCCAGTGCGGCGACCGCCCGCGACGTGACCGCGTCAGCCCCACCCGCCACCTCACGCACTGCGCGATCCTCGGCGCGGCCGCGGACCACCTCGACGTCGAGTGCCAACTCATCGATCACCAGCCGGAGGAAGTCTGTACGACGCAACATCGACTCGACCAAGACCACCCGCACCCCGGGTTTGGCGATCGCAACGGGCAGGCCGGGCAGACCGGCGCCACTGCCGATGTCGACGATCCGCTCGCCGGCTTCAACGACTTCGGCGAGCACCGCGCAATTCAATATGTGGCGGTCCCAGATGCGCTCGACTTCTCGTGGACCGAGCAGGCCCCACTCCACGCCGACCGAAGCCAGGAGCTCCGCGTAGCGCTGCGCCAATTCGAGTCGGTCGCCGAAGATGGTCTCCGCGGCGTCAGCAGGCGGTGGCGCGGGCGGTGCGTCGCAATCATCGGGGCCGAGATGTTTCACGTGAAACATTCCTTCCCACCCGCGCGCGATGCCGACGGAGCCGCGGAACTACATCGATGTAACTCGGCGTGCTCTAGTCGATCAGGACGACGACCCGGCGGCCCGGCTCGACGCCTTCGCTCTCGCTGTGCACTCCGTCGATCGCCGCCACGGCGTCGTGCACAATCTTGCGCTCAAACGGCGTCATCGGCGAGAGTTCTTCGCGTTCGCCGGTCTCCAATACGCGCTTGGCGACCTTGTCCCCCAGCGCGGCCAACTCGTCGCGGCGGCGCCGACGCCAGCTCGCGACGTCGAGCATGAGCCGGCTGCGGACGCCGGTCTTCTGGTGCACGGCCAACCGTGTCAGCTCCTGCAGCGCGTCAAGCACTTCGCCCTTGCGGCCGACCAACTTGTTCAGGTCGTCGCTGCCGTCGATGCTGACGATCGCCCGGCTGCCCTCGACGTCGAGGTCGATGTCGCCGTCGAAGTCGAGCAAGTCGAGCAGCTCTTCCAAATAATCGCCGGCGATCTCTCCCTCGGCGACCAAGCGCTCTTCCTGGTCGCCCTCGCCATCACCCTCGGCCGGAGCGCTGCCGTTGGTGGCACCCTCCAACTCCTCCTGTGCCGGCGCTTCGTGGCCCTTGGTTACGTCTTCGGTTTCTGTCATGTCTTCCCTTCCCGTGCCCGGGCGTCGCCCGGTGAAGTCTGGTGTCCGCTCGGCGAAAGTCAGCGGCCGCGTTGCTTCTTCGGCTTGGCTCCCGGCCGCGGCGTGCGGTCGGCAATGCCGGCGTCTGGTGTCGGTGGTTCGGCGGCCGTGCCGTTGCCGTCTGCCGACGCCGTCTTGCCCGACGAACGTTTGGGCTTGGCTCCCGGCGCCGGCGCATTGGCCGCCCGCCGCTCGATCGCCTCGCGCTTCTTTTCCTCTTCTTCGCGCTCGATCATTCCGAACACGTAATGCTGCTGGCCGAACGTCCAGATGTTGTTGGCGAACCAGTAGAAGATGATCGCCAGTGGCAGGAACGGTCCGCCGACCACCACGCCGAGCGGGAAGACGTAGAGCGCCAGCTTGTTCATCATCGCGGTCTGCGGGTTGGCCGCGGCCTCCACACTCTGGCGCGCCACCGATGCCCGGCTGTTGAAGTAGGTGGCGACGCCGGCCAGGATCATCACCGGCACACCCACCGCCGCGACGGCAGGCCGACTGAATTCGAAGCCCTGGAACGCCGCGAGGCTCGCACCGCGCTGAGTCATGCTCGCGCCCAGCGGCGCACCGAAGAGGTTGGCGTCCAGGAAGTGACCGACGTCCTGCGCACTGAAGAAGTAGTTACCCAACGAGCGGTTGCGCTCGGGCGACAGGCCTAGCTGTCCGATCCCACTGGAGGTTCGGTTGAAGCATCGCAACACGTGATACAGACCGAGGAAAACCGGGACCTGAACCAACATCGGCAGACAGCCGAGGATCGGGTTGAACCCGTGTTCCTTCTGGAGCTTCTGCATCTCCAGCGCCATCCGCTGGCGGTCCTTGCTGTACTTCTTCTGCAGCGCCTTTATTTGCGGCTGCAGTTCCTGCATCTGGCGGGTAGTCCGGATCTGGCGGACGAAGGGGTTGTACAAGATCGCCCGCAGGGTGAAGACAAGGAACATCACCGCCAGCGTCCAGGTGACGAAGTTCTTCGGGCCCAGCCCAGGGACGGCCGAGAACGCCTTGTACCAGAGCCACATGATCGCCGAGACCGGATAGTAGAAGTAGTCGAGGCTGAAATAATCAAACGACAACAGAATCACTCTTCCTTAGCGGCGCTTTGGTGTCCCACTCGTGAGCCCCGGCACCCTTGCGCTCAGGTATCGGATCCCATCCTCCTCGATGCCACGGCCCGCATTTCGCGAGCCGAACCGCCGCCAGCCAACTCCCCCGCAGCAACCCGAACTCAGCCAGGGCGTCTACCGCGTATTGACTGCAGGTCGGGGTGAAGCGACATGTCGGCAGCCGCAGCGGCGACACCATGTGCCGGTACAACTGGATGACGAAGATCAGGCCTCGTGCGATCGCGAATTCAGCGCGGCGCACCCGGGATGCGATCGCACTCACCGCTTGCCGCCTGTCGACTCGATGCGGCGCAATCCCGCCCGGAGTTGTTCACTCAATCGGGCCGAGCCGACGTCACGACTACTGGGCAGGGCACGGATCACGATGTGCTCGGACCGGTTCAGATCCGCCAGGACGTCGCGCCCGACGTGACGCAGCCGCCGCGAGAGCCCGTGTCGTTGCACGGCCGATCCGACCGACCGCGAAACGATCAGCCCGAGCTTGGGGTCCCCGGTGGCATGCCGCATATAGATGACCATGTCCGGCTGTGCGGCGCGCCTTCCATGCTTGACCGTCGCGCCGAAATCGGTCGACCTGGTCATGCGGTTTCGTGCGGAAAGCACCGCCGTCACACCGAGGCGGTCAGGCAGTCAGGGAGCGACGGCCCTTGCCACGCCGATTCGACACGATCGCCCGGCCGGCCCTGGTCCGCATCCGCAGGCGGAAACCGTGCACGCGGGCACGGCGCCGGTTATTCGGCTGGAAGGTCCGCTTGCCCTTTGCCACGACTCTCTCCTTGCTGCATCTGACATCGTGCCCGGCACGGTTTCCCCTGCCGGTGGGTCACGCTCTACCCCACGACGCCTCGATAGGCTTTGTGTCTCGCTGGTGACCGGCGCGGCCTCCGGGCCAAGTGCTCGGATCGCAGCCGTATCGCCGACTTTCGGGCGACTGTATGAGGGTACTGACCCCTGTTCGCCCGGTCAAACCACACCTGCGGACCGCTGTGCCCGACGTCGATCCTTCACTGTCGCCACACCTGCCACCGAGGTCAGACCAATCGTCCCAAAGCGGCTCCGAATGTTGCCGAACGGTTGGCGCGGACGAGGAAAACTGTTAGCTTCGGGCGGTGCTGTTTCACACCGAAACGGCGCTGGACAACGAAGCAAGGATGGCGGATCGGCCTCCTAGCCAGCCGATTGTGAACGGCAGTCTCGAGCGCCGATCCCGCGAGCCGTCAGGGGTACGCTGCGATGCGCTGGCCGCTATCCTCTCCACACCTGTGGATAACTGTGTGGACAGTTCGTCGTCGGCACTACTGGTAGAACTTTCACGTCGTAGCAGGGGGACCCGTCGTTGACCGAGGACCCCGGATCCAGCTTCGCGACGGTCTGGAGTGCAGTCGTTTCGGAACTCAACGGCGAACTCTCCACAGAAGGCGCCGTTCTCAACGGCGGACCGTACGTCCCGCCCCTGACACCGCAGCAGCGGGCGTGGCTGAATCTGGTGCAGCCGCTCACGATCGTCGAAGGCTTCGCTCTGCTGTCAGTCCCGAGCAGCTTTGTCCAGAACGAGATCGAACGGCACCTTCGGACCCAGATCACCGACGCGCTGAGTCGCCGGCTCGGCCAGCAGGTCGAGCTCGGTGTGCGTATCTCACCTTTGACATCCGATGAGTCCGACGACCGCGCCAACGCCGCTTTCGATGAGGCGGTCGACGACCTCGACGAGATCGACGAGGACGGCGAAGCTCTAGCCAGCGCACAGCAGAGCTGGCCGTCGTATTTCTCCGAGCGACCGCACAGCCAGGCCGCCGACGCGGCAGCCGGGGTCAGCTTGAACCGCCGCTACACCTTCGACACCTTCGTCATCGGCGCCTCGAACCGCTTTGCCCACGCCGCGGCGCTGGCGATCGCCGAAGCGCCGGCCCGGGCCTACAACCCGCTGTTCATTTGGGGAGAGTCCGGTCTGGGTAAGACTCACCTGCTGCACGCCGCCGGGAACTACGCCCAACGCCTGTTCCCCGGAATGCGGGTGAAGTACGTCTCCACCGAAGAGTTCACCAACGACTTCATCAACTCCCTGCGTGACGACCGCAAGGTCGCCTTCAAACGCAGCTATCGCGACGTCGATGTGCTGCTCGTCGACGACATCCAGTTCATCGAGGGCAAGGAAGGTATCCAGGAAGAGTTCTTCCATACCTTCAACACGCTGCACAATGCCAACAAGCAGATCGTGATTTCGTCCGATCGCCCGCCGAAACAGCTTGCGACACTTGAAGATCGGCTGCGAACGCGGTTTGAGTGGGGTCTGATCACCGACGTTCAACCGCCGGAGCTGGAGACCCGCATCGCGATCCTGCGCAAGAAGGCACAGATGGAACGGCTCAATGTTCCCGACGATGTGCTGGAGCTGATTGCCAGCAGCGTCGAGCGCAACATCCGTGAACTCGAGGGGGCGTTGATCCGCGTCACGGCGTTCGCGTCGCTGAACAAGGCACCGATCGACAAGTCGCTGGCCGAGATCGTGTTGCGCGATCTGATTGCCGACGCCAGCACCATGCAGATCAGCGCCGCCACGATCATGGCTGCCACCGCGGAGTACTTCGACACCACGGTCGAGGAATTACGTGGTCCCGGCAAGACCCGGGCGCTGGCCCAGTCCCGGCAGATCGCCATGTATCTGTGCCGCGAGCTCACCGACTTGTCACTGCCCAAGATCGGGCAGGCATTCGGCCGCGATCACACCACCGTGATGTACGCGCAAAAGAAGATCCTTTCCGAGATGGCCGAGCGGCGTGAGGTCTTCGATCACGTCAAAGAGCTCACCACCCGGATCCGCCAGCGCTCCAAGCGCTGATCCTTCGCCCGCAACTCGAGCCTCGAGTGGCATCGCCCTGCCCGAAAACCGGGCTTCCTGCCCTGTTTTGTGCTGCTCGAACCCCGGAAATTTCAAAAAACTTTGGACTCGGCGTCACCACCAGTCACAGCACAGGCTGTGGATGACGTTGTGCGCAAACTGCTGACATGTGCGCTACGAACGCCCGATCCGTCCACAGTCGCAACCCATCCCCAACCGCTGCACACAAACCACACAGTCCGTCCCCGTGTCATGCACAACCCAGCCGGCGTCGCCAGCAGCGCAGACACCATGCTGTCCCCAACATGCACAGGCCTTATTACTGTTATTGAAATCCCTACAAAGTTTGTTCTTCAGAAAAGGCCGTTGGGGACGAGCCGTTCCACACCTCGTGATCCAGGCTCGAAATCCCCGAGTGTCACTGCATTCGATTAGCTTTCAAGAACGCCTCCGACGCTCTACGGTTGTGGTTCGACGGCCGGGTTCGGTGGTCGGAGTGATTACGGGCACGGGCGTCCGTCGGCGGGGATTCCACGGGGTTGAGCCGCTGAAGTAAGCCTTGCTGTTCGGGGTGATGAAGGGACGCAATGGACGTGGCGACGACCGCCGTCGGCCTGACCGACTTGAAGTTCCGCCTGGTGCGGGACGACTTCGCTGATGCAGTGGCGTGGGTGGCGCGGACGCTGCCGTCTCGGCCGACGGTGCCGGTGCTGGCCGGCGTGTTGCTGACCGGATCCGATGATGGCCTGACGATTTCCGGATTCGACTACGAAGTCTCCGCCGAAGTCCGCTTGGCAGCCGAAATTGCTTCTCCGGGAACAGCTTTGGTTTCCGGTCGGCTACTTTCTGACATCACCCGGGCGCTGCCGAACAAGCCGGTCGACGTGCAGGTCGAGGGCACCAGGGTCTCGCTGGCCTGCGGAAGTGCGAAGTTCTCCCTGCCGACGATGGCGGTCGAGGATTACCCGACGTTGCCGACGCTGCCCGACGAGACCGGTGCATTGCCGGGCGATGTGTTCGCCGAGGCGATCAGCCAGGTCGCGGTCGCGGCCGGTCGTGACGACACGCTGCCGATGCTGACCGGGATCAGAGTCGAAATCTCGGGGCAGTCAGTGGTTTTGGCCGCCACCGATCGATTCCGGTTGGCGGTTCGCGAGTTGACCTGGTCGGCCGCTGCACCGGATGTCGAAGCCGCGGTGCTGGTACCGGCCAAGACCCTGTCGGAAGCCGCCAAGAGCGGAACCGACGGCGCCGAGGTGCACTTGTCGCTGGGCGCCGGGCCGTCGGTGGGCAAGGACGGGCTCCTTGGCATCAGTGGGAATGGAAAGCGCAGCACGACCCGGCTGCTGGATGCCGAGTTCCCGAAGTTCCGGCAGCTGCTGCCCAGCGAGCACACGGCGGTAGCCACTCTCGGTGTCGCGGAGCTCACCGAGGCCATCAAGCGCGTCGCGCTGGTCGCTGATCGCGGAGCCCAGGTCCGGATGGAATTCTCCGGCGACACGTTGCGGTTGTCGGCCGGCGCCGACGACGTCGGCCGCGCCGAGGAAGACGTCCAGGTGGAATTCGCTGGTGAACCACTCACCATCGCGTTCAATCCGACGTATCTCACCGACGGTCTGGGTTCTCTCCACTCGGACCGGGTGTCGTTCGGGTTCACCACGCCGAGCCGGCCCGCGGTGTTACGTCCGGCCGGTGACGGTGACACCCAACCGACCGACAGCGGACCCTTCCCGGCGATCCAGACGGACTACGTGTATTTGCTGATGCCGGTTCGTCTGCCCGGTTAGTAGCGAGGTGTACGTCCGTCATCTGGGCTTGCGGGACTTCCGGTCTTGGTCGACTGTCGATCTCGAGCTGACTCCGGGCCGGACGGTGTTCGTCGGTTCCAATGGCTTCGGCAAGACGAATCTGGTTGAGGCGCTGTGGTATTCGTCGACATTGGGATCACACCGGGTGGCCACCGACGCACCGCTGATCCGGTTCGGGGCGCAGCGTGCGGTGGTGTCGACCATCGTGGTGAACGACGGCCGCGAGTGCGCCGTCGATCTGGAGATCACCGCCGGCCGAGCCAACAAGGCCAGACTCAACCGGTCGCCGGTGCGAAGCCCGCGCGAAATTCTAGGGGTGCTGCGTGCGGTGTTGTTCGCCCCGGAGGATCTGGCGCTGGTGCGCGGCGATCCCGGTGATCGTCGGCGGTATCTCGACGACCTGGCCGCGGTGCGCCGGCCCCGGGTGGCCGGTATCCGCGCGGATTACGACAAAGTGCTGCGGCAGCGCACGGCGTTGCTGAAGTCGGCATCCGGCGGGCGTTTTCGTGGTGATCACGGAGCGCTGGACACCCTCGACGTGTGGGACGGCCACCTGGCGACGCACGGCGCCGAGTTGATGGCGGCCCGCATCGCGCTGGTCAACGAACTGGCGCCGGAGGTCCAGAAGAGTTACCAATTGCTCGCCCCGGCCTCGCGGCCCGCATCGATCGTCTATCACGCCAGCGTCGACATCGATCCCGACCAGCCCGATGTCGATGTCCTGCGGACCGCCCTGCTGGAGAAAATGGCGGCCCGCCGCGACGCCGAACTCGACCGCGGGGTGTGTCTGGTCGGTCCGCACCGTGACGACCTCGAGCTCCGGCTCGGCGAACAACCCGCGAAAGGCTTTGCCAGCCATGGGGAATCGTGGTCGATGGCACTCGCTTTGCGCCTGGCGTCGTACGAGCTGCTGCGCGCCGGCGGCAGCGATCCGGTGCTGCTGCTCGACGACGTGTTCGCCGAACTAGACGCCGCCCGCCGCGAGGCGCTGGCGGCGGCGGCCTCGTCCGCGGAACAGGTGCTGGTGACTGCGGCGGTGGTCGACGACATTCCCAGCGACTGGTTGGCCGACCGTATCGACATCACGCTGAACGACGACGACAGCGGCCCGGCCTCGGCGATACTGAATCACGAGCCTGAAGAGGAGTGACGCGGTGAGCGACGAAGAACCCGAAGACAGCGCGGCGCCCCCGGAGCACCTCAGCGGATTGAAAGGCATGGACCTGGTCCGGCGCGCGTTGGAAGAGGCCCGCGGCTCCGCGCGCACCCAGGGTAAAGACGTCGGCCGGGGCCGCCGGCTCCCGCCGACCCGCCGGGCGGCCGGGGCCGGTAGCCGCCGGCGCTGGTCGGGTCCCGGACCCGACGCCCGCGATCCGCAGCCCCTCGCCGGCGCGACCCGCGACCTGGCCAAAAAGCAGGGGTGGTCGTCAAAGGTGGCCGAGGGCGCGGTATTCGGTCAATGGTCGACGGTGGTGGGCGCGCAGATCGCCGAGCATGCGACCCCGACTGGACTGCGGGACGGGGTGCTGACTGTGACGGCCGAGTCGACGGCCTGGGCCACGCAATTACGGCTGATCCAGAATCAGGTGCTGGCCAAGATCGCGGCGGAGGTCGGCAACGGTGTGGTGACCAGTCTGCGGATCACCGGGCCGACCGCGCCATCGTGGCGCAAGGGTCCGCTGCACATCTCCGGCCGCGGTCCCCGCGACACCTACGGATGACGCACCGGGTCCATTCCCCTGAGGGCCGTCACAACGCAGAAAACTCCGGCGTCAAGCGTCAGGACGCAAGACAGATCGAAAAATTCCCCACACGGCGCAAATAGCTGTGCAGAAACGCCCTCGCAGAGTCAGTCCGGAACGGGCTTGACGGTAGAGTGGAATTGATCCGCGCGGGGCCGACGGTCCCAGGCCCTGGAGGCCGGAGAGAAATACCAAGGAGAGCGTTCCGCTAGTGGCTGCCAAAGAACAGTACGGTGCCGAGTCGATCAAGGTCCTCGAAGGCCTGGAGGCGGTCCGTAAGCGCCCGGGTATGTACATCGGCTCGACCGGGGAAAGAGGGCTCCACCACCTGGTCTGGGAAGTCGTCGACAATGCGGTGGACGAGGCCATGGCGGGATTCGCCACCCAGGTCGACGTGCGCATCCTCGAAGACGGGGGTGTCGAGGTCACCGACAACGGCCGCGGCATCCCGGTGGCGATGCACTCCACCGGCATTCCGACGGTCGACGTCGTGATGACCGTTCTGCACGCCGGCGGCAAGTTCGAAGAAGGCGCCTACCAGGTCTCCGGTGGCCTGCACGGTGTCGGGGTGTCGGTGGTGAACGCCCTGTCCAGCCGACTCGAGGCAGACATCCGCACCGACGGATCCGAGTGGTTCCAGACCTACGACCACTCCGTTCCCGGCACGCTCAAGCAGGGCGACAAGACCACGAAGACCGGGACCACCATCCGCTTCTGGGCCGATCCCAACATCTTCGAGACCACCAACTACGACTTCGAGACCGTGGCCCGCCGGCTGCAGGAGATGGCGTTCCTGAACAAAGGCCTGACCATCAACCTCAGCGACGAGCGGGTGACCAAAGACGAGGTCGTCGACGAGGTGGTCAGCGACACCGCCGAAGCCCCGAAGTCGGCTGAGGAAAAAGTCGCCGAATCCGTTGCGCCGCAAAAGGTCAAGCACCGCACCTTCCACTACCCGGGCGGGCTGGTCGACTTCGTCAAGCACATCAACCGGACCAAGAGCCCGATCCACTCCACGATCGTCGACTTCTCGGGGAAGGGCCCCGGCCACGAGGTCGAGATCGCGATGCAGTGGAACGGCGGTTACTCCGAATCGGTGCACACCTTCGCCAACACCATCAACACCCACGAGGGCGGCACCCACGAAGAGGGGTTCCGCAGCGCGCTGACCACGGTGGTGAACCGGTACGCCAAAGACAAGAAGCTGCTGAAAGAGAAGGACTCCAACCTCACCGGCGACGATATCCGCGAGGGCCTGGCGGCGGTCATCTCGGTGAAGGTCGGCGAGCCGCAGTTCGAGGGCCAGACCAAGACCAAGCTGGGTAACACCGAGGTCAAGTCCTTCGTGCAGAAGATCTGTAACGAGGAGTTGCAGCACTGGTTCGACGCGAATCCCTCCGACGCCAAGACGGTTGTCAACAAGGCGGTGTCGTCGGCCCAGGCCCGCATCGCTGCCCGCAAGGCGCGAGAGTTGGTGCGGCGCAAGAGCGCCACCGACATCGGCGGGTTGCCGGGTAAGCTGGCCGACTGCCGCTCCACCGACCCGAGCAAGTCGGAAGTGTATGTGGTGGAAGGCGATTCGGCCGGCGGTTCGGCGAAGAGTGGCCGCGACTCGATGTTCCAGGCCATCCTCCCGTTGCGGGGCAAGATCATCAACGTCGAGAAGGCCCGCATCGATCGGGTGCTGAAAAACACTGAAGTCCAAGCGATCATCACCGCGCTGGGCACCGGAATCCACGACGAGTTCGACATCACCAAGTTGCGGTATCACAAGATCGTGCTGATGGCCGACGCAGACGTCGACGGCCAGCACATCTCGACACTGCTGCTGACGTTGTTGTTCCGGTTCATGCGGCCGCTGATCGAGAACGGGCACGTGTTCCTGGCCCAGCCGCCGCTGTACAAGTTGAAGTGGCAGCGCAGTGAACCCGAATTCGCCTACTCCGACCGCGAGCGCGACGGATTGCTGGAGGCCGGGCGGGCGGCAGGCCGAAAGATCAACGCCGAAGACGGTATTCAACGCTACAAGGGTCTCGGCGAGATGGACGCCAAGGAGCTGTGGGAGACCACGATGGATCCGTCAGTGCGGGTGCTGCGACGGATCACCCTCGACGACGCGGCTGCGGCCGACGAGCT
The DNA here is from genome assembly GCF_002863225.1 of Mycobacterium sp. Lineage (GTDB taxonomy): Bacteria > Actinomycetota > Actinomycetes > Mycobacteriales > Mycobacteriaceae > Mycobacterium. The sequence goes on along the minus strand of NZ_PKEK01000052.1, from coordinate 117,205 downwards.
GTTCTCCATCCTGATGGGCGAGGACGTCGAAGCCCGGCGCAGTTTCATCACCCGTAACGCCAAAGATGTTCGCTTCCTTGATGTTTAAGAAGTCGAGACGGCTGACCGAAGGAACACATGACTGACACCACGCTGCCGCCGGGTGACGAGGCCGGCGACCGCATCGAACCGGTCGACATCCAGCACGAGATGCAGCGCAGCTACATCGACTACGCGATGAGCGTCATCGTCGGGCGCGCGCTACCCGAAGTACGCGACGGCCTCAAGCCGGTGCACCGCCGGGTGCTCTACGCGATGTTCGACTCGGGCTTCCGGCCTGACCGCGGCCACGCGAAATCCGCACGCTCCGTTGCCGAGACGATGGGAAACTACCACCCGCACGGTGACTCGTCGATCTACGACACCCTGGTCCGGATGGCGCAGCCCTGGTCGCTGCGCTACCCCCTGGTGGACGGGCAGGGCAACTTCGGCTCCCCGGGGAACGACCCGCCGGCCGCGATGCGTTACTGCGTTACTGGTGACGCGTTGGTTCGTCTGCCGTTAGGCCAGTCGGTGAGGATTGCGGACGTTGTCGCGAACGCAAAACCGAATTCTGACAACGCGATTGAGATGAAGGTTCTTGACAGGCACAGCAACCCGGTGTCTGTCGACCGCCTGTTTCACTCGGGTGAGCACCAGACTTACACGGTGACTACGGCCGAAGGCTACGAGGTCACGGGTACGGCCAACCATCCCCTGCTGTGTCTGGTGGATGTGGCCGGTGTGCCAACACTGCTGTGGAAGCTCATCGAAGAGATCCGGCCGGACGATCACGTCGTGCTGCAACGCACTCCGCCGGTAGAGCTCGGCCCTGCAGACTGGGAGCCGACAATGGAAGCGCTACTGCTCGGCGCGTTTGTGAGCGAGGGGTTTGTCTCGGACAAGCGCGCGGGGTTCAACAACCTCGACCGCAACTACTTCGACACGGTATTAGCAGCGTACGACGCCGTAATCGGCGGGAAGCGATACGTTTCCAGCCGCCGAATCGCGTCGGGTTCGGTACTGCATGAACTTGACGTCCAGAACCTCAGCGCATTGAAGCAGAGCCGACTCAGTGAGTTGACCGGTCTAAGGTCCGCAGACAAAGTTATTCCTGAGTGGTTATGGAACTCGACTGCCGCGGTAAAGCGGGCTTTCCTCCAAGCACTTTTCGAAGGAGACGGCTCGTGTTCGCGGTTACCGCGCAATACGATCCAGATTTCGTATTCGACCCGGAGCCAACGGCTCGCTAAAGACGTTCAGCAGATGCTGATGGAGTTCGGGGCCGTGTCGAAGCGCTACCACCACGCCGTCGGTGAGCACAAAGTAGTCATCACGAACCGCGCGCACGCCGAGCTGTTCGCCGCCCAGATCGGTTTCGGTGGCGCGAAGCAAGAGAAGCTTCTCGGTATTTTGTCGGCAATGCCGCCATGCGCCGGCATGGACTCCGACCACGTGCCGGGGCTGGGACGGTTCATACGTAGGCACTGCGGCAGCCGCTGGGTCGATAAGGATTGGTTGAACCGACACAACATCGATCGCTTGTCGCGATGGAGGCGCGATGGCGAAGGAATTCTCTCCCGTATCGCTGATCCCGATGTCCGCGCCATTGCGACTGAGCTGACCGACGGCCGTTTCTACTACGCGCGAGTGGCCGCGGTGACCGATGCCGGGATGCAGCAGGTGTATAGCCTCCGGGTCGACACCGACGATCACTCGTTCGTGACCAATGGCTTCGTCAGCCACAACACCGAAGCGCGGCTGACTCCGCTGGCGATGGAGATGCTACGCGAAATCGACGAGGAGACAGTCGATTTCATTCCGAACTACGACGGCCGGGTGCAAGAGCCGACCGTGCTGCCAAGCCGGTTCCCGAACCTGCTGGCCAACGGCTCCGGCGGTATCGCGGTCGGTATGGCGACCAACATTCCACCGCACAACCTGCGCGAGTTGGCCGAGGCCGTGTACTGGTGTCTGGACAATCACGAGGCCGACGAAGAAGCCACCCTTGCCGCGGTGTGCGAACGGGTCAAAGGCCCGGACTTCCCCACCCACGGTCTGATCGTCGGATCGCAGGGTATCCACGACGCCTACACCACCGGGCGCGGTTCCATTAGGATGCGCGGAGTCGTCGAGGTAGAAGAGGATGCGCGCGGGCGCACCGGCCTGGTGATTACCGAGTTGCCGTATCAGGTCAACCACGACAACTTCATCACCTCGATCGCCGACCAGGTCCGCGACGGCAAGCTGGGCGGCATCTCCAATATCGAAGACCAGTCCAGCGACCGGGTCGGTCTGCGGATCGTCGTGGAGATCAAGCGCGACGCGGTGGCCAAGGTGGTGCTGAACAACCTCTACAAGCACACCCAGCTGCAGACCAGCTTCGGTGCCAACATGCTCTCGATCGTCGACGGGGTGCCGCGCACCCTGCGGATCGACCAGATGATCCGTTACTACGTCGCCCACCAACTCGACGTGATCATCCGGCGGACCACCTACCGGCTGCGCAAGGCCAACGAACGCGCACACATCTTGCGCGGTTTGGTGAAAGCCCTTGACGCACTTGACGAAGTGATCGCGTTGATACGCGCGTCGGAGACCGTCGACATCGCCCGCAGCGGCCTGATCGAGTTGCTGGACATCGACGAAATCCAGGCCCAGGCCATCCTGGACATGCAGCTGCGCCGCCTGGCCGCCCTGGAGCGTCAGCGCATCGTCGACGATCTGGCCAAGATCGAGGCCGAGATCGCCGACCTCGAGGACATTCTGGCCAAGCCGGAGCGGCAACGCGCGATCGTGCACGACGAGCTCAAGGAGCTCGCCGACAAGTACGGCGACGACCGCCGGACCCGGATCATCGCCGCCGACGGTGACGTCGCCGACGAAGATTTGATCGCCCGCGAAGACGTCGTGGTCACCATCACCGAGACCGGCTATGCGAAGCGGACCAAGACCGACCTGTACCGCAGCCAGAAGCGCGGCGGTAAGGGAGTTCAGGGCGCCGGGCTGAAGCAGGACGACATCGTGCGGCACTTCTTCGTCTGCTCGACGCACGACTGGATCCTGTTCTTCACCACCCAGGGCCGGGTGTACCGCGCCAAGGCCTACGACCTGCCGGAAGCGTCGCGCACCGCGCGCGGCCAGCACGTCGCGAACCTGCTGGCCTTCCAGCCGGAGGAGCGGATCGCGCAGGTCATCCAGATCAAGAGCTACGAGGACGCGCCCTATCTGGTGCTAGCCACCCGCAAGGGTCTGGTCAAGAAGACCAAGCTGACCGACTTCGACTCCAACCGCTCCGGCGGCATCGTCGCGGTCAACCTGCGCGACGGCGACGAGCTGGTCGGCGCCGTGCTGTGCTCCGCGGAGGAGGATCTGCTGTTGGTCTCGGCCAACGGACAGTCGATCCGGTTCTCCGCCACCGACGAGGCGTTGCGGCCGATGGGCCGGGCCACCTCGGGTGTGCAGGGCATGCGGTTCAACACCGACGACTACCTGTTGTCGCTGAACGTGGTCAGCGAGGGCACATTCCTGCTGGTGGCGACGTCCGGTGGGTACGCCAAGCGGACCGCGATCGAGGAGTACACCGCGCAGGGACGCGGCGGTAAAGGCATTCTGACGATCCAGTACGACACCCGTCGTGGCAAGCTCGTGGGAGCGCTGATCGTCGACGACGACAGCGAGGTGTTCGCGATCACCTCCGGCGGCGGAGTGATCCGGACGAGGGCCCAGCAGGTCCGTAAGGCCGGGCGGCAGACCAAGGGCGTTCGCTTGATGAACTTGGGCGATGGCGACACACTGTTAGCCATCGCACGCAACGCCGAAGAGGCTGATGTCGTCGACGAGGAGTCCGACGGCGAAGCCGAGGAGTAGGCGGTCGCCGGCCGCTAGGGCGGCCGGTGGCACAGTTAGGAGCTGTGGGAGTGACCTCACCGAACGAGCCGGTTCGTCCCGGAGCGGGCGATGGCCCGAACGGGTCCGGCGGTAACGCGGCCGCGGCCCCACGGAAGCGTCCGCCCGCCCGCCCGTCGCCTCCGCAGCAGCGCCAACCGACCCGCGGAGCCGCAGCACCGAGCGCCGAGGCACGGCTGAACCGGTTCATCTCCGGCACCGCCGCGCCCGGCGGCACCAAGACCCCATCGACCGAGGCAGAGCCGGCCCCGGCTCCCCCGCAGAACGAGAGCCGGGATACCGATGCTTACGCCAGCGAACTGCCCGACCTGTCCGGCCCGATTCCCCGTGGCGGACAACGGAAGTCGAGCGTCGACCGGACGGACGAGCCGATGACCGCGCCGGTCCGGTCGGAGGGCCGCATCCAGGTTTCGTCGCGGACGCCGGGTCCGCTTCGGGCCAGCATGCAGATTCGCCGAGTCGATCCGTGGAGCACTTTGAAGGTGTCGGCGGTGTTGTCGGTGGCGCTGTTCTTCGTCTGGATGATCGCGGTCGCATTCCTGTATCTCGTGCTCGGCGGCATGGGCGTGTGGAGCAAGCTGAACAGCAACGTCGGCGACCTCCTCAACAACAGCGGGGGCAGCGCCGAGCTGGTGTCCAGCGGCACGATCTTCGGTGGCGCCATCTTGATCGGCCTGGTGAACATCGTGCTGCTCACCGCCGCGGCGACAATCGGCGCGTTCATCTACAACTTGACCACCGACCTGATCGGCGGAGTAGAGGTGACGCTGGCCGACCGAGACTGACGTTTTGGGCGCAGACGCTCGGGTGCGGTAATCTCGTCGCTCGTCCGTGTGCGCGTGCGGGCCTATAGCTCAGGTGGTTAGAGCGCTTCGCTGATAACGAAGAGGTCGGAGGTTCGAGTCCTCCTAGGCCCACAACCATGTGTTCGCCAAGACGTTTCGTGAGACTGGCGTTGCCGCTGGCAGCGATCGCGTTGCTGGCGGTGGCGATCCGGTCTCGGGACAGCGTCGAGGTCTGGCACGTGGCCGCCGACCAGATCGATGGCCGGTTCCCTACTGATCAACATCAGGGGCCTTAGCTCAGTTGGTAGAGCGCTGCCTTTGCAAGGCAGATGTCAGGAGTTCGAATCTCCTAGGCTCCACAATTCAACCTTCTTCGCAGGAAATGGTGAGCATTCAGCGCCAGACCCCGAATACAGCGGCATCCGGCGTTAGGGTTCCCGTCATGCGAGGTGGGCGCTCGAGCATGACCGCTGCCTTGTACGGACCGCGCGGTTCGCGTACCTGCGGCGCGGCGTCGTCGCGCGGCGAGCCGGCGGATTCGGTGGATCCGCGAAAGCGCCGAGGATGGGGTCGGGCCGAGTACGAGTCGGCCACGTTAGGGATACGCGATACCGGCCATCTCTCAGCGCTCAAAGTCATCATCGGCGCGATGTGCATGTCCCTGGTGGTACTCGGGGTCATCGTGCAGCTCCATCCGCAGGCCCCGCACGGTCTCGCTCGGCGACTGGTCCATGGCGCCGTGCTGCTCTCGGCAGCAGCGGTCGGCATGCACTGGATCCTCCGACCGTGGCCGAGTTACCGTGGCGCACTTGCCTTCGTCATCTGGGCCGACCTGTCGATCGCGACCTGCGCCACCGTGATGGCCGGGCCCGCAGCTCAACTGAACACCACCATCCACATGGGCATGGTGGGGGTGTTCACCGCCTTCCTGTTGGGCTGGCAGGTCTCGGCCGCCCACTGCGCCTTCGCCTCTGCGGTCATAGCAGGTCTCACCGCGTCGGCCGTCATACGCGGGGACGCCACCTTGCTCGATCTCTACATCTACTACGACCCCGCCCTTGCCTCGGTGGTGGTGCTGCCGGTGATCATTCAGGCGGTCATCGAAGGTGGGCGACGATCGATCGGTAGAGCCAACCGACACGCTGTCCGAGACCCCCTCACCGGCCTGTTCAACCGACGAGGTATGCAGATAACAGTGCAGGCCGCCTTGACCACGCTGGTCACCTCGACGGTCATCGCGGTCGCGGTGTTGGACGTCGACCGCTTCAAAGCACTCAACGACTCCCGTGGCCACGACGCCGGCGACGCCGCGCTTCAGGAACTTGCCCGGCAGCTTCGTGGGACTGTGCGTCACGACGGCGATCTCGTCGCCCGCACCGGCGGGGATGAGTTCGCGATCATCGCGTACCTGAACACCCGCGACGAGCTGGATGATTTCATCGACCGCTGCGCCCAGTTGCACGCCGGCAACGCGGTGGTCAGCACCAGCATCGGCATCGCCTGGCAGGCGACCGGGGACGGGCACCTCAACCTCGACGCCTTGCTTCATCAGGCCGACACCGCGATGTATCGCGCGAAGCGCGGTGGGGGCAACAGCGTCGTTGTCCATGAGCCCGCAGCGGGGTAGCCGGCGTCCGCCTCAGCCGCCGCCGATCAGTTGCCGGCGCTAGGCACCTTCGCCGTCGTCGGCCAGGTACGTCACGTCATACCAGCGCCGCGACTCTTCGTAGCTCTCGGTCCCGGCAGCCGCCTCGAGCCGCACGTCGCACAGATGCGAATTGGACAGCCGGATGTAGCTTTCCAGTTCGGTGTCGCGCTCCTCGCCGGTCAGGGCGCGGTTGGCGAGTGCCCGGCCGTCGTAGCGGTGCCAGCTCACGGGCGATCAGGGTCGATGGTCGACGTCGACGCTGGGCGGCAGCGACGAGGTGTCCCGCTGCGACGAGCGGCGGATGACCGAGAACGCCACGGCACCGACCGCGAGCACACCCGCGGCGGCGCCGGCCAGCAGCCACGGCCGCGGCTTGCGCCGCTGGGAGCGACGCGCCTGGGCGAGAGCTTCGGGCAGACCGCTGACGACTTCCTGGGCGGCGGCCAACTCCTGGGCCAACGCCTCCTGCGCGTTGCGGAGGTCGCGGGCCAGCCGGCCTTGCTGGTAGCGGCGGCGCAGGCTGGACGCGCCGGCTTGCGCGGAGTGCACGCTCAGACCGACCACGCCGCGGGTCACGTCGACCGGGCCGACCGCCGTATAGGTCAACCCCCGGCCCAGTCGCTCCCGCGGGGTCAACCGGATGTCGTTCTTGGCGCCCATTTCTCACCCTTTCGCAAGACCCCCTGGGAATACGTCAGAGGCTACCGGCACCGGATGTCCGGCGGGGCGGACGGTGATGGCAGACTGTGATCCCGTGACTTCCAGCCAGATTCAGACCGCCACCGCCACGCTGCACACCAACCGCGGCGACATCAAGATCGCCTTGTTCGGAAACCACGCCCCCAAGACCGTCGCCAACTTCGTCGGCCTGGCCCAGGGCACCAAGGAGTACTCGACCGAGAACGCCTCCGGAGGAAGCTCCGGCCCGTTCTACGACGGGGCCGTGTTCCACCGAGTGATCAACGGCTTCATGATCCAGGGCGGCGACCCGACCGGCACCGGCCGCGGCGGCCCGGGCTACAAGTTCGCCGACGAGTTCCACCCCGAGCTCCAGTTCGACAAGCCGTACCTGTTGGCGATGGCCAACGCCGGACCGGGCACCAACGGCTCGCAGTTCTTCATCACGGTCGGCCAGACCCCGCACCTGAACCGCAAGCACACCATCTTCGGTGAGGTCGTCGACGGGGATTCGCAGGGCGTCGTGGACGCGATCGCCACCACGGCGACCGGCCCGGGCGACCGGCCCAGCGAGCCCGTCGTCATCGAGTCGATCACGATCTCCTAGCCGCAAAACAGAAGCCAGGGTCGTGTCGCGGAGGCGATCACGACCCTGGCTTACGTTTCGCGGACGCTAGCCCGCGTAGCCGCGGGCGGTCAGCGCGTCGAGCACGTCGATCGGGTCGGTGCCGAGATCCCATCGGGAGAACACGAACAGGCGACCGTCGTGGGCGTCCATCTCGAGCAGCCTGGTTTTGCGTCCGATCCGGCGGAACTCGGTGATTCGGATCAGCTTGATGTCGGAGCGTCGCAGCTGCTGCGCTCGTATCCAGCCGCCCACGCGCAGGCCGTCGTCGGTGATTGCCAGCTTCGGGCGGGCGCGCCAGGTCCCGGCAGCAAACAGGATCAGTCCGGCCGCCGAAATACCCAGCAAAAGCCGGCCCGGGGCGTCTGTGACAACGGTCACACACGTGGTAGCCATCACAATTCCGACAAGCCCACACGCTGCGGTTCCCGCCGCAGACGGCGCCCACTGTGTTTGCTGCACGAGGCTCCTAAGAGGTCTACCACCACCGACGCGGTTATCCACAAGCGCTATGCACAATGGGGATGAATCACACGCGTGTGATCTGTTCTCTCATCCGTTGCTGGCATCACGACAGCGCCCGGTGAGAGCACGTTGAGTCAGGCCTACCGCCACCGCATCGTGAGCAACAACCCACTGATCATGAAAGCAAAGGCGACGGCGTAGTTCCACGGCCCGAGGTCGGCCATCCAGTTCAGCATCGACGGTGCGTCGGCGCCGGTGGCCGCCAACTGGAAGACCATCAGCCAGATCAAGCCGATCAGCATCAGGCCGCAGAACAGCACCACGAACCACACGCTGGACGGGCCGGCCTTGACTTTGACCGGGGTGCGGCTCACCGCGTGTGCGGTGAAGTCGGTCTTCTTGCGAACCTTGGACTTGGGCATTTCTACCTCGGGTATACCTCGGAGCTACGGTAGGCAGAGCGTGTGCAACGACGAGCCTAACGCACTCACCAGCGGTGGACGGAGAGCCGATGCCCAGACGGATCCCGCGGCCGCTGCCCGCGCGCGACGGCGGCAAGCGGCCGTCGCCCTGGCGGGTGGGTGTCCCGGTGGTGTGCCTGCTGGCCGGGCTGATGATCGGCGCCACGCACGGGGTGTCGCGCGGCGGTGAGATCCGGCGCAGCGACGCACCCCGGCTGGTCGACCTGGTCCGCAGCGAACAGTCCGCCGTCGACCGACTGACCAGCGAGCGCGATCGGCTGGACAACACCCTCGATTCCACCCACGGCCGATCCGCCGACGCCGCTCTGGCGGCGATGCTGCGACGGTCGGCGGAGTTGGCCGGGGAAGCCGGACTGGAGCCGGTGCACGGACCGGGGCTGACCGTCACGCTCAACGACGCCCAGCGCGACGCCAACGGCCGCTTCCCCCGCGACGCCTCCCCCGACGATCTCGTCGTGCACCAGCAGGACATCCAGGCCGTCATGAACGCGTTGTGGAGCGCGGGCGCGGAGGCCATCCAGATGCAGGATCAGCGGATCATCGCCACCTCAGTGGCCCGCTGCGTGGGCAACACCCTGCTGCTCAACGGGCGGACCTACAGCCCGCCGTACACCATCACCGCGATCGGCGACGCGACCGCGATGCAGGCCGCACTGGCCGCCGCTCCCCTGGTGATCCTCTACAAGCAGTACGTGGTGCGGTTCGGCCTGGGCTACACCGAGCACACCACCGCCGACGCCCACGTCGTCGGGCACAGCGAGCCGGTGCGGATGCACTTCGCCGAGGCCGCCGGCCCGGTCAGTTACTGAGCTCAACTGCGATTCAGTAGCCTGGCACCGTGCAGATCTTGGTCGTCGACAACTACGACAGCTTCGTCTTCAACCTGGTGCAATACCTGGGCCAGTTGGGTGTCGAAGCGACGGTCTGGCGCAATGACGACGCGCGGTTGTCCGACCCGGCGGCAACGGCGGCGGAAGTCGACGGGATCCTGCTGAGCCCCGGCCCGGGCACCCCGGAGCGGGCCGGAGCGTCCATCGATCTGGTCCGGGCCTGCGCGGCGGCGCGCACTCCGCTGCTGGGCGTCTGCCTCGGCCACCAGGCCATCGGGGTGGCGTTCGGCGCGACCGTCGACCGCGCCCCGGAGCTGCTGCACGGCAAGACCAGCAGCGTCCACCACACGAATACCGGTGTGCTGCAAGGGCTTCCAGACCCTTTCACCGCAACCAGGTATCACTCGCTGACGATCATGCCGGAGACGCTGCCCGCCGAACTCGAGGTGACCGCCCGTACCGACAGCGGCGTGATCATGGGCGTGCGGCACGCCGACCTGCCGATCCACGGTGTCCAGTTCCACCCGGAGTCGATCCTGACCGAGGGCGGCCACCGGATGCTGGCCAACTGGCTGGCCGACTGCGGCCAGACCCGTGACGAGGGTCTGGTGGACAAGCTGGAAAGCGAACTGGTGGACAGTCTTGCCACCGTGCGTCAGTACGACCCGGCTACTGACCGAACTTCAGCGTGATGCTGCCGTCCCGGGTGGCACCCTGACCCGCGCTCGGGCTCTGGTACACCACCCGGTTGTGCTGCGAACCGCCGGCGTCGACGTCGGGTCCCCGGTCCAGTACCCCCACCCAGCCCATCGCGCGTAACCGCGGTTCGGCGTCGGTCCAGAACATCCCGGTGATGTCGGGCATCACGAACTGGTTGCCCTTGGAAACCTGCAACTCGATCACCGTGTCGACCGGAACGTTGCTTCCCGCAGGCGGATTGGTGCCGATGACGGCGCCGGCGGGCTTGGGACTGTCGATCGCGGCCTGGGCGAACTTGGAGAAGCCGTAGACGGTCAGGTTCTTCTGGGCCTCGTCGGCGGTCTGCCCGGCGACGTCGGGAATCTGCTTGCTGGACGGGCCCGACCCGATGATGACCGCGATCTCGTTGGTGATCGCCGAGGTCTGGTTGGCCGGCGGATTGGTGCCGACCACCTTGTCCTTGGTCTCCGGGGTCGACGGCGAATGCACCTGCTTGAAGCGGGTGAATCCGGCGGCCTTGAGCTTCTTGATCGCCGCCGAGTAGCTCAGCGACGACACGTCGGGCACCTCACGCTGCTCGGGACCGGTCGACACGTTGACCGTGATCAGCTCGCCGGCACCGACTTTGGTGTTGGCACCCGGGTCGGTGCTGATCACATGGTCCGGCGGAACCGTCGAGTCGGGCTGCTGTTGGGTGCGGGTCTTGAAGCCGTGGTTCTGCAGCGCCGCGATCGCGTCGGCGGATGCCTGGCTGCGGACGTCGGGCACCTGCACGTTGCGCATGCCGCCGCCCAGGGTGTTGATCAGCACGGTGACCACCACGGTCAGCACGGCCAGCGCCGCGACGGCGATCACCCAGCGGCTCACCGACCCGGGATTGCGCGGGCGGACGAAGTCCAGCTGCTGGCGCGGCAACGGATTGGTCTGGGTGCCCGCCGAATCCGACGAGTGCGGCGAGGACATCAGCGACGAGCGATCGGCCTCGGTCAGGATCTTGGGCGCTTCCGGCGGTTCGCCGTTGTGCACCCGGACCAGGTCGGCGCGCATCTCGGCAGCGGTCTGATAGCGGTTCTCGGGGTTCTTGGCCAGTGCCTTGAGCACGACCGCGTCCAAGTCCGCGGAGATGCCCTCGTAGCGCTGCGACGGCGGAACCGGGTCTTCGCGGACATGCTGATAGGCCACCGCGACCGGCGAGTCACCGACGAAAGGTGGTTCGCCGGTGAGCATTTCGTAGAGCACGCAGCCCAGCGAGTACACGTCGGAGCGGGCGTCGACGGTGTCACCGCGGGCCTGCTCGGGCGAAAGGTATTGCGCGGTACCGATCACCGCGGCGGTCTGGGTGACGCTGTTGCCGCTGTCGGACAGCGCCCGTGCGATGCCGAAATCCATCACCTTGACCGCGTTGGTGTGCGAGATCATGATGTTGGCCGGCTTGACGTCGCGGTGGATGATGCCGTGCTGGTGCGAGAAGTTCAGGGCCTGGCAGGCGTCGGCGATCACCTCGATGGCCCGGGTGGGTGTCATCGGCCCGTCGGTGTGGACGATGTCGCGCAGCGTCACGCCGTTGACGTACTCCATCACGATGTAGGGGAGCGGGCCGGCCGCGGTCTCGGCCTCGCCGGTGTCGTACACCGCGACGATCGCCGGATGGTTCAGCGCGGCAGCGTTCTGCGCCTCCCGGCGGAAGCGCAAGTAGAAGCTGGGGTCGCGAGCCAGGTCGGCGCGCAGCACCTTGACCGCCACATCTCGGGAGAGCCGGACATCCCGGGCCAGGTGGACCTCGGACATGCCACCGAAGCCAAGGATCTCACCGAGTTCGTAGCGGTCGGACAGGTGCTGCGGGGTGGTCATCGCGGTTTCTCGTGTTGGGACGTCATCACGCAGGACAACGTCTGCGCGGACGCCCATTGGGGTGTGGGCAGCATGCATTGCCCTCCAGGATTACCCGTATGCACCCGATACGTCCAATTTGTTGGATTCGCCGGCGCCGTTTCGGACTTGCTGGGCGGGGCTCCGGTGTCGGTCACGGTGGGTGCCGAGGGTTGCTGCTGCGAATTGTTGCCGTGCGAGTTCATCACGATGAGGATCGCGATGATGATGGCCAGGGCGCCCAGCACCCCGGCGGCCCACAACAGTGCCCGCTGACCGGAAGAAAACGTCCGCCGCGGCGGCGGGGTGCGATGACCGCCGGTGGCCGGCTTCGTGCGCCGGGCGGCCGGTGCCCGGGTGGTGGCGGCGGTCGAGGCCCGGGTCTGCGTTCCGGACGGGATGGCCGCCGGGGTGGCGCGCCCTCCCCCTGCGGCCTGGTTGGGCCGGGGCGGGCGGCGGCCGGCCCGAACCGCGGCCACGGCGTCGGCGAACGGTCCCCCGCTGCGGTAGCGCATGCCCGGGTTCTTCACCAGGGTGATCTCGATCAGCTCGCGCACGTTGGGCGGCAGATCCGACGGCAGTGGTGGCGGGGCCTCTTTGATGTGCTTCATCGCGACGGTCAGGGCGCCGTCACCGGTGAAGGGGCGCTTGCCCGAAACCGCTTCGTAGCCAACGACTCCCAGCGCGTACACGTCGCTCGACGGCGTCGCGTCGTGACCCAGCGCCTGCTCGGGAGCGATGTACTGGGCGGTGCCCATCACCATGCCGGTCTGCGTCACCGGCGCCGCGTCGACGGCCTTGGCGATACCGAAGTCGGTGATCTTCACCTGACCGGTCGGGGTGATCAGAATGTTCCCCGGTTTGACGTCGCGGTGCACCAGCCCGGCGGCGTGCGCCACCTGCAGCGCCCGGCCGGTCTGCTCGAGCATGTCCAGGGTGTGGCGCAGCGACAGTCGTCCGGTCCGCTTGAGCACCGAGTTGAGCGGCTCACCGTTGACGAGTTCCATCACCAGGTACGCGGTGCGACCCTCGCCGTCCATCTGCGTCTCGCCGTAGTCGTGCACGCTGGCGATGCCGGGGTGGTTGAGCATCGCGGTCGTGCGCGCCTCGACGCGGAACCGCTCGATGAACTCAGAGTCTTGGGAGAACTCCGCCTTCAGCACCTTGACCGCGACGCGCCTGCCCAGGCGGCTGTCGACGGCCTCCCACACCTGCCCCATGCCGCCGGTGGCAATCAGTCGCTGCAGGCGATAGCGGCCAGACAGCGTCACACCTACTCGCGGGCTCATGGTCCTCCCTGGAGCGCGGCCTCGATGACGGCGCGCCCGATGGGTGCGGCAAGAGCACCCCCGGTCGCCGACAACCGGTCCGCGCCGTCTTCCACCAGCACCGCGACGGCCACCTTCGGAGCTTTCGCGGGCGCGAAAGCGATGTACCACGCGTGCGGTGGTGTGTGGCGCGGGTCGGTGCCGTGCTCTGCCGTACCAGTCTTGGATGCGATCTGCACGCCGGGGATCGCCCCTTTCTGCTGTGTCACATTCTCGGCGCCGACCATCAACTCAGTCAGCTTAGCCGCGACCTGCGGGGACACCGCACGGCGCTGTTGGTGCGGCGCAGTCGTGCTGATGTTGGCCAGGTCAGGTCCCTGCAGGCTGTTGACCAGGAAGGGCTGCATGGTGATCCCGGCATTGGCGATGGTAGCGGCAACCACCGCATTTTCCAGCGGCGTCACCGCCACATCCTTCTGCCCGATGCTCGACATCCCCAGCGCCGCGGCGTCGGGGATCGGGCCGATGGTCGATTCGGCGACCTGCAGCGGCGTCGGGTCTGGGACGGAGTCCAAACCGAACGACTGAGCCATCCCGCGGATGGCGTCGGTGCCGGTGAGCAGGCCCAGCTGGACGAAGGCGGTGTTGCAGGAGTGGGCGAACGCTTCACGCAGCGTCACGGTCTCGGCGTTGACGCACGCCTGGCCACCGTAGTTCTCCAGGCTGGCGGTGCTGTCCGGCAGCGGAATCGACGCCGCCGCGGTGAGCTCGTCGTCCTCGGTGGCGCCGTTCTGCAGCGCCGCCGCGGTGGTGATCACCTTGAACGTCGAGCCGGGCGGGTAGGTCTGCGAGATCGCGCGGTTGATCAGCGGCGAGTGCGGATCGTCACGAAGGCTCTGCCACGTCCTGGCCTGTTGCTCCGGGTCGTGCGAGGCCAGCTGGTTGACGTCGAACGACGGCGAGGACACCATCGCCAGGATCCTGCCGGTCGACGGCTCCAGTGCCACGACCGCGCCACGGCACGGCCCGCTGCAGCCCTGCTGCATCGCGTCCCAGCCGGCCTGCTGGATGCGGGGGCTGATGGTGGTGTCGACGGTGCCGCCGCGCGGATCGCGGCCGGTGAAGAAGTCGGCCATGCGCCGGCCGAACAGCCGCTGGTCGGAGCCGTTGAGCAACGGGTCCTCGGCCCGCTCCAGGCCGCTGCTGGAATAGCGCAGCGAGTAGAAGCCGGTCACCGGCGCGTAGACCGCGGCGTTGGGATACACCCGCAGGAAGCGGAAGCGGCTGTCGGTGGCCACCGAATAGGCCAGCAGTTGGCCGTCGGCGGTGATCTGCCCGCGTTGCCGGGAGTACTCGTCGAGCAGCACCCGCTGGTTGCGCGGATCCGACCGCAGGCCGTCGGCGTTCAACACCTGAGTGAGCGTGGCGTTGAGCAACAACAGAACGATCAGCGCCATCACGGTCATCGAGATCCGGCGTAGAGAGGTGTTCATACCCGCTCGATCACCTCGGTGTTGGAGCTGGCGATCGGCGCGGTGCTGCGCTCCGGCGAACGGAACGGGCGACGCGCCGAATGCGAGATGCGCACCAGGATGGCCAGCAGCACATAGTTGGCCACCAGCGAGGAGCCGCCATACGACAGCCACGGGGTGGTCAGCCCGGTCAGCGGAATGAGATTGGTGACGCCGCCGACGACGATGAACAACTGGATGGCCAGCGTGGACGCCAGGCCCGCGGCCAGCAGCTTGCCGAAGCTGTCCCGCACCGCGATCGCGGTGCGCATCCCCCGCACGATCACGATCGTGTAGAGCATCAACAGGCCCGCCAGCCCGACCAAACCGAGCTCCTCGCCGAACGCCGCGGTGATGAAATCCGTTGCCGCAGCGGGCACCGTGTCCGGTTGACCGTTGCCCAGCCCGGTGCCGAACACTCCCCCGGTCGCGAAGCTGAACAACGACTGCACGATCTGATAACCGGCGCCGTCAGGGTCGGCGAACGGGTCCAGCCAGGTCTGGACCCGGACCCGGACATGGCTGAAGGCGAAGTAGGCCAGCACACTTCCGAAGGCGAACAGCGCCAGGCCGAGCACCACCCAGCTGAATCGCTGGGTGGCCAGGTACACCACCACCAGAAACGAGGCGTACAGCAAAAGTGAAGTGCCCAAGTCTTTTTCGAAGACCATGACGCCGATCGACGCCGTCCAGGCCCCGAGCAGCGGTGCAAGGTCGCGTGGCCGGGGCAGGTCCATCCCCAGCACGTGTTTGCCGGCGCTGGTGAACAGACCGCGCTTGGCGACCAGGACGGCCGAGAAGAAGATCAGCAGCAGGATCTTGGAGAACTCCGCGGGCTGAATCGAGAAGCCGGGAAGGCGAATCCAGATCTTTGCGCCGTTCTGCTCGGACAGCGACTTCGGCAGCAGCCCGGGGATGGCCAGGATGATCAACCCGGACAGCCCGCATACGTAGCCGTAGCGCGCGAGTTGGCGGTGGTCCTTGAGCAGGATCACCACCGCGGCGAAGGCGCCGAGGCCGACCAGCGTCCAGAGGATCTGCGGGTTGGTGACGGCGCGGCCACTTCCCTCGGCCAGCCGCTCGTCGAGGTCGAGCCGGTGAATCATCACCAGGCCCAAGCCATTCAGTAGCGCCACGACCGGCAGCAGCAGCGGATCCGCGTAGGGCGCATAGCGTCTGATCGCCAGGTGCGCGACGGCGAACACCGCGAAAAAGCCGGCCGCGTAGTTGAACAGCTGCCAGCTGAGCCCACGTTCCTGATCGGCCTGCACGATGGCGAAAGCCGCGGCGGTGATCACTGTCGCGAAGCCCACCAGCAGCAGCTCGGCATTGCGCCGATTCGGCAACGAGGGTGTGACAGTGACGGGCGCCTGCGGCTGCGTCGTCATTCCGGAGTCCGGCAGTCGGTGCCCGGCTGAGGTGGCGGTGGCGACAACGCTGTGACGGTGGGCGATGCCGGCAGCGCCGTCAGCGGCGGGCCCGGCGAAGGCTCTTGTGTCGCTGAGCTTTCCGCACTCGGCGGAGGTGGAGGCGTCGCGGACGGAGCAGGCGCCGGGGCCGGCGATTGAGCCCGGGCCAGCGGACACAGCGGTAGCAGTGATTCGGTGGCCAGCTGCCGCAGTTGGGCGTTGGCCTGCTCGAGCGTGCCGACCGGCAAGCCGGCAGCCACTTGCGCACGAGGCGACTCGGCGAGATCCGACGGCTTCATCAACCGGCAGCCCTTGTCGGCAGGCGTGCCGATTCGGATCACGGACAGCTGGTTTCGGTTGTTCAAGCAGCCTTGCGAATACGGCTGATGCAACGGCATTCCCAGGATCGACACTTGGATGCCCTGCATGATCGACACCGCGCCGTTGTAGTCGGTGACGTAGTAGTAGCTGCGGATCACCTGCCGTCCGACGGCGAGGGCGGCGAGCACCAACAGAAGGGCCAACACGGCGCCGATCAACAACCGCCGCCGCGACCGTCGCGGCGGTGGGGACGTATCTATCTGCGCCGGAACACGTTTGGCGACATCTTTGCGCGGGTTGAGCGCAGATGCGCGGCCCGCGGAGGTATTCGGCCGGGTCAGCGGGTCGCGGACGTCGGTGTCACCGGACACCGCGCCGGCGATGATCGGCTGGGTGGGGCCGTAGTCGTAGTCGAC
Organism: Mycobacterium sp.; assembly: GCF_002863225.1. Classification (GTDB taxonomy): domain Bacteria; phylum Actinomycetota; class Actinomycetes; order Mycobacteriales; family Mycobacteriaceae; genus Mycobacterium. The sequence continues at coordinate 100,272 of NZ_PKEK01000052.1, read as the reverse complement.
GACGTCGGCGACCACCACGGTCACGTTGTCGGGGCCGCCGCCGCGCAACGCCAACTCGATGAGCCGGTCGGCGCTGTCGGTGACGTCGGGAATCTTCAGGGCGTCCTGGATCGTCTCGTCGGTGACCGGATCCGACAGCCCATCGGAGCACAGCAGGTATCGGTCGCCGAGGCGCACCTCTCGCATGGTCAGCGTCGGCTCCACCTCGTGGCCGGTCAGCGCGCGCATGATCAGCGACCGCTGCGGGTGACTGTGCGCTTCTTCCTTGGTGATTCGGCCGTCGTCGACCAGCGTCTGGACGAAGGTGTCGTCTTTGGTGATCTGGGTCAGCTCGCCGTCGCGCATCAGGTAACCCCGTGAGTCCCCGATGTGAGCAAGCCCGATCCTGTTGCCGGCGAACAGGATTGCCGTCAGGGTCGTTCCCATGCCTTCGAGATCGGGTTCCATCTCGACCTGCGCGGCGATCGCGGAGTTGCCGGAGTGGATCGCGGCGTCGAGTTTCGCCAGCAGGTCGCCGCCGGGCTCGTCGTCGTCGAGATGGGCCAGGGCGGCAATCACCAACTGCGACGCGACTTCACCGGCGGCATGACCACCCATGCCGTCGGCCAGCGCCAACAGACGCGCGCCGGCGTACACCGAGTCTTCGTTGTTGGATCGGACCAAGCCGACATCGCTGCGCGCTGCGTAGCGCAAGACCAAAGTCACGGACGCAACTCAATCACCGTCTTGCCGACACTCACCGGCGTGCCAATGGGAACCCGTACCGCCGTCGTCACTTTCGCCCTGTCAAGGTATGTACCGTTGGTCGATCCTAGATCCTCGACGTACCATTCCGTGCCGCGCTGGGAAAGTCGCGCGTGCCGCGTAGAGGCGTAGTCGTCGTTGAGTACCAACGTAGAGTCATCGGCCCGGCCGATCAGTACCGGCTGGCCGCTCAAGGTGATGCGCGCACCCGACAAGGCCCCTTCGGTGACAACCAGATAGCGCGCGGCTCCTCCCCGTTGCCGTGCCGGCAACAGGGTGCCGCGCAATGTCAGTCCGCGACGCACCATCACCGCGCCGGTGGGGGCGTAGATGTCGGTACGCAGGATGCGCAACACCGACCAGATGAACAACCACAGCAACATCAGGAAGCCGGCCCGCGTCAGTTGCAGCACGAGTCCCTGCATCTGGCGCCTCCTCCGTCCTGGTTGCCGCGGTCCTCACGTGCCCGGATATAGCAACGTCACGATACTTGGACGGAGGTCGGCGCGCGGTCAAGCTGCATGGCGGGGCGACCGACGAGCTCAATGGATGTGGACGACGATCTCCGAGTGGCCCAACCGGATCACATCGCCGTCGGCCAACTGCCATTCCTGGACGGGCGCGTTGTTGACGGTGGTGCCGTTCGTGGAGTTGAGGTCCGACAGCAGCGCGACGTGTCCGTCCCACCGAATCTCCAGGTGCCGGCGCGACACACCGGTGTCGGGCAGCCGGAACTGAGCGTCCTGACCGCGACCGATGACGTTGGCGCCCTCACGCAGCTGATAGGTGCGCCCGCTGCCGTCATCGAGCTGCAGGGTGACCGCTGAACCGGCGGCCGAGTAGCCGCCGCCCTGGCCGTACCCACCCTGTCCGTAGCCGGCGGATTCCGCCGGCTGACCGTAACCCTGGTCGTAGCCGCCCTGGTCGTAGCCGCCGCTGGGCGCCGCGTACGGCTGCTGCCCGTAGTCCTGGCCCTGGCGACCGTATTCGGGCTGCTGTCCGTACTCCGGCCGGCCGTAGCCGCCGCCTCCGCCGTAGCCCTGGTCGTGTTCGGGGTAGCCGCCGCGCTGCTCGGGTGCGCCGTAGCCGCTGTCGTCCTGGCGAGCCGGGCCCCGACCGTAGTCGGCGTACCCGTCGTAACCCTGGCCGCCGGCGGCCGGTGGCTGGCCGTAGCCACCCTGGCCGTAGCCCGCATCCGGACGCTGCCCACCGCCGTAGCCGCCTTGCTCGGGGTAGCCGCCGCGCTGGCCGTAGCCGCCCTGCTCGGGATAGCCGCCGCGCTGCTCGGGTGCGCCGTAGCCGCGCTGGTCGTAGCCGCCCTGTTCCGGGTAGCCGCCGCGTTGCTCGGGTGCGCCGTAGCCGGCCTGGTCCGGGTACCCGCCGCGCTGGTCGTAACCACCCTGTTCGGGGTAGCCGCCGCGCTGTTCGGGTGCGCCGTAGCCGCCTTGCTCGGGGTAGCCGCCGCGCTGGTCGTAGCCACCGCGCGGTTCCGGCGCCGCATGCGGGTCGTCCTGCGGACGCGCATACGGGTCGTCGTAGTAGTCGTCACCGGGCCGACCCGGTCCCTGGCCACCGCCGTAGCTCGAATTCTCGGTCATCGCTGGTACTCCTGGTTCTGGGTGGAACGCATGGTCTGATTGTGGCGGGGCGAGCTCGCCAGCGCTTAGCCGGGGCTCGGCATCGGGGTTGACAGCGCCGCGGGTGCGGAACTGTCCGGTGTGCAGATTCGCCGAGTGCTCGAACCGGACAACCACGTCACCATATGTTTGCCACCCCTGTTCGCCGATGTATCCCGCCAAATGCCTGGCGAAAGCGTCCGACGTGAGGTCCGGGTCGGCGCCCACTTTCTGGTAGTCGTGCATACCGAGGGTAATGATGTATTCGTTGGGAGCCAAAAGGCGATTGCCTGCGACGGGACGCGTTCCCTCGCCGGCCTCTCGGCGCAGCATCGCCTCGATTTCTTGCGAGACGATGGAACCGCCGAACACGCGGGCAACCGCATCGCCGACAGAGGACTCGAGTTTGCGCTCAATGCGTTGAACGAGCCCCCTTTGGCTGCCCATGTCTGTCGTCCTTGCGGTCGGTGCCCCACGCGGACCTGGTACGGCGTGTCGCGTGACGCGTGTTGTACCAGCATGCTATCCGGCAGGCCCAGCACAGCGGCACCTCCAGAACTCTGAGAATCCCGTTGCGCCAGGTCAATACCGGCGCCAGCCGATTTGGGGGTGCCCGCTAGTTGAGTGATAGGCTCCACCGGTTGTTTAGGGCGAGTGGCGGAATGGCAGACGCGCTGGCTTCAGGTGCCAGTGTCCTTCGGGACGTGGGGGTTCAAGTCCCCCTTCGCCCACATTTGTGAGTTCCACGAACTCCAGGCGCAAAGGCTACGACCTCACTAGAGGCCGTGGCCTTCGTCTTTTGCGGACGCGGTTCGATTGACAGATGTCGGATCGGTGATCCGGGATCTGGTTGGGTGAGTCGCTTTCATTGGGTGACTCCACGTCGGGTCTCTGTGCAAACATCACCGCGTGACGACTTGCTCTGAAACCGAGCGCCCGCCTGACACTCCTACACCTGCGTCCGCCCCAGACCCGCAGCATTCTGGCGCGCGATGGTGGAGCCTCGACATCCATGCCCACTCACCTGCGTCCTTCGACTACGGAGGCATCGATGGCAAGGCCAGTGATGCACCCAGGCCCTCATTCAAAGAATGGGTCCAGGCATACATCGATGCGGGGGTCGACGGCATCGCCATCACGGACCACAACTCCCATGAAGGCATCGATCAAGCCCGCAGGGCGTTAGAAGAGTTGCGTCGAGATAACTCCGAGCTTCCTGACTTCGTGATCTTCCCGGGCGTCGAGATAACGGCAAGCGGGGGCACTCACATCCTAGGAATCTTCGACCCTGCGCGTGAAGCTGAAGTCGTCAATCAAGTGTTGGTGCTCTGCGAGTACAAAGGCACTCGCGGACACAGTGACGAAACCGCCAACAAGACCGTCAGCGATGTGGCCGCGATCATTCAAGGCAATCGCGGCATCTGTATTCCAGCCCATGCCGACAAAGCCCGCGGCGTCTTTGGCATGGATCGCCGGGAGTGCAAAATCCTGGCTAGTTCGGGTTCCATTGCTGCAGTCGAGGTGGTTGACGACGCGGAGGTCAGTACCGCAGATCGACTCGGATGGGTGTCAGTCCTTGGGTCCGACGCACACCACTTGACCACCGACGGGTGCCCTGCGGAACAGGAGGCGAAAGCCCCGGGCACCCATGTGACGCTTGTAAAGGCAGAAACGCTTGACCTTGAAGGGGTTCGGCTGGCTTTAACCGATCCCGCTGAATCCGTGCGGCGGTGCAGGCGCGGCTATAGCGACCCGAACAGCGTAGAACACGGGTACATCAGTCGGATAACGGTCTCGCGTAGTAGCACGACAGAAGTCTATCGATTTAGCCCATGGATGAACTGCCTCATTGGCGGGCGCGGAGTCGGTAAATCGACGGTCATCGAACTGCTCCGGTTGGCGCTCGGACGCAGCCACGAGCTGACAGGTTCTGTGGCGAAGGATCTGGGACGGTTTCAACCGGCCGCGGAGCCCAGCGAGCGTTGGTGGGATAGCCAGACCCGCATCGTTGTGGAATACACGAAAGACAGTAGACAGCTAAGGATTACGTGGTCTGGTGCGGAGCCAGACAAACCAGTGCTAGAGCATCGAGATGGCCCCGACTGGGAGAAGCAATCTGGGTTGCCTGTCGACCGCGCACCGATCCGTGTGTTCAGCCAAAAACAGGTATACGAGCTCGCCACGTCCCCGCAGAGCTTTCTCGCGATCTTGGACGACATGCAAGCAATCCGGAAGCCTGAGTGGGACGAAGAGTACGAACTACTGAGGCTCGAGTTCAAAGGCGAGCGAAACAAGCTGCGTCAACTCCTTGCGGAGACAGATAAAGCTGACCGAATACGCGGCAGATTGGAAGAAGTCCAAGGTCGGTTGCGACACTTCTCCGCGCTTCGGGCAACGGAGCAGTATCAAGAGCTGACGTCAACGGAAACACGCATTAGTGATGCCAACAGTGCCGAACAACAGGCCCAGAGCATCGAACAAAGCCTGGCCACCTGTGCAAGCACGCTTCGCAATCTTCAGTCCGATGCGCTGCAGGTAGACGAATATACCGACAGAGCTGCGTCTTTCATTGCAGCAGCAGATCTCGTTGAGCAGGCTAGCGCTGGCCTGCGGGACGCGCGTGCCTCTTGGGAGACGCGGGCGACTGGTGATGTATGGAAGGAACGTGTAGAGCAGCTGAATGCCTGGCTGGCTGAGCAAGGCAACGTACCTAATATGTCTCCTGAGCAAACTCAGCAGGATCGACAGCTAGAAGTCCAGCTCCAAGCCGAACTACGCGATCTGGCGAACTACGAGCAACGACAAAAGGAGCAGCAGACCAAGATCGATCAAATTCTGGCGCGCCTCCTTTCGAAGCGGGCCGACATCTTCACTAGGCGGCGGAATTACGCACAAGAACTGGGCAGTGCTGGCACGCTAACTCGAGTCGATATCTATCAACAAGGCGACGTCACCAACGTCGGAGATCAACTGCGTGTGCTCCTGAACTGTCCGGATTCGTTCGGTTCGGCATTCGGCAAGGACGGCATCGCTGCGTCCCTACTCCGTGGTCAGCCGAAGAATCCAAACTTTCCGAGAGACGTACAGAGTTTCAAGGAGGCCCTTGTTGAGTTAGTCCAAAAGGGCGCCGAATCCGAGATCGGGCGATCACTCAAGGTTGATGGCAGATTTTACAGCCGCCTATCTAATGCGGACACATTTGATCTATCCACCAACATCATGCTCTGGTTCCCAGAGGATCTTGTCTCCGTTTTATATCGACCGGTCGAAGGAGGCAACCTGACGCCTGTCGACCAAGGTTCTCCAGGGCAGAAGACTGCGGCTCTCCTCACCGTCATTCTTCAGATGGGGACCGATCCGCTCCTGCTCGATCAGCCAGAGGACGATCTTGAGAACAAGCTCATCAGGCGGCTCGCTGTAGAAACTTTGAAGAACATCAAGACTCGGCGACAAATAATCGTCTCCACCCACAACGCCAACATCGTCGTCACGTCGGCTGCCGAGAACATCCTTGTGCTTCAACACGGTGACGTCCTCCCAGGTACGGAAGCCGAAGGGACTCTTCAGAAGAACGACGTAAAGAAGAACGTCTGCGAGATCCTCGAAGGTGGGGAAGATGCCATCAAGATGCGATACCGGCGTCTGATCGACGCCACGTACAGGTCATGACCTCACGGCGCCCAATGGGCAGCGCGTGAATGGATCCGGGCCGCACACCAACTGCCTCACTGAAAAAGCATGCCGCTACCGGCGAGATGGGGCGTGTAGCGGTGACCCGCCTTAGGCGCGGGTCCAATGATGTCGGGTCTGTTGGCCGCCACTCAAAGGCCGTCTGCAGCTGTCGGTACGCTTTGAACCTTGAGCAGGTACAAGCTGCTACGCTCGGCGCGGCCGACGCACATCCCTGATCTACGGTGAGGCGATGAGCGACTTTGACATCGCGCATGAATTCCCGGGTGGCATCCCGTCCATCCCGCTGGAGCACGCCGCAAGGCGGGTCGTCTCTTTCTGTTGTTCGCCGACCAGCGGCTGGCGGACCTACGATCTAGCCGGCGCGGCAGCTAGAGCCGCCGGTCACTTCGACACCGTCGCCCCGTGGTCACTTCTATGGGCAGACGCACTTGCGGGCCAACTATCTGTCGGTGACTTGGGCGGATTCTCCCTTGAGCGGCGAACCTCGTTCGCTCAGCGGATCTCAGCGGTGCCGGCAGACAAGGACCTTGCGGACTTCAACGCGGCCGAACGTGAGGCGGTACACAATTTGTGTACGTTCGGATACACGGGAGTGTGGGCGCCGAAGTCGACGAAGGTGTCATCCCTTTATCGTCCGCGTGCGGTCCCGATTCTAGACGGCTATGTCGCTATGGCGTTTGGCTTCAAGCGCGAAGGCTTCTCCGAGGGCAAGGAACCTCGATGGAACCGGATAGCACGCGTAATCGACGGTATGGCAGGGTTTTTGGACGAGCATCGTGGCCAGATGATCGAACTGCGCGAGATCGTGCGCGCCTCCGTGGAAGACATCGACGTGGCCCCGGATCTCCGCCTGCTCGACATCGTCATCTGGTGCTCTCAGGACGACCTGCTGGAGCGCAGCGGCAAGAAACGCAACGCATGGCTGGACGCCGCTCACCGACCCTACGAAATAGACCCCGTCACATCCGTCCCCGTGACCGCTGGCTGAGCAGCGGCAGATGATCGACAAGCGACTGAGCTGCTGCAAGCTGGTCGTCGGACTACGCGCTGGCCATCGCCAGATCCCCACCATGTCCAGTGACGTGCGCCGCCGAGGCGATCGACCCGGAGCCGTCATCGGCTGACCCGTTCACCACCTCGCTGAGATTTGCGACTACGCGTCCACGACTCGGCTCACTACTTCCCGGCCGCCTCCGCATCCGGGAACGCGTTCTGGACGTGCCCACCGCGCAGGCTGCCATCGATGTAGGCCGCCCGGCAGGCGGCGTGGCCGACCTTGCCGCTGGACGTCCGGGGAATCGAGCCGGCGGGCACCAGCAGCACGTCGCGGGCGGTGACGCCGTGGCGGACCGCGATCGCGGCGCGAATGCCCTCGATCACCGAACTGATGTCGGTCTTGTGCGCGCCCGGCGTTCGTTCGCCGACGATCACCAGTTGTTCGGATGTGTCGTCCGCGTCGCGGTCGGGACCGGTCACCTGGGCCGGCAGCTGGTTGGCCGGCACCGAGAAGGCCGCCACGTAGCCGGCGCGCAGCGCCGGGCTGGTCTCCTGCGCGGTGTACTCCAAATCCTGCGGATAGTGGTTGCGGCCGTCGATGATCACCATGTCCTTGACCCGGCCGGTGACGTAGAGCTCGCCCTCGAAGTAGGTGCCGTAGTCGCCGGTGCGCATCCACGGGCCGTCATCGGCCACCCGCTCGGCGTGCGACGGGGTGGCCCGCGTCTGCAGGATGTTGTTGAAGGTCTGCGCACTGTCGCGCTCGTTGCCCCAGTAGCCGGCCCCGATGTTGTTACCGTGCAGCCAGATCTCGCCGATGTGACCGTCGGGCTGCTCGGTGGCGGTCTCGGAATCGACGATGGCGGCCCACTGGTCGATCGCGACCACGCCGCTGGACACCTGTGCCACCGCCGAGGGCGCATCCGCGGCGACCAGGCGGAAGCGGTCGCGGGCCAGCTCCTCGCGGTCCACGTAAATCGTGGTGGCCTCCTGCTTCATGTCGGTGGTCGAGACGAACAACGTCGCCTCCGCCATGCCGTAGGACGGCTTGATGGCCGTAGCCGGCAGGCCGTACGGGGCGAACGCCTCGTTGAACTTGCGCATCGAGGCGGTGGACACCGGCTCACTACCGTTGAGCAGCGCGAACACGTTGCTGAGGTCGAGTTCGGGGTCGCCGTCCTTCGGTAGGCCGCGCAGGGCGGCGTGCTCGAAGGCGAAGTTCGGGGCCGCTGAGAACGTCGGGCCGTCGTCGTCGGGTTGGACTGCGAGTTCCTTGATCCAGCGCAGCGGCCGTCGTACGAACGCCGTCGGGCTCATGATCGTGATGCAGTGCCCGACCACCGACGGGACCATGGCGGTGACCAGGCCCATGTCGTGGAACAACGGCAGCCACATGACGCCGCGCTGACCCTCCTCGACCTGCAGCGCGGTGATGAGCTGCGCCAGATTGGTGGCGACCGCCCGGTGGGTGATCTTCACTCCCGCCGGCGCGCGGGTGGACCCGGAGGTGTACTGCAGATAGGCGACGGAATCCGGGTCCGCCGACACCGGCTGCCAGGTCTCGGCAACCTCATCGGGAATGGCGTCGACAGCGATCACGCGGGGCCGCTCCCCCGCCGGACGGTGCTGGCGGAAGAACTGGCGAACGCCGTCCGCGGAATCCGAGGTGGTCAGGATGGCCGACGGTGCGCAGTCGCCCAGCACCGAATGCAACCGGCCGGTGTGCCCTGGCTCTGCGGGGTCGAACAACGGGACGGCAATGACGTCGGCGTACAGCGCGCCGTAGAACGCCACCATGTAGTCCAGGCCCTGCGGCGCGAGAATCGCGACCCGGTCACCCGGCTTGGTGACCTGCTGCAGGCGGGCACCGACAGCGCGGTTGCGCGCGCTGAACCGGGCCCAGGACAGGTCGTGGTAGACGCCGTCGCGTTCGGTCGAGAAGTCCAGGTAGCGGTAGGCAAGCCGATCCCCACGCATCTTGGACCAGCGCTCGACATGGCGGACCAGGCTGCCGTTGTCGGGGAACTTGATCCGCCCCGTCTTGGCGTCGACGAACGGGTTGGGCACGGGCATGGCGGGTCTCCTCTGGCGCGTGTGCACCGGCCGCAGCCGGTCTCTCTTCGCTGGCCGGCAGCTCAGATTTTCTGCTGCCTACCGACGGACCGAAGCCGACCAGCCGCCCCTCACCGGAGGACGCCGTGCTCGCCAAAAGGGCAAAACGCTCGAAACTCGCCCGCGATCGCCTACCACCGTCCCACATTCGGCCGCCAGAACCGTCAGCGATACGCCGGATCTTTGCGACGTCACAGGAATTGAGGCGAATTGACCAGCGCCGCTGTCAGCTGACTACCGCGGTCCGCTGGGCGATGAGCTCGGTCAGCGACTCCGAGTCAGGGCTGACCGCGCCGCTCAGGGCCATTCCCAGGGGTGTGCCGCCGACGTCGTCGAAGATCGACACCCGGGCCAGCCGCACCACCCCGTGAAGCGCGGCGATGTCGCGCATGGCGTCGTAGAGGGCCCGCTGCTTCCATCGGGGTGAACCGACACCGTCCAGCGTCTTGGCGCCAGGCGCAGGCGTGCCGAACATCGACACGGTCTTGGGCGTCGACCAGAACTCGCTGCTCCCCTTGGTCCGCAGACAGTCGGCCTCATACACCGCGCAGAACCTCAGATAGTCGGTGCGCCAGGGCAATTGGAGCGCCCACGCCGCGTCGAGGGTGGTCGCGCGGTACCGGTTGAAGTGCTGCAGCTCATCCAGCTCCACCACGAGCCCGTCAGCAAGCGGGCAATCCCAACCGGTCGGGGTCAGCGCGGGCTGGTCCTGGACGCCGCCGAGCGCGCGGTAGAGGTGGAACACCTGCGCCTGCGCCTCGGCCGGCAGCATCTCGATGCGCAGGCTGGCCGGCGGAGCCGCGGACTCGAAGCCCGCCTCACAAAGCGCCTTCACCAGCGCGCGTTGCTGGTCGCCGACAGCCACGGGCCGATGCTCCCACGCAACGCTGCGCAGGCGGCGGCAATGCACAGATCCGCCCAACTGTCGGTTTGGGAGCCGTCGACGGGCATGCGATGCGCCCGTTCCGTGTTTGCATGAGACATGAAGGTTCGCTTCGGGGTCGGGCTCGGCCCCAACACCCCGGTCGATCAGCTGCCACCCATCGTCGACCACCTGGAAAGCAGCGGGGTGGACTCGCTGTGGTTCTCCGAGCTGGTCTACTCGCCCGCAGTCGATCCGATGATCGGGATGGCCTACGCCCTTGCGCGGACTGAGCGGCTGAAGGTGGGCACCTCGGTGGCGGTGCTGCCGGGGCGTCATCCGGTCCTGGTCGCCAAGCAGCTGGCGTCGCTGGCCGCGCTCGCGCCCAAGCGGGTGCTGCCGGTGTTCGGCCTGCAGTCGGCGATACCGGCCGAGCGTGAGGTGTTCCCCGTGCCGAAAGGGAAGCGCGGCGCGGTGTTCGACGAGTCGCTGCGGATCCTGCGCGCCGCTCTGGTCGATGACCCGGCCAGCTACGACGGCGAGTTCATCTCGGTGACTGCGGCCTCGGTGATGCCGAGACCCGCTCCCCCGCTTGATATTTGGCTGGGAGGCTCGGCGCCGGCAGCATTCCGGCGGATCGGGGCGCTGGCCGACGGTTGGCTGGGCAGCTTCCTGACGCCGACGGAGGCTCGCGCGGGAGTCGAGGCGATCCAACGCGCGGCCGCCGAAGCCGGCCGGGAGATCGAGCCAGATCATTTCGGCATCTCGCTGGCTGTCGGCGACGGCGAACTGCCACCTGAGCTGCTTGCGGCGGTGCGGCAACGTCGCCCGGACGTAGACCCCGCCGATCTGGTCGCCGCCGACTGGGGTCAGCTACACCGCCAGATCGACGGCTACTTGGCTGCGGGTCTGACGAAATTCGTTATCCGACAATCGGACACCGGATCGACCGAAGCCTTCATCGACCGCTTCGCTGCTGAGCTGGCTGACCGGCAGAACTGAGCTACAGCGTCTGGACCCAGCGCAGGATGTCAGGTGTGGCCTTGTCGGTGATGTCGCTGAACTCTGGATGCTTCTTGATGAAGGCGGCGACCATCGGGCACGTCGCGACGACGCGCTTGCCGTCGGCACGGGTCGCTTCGAGCGCCTGCTGAACAAGAATGGTGGCCAGGCCACGTCCGCCGAAGCGCGGGTCGACCTCGGTGTGGTAGAAAACCCGCTGCCGGCCGCGGTCCGCGAACGCCGCGAGGCCGACGGTCTCGCCGTCGACCGCGATGGTGTACTTCCCATCGCCGGCGCTGACGACCGTCTCGGCGCCCGTACTGTCCGTGGTCATTTCGCCGTCGTCATTTGCGTGGCGGTTTGATGACTTGCATGGCCAGCTTCATCACTGGTCCGGGGACCCGGTCCTTGGCGGCCAGCGCCGCGTCGGCGACGCGCGAGCGCAGCGGGGTGCCGCGACCGAACGCGCGGTTCAGCGGGCCTCCGCTCGGCTCGAGGTCGACGTGCAACGGCGGGGCACCCTCGGTGGCACCGAGCGCAGTCGAGATGACGATCCGCTGGATCTCGCTAGTGCCTTCAAAGATGGTGTAGAGCTTGGCATCTCGATACCACTTCTCGACCGGGTGGTCGTTGATGTAGCCCCAGCCGCCGAGTGTCTGGATGGCGCGTTCGGTCGCCCGTACGGCGACCTCGCTGGCCGCCATCTTCGACATCGAGCCCTCGCCGCGTTCGAACGGGATGCCTTGGGCGGCCATCCACGACGCCCGCCAGGTCAGCAACCGCGCCGCGTCGATCTGGGTGGCGATCTCGGCGAGCGGGAACGCGATGCCCTGGTTGTCCATGATCGGCCCGCCGAACGCCTCGCGCTGGGTGGCGTAGGTGGTGGCGTACTCCAGCGCCGCCCGCGCGATGCCGATCGCCTGCGCGGCGACCATCGGACGAGTCTGCTCGAAGGTGCCCAATGTTGCTGAGCCGGAGCGCTTTCCACCGGCAACCACTTCGCGGGCCTTGGCGAGTTTGTGCTCCAGCTTCTCCTCGCCACCGAGCAGGTTCTCGCCCGGAACCCGGACGTCGTGGAATTTCAATTCGGCGGTGTGAGATGCCCGGCAGCCGAGTTTGTCGAGCTTGCGCACCAACTCCAGTCCCGGTGTGCCACCGGGAACGATGAACAACGCCTGGCCGCGGTGCCCGAGTTCTTCATCGACGACGGCGTTGACCACGTGTACGTCGGCGATCCCTCCGTTGCCGATCCACATCTTGTGCCCGTTGAGAATCCAGTCGCTGCCATCGCGCTTGGCATGGGTTCGCAGATTGCGAACGTCGCTGCCGCCCTCTGGTTCGGAGATCGCCAGCGCAGCGAGTTTCAGGTCACCGGGGGTGCCGAAACATTGCGGCGCCCAGTCCAGCATCTGCTCGGGAGAGGCTGCCTGCCCGATCGCCGACAACGCCAGCGCCGGCATGACGATGGCCAAGCCGATTCCGGCGCAACCCCAGAACAGTTCTTCCATGAACATCGGCAGTGAGATCCCGGTGGGATCGCCGATCAGATCTCGATAGAACAGCGGGCTGTAGAAGCCGCGCTGGGCGGCTTCTTCGAGCACCGGCCACGGGAATTCTTGCTTCTGGTCGTAGTCCAGTGCGACGGGCCGAATGACATCCTTGGCGAACTCGTGCGCGCGACGGGCCAGGTCGTGTTGCGCACCGGTCGGTGTCAGGTCGAAGCTCACGGGGGTCCTCCAGGTTGGTTGACCCTTTATTACCCCATGCGGACGAATTCAATCCCATCGGGTAAACAACTGTTCACGCTGCAGAACGGGGCCCGATCTGGTGAACAGGCAGGTGAAACACGGTCGCGGGGGTAGGCGGCGCGGTGTCGCTTTCCCGGCGCGCCAGCAGCTCGGCGTTGTCGGCGAGCTGCCTGGGGCTGATCTCCCCGTCGGCGATCCGGCGCAGCACGGCGTGCGCCTCAGCCAACTGCTCGCGCTTGCGGTACTGGCCGCCGGGCAGCTTCACGCCGGCCCAGACACCGTATTCCTCGCGATTCTCGACGGCATACCGCGCGCAGAGCCGCTGTTGCGCGAGCGGGCAGCGCCGCAGGCACTGCAACCGGGCCTCGGTGGCCGACTGCTCGTAGGCGCGAGCCTTCGCGGCGCCGTCACCGCCGTCGTCGTCGGCGTAACCGAACCACATCTCCGGGTTGACCGAGCACGGATGTCCCATCTGCCCGCCTCCTTCATCTCGAAACGTATACAGAATCGTATACACAGAACTCAGCCGACCGCAAGAGAAAGAAGACGAAAACAGATATACGCAGGCGGCGCGGGGTGTCTGTGTAATATCCGGATATGGCCGGAGCGCTACGGTGAGTCGCGAATCGGCAGGGGCGGCCATCCGGGAGTTGCGCGAGTCCCGCAACTGGTCCCTGGCCGACTTCGCCGCCGTGACCGGCGTGAGCATCATGGGGCTGAGCTACCTCGAACGAGGCGCCCGCAAGCCGCATAAAGGCACAGTTCAGAAGGTCGAAAATGGCCTGGGCCTGCCGACCGGCACCTATTCGCGGCTGGTGGTGGCGGCCGACTCCGCCGCTGAACTGGAGCGGTTGACCACGGCTCCCGCCGTCGAGCCGACTGCGGCTCGGACCGACGGCCCGATCGTCGTCGTCCGGCACAACACCGACACCGAAGTGCTGGAGGGATACGCCGAATTTCAGCTCGATTCGATCAAATCGGCGATCGACAGGTCGCCGGCGAAAACATCAAACGAATATGAGTCGTATATTCTCTCTGTGATCGAACAGTGCGTGAAGGCCGAGATGCTGGCCGCCAACTCCTGGCGGGTCGCCGTCAACGCCGACAGCGAATCTGCGGGACGGCTGATGCTTCATCTCGAAGAGCTGGAAGCGACCCGGGGCGCTCTCCTCGAGCGGGTGTCGACGAGTCTGAGCGCCCGACTGGATCGAGCATGCGCCCGGTCGGCGCTGCCCGAGGCGGTGATCGCGACGCTGCTCGGCGTCACCGTCGCGGAGATGTGGGACATCCGAAACCAGGGGGTCATCCCGCCGGGCGCTCTCCCCCGGGTCCGGGCATTCGCCGAGTCGGCCGGCGAAAGGACGACCGATGACGCTCGATGACCTGGCGGCGTTGCGTCGCGCGCACGAGTTGTTCGCCGGCACCACCCACGAAGCAACGTGTGATGCGCGATTGGCGCCGTACGACCGGCTACTTGCTCGCGCTGAGGCACTGAACAGCGTTGGGGGACAGCCCCTCTATCAAGCAGCAGCGGGACGAAGCCGCGACGACATGCGCGCTTCGACCGCCGTCGACGCGACGCTGACGTCGACGGTAAATGACGCCCACCGAGACCGTGCGCACGCCTACGCCCTGACCAAGAGCGTGCTCGACGAGGCCCGCGCCGACACCGCGGTGCCGGATCATCCGATGGCCCAGCGGGAGGCGATCCGTCGGCGGGCTGCCCGGTTGCGGGCGCAGCAGGCGCACGTGCTGGCGGCGCGGCGCAAATCCCGCCGGCATCGGTCGCGGTGGCGGGCGGTGCAGTACCGGATGCGGCATCATCCGGCCGGACTGCGGCTTCCGCCGCCGAACAGCCGGGCCGGCATCGCGGTCCGGGCCGCGTTGTCGCGGCTGGGGCGGCCCTACGTCTGGGGAGCGACCGGGCCCGATCAATTCGATTGCTCCGGGCTGACGCAGTGGTCGTACGCGCGGGCGGGAATTCACCTGGACCGCACCACATATCAGCAGATTTACGACGGCGTTCCGGTTCCGCGTTCGCAGGTCCGCCCGGGCGATCTGGTCTTCCCGACGGCGGGCCACGTTCAGCTGGCGATCGGTAACAACCTGGTCGTCGAAGCGCCCTACTCCGGTGCGAATGTGCGGATCTCTCCGCTGGGCGCCGACGTGCAGATCCGGCGCCCACGGGGGTAGCGACGATGGCTGGTGGACAGGATCACGGAGCGGCGGACCAAGCCGGGGGCACGGTCGAGGCGATCGCGGCGCGGCAGGCCGCGTTGCAGTCGCGCCACACCGCAACCGCCGAAGCCGATCGGGCACTCCTGGACGCGGTCGCCACCGCGCACGCGGCCACCGTCCAAGCGACCCGGCGCCTCGATGCGATCGCCGCCGACATCGACCATGCGGTGGCGAACCAGGCCTCCCTCGCGCTCGACACCGCGATGGGCGCCCGCGAGTTTCAGAAATTCCTGATCGCCAAGCAGCAGGAGATCTCGGCAGTGGTGGCCGAGGCCCGGCAGGTCGACGGCGCATCGCGAGCCGCTTTGGACAAGCTGCGTGAGCACTACAGCGCTTCGGGCACCTAGCCTTTCGGCGCCGCCGCGGCTGTGCACAGCGGTGAGTTGTCGGCGCACCCGCCCCTGGATACTGTCGCGATCATGTTCGGGCAGCAAACCGATGTCGACGGCTGACGATATGCCTCCCGACCATCAGGAAGGCGACGCGGCCGACGCCATCAGAACTGCGGAAGTCGCGCTGGCGCATCAAAATTCGACGGCAGCCCAGGTCGACCTCCAGGTCGTCACAGCGGTGCTGAACGCACATCAGCGGACCGCCGCCAGCCGGGATGCCCTGGACGCCCTGCAGCGCGAGATCGAAGGCGCGGTGGCAACCCGAACCGATCTCGACACTCCTGCGGGGGCGCGTGACTTCCAGCGATACCTGATCGGCAAGCTGCGCGACATCCAGGCGGTGGTCGCCGGGGCAAGCCTGGACGATACGTCGAATTCCGCATTGATGGCCGCGTGGACGTCGCTGTACAACTCGTCTAAAACCGGCCCCGAGAACCCCGACGAGGCACAGCCGACCGCCGCCGCCCCTGCGGCCGCGCCGCAACCACCGGCAGCCCAGAATCCGCAGTCCGCAACGGAATCCGGGTACGACCCGTACCTCGATGCGCTACCGGAGGACGACTTCGGAGCAGCACCCGAGGAGGCGTCGGGACAATATCCGCCCGGGCCGGCGCCCGCGCCCGCCGCCGCGCCCAGCATTCCCTCGTTCGGCGGCGGCGGCATGCCCGGCGGCGGCTTCGGCATGCCCGGGGGACTCCCGCTGTCGGCCGCACTGCCGGAAGGGTTGTCGCCCAACGAAATCGACGACATGCGGCCCGACCCCGACGATCCTGACAACCGCTTGGTGTCCGACGCCGAGGAGCACGAGAAGGCCGCCGAACCGGCGTCCGGCCCGACCACGGTGACACTTCCCAACGGGGAGACGCTGACCGCCGCGACACCGCAACTCGCCGCCGTGATCGAAGCCGCGGCGGGTGGCACTCCCATCGCCGACGCGTTTCGGCACGAGGGCATCGTGATCCCACCGCCGGGAACGGCGGTCCCCGATCCGCTGGACCCCGCCGAGCTCGCGCCCGGCGACATCGGAATGTTCATCGACCGGCACGCCCTGTCGCTCGGTGCGAGCCGAGCGCTGGTGAACGGACAGATCCAGCACATCTCCACCGTGAGCGGCCCCGGCTTCTTAGGCTGGGAGCACCCGCCGGTGCCGGTCAACGCGCCCGCACCGGACACCGCCCACGCCCCGGTACCGACCAGGCCGGCGATCGCCGAGAGAACCGAGACAGCGTAGAAGCGGCCCGGCTCGCGCCGGACCCCGAGAAAGGAGACAGCGGATGGCAGACCGAATCCACGTGGTGCCGGCCAACTTGCGGGAAGCCGCCGGGCACCATCAGGAGACTTCGGAGTACCTGCGCACCCTGCCGTCGTCGCACGAGGCGATTCAGCGCAGCCTCGATTCGCTGGGACCGATCTTCGGCGACTTGAGAGAGGCCGGCCGCGAACTGCTCGAGCAGCGCCGGCTGTGCTACGAACAACAAGCCGACAACCACGCGGAGATCGCGGCCAACCTGACAAAATCGGCCGGCATGTGGGAACAGCACGAAGTCGAGGCCGCCGGAAAGCTTGAACGCATCGTCGACGACGGTCGATGACCGAAGCCGATCCGGCGTTCGACACCGTCCACCCGAGCGGACACATCCTGGTCCGCTCCTGCCGCGGCGGCTACATGCACAGCGTCACGCTGACCGAAGCGGCGATGAAGACCGATGCGCAGAGCCTGACCGAGGGCATCCTGCTGACCGCCGACGTCTCCTACCTCAAGGCCGTCATGGAAGTTCGCGGCGAGATCGTCGCCGCCGGTTACACCCCATCGGCCGAGGTTCCCACCGCCGATGATCTAGAGGTGGCGATCGAACGATTGGTCGCCCACGACCTACCGCGCCGCGACGACGCGGGCCCCGACTAACGAATCCAGGTTTGGACCGCGTCGCGCTCCGGAGCGATATTGGTCGGCGGCTCGACCGGGTTGGCGCCGAACAACTCTCGCGCCCGGCCCAGTAACGCACGCACTTCATTCAGCTGCTGCTGAAGCCCTGAATCAGCCACCCGTTCACGCTACCCAGGCGGCGTTATTCACACAATTCACCCGCCATTTCCGACCGTCAATCGGCGCAGTTATCGGGCCGACGATGACGGTACGCTTGGCCGGTGGCGATCTTCGGACGGAATACGGCGCGTCAGCGCCTCCGGAGAGCTGCCCAGGAATCGCTGAAGGTCCCGGCGTTCAAGTCGCCCGTCGACTGCTCCCCGTGGGTCACAGGAGGCCTCTGGCCTGCGGAGTTGTCCATGGTCACCGCCGAAACCGCTCCCCTGGTGAAATATTTGAAGGCCGACCTGCAGCGGATCGTCAATTCAGCAAACGAGGAACTCAAGAACCTTCGGTGCGCGGGGTTGGTCGATTCGACGCGACAAGCAGAAGAAGCCCGCGTCATCAACGAGGCCCGTGCCTATGCGGCGCGACGTGTCGAGTCGACAGTTCGCCACCTTCACAACATGAAATCGAAATTGCCGGTCGAACATCGGCCGGTCAATGGCGTCGACGAGACCGAGAAAACAACGCGATTCAAAATCGCGCCGCCGCGCACAGATCCAGAGCCGACCGTCGAGATCCCCGTGGTGGATACGTCCACACCGGCACGGCCGGAGCAGCCCGCGGCGCCGGTCGAGCAGCCGGATCCCGACGAGCTCACGAGGTGGTGGGGACCGGACTCCGCCGATTTCGTGCCGCCGGCACCGGAACCCGAGCCTGAACAGCCGCAACTCGAGCCCGAGCAGCGAGCGGCACCCGAGCCTGCGCAGCAAGCGGAACCCGAGCCTGAGTCGCAGCCGCTGCCGGAACCCGAGCCCGAGCAGCAACCCGAGCCCGAGGCCGAGCTACAACCGGTACCCGAGCCTGAGGTAGTAGCACCGGAGCCGGCGCGGCCGGGGCCGAAGCACGCCATCGACACCGACGACACCGACGACACCGAAGTGCTCGAGGAGCTGTCGTCCCTGCTGCAGGAGCTAGGACCGCTGGCGCAGCCCCCGGTCGAACCCCCAGAGCCGGCGCCGCCCGTCACCCCGCCGGCGAACGACGACACTGAGGTCACGCGCCATATCCCGGTGGCCGAGCCGGCCGGTCCGTCCGAGTCGGAGCGTGAACGGCTCGAACGGCTGCTCAAGTTCGTGGCCCGTCAGGAACCCGGCCTGCGGTGGGCGGTCGGCGCCCGCGAAGACGGCAGCACGCTGCTGGTGACCGACCTGGCGCACGGCTGGATACCTCCCGGTCTCAAGCTGCCCTCCGATGTGCAGCTGCTGGCACCCGACCGCCGCAGCGGCACCGCGACAAAGCTGCTCGGCCAGACCACGCTGTCCGCCACCTACGCGCCGGGCGATCCGCTGGGATGGGCGACCGACTACGAGGTCACCGACACCTCGTCGCGCCCCCGCCAGCTACCGGAGGTCGACGACCTGGGCTGGGTGCTCGGCGAGGCGACGCACTGGCGCGACGGCCTGCCGCGGATGGTCAACACGCTGGCCAGGGCGGGTGCGGCCGGCACCGGCATCGTGGACGCCGAGATCGACATCCTGCGGGTCTACCTCGACACGTCGCGGTACCAAATCCTGGCGCAGTACCCCGACGCCGACCCGGGATTGCTGCTGAACTGCCTGCTGCTGGCGGCCACCGAAGCGATCGCCACCAAGGATCGGGTCAGCGCGAACTACCACTTCGCCTGGTTTCAACTGCTCAGCTCGCCACCGGCCAGCGGATGGAAGGCCGGGCCGTGAAAGGCCGCCGTGCGCACGTCGGCAGACAATGAATTGACGCTGGTCGGAGGGGTCGAGATACTGCCATGATGCCGGGACCGAGCAGTCGCGCGCAGCTGAGCGACAAGGAACTCGTCGAGTCGGTTCTGCGTGAGTTGAACGATGCCGCCGACAAGTGGGAGTTCTACAGCCTGGTGGAGCGCCACCACGACGGACGTCCGGACATGATCGGCATGGAGGCCGTCAACCAGCTGCTGGTCGCCCTCGAGGTGCACCGCTTCGACTTCTGCTTCATCGGCGCGGGGTATGAGAAGGAAGTCGACGAATTCCTCACCGTCAACCCGGGTTTGGCGGGCCGGTTCAACCGCAAGCTGCGGTTCGCGTCGTATGCCCCCGACGAGCTGGTCGAGATCGCGGTCCGCTACGGACAGCCCCGCGCGACGGTCATCGAGCCGGCTGCCCGCGAGGCATTGAACATGGCCTGCAAGACATTACGGGCCTACCTGGCGCCGGACGGCACGCACGGGGTTGACGTCATGCAGAACGGACGTTTCGCCCGCAACGTCGTCGAGCGGGCCGAACGGCTACGTGATTCCCGGGTGGCCGCCCAGCACCGCACCGACAGAGGCTCGGTGACGGTCGAGGACCTCGAGACGTTGCGCACCCAGGACATCGTGGCGGCGGTCACCGATGCATGCGCGGAAAAGCATGTGCCCGTTCAGCTTTGATCACTGAACGGATCGAATCGAAATACCGCGACCCGGCCGGCCAGCGCCTCGAACTCCTCAGGTGTGCCGTCGACCACCGTGCCGGCGCTTTTGGCGAACGACACACCGACCGGCACCTCGGCCGGGAAGACCCGGAGTATCGGGCGAGCCTGTGCGGGAGTCAGTTCCACGATCCTGACCGGCCACGACCGGCGGCCCCGGCTGAGGGTTCCGGCGCCGGCGGCACGGGCGTTGGCCGCCCAGTCCGCGCCCGGGTATCCGGCGACGACGTAGAGGGCGCCGTTGCAGCCAAACGGTGTCATCGGCGTACGGCGCGGTTTGCCGGACTTGCGGCCGGGCACCGTCAACACCATGGCGGGCCCGGTGGGGATGCCGAGCTTCTGCGCCGCGATCATCAGCTTGTTCATCGGCTTGAGGTATCGCGGCGGACGGGGATTGGACATGAGTTGTCTCCCTGGCTAGTTGGTGAAGAGCTGGCGGTGGTCGGCCACCCACTGCGCAAACGGCGTGGCAGCTCGGCCGGTGATTTTCTCCACCTCGTGCGTGACCAGCGCCGGCTTGTCGACGGCGTCGGCAAGCATGGCGATGTACGCGTCGGCGAAATCGGCGCCCAGACCGATCGCCACGAATCGCTGCCGGACGATGTGCGGTGGCGCCTCGACATAACGCAGCCGCCGACCCAGCACGGTGCCGATCACGTCGACCAGATCGGCATTGGTGAGCGACTGCGGTCCGGTAAGCGGAATACGCTGTTCCACAACGTCATTAGTGAGTAATGCGTGAGCTGCCACCGCGGCGATGTCGGCCGCCGCGATGGGTGCACTGGATGCCTCGGCATACGGCCCGCCGACGATGTCGCCGGCCCGGATCTGCGCCGACCACATGCCGGCGAAGTTGGTCGCGAACACCGACGGCCGCAGACTGATCCACGCCAGGCCAGAGTCGACGCAGAGTTGCTCGACCTCCTTGTTGCGGTCACCGCGAACGCGCGAAGGCTGCCGCGCGAGGTCGTCGTCGGCGTTGATGGCCGAAAGCGCGACCAGTTTGCCGACCCCGCTGCGTCGGGCCACCGACACCACGTCGGCGAGATCATCGCCGAGCGCGCGGGAATTGACAAAGACCGCCGACGCGCCGGGAAGCGCGTCGACGGCGCTGTGCACCAACTGCACGCCGTCGGGAAAGCCGGCAGCTTGAGCCTGTCGCGTGACGGCCCGCACCCGCTCACCCGCCGCCGCGAGCAGAGTCACCAGCGGGCGTCCGATGTTGCCGGTTGCCCCGGTCACGACAATGGTCATGGTTGCCTCCTTATTGACGACGCGCTTTTCATCAAGGACGGTCCCGGGGATGGGAAAGTTACGGCGCTAGCGTGTAACTTTCCGCCCATCCAGATCGTCGTGAACTCATGAGCAAGCCCGTCGAGGATCAGATCGCCGAGGCGTGGCGACGCCATCGGCCGTACCTGGTGAACCTCGCCTACCAGATGCTGGGTGACGTCGGAGACGCCGAAGACGTTGCGCAGGAGGCGTTTCTACGACTGTCGCGGGCCGAGGTCGACGACATCGACGATGTCCGTGCCTGGCTGACCGTCGTCGCGGGGCGGCTGTGCCTTGATCAGGTCCGGTCCGCCCGAGCCCGCTATGAGCGGCCCGACGACATCGGTTCGGACGCGATCGCGCTCAACTCGACCGACCGGCCGGGGCCGGCCGAACGGGTGACGCTGGACGACGAGGTGCGAGCCGCATTGCTGGAGGTGCTGCGTCGGCTGAGCCCCGGTGAGAGGGTCTCGTTCGTGCTGCACGACGTGTTTGGGGTGCCGTTCGACTCGATTGCCGAGACTGTGGGCCGCCCAGCGGGCACCTGCCGCCAGCTGGCCCGTCGTGCCAGGGCGAAAGTCACTGCGGCGCAGCCGAAGCCGGGTGAGGTGTCGACGGCTGAGCATCAGCAGGTCACCGAGAAGTTCATCACCGCATGCGCCAGCGGCGATCTGCAGGGCCTGGTCGAGGTGTTGGACCCGACGGTCTGGGGCGTCGGCACGATTCTCGCTGACCCCGCGCCGCCTCCGCAGATCAATCACGGGCCGCACGACGTCGCGGAGAATCTGCTGCGCTACCTCGGGCCGGGCGCGACTGTGGTGAGTGGTCCGGCCGGCCAACCGGTGCTGCTGGCATTCGCCGAACGACGGCTGTTCGCCGTCGTCGTGCTGACCATTCGCGCGAATGTGGTGACCAAGATCGAGGCCACCGCCGACCCGTCAGCCCGCGTCTAGCGGGATTCCCGCGGGGGCTCCTGCCGAGCGGCGAAGAACCCGGCGACCGCCGCGGAGATCTCCAGGAAGGTGCGCCGCGTCTTACGGGCCAGTTCGCTGCGGACGTCGATGACGCCGCCGGGACGTAGATGCGGATCGAAGGGCACCTCGACCACCTTCTGACCGCGCTCGAGGAACTGGTGCGCCAACGCCGATCGGTGCCGCTTGTCCGAATGACCGTCGGAGTCGTTGAGCACCACCACGGTTCGACGCAGCAGACTGGTCCGGCCGTGTGCCGCCAGCCACTCCATGGTCTGCGCCGCGGCGCCGGCACCGTCCGCCCACGGCGACGACACCACGATCAGCGCGTCGAGGTCGTTCAGGGCCTCTTGGGTCACCGGAGCATCCATCGTGGACCCGCAGTCGATGATCGCGATCGTGAAATGACGGTCGAGTCGTGAGGTGGCCTCCCTGTACAGCGCGGGGTCGAGCACGCGCCGTGGCCCGGCGGTCGGCTCGCCCGCCAGCACGTAGAGACCCGCCGAGTTGCTTCCGACCCGGCTGCTCACGTCGGCGAACGAGCGGAGGTTCTGGTCGGACGCGATCTCCCAGTACGAGCCGTTGGTGCGCGGGTCGATCCGGCTGCCGAGCCGGCCGAAGGCGGTGTCGGCGTCGATGGCGACCACGCGGTCTTGGCGGCGCAACTCGGCGAAGATGGAGCCGACGCTGGCCGCGACGGTGGTCTTGCCGACCCCGCCTTTGCCCAGCACCCCGACCTTGAAGTTGCCCCGCAGCGCCGACCCGATGGCGGCCTCGTAGGCGGCGTCCTGCCGCTCGGTGGCCGACGGTCCCAGGTTCACCAGCCCGAAGGTCGCTTTGAACACGGCCCGGCGCCATCCGTAGGCCGGGCCGGGCGCAGTGGTCCGCTCACGGGGGGTGAAGTCGATGTCGCCCCACGACGTGGGCGCTGCCGGGCCCGGTTGCGCCGAGCCTGGTGCGGGTGGGGTCGACGCCCACGGGGGTACGGGCCGCTGCTGCGACTGCGTCTGCGGCTGAGGTTGGGACTGTGGCTGCGTCTGCGGCTGAGGCTGAGGCGCCGCGGGACGCGGCGGCGGGCCGGGCGGCTGACTCGGCGGGGCGAATCGCTGCCGGTCCCGCAGGAAGTCGTCCGATTCGGTCATGAGCCCACCCGCTCGGGGATCCAGTACTCGCGCAGGCTGGGCGTGAACACCGTCAGGATCAGGTCGGGATCCCGGGTGGTCCCTGCCCGCGTGTAGGTGTCGATGAGCCTGCGGACGTCGTGTTCGGCCAAGCTCATGGATTCATCGTAGGTCGGTCCGCTTCGGCGCAGCGCCGCGATCGGCGATTGCGCAGGTCACCCCAGCCCGGCCGACCCAGGCGACAAAAAACTTCGGCAACTTTGTCGACGACGTTGCCGCAGAACCCGACGGGAGCGCCGCGGCTCGTCACAGGTGCGCTGTGACGGCCCCTAAATCCCTGCTGCCACGCCTTATGGGTGCGCTGCCACACCGGATGGCCACCCATCCGTGGCCCGACGGCCGATTCCGGTGGTCGGGCGCCTGCCGGCACAGCAAACAACCCTGCCAGCTATTCCGTAGGGGGCGGAACTCGGCGGCCGAGTCACGGCGGCTGCCCGACGCCCAAATGCCTTGTGGCGCAGCACGGCCGGGTACCGCAACGGTGTGCAGGCCGTCACAACGGAGCGGCACCGGGGATCCACGGGTTAAGATGGTCCAAGTTGGCATGTCAGGCGGGTTTTGTCATATCGTTTTACGACTTGTCGAAAACCGGTAATCGGGCCACCGTTCAGCGCCGTACGGATACTCCCCAACCGGAATCGTCGTTATCCGGCGAGCAGCACATCGACGAGCCACGGGGGTTCAGCCCGCAGCCATCAGGGCGCGGCCCCCAACGGAAAGCGTCGTCAATGCTGCGGCGGAAATCGGTGAAGGAGCAGGTGGGAATGGCGCCCAACCGCGTCGGGCTCTACAACCCCGCATTCGAGCATGACTCGTGCGGGGTGGCCATGGTCGTCGACATGCACGGTCGTCGCACCCGCGACATCGTCGACAAGGCCATCACGGCGCTGGTCAACCTGGAGCACCGCGGCGCCCAGGGCGCCGAACCGCACAGTGGTGACGGCGCCGGCATCCTGATCCAGGTGCCGGACGACTTCTTCCGGCAGGTCGTCGACTTCGACCTGCCCGAGGCGGGCAGCTACGCCACCGGCATCGCGTTCCTGCCGCAATCGGCCAAGGACGCCAGCGCGGCGTGCGCGTCGGTGGAAAAGATCGTCGAAGCCGAGGGTCTGCAGGTGCTGGGGTGGCGCAACGTGCCCACCGACGACTCCTCGCTGGGCGCACTGGCCCGCGACGCGATGCCCACCTTCCGTCAGATCTTCATCGCCGGTGCCGAGGGGATGGCGCTCGAGCGCCGCGCCTACGTCATCCGCAAGCGGGCCGAGCACGAGCTGGGCACCAAGGGTCCGGGCCAGGATGGGCCCGGACGCGAAACCGTCTACTTCCCAAGCCTTTCCGGTCAGACCTTCGTCTACAAGGGCATGTTGACCACGCCGCAGCTCAAGGCGTTCTACCTCGACCTGCAAGACCAGCGGCTGACCAGCGCACTGGGTATCGTGCACTCGCGGTTCTCCACCAACACCTTCCCGTCGTGGCCGCTGGCGCACCCGTTCCGGCGCATCGCGCACAACGGTGAGATCAACACCGTCACCGGCAACGAGAACTGGATGCGGGCCCGCGAGGCGCTGATCGACACCGACGTGTTCGGTTCACGCGACGACGTCGACAAGTTGTTCCCGATCTGCACCCCGGGCGCCTCGGACACCGCGCGCTTCGACGAGGCGCTGGAGCTGCTGCACCTGGGTGGGCGCAGCCTGCCGCACGCCGTGCTGATGATGATCCCGGAGGCCTGGGAGCGGCACCCCTCGATGGACCCCGCCCGTCGAGCGTTTTACGAGTACCACGCATCGTTGATGGAGCCGTGGGACGGACCCGCGTCGATGACGTTCACCGACGGCACCGTCGTCGGCGCGGTGCTGGACCGCAACGGCCTGCGCCCGTCCCGCATCTGGGTGACCGAGGACGGCCTGGTCGTGATGGCGTCGGAGGCCGGCGTGCTCGACCTCGACCCGGCCAAGGTGGTGCGCCGGATGCGGCTGCAGCCGGGCCGGATGTTCCTGGTCAACATGACCGAGGGCCGCATCGTCTCCGACGAGGAGATCAAGGCCGAGCTGGCCGCCGAGCAGCCCTATCAGGAGTGGCTCGACAAGGGCCTGATCCCGCTCGCCGAGTTGCCGCAGGGCAACTACGAACGGATGCTCGAGCACCGGGTTGTGTTGCGGCAGTTGGTCTTCGGCTACACCTACGAGGAGCTCAACCTGCTGGTCGCGCCGATGGCACGGGCCGGCGCCGAGCCGATCGGCTCGATGGGCACCGACACGCCCGTCGCGGTGCTCTCGCAGCGTCCCCGGATGCTCTACGACTACTTCCAGCAGCTGTTCGCGCAGGTAACCAACCCGCCGCTGGACGCCATCCGCGAAGAGGTGGTGACCAGCATCCAGGGCACGGTCGGGCCGGAGGGCGACCTGCTCAACCCGAACGAAGACTCGTGCCGCCAGATCATCCTGCCGCAGCCGGTGCTGCGGAACCACGAGCTGGCCAAGCTGATCAACCTCGACCCCGACGTCGAGGTCAACGGTCGCCGGCACGGATTGCGCTCCAAGGTGATTCGCTGTCTGTACCCGGTCGCTGAGAATGGCGCCGGGCTCAAGGCCGCGCTCGACGACGTGCGGCAGCAGACGTCGGCGGCAATCGCCGACGGGGCGCGGATCATCATTCTCTCCGACCGGGAGTCCGACGAGAAGCTGGCGCCGATCCCGTCGCTGCTGGCCGTCTCGGCTGTGCACCACCACCTGGTCCGGGAACGCAGCCGCACCAAGGTCGGCCTGGTCGTCGAGACCGGCGATGCCCGCGAGGTGCACCACATGGCGGCGCTGATCGGGTTCGGCGCGGCCGCGATCAACCCCTACATGGCCTTCGAATCCATCGAGGTCATGCTCGACCGCGGCGACTTCGGCGACCTCGACCGCGAGGCCG
Source organism: Mycobacterium sp. (assembly GCF_002863225.1). Lineage (GTDB taxonomy): Bacteria > Actinomycetota > Actinomycetes > Mycobacteriales > Mycobacteriaceae > Mycobacterium. The sequence continues at coordinate 74,013 of NZ_PKEK01000052.1, read as the reverse complement.
TGCTGAACAACTACATCAAGGCGTCCGGCAAGGGCGTGCTGAAAGTGATGTCCAAGATGGGCATCTCGACGCTGGCGTCCTACACCGGCGCCCAGCTGTTCCAGGCCGTCGGTGTCGACGAGGACGTGCTCGGCGAATACTTCACCGGGCTGACCTGCCCGACCGGCGGAATCAACCTGGCCGACATCGCCGCCGACGTCGCGACCCGGCACTCGCTGGCCTTCCTGAGCCGTCCGGACGAGCGGGCCCACCGCGAACTCGAGGTCGGCGGGGACTACCAGTGGCGCCGCGAGGGCGAGTACCATCTGTTCAACCCGGACACCGTGTTCAAGCTCCAGCACGCCACCCGCACCGGGCAGTACAAGATCTTCAAGGAATACAGCCAACTGGTCGACAACCAGAGCGAACGGATGGCATCGCTTCGTGGGCTGCTGCAATTCCGCGAAGGGCTGCGACCGCCGGTCCCGCTCGACGAGGTCGAACCGGCCAGCGAGATCGTCAAGCGCTTCTCGACGGGCGCGATGAGCTACGGCTCGATCTCCGCCGAGGCGCACGAGACGCTGGCCATCGCGATGAACCGGCTCGGGGGCAGGTCGAACTCCGGTGAGGGCGGCGAGAGCGTCACCCGCTTCGACCGCGAGACCAACGGCGACTGGCGCCGCAGTGCGATCAAGCAGGTCGCCTCGGCACGCTTCGGTGTCACCTCGCACTACCTGAGCAACTGCTCCGACATCCAGATCAAGATGGCCCAGGGCGCCAAGCCCGGTGAGGGCGGCCAGCTTCCGGCCGGCAAGGTCTACCCGTGGATCGCCGAGGTGCGGCACTCCACCCCGGGCGTGGGCCTGATCTCGCCGCCACCGCACCACGACATCTATTCGATCGAGGACCTGGCGCAGCTGATCCACGACCTCAAGAACGCCAACCCGCAGGCCCGCATCCACGTGAAGCTGGTCTCGGAGAACGGCGTCGGCACCGTCGCCGCCGGGGTGTCCAAGGCGCACGCGGACGTGGTGCTGATCTCCGGCCACGACGGTGGCACCGGCGCGACCCCGCTGACGTCGATGAAGCACGCCGGGGCGCCCTGGGAGCTCGGCTTGGCCGAGACCCAGCAGACGTTGCTGCTCAACGGATTACGTGACCGGATCGTCGTCCAGGTGGACGGCCAGCTCAAGACGGGCCGCGACGTGATGGTCGCCGCGCTGCTGGGCGCCGAGGAATTCGGCTTCGCCACAGCACCTTTGGTGGTGTCGGGCTGCGTGATGATGCGGGTGTGCCACTTGGACACCTGCCCGGTCGGGGTGGCCACTCAGAACCCGGTGCTGCGCGAGCGGTTCAACGGCAAGCCCGAGTTCGTGGAGAACTTCTTCCTGTTCATCGCCGAAGAGGTCCGCGAGTACCTGGCGCAGCTCGGTTTCCGCACCGTCAACGAGGCGGTGGGCCAGGTCGGCTCGCTGGACACCACGCTGGCCCGCGCGCACTGGAAGGCGCACAAGCTCGACCTCTCGCCGGTGCTGCACGAGCCGGAGTCGGCCTTCATGAACCAGGATCTCTACAACAGCTCCAAGCAGGACCACGGCCTGGACAAGGCGCTCGACCAGCAGCTGATCGTGATGAGCCGCGAGGCGCTGGACTCGCAGAAGCCGGTGAGCTTCGCCACCACCATCGCCAACGTCAACCGCACGGTCGGCACCATGCTCGGCCACGAGGTGACGAAAGCCTATGGCGGCCAAGGCTTGCCGGACGGCACGATCGACATCACCTTCACCGGGTCGGCCGGCAACAGCTTCGGCGCGTTTCTGCCGAGCGGCATCACGCTGCGGGTCTTCGGCGACGCCAACGACTACGTCGGTAAGGGGCTGTCCGGAGGCCGCGTCGTGGTCCGTCCGCCGGAGAACGCGCCGGCGGACTACGTCGCCGAGGACAACATCATCGGCGGCAACGTCATCCTGTTCGGCGCCACCAGCGGCCAGGCGTTCCTGCGCGGTGCGGTGGGCGAGCGGTTCGCCGTGCGCAACTCCGGTGCGCACGCAGTGGTCGAAGGCGTCGGCGATCACGGCTGCGAATACATGACCGGCGGCAAGGTGGCGATACTGGGCAGTACCGGCCGTAACTTCGCGGCCGGCATGTCCGGCGGTATCGCCTACGTCTACGACCCCGAGGACGTTTTGGAAGCCAACCTCAACTCCGAGATGGTCGCACTCGAGAGCCTCGATTCCGAGGACCTCGAGTGGCTGCACGGGATGCTGCAGGCCCACGTCGAGGCGACCGATTCCGCTGTGGGCCAACGTATTCTGGCCGGCTGGGATGCCGAACAGCAGCGCTTCGCCAAGGTGATGCCGCGCGACTACAAACGGGTACTCGAGGCGATCGCCGAGGCTGAGCGCAACGGCACCGATCCCGAAGAAGCGATCATGGCGGCCGCCAGTGCCTGATCCCAAGGGTTTCCTCAAGTACACCCACCGCGAGACGCCCAAGCGCCGGGCGGTGGACCTGCGCCTCAAGGACTGGAACGAGGTCTACGAAGACTTCCCGCACCCCGCCCTGCAGATCCAGGCAAGCCGTTGCATGGACTGCGGAATTCCCTTCTGCCACAACGGTTGTCCGCTGGGGAACCTGATCCCGGAATGGAACGATCTGGTCCGCACCGACCGGTGGCGGGACGCCATCGAGCGGCTGCACGCGACCAACAACTTCCCGGAGTTCACCGGCCGGCTGTGCCCGGCGCCGTGTGAGTCGTCGTGCGTGCTGGGCATCAACCAGGACGCGGTGACGATCAAGCAGATCGAAGTCGAGATCATCGACAACGCCTTCGAGCAGGGCTGGGTGGTTCCGTTGCCGCCCGACAAGCTCACCGGCAAGAAGGTCGCCGTGGTGGGTTCCGGGCCGGCCGGCCTGGCCGCGGCCCAGCAGCTGACCCGCGCCGGTCATTCGGTGACGGTGTTCGAACGCGCCGACAAGATCGGTGGCCTGCTGCGTTACGGCATTCCCGAGTTCAAGATGGAAAAGCGGCACCTGGACCGCCGGCTCGACCAGATGCGGGCCGAGGGAACCGAGTTCCGCGCCGGCGTCGACGTCGGCGTCGACATCAGTGCCGAGGAGTTGAAGTCCGACTTCGACGCGGTGGTGCTGTCCGGCGGGGCGACCGCCTGGCGCGACCTGCCGATCCCCGGCCGCGAGCTCGACGGCATCTACCAGGCAATGGAGTATCTGCCGTGGGGCAACAAGTACGCGGTCGGCGAGTTGGACACTCCGCCGATCACCGCAGAGGGCAAGAAGGTCGTCATCATCGGTGGCGGTGACACCGGTGCTGACTGCCTGGGCACCGCCCACCGGCAACGTGCGGCGAGCATCCACCAGTTCGAGATCATGCCGCGCCCGCCCGAGACCCGCGCGGCATCGACGCCATGGCCGACCTACGCGATGATGTTCCGGGTCTCGTCGGCCCACGAAGAGGGGGGCGAACGGGTCTTCTCGGTCAACACCGAGGAGTTCGTCGGTCGCGACGGCCATGTCACCGCGCTGAAGGTGCACGAAGTCACCCAACAGGACGGCAAGTTCGTCAAGACCGAAGGCAGCGATTTCGAACTCGAGGCCGACCTGGTGTTGCTCGCGATGGGCTTTGTCGGCCCGGAGCAGAAGGGTCTGCTGACCGAGCTGGGTGTCGACCTCACCGAGCGGGGCAACATCGCCCGCGGCAGCAACTTCGAGTCATCGGTGCCCGGGATCTTCGTAGCCGGCGACTCCGGCCGCGGGCAGTCGCTGATCGTCTGGGCGATCGCCGAGGGCAGGGCAGCCGCGGCGGGTGTGGACCGGTTCCTGATGGGTGAGACCGCCCTTCCGGCCCCGATTGCCCCGACGGCGGCACCGCAACGGTAGTCACATTCGTCACATCCGAAACATTTGATAAATTCTTCGGCGCGTCTTACACTATTTGCCAGCAAATGGGTGTCTACTAGTTCGGCATGGGCGCCGCGGGGTGTGGAGCCTGGTTGAGCTAATCGACCGCAGGAGTATGCAGCGTGTATATGAACCCAATGACCCGCTCCCGGGTCGGCCGAATCGCCTGGTCATTCTTTCGATACCCGGTTCGGAGCCGTGAATTCCCCGCCAAGCACGAGCGTCTCGTGACGGCAGACGAATTACTGCGGTTCGGCTTCTGAGCTTTTCCAAATGTCCCGTAGATAACAACGGGCGTTTGCTGGACGTCATCACTTTGTGACTTCCGACCTGACGCAGAGACCCGGTACGCGTGGGCCGGCCGCCCGACTGGGCGCCGCCGCGGGACGGTGGCGCCAACCCCTCTCCAACGCTGAGGTCGGTGAGGCGCGGGCAGGTCCAAGTGATTTCCAACGGGGCGTTGTTAGCGTGCGCCAGCAATTTCGCGCAGCAGTAGGCCGGCCAGCCGCACTGCCGCGACCCCGCAGAAAGGGCGCCCTATGACCGTTCCACCCGGCAACTACCCGCCGCCGCCGAGCGGCTACCCGCCGCCCCCGGGCAACTATCCGCCGCCGCAGAGCAGCTACCCGCCGCCGGCCGGCTACCCGTCGGCCCCGGGCGGCCAGCCCGGCGCCCTGCCCGCCGAGGCCTACACACCGTGGCTCACCCGGGTGCTGGCGTTCCTCGTCGACTACGTGCCCTACGCCGTCATTTTGGGAATCGGCTTCGGCATCGAGGCGGCAACGCAGGAAACCGCGTGCATCACCGATACCTCGGAGCTTCAGATCGGAACCGTGTGCGCGACCGGAAACTCCACCCTGGGCGTCGCCGCGGTCGTCATTTCCGCGCTGGTCGCGCTCGTGTTCGTGTTCTGGAATCTGGGCTACAAGCAGGGCACCACAGGTTCGAGCATCGGTAAGTCAGTGCTGAAGTTCAAGGTCGTCAGCGAAGAGACGGGCCAGCCGCTCGGGTTCGGTATGTCGATCGTGCGCCAGTTCGCCCACGCCATTGACGCGGTCATCTGCTACGTGGGCTTTCTGTTCCCGCTGTGGGATGCCAAGCGCCAGACGATCGCGGACAAGCTCGTGAAGTCGGTCTGCCTGCCGATCACCTAAGAGCTGATCAGCCCGGAGTCGCGGATCGCCTCGGCCAGTGGGTCCAGCACGGCCGGATCGTGTGGCGTCGGGATGTACACGATGCCCAGGTCGAGGCCTTCGGCTGCCAGCCCCGCGGCGTCGTCGATGACCTTCGCGTAGTCGAGGTCGTCCTCCAATCGCAGGTGCGCCGACGTCATGATCTCTTTCGGGTCGCGACCGATGTCGGCGCAGTGCGACGCCAGCACTTCACGCTTGTGGGCGAACTCCTGCGGGGTGCCGCCGACGAAGTTCCAGTGCTGGGCGTACCGCGCGGTGATTCGCAGCGTGCGCTTCTCGCCGCTGCCGCCGATGCAGATCGGCGGGTGCGGGCGCTGCGGGCCTTTGGGTTCGTTGCGGGCGTCCTTGAGTTGGAAGAACGTCCCGTCGAAGTCGGTGGTCTCGTTGCTGAGCAGACTGGTCAGCACCTCGCAGGCCTCTTCGAACCGGTCGAAGCGTTCTCTGATGCTGCCCAGTTCGATGCCGTAGGCGCCGGACTCCTCTTCGTTCCACCCGGCACCGATACCCAGTTCCAGCCGACCGTTGGAGATGATGTCAAGGGAGGCAACCATATTGGCGAGCACCGCCGGATGGCGGTAGTGGATGCCGGTGACCAGGGTGCCGAGCCGCAGTCGGGTGGTTGCCTGGGCCAGTGCGGTGAGCGTCGTCCAGCCCTCCAGACACGGCCCGGTACTGTCGCTGAAGATCGGGTAGAAGTGGTCGAAGGTCCAGCCGGACTCGAAGACGTCGATGTCGTCGGCGGCCTTCCAAACGGCCAGCATCCGGTCCCAGGTGGTGTTTTGGGGTGATGTTTTGAACGCGAATCGCATGAGCCCGACGGTAGTCCAGCTCGGCCGGGAGTGCCCGCGGCGGTACGCCGACGTGGTCGCATTGCCGATCGACGTCAAGCTCACCTTGCTGTCGGCCGGGCTGATCTTCCTGCTCGCCCTGATCCTCGGAGTCTGGAAGTACCGGCAGGTGCTGATCTCCGAGGATCACCGTGCCCACCCCTACGTCGACATCGCGCACCGCGCTGCGCTGCTGTACTCCTTCGCCGCGCTGCTGGTTGCAGAGTTCGTCCACCTCAGCGTGTGGCCCACCTGGGTCAACCTGACCGCGGCGATGGTCCTGGTGTTCTTCTTCGTCGTCGCGATCTGGACCTACATCTTCCATGGCTGGAAGCAGGACACCGACAACCAGTTCGCCAACCCCGACCGGGCGATGCGGCTCGGAATGGTGGCGCTGGTCATCGGCGAGGTGGGCGGCTTCGGGGTGCTGCTGGCCGGATTCATCGCCGGCCAGTTCTGACCGTCAGCTGATGGCGCCGCTCTTCCCCATCGCTGCGCTCTGACCGTCGTCGGCGGGGGCTGACTGTGCCGCTCCTCCCCATCGCTGCGCTCTGCCCGTCGTCGGCACGGGGCACACTGGAAAAATGGATCCCGTAGCCGCTCTGCGACAGATCGCCTACTTCAAGGACCGCGCCCGGGAAGACACCAGGCGGGTGATGGCGTACCGCAACGCCGCCGACATCGTCGAGGGCTTGGATGAGTCGGAGCGGGAGCGGCACGGCCAGGCCAACAGCTGGCAGTCGCTGCCCGGGATCGGTCCCAAGACCGCCAAAGTGATCGCCCAGGCCTGGTCCGGTCGCGAGCCGGACGCGTTGGTCGAATTGCGCTCCGCCGCCGAGGATCTCGGCGGCGGGGAGATACGTGCCGCGCTGCGCGGCGACCTGCACCTGCACTCGAACTGGTCGGACGGCTCGGCGAACATCGACGAGATGATGGCCACGGCGAAGGCGTTGGGGCACGAGTACTGCGCGCTGACTGACCATTCGCCGCGGTTGACCATCGCCAACGGGCTCTCTCCCGAGCGGCTGCGCAAGCAGCTCGACGTCATCGACGGTTTGCGGGATCAGTTCGCGCCCATGCGGATCCTGACCGGGATCGAGGTCGACATCCTCGACGACGGCAGCCTGGACCAGGAGCCGGAGCTGTTGGAACGCCTCGACATCGTGGTGGCCAGCGTGCATTCGAAGCTGTCGATGGACGCCCCGGCGATGACGCGCCGGATGGTCGCCGCCGTCAGCAACCCCCATGCCGATGTGCTGGGGCACTGCACCGGCCGGCTGGTCGCGGGAAACCGCGGCGTCCGCAAGGAGTCGACGTTCGACGCCGAAGCGGTGTTCACCGCCTGCCTCGAGCACGGCACCGCCGTCGAGATCAACTCCCGGCCCGAGCGTCGCGATCCGCCGACCCGGCTGCTGAACCTGGCGCTGGAGATCGGCTGCGATTTCAGCATCGACACCGACGCGCATGCGCCGGGCCAACTCGACTTCCTCGGCTACGGCGCCCAGCGCGCGCTCGAGGCGGGGGTGCCGGTGGACCGCATCGTCAACACCTGGCCGGTGGACAAACTGCTGGCCCGCACCCGCCAGAATTAGCGCCAAGGTCGAGGCGGCGACCGCTCTAGGGTTGGGCCATGGCGCATCGACTGGTGGTTCTGGCGATGGCGCTCACCGCTGTCGCCGTCCCGCCGGCGGCCGCTGATCCCGATCCGCTGCCGGACCTGAGCGGGTACACCCCAGTCGAACCGGAAGACCTCGGGAAGTACTACAACTATCCGACTACCTACGGCGTCAATTTCGGCACCCCGGGCGGTTATCGGTGCCGGATCACTTACACGTGGAAGGCGAACCCCAACGTCAAGACGGCGTCATGCTGGGGCGACCTACCTGGAACGTCGTACAACGCCGTCGGCGTCACAGCAGGCATGGAGACTGCACCGGCTGACTTCAGGAACGTCGATCTTGCGGCCATGGAGCAGTTCCACGGCCCACCACCGGATGTCCCGTCGATACGGACTGTCGACCCGGACTCGTACAAACTGCTGCCCGCGGGAAGCAAACTCACCTTCTCCGGCTCGGCCACCTGCGCGGCGGCCGACGCGATGACCGTGTGCGTGCTGGGCGATCACGGCTTCGTCCTCAAACCCGATGGCAGCCGCGCGTTTTGAGGCCGAGCGGGCCAGCACATCAGTCCGGCAGATGCGGGACCTCCACACCGGCGTCGCGGCCGACCAGCACGCCGCGGGTCAACGCGGCTTTGCCGTAGCGTCGGCGCACGTCGTCGATCGCCGCGTCGACGATTCCGGGGTCGGCGCCGGTGGTGAAGGGCAGCACCAGCTGCTCGGCGCCGTCGCGATCGATTTCCGACACCGCGAAACCGACCAGCGTGAGCCCACGTTCGGCGATCAGCGGCGCGGCGGCCGCGACCAACTGTCGGGCGGCACCCAGCAGGGCTTCGGTGGAGCAGGTCGCCTGCGGCAGGGTGCGCGAGCGGGTGACCCGGCCAAAGTCGTTGAACCGCAACCGCAATGTCACGGTCCGGCCGGTCCGGCCCGATGCCCGCATCCGGCCGGCGATCCGATCGATCAAGCCGATCACCACGGCGTCCACCTCCGCCGCCGACATGCCGTTACCGGCGCGGCCCAGCGCCCGCTGCGCCCCGACCGACCGGCGCCGGACCCCCGTCGTCACCCGCCGACGGTCGATGTTGCGTGACAGCGCGAACAGTTGTCGTCCCATCGCCGGGCCCACCATCGAGGCCAGCATGGACTCGCTGAGCTCAGCCACGTCGGCGACCCGCTCGATGCCGTGCGCCCGCAGCTTGTCCGCGGTGACCGCGCCGACACCCCACAACCGGCGCACCGGCAGCGGGTGCAGGAAGGCCAGCTCGCGCCCGGGCGGGACCAGCAGCAGGCCGTCGGGCTTCGCCTCCTGGCTGGCGACCTTGGCCAGGAACTTCGTCCGCGCGATACCGACCGTGATCGGCAGCCCGACCCGATCGCGGACCTCGTCGCGCAGCCGGGATGCGATCTGCACCGGCGTACCCGAGACCCGCTGCAAGCCTCCGACGTCCAGGAACGCCTCGTCGACCGAGATGGCCTCGACCAGCGGGGAGGTGTCGCGAAAGACCTCGAACACCGCGTCGCTGGCTTGGCTGTACGCCGACATCCGGGGCGCGACCACGACCGCCTGCGGGCACAGTCGCCGGGCCTGGGCGCCGCCCATCGCGGTGCGCACGCCGTACGCCTTGGCCTCGTAGCTGGCGGCCAGCACCACCCCGCCGCCGACGATCACCGGCCGTCCGCGCAGGCCCGGATCGTCACGCTGCTCGACGGATGCGTAGAACGAGTCGAGGTCCGCGTGCAGAATGGTGGCTTCACCGCCGGGAACCCGCACGAACATATGTTCGCATCGACTGCCGACGAGCGCTAGGCCTGTTCGCCGTAGATGCTGGACATCCAGATGTGCACCAGGGTCTCGAGCAGCCGTTCCTTGGGCACCGAGGGGCTGTCGTCGGCGAAGGAGGTCAGCATCAGTTTCTCGTTGAGCAGGTTCAGCGCCGCCGACAGCTCGGCCGCCGGCAGCGTCACCGGCGCCGCGCCGCGGGCCCGTTCGGTCTCGATCACCACCGCGATGTGGCCGACCCACTTCTCCATGAACCGCGACCACAGCTTGCGAACGTCGGCGTTGGTGCGCGCGGAGTCGGCGGCCAACGACACCGCGCGATGCGAGCCGAAAGTCTCGACGAACACGTTGATGCCGATGCGCCACAACGCTTTCAGGTCGGCCGGGGGATTGGCCACCATGCTCTCCAGGGCGGAGTCCGCCTCGATGATGACCCGCTCGAACAGCGTCAGCAGCACCGCGTCTTTCGACGGGTAGTAGAAGTAGAACGTGGGCCGGGAGATGCCGGCACCCTTGGCCAGGTCGTCGACGGAGATGTCGGCCAGCTGCCGGCGTTCGAGCAGCCTCTCGGCGGTGGTGAGGATCGCCAGCTCGCGGTCGTCGCCCGACGGGCGCGCAGAGCGCCGGCCTCGTTGGGTGGGTTTGGATCTGACGGGCGCCACCCGCGTTACTTTACACGGTGTCGAGTTAATCAACAGGGTGTTGACTGATTCGACACGGCGTTGATAGCGTGTCGGCATGACTGAACATCTCGATGTTGTGATCGTCGGCGCCGGCATCTCCGGCATCAGCGCGGCCTGGCACCTGCAGGACCGCTGCCCGTCCAAGAGCTATGCGATTCTCGAGCGCCGCGACGACCTCGGCGGCACCTGGGACCTGTTCAAGTACCCCGGGATTCGTTCCGACTCCGACATGTTCACGCTGGGATTCCGGTTCAAGCCGTGGGAGTCGTCGACGTCGATCGCCGACGGCGCGTCGATCAAGGCCTACATCAGAGAGGCCGCCACCGAGAACGGCATCGACAAGAACATCCGCTACCGCCACCAGGTCCAGGCCGCTGAATGGTCCGACGTGGACAACCGTTGGCACCTGACCGTCGCGAACGACGGGCAGCCGGAAGAACTCACCTGCTCGTTCCTGTTCGCGTGCAGCGGTTACTACAACTACGACAAGGGTTACCTGCCCACGTTCGAGGGTTACGACGACTTCGAGGGCACCACGATCCACCCGCAGCACTGGCCCGAGGACCTGGACTACGCCGGCAAGAAGATCGTTGTCATCGGCTCCGGCGCCACCTCGATCACACTGATCCCGTCGCTGGTGAAGACCGGTGCCGGCCATGTGACGATGCTGCAGCGGTCGCCGAGTTACATCGGCTCGCTGCCGCTGAGCGACCCGTTCGCCGAGCAGGCCAACAAGTGGCTGCCGACCAAACTCGCCCACGCCGCGAACCGGTGGAAGTGGATCGCGTTCAGCACATTCCAGTACCAGTTCTCCCGCAAGTTCCCGAAGCAGATGCGCAAGACGTTGCTGACCATGGCCAAGCACCGGCTGCCGGAGGGCTATGACGTGGAGAAGCACTTCGGCCCGAGCTACAACCCGTGGGACCAGCGCCTGTGTCTGGCGCCCAACGGCGATCTGTTCAAGACCATCCGCAAGGGGCAGGCCGACGTCGTCACCGACACCATCGAACGGTTCACCAAGACCGGAATCAAGCTCGGCTCCGGCAAGGAGATCGAGGCCGACATCATCATCACCGCAACGGGTTTGAACCTGCAGCTGTTCGGTGGCGCCGAGATCCGGCGGAACGGGGAGGCCGTCGACCTCAACGACACGATGGCGTTCAAGGGCATGATGCTGACCGGCCTGCCGAACATGGCATTCACCATCGGCTACACCAACGCATCCTGGACGTTGAAGGCCGACCTGGTGTCGGAGTTCGTCTGCCGAGTGATCAATTACATGGACGAGAAGCACTACGACACCGTGGTTCCGCAGCACCCGGGCAATTCGGTCGACGAGCGCCCACTGATGGACTTCACCCCCGGCTACGTGCTGCGCGCGCTGGACTACCTGCCCAAGGCCGGACACGTGTCACCGTGGCGGCTCAAGCAGAACTACTTCATGGACCTGCAGTTGATCCGCCGCGGGAAGGTCGACGACGAGGCGCTGAGCTTCGCCAAGAAGCCGGCGGCCCTGGCGGTCTAGTCGGGGTCGGCAGCGACGACCACGATGCCGTCGTCGTCGCTGTAGGCGATGTCGCCGGGAACGAACTCCACCCCGCCGAGGTCCACGGTGACGTCGCGGGTGCCGGCGCCGGTCTTGGTGCTCTTGCGCGGATTGGTGCCCAGCGCCTTGATGCCGAGCTCGATGCCACGCAGGGTGGCGGCGTCACGCACGGCGCCGTTCACGATCACGCCGGCCCACCCATTGCTGCGGGCCAGGTCGGCGATCAGGTCGCCGATCAGCGCGGTGTGCAGCGAGCCGCCCCCGTCGATCACCAGGACGCCACCGTCGCCCGGCTCCGACAGCACCGACTTGAGCAGCGCGTTGTCCTGGTGGCAGCGCACGGTGCTGATCGGCCCGGCGAATTCGGTGTTCGCACCGAACTGGCGGAACTGGACGTCGCAGCTGCGGACCTCGGGCCCGATGTCGTCGACGAGGTCGGCCGTCGGCCGGAATATCGAAGTCACCGGGCCATGCTAGCCATCGTCACTCGTCCTGTTGGCGCAGATGCCGCACCAGCAGGACGGCCAGCACGCTGATCGCAATGGCCACCGCGAACGGCAGCGGCGAGCGTCCCGCGGATTCGTTCGCGGGATGAGCGGGCAGCGGATTGCGAGCCGCCTCCACAGTTGACTTCGCTTGTGCCGCGACATCTTTGGCGGCGGCAGCCAGCTGACCGTTGGATTCCGGAGCCCCCGGTGCCAGCTTCTTGGCGGCGGCCTTTTTCGCCGGCGCCTTCTTGGCAGCGGCTTTCTTGGCGGGGGCCTTTTTCGCGACCCCCTTCTTGGCGGCCTGCTTCTTCGCTGCCTTCTCCGGAGCGGTCTTCTTCGCCGTCGCCTTCTTGGCCGGTGCCTTTTTCGCCGGCTTGTCGGCGGCCGGCGCGGCCGGGGCCGGCGGCTCTGCCTCTGCCGGAGGCTGGGGTGGCGGAGGCGTGTTCAGGGAAGGTTCAGGCGCGGGGTCGGGCGTCTCGTGCGGGCGATCCTGCGGGTCTGCCATCCGGGAGGCTCCTTTGCCGTTTCTCGTTGCGTACGCCGGAAAGGTCGAATCCATCATGCCAGTGCTGCGAACGCAGCTCGGCGGTCGACGATTTCAGCCGGTCAGGGTCTATTTCGTAGGGACCACAGTGCGCCGCCGCCGACCAGGATCACCGCGCCCAAGACGAACGGCCAGATCGGTAGGTCGTCCGGCGAATTGTGCGAACCCTGGGCCGATGGTCCGGGGGTGCCCGACCCGGCCGCGGTCAGACGAAATGACCACGACCCGGCGACCACATGCCCGTCCGCCGAGGTCACCCGGTAGTTGACTGTGTAGGTGCCCGCCGGGCCGAGCGGCCGCATGCCGATGCTGACTACCGTGCCGTGCACGCTTGGCTCGCCGGCGGTCCAGAGGTTGCCGTCCGGGCCGACCACCGTCATCGCGGCGAAGGTGGTTTGCAGGTCCTCGTTGAAGGTCGCCCGGACCCGGATCGGACCCGCGCTGATCGAGGAGTTGTCCGCCGGCTCGGCTGCCACCCGGGCGGCGTGCGCGCCGGCCGCACCCGCGGTCAAAGCGGTGCCGAAGGCGAACGCCGCCAGCATCAGGGCCAGCACGACCAGGCGGGCCCGGTGGGTCACGGTCGTCGCACGATCAGCGCCAGACCGACGCCCAGAGCACCGACCAGCAACGCGGCGCCGGCCAGGATCCGGCTGGTGTTGTCGACGACCTTGCGCGGTTGCGGCGCCGTCGGGGCGGCCGAGACGGTCGGCGCGGCCGACGTGGGCGCCGCCGGTTGGTGGGCGGGCTTCTGCGGTGAGCCCACGGCCACCCGCAGAATCGGAGCGGGGTGCTCGGGCTCGGCGCCGCCGGCTGCCGGCGGCTGATCCCACTTCACCACCGCGCCGTCGGCGTAGGTCTGCGTCGTCGGAAAGCTCACCGAGTCAGCGTCGGGAAGCTTCAGCGCGATCCGGAACACGTCGAACTGGTCGACCGGAATGCCGCCGTTGGGTGCTGATGTCCAGGTGACCGAACGGATCTTGTCCCCGTCGCGGTCGATCTTCGCGGCCCAACCCGGCTTGGTCTCGGTGCGCACTGCCGAGCCATCGGGCAGATCGACGGTCAGGACGGTGGTGGCCGCGCCGGTCGTCGATTCGTTGGGCACCTGGAAGCTGACCGTCGCGTAGCCCCCGCGGACGGCGTCGTCGCTGCTGGCCTGCACATGCGCCGACGCTGTCGTGATCGCGGCGGCTGGTCCGAAATAAAGCACCGACGCCGCGGCGGTTCCAATCAGGCTGCGTCGAATGATCTTGCGGTGATCGGTCATTGGGATAGCAGCTCCTGTCTGGGATGGGCCGGGGCGTCAGGTCAATCCGAGGCGAGCCAACAGGTCGGCGTCGATGTCGTCGAGCTGTGCGGAGATCGCGGCGTGCGCGCCACGGCGCCGCGCGGTCGGCATGTTCTCCGCGGCGGTGACGGCTGCGGCAAGATCGGCAAGCCGTTCGGAGATCGCGGCGACGAACTGCTTGGTCTCGAGATCCTTGGGCTTGTTGTCCTGCACGGTCCGCAGCGATTGCTCGGCGCCGGCGATACGGGCCGACAACCGGCCGCCGCTTCCGGAGAACTGGCCGATCTGTGCCAGCGGCACGCCGAGTTGGTCGGCGCGGCGCTGATCGATCAGCCCCCGGGCCGCGATCGCGACGCGGTAGGCGACCGGTACGAGGATCGGTGCGAGAAGCCGCGCCACCGTCAGCAGACGCTTGATCCGGGTCGGTGAGAGCAACGCTCCCTCGCGCACCGCCTTCAAGTTGGCCTCGGCGACCTTCAACGCGGTCTGGTCGCTGCTGCGTTGGGCTTTCAACTTGTCGCGGAGCGCCTTGGTCTCGGCCCGGTGCTCGGCCTTGAACCGGCGCACCTCGTTCTTGGCTGACAGTTTGGCCTCGAGCTTCGCCTTGGCCTTGATCGCGCGCGCCTCGGCGCGGCGGGTAGCGCGGGTTTTTCGCTTACCGAACAGGCTCATTCGCGCGTCGCCTCCCCGGAATCTCGTCGGTTGTCGCGGTGCCGGTGCGGCATCGATGCGCCAACCCTAACCATGCGGGGCGGGCCGATCACCGTCAGGCGTCCAGGTGCTCCTTGCGGCGCAGCTCGTCGACGTGGTGGACGACGTCCTCCCTGGACTCCGGAGACAGCTCGCTGGCGCGTAAGGCGATACGTCGAACTCCCTCGTCGCGCATCACCAGCAACCACGACAGCTCCTTTTCGAGCTTCTCGTAGTACTCGTCGTCGGTGAAGTACGCGGGCTTGATCCGGAAGAAGTTCGCCAGGGCGGCCATGGTGGTGGACGACGGGTTGGTCCGGTTGCCGGAACGTAGCTGCGACAGGTAAGGAGCTGACATCGTCACTCCTTCCGACTTGAGCGCCGCGATGACTTCGGCCGAGGTGTGCGGCCCGCGTCCGGGCGGGTAGACCGTGTCGAACAGGCGGTTCAGGCGGGCGGAAAACGTCGTGCTCATTCGAAAAGACCTCCACCGGGATTGGTAGATCGCGTAGCCGCGTCAAAGTATTTGCTGACCATCGTAGCCAGAGTTCTCGCCGCAACCAAGTGCGAAACCTGGGGGCGAATTGACGCGCGCGCTATTGATTGACACCGAGGCCGCAGCCGTCACAACGCCAAGGCTTTGTGCAGCGGATACACATGAAATTCTAAGGGTTTTGTGTGAAGTTTCATCCCTTCGAGGACTAATGACCGCCCTTGGCCGCCGAGACGGCATGCCCTCGGCAACGTGATCGGGAGCCGGCTGAAATGCAAACCGGCTTTGCTGTAGAGCGGCCTATCGTCGACCGTGAGCCGGTTTTCCGGGCCTGTTCCAGAACTGGCATCAGGCGCGCGTTGGACAGCCCGTCCGAATAGCCGGTCAATCCGTGTGGGCAATCAGAAGGCGCGGCCATACCGGCCGCCATGCTCTTCCGGTCGCGGGAGCAGCTATGCGGCGAGCAGCATCGCCAAGATAGCTGTGTCCGGGTGGCTGATCGGGTCGACCCCGACGCGGCTGACCATCGATGTGATCGTGCCGTCGGCTTCGGCCTCGACCCATGCGGCCCGGTGCTCTAATCCGAGGTACGGCAAACCGGGCAACAACACACAGCCCGACGCTGCGCCGTTGCACTCCGGCAGCGACGGCGTCGTCTCCGAGGGCGGATGCAGCATCAGCAGCGCGGGTGGCTGATGGTCGGCGAAGTATCCGGGCTGGATCGCGCGGTCGCCGACCACCGGTCCTTCGGCCAGAACCAGTCCGACGGTGCCGGGCGCGGGCGCGTCAGGGAGTTCCTCGCGAACACCGAAAACCGTTGTGGTGTGCAGCAATCCGGGCAGCGACGCCACCCTGACCGCGACCATCAACAACTGCGCCCATTCTTTGGTCGAGTCGGGCCATCGGCCTGAGATCACGAAGCCTTTGAGCGCGCCACGAGAATGGAAGGGGGCCACCTCGATGGCCCGGCCGGAACCAGTTTCCATTTCGCCCTCCGCCACAGTCGATTCGGGTATCCGCGATACGCCGGTGGGTCGATCCGATCAGCATGCGGTAGTGCGGCAACGGCCGCAAGCGGACACGGTCGATCAACGCCGACGAAGTCGAAAACACCCGGGTAAAAGCATTCGGGACGCCGCGCCAGTGGCGCGACGCCCCGAATGGGAGGTAGTGGCTGTCAGGCGGAAATCAGACCCTTGGCCTGTGAGGTTGCAGCCGCATAGCGCTTCTGCACCTCTTCCCAGTTGATGACGTTCCAGAACGCCTTGGTGTAGTCGGCCTTGACGTTCTTGTAGTCGAGGTAGAAGGCGTGCTCCCACATGTCGAGCAGCAAGACCGGCACCACGCCCAGCGGGAAGTTGGTCTGGTGGTCGTAGACCTGGAAGGTCAGCAGCCTGTCGCCCAGGCTGTCATAGGCCAGCACTGCCCAGCCTGATCCTTGGATTCCATTGGCGACCGCGCTGAACTGTGCGCGGAACTTGTCGAACGACCCGAAAGCGTCGTCGATGGCCGCGGCCAGATCACCGGTCGGCTTGTCACCGCCGTTGGGGGACAGGATCTTCCACCACACCACGTGGTTGACATGCCCCGCCAGGTTGAACGCCAGGTTCTTCTCGTTGAGCAGGATCGACGAGTGGTCGTCCTTCGACCGAGCCTCTTCCAGCTTGGCGACGGCGTCGTTGGCGCCCTTGACGTAGGTGGCGTGGTGCTTGTCGTGGTGGAGCTCGTTGATCGCACCCGAGATGTGGGGTTCCAGGGCTCCGTAGTCCCAGTCCAAATCGGGCAAGGTGTAATCAGACACGCGGTTCCTTCCTGGTGATGATCGTTTCCGATCTACTCTGACGGGCCGCTCTGAGGCTGTTGACGGCGGGTCGGCCTATCCCAACCAACCCTGCTCCATCGCCGCGAAGGCCGCAAGAACGGGGTGCTCGGGCGAGTACCCGGCAGCTTGACTTCAGAACCAGATGATGAGGGCGAGTACCGCCAGCAAAACCAGAGCGATCAAGCCGGCGCGAAGCCCGGCGAGTAGGTACGAGCGATTGCACGTCGCTGACGTCGCGTACCAATGCGACGACGAAGGCGCCGATTGGGGTCCAAACGGTTGCGTCGTCATCGGGTGGCTCCGGCCTGCGCGTCCAACTATTTCCCCCGTGAGATGAGTCACAAAATGTCTCGGTGATCGCGATCATATCCTCTTCTGTACCGCCTGGAAAATTGCGCCTGCCGGGAGCCGCTGACCAGCAAGTTTTTGCTGGAGTTCTTGTTTTTCGCGTGCCGAATAATCAGCCCCGTGGCCCGGCGGGCCGACAGCGACACGGCTTCGGTCGATGTGACATGCCCCATATGCCGGCGCGGCCAGACACCGTGAGGCTGGCTAAGAATTCGCTGAGTGCTCGACGAGCCTGTCGATCACGAAGCGGTTACGACCCACGGTTATCCACAAACGGTGGGCCGGGTCGGGCGCGCGAACGTGCGGCGATGCCGCAAACGACGGTGGGGGCGCCTGTGGATAAACCTGTGGAAACTGTGGATACCCGGTTTTAGCTGAACGGCGGGCATCGCGTTGTTTCGCTGCGCGTGCCAAGATCGTCACCGTGAGTTCAGAACCGTCCGTGGCACAAACCACCATCGCCGATCTGCCCACCGAATTCGGGCCGTCCACGCTGTTGCTGGATGTCCGCGAGGACGACGAGTGGAATCAAGGACACGCGGCGGCCGCGCAACACATTCCGATGGGAGAGGTGCCCGGCCGGCTCAACGAGATCGACCGGTCCGCCACCCTGTACGTGATCTGCAAGGCGGGCGGGCGCTCCGCAAAGGTCGCCGATTTCCTGGCCCGCGACGGGTTCGAGCCGATCAACGTCGAGGGCGGCATGCTGGCCTGGGCCGCGGCCGGGCGCCCGGTGGTGACCAACGACGGCAGCCCGGGAAGTATCTGAGCTGGCGCGTCGGGCGTCGTCGCTTCGCTACGCTGAACTCATGATTCGTGCCGCCGACGCTGCGAACTGCAGTAACGCAGCGCGCAGCGATGCGGAGTGCAGCGATGGCGAGGAGCACCGCCGATGATCCAAGTGTGCTCCCAGTGCGGCACCCGCTGGAATGTGCGCGACAAGCAACGCTCGTGGTGCCCACGCTGTAACGGAACGCTGCTGGCGCCGGCGGCAACCGAACCCGCCCCACCGACCACTCTCCCCAGCGGCTGGGGCACCGGCCCACGAACCGCGCCTCGGCTGCCACCGGGATACCGGTGGATCGCGGTGCGCCCCGGGCCGCCACCTCCGCCGCGCCGTCCTCGCCGCCCGCTCGGGCCGACTCCGCGCTACCTGGCGATTCCGCGCTGGGGCCTGCGGGATCAGGTCGATCAGGACGGCGGGCCGGGCCGCGAGCAGCGCCAGGCGCCGCCACCCGACCGCGTCCGCAGTGCGTTCCTGGTGTCGGCCGTGGCCCTGGGTGTGGCCGCCCTGGTGCACGTGCTGCGATACCTGCTCCTGGTGATCAACCGCAACACCCTGTTGAACTGGCTGGTCGCCGATGCGGCCGCGCTGCTCAGCGTGCTGGCCAGCCTGGCCGCGGTCGCGGCGGTGATGACGACGGCGTTCCTGCTGACCCGTTGGCTGATCGCCCGCCGCGCCGCGGCGTTCGAACACGCCGGCCTGCCGGAGTCGCGCAGCCGGCGGGCGCTGTGGACGGGCACCTTGCTCCCGCCGTTTGCGGCGATGGCGCTGGCGATCATCTTCGCCGTCGTCGGTGCCACCACGGAACACTTGGCCAGCTGGGCGCTGATGGCGGCCTGCCTGGCGTTCTGTTGCCTGCCGCTGCTCGGATCGGTGTGGGCGCTGGTGTACGTCATCGAGCTGGCCAAGACCGAAGACCACTACAGCCAGATGCGCCCGGTGATCTGGAGCTGGTGGCTGATATGGCTGGTCAGCACGCTGACGTCGGTATTCGCATCGATCACCAGCGGAGCGCCGGACGCCCAGGGGATCGCCAACAACACCGTGGCGATGATCGTGGCGTACCTGGTCGCGTTGGCGGCGACGCTGGTGACCGCGAAGCTCTACGAGGGCTTCGAGCGCAAACCCGTCGAACGGCCCGCCCATCGCTGGGTGGTGGTCAGTGACGCCGACGAGAACTATCCGGTCGGCGGCACGGAATCTGCTGCAGCGGTTGAGTTGCCGGGTGAAGAACCGGCAGCATAGGGACATGACGTTCGCCGAGGAAGTGGTCTCTCGGCACCCGTTCGTAGTAGCCCACCGCGGCGCTTCGGCGTCTCGCCCCGAGCACACGCTGGCCGCCTACGATCTCGCGCTGCGCGAAGGCGCCGACGGCGTCGAGTGCGATGTCCGGCTCACCCGCGACGGGCACCTGGTCTGTGTGCACGATCGCAAGCTGGACCGGACGTCGACCGGCGCCGGTCTGGTCAGCATGATGACGCTGGCCCAGCTGCGGGAACTGGAATTCGGCTCCTGGCACGGCAGTTGGCGCGCCGACGGGACCCACGGCGATACCGGTCTGCTGACCCTGGACGCTCTGGTCTCGCTGGTGCTGGACTGGAAGCGGCCGGTGAAGATCTTCATCGAAACCAAGCACCCCGTCCGGTACGGCGCGCTGGTCGAGAGCAAAGTGCTGGCGCTGCTGCACCGCTTCGGCATCGCATCGCCGGCGTCCGCCGATCTGTCCCGCGCGGTGGTGATGTCCTTCTCCGCTTCCGCGCTGTGGCGGGTCCGGCGGGCAGCGCCGTTGCTGCCGACGGTGCTGCTGGGCCGCAGCCACCGCTTTCTGGGGAGCAGCGCGGCCAGCACCATCGGCGCGACCGCGGTGGGGCCGTCGATCGCCACGCTGCGGGAGCACCCCGAGCTGGTCGACCGCGCGGCCGCACAGGGCCGGGCGCTGTACTGCTGGACGCCCGACGATTACGACGACGTCCGATTCTGTCGCGACATCGGGGTGGCGTGGCTGGCCACCAACTACCCCGGACGCGTCAAAGCCTGGCTGGAAGACGGCCTGACGGGCGTCGACCAGCACTAGCCGGGCCGGCAGGCCTCAGAGGCGACCGCCGGCCGCCGCGGGTGCGTCGGCAGAGTTGCGCTGCAGGCCGATTTCCCGGTCGACGTAGGTTTCCAGGTCGAACAGGTTCGTGCCGGCCCGATCGGCGACCCGCACCAGCGAGGTCATCAGCGCCATCTCTTCCACCTGTTCGCGCAGGAACCACTGCATGAACTGCTCGCCGAGGTAGTCACCTTCGTCGCGGGCGGCTGCCGCGAGCCGACTGACCTGATCGGTGACCGCGCGCTCCTGATCCAACGCCAGCGCCAGCGCTTCACGCGGGGCGTCGAACGTGTTGCGCACGCTGTCGACGCCTGGAATGTCAACGCGCACATCGCGATCCAGCAGGTATTGGACCAACATCATCGCGTGGTTGCGTTCCTCGATGGCCTGCGCGTAGAAGTGCTTGGCGAGCTGCGGGAGGTCGGCGCCGTCGAAGTACACGGCCATGGCGATGTATTGCTGGGAATTGGTGAACTCGTGAAAGACCTGCTCTTGCAGCAACGCATGGAACTTCGTCTTGTGGCTATCGTGATCGCTCATGTCCGCCAACGTACCCAGCTCGAAATGCCTTGTCACCCAAGGTAATACTCACCGAGGCCAGCGTCGCCTAAGTAAACGAAGGCTAGGTTTACGAGGCGCGGCACCAACTGTCGGCCGTGGCCGGCCAATAAATCAGGGCTGTTCGCTCACGGTAGCGGGCACCGGCTTGTCGGCGGCCAGCGCATCGAACAACGCGGCCGCCTTCTGGTGGTCCCACACCACTACGGCGCCCGCGCTGGAACTGGCGAAATCCCCGATCGGCACGGTCATTTCGGTGGTCGAGCCGTGCAGAGACCAGGCCAGCCGGGCGAGGTCCCACACGTGGTCACCGTTGTCGACGGTCAGTGCACCGGCCGCGGCATGCGGCACCGCGTACCACCGCCAGGGGTTGAGCCACACGGCCGGGCTCACCGCTCGATGCAGCAGCGCCGACATGAACTGTCGCTGGTCGATCATCCGATCGAGGTCGGCGCGCGGCGTGGCCCGGCTCCGGACGTAGCCGAGCGCGGTGCGGCCGTCCAGCTCCTGGCACCCGGGAGGCAGATCGATGCCGGCCAGCGGGTCGTTGATCGCTGCGACCGGGCACACCGTGACCCCGCCCAGGCTGTCGACCAGACCGGCGAACCCGCTGAATCCGATTTCCGCGTAGTGGTCGATGCGCAGGCCGGTGGCCTGCTCGACCGTCTGCGCGAGCAGCGGCGCGCCGCCCATCGCGAACGCCGCGTTGATCTTGTCTCGGCCGTAACCCGGAATGGGCACGTACGAGTCGCGAGGTATGGAGACCATCGTCGTCGGGGTGCTCGAACCCAGCGCCGGCACGTGCACCACCAGGATGGTGTCGGTCCGGCCGTTGCCGGTCTCGCCGCCGGTCGCCAGCGCCTGCTGCTGCTCGACGGTCAAGCCCTGGCGGCTGTCGGAGCCGACCAGTAGCCAGGTGCTGCCGGGTCCGGCAGCCGGCCGGTCCGGGTAGTCGGTCAATGCCGCCTGGCGGTGCAGCTCCGACTCCAGCCACAGGGTGCCGCCCAGGATCGCCGCGCAACCCAACAGCGTGGCGATCACCAGGCTCAGCGAAATCACCTGCAGCCAAGCCTTTTTGCGGCGGACCGGTTTCGGCTCGACGGGGGCGCGGCGGACCGGCTTCGGGTCGGCGGGGGCGCGGCGGACCGGTTTCGTCTCGACGGCTGCGCGGCGGGTCGGCGTCAGCGGGCGCGGCGGCGGGATGCCCGGTGGCGGCGGGCGTCGACGGCGCGGGTCGTTCACGTCAACCAACTCAAATGCCCGGCCAGCAGCGCGTATCCGGCAAAAGCGACCGTGTCGATCAACCCGTGCGCGATCACCAGTGGCCACAGCCGGCCGGTCCGCTGCCACGCGTAGCCGAACACCAGGCCCATCACGAAATTGCCGAGCCCGGCCCCGAAGCCCTGGTAGAGGTGGTACCCGGCGCGCAGCAGGCTCGACCACACCAGCGCCGCGCGAGGCCCGACACCCAACTGGCCCAGCCGGGTGAGGAGGTAGCCGACAACGATGACCTCCTCGGCCCAACCGTCGGCAAAGGCGGTGAGCACCAGCATCGGGACCCGCCACCACGAGTTACCCAAGCCGGACGGCACGACCGAGGCATTCAGGTGCAGGGCCCGCGCCGCCAGGTAGAGCCCCAGCCCCGGCAGCCCGATCAACGCGGCCAGGCCCACACCGCCGAGCACATCGGGGCGCCAATTGATTCGCTTCAGCCCGACACCGGCCGGCGCTGATCCGGTGCGCCACAACAGATAAAGGCCGAGCGCACCCCACGCGACCAGTTGCGCGACGACCGCGGCGTCGAGCCCGAGGTCGATCAGGTCGAAGTAGGACCGCTTGGGGTTGAGCGGAATGCGCTGGGAACTCAGGCCGCGCAGCACCGAATCGGCGAGCTGCAACGCCGCCGTGACGGCGCTGAGTCCGAACGTCACACCGAGCACGATCACGAGCTCGACACGCAGCGGCCGTCGCTCGAGAGCCTGATCGTCGCCTAGCCCACCGTCGGCTTCACTGTCGGGTGCGGCCACCCCGACACGGTAACCGGCGCGGGCCGGCGCTCAGTCCTGGCGCGCGCGCAAACCGTTGACGAACGGGCAGCCCAGCAGCACCCGGATGGCTTTGCCCAGCCCGATCACGTCGTCCACCGGCGCCCGGAACGGCAGCCGGATGTCCTGGTCGCCCTCGGCGCTTTCCACCCGCAGCCGCATGCCGTACCGGTCGATGCCGAGCGGGCGGACGTCACCGCGCCGCAACCGGGCCGGCAAGCGTGAGGCGAGCCGCGCGACGACATCGCGGTGGGCGGTGTCGAGGTGACGGATCCAGCATGATTCGAATGCGCAGAACGGGTCGGGACGCGCCGCCAGCAGCGCGGCGGAGTCGACAGCCTCGGCTCCGGTGGCATCGGTGACCACGACCGACTCGATCTCCAGCCGGGCCAGCAGATACTGGGTGTCGGCCGGCCCGTCCGCATCCACCGGTCGCGAGGCCGATGTCCGCACCTGCAGCAGCGCCGGATGCGGGTGCTCGGAGGCGATCAAATCGAGCATCTCGCGCACCTCGGGCAGCGCGATCTGGTGCAGCCGACCGCGGATCCAGACCAGAGAACGAACCGGTTCGCGTAGCGGCAAAGGGGCGTAATCGGCCAGCTCCAGCACGGTCTGGGCGCCCGCCGGCCCGGCGTCGACCAGCTGTGCGGCGACTGGGCCGTCAGCGGGGACGCCGACCGCAAACGAACCGTCGGCGAGCAGGTGATGCAGCGGCGTGGTGAGCGGCTCGGCGCTTTCCACCGCGAGCAGCGCGCCGCCGGCGCGGACACAGGTGCTGCGGATCCGCTCGGCCGTTGTGGGCGCCGGGCAGTGGGCGAGTGTCATCGGTGACCGTCCTAACAAGTGAGGTAAGCCTTACTTAACTAAACACGATCGGACGGCGCAACCCCTACGACCCGATAGGGTTTTGGTCGTGGCCAGCATCGCGTATCTCGGTCCGGCGGGGACCTTCACCGAAGCGGCGCTGTTGCAGATGACCGAAGCCGGCCTGGTTCCACAGGCCACAGCGGATGCCCCGCACCCGCTGCCGGTCGACAGCACGATCGCCGCGCTCGACGCCGTCCGGGACGGCGCGGCCGAATTCGCCTGCGTGCCGATCGAGAACTCGATCGACGGCTCGATCATGCCGACGCTGGACAGCCTGGCGATCGGGACACCGCTGCAGATCTTCGCCGAGCTGACGCTGGACGTCGCGTTCAGCATCGCCGTCCAGCCCGGCCGGACCGCCGCCGACGTCCACACGCTGGCCGCTTTCCCGGTGGCCGCCGCCCAGGTGCGAAACTGGTTGGCCGCCAACCTGCCCGGCGCCGAGTTGCGACCGGCGATCTCCAATGCCGATGCGGCGCAACAGGTTGCCGACGGACTGGTCGACGCCGCGGTCAGCTCACCGCTGGCCGCCGTGCACCGCGGCCTGTCGACCCTGGCGGAGGGCGTTGTCGACGAGGCCAACGCGCGCACCCGGTTCGTTTTGGTCGGCCGGCCTGGTCGGCCGCCGGCCCGCACCGGAGCCGACCGGACCTCGGTGGTGTTGCGGATCGCCAACGCGCCGAGCGCACTGGTGTCGACGCTCACCGAGTTCGGGATCCGGGGTATCGACCTTACCCGAATCGAATCTCGGCCCACCCGAACCGAATTGGGCACCTACGTGTTCTTCCTGGACTGCGTCGGCCACATCGACGACGACGCCGTCGCCGAGGCCCTCAAGGCGCTGCATCAGCGTTGCACCGATGTGCGTTACCTGGGCTCCTGGCCGACGGGCGAGGTAGCCGGCGCGCCGCCGCCTCCGCTGGACAAGGCGACACGTTGGCTCGAGGCGTTACGTGAGGGGACACCGCAATGAGCGGCCGGCTGGTGTTGGTGCGGCACGGCCAGTCCGTCGGCAACGTCGACAAGCGGTTGGACACCCGACCGCCGGGGGCGGAGTTGACGCCGCTGGGCCGTGAACAGGCCCGCGATTTTGCGAAGGCGCTGACGGCGCCGCCCGGTCTGCTGTTGCACTCGGTGGCCACCCGGGCGGTGCAGACCGCGACGGAGATCGGTGGCTTGGTCGAGGTTCCCGCCCGCGAGGTCATCGGTATCCACGAAGTGCAGGTCGGTGACCTGGAAAACCGAAACGACGACGCCGCAGTCGACGAATTCAACGCGGTGTACGAGCGCTGGCTCAAGGGCGAGCGCGACGTCGCGATGCCGGGCGGCGAGAGCGCCGATCAGGTGTTGGACCGCTACCTGCCGGTGCTGGCGGAATTACGGACCCGCTACCTCGACGACGACGGCTGGACCGGCGACATCGTCGTCGTCAGTCACGGCGCGGCGATCCGGCTGACGGCAGCTGTATTGGCAGATGTGCCAAGCACTTTCGCGATCGATCATCACCTGGCCAACACCGAATTCGTGGTGCTCGCGCCGGAAGGCGACGGGGGATGGAGCTGCCGGCAGTGGGGAACGCACACTCCGCCGTTCGCGCCCGAGGTCGAGGAGATCGACTCGGCCGCCGACCCGATGGGCTGACGACTCAGATCGCGAGCGCCGAGCGCGCCTCGATGGACGCGCATTCGCACCCGACCGCGTCGCAGTCGAGGACGAACGTGTGCGGCAGCAATTCCGGTCCGGCGCAATCGTGGTCGGTGCACTCGGATCGATGCAGCCAGTGGTGAATCAGTGTGCCGTGGCAGTGCTCCAAGCCGGCCCGGCAGTCGCGGCAGCCTGAGCTCGCGAGCCGCTTCTCCTCATCGCTTTGCTCTGCATCGTCGCCGGCTGGCCTTATCAGCCGCTTCTCCTCATCGCTTTGCTCTGCATCGTCGCCGGCTGTCTCCATGAGCCGTTTCTAGCACCGATCCCCGACAGATCCGTGCTGCCGCGCCCACGGCGTCGGTTGGCTCAGGCCCAGCCCAGTTCGTGCAGGCGTTCGTCGTCGATGCCGAAATGGTGGGCGATCTCGTGGATCACGGTGATCTTGACCTCCTCGACGACCTCGTCCTCGTCGTCGCAGATCTCCAGTAGCGCGTCCCGGTAGATGGTGATGGTGTCCGGCAGCGAGCCGGCGTAGTGCGAATCCCGCTCGGTCAGTGCCACGCCCTCGTACAGGCCGAGCAGCTCGTCGTCGTCGGGGTGGCGGTCGGCGACCAGTACGACGACGTTGTCCATCACCGCGACCAGCTTCGGCGGAACCAGGTCGAGCGCGTCGGACACCAGCTCCTCGAACCGTTGCGGATCCATCCGAACGGTCACCGGGTTACTGCCCCGGCCCGGGCCCTGGTTCCGCGGCGGGCGGCGCGGGCGCGAACGGGTTCGCCGGTACCTCGGCGGGCGGACCCTCGGGCGCGGGGGCCGGTGCTTGCGGCGCGGGGGAGGCCGGTGCCTGCGGCGCCGGGGAGGCCGGCTGCTGAGCGGGCGAGGGTTGGCCGGGCAGGTGCTGGTTGCCCTGCCGTTGCGGGTTCGTTCCCGACGACCCGTTCGATCCAGAGGACCCGTTGGCTCCCGACGACCCGTTCGTTCCCGCCGACCCGTTGGCTCCGGATCCGTTCGACCTGGTCGAGGAGGCGCCCCCGCTGGGCTCCGGTCCGGTCGGAATCGGCGGCAGGTTGAGCCGCTCCTGCGGGATGTCCGGCGGGGGAACCGGGGCCTGCCCGTTGATCTTCAACGCGCCCTTGGCGCTGTTCAGCAATGTGGCCCAACCGCCGTTGCCCAGGGTTGCGCCGATGCTGCAGGCGACCTGACGGCTGCCCGATGACCAGCTGGGCAACGACAGCGTGCTGTAGATCAGCGTCAGGGTGGTGCTGCGCAGCTGCACCGGCGCCAGAAAGGCGTCGGTCAGCTTGGTGCAGGAGTCCTTGATGAAGCCGTCCTGCTCCGGCTCGGGCGGCACGCCTTCGGGGAACCGGGCCAACAGGTTGACCGTGCCGGTGACCTCCATCGCGTGCGGCGCGACGCAGTCGACCGGAATGTCGGTAGGCTGATTGGTGGCCGGGTCGATGCCCAGGCAGGTGCCGTCCGGCCAGACCTTGCTCTGGTCGACGTCGGCGACCTTGCCCTTGTACGCGACCTGCTGGTTGCCGGAGCCCGGCAGCTGTAGTCCGCACAGCATCCGCCGGTCGCCGAACTGCCGCCACGCTTTGTCGCCCGACCACAACATGCTGATGACGAACTTGCTGTTCGGATCGAACTTGGCGCCCAGATAGCGGCGGACCGCCGACTCGCACTGCTCCTGGCTGATCTGCTCGATACGGGTGGACGAGGGCGGCGGGGCCGACGGCCCGTACTCCGAGCCGGGGAAGGTGCGCATGTCGATGGATTCGGCGACTTCGAAGCGGTGCTCGTCTTTGCAGTCGACGATGTTGGCGGCCTCGGGCATCCGCTCCGGCCACATCAGGCAGTTGCCACCGACCGCGTGCGTGAAGGCGTCGTTGCTCTTGGCGCCGGTCGGCGGCACCGGGTCGATGTAGCCGGCCAGCCGTCCGGGACCACCGCCGATCGGCAGGGCGGTGACCAGGCCGGCGATCAACAAGCCGCCCAGAGCGGTCAGCAGCAGCGCCCGTCGGGTCGCCGATGGCTGCAACGTCGCCTGCGGAGTCGACAGGCGCAGGCGCGGCAGTCGACGCTTGTACGCCGAGGCTCCCGGCGCCACTGAGGCGCCCGAGGCGTCGTCGTCGTCGCGCTCAGATACGTGCCACATCACCTCCATTCTGACAGGCCAGCGCGGCTCTGTGACGGCTGTTACAGAAGTGAAATGATTGCCGGTCGCCCCAGCGGACCGCGTAGGGTTCTAGCCCGTGATCGACCTGAGGTTGCTTCGGGACAATCCTGATTTCGTGCGTGCGTCGCAACAGAAGCGCGGCGAGGATCCGACGCTGGTCGACACCCTGTTGGCGGCCGACACCGCGCGCCGTTCCGCGATCGCGGCCGCGGACTCGCTGCGCGCCGATCAGAAGGCCGCCAGCAAGGCGGTCGGCAAGGCCTCGCCCGACGAGCGGCCGGCGCTGCTGCAGACCGCCAAGGAGTTGGCCGAGCAGGTCAAGGCCGCGGAGTCGCGGCAGGCCGAGGCGGAAGCCACCTTCACCGCCGCCCACATGGCGATCTCCAACGTGACCATCGACGGCGTCCCCGCCGGCGGTGAAGAGGACTTCGCCGTACTCGACGTCGTCGGCCAACCCGCCGCGATCGACAATCCCCGAGACCACCTCGAACTCGGCGAGGCGCTCGGCCTGCTCGACATGGAACGCGGCGCAAAGGTGTCCGGGTCGCGGTTCTATTTCCTGACCGGCCAGGGTGCCCTGCTGCAGCTCGGTCTGCTGAACATGGCGATCCGGCTGGCCGCCGACAACGGTTTCGTGCCGATCATCCCGCCGGTTCTGGTGCGCCCCGAGGTGATGTCCGGCACCGGATTCCTCGGCGCCCACGCCGACGAGATCTACCGGGTGGAGGCCGACGACCTCTACCTGGTCGGTACGTCGGAGGTGCCGCTGGCCGGGTATCACTCCGGCGAGATTCTCGACCTCGCCAACGGCCCGCTGCGCTACGCCGGTTGGTCGTCGTGTTTTCGCCGCGAAGCCGGCAGCTACGGCAAGGACACCCGGGGCATCATCCGGGTGCATCAATTCGACAAGGTGGAGGCGTTCGTCTACTGCGATCCGGCCGACGCCGAAGCCGAGCACCAGCGGCTGTTGGGCTGGCAGCGCGAGATGCTGGCCCGCATCGAGGTGCCGTACCGCGTGATCGACGTGGCCGCGGGCGATCTGGGGTCGTCGGCGGCACGCAAGTTCGACTGCGAAGCCTGGGTGCCCACTCAGCAGGCGTATCGGGAGCTGACCTCGACGTCGAACTGCACCACCTTCCAGGCCCGCCGGCTGGCCACCCGCTACCGCGACGGCAACGGCAAACCGCAGATCGCGGCGACGCTCAACGGCACGCTGGCCACCACCCGCTGGCTGGTCGCCATTCTGGAAAACCACCAGCAGCCCGACGGCAGTGTGCGGGTTCCGGCGGCGCTGGTGCCCTTCGTCGGCACCGAGGTGCTCGAGCCGAGGTAGCGCTCCGGCCGCGGTCGCCGATAGCAAAGCCCAGCCGTTGCCTTATCTGCTCAACTATCATCTCTGACTGGAGTTGTGCATGCGGTGATGAGCAACCGCGTCTGAGGGGTGTTACAGCGCGATGGGTTGGCTCGCTCAGTGGTGGCACCAGTCCGATCACTACGACCGGCTGAGTGCGCATCTGACGGCCCGCGGGATGGACACCCTCACCCGCATCACCGTCTCGGTCATCGCGGGCAGTTTGTCGCTGGTTGCGCTCGGCACCATCTTCACCCCGAGCGGCCCGACCGGTCCGGTGGGTCTCACCTGCGCGATTGCCGCGGCGATCGGCGCGGCCGCCGGCTCGTTGCTCTGGGCGACGCGCTGGCCCAGCCGCCGCACCGCCATCCGGTTCGCCTTGGGGTCCAGCGTCTGCATCGCGCTGATCACGGTGGCCCAGAGCGATCCATTGATCGCCATGCTGACCTGCACCACGTTCGCGACGATGGCCAGCTACATCGCGTTGTTCCACCGTGCGTCGTTGATGGCCTACAACTTCACCGTCGCCAGCTTGATCAGTGGCTTCGAGGGCTATCGCGTTGCCGAACGGCTCAACGGCATGGCGGCGGTGTGCTGTTGCATGCTGCTGTTGCTGCTCAATCTGGCGGTGCCGTTCGGCATCCAGGTGGTCGTGCACGTCCTGGGTGCCGATGCGGTGCGCGCCGAGCGGGATCAGCTGACCGGGTTGTTCACTCGACGTGCTTTCCACCGACGGGCCAAGGCCTGCCTGGAGCATGGCGGCCAGCAGCAGGCCTACGTCGTGGTCTCGGTGATCGACCTGGATCGCTTCAAACAGCTCAACGACAGTTACGGCCACAGCACCGGCGACGACGCACTGGTCTCGGTGTCTCGGGCGCTGCGCGACACCACCGATGACAGCGCGGTGATCGGCCGCTCCGGCGGCGAGGAGTTTGTGATCGCCGACTGCTGGCATCCCGACGAGGTGCATCGCCGCGCGCAGCAGTTGTGTGAGGAGATCGCCGCCCTGCCGTTTGGCATCACCGCCAGTGTCGGCACCGCCGGCGTGCATCCCGCCTACTGCACCGGCAGCCGCAGCGACCTGCTCATCGAGCTGATCGCGGCCGCCGATGCGGCGATGTACGCCGCGAAACGACGTGGCGGAAATCAGGTCGGCCATCACGAATGGCCGCTTCCGCAGCCGCTGACCACCTACTCCGACGACGAGACCGACTACCGCGACGGCGTCAGCGCCTAGGCGGGAACTCGGACCCGCACGGTCGCGTGCCGGTGCTGGCGCTCGATGGTCGCGAAGTAGAACGCGAACGCGAACGCGAAACTGGTGAACAGGCTGGAGACGAAGTACAGCCACGGTCGCCGCAAGCCACGACGGTAGCCGTCGACAATCGTAAACAGGGGCAGCAGAACGACATTGGCGATCGTGTAGTCCTGACTCGCCGAACTGGCCGCCGGGTTGGTGAACATCAGCCGGATGTATTCGGCCCAGCTGCCGTGCTCACCCCACAACGGGTTGGTCGAGCCGTGCGAATACTCCTGCACGAAGCGGATGTTGAAGTACCAGCCGAGCGCGATCGAGGCGATCTCGATTGCGTAGTACAGCGCCTCCAGCGGGGAGAACAGCGCGCCGCCACCGGGACGGGAGAACACCTGGCGGTTCGAGGTGACGATCCACGTGATGACCGCGATGCCGAGGATTGCGTGGGTGAGAAGCGAGACCATCGCCGCAGTCTGACCCCGCCGTCAAAGTTTTGTCAATATTGACACAACGTCTGCTGGGGTAACTTACTCGGATGATCCGTCCCGCGCAGACCGCGCGCAGCGAACGCACTCGCGACGCGCTGCGCCAGGCGGCGCTGGTCCGATTCCTGGCCCAGGGTGTCGAAGACACCTCGGCCGAGCAGATCGCCGCGGACGCCGGCGTGACGCTGCGGACGTTCTATCGCCACTTCTCCTCCAAACACGATCTGCTGTTCGCCGACTACACCGGCCTGAACTGGTTTCGTGCCGCGTTAGGCGACCGGCCGGCGAACGAGGCGATCGTCGATTCGGTGCAGTCGGCGATCTTCGCGTTCCCGTATGACGTTGATGCCGTTGCGAAAATCGCCGCGCTGCGCGATCACGAGATCGACCCGGGCCGCATCGTCCGACACATCCAAGACGTGCAGGCCGACTTCGCCGACGCCATCGCCGCCCAGTTGCAACGACGCAGCGGCGATGCCAAACCCAAGCCGGATGACCGGGTGCGTTTCGCGGTGACGGCACGCTGCATCGCGGCCGGTGTCTTCGGCGCGATGGAGGTCTGGATGCTCGGCGACAATCGCTCACTGGGCGAACTGGCCCGGCTGTGTCATCTCGCCCTGGAGACCCTGCGGGCCGGTATCACCGAACCCTGGCCCGGACATGTTTCGTCATAATTGACAAAACTCTGCATCCCTGCCAGCCTGCTCAGCAGAGCGGAAGGCGAGCAGATGACCGACTACGACGCGATCGTGATTGGCGCCGGACACAACGGCCTGGCCGCCGCGGTGCTCTTGCAGAAGGCCGGTCTGCGCACGCTCTGCCTGGAATCGAAGCTGTACGCGGGCGGGATGGCGTCCACCGTCGAACTGTTCGACGGCTACCACTTCGAGATCGCCGGCTCCGTGCAATTTCCCACCGCGCCGATAGTCCGCGAGCAGCTCGGCCTGGACGCGATTCCGACCGTCGACCTCGAGGTGATGTCGGTGGCGCTGCGTGGGATCGGCGACGATCCGATGGTCCAGTACAGCGACCCGATCAAGCTGTTCACCCACCTCAACGAGGTCCACGGTGCCGACGCGGTAAACGGCATGGCGGGCCTGATGACGTGGGCGCAGGCCCCGTCGCGGGCGCTCGGCAGGTTCGACGCCGGGGCGCCACCCAAGACACTCGACGAGATGTATGCCTGTGCCACCAATGAATTCGAGCGCTCGGCCATTGACGAGATGCTGTTCGGCTCGGTCACCGATGTGCTCGACCGCTATCTGCCGGATCGTGAGAAGCACGGCGCGCTGCGGGGCTCGATGACCGTGCTGGCGGTCAACACGCTCTACCGCGGACCGGCCACCCCGGGCAGCGCGGCCGCGCTGGCGTTCGGCCTGGGGGTTCCCGAGGGCGACACCATGCAGATGAAGAAGCTGCGCGGCGGAATCGGCGCGCTCACCGCACATCTGGTCGACACGCTCAAGCGCGAGGGCGGTGAAGTCCGGCTGCGCACCCCCGTCGCCGAGATCGTGGTGAGCGACGGGACTGTGGGTGGAGTACGCACCGAGGCGGGCGAGACGGTGACCGCGCCGATCGTGATCTCGGCACTGGCGCCCGACCTGACCGTCAACGATCTGATCGACCCGGCGGCCCTTCCCGCCGACATCCGCGCCCGCTACGCGCGAATCGACCACCGCGGCAGCTACATTCAGATGCACTTCGCTCTGGACGAAGCGCCCGAATTCGTCGCCCCCTACGAGATGCTCAACGAGCCGAGCATGCAGGCATCGATCGGTATCTTCAGCACTCCCGAGGAAGTCCAGCAGCAATGGGAGGACTGCCGGCAAGGAATAGTGCCCGCCGACCCGACCGTCGTGTTCCAGGTTCCCTCGCAGAACGACCCCGGCCTGGCGCCGCCCGGCAAGCACGCCGCATCGGCCTTCGCGCTGTGGTTCCCGATCGAAGGCGAGGTGGACTACGGCGCGGCGAAAACCGAGATGGGCCAACGGGTGATCGACAAGATCAACCGGTTGGCGCCCAACTTCGAACGCAGCATCAGCCGGCACGCCACCTTCACGCCCAAACACATGGGCGTGATGTTCGGCGCCCCCGGCGGCGACTACTGCCACGGCCTGTTTCACGCAAACCAGATCGGGCCGAATCGACCTGGGCCCAAAGGCTTTGTCGGCCAGCCACTTCCGATCACCGGGCTCTACCTGGCCAGCACCGGCTGCCACGGCGGGCCGGGCATCACCTTCATCCCTGGGTACAACGCGGCCCAGCAGGCGCTGGCCGACGCGGGGCATTAGGCCCGGTCACCGCACCGACTGTGCACGTTGTGGGTGCCATCCGCGCGATCTCCCGCGCACAACCTGCACAGTCGCCGAAGGGCGACCGATGGCGTCAGCCGCGGGCGTCGAGCAGTCGATCCAGCAGCGCGGTGAATTGGTCCGCATCGGCCGGGGTGAACGCCGGGCTGGGCCGGGTGCCCGGCACGTCCAGCGTGATCAGCGTCGACCGAAACGGCCGACCCACATCCAGCGGCAGCCAGCGCCGCAGGTCGGAACTGCCCCAGACGCGAAACCGGTGCAGCAGCAGCCCCAGCGGCTCGGCCTTGTAACCCCGGACCTGTTGCAGCGCAATGATCTTCGAGGTGCCAGACGGAAAGTGGTAGCGGCGCAGCGTGATCGCCTCGCGGTCCAGCAGGACCAGCCCGTCGTCGTAGGAATCGGCGGTCATTGTCGTGAACTCCGAATCTGGTGGCCCCGCGCGGTCAGGCAGCGGCCGTTGTCCAGGTTCCACTGCCAGCCATGCAGGTTGCAGGTCAAAGTATTGCCCTCGATGATGCCGAACTTGGACAGGTCGGCCTTCAGGTGGGGGCAGCGACGCTGAAGCTCCCAGCCGTCCAGGGTGATCGACGCGGAATCGTCGTGGGTCTCGGCGAACCAGCCGTCGGCGTAGGCGATCCGCTCCCCGGTGAGGCATTTGAAGAAGGTGTAGAGGTATTCGTTGTACCCACCGACCCGCCAGGCCCGAAACCGGGTGGACAGGAAGATGGTGTTGACCCAGTCTGGCTCGTCGTCGCGCAGCACGGTGCGCACCAGCTCCGGCGGGATCGCGAAACCGTACCGGAACTTCTCGTCGGGAATCGGTTCGCGCACAGTCCGTTTCGGGAAGTCGAGGGCTACCCGCTCGGCACCGATGATCAGTTCGACGGGGTAGCCGATGCCGTCGCAGATCTCGTCGCCGGCCAGCATGATCGGTTCGAACTTCGCGCGCAGCGGCTCGAGCAACGAGTCGCCGGTGGCCGGCGCCCAGCGGGCCTTCTCGGCGGCCAGCACCGGCGCCATCCGCGCGGCGTAGTCGGCGATGTAGTCGGCCTTACCGGTGGTGAAGATGGCCTCGACCTGGTCGGTGGGCAGCGGGTGCTGATGCGAGGTCAGTTGTGGGCCGCTGAATTCGGCCGTCGACCCGGGCATCATCAGCAGGCCGTGGTCGTGGCCGTTGCGGCGCAGCTGGTCGAGGAACACCATCTGGTCGGGGAAGATGTTGGCCGGATCGTCGTGGTCGTCGTTGAGGTCACGCAGCTCGGGGTCGAGGAAGCACGGCGGGCCCGCCGACGGGATCACCCAGGTCGCCCCGACTTGCGCGATGTACTGACGGGACCGGTCCATCTGGCGCTGCCGCTTCTGGATGCCGAACGTCTCCTTGGCCCGCTCGGGCATGTCGTAGACCATCGGGTACCAGATGGCACCGGAGTACTGCAGCATGTGCACGTCGACGTGACCGAACTCGGAGTCCACCACGTCGAGGTCGACCGGTCGCGCGTCGTTCATGTTGAACGCCGTGGTGACGCCGTCACTGACCACCAGCCCGGAATCGCCGATCGGCCCATCGGCCGGCGCCCGCAGCGCGATGATCATGATGTCCAGCCCGCCCTTCGGACCGCTGAGCCGGTGCTTCACCGAATCGGTGGTCTCGAAGAACCGGTGGAACCCGAGCAGCTGCAGGGCGTTCTTCAGATCCGGCACCGGATAGTCCGGGAGCAGGATTACGGCGTCCTTGTTGACGTGCTTGGTCAGCAGTTCGGCGTCGAAGTGATCCCGGTGCAGGTGCGAGACGTACAGGTAGTCGCAGTCGCCCAACGCGTCCCAGTCCAGGCGGCTGTTGTCCGGGAACGGGAACCACGACGCGAAGTACGCCGGGTTGACCCACGGGTCGCACAGAATGCTGCCGGCCGGCGAATCTATCCGAAAGCCGGCGTGGCCGATGCTTGTGACCTGCACTTACGCCTTTCGGGGGCCGGGGTTGCAACGCTTGCCTGCGGCACCGAGTTTAGCCGGAAGGCACGTCCCCGGCGTCCCAGAGCCGCCGGTAGTAGTCGATCCGCAGCTCGTCGGGCTCGATCCCGTAGGCGGCGAAGAAGACCGGTTCCGTCGACGCGTCGGGATAGTTCCAGCCCAGTGACAGCGACGCGACGGCCAAGTCCGCCCACCGGTCCGCCGTGCCGAGGTCGCCGAAGTCGACGTGCCCGCGGTACCGGCCGTCGTCGTCGAGGATTGTGTTCGGCGCGCATGCGTCGCCGTGGCAGACGACCAGTTTGTCGACCGGCGGCGGCTCGCTCAGGTCGGCCCGCGCCGACGGCGCCGCCTGGGCCAGCCTCCGGCCGACGGACCAGTCGAACGGGCACGAGGAAACCGGTAGCCGGTCGTGCAGCGTGCGCAGGCCGACGCCGATTGCCCGGGCCGCCACCAGGGGTTGGGTCAGCCAGTGCGGATCGACCGCGGACCTGCCGGGCAGCCCGGCCGTGTGCAGCCACGATCCCCCGGGACCGACGCCGATGACCTGCGGCACGGCAACGTAGCGGCCGGCCCAGCGCAGCCGCTCGGCCTCGTCGGCGAGACTGCCTGGCGACACCTTCACATACGTCGGGCCGGTGTCACCATCGACGCGGAAAGTCGTTCCGCCGAGCTCGTTGACCCAGACCGGCTGCACGTCGTCACCGCCGGCGATCTCGCGAACACTGGCCGGTACCGGAAGCGGGCCGGTCGGAATCGTCATGCCTCGATCCTCCTAAAGGCCGACCCGCTGGAGCCGCCCAGCCGCGAACACTAGGCTTGGCGAGCGTGGAACCGGTATACGGAACGGTCATTGCGCTCGTGCGGACGGTGTGGCGGGTGCAGGGTCTGCGTTTCACGGTCATCGGGCAGGAGAACATCCCTGCCACCGGCGGCGCCGTCATCGCCATCAACCACACCGGCTACATGGACTTCACCCTCGCCGGGCTTCCGGCGTTCCGCGAACACCGGGCACGCAAAGTCCGGTTCATGGCCAAGCAGGAAGTGTTCGACAGCAAGATCACCGGGCCGATCATGCGGGGCTGCCGGCACATCCCGGTCGACCGGGCCAGCGGCGCCGCGTCCTACGCCGCCGCGGTCGATCGGCTCAAGGCCGGCGAGCTCGTCGGCGTCTACCCCGAAGCGACGATCAGCCGCAGCTTCGAGATCAAGGAATTCAAGTCCGGCGCCGCCCGGATGGCGATCGAGGCCGGCGTGCCGATCATCCCGCACATCGTCTGGGGCGCCCAGCGGATCTGGACCAAAGGCCATCCCAAGAAGATGTTCCGCCCCAAGGTGCCGATCGTGGTGCTGGTCGGTGAGCCGATCCAGCCGACACTGCCGGCGGCCGAGCTGACCACGCTGCTGCACTCCCGCATGCAGCATCTGCTGGATCAGGCGCAGGACGCCTACGGCCCACACCCGCCCGGCGAATGGTGGGTGCCGCGCCGGCTCGGCGGCAGCGCCCCAACCCTGGCCGAGGCGGCCCAGATGGATGCCGAAGAGGCCAGCCAGCGAGCGGCGGCCCGCGCTGCCCGCAAAGCAGAAGGCGCCGGATAACGGCCTTCGCGGCCACCGGCGCGGCGCCGGGAATGACGGCGCCCTCTACCGGCGTTCACCCAAGTTGTTTGCACCCGATAAGTGGTCTGTTGGTGCCGTCTGAGCTGGGCATCGGTGTACCTACGGTAGCGGAGGCAAACAATTTTGAGGACACTGTTAAGGCCGCGGTCCGCTGACAGCAAACGGATGAGAGGAGCGACCGCCATGCCGGAGCCCTTCTACCGGTTCGGAGAGTGGGTCGTGCCGCCGGTCGTCGCGATGAACGGGACGAAGTTCACGTTCCGGGGCCTGGAGAACATCCCTCAGCAGGGCGGCGCTCTACTTGCCCAGAACCACACCAGCTATCTGGACTGGCTGCCGCCGCTGTTCGCCGCCCGTGAGCGGGGGCGACGGATGTATTTCATGATCAAGGCAGAGATGGCCGACGTGAAAGCCGTCAACTTCGTCATCAAGCACGCCCGGCTGATCCCGGTGGACCGCCGCGACGGTCACGACGCTTTCGAAATCGCGGTTGAACGGCTGCGGGCCGGTGAACTCATCGGCATGCATCCGGAGGCCACCATCAGCCGCAGCTACGAACTGCGTGAGTTCAAGACCGGCGCGGCCAGGATGGCCCTGCAGGCGCAGGTGCCGATCGTGCCGCTGGTTGTCTGGGGCGCGCAGCGGATCTGGCCCAAGGACCACGAGAAGAAGTTGTTCCGCAACAAGGTTCCGATCACTGTTGCCGCCGGTCGCCCGCTGCCACCGCGCGGAACAATCGAGGAGCTCAATGTCGATCTGCGGCAGGCGATGAACGATCTGCTGTATCAGGTGCAGGAGGAGTACCCGCACCCCGAGGGCGAGTTCTGGGTGCCGCGACGGCTCGGCGGCGCAGCGCCGACACGGGAGGACTCGCAGCAGATCCGGCTGCACGAACTGCAGGCGCGCCTGAACAAGTTCGGCAGCGACGGCGTGACCCCGCCGGGGCAGCGCCAAAGTGGTGCGCATTGATCGCCGGATGACGCTGCCTGCGCTGGTCGCCAGCGACGTCGACGGCACCCTGATCAACGAAGACGAAAAGGTCACTCCGCGTACCCGCTCCGCCGTGCGCGCTGCCGTCGACGCGGGTGCGCTGTTCTTGCTCGCCACCGGCCGGCCGCCGCGCTGGATCCCACCGGTGGTCGACGGGCTCGGCTTCGCCCCGATCGCGGTGTGCGCCAACGGCGGTGTGATCTACGACCCGGCAACCGACCGGGTGCTCTCCGCCAAGACGCTGTCCGTCGACGAGCTGTCCACGCTGGCCGACATCGCCACCCGGGTGATCCCCGGCGCCGGGCTGGCCGTCGAGCGCGTCGGGGCCAGCGCCCACGACAGTGCGACACCGCAATTCGTCAGCTCGCCCGGCTACGAGCACGCCTGGCTGAACCCCGACAACACCGAAGTCTCCCTCGACGACCTGCTCAGCGCACCCGCGATCAAGCTGCTGGTCCGCAAGGCCGGTGCCCGCAGCGCCGACATGGCCGCCGAGCTGATCAAGCATGTCGGCGCCGCGGGCGACCTGACCTACTCGACCAACAACGGGCTGATCGAGATCGTGCCGGTCGGGGTCAGCAAGGCCGCAGGCATCGCGGAAATCGCCGGGCCGCTGGGCATTGTCGACGCCGACTGGGTGGCGTTCGGCGATATGCCCAACGATGTGCCGATGCTGCTGCGCGCCGGTCTCGGGGTCGCGATGGGCAACGCGCACCCCGACGCGCTTGCGGCCGCCGACGAGATAACCGCCACCAACGCCGAGGACGGCGTGGCGCAAGTGCTCGAACGCTGGTGGCTCTAGCGCCGTCGGGCCGCGAGCGTCGTCGGGCCGCGAGCGTAACGCCACGGCGCAGTTGAGCCCGCAATTTCGCGCTGGCGTTACGCTCGCCAGCCGCTGATGGCCCCCAATGTGCCCAAAGTGTAGGGAAAACACTTATAGATAAGCCGACCGGTTTCACTCAGGATGTTCTAAGCATTTGCCTGCGCAGCGCCTATCAAGCGCTTATGTCCCGAGGAGATCGTCATGCCGACCCGCCCGATGAAGACCGTCGCCATCGCAGGAGCCGCGGCGATCAGCGCGGCGAGCCTGATCGGCTTTGCCTCGCTGTCGCAGACGCCGCATCAATCACCCCAAACGCGCCCGGTCACGCTCACCGCGGGTGAGACCGAGATCTTCCAGCCGGATCTGTCGACGTTCACCCCGACGGTGGCAGCGGGGTTCCCGCCGGTTGAGGAGGTGCTGCAGGGCGCGGAAAAGTGGGACCTGAGCAACTCGCCAGGCATCGAGGTCATCCTCAATGGCACTGACACGCAGTCAACGATCGGATCGTTCGTCAACGACGACTTCCTGGAGAGCGGCGGCCTCGCGGGTGGTGCTGGTGCGGGTGCGGTGTTGCCCTACCCAGGCAGCGAGATCGACCTGATGAACTTCGGCGGCGGCTTCGAGAACGAGTGGTTGAGCCTCATTGACAGCGATGGCGGCAAGACCATCACCGACACGTTCATCACCCCGTTCGGTAACTACA
Organism: Mycobacterium sp.; assembly: GCF_002863225.1. Taxonomy (GTDB): domain Bacteria; phylum Actinomycetota; class Actinomycetes; order Mycobacteriales; family Mycobacteriaceae; genus Mycobacterium. The sequence goes on along the minus strand of NZ_PKEK01000052.1, from coordinate 35,114 downwards.
CGATCCCGCTGGGGTCGACCCCGCCGCCGGAGTCCGGCGACATCTCAGTGGCAGCCGCGGTCCCGGCCGCCGCCTACTCTTTCGCAGACCTGCAGTCGTCCATCGATATCACCACCGCTGCCGCCGACAAGCAGTTCGGCCTCGCCGAAGCCGCATTCACCCAAGGCCAGTACCCGCTGGCGTTGTCCGAGGCGCTGGGCGGGCTCAACAATCAGACGGTCGGAGTGGACAACGACCTGCTGGTGAACGGCTACGCCGCCCTCACCGGCGTCGGGGGCAACGCCGGGTACGCCCTCGAGAACCCACCCCAGCCGCTGGACCTCGCGATCGCGTTGACTGAAGTCCAAACCTCCCTGGCCAACGTCCAGCAAGATTTCTCCGTCGCATTCACCGATTTTGCCTCCGGTGACACCTATTTCGGCCTGGTCAACCTCGGTCAGGCGAGCGTCGATTCGACCAGCGCCACTGACGCGATCATCCTGGGCCTGTTCGACTCGCTGATCGGAGCGGGAGCCAGCGCCTGACCGGCTGAGCCGTCAGACGGCCGGCGCCACCGGTGAGAACCGCTCGAGCTGAACCGGCGGCCCGCTGGCCGGCGGTGGTGGCAGCTCTTCGGCGACGCCGTCGATCACCCGGGTGACCCGTCCGCTGAGCCGGTCGAGGTTCAACGTGCCGTGCTGGAAGTTCTGCTTGACCCATTGCGGCTCTTGGATTTCCGAGCTGGTCGGGAGTCCGAGCGCACCCCGCTCGTAACCGAGTGAGGCCCACGCGTCGTAGATGGCGCCGGTCACGGCCTGCGGGCCGGTCTCCGGCGACCAGTACATCGCGCCGTGGTCGAAGGTGGCGTAGCGGGCGTCCCCGTTACCGGTCGCTTCGGGTGAGGTGGGTGCACCCAGGACGCTGCTGGGCCCGCCGATCGTCTGCCAGCGGTCGAAGATGGCACCGCCCTGCAGCGACAACACCAGGTCCTCGGGCCTCGGAGGTCCGCTGAAATGTGCTGCGGTATCGCGGATCTCGTCGAGCAGTCCGTAGGCGACGTTGCCCGGGCAATCGGTGGCGCCGACGTCGCGGTGGGCGAAGACGGTCGGCAATGTGGCTACGACATTGAGCGGGACGTGGGTGTTCTCCCCGCCCTCCGAAGGCAATCCGACCATGCCCCGGGGGTCAATGTGGTCGATGCCGAGACGCCAGCCGATCAGCCGGCCGATGGTGTGCAACTGGATCGGCGTGGGCGCGATGTCGTCGAAGTTGCCGATCATCGCCACCCCCCAACTGTCACGGTTGAACCCGCCGGTGTGGTCGCCCTGCACCGGTCCGAGCAGCGCGCCGGCCCGGCCTTCGAATACCTGGCCGTACTTGTCGACCAGCGCGTTGTAGGCGATGTCGCACCAGCCCAGGATCTGGGTGTGATACGCGAAGATCGACTGGACGATCGCCGCCGAGTCCTGGGGCTGGTAGTCGTTGCTCTCGGCGGTGTGATGGACCACCGCGGCACGGATGGGTTGATCGAACGGTCGGTTGCCGCAGTGCACCGCGTCGTCGGCGCCCCACTGGGCGCGGGCGATGATCGCCGGAGCCTGGCCGGGGGCCACGATGGCGGTGGGAGGGTTCCACTGGGTGTCGGCCGGCGCCTCCGGCGGCGTGATCAGGATGGCCGAGATGTTCTGTGCGAGAGGCTGTTCCGACGTGGCCGGAATGTAACCGAGGCCGGGTGCGGGGGTGCTTGCCGGCGCCGAGGTGACCGGTGCGCCGGCTGGGCGACTGACCGAGATCTGCACGGTCGTGGTTTTGCCGACGAAGACGGGATCGGTGCCGCGCGGGCCCGCTGCGGCGCCATCGCTGTGACCGGTCAGCGTCTCGGTCTCGTACCAGGGGCTCCACGATCCGTCGGCATGCCTCGCGCGGACCCGGGCGGTGGTTCCGGTCAGGTCGCCACCGGTGAGGGCAACCATGGAAAACGGTGTGGCTTGGCTGATTTCGCGAATCGTGACGCCACCGCCGAGTCCGACCAGCGGCTGCTGCGCGAGGTGGGTGTCGGCCGGGCCGGGCGCGTGGTCGTGCTGCCCGCCGGGGGAACCCACCGACCACGGCAGGATGACGACGGTCGCCGCGATCGCGGTGAACAACATCGTCGGCGCGGGACGGCGGGACGGCACAGCACGATGTTACGTATGTGTCTAGTGGTGCAAATGATTCGACACGCTACTGAAGTGAACAAAGTGATCGGCGACGTCCCGCCGCGAGTGCCAACTGGCGAGCGATTTCGCGGGAAGCGGACCCGGTGGCCGCACTCTCGCGTTGCACGCGGCACGGCACCGCAGAGTTTGGGTTGCCCCGGTCAGACCGGGGTCTCACTTCTGCGGTGCCGTTTCGGGGGGAAATCCGAGGCCGCGCGGGCGATCAGGGGATGGCGGCAGGTGCAGGTGGTGGCACCGGGGCCGCCGCCCCATGGGCCGCGTTCTGCAGCCCCGGCAAAATCATGCCCTTGAGCAGGTCGATCGCCTGGCCGGCGCCCAACTGGTTGGCCGCACTCATCATGTCGCTGACCAGACCGCCGCTGGGAGCAGGCGCGGCGCCCAGCGAGGGGTCACCCAGGATCGGGTAGGTGCCGCTCGAGGGGTCCAGGCCGACCGGGTCGCTGATCGGCAGCTCACCCGGTGCGGTCAGGCCACCGGCCCCGGTCGCGGGGGCGAAGGCATTCGGACTGGTCAGTCCCGGAGTCAGGCCGGGGCTGGTCAGACCGGGTGTGCTCAGACCCGGCGTGGCCGGCGTCAGGCCCGGAGTGGTGAGCCCCGGAGTGGTGCCGGAGGTCAGGCCGGGAGTGCTCAGCCCGGGCGCGGCGCCCGGGGTCAACCCCGGCGACGTCAACCCCGGCGTGGTCAGACCTGGTGAGGTCAGGCCCGGCGTGGTCAGACCGGGCGAGGTCAACCCCGGCGAGGTGAGTCCGGGCGAACCCAGCCCCGGGCTCAGGCCCAGGTCCGGAGAACCCAGGCTGCTCGGGCTGGTGGCACCGGTCAGGCTCGGGATCGGCGGCAGCGAAACCCCGAACTGGGACAAGCCCTGGCTCAACGCGCCCATCAGTTCACCGGGCAGGTCGGTCATGGACGCCGCACGGACGAACTCGTGGTGCTGGGGTGCGGGCTTGGCGGTCAGGTCGCAAACAGCGATGTAAGCAAAAGGACTCGCGACCGCCAGAGCGGCGAACGCGCTCGTGGCTGTCGAGAGCCTGCGTCGACGTCGGTTCGGCACGGAAGTCTCCTCAATCTGGACTACGGTGTCGTGCACGCCGGGGGCGCGCACGGTGTCTGACTAGTGCTTATTCGGACACCTGGCCGATGTTACTTACGTGAATGTTGTTACTGGTGTGACGAGATTCAATCGTGAGCCAATCGCGACTTTCGTCACCAAAAATCGCTCAACCGTTACCCGCCACGCCGGTGATCGGGCTTGCATCGAACCTCGTTGCGGGAAAGCCCACGCGCCAAACGGGCGACGGTCTCGCAGTCCGATACCCTAGGCAACCGATGACTTCTCCTTCCGGTCGCTTTGACCTCTTCGTCGTCGGCTCCGGTTTCTTCGGCCTGACGATTGCTGAGCGCGCGGCTACTCAGCTCGGCAAGCGCGTTCTCGTAGTCGACCGGCGCCCGCACATCGGCGGAAACGCCTACTCCGAAGCCGAGCCGCAGACCGGCATCGAGGTGCACAAATACGGCGCCCACCTGTTCCACACCTCCAACAAGCGGGTGTGGGACTACGTGCGGCAGTTCACCGACTTCACCGGCTACCAGCACCGCGTCTTCGCGATGCATGGCGGCCAGGCCTACCAATTCCCGATGGGACTGGGTTTGGTGTCGCAGTTCTTCGGCCGCTACTTCACTCCCGACGAGGCCCGGGCGCTGATCGCCGAGCAGGCCGGGGAGATCGACACCGACGACGCGCAGAACCTCGAGGAGAAGGCGATCTCGCTGATCGGCCGACCGCTCTACGAGGCGTTCGTCAAGCACTACACCGCCAAGCAGTGGCAGACCGACCCCAAGGAACTGCCCGCGGCCAACATCACCCGGTTGCCGGTGCGTTACACCTTCGACAACCGCTACTTCAACGACACCTACGAGGGCCTGCCGGTCGACGGTTACACGGCCTGGCTGCAGAACATGGCCGCCGACGAGCGCATCGAAGTCAGGCTGGACACCGACTGGTTCGACGTTCGCGACGAACTGCGCGGCGCGAGCCCGGACGCCCCGGTGGTCTACACCGGTCCGCTGGACCGCTACTTCGACTATGTCGAGGGCCGTTTGGGTTGGCGCACACTCGATTTCGAAATGGACGTGTTGCCGACCGGCGACTACCAGGGCACCCCGGTGATGAACTACAACGACGCCGACGTGCCGTACACCCGGATCCACGAGTTCCGGCACTTCCACCCCGAGCGGGACTATCCGGCCGACCAGACCGTGATCATGCGGGAGTACTCCCGGTTCGCCGAGCACGACGACGAGCCGTACTACCCGATCAACACCGAGGCCGACCGCGCGGTTCTGGCCGCCTACCGAGCCCGGGCCGCGAGCGAAACCGACTCGGCCAAGGTGCTTTTCGGCGGGCGCCTGGGCACCTATCAGTATCTCGACATGCACATGGCCATCGCCAGCGCATTGAACATGTACGACAACGTGCTGGCGCCGCACTTGCGTGACGGCGTGGCACTGAATGAGAACAGCAGAGGAAGATGACCAAGCCCACCGTCGCAGATGTGAGCCCAGCCGCTTCCGAAGAGCACAGCAGGGCGGTGAGCTTGCTGGCGCGCGTCATCCTGCCGCGACCAGGCGAGTCGCTCGACGTCCGCAAGCTCTACCTGGAAGAGTCCAAGACCAACGCCCGTCGGGCCCATGCCAACGACCGCACCTCACTGCAGATCGGCGCCGAGTCCCAGGTTTCGTTCGCTACCTACTTCAACGCGTTTCCGGCGAGCTACTGGCGGCGCTGGACGACGGTCAAGACGGTGGTGCTGCGGGCCGAGCTCACCGGCCAGGGCCGGGTCGACGTCTACCGCACCAAGGCCACCGGTGCCCGGATCTTCGTCGAGGGCCGGGACTTCGCCTCGACGGGTGGAGAACCGGCGGTCGTCGAATTCGAGCTGAGCCTGCAGCCTTTCGAGGACGGCGGGTGGATCTGGTTCGACATCACCACCGACTCCGACGTCACACTGCGCAGTGCCGGCTGGTACTCCGACCAGCCCGCGCCGGGCGTCGCCAATGTGGCGATCGGTATCCCGACCTTCAACCGGCCGAACGACTGTGTCAACGCGCTGCGCGAGCTGACCGCAGACCCATTGGTGGACAAGGTGATCGGCGCGGTCATCGTGCCAGACCAGGGCACGTCCAAGGTCCGCGACCATCCGGACTTCGCGGCCGCCGCCGCGCCGCTGGGCGACCGGCTCGTGATCCACGACCAACCCAACCTCGGCGGCTCGGGCGGATACAGCCGGGTGATGTACGAGGCACTGAAAAACACCGACTGCCAACAGATCCTGTTCATGGACGACGACATCGAGTTGCAGTCCGACACCATCCTGCGGATCCTCGCGATGCACCGCTTCGCCAAGGCGCCGATGCTGGTCGGCGGCCAGATGCTGAACCTGCAGGAGCCCTCACACCTGCACATCATGGGTGAGATGGTCGACCGGGCGAACTTCATGTGGACCGCGGCGCCCTACACCGAGTACGACCACGACTTCGCTGAATTCCCGTTGAGCGACAACAACCCTCGCAGCCAACTGCTGCACCGACGGATCGATGTCGACTACAACGGCTGGTGGACCTGCATGATCCCGCGCCACGTCGCCGAGGAACTCGGTCAGCCGCTGCCGCTGTTCATCAAATGGGACGACGCCGACTACGGGCTGCGCGCCGCCGAACACGGCTACCCGACCGCGACGCTGCCCGGTGCGGCGATCTGGCACATGGCCTGGAGCGACAAGGACGACGCCATCGATTGGCAGGCCTACTTCCACCTGCGCAACCGGCTGGTCGTGGCGGCCATCCACTGGGACGGCGACGTCAAGGGCCTGGTCCGCAGCCACTTCAAGGCGACGCTGAAACACCTTTCCTGCCTTGAGTATTCGACCGTCGCGATTCAGAACAAGGCCATCGACGACTTCCTCGCCGGACCGGAGCACATCTTCTCGATTCTGGAATCCGGGCTGCCCGAGGTGCACCGGATGCGCAAGGAATACCCCGACGCGGTGGTGCTGCCGTCGTCGGACGCGCTGCCTCAGCCGTCGCAGCGCAACTACGAGATGAAGCCGCCGGTGCACCCGCTGTCGATCGGCTACCGGCTGGTCCGCGGCACTCTGCATCAGCTGAAAAAGACTGCGCCGCAGCACCATCAGCGTCCACAACTCAACGTGCCGACCCAGGACGCCCGCTGGTTCCGGCTGTCCACCCTGGACGGCGCGACCGTGACGACGGCCGACGGGCGCGGCGCGGTGTATCGCCAGCGTGACCGCGACAAGATGTTCGCGTTGCTGTGGCAGTCGTTGCGCCGGCAGCGTCAACTGCTGAGGCGCTTCGACGAGATGCGCCGCGTCTACCGCGCCGCTCTGCCGGTGCTGTCCAGCAAGGAGAAGTGGGAGACGGTGTTGTTCCCGACCCAGAAAAGCGCGGCTGGCAATGGCCGACATCGCGGCTGAGTCCGCGTCGCCGCGCGGCGAAGTAGCGGTCTTGGTCGCCGTGCAGTCGGCGCTGGCGGGACGACCCGGTGCTCTGGCGATCGCGCGGGGGATGTCGCATTTCGGTGAACACAGCCTCGGCTGGTTGGCGGTGTCGGGAATCGGCGCGGTCGCCCAACCCGCCAAGCGCCGCAGCTGGCTGCTGGCCGGCGCCGGCGCGTTCGCCGCGCACGCCGCCGCCGTGGTGATCAAGCGCATCGTGCGCCGCCCGCGCCCGCACGACCCCGCCGTCGCGGTCAACGTCGGCACTCCCAGCAGCTTGAGCTTCCCGTCGGCGCACGCCACCTCCACCACCGCGGCGGCCATTCTGCTGGCGCGGGCCACCGGTCTACCGCTGCCTGTCATGCTGGTGCCGCCGATGGCGCTCTCCCGGGTGCTGCTCGGCGTGCACTATCCCAGCGACGTGGCCGCCGGTGTGGCCGTCGGTTCAGCCGTGGCGGTTGCCACGGAATGGGCCGCCGCCCAGGTCGACCGTCGGACGACAGGTGGAGCGTGGAGATGAGCAGTGAGGTGGGCGACGTGGAGGAGAAGGTGGCCGGACCGCCGGCCAACTTGATCTCCGGCGTCATCAAAGCGATGCGCCCGCGGCAGTGGGTGAAGAACGTGCTGGTGCTGGCCGCGCCGCTGGCCGCGTGGGGCGCCGACGCCCACTACAACTACCGCGACATGCTGATCCAGATCGCGGTCGCCTTCGTAGTGTTCAGCCTGAGCGCCTCGTCGATCTACCTGGTCAACGACGTCCGCGACGTCGAGGCCGACCGCCAGCACCCCACCAAGCGGTTCCGGCCGATCGCGGCGGGCATCGTCCCCGAGTGGCTGGCCTACACGATGGCGGTGGTGCTCGCCGCCGCGTCGCTGGGCATCGCCTGGCTGCTCACCCCCAACCTGGCTGTGGTGATGGCCGTCTACCTGGTGATGCAGCTGGGCTACTGCTTCGGCCTCAAACACCAAGCGGTGATCGACATCAGCATCGTGTCGTCGGCGTATCTCATCCGGGGCATCGCCGGCGCGGCCGCCACCAGTATCCACCTATCGCAATGGTTTCTCCTGGTGCTGGCTTTCGGTTCGCTGTTCCAGGCGGCCGGTAAGCGCTACGCCGAATTGCAGCTGGCCGAGCGAACCGGGGCCAGCATCCGCAAGTCACTGGAGAACTACACCAGCACCTATCTGCGCTTCGTCTGGACGATGTCGGCCACCGCGGTGGTGGTCTGTTACGGGCTCTGGGCGTTCGAGCGCGACCACGGCAAGGCCGGCTGGTTCGCGGTGTCGATGGTGCCGTTCACCATCGCAATCCTGCGGTACGCGGTGGACGTCGACGGCGGGGTGGCCGGTGAGCCGGAGGAGATCGCGCTGCGCGACCGGGTGCTGCAGGTGTTGTTCCTGGCCTGGATCGGAACCATAGGTGTCGCAGTCATCCTCGGCTGACGCGACCGGCCAGGCCCCAGCCCCGATCCTGCGCTGGCCGGCACTGAAGTCCGTCGTCAAGCCGTCGTTTCCCTACGACCTCACGGTTCGGGCCAGCCTCTGGGTGAGCGTGGCCGTGGTCACGGTGTTGTTCGGCTGGGGCGCCTGGCAGCGCCGCTGGATCGCCGACGACGGGCTGATCGTGTTGCGAACCGTGCGAAACCTGTTGGCGGGCAACGGCCCGGTGTTCAACCAGGGCGAGCGGGTCGAGGCGAACACCTCGGTGGTGTGGACGTATCTGGTGTACGTCGCCAGCGCGGTCACCCGGCCGCTGCAGTTGGAATACGTGGCGCTGGCGCTGGCGCTCGGGTTGAGCCTGCTGGGTCTGGCGATGCTGATGTTGGGCACCGGCCGGTTGTTCGCCCCCAGCCTGGTGGGCCGTCGCGCGATCATGCTGCCGGCCGGGGCGCTGGCCTACATCGCGGTGCCGCCGGCGCGCGACTTCGCCACCTCCGGCCTCGAAAGTGGTTTGGTGATGGCCTATCTCGGGCTGCTCTGGTGGATGATGGTCGGCTGGTCGCAAGCCAAGCGGGGTCGCCCGCCGACTCGCGCGTTCGTCCTCGCGCTGGCCTTCGTCGCCGGCTGCAGCGTCCTGGTACGTCCGGAGCTGGCGCTGATCGGGGGCGGGGCGCTGATCATGATGCTGATCGCCACCCGGGACGGACGGCGCAGGCTGGAGATCGTGCTGGCCGGGGGGCTGTTGCCGGTGGGCTACCAGATCTTCCGAATGGGCTACTACGGCTTGCTGTTTCCCGGCACCGCACTGGCCAAGGACGCCGGTGGCGACAAGTGGTCGCAGGGCTTGATCTATCTGACGAATTTCAACGGGCCATACGCGTTGTGGGTGCCGCTGTTCCTGCTGGCCGGCTTGGGGCTGGTGCTGTGGGCCTCCACGCGGCGCAACAAACCGGCCGGTGCGCCGTCGGCGACCGGCGGGCCGCTGGCCCGCACCACCCAGAGCCCGGCTGCCGTCGTGATCTTCATCCTGGTCAGCGGGCTGCTGCAGGCGGTGTACTGGATCCGCCAGGGCGGCGACTTCATGCACGGCCGGGTGTTGCTGGCCCCGTTGCTGTGCCTGCTCGCACCGGTCGCGGTGGTGCCGGTGGTGTTCCCCGAGGGCACCCGGCTGTCGCGAGAGGCCGGTTACTGGTCGGCCGGCGTGGTCAGCGCGCTGTGGATGTCGGTGGCGGGATGGGCGCTGTGGGCGGCCAATTCGCACGGCCTGGGTGACGACGCCACCCGCGTCACCTACAGCGGCATCGTCGACGAGCGCCGGTTCTACGCGCAGGCAACGGGTCACGCGCATCCGCTGACTGCCGCCGACTATCTCGACTACCCGCGGATGCGGGCAGTTCTGGTGGCGCTCAACAACACTCCCGAAGGCGCCCTGCTGCTGCCGTCCGGCAACTACGACCAGTGGGACCTGGTGCCGCCCATCCCGCCGAAGTCGCCGCCCGGCGCCCCGCCCCCGGCTCCCCAAAAAGGCCCGCACGCAGTCTTTTTCACCAACCTCGGGATGGTGGGCATGAACGTCGGCCTGGACGTGCGGGTGATCGACCAGATCGGCCTGGCCAATCCGCTGGCGGCCCACACCGCCCGGCTGCAGCACGGCCGCATCGGCCACGACAAGAACCTCTTCCCGGACTGGGTGATCGCCGACGGGCCGTGGGTGAAGTGGTACCCCGGCGTGCCCGGCTATCTCGACCAGAAGTTCGTCCAGCAGGCCGAGGCGGCGCTGAAATGCCAGGGCACCCAACAGGTGCTGAACTCGGTGCGCAGCCCGATGGGCTTCCACCGGTTCTTGTCGAACCTGCTGCACTCGGTGAAATTCACCCGCTATCGCATCGACCGCGTCCCGCGCTACGAGCTGATCAGGTGCGGCTTGGCCATCCCGGAGTCCGGTGCCCCCGAATACACCGGCCTGCCGGCCACCGGTCCCTGACCCGGGTCGGTTATCGACAGGCGAATTTCTGGCCGCCATCGCCCGTGCGCGCCAGGGGCATTGCGACCCGCGTCGATTGGCGTCCAGCAACCCCGAATGTGTACCCTCACCGGTGAACAACCGCTCGTCGGCACATTCACAGCGTGGTGATCCGCGGCCGAATCGAGCGGGTCCGGCCACAGCGCGAGGCCCGGTTGCGGGCCAACGCCGATGTCAGTCCACCGCAAGAGATGTGGTTGACTACGGAAGCACAGCTGCGCCGTCCGACATCGATGCGGGTCCGAATGACTTGCTGAGAACCGGACACTCAGGCCGGCGAGCTCAGCAACGACGCGGGCCAAGAAGCGGCACCCTGAGAAGCTGAGTAATAGGGCATGCAGTCCGACCCACAATGTTGGGCCCGACAATGAATGAGGAAGCAAGAATGAGGCTTGTTGACAGGTTTCGCGGTGTGGCAAGCAAGTTGCCACGCCGGCTCGCGATCGGGGCCGCTGCTGCGGCTCTGCTGCCGGGCCTGATCGGCGCGGTGGGCCAGACCGCCGACGCCAGTGCATTCTCCCGGCCGGGTCTGCCCGTCGAGTACCTGCAGGTGCCTTCTGCAGCGATGGGCCGCGACATCAAGGTCCAGTTCCAGAGCGGTGGCGCCAACTCGCCCGCCGTCTACCTGCTCGACGGTCTTCGTGCGCAGGACGACTTCAACGGCTGGGACATCAACACCCCCGCCTTCGAGTGGTACCTGCAGTCCGGGCTGTCGCTCGTCATGCCTGTCGGCGGACAGTCCAGCTGGTACACCGACTGGTACAAGCCGGCCTGCGGCAAGGCCGGTTGCTCGACCTACAAGTGGGAGACCTTCCTCACCAGCGAGCTCCCCGCCTTCCTCGCCTCCAAGGGCGTCAAGCAGAACGGTGGCGCTGCCGTCGGTCTGTCGATGGCCGGCGCCTCGGCGCTGAACCTGGCCAACTACCACCCGGCGCAGTTCATCGAGGTCGGTGCGTTCTCCGGTCTACTCGACCCGTCGCAGGGCATGGGCCCGTCGCTGATCGGCCTCGCCATGGGTGACGCCGGTGGCTACAAGCCCGCCGACATGTGGGGCCCGAAGGAAGACCCGGCCTGGGCTCGTAACGACCCGCTCCTGAACGTCGGCAAGACCGTCGCCAACAACACGCGTCTGTGGCTCTACTGCGGTAACGGCAAGCCGTCCGACCTGGGTGGCGACAACCTGCCGGCCAAGTTCCTCGAGGGCTTCGTGCGGACCAGCAACATCAAGTACCAGGACGCGTACAACGCCGCCGGCGGTCACAACGCGCAGTTCCACTTCGACGCCAACGGCACGCACGACTGGCCGTACTGGGGAGCGCAGCTGCACGCCATGCTGCCCGACCTGCAGGCGACTCTCGGTGCTACCCCGGGCGCAGGCCCAGGGGTGGGTGCTCCGGCCGCTGCGGCGACCGGCCAGCACACCTGATCTGACAACAGCACGGCAGACGGCGACGACCTTGCGGGGTCGTCGCCGTTCGCCGTTTCTGGCGTCGGCGTCCAACCGGGTGTGATTAGCTACCTTGCGGAACCGGGGGCGATCCGCAGCCCTCCAATCGGCGGTTGAGCGACAAGTGAGGTCTGGGATGAGAAGTCTGTCAGTGCAGTTCAGGCTGCTACGGCTGCTGTGCGCGGCCGTGTTGACGGTCGGCGGCCTCATCGGGACGCACATGAGCGCGGCACGCGCCGCCGGCTACGAGACGCTGATGGTGCCCTCCGCGGCGATGGGCCGCGATATCCCGGTTCAGTTCATGGCCGGTGGACCGCACGCGGTCTACCTACTGGACGCCTTCAACGCCGCGCCCGACGTCAGCAACTGGGCGACTGCCGGAAACGCCTTCAACACGCTCGCCGGAAAGGGTGTCTCGGTGGCCGCGCCGGCCGGTGGCGCCTTCAGCATGTACACCAACTGGGAGCGCGACGGCAGCAAGCAGTGGGACACCTTCCTGTCGCAGGAGTTGCCGGACTGGCTGGCCGCTAACAAGGGCCTGGCCCCCGGCGGCCACGGCGTCGTCGGCGCGTCGCAGGGCGGATACGCCGCGATGGCACTGGCCTGCTTCCACCCCGACCGGTTCGGCTTCGCCGGCTCGTTGTCGGGCTTCCTCTACCCGTCCAACACGACCTCGAACGGAGCGATTCTGGCCGGCCTGCAGCAGTTCGGCGGTGTCGACGGCAACGGCATGTGGGGCGCCCCGCAGCTGGGTCGCTGGAAGTGGCACGACCCCGAGGTGCACGCGATGCTGCTGGCACAGAACAACTCCCGCATCTGGGTCTGGAGCCCGACCAACATGGGTGGCGACGCCGCCGCGATGATCGGCCAGGCCGGTGAGGCGATGGCCGGCGCGCGATTCTTCTACCAGGAGTACCGCAACGTCGGCGGACACAACGGCCACTTCGACTTCCCCGGCGGCGGCAGCAACGACTGGGGCTCGTGGAGCGGGCAGCTGGGCGCCATGTCCGGCGACATCGTCGGGGCCATCCGCTAGCTGGTCAGCCGGTCACCGGGTCGCGACCCGGTACCGTGAACGAAAGCTCGACGGCCCCGGGTCTGTCGGCTGTGCCACCGACCGACTCTGCTAGCAGGAGACCATGGCTGTGAACTCACGGCGGAAACGCCGTCGTCGAATCCTGGCGTTGACCGCCGCCGCCGCGGTGGCACTGGTGGTGGGGCTGGTCATCCTGGTCGTGGTCGGCATGCTTCGGCAGCGGCAGGCCGTGCCCACCGCGGTGCCCCCCAGCATCGTGCCCCCGACCAGCAGCGGGTCCGCCCGCCCGCACAAGCCGCGGCCGGCGTCGCAGGACTCCAGCTGCCCCGACGTGCAGCTGATCTCGATTCCCGGCACCTGGGAGTCGTCGTTGCAGGACGACCCGCTCAACCCGGTCCAGTTCCCGAAGGCGTTGCTGCTCAACGTCACCCGCCCGATCCGCGAGCAGTTCAACTCCGCCCGCGTCGAGACCTACACCGTGCCCTACACCGCCCAGTTCCGGAACCCGCTCGGTGGCGACCCGCAGATGTCCTACAACGACAGCCGGGCCGAGGGCACCCGCGCGGCGGTCAAGGCGATGACGGACATGAACGTCAAATGCCCGCTGACCAGCTACGTGCTGGTGGGGTTCTCGCAGGGGGCGGTCATCGCCGGTGACATCGCCAGCGACGTCGGCAACGGCCGCGGGCCGGTGGACGACGACCTGGTGCTCGGTGTGACGTTGATCGCCGATGGTCGGCGCCAGCAAGGGGTGGGGCAGGAGATCGGACCCAATCCGCCCGGCGAAGGCGCCGAGATCATCCTGCACGAGGTGCCGGTGCTGTCCACCCTCGGTCTGACGATGACGGGCCCGCGGCCGGGCGGTTTCGGCGCGCTCAACGACAGGACCAACGAGATCTGCGGTGCGGGCGACCTGATCTGCGCCGCCCCGCCGGAAGCGTTCAGCCTGGCGAACCTGCCCAGGACACTCGACATCCTGGCCGGCGGAGCCGGCGCCCCGGTGCACGCGCTCTACGGAACCACCCAGTTCTGGAGTCTGGACGGTCTGCCGTCGACGGAGTGGACGCTGAATTGGGCGCACGGCACGATCGAGAACGCCCCCCATCCAAAACATGGCTGAGTCCAAACACAGCTGAAGCGGGCCGGCTGAAACTTCTTCGGCACGGCGTCACAGGTCACAGTTCCGACAAGGCGTACCTTCAGATTTGGTTGGCGGCGCGCCGCCCTCTAACATTAAGAGGAATTTAAGAGCAACTGTGGTCGTCCTGTCGTGTCCATGCTGTTCGAGATGCTCAGCATGCTTCGGTAGCCTCTGGGAGGTTTGCCGTCCGCGACCGCCCCACGAGGGTGAGAGCGCGGTGTTCGCGCAGGTCGACCCGAGCCTTTCGACGGGGCTCACACGCACTTAACCCGAGCAAACGTGGTGAAAGAGAGAGCGGCATGGCTTACCACAATCCGTTCGTCGTGAACGGCAGGATCACGTTCCCCGACAACGCCAACCTGGTGCGCCACGTCGAGAAGTGGGCGAAAGTTCGCGGCGAGAAGCTCGCCTACCGGTTCCTGGACTACTCGGTCGAGCGCGACGGGGTCACCCGCGACATCGCCTGGTCGGAGTTCGCCGCGCGCAACCGCGCCGTCGGCGCCCGCCTGCAGCAGGTCACCAAGCCGGGTGACCGGGTCGCCATCCTCTGCCCGCAGAACCTCGACTACGTCGTCGGCTTCTTCGGCATCCTCTACGCCGGCCGGATCGGTGTGCCACTGTTCGACCCGTCGGAGCCCGGCCACGTCGGCCGGTTGCACTCGGTTCTCGACGACTGCGAGCCGACCGCGATCCTGACCACCAGCGACTCCGCCGAAGGTGTCCGCAAGTTCTTCCGCAGCCGACCGGCCAAGGAACGCCCACGGGTGATCGCCGTCGACGCGGTGCCCAAGGAGGTCGAGTCCACCTGGGACCCGAGCCAGGTCGACGCCACCGCGATCGCCTACCTGCAGTACACCTCCGGTTCGACCCGCACCCCGACCGGCGTCGAGGTCACCCAGGCGAACCTGGCCACCAACTGCGTTCAGGTGCTGCAGGCATTGGAGGGCAACGAAGGCGATCGCGGTGTCACCTGGTTGCCGTTCTTCCACGACATGGGCCTGATCACGATCATGCTCGGGCCGATGCTCGGCCAGCACAACACCTTCATGACGCCCGCGGCGTTCGTGCGCCGGCCCAGCCGCTGGCTGCGCGCGCTGGCCGGTGTCGCCGGTGACGACGGCCCCACCTACTCGCTGGCCCCGAACTTCGCGTTCGAGCATGCCGCGCTGCGCGGCCTGCCCCGCGACGACGAGCCGCCACTGGATCTGTCCAACGTCAAGGCCCTGCTCAACGGCAGCGAGCCGATCTCGGTGGCGTCGATGCGCAAATTCACCGACGCGTTCGCCCCGTACGGGATGGACACCAACGTGATCAAGCCCTGCTACGGATTGGCCGAGGCGACGCTGTTCGTCTCGATCACACCGATGGACGAGGGCCCGACCGTCGTCTACGTCGACCGGGACAAGCTGAACAGCCACACCTTCGTCGAGGTGGACGCCGATTCGCCCACTGCGGTCACCCAGGTGTCCGCCGGCCAGGTCGGTGTCGACGAGTGGGCGGTCATCGTGGACGCCGAGACGGCCACCGAGTTGCCCGACGGTCAGATCGGTGAGATCTGGCTGCACGGCCCGAACATGGGCCAGGGCTACTGGCGGCGCGAGGCGGAGTCGACCGAGGTCTTCCGCAACATCCTGAAATCGCGTATCGACCAGTCGCACGCCGAGGGCGCCGCCGACGACGGCACCTGGGTCCAGACCGGCGACTACGGCACCTATTACAAGGGCAACCTCTACATCACCGGTCGCGTCAAAGACCTGGTGATCATCGACGGACGTAACCACTACCCGCAGGATCTGGAGTACTCCGCGCAGGAGGCCAGCCGGGCCCTGCGTACCGGTTACGTTGCCGCGTTCTCGGTACCGACCAACCAGTTGCCGGCGTCGGTCTTCGAAAACCCGCACGCCGGGCTGAAATTCGACAAGGACGACACCTCCGAGCAGTTGGTGATCGTCGCCGAGCGGGCACCGGGCGCGCACAAGCTGGACTACCAGCCGATCGCCGACGACATCCGGGCGGCCATCGCCGTGCGGCACGGTGTGACCGTGCGCGACGTGCTGCTGGTGCAGTCCGGATCGGTTCCGCGGACCTCCAGCGGGAAGATCGGCCGCCGCGCTTGCCGCGCCGCCTACATCGACGGCAGCCTGCGCAGCGGCACCACCGGCCCGAACGCCTACCCCGACCAAACTGACTGAGCGACAACATGACTGAGCTCGATACCGAAAACGCACCCGCCGGCGACGAAGCACCTGGTGCCGGAGCCGCCCCGGCTCGCACCGAGATGTCCATCACGGAGGTGCGGCAGTGGCTGCGCAACTGGGTGGCCACTGCCACCGGTCAGTCACCCGACGCGGTCCACGAGGCGACGCCGATGGTCGAGCTCGGTCTGTCGTCGCGTGACGCGGTCGCGATGGCCGCCGACATCGAGGACGCCACCGGTGTCACGGTGTCGATCGCGGCGGCGTTCGAGCATCCCACCATCGAGTCGCTGGCCACCTGGATCGTCGAAGGCGACCCCGAACTCGACCAGACCGGCACCGCCGACGACGACTGGACGCGCACCGGGCCGGTCGAACGCGTCGACATCGCGGTGGTCGGACTGGCCACCCGGCTGCCCGGCGACATGAACACCCCCGACCAGACCTGGGCCGCGCTGCTCGAGGGCCGCGACGCGATCACCGAGCTGCCCGAGGGCCGCTGGTCGGAGTTCATGGGCGAACCCCGGCTGGCCGAGGCGATCAAGAAGGCCCGCACCCGCGGCGGCTACCTCAGCGACATCAAGGGCTTCGACTCCGAGTTCTTCGCGTTGTCCAAGACCGAAGCCGACAACATCGACCCACAGCAGCGGATGACGCTGGAGCTCACCTGGGAAGCCCTCGAGCACGCCCGCATCCCGGCTTCCAGCCTGCGCGGCGAATCCGTCGGCGTCTACGTCGGCACTTCGGTGATGGACTACAGCTATCTGGCGATGTCCGACCCGACCGTCGCGCACCCGTACGCCATCACAGGCACCGCGAGTTCCATTGTCGCGAACCGGGTTTCGTACTTCTTCGACTTCCACGGCCCGTCGGTCGCGGTGGACACCGCCTGCTCGAGTTCGCTGGTCGCCACGCACCAGGCGGTGCAGGCGCTGCGCAACGGCGAATGCGACGTGGCGATGGCCGGTGGAGTCAACGCGCTGATCACTCCCGCCGTGACACTCGGTTTCGACGAGATCGGCCAGGTGCTCTCACCCGACGGCCGGATCAAGTCCTTCTCCTCGGACGCCGACGGCTACGTCCGCTCCGAGGGCGGGGCGATGCTGGTGCTCAAGCGGGTCGACGACGCCCGCCGCGACGGCGACCAGATTCTCGCGGTGATCGCCGGAAGCGCCACCAACCACGACGGTCGCTCCAACGGACTGATCGCGCCCAACCCGGACGCGCAGGCCGACGTGCTGCGCCGGGCCTACAAGGACGCCGGTATCAACCCCCGCACCATCGACTACGTCGAAGCGCACGGCACCGGTACCGTGCTCGGCGATCCGATCGAGGCACAGGCCCTGGGCCGGGTGATCGGTCGTGGCCGTTCCGCCGACAAGCCGGTACTGCTCGGCGCGGTGAAAACCAATGTCGGACACATGGAGTCGGCCGCCGGCGCGGCCAGCCTGGCCAAGATGGTGCTGTCGCTGCACCACGACAAGCTGCCACCGTCGATCAACTACGCCGGCCCCAACCCCTTCATCGATTTCGATGCCGCGCATCTGAAAGTCCTTGACACCGTGTCCGACTGGCCTCGCTACAGCGGGTACGCCGTCGCGGGTGTCTCCGGCTTCGGCTTCGGTGGCGCCAACGCACACCTGGTGCTGCGCGAGGTGCTGCCCCGCGACGTCGTCGAACGCGAGCCCGAGCCGGAACTGGAGAAGACGCCCGAGGCGCCGGCCGCCGACGAGCACGTCGAACTGATCGGCGGCATGCGCTTCGACGAGTACGGCGAGTTCATCGAAGACGACCACAAGCCGCTCGAGGACTCCTACGAGCTGCCCGGCATCACTGACGAGGCCCTGCGTCTCAGGGAGATCGCGCGGGAAGAGCTTGCGGCGGAAGAGGTCCCGACCCCGGTCGTGCCGCTGGCGGTGTCGGCGTTCCTGACCTCGCGTAAGCGGGCCGCCGCGGCCGAGCTCGCCGACTGGATCGAATCGCCTGAGGGACAGGCGTCGTCGCTGGAGTCGATCGGGCGGGCGCTGTCGCGCCGCAACCACGGCCGCTCACGCGCGGTGGTGCTGGCCCACGACCACGAAGAGGCCGTCAAGGGCCTGCGCGCGATCGCCGAAGGCAAGCAGAAGCCGTACGTCTTCAGCACCGACGGTCCGGTCACCAACGGACCGGTCTGGGCGATGGCCGGTTTCGGTGCACAGCACCGCAAGATGGGCAAGAACCTCTACCTGCGCAACGAGATCTTCGCCGAGTGGATCGAGAAGGTCGACGCTCTGATCCAGGACGAGCGGGGCTACTCGATCCTCGAGTTGATCCTCGACGATTCGATCGACTACGGCATCGAGACCAGCAACGTCGTGATCTTCGCGATTCAGATCGCGCTGGGTGAGGTGCTCAAGCACCACGGCGCCAAACCCGCTGCCGTGGTTGGTCAGTCGCTGGGTGAACCCGCATCCGCCTACTTTGCCGGTGGCCTCTCGCTGGCCGACGCCACGCGGGTGATCTGTTCCCGCTCGCACCTGATGGGTGAGGGCGAGGCGATGCTGTTCGGTGAGTACATCCGGTTCATGGCGCTCGTCGAGTATTCCGCGGACGAACTCAAGACCGTCTTCGCCGACTTCCCCGCTCTCGAGGTGTGCGTCTATGCCGCGCCCAGCCAGACGGTCATCGGCGGACCGCCGGATCAGATCGACGCGATCGTCGCCCGGGCGGAGGCCGAGGGCCGCTTCGCGCGCAAACTGCAGACCAAGGGCGCCGGCCACACCTCGCAGATGGACCCGTTGCTCGGCGAGTTCTCCGCTGAGCTGCAAGGTATCTCGCCCAACAGCCCGAACGTCGGCATCTTCTCGACCGTGCACGAGGGCACCTACGTCCGGCCGAACGGTGAGCCGATCCACGACGTCGCCTACTGGATCAAGGGCATGCGCCACTCGGTGTACTTCACCCACGGCGTCCGCAACGCCGTCGACAACGGTTACACCACGTTCCTGGAACTCGCGCCCAACCCGGTCGCCCTGATGCAGATCGGCCTGACCACCGCGGCCGCGGGATTGCCTGATGCGCAACTCATTCCGACGCTCGCTCGCAAGCAGGACGACGTCGAGTCGATGATCTCGGCGATGGCACAGCTGTTCGTCTACGGCCACGACCTCGACATCCGCACGCTGTTCACCCGCGCTTCGGGACCTGAGGATTTTGCGGACGTCCCGCCCACGCGGTTCAAGCGCAAGGAGCACTGGCTCGACGCGCACTTCTCCGGCGACGGCTCGGTGCTGATGCCCGGCACGCACGTGGCCCTACCCGACAGCCGGCACGTGTGGGAGTACGCGCCGCGCGGCGAGACCGACCTTGCTGCCCTGGTGAAAGCCGCTGCGACACAGGTTCTTCCGGATGCAGTGCTGACGGCTTCCGAGCAGCGCGCGGTCGCGGCCGACGGTGCCCGCCTGGTCACCACGCTGACCCGCCATCCCGGTGGCGCCGCGGTGCAGATCCACGCGCGGATCGACGAGTCCTTCACGCTGGTCTACGACGCGCTGGTGTCACGAGCCGGCCAGGCGTCGGTGCTGCCGACGGCCGTGGGCGCCGGTGCGGCGATCGCGCCGACCGTCACCGCCGCGCCAACCCCCGCGGCTGCCCCGGTTGCCGAGCCGGTCGAGGAGGATTCGGACAAAGCGGGCACGGTGACCGACAGCCTGACCGCGCGACAGCTCGGCGCGATCAAGCGCTGGTCGCCGGATTCCGGTGAGACGATTCGTGATCGGCTGGCCTCCATCGTGTCGATGGCGATGGGTTACGAGCCGGAGGACCTGCCCTGGGAGGTCCCGCTGGTCGAGCTCGGCCTGGACTCCATGATGGCCGTCCGGATCAAGAACCGCGTCGAGTACGACTTCGACATGCCGCCGATCCAACTGCAGGCAGTACGCGACGCCAACCTCTACAACGTCGAGAAGCTGATCGAGTACGCGGTGGAGCACCGCGACGAGGTGCAGGAGCTGCACGAGCGCCAGAAGACGCAGACCGCCGACGAGATCGCCGCCGAGCAGGCCGCGATACTGTCCGGCGCGACCCCGGCGTCGCTGGCCGCACCGGCGCCGGATCCGCAGGCCGAACCGGAGACCCAGGCCGAACCGGAGACCCAGGCCGAGCCCAGCCCGGAGCCCGCGTCGACCATCCCGCCGCCGCCGACCGATCCGTCCGGCCCGAGCAGCGCAGCACCGCCCAACCTGGCCGGTGCCGCTCAGGCGCTCAACTCCGAAGCGGTTGCCGCAGCGCTCAATTCGGATATCCCACCCCGGGACGCCGCGGAGCGGGTCACCTTTGCGACGTGGGCCATCGTCACCGGCAAGTCGCCGGGCGGCATCTTCAACGCGCTGCCTGAGCTCGACGACGCCGCCGCCACCAAGCTGGCGGATCGGCTCTCGGAGCGCGCGGAGGGCACCATCACCGTCGACGACGTCAGGGCCGCCGGCACCATCGAGGAACTCGCGAGCACGGTGCGCGAATTCCTGGAGGCCGGCCAGATCGACGGGTTCGTCCGCACGATCCGGCCCAGGCCCGAAGGTTCCACCAAGCCTGCGGTTTTCGTGTTCCACGCCGCGGGCGGGTCGACGGTGGTCTACGAGCCGCTGCTCAACCGCCTGCCGGCAGACATCCCGATGTACGGCTTCGAGCGTGTCGAAGGCACCATCGAAGAGCGTGCGGCGCAATACGTTCCGAAGCTTCGTGAGCTCGGTGGCGACGGGCCGTTCATCCTGGCCGGGTGGTCGCTCGGTGGCGCACTGGCCTACGCCTGCGCGATCGGTCTCAAGCAGCAGGGCTGCGACGTGCCGTTCGTCGGGCTGATCGACGCGGTCATGCCGGGCGAGCCGATCCTGCAGACCAAGGAAGAGACCCGCAAGCGCTGGGACCGCTACGCGAAGTTCGCCGAGCGGACCTTCAACGTCGAGGTGCCGCCGATCCCGTACGAGACGCTGGAATCGCTCGACGACGAGGGACAGGTCAGGTTCGTCCTGGAAGCCGTCCAGCAGGCCGGCGTGCAGATCCCCGGCGGGATCATCGAGCACCAGCGCACGTCGTATCTGGACCAGCGGGCGATCGACACCGCCGAGTACCAGCCCTACGACGGCCACGTGACGCTGTACATGGCCGACCGCTATCACGACGACGCGATCACGTTCGAGCCCGCGTACGCCATCCGCAAGCCGGACGGCGGTTGGGGCGACTACGTGGCCGACCTCGAGGTGGTGCCGATCGGCGGCGAGCACATCCAAGCCATCGACGAGCCGATCATCGCCAAAGTCGGTGCGCATATGACCCAGGCGCTCAACAAGATTCACGCCGAGCAGAAAGAGGGCTAAGTGACCACCAAGACCACCGCCGAGCTGCTGACCGAACTACGCGAGAAGCTGGAACTGGCGAAGGAACCTGGTGATCCGAAGGCGATCGCCCGGCGTGACAAAAAGGGCATCCCGAGCGCCCGCGCCCGGATCCACGCTCTGGTCGACCCGGGCAGCTTCCTGGAGATCGGGGCCCTGGCTCGCACGCCCGGCGACCCGAACGCGCTGTACGGCGACGGTGTGGTCACCGGTCACGCCCGGATCAACGGCCGCCCGGTCGCGGTGTTCAGCCACGACCAGACGGTGTTCCAGGGTTCGGTCGGCGAGATGTTCGGCCGCAAGGTGGCCAAGCTGATGGATTGGGTCGCGATGGTCGGCTGCCCGATCGTCGGTATCAACGACTCCGCCGGTGCCCGGATCCAGGACGCAGTGACCTCGCTGGCGTGGTACGCCGAGTTGGGCCGCCGGCACGAGATGCTGCGTGGCATGGTGCCCGAGGTCTCTATCATCTTGGGCAAATGTGCTGGCGGGGCGGTCTATTCGCCAATCCAGACCGACCTGTTGGTGGCGGTGCGCGACCAGGGCTACATGTTCATCACCGGGCCCGACGTGATCAAGGACGTCACCGGTGAGGACGTGACGTTCGACGAGCTGGGTGGCGCCGACGTGCAGGCGCAGCGCGGCAACATCCACAAGGTGGTCGAAGACGAGGCCGCGGCATTCCAGTATGTGCGCGATTACCTTTCGTTCCTGCCGGACAACACATTTGGCGACGGGCCGATCGTCAACCCTGGTCTGGAGCCGGAGATCACCCCGACCGACCTCGAGCTGGACACCATCGTCCCGGATGCGGACAACACCGCCTACGACATGCACGAGATCCTGCTGCGCATCTTCGACGACGGTGACGTCTTCGAGATCGCCGACCAGCGTGGCCCGGCGATCATCACCGCCTTTGCCCGGGTCGACGGCCGATCGGTCGGTGTGATCGCCAATCAGCCGATGTTCATGTCCGGTGCGGTCGACAGCGAGGCCTCGGACAAGGCGTCGAGCTTCATCCGGTTCTGCGACTCTTACAATCTGCCACTGGTTTTCGTGGTCGACACCCCAGGTGCCATGCCGGGTGTCACCGAGGAGAAGAACGGGATCATCAAACGCGGTGGTCGCTTCTTCAACGCGATCGTGGAGGCCGAGGTGCCGAAGGTGACGATCGTCGTCCGCAAGGCCTACGGCGGTGGCTACGCGGTGATGGGTTCCAAGCAGCTGTCCGCCGACCTGAACTTCGCCTGGCCCACCGCGCGCATTGCGGTGATCGGAGCGGACGGCGCCGCGCAGTTGCTGGTGAAGCGCTTCCCCGACCCGACCGCGCCCGAGGTGCAGCAGATCAAGAAGGACTTCATCGAGGGGTACAACCTCAACATGGCGATCCCGTGGATCGCAGCCGAGCGCGGCTACATCGACGGCGTGATCGAGCCGCACGAAACCCGGCTGCTGCTGCGCAAATCGCTACACCTGTTGCGGGAGAAGCAGATTCACTGGCGCACGCAGCGCAAGCACGGCCTGACGCCGATCTAGACCTTGACCACGAAGTCCGAGGTGTAGAACTCGGCCGGGCTCTGCGACCGCGGGCTCGGCCGCCGGATGAACACCCACGCGCCGGTGGCCCCGGAAGAGAGCCGACCGCTCACGCTGGTGTTGCCGACGCCTGCGCCGTCAGTGTCCAGCGTGCCCACCGACACACCAGGTCCGGATCCGTCGCAGGGTGCATTCGCGGGGCGCGGCAGCTGAATGAGTTGGACGTCGAAGTGGGCGCCGGGCTCGCCGGCTTCGGCGAAGTGGATGTCAGCCGTCACCGCGCCGCCACCGGCGTGGACGAGCGCCGAGGCCGTACCGCTGTTGGTCGACGCAAAGTCGGGGATGGGGCTGAAGTCGCACGAGCGCAGGATGCCGCGCAAAGGGACCAGCGTGCCGGCTTCGGCACCGGCGAGACCCGCCGAGGCACCCAGCGCAAGGACGGTGGGCAGCGCGCAGCATGCCAGGGCAGAAATCCTTAGTGACATTTTGTCAATTATCCGTTCGACGAGGTGAACACACCACGTCGGACGAGGGAGAGTTCGCTTACATGGGATGCGGTGATGTGACGGGGGACACCGTCAGGTGCTAGTTTTCGGCACCCTCTTGATGCTTTTGCACCTTCTCACCGATTTTGGTGGAATCCCGAAGTTCTTTCTTCGCTTTGGCCGCTTCGTCGGCCATTTCGCCGATCGACTCGTCGCCTTCTTCAGCGCGCATGGTGACCTCTTTCCATTCGCCTGTGCGTACCCCTGATGACGGAAGCCGAACCAGTCAGCAATCTTCTACAAATATAGAAAAAGTGGTCACGACGAGATAACGACGCTGTTAGCGTGCGCGCATGCATCGCTGGAGGGTGTTGACCCTGGCTGTCCTGTTGCTCGCGCCGCTGCTGCTGTGGGGTGCGCGCCCGGCCGCGGCCGACACCGGCGACGAGCCGCGATATGCGGACTTTTACCTGCCCCCGGATCCGCTGCCGGCCGGCAAGCCGGGCGACCTGATCCGCACCGAGCCGTCGCGTCTGGTGCTCGAACCGTCCGGCCAGTTGGGCGCCATCATGGCGACCGGTACGCGAATCATGTACCGCAGCACCGATACTCGTGGCAATCCGATCGCGGTGACCGGCACCTACTTCGAGCCGTACAACGACTGGCCGGGCAAAGGACCGCGGCCGCTGATCAGCTACGCACCCGGCACGCAAGGCCAGGGCAACCAGTGCGCCCCGTCGCGGATGTTCAACCAGGGCATCCATTACTCGGGCGGCTGGGACATCATGTTCAACTACGAGGAGCTGTTCGTCGCGACGATGGTTGCTCGTGGATTCGCGATCGTGATGACCGACTACCAGGGCCTGGGCACCTCGACCATGCACACCTATGTCGGCCGGGTCGCCGAGGGCCAAGCGGTGCTCGATGCTGCCCGCGCGGCGCAGCGGCTTCCCGGAACATCACTGGAACCGCATGGGCCAGTCGCACTTTGGGGATACTCGCAGGGCGGTGGAGCGACGGCGTCGGCGGCCGAGCTGGCATCGCGTTACGCGCCGGAGCTACACCTGGTCGGCACCTACGCCGGGGCCCCGCCCGCCGACCTCAAGGAGCTCTTCCCCTACGCCGACGGCAGCGTCCTTGTCGGCGTCGTCGGCTACGCGCTGAACAGCGTGATGGCGGCCTACCCGGAAGCGGCTGATGCCATCCGGTCGAAGATGACACCGCGCGGGCTGGCCATGCTCGAGTCGGTGTCGCGCCAGTGTGTCAGCCAGACGCTGATCGACTTCATGTTCCGGCATCTGCAGCCCTACTTCACCGAGGACATCTACCAGCTGGTCGAGCAGGAGCCGTTCAAGACGCTGTTCGACGAGCAGAAACTCGGGCGGTACAAACCCAACGCACCGGTGCTGATCAACAGCAACCGGTACGACCCGCTGGTCCCGTGGACGGCCGCGAATCAGCTGGGGCGGGACTGGTGCGCCAAGAGCGCCGACGTGGAATTTCGCACCAACGAGGAACCGCCGTTCTTGAACAAGCTGATCATCAACCATGCGCTACCCATGCTCGTCGACGGTGAGCCGGCCATGCAGTGGATCGCGGCACGGTTCAACGGCGAGCCAACCGGACCGAACTGCGGGACGTTCTGAACCGCCGCGCCGTTTAATAGGTGCATCACCACATCCCGCCGGTCCGGTCCGCAGCAGCGCCGCAATGATTTGTGCGACGCGGCGCTCGACGTGCTGGGCCGCGGCGGGGCGCGCAGCCTGACTCACCTCGAGGTCGACCGCCGCGCGGGGATGCCGCCCGGTACCACCTCGGCGTACTACCGGACGCGCGAGGCGCTGCTGCATGCGATCGCGGCCCGCATCACCGAACTCGACCTGGCCGACCTGACCACGATGACCGAGAAGGTAGGCCGCGAAGCCGGCGCCACGCCCAGGATCAGTGAGTTGGCAAAGATCGTCATGAAGGCATCGCACGATCCGTGGCTCACCCGTACCCGGGCTCGGTTCGAGCTGGCGCTGCAGTCGAGTCGCGACCCGGTGCTGAGCGAAACGCTGCAGCAGACGATCGCTTTCTTCACCGCCCTTGCGCGGCAGGCGGTTACGAGTTGGCAGGATCTCGGCGAAGTCCTCGACCCGGATCTCGTCGAGGATCAGACCCTGGCCCTACTGACCTTCATGGACGGCGTGATGATGGGCTTCGTCCGCGGCGTCAGCGCGTTCGACGACCATCGCCACCTCGCCCGGGTGCTGCAGGGGCTGATCGAGGCGGTCGGTGATCCGGCGTGACGGGTCCGCTCATGAAAAAACTGGGCGACAAGAACCGAAGTCCTTGCCGCCCAGCCTGGTTCGTGGGTTATTCGGCAGCCTTCTGGCGGGCCTCGGCCGCCTTCTCGGCGGCGCGTGAGGCCTCGGCCTCGGCCTCTTTCTTGGCGACGTCGCGCTGGGCCTTGGCCTTGTCCTGCTGGGCCCGGCCTTCCTCACGGAGGCCGTCGCGGTTTGTCACGATGCCGACGATCTCTTTTGCCTTACCGACGACGTCCTCGACGACGCCCAGAACGGCAGCTTGGGGTCCGCTGGTCACGACTGTTCCTCTCTGCTCGGGAATGGGGATGAGGAATCCCTACCCGGTGCCGCAGAAGACTCAACGTGATGTGACTGTCCTCACCGAATCACGCTTTTGTGGTTAGGGTTTGATCCTGATCTTGCCCGGTGACCACCAGCCGAAGTGCGTGGCGGTGCCGAGATCCAGCTGTGCGGGCTGGGCGTCGACCAGGGTGTCGAACTTGCGTAGCGAGCCCCAGTCGCGGGCCCAGTCGTGGGACAGGTAGGTAGCCATCACGTGGGCGCGAAGCAACAGGTCGGTGATGCCCAGCAGACCGCCGTTGACGCCGTCCTCCCAGGTGTCGGTGTCCATCTTCTTCGCCGTGTAATCCGGCGTGATGCGGAACTTGGGAATGTCGGTGACACCGTTGGAATGCAGCATCGGCTGTTGGCACGGGAACGCCAGCCCGACCGCCCAGTCCAGCAGCACCGGCTGCGTCGACCCGACGTATTCCTGCACCGATCGCAACTCGGGCACCCGCGGCGGCGTCACCGCGATCCAGTCCTCCGGCGTCAGGGACAGGTCTTCGGCGACCACCCGGACGGCAACGGCGTCCGCGGGGATCTCGGAACGTGGGAACCGCAGGTTCCGCCACGCTTTCGGCTGCTCGCCGTAGAGGTCGTCGGGCACCAGTCGTCCGGCGGGCACCACGTCGCCACCGGCGCCGGCCCGGCCGTATTCCAGCACCACCGTCTGCCCCTCGGTGTGGTGGTGCAGCACGCTGTTGCCCTCGATCTTGCCCGCGGCGGTCACCACCACCAGTGGATGCCCGTCGTCGGCGGGCGGCAGCTGATACCAGGCCGAGGCCAGCTTGCTCTGCTGCTGCGCCTCGGTGGTGTAGCTGCCCAGAACCGGAATTCGTTGCGGGTCAAGTCCATACGGCAGCAGCACGGTCGAACCGTTGACGCCGGCCGTCTTGAGTTTGGTCGGTGCGTCCCAGTCGTAGTCGGTGCCGGGCTGGTTCGGGTGCATCACCACCGCCTCGGCGACGGTGTGGTCCGGCACGCCGTCGGGTGTGAAGCCGACCGGGTTGGTGCCGCCCAGGGGGCCGAGGTCGCCGAAAGCACCGGGCTTGGGCTGCATGAATCCGGCGTTGGTGTCCGGTTCGACCAGAACGTCGTCAGCCAGGCCGCAGCCACCGGCGAAGGCCCGGATGTTCGACGAGCCGTTGGAGAAGGTGGGGTACTGCCGGACGATCCCGATCGTCATCGAAGCAATGAAGACCAGAGCCATGAACCCGGCGGCCAGTGGGACCGGGGCCGCCGTCAGCGCGCGGGCCACCCGTCCCTCACCGCGGTCGCGGGAAGCGAAGTGCAGCCAGGCAGCGTAGATCGCGACCGCGACGAACAGCGCGAAAAACATTGCATGGACGCTGATTCCGGCGATCTTCGGCATCGCCGCGTTGAACGGGACGCCGTAGCTGGACACGTACCACCAGCCGTTGGTGGTGGCGAAGCAGAGCGCCACCACGAACACCGTCGCGGCCAGGAACGCCATCCGGTTGCGCGACCAGCGCAGCACCGCAGGCGACACCAGCGCCGTCGTCAACGCCGCCATCGCCGCACCCACCGCGGCGAACAGGCCGAAGTGGTGCACCCACTTGGTGGGGGTGAACATCAGGAAGAACATCGTGCCGAAGATGACGCCCATCAGCCGCCACGCCGGGCCGCGGGCCACGCCGGGAACCCGCTTGCGCCGCAACAGGATGAACACGGCGGTGAACAGGCACAGCGCGGTGATCAGGAAACCGAACCGGCGCGACAGCGAACCGTCGACGGTCGGCAGGAACAGGTAGTAGTAGCGCAGGTTCTCGGTGTACCAGGCCTGGCTGGGCCCGATCGCGGTGCGAATCCTGGTGGCCTCCAACACCGTTGCCAATGTCTGGTCGGCGAACACCACGGGCAGGATGACCGTGCCTGCGGCCAGCATCGGCGCCACCAGTGGCCAGGTGCCGACCACCCGGTGGCGTCGCACCAGGATTCGCAGGATCGGGCGGCCACCGGCCACCAACGCGGCGACCGCGATCAGCCCGGTCGGCTGCACGCCGAGGGTGAACGCCGCGGTCACCACGGCCAGCGCGGCGGGCGTCAGCCGGCTGTAGCGCATGGCCCGTTCGATCAGCACGTAGGTGATCAGTGAGCCGACCGCGATGATCGGCTCCGGCCGCAGGCCGTTGTCGAAGGGCATCCACGCGGTCAGCAGTACCAGCCCGGCGGCCCAGTTCGCGGCCTTGCTCTTGGTCACCGCCGGTCCCAACCGGGGCAGCACCTCGCGGGACAGCAGCAGCCAGCACACCAGCCCGGCGACCAAGTCCGGCAACCGAATCCACAGACTCGAATCGCTGACATGGGTCATCAGCGCCAGCAGGTTGTAGTACCAGCCGAACGGGTCCTCGGGGCTGCCGAACCAGCGGAAGTAGTTCGACATGTAGCCGGCGCGGTCGGCGACCCGGGCCATGCCGAGGATGTAGCCGTCGTCCGAGGAGTTGGCGCCGATCACCCACCAGAGCACGAATCCGGACGTGATCGTCGCGTCGGCCAGCGTGAAGGTGCGCCAGTTCGCCGGGATCCACCGGCGCATCCGATGGCCGTCCAACTGGTCGAGCCGCCACAGCGCGATCAGCGCGACGATGGTCGCCAGGATCGCCCCGACCATCGCGGCGAGCTTCAATGTGGTTGGCGTGGTGGAGAAGCGGGTGTCGATGGTGGCCGACATCGTCAGGCCCGGAGGCGCGGGCCCGGTCAGGTCGGTGAACACTCCGACGATCTGCGGCCGCAGGTTCGGGTCCGGGTAACCGCTGCGCAACTCCTTGCCACCGGGGTCCTTGAGCCCGACGAACGTGGCGTACGTCCCGGCGGTGGTCGAGGTGACATCGATGCGGGAGCACCCGGGGGCGCCAGCGGTTCCAACCACCTGCTCGCGTGGCACCGAGAGGATCACCACATTGCGGTCGGTGACATCCACCCGTTGCTTGCCGACGACGACGAACAGCGCTTGGAGGTTGGCGTCCTTGCCTTTTCGTGGCGCGGTGCCCAGCACCACGCCGCCGTTCGGCGGCATGCCCCGCACCACTTCGCAGGGCACCTGCGCGTGGAAATCGACCGGTGTCAACGAGATCAGCGGCGCGGTGACGCTGGTGAGCTGACCGTTCTGCGGCCAGTTCAGGTCGGCGGTGGTCTGCACGACCGGCAGCAGCGGGGTGGCCACCGACAGCAGGAAGCCGATCAGCCCCGCGATGGTGGCGACCCAGCGGGTCGCTTTGACGTTGTCGCCGTTGGGCGCGTTGAAGGTGCTCACGGCAGTGCTCGAATCGGTCCTTGTCGGCTCCAGCCGTAGACAGTGCTACTGCCTTGCTGGACGGCGGCGATCGGCGCCACGTCGTCGGGCAGCCACCGGTGGTACTGCTCCACCTGGCCCCAGTCGCGGTACCAGTCGCCGTTCAGGTAGGTCGGCACCGTCGACGTCCACATCAGCGCCTGGGTGAACAGGAACGGTCCGCCGGACTTCGACGCCTGCCACAGGTTAGACGACGCCGACGTCTGCTTGTGGTCGGGCTGGA
Organism: Mycobacterium sp.; assembly: GCF_002863225.1. Classification (GTDB taxonomy): domain Bacteria; phylum Actinomycetota; class Actinomycetes; order Mycobacteriales; family Mycobacteriaceae; genus Mycobacterium. The sequence continues at coordinate 5,564 of NZ_PKEK01000052.1, read as the reverse complement.
TGCGGTACTGCGGAAGTTCGGCGACACCCAGGTGTTCTGAAAACGGGCGCTGGCACGGGAAATTCGCGGCCGTGGCGACGTCCATCAGCACCGGCTGCTGCGGCCCGATCAACTGCTGCAGGGTCTTGGTCACCGGCGCCCGCGGCGGGGTGAACGCAAACCACTGGTCCTCGCTGAGGTTGGGGTCGTAGGCGACGATGCGGGCCACATTGGCCTCCGGCGGCGCCCAGCTCATCGGGAAGCGCAGGTTTCGCCAGGCCGGCTGCGGGCCGATGTCGATCGGGAACATCAGCCCGAGGGGTGCAACGCTGCCGTCGGGTTTGGCTGTGCCCCACTGCAATCGGAGCGACTGGCCGTACATGAAGTCACCGTCCTCTTTGTACGACCAGATGGCGCCCGATGCGGCGACGACGATCAACGGCCGGTCCGGCGTGCGCGGGGGCATCTGGTACCAGGACGAGGTAGCGGTGGCGGCACGGGAGTTTTCGCCGTAGCTGCCCATCACCGGTGTGCGGGCCGGGTCGAGGCCGAACGGCAGCGCCGCCTGCGAGCCGTTGACCCCGGTCGGGCCCTTGCCGCCCGCGGTGCCGGCCGAGTCGGTGATCGACGCGTTCGGCTTGTTCGGTGATGCGTCGGAGTTGACCACACCGGGCTTGGTGACAACCGGGTCGGACTGCAGGTTGTCGCCGACCCCCTGCGGGGTGAAGCCGATCGGGTTGTCGCCACCGAGTGGACCGTCGGGGCCGAACTTTTGGCCGGGAAGTGGTTGCAGCACACCCTCATTGGGGTCCGGCTCGGCCAGCACGTCGTCCGCCATCGCGCAGCTGGACGACGAGAGCCCCGAAGTGATAGCCGAGAAGTTGGCCTTGCCGGTGGTGTACATCGGATAGCGCAGCACCGCGCCCTTGCCCAGCGACGCGACTTCACCGAAGACCATGATCACCGAGACCACCAGCAGGGGCGTCGACGCCAGCACCCGGTTACGTCGGGTCGCGGCGACCTCGGTGTGCCCGGCGTAGTCCATCCGGAAGTGCTGCCAGGCGGCCAGCAGTCCGGTCGCGATCGACAGCGCCAAGAACATCGACGTCACCGGGTGGCTGGCGATCACCGGTTGGATGTCGTACCAGGGGACGCCGTAGTTGTTCACGGAGAACCAGCCGTTGATCCCCGACGTCGCCCAGGCCAGCATGAACAGCAGCGCGGTCACATACAGCGTCAGGTTGCGGCGGTTGTGCAGACCGATGCGGGCCATCGCGAACGCGGTGACGGCGCCGAGCGCGCCGGCCAACCCGGCGAAGGCGCCGAACTGGATCGCCCACTTCGTCGGCGTGAAGTGCAGCAGCAGCAGGCCGATCGCCGTCGTCCCGATCAACCGCCAGGCCGGGCCGCCGGCCACACCGGGCACCTTGCCGCGCCGCAACAGGATGACCAGCACCCCGAACAGGCACAGCATCATGATCAGCACCGCGAACCGCCGCGACATCGAGCCCTCGGCGTTGCTCTCCACGGTCAGGAAGTAGTAGCGCAGAAACTCCTGGTACCAGGCGATCGTCGGGCCGACCTTGTACTTGATCCGCGCCGCCTCGGCGACCCCGGCCAGCGTCTGCGACCGGAACACCACGACGACGATCAGGGTCAGCGACCCGGTCAGTACCGCCAGCGGCGCCAGTAAACCGTCAGTTGCCCTGCGCCGCATGATGATCAGTGCGATCGGCCGGGCGGCGGCCAGCAGTGCCGCGACGGCGATCAGACCCTGCGGCGCCAGTGTCGCGGTGAGCGTGGCGACGATGATCGCGAAGGCCGCGGGCACCAGCCGCCGGGTCGCGATCGAGGTCTCGGCGAGCACCCAGGTGACCACGGTGCCCAGGGCGATCAACGGCTCGGGGCGCAGGCCGTTGTTGAACGGCAGCCAGGCCGCCAGGAACACCGCGCCCGCCGTCCACACCGCCACCCGGTTACCGGCCAGACCACCGCGCCCCGGACCCAGTCGGCGCAGCATGTAGCGGCTGATGATCAGCCAGGTGCCGATCGCGGCCAGGGTCGCGGGCAGTCGCATCCAGACACCCGCGGTGCTCACCGTCGAAAGGTGGGCCAGCACCGACTGATACCAGTCGAACGGAGCCTCGCTGGTACCGAAGTAGCGGTAGTAGTTGGCCACGTATCCGGCCTTGCCGGCGACCCGGGCCATGGTCAGGTTGTAACCGTCGTCCGACGAGGTCGCGCCGATGACGTGCCAGAGCAGCAGCGTGCCGATCACCGCGGCGTCGGCGAGCCAGGTGGTGAACCCGGCCTGCAGGAGGTGGCGCCAGGTGCGGGGCGTTCGCCGTCCCGACTGCCGGTCCAGCACGGCCAGCGCGGCGATCGCGACCAGTACGGCGAGCACGCCCAGCGTCATGACCGCGGCCTTGAGCGGCGTGGGGGCGACGATGAATCGGGTGTCGACGTCGACGCGGGCCGACAACCCCGGCTGCGCGGGGACCGTCAGGTCGGTGAAGATGCCGCCGACCGCCGGCTTCTTCTCCGGGGCCAGCCGGCCGGCCGCTCCCGGTATTCCGGCGAAGTCCGCGCCGGCGCCGGTCGCGTCCGCCCAGATGTGCAGCGTGCTGCACTTGCCGTCGGCGATGGCCGAGCGGGGGGCCGCCGCGGCGACCGAGTCGCGGAACGCGACGGTGACGGTGTCCTTGTTGGCGCGGACGAACAGCCCGTTCTTGCCGGTCTCGAAACCGGCGACCGGCAGCGTCGACACCACCAGGCCGCCGTCGGCGGGCAGCGTCGCGATCGCGGCGCACGGAATGGAGACGTCCATGGCCCGCGGCGCTCCGGAGACCAACGGCGCGGTGATGTCGGTGACGTGGCCGTCTTTCAGGCCCTGCGGCCACAGCACGGTCGCCGTCGTCTGTCGGACCGGCAGCAGCGGGACCACCGCGCACAGCAGGGCGCCGACGATCCCCGCGACGATGGCGATCAGCCGGGCGATCGATCTGGCGTCGGGGGACACGAGGGACGATGTTAGGCGACCCCTTCCGCTGACGATGCAGCGCGCGCCGCGCGCTGAGCACGCGACTCCGTATTCGACGCTGGACACCGACCGGCCGTGTTTGCCGTGTCGCCGCCTCGAGCGCGTAACCGCCCGTTAATACCGGGTCCGGGTGCCGCCCTTGCATGGCCGCGAAAGTGGGGTTGGCCGACCCTGGTTTGGACCCGGCCGAGGGCGGGCACAGGCATTTGTCCTCCCCTGATCCAAATGAAGTTCATAGGAAGTCGGCCAATGACGGTCCAGGTCAATGCCTCGCGAAACCCGAATAGTCCTGCTCAACGCACCTCTCCCCACCCCTCAGGCCCGTTCGACTCGCCGAACGAAACATGGTTTAGTGAGTCAGCGGTGGTGAATTTAACGGAGCAGCAACAAAACACCACCGGCCATTGGCGTGAGTTGTGGAGTTCCCCCTATTCGCGAACGACCGCGGTGGTCGCCGGGGGCGTGGTGCTGTATTCCACCAACGAGTTCCTGACGATCAGCATGCTGCCGAGCACGATCAACGAGATCGGCGGCGAGCGGATTTATGCGTGGGTGACGACGCTGTACCTCGTCGGGTCGGTGGTCGCCGCGGCGACGGTCAATGCGCTGCTGCACCGTCTCGGTGCCGGCCTCGCGTACCTCGGTGGTTATAGCGTCCTGGCTACCGGCAGCCTGGTCTGCGCGGCGGCCCCCAACATGGAAATCCTGCTGGTGGGCCGATTCCTGCAGGGGCTCGCCGGTGGTCTGCTGTGCGGCTTGAGTTTCGCGGTGATCAACGCGGTACTGCCGCGCCGATTGTGGAGTCGAGGTTCCGCGTTGGCGGCGTCGACCTGGGGAATCGGCGCTCTTCTCGGCCCCGCGCTGGGTGGGCTGTTCGCGCAGTTCGGCGCATGGCGGTGGGCGTTCGGCCTGTTGGCCATGCTGAGCATCGCGATCGGCATCGCCACGCCGGGCCTGTTGACCGTGGACGGCTCTGAGCAGCCTGACCGCGACTCGGCCCGGGTCCCGATACCGTCCGTGGTGCTGTTGGGCGCGGCCGCACTGGCGGTCAGCGTGGCCTCGGTGCCGCACAACACTCTCGCGACGGCCGGACTGCTGGTCTTCGGCGCCCTGCTGATCGGCGCGTTCCTGGTCGTCGACCGCCGGATGGACACCGCTGTGCTACCCGCCAGCGTCTACGGCTTCGGCCCGCTGAAGTGGGTCTACCTGACGCTGGGACTACTGGTGGCCGCCACCAAGGTCGACCTCTACGTGCCGTTGTTCGGCCAGCGGCTGGCGCACCTCGGGCCCATCGTGGCGGGCCTGCTGGGCGCGGCGTTGTCGCTGGGCTGGACGATCAGTGGCTTGGGCAGCGGTTCGCTGAACAAGACACGCACGATCGTCGGCGTGGTGATCGCGGCTCCGCTGGTGATGGCCGGTGGTCTGGCGTTGGCCGGAATCATGCACGTACAGGGCGCGACCGCCGGAATCGTCGTCGTCTGCGCGGTCGCTCTGCTGGGTGTCGGGATCGGCATCGGCGCGGCGTGGCCGCACCTGTCGGCATGGGCGATGAGCGACGTCGACGACCCCGCCGAGGGTGGGGCTGCCGCTACTGCGATCAACTCGGTACAGCTGATATTCGGTGCCTTCGGCGCCGGGCTGGCCGGCGTGGTGGTGAACCTGGTCGACGGCGGGGGAGCTTCGGCGGCGAGGTGGGCCTTCGCCGTTTTCGCCCTGCTGGCGTTGACCGCCTGCGCTACCGCGTTCCGCGCGGGTCGCCGGCAGATCGCTTTCTGACCGGTCGGCGGCGGGAGCCGTCTCGTAGAAATCAGGCTGCCGAAAGTTGTCGGACCCGATTGCGATGATTGCGTCATGTCCGTGACCATGTCGCCTGTTGCGGCGGTCAGCCCCGCTGAGCGTCTCGATGTGTTGTTCGAGGAGTTGGCGGAGCTGGCCGGGCAGCGCAACGCGGTGGACGGGCGGATCGTGGAGATCGTCGCCGAGTTGGATCGCGATGAGCTGTGCGGTGCTACCGGTGCGCGGTCGGTGGCGGCGTTGGTGGCCTGGAAGCTGGGCTCGACATCGGCAAACGCCGCGACCATCACCACTGTGGCGCGGCGGCTCGAGGAGTTTCCCCGGTGTGCGGCCGGTCTGCGGGAGGGGCGGCTGTCGTTGGATCAGGTGGGCGTCATCGCCGTGCACGCGGGCGAGGGGTCAGATGAGCATTACGCCGAGCTGGCCCAGGTCGCGACGGTCCATCAGCTGCGCACCGCGGTGAAGTTGGAACCGCAACCCGAATCCGATTCCGCTCGGCCAGAACCCGAGCGCTCGATCAGCAAGACCTCGCGTGAGCAGTCCACGTGTTGGCGGATCACGCTTCCGCACGACGAAGCGGCGAAGTTCGACGCGGCGCTGGCGTCGCATCGTGAGGCGTTGATGGCCCAGTGGAAGCAGGATCGTGGCAGCGGCGAGGGCGTCGAGCACCTCACGCCGCCGCTGCCGAGCACGGTGGAGGCGTTTATGCGTCTGGTCGAGGCCGGCTGGGACGCCGAGGCAGCTCGCCGGC
>NZ_PKEK01000048.1 GCF_002863225.1 Mycobacterium sp. | reverse complement strand
TTTGGTAGGTAACTCACTGACCACTACGCGATGGCCCACCCCAACAGCGTCAACGACACACCCGGCACTCTCGCCTGGCCAGTCCCCGACCCCGAAACCCCACCACGCCAGGGGACTTACCCGGCAGATGCACTTGCTCCGGAGTCGACAGGTGAATGAAGCCAACGTCGTCCAGCGAATCCGGCCGGAGCTCGTCTCGTGTTTGCGCGTTTGTCCAATCGCCGACAGAGCACAGGTGCACTAGCACCGACGGCAACTGAGTCATATCGCCATCTAACCCGGTCACTAAACCACCGGTTCGAGGTGAGAAACGACACAGCCGGTAAACCGCCGGTGAAGACGGCCAAAAGCGCAGACATCTGAGACAGTAGAGAAGGCAGAACGGAGAAGCCATGAACGCAACGTTGACCAGTCCTGAACTGACCCGGGCTGATCGGTGCGATCGGTGCAGCGCTGCTGCACGGGTTCGCGCCAAGCTGCCCTCCGGCGCAGAACTCCTGTTCTGCCAGCACCACGCCCGCGAGCACGAGGCGCGGTTGATCGAAATGTCTGCCGTGCTCGAAATCAGCGGCGACCCCATCGACGCTTAGCAAGGCGGCTCGTCACCTGCAGTTCTGGCGGCGACCGCGTCCATCACGCATCCTGAACGGGTCATGGCCGACCATCCAGTGAGACCTTCGCGGCATCACCTCTGGCGTGTTACCCGACGAGCATTGTCGAAGAGCTGGGATGACTCGATCTTTTCGGAGTCGGCACAAGCGGCTTTCTGGTGCGCGTTGTCGTTGCCGCCGCTGCTGCTGGGGATGCTGGGCAGTCTCGCCTATGTAGCACCGGTTTTCGGGCCGGACACGATGGCCGGCATCGAGCATTACCTGGTGTCGATGTCGAACAAGATTTTCTCGCAGAGCGTGGTTCACGAAATCATCGAGCCGACCATCGCCGACATCGACCGGGGCGCTCGCGGCGAGGTGGTCTCGCTGGGATTCTTGATTTCGCTGTGGGCGGGATCGTCGGCCGTTTCGGCGTTCGTGGATTCGGTGGTCGAGGCTCACGATCAGACGCCGCTACGCCATCCGGTGCGCCAGCGCCTTTACGCGCTGGCCCTCTACGTTGTGGCGCTGCTGTTCGTCATCGTGACAGCACCTTTGATGGTGCGTGGCCCGCGCAAGCTGGCCGACCTGATACCCGACGGACTTCAAGACGTGCTGGCCTACGGCTACTACCCGGCGCTGCTGGCTGGGCTGATCGCGGCCATCGTGCTGCTGTACCGCGTAGCCCTGCCAGACCCGCTGCCCACGCACCGACTGATCTTCGGCGCGGCCCTGGCCAGTGTCGCGTTCGTCGTCGCGACCCTGGGCCTACGCATCTACCTGCGTTACATCACCGGCACCGGCTACACCTACGGCGCGCTGGCCACCCCGATCGCGTTTCTGCTGTTCGCCTTTTTCGCTGGATTCGCGATGATGCTCGGCGCTGAGTTCAACGCCGCGATTCAGGAGGAGTGGCCGGCGCCGCGAACCCACGCGCATCGCATGCGACGCTGGCTGGTCAGGCGCGCCAAGGAAGTGGCCGACGATGTCGCGGCACCCACCACCGAGGACGAGCCGTCACAGCCCGACCCGCGTTAGATCAGCTTTTCTTGAGCGCTTCGTAAATCCGCTTGCAGTCCGGGCACACCGGCGAGCCGGGCTTGGCGGACTTGGTCACCGGGAAGACCTCACCGCACAGGGCGACGACGTGGGTGCCCATCACAGCGCTCTCGGCGATCTTGTCCTTCTTGACGTAATGGAAGAACTTCGGTGTATCGCTGTCGGTCCCGTCGTCGACGCGTTCGTCGGTGTCGGTGCGCTCGATGGTCTGGGTGTCCATGTCAGACATTGTGCCGCAACCGGTTCCTCCGCCCTAGGCCAAGTTGTGCAACAGTGGAGTGATGAGGCGCAGCCAAGAGCTGGGTTTCGACGACGATGGTCGACCAATCCTTATCACCGCCGCCGCACCCTCCTACGAAGTCCAACACCGTCAACGCGTGCGGAAGTATCTGACGATCATGTCGTTTCGTATTCCGGCGCTGCTTCTGGCCGCCGTCGCGTACGGCTTGTGGCACAACGGCCTCATCTCGCTGGCGATCGTCGCCGCGTCGATCCCACTGCCATGGATCGCTGTGTTGGTCGCCAACGACCGTCCGCCTCGCCGAGCCGACGAACCACGCCGTTTCGACGGGCCGAGCCGGCGGACTCCGCTGTTCCCCACCGCTGAGCGTCCGTCGATCGAACGACGCAGTCGCTCAGCGTCGCAACCGGAATGGCCGCGCGCGACCGGGGACGGTTCCGAATAACTCGTATTCGTTAGCGGTTCTCAGTACTTTCTCAGGGCTCCCGGACATTCGCGCACGTCAGCGCGTGTGAGATCACTTCTGCGTGGGAACTACTTCTGCCAATGGGTCGTTGTACCCCATGACAGTTCACGCCGATCAGGAGGCCGCCATGGCAAATGCCACCACCCGCCGGGACAGCGATCTGGATGCTCAGAGCCCAGCCGCGGACTTGGTGCGCGTGTATCTGAACGGGATCGGCAAAACGGCTCTGCTCAATGCGGCCGACGAGGTCGAACTCGCCAAGCGCATCGAAGCCGGCCTGTACGCCAAGCACCTACTGGAGACCCGCAAGCGGCTCGGCGACAACCGCAAGCGTGACCTGGCAGCTGTTGTGCGCGACGGCGAAACGGCGCGCAGCCATCTGCTGGAGGCCAACTTGCGGCTGGTCGTGTCGTTGGCCAAGCGCTACACCGGCCGCGGGATGCCGCTCTTGGACCTCATCCAGGAGGGCAACCTCGGGCTGATCCGCGCGATGGAAAAGTTCGACTACGCAAAGGGATTCAAGTTCTCCACGTATGCGACGTGGTGGATCCGCCAGGCGATCACCCGCGGCATGGCCGACCAGAGCCGCACCATCCGGTTGCCGGTCCACCTGGTCGAGCAGGTCAACAAGCTGGCCCGGATCAAGCGCGAGATGCACCAGCACCTCGGCCGCGAGGCGACTGACGAGGAGCTCGCCGAAGAGTCCGGCATCCCCGTCGAGAAGATCAACGACCTTCTCGAGCACAGCCGCGACCCGGTCAGCCTGGACATGCCGGTCGGTTCCGAAGAGGAAGCGCCGTTGGGTGACTTCATCGAGGACGCCGAGGCCATGTCTGCGGAGAACTCGGTGATCGCCGAGCTGCTGCACACCGACATCCGCAGCGTGCTCTCCACGCTCGACGAGCGGGAGCATCAGGTGATCCGGTTGCGCTTCGGGCTCGACGACGGGCAGCCTCGCACGCTCGACCAGATCGGCAAGCTCTTCGGCCTGTCCCGCGAGCGGGTGCGCCAGATCGAGCGTGAGGTGATGTCCAAGCTCCGCAACGGCGAGCGGGCCGATCGGCTCCGCTCCTACGCGAGCTGACCACCCGCACCAGCATCGAATGTATGCCCGCCGCAGCTGCGGCGGGCATACTGCTGCGCTGGAGTGTTAGCGAACCATTCGCGCAGCTGGACAAGTAGACTCGGCGGCAATGGAGGGTGCGGAATGAACGACCTGGTTGATACCACCGAGATGTACCTGCGGACCATCTACGACCTCGAGGAAGAGGGCGTCACCCCGCTGCGTGCCCGTATCGCCGAAAGACTGGACCAGAGCGGGCCGACGGTCAGCCAGACCGTGTCGAGAATGGAACGCGACGGGCTGCTGCATGTGGCCGGCGACCGCCACCTCGAGCTGACCGACAAAGGCCGCGCGCTGGCCGTGTCGGTGATGCGCAAGCACCGTCTCGCCGAACGGCTACTGGTCGACGTGATCGGTGTCCCGTGGGAGGAAGTCCACGCCGAGGCCTGCCGCTGGGAGCACGTCATGAGCGACGACGTCGAGCGCCGGTTGATGAAGGTGCTCAACAACCCGACGACGTCACCCTTCGGCAACCCGATTCCGGGGCTCACCGACCTGGGTATCGGCGACGGCTTCGGCGCCGACGAGGGCAACCTGGTGCGGTTGACCGAGCTGCCGGCCGGCCCGCCGGTGGCGGTGGTGGTGCGCCAGCTCACCGAGCACGTCCAGGGCGACATCGACCTGATCACGCGCCTCAAGGATGCCGGCGTTGTTCCCAACGCCCGCGTGACCGTCGAATCCAATCAGGCCGGTGGCGTGATGATTGTCATCCCGGGCCACGAGAACGTCGGCCTGCCGCACGAGATGGCGCACGCCGTAAAGGTCGAAAAGGTCTGAGCCGCGGCGCGGTTCACACCGCCCGCCGTCGAAACGGCCGCCGCGGAGGCAGCCGGACGCCAATTCGCTCCGCCAGTTGATAACCGGTGATCGCCAGCTCCCTGATGTGCTCGGGTCGCAGGCCCGACTGCAAAGCCTGGTCGAGCATTCCCGCCATCCGGTGGCCCGGATCGCAGCGCAGCGCCGCTTCCAGCGCCACCCCCGCCAGCGGCCCGTCACCACGGGCGTAGGCGCTGAACGCCAGCAGCACCAGAGCCTCGGCGCGCCACGGCGTCGGCAGGGTGCGTGACAGCAGCGCCCAGAGCGACTCGGCGTCGCCGGCGCTGTGCCCGACCGCCAAGGCGTACAACGTGTCTCGCACCTCGACGTCGTCCAGCGAACAGGCCAGACTGGCGAGCTGGCCGTCGGAGAGTTGCTGCGCGTCCGCGACCGCCGCGGCGGCCGCCATCGCGTCCTCGACGTCGCGGCGGACACACGCGTCCGGCTCGGCGCGGCGCGTCTCGTAACGCAGCGCGGCACGCTCGGCGATCAGAGCGGTCAGCCTTTCGTGATCCCGCCGATCGGCCGCGATCACCGCCTGCAGATCGGCCCGACGCGCATACAGCCGGCGGCCGTCCAACACTGCCGCGACTGCCAGCGGTGACGCCGACGGATCGTCCACGAGGCCGCCCGCACCGCAATCGTCTACGCAGTGCCACCGTCCCCCGACAGCCACCCGGTCGACGACATGGACGGCCCACAGCACGATGTCACGGCGCGAGAGTTCGTCGGTCAGCGACGAGCACAGGTCGCGGTACTGGTCGTTGCACATCGGGCAGCCGGCACCGTCGGCGTCGACGATCACCGCGATGGCAGCCTCCGGGCCGGCGGCCGCTGCAACCTCCGCGAGATGCCCGATCTGGTCGGCGACCGCGTCGGACAGGTCGACGCGCAGCACCGACCCCAGCTCGCCGTTGTCGATCGACAACAACACCAACGATTGTTCCGGCACGAAACCCAACACCGCTGGGAGTGCGGCGATCACGGCGCCGGGCTGGTTGAGTTCAAAGTCACGTCGCTGCTTGGTCATGGCCCTGACGCTGACAACTGCCACCGTCAGCCCGTCGGCGGTGCCGACTCCCCGGGCGCCTTGTTGTGCATCGGCCCGCGACTGTGGACAACTCGCGGCCGGGCTGCGCTAACGGCGCTCGGGGCTCAGCACTGGTCGTCGAAGGAGCTCGGCGACACGTCCCCCGGACCGCCCGCTTGGGCCCGCGTCAAGAGCGCGGTGGTGTGTGCATCGAACGGCGCCGAATAGGACAGGTTTTCAGCGCAACCACCGCCGTGCAGCCCGCCGATCACCCCGGTCACCGTCGAGCCGGAGATCCAGGGCGCGCCACTCGTACCGTCGACCAGGCCCGCGCACGGCAACTCCGGGAAACCCCCGTCGCTGACTCCGGTGGTGACCTGGCAGCCGACCGGCAGCCCACCAACGCCCGCCGGGTAGGCCACGACCGTTACCTGGCTTCCGCGGGGCGGGGCGGCGCCCAACGACAGCGCGGAGCCGACCGACGCCTCCAGCGACCCGCCAGAGGGCCGGCTGACCCTCACGATCGCGTAGTCGGCCCGCGGATCCTTGGTGGCCAGCCAACGCGGATCCAGATAAAGGGCGTCGACGGTCCACAGGTCCTCCGGCGCGGCTCCGCGGGCGAATCCGGGGGCGAATCGCGCCAAGGCGCCGGTGATCAGGCAATGCGCGGCCGTCAAAACCAGATCGCCCGCCGGCGAATGCAGCACCGAGCCGGTGCAGGCATGTAACTCGTTGTCCGACAGGAAGAACGCGCCGACCCGTGGATCGGGATCCACCGGTGCGGCAATGACCCGGCTGACGGTGCCGGTGGGCGTCTGGCTGGATCTGCCGGTGCTCGGCGCGGACTGCGCCGGATGTCCGCAGCCGGCCACTACCAGGCTGAGCACCACCCCCGCTGCCAGAAATCGCATCGCCGTCGATCATGCCCGATCCGGCGCGGCCGGGCGGCGACCGACGCTGTCAGCGCGGCAATTTCGATGCGGCGCAATACGGGTATCCCAGGAATGCGGTGCGTACCGCGCGTGTTTTGCAGCACGGGAGGCCGGTATCGAGCGGGTCAGGTATCCGCTGCTCGGCGTTCTGAGGGACACTAACTGACACGGGACGGCGATCCGTTCCGTGGCGAGGAGGCAACAGCGATGGGCCACGATCAGCCCCCCGACACACCCGACCGGGATCGGCGCTACCAACCCGAGCACAACAGCATGTACGAACTCGAGTTCCCGGCGCCGCAGTTGTCGCTGTCCGATGGACGCGGGCCCGTGCTGGTGCATGCGCTGGAAGGCTTCTCCGATGCCGGCCACGCGATCAAACTGGCCGCCGGCCACCTCAAAGACACGCTGGACACCGAATTGGTCGCCTCGTTCGCCATCGACGATCTGCTCGACTACCGGTCGCGGCGGCCGCTGATGACGTTCAAGACCGATCGCTTCACCCACTACGCGAATCCCGAGCTCAGCCTCTACGCCATGCGTGACAGCGCCGGCACACCCTTCCTGCTGCTGGCGGGCATGGAGCCGGACTTGAAGTGGGAGCGGTTCATCACCGCTGTGCGCCTGCTGGCCGAACGTCTCGGGGTGCGCCAGACCATCGGGTTGGGCACCATCCCGATGGCGGTCCCCCACACCCGGCCGATCACGTTGACGGCGCACTCCAACAACCGCGAGCTGATCGCCGACTTCACCCCGTGGATCTCCGAAGTGCAGGTCCCCGGCAGTGCGTCGAATCTGCTGGAGTACCGGATGGCGCAGCACGGGCACGAAGTGGTCGGCTACACCGTCCACGTCCCCCACTACCTCGCCCAGACCGACTACCCGGCGGCGGCACAGGCGTTGCTGGAGCAGCTCGCCAAGACCGGGTCGCTGCAGCTGCCGGTCAACGCACTGACCGAGGCGGCCGCCGACGTCCGGGTCAAGATCGACGAGCAGGTCGAGGCCAGCACAGATGTCGCTCAAGTGGTGGCCGCGCTGGAGCGACAGTACGATGCCTTCATTGCTGCGCAGGAGAATCGGTCGTTGCTGAGCCGGGACGAAGATCTGCCCAGCGGTGACGAACTCGGCGCGGAGTTCGAGCGCTTCCTGGCGCAGCAGGCCGACAAGAAGTTCGACGACGACGAACCAATCTAGATCGCCCTCCCCGGGGCCACGACAATGTAGTGCGTAGCGACGAGGAGGAATGGCCCCGATGTCTCCCAGCCCGACAGTGAAGTTGGCGACATGACTCAGCGCAAGCCCAATCTTCGCTCGGTGCGCGAGGTTACGCCGCAGCTGCAGTTCCGGACGGTGCACGGGTATCGTCGCGCATTTCGTATCGCGGGCTCGGGTCCGGTGATCTTGTTGATCCACGGCATCGGCGACAATTCGACGACCTGGTCGACCGTGCAATCGAAACTCGCGCAACGGTTTACCGTGATCGCCGTAGACCTGCTGGGTCACGGCCAATCGGACAAGCCGCGCGCGGACTATTCGATTGCGGCCTACGCCAACGGAATGCGCGACCTGTTGTCGGTCCTGGATATCGAACGCGTCACCGTGGTCGGCCATTCGCTCGGCGGCGGTGTCGCGATGCAGTTCACCTACCAGTTCCCGCAACTCGTCGAACGACTGGTGCTGGTCGGCGCCGGTGGCGTGACCAAGGACGTACACCTCATGCTGCGACTGGCGTCGCTGCCGATGGGCAGCGAGGCGCTGGCCCTGCTCCGGCTGCCGCTGGTGCTGCCGGCATTGCAGCTCTTCGGACGCGCGGCAGGAATGGTGTTGGGCTCCACCGCGGTCGGCCACGACTTACCCGACATGCTGCGAATCTTGACCGGCCTGCCGGAACCGATGGCCTCCGCGGCATTCACCCGGACTCTGCGCGCGGTGGTGGACTGGCGCGGCCAGAGCGTCACCATGCTGGACCGATGTTATTTGACGCAATCCGTTCCCGTGCAGATCATTTGGGGCACCGACGACGTGGTCGTTCCGATCAGCCACGCACACATGGCCCACGCCGCCATGCCGGGCTCCCAACTCGAGATCTTCGAGCGCTCCGGGCATTTCCCATTCCACGACGACCCCGACCGCTTCATCGAGGTCCTACAGCGCTTCATCGACACCACCGCGCCGTCGGACTACGACCAGACCGCGCTTCGCGAACTGCTCCGCACCGGCGGCGGCGCACAGACTGTCACCGGATCGGTCGACACGCGGGTCGCGGTACTGGAAGCAATGGGCGCCGACGAGCGCAGCGCCACCTGATCACGGCGACACCGTACAGTCGCTGCCATGAGCGTCGACGTCACGGTGTTGCGAGTATTCACCGATGCGGCAGGGGCTTTCGGTAATCCGCTCGGCGTGGTCGACGCGGCGACGGTCGATGGGAGTCGACATCAGGACATAGCGGCCGAGTTGGGTTACAGCGAAACCATTTTCGTCGACCTCCCCGCACCAGGGGAAACAACCGCACGCGCCCGCATCTACACCCCGCTGACCGAATTACCGTTTGCCGGGCATCCAACGGTCGGAGCGGCATGGTGGTTGCGGTCCGTCGGCGCACCGATTCACACGCTGCAGGTACCGGCCGGACCCTTGCAAGTGGGTTACGACCGGGACGTCACCGCCGTCAGTGCCCGCCCAGAGTGGTCGCCGGAGTTCGCGATTCACAATGTGATCGGCGTCGACGAGCTTGCGGCGGCCGACCCAGCCGACTTCTCCGACGACGTCGCGCACTACCTGTGGACGTGGACCGACAATGCCGCCGGATCCCTGCGGTCGCGGATGTTCGCCGCCAATCTCGGTGTGGCTGAAGACGAAGCGACCGGTTCCGCGGCAGTCCGCATCACCGATCACCTCGGCCGCGATCTGCACATCACGCAGGGCCAGGGCTCGGTCATCGAAACCACTTGCAGCCCAGACGGATGGGTGCGGGTCGGCGGTAGGGTCGCCGACGACGGCGTACGACAGATCAGCTAGGTCGTGCGATGCAAGACAGCCGCGAGGTGATGCTGTGGCGGCTGCCCGACGGCACCCATCTGTAGGGAGTACGAGAGCTCGTCGCCGTCGAGGCGGAAGCGCCGGCCGAGCGACGTCACCTCCTTCGCAGTCGGGGTCAAGCCGATCTGCGTCGTCGCCAACTCGAGTTCGATCGTGGCGCCGTCGGCGACGTATCGGCCGACCTCGATTTCCGTGACGCCGCTCGGATGCGCCAGCACGAATTCGACTTCGTTGTAACGCGGTACGCGGAGGTAGCCCGTCTCGGCGTGCAGTGGCATGCCGTCGGCCGCCCCTCTGGTCTTCTGGCCGTACACCAGAAACGGCTTACCCACGTGAGAGAAGGTGACTTCCTCGAGATAGTCGAACGGCTCGATGGTCGGGTATTCACCTGCGCCACGCCCACGCCAGCTACCTAGCAAGGGCGCCAGGGCCTTCAGGTTGGGGTGCAGGTCGGGCGGCATCTCGTCAGCCTAACCCCGCGACGAGACCGGCCGGCATCGACTGCTGCGAGTCGTCAGGCGGCGTGCACGTCGGGTGTGCGGACGCGCTCCGGCCGAAATCCCCGGCCGACGATGATCGGCGGAATGAACTGCAGCGGGCCACGTCCCACAAATTTTGGGACCGATATCCGCGAGAGGGCCGGTCAAATTCTTCTCGATCGCATTGTCCTGCACGAAGACCTGGCCGGCCTGGATGATCCGGGCGGGAAGCTCGCGGCGACGCTGCACCTTGGCCAGATCGGCTTCGGTCAGGCGTCCTTGCGACAACGGCCCACTCAAGATGTTGGCGGCGGCGACGGCGTCAGCCACCGCCAGATTGATGCCGACACCGCCGGCCGGCGACATCGCGTGTGCGGCATCGCCGATACAGAGCAGACCCTTGCGCCACCAGGTTTTGAGCCGATCCACTCGCACATCGAGCTGGCTGGTGTCATCCCAGGAACGCAGATCACCGACGTGTTCGGCCAGCTGCGGCTGGACCGATACCAGCCGCTGCTTGAACGCCTCCAGCGAACCGTCCCGCGGGTTCTCGCCTTTCGGAACCAGGTAGGCGACCTGCCAGTAGTCGCCGCGATAGATCATGGCCATCATCAAGCCGCGGGGCAGCACCCCGATGAGTTCTCGCGGGTCGCCGGGCCGCCAGTTCAGCCGAAACCACAACACATCGATCGGTGAGTGCGCGGCCGCCAGCTCCAGCCGGGCCGCGGCCCGCACCGCTGATCGACGTCCGTCCGCCCCGATGACGAGCTGAGAGTGCACCTCCAAGTCGGGTGTGCGAACCCCGACCACCCGGTCACCGTCGACGATCAGATCGGTGACCTCGGCGTTGCGGATCAGAGTGAATTCCGGATACGCGCTTGCCTTTTCAGCCAGAAAGTCGAGAAAATCCCACTGCGGCATCAACGCGATGTACGGCTGCTTGAGGCCGAGCCACTTCAGCGCGCTGAAGTTTCCGAAGGTGCGCAGGCTGCCGTCGGTGTCGAAGACGACGCGGTTGATTTTGGTATGCGGGAGGCGCAGAAACTCGTCGATCAGCCCGAGCTCGTCGATGACCCGCAGCGTGCTCGGATGCACGGTGTCGCCGCGGAAGTCACGCAGAAAGTCGTTGTGCTTCTCCAACACCGTGACGTTGATCCCGGCGCGGGCCAGCAGTAGAGCGTGGACCATGCCCGCGGGACCGCCGCCGGCAACACAGACCTGGGTTTGCACGACCGGCGTCATGGTCCGACAGTACGACCTCGGTCAACCGGACGCCGGGACCTTCCGGTGGGCGCGCAGGGCTTTGATCTCGCGCTCGAAATCCGCTGCGGACTCAAAGGACCGGTACACCGAAGCGAATCGCAAATAAGCTACTTCGTCGAGCTCGCGCAGCGGGCCGAGGATTGCCAGGCCGACTTCATTGCTGGGGACTTCCGGCGATCCGCCGGCCCGCACCGCGTCTTCGACCTGCTGCGCGAGCAGGCTGAGCGCGTCGTCGTCGACTTGCCGGCCCTGGCACGCGCGCCGCACCCCGCGCATGACCTTCTCGCGGCTGAACGGTTCGGTGACACCGCTGCGCTTCACGACTGCCAGCACAGCGGTCTCGACGGTGGTGAATCGCCGGCCACACTCGGGGCACGAGCGGCGGCGCCGAATCGCCTGTCCCTCATCGGCTTCACGGGAGTCGACGACTCGCGAATCGGGATGCCGACAGAACGGGCAATGCATGGCCGCTCCTTCGCCGCACGGACTTGGGAGTGTCCCAATCCACTCCGAGCCTACCTGCGCGGTCGGGCATCGGCCCAGCATCGCGGGGTGTCGCGGCTGGTGAACGGCTCAGCCCACCGGCGCAATCAGCGTCTGCCCGGCCGTGACCGCCGAGGAGTGGAGTTCGTTGAGTTCGCGGATGCGGGCGGTGACCTGACTTGTCGGTGCGTCCGGGGCCACCCGGGCGGCCAGGTGCTGCAACGTCTCCCCCGGCTCGACCCGGACGACGGCCAGCTGGTCAGGCATCTGAACAGCGGCTTTCTCGGGCCCGGCGTGCAGCATGCCGCCGAAGTGCGCTACGAATCCCAGCCACACCGTGATCCCGGCCGCGATCATGGCGAGCGCCACGGTGGTCACCGGAGTGATCGGACGCGGCCGGTGCGACGCGTTCGACATCAGGACTCCGGTGCCGCGGTAACGCGGCGGCGCGGCGACGGGCCGTGACGGCTGCGGCCCGCGGGACCCTGGACGGCCGCTGCGGCCGGCCGGGCGCACCTGAACCGGGCGAACCCGGGTCTGCGGGCTCCGCGAGGTTGTCTCGATCTGCATCATGTGCGTTCCTCCAGTCGGCTCGTGGTCGATCACTTGTTCGAAGAGTACTCGATAGTGTGTTCGAAAAACGAACATGTGATCGAACTGTTGCACATGCTGATGACGATAGGACGGGCCTCCGACAAGTTTGGCCGCCTGACCAGGACGGAATTGCGACATGCGTCGAACACATGTTTGATCTACCGGAGAAATACGGCTACATTCGTCCGTATGAGCGATAGCGATACACCGCACGCCGAGCTTGACCGGCCCGTCCGACCTGCGGAATCAGGGCTGACACCACGTCAGCGCACAATCCTCGATGTCATCCGCGCCTCGGTCACCAGTCGGGGTTATCCGCCGAGCATCAGGGAAATCGGCGACGCCGTCGGTCTCACGTCGACCTCGTCCGTTGCGCATCAGTTGCGCACGCTGGAGAAGAAGGGGTATCTCCGCCGCGACCCGAATCGACCACGCGCCGTCGACGTCCGCTCCGCAGAGGACGTGTCGCGGCCGCCGGTGGTGACCGACGTCGCCGGATCGGACGCGTTGCCGGAGCCGACATACGTCCCCGTGCTGGGCCGGATTGCCGCCGGTGGGCCGATCTTGGCCGAAGAGGCCGTCGAAGACGTCTTCCCACTGCCTCGCGAACTCGTCGGCGAAGGTGCGCTGTTCCTGCTGAAGGTGGTCGGTGAATCGATGGTCGACGCCGCCATCTGCGACGGCGACTGGGTGGTCGTGCGTCAGCAGAACGTCGCCGACAACGGCGACATCGTGGCCGCGATGATCGACGGGGAAGCCACCGTCAAGACGTTCAAGCGCACCAGCGGCCAGGTCTGGCTGATGCCACACAACCCCGCGTTCGACCCTATTCCCGGCAACGACGCTGCCGTGCTCGGCAAGGTCGTCACTGTCATTCGCAAAATCTGACCGGTCGAGGCGGGCTATCCGGCCTTGTGGAAACCGTTTGCCTTGGCGACTTCCTCTGTGGCGAACCAGATTTCGGCCTGGGTGTCCTCGTACAGCCCGCTGTCGGGCATGTAGTACAAACCTGAGCTGGCGTTTGCCTTGACCGGGTATCCGTCGGGGATCTGGTAAGGGTCGTCCATCGGAAGGTGAATCGCCAACTGCCCAGGCGCAATTCGCGGGAGGGGAACAGCCTCCGTGACGAGGGCGTCCTCGCCGTCGTTGGCAGCGTGCCGTCCTCCCCTGCCGTCACCGGCGACCGGAATCCCGGTCGGGTCGGTATCGACATCGTCGCTGTCCTCGTCGAACTGCCGCTCGACGCCGTGGTCGAACTCGCCGACACGTTCGATCTCGCCGGCACGGTCGAACTCGTCCGCTCGGTCGAGTTCGGCCGCGTGGATCAACTCGGTGTCGCCGTCGAACTCATCGTCGTGATCGAAGTCGTCGGCGTGATCGAAGTCGTCGTTGCGCTCGAGGTCGTCGAAGTCGGAAAGCTGGTCGTGCCGGTCGGTTTCGTCGTCGCCGAGCAGTTCGTCAACCAGACTTCGCTGGCTTGGCGGCATCCAGGCGCTCGACGGCTGACTGGGCAGCCGCACCGTCCGCGGTCGCGGCGGGCGGTAGTCGCTGGACAGACTCGACGACGCCAGATCGCTGTCGGCTCCCGAGGACCACTCCGACACAGACTCGGTCGCCGGCTCGTAACCGGAATCGCCGAGGTCGCCGGCCCGGCCGTCGCGTCTGGCGGCCCGACGCCGACCCAACCAACGCGCCAGCAGTGCGAACAGGCCGATCAGCAACAGCGCGGCAGCCCCGACCAGCAACCACACCTTGTGCCCGCTCAGCCAGTTGACCTTGGCATTGGGTGACGCAGAACCGGCGGGGGTCTTCTGGCCCGGTACTTGCAGGCCCGACAGCGCCGACGCCAGGTTGGCCGGTTGAGTGGTGTAGGTGTTCGCGGTCTTGTTCCAGGCGATCTGGCCGCCGGTGAACTTCTGCGTGACGATGTCCTTGGCGATCGTCTGATCGCCCACCGGCGCGCCCAGCTTGCCGGTCGCCCCGAGGAGTTTGTCCCAGGCGACTTTGATGGGGCCGCGCACGACGTAGGCGCCGTGGTCGGACGTCCAGAAGATCACCGGCTTGTCGGTGGCAGAGAACGCACTGACCTTGCTGGCCGGCTTGATGCCGCCGTCGGCTTCGTTGGAGATCGGGAACCCGAGGTCGCTGTTGGCGGGTCCGCCCAACGCCTCGTATTTGGTCAAGATGTCGGTTTGGACGGCATTTGCGCCGGTCGCGGGACTGAAGAAGATCTTCCCACCGGCGAAGTTCTGCGCGATCCCGTCGCTGCCGATCGGATACTGATCGCCCTGCTTGGCGCCCAGCGGGCCGGCGGCTCCACCGGCTGCGCGCCAAGCCATGTTGATGTCCGCGGTCGGGTCGACGGGCACCTGCAACCCAGTGAGCTGACCGGCCAAATTAGGCGGAACGGTGGTGAAAGCCTTGGTCAGCCGATTCCAGGACACTTTGCC
The DNA here is from genome assembly GCF_002863225.1 of Mycobacterium sp. Lineage (GTDB taxonomy): Bacteria > Actinomycetota > Actinomycetes > Mycobacteriales > Mycobacteriaceae > Mycobacterium. Next base: position 154,661 of record NZ_PKEK01000048.1, on the reverse strand, counting down.
GCCGCTGAACGCCTGGGTGGCGAGTTCACCGTCGTAGGTCTCGTCGCCGATCGGGACTCCCAGTGCCCCGCCGGAGCTACCGAGCTTGTCCCAGGCCGCGTTGATCGCACCGCGCACGACGAAAGCGCCGTGGTCAGCGGTCCAGTAGATCAGTGGTTTGTCGCTGGCCGAGAACGTGCTGACCCGACTGTCGGGACCGGCCAGGCCACGCACCTCGCTGGTGATCGGAAAACCCAGGTCGGAGGCCACCGGACCGCCGAGGGCCTCGTACTTGTCCAGGATTGCGCCCATCATCGACCGAGGGCCCGACGCCGGAGTGAAGAACATCTTGCCGTGCACGAAGTCCTGAGCGAATCCTTGACCCGCGACGTAGCACTCGCCCTGCTTGGCGCCGAGGTCCGAGGTGTCGCCGCCGGCCTCTTTCCAGGCTGCGGTGATCGCGTTGTCGGCATCGCCGATCGGAGACGCGTTCACGACAGGCGCCAGCAATGTCAGATATGTAAGGCCCGCCGCAAGCGCTACCAGGCCACGCGCAGTGCCCCCGAGGATGCCCGATCGTCTTCGCTGCCCTGTCATCCCGCCCTCCCCGCGGCCGCCCGGTACCGATACCGGGCCCAATTTCGACCGCCCCGCGGGTCGCCTCAACCCTTCTGTGGGCGACCACAACTGGAAAGTCATAGGACGACCCTACGGAATGGTCACCTTGTCGATGCCGAAATGTCGTCCACAGGGCCGGTTTGTGTCGCATTGTGCTGGTTCGGCCATCAGATTACGGTGCCCCGATAAAGGGGTCCACGGCACGCCGACATTGACGCACCGGTCTGCGCTGGGAACGGCCGTGCGAGCCTCTGACCTCGCGTGAGGCAACCACCGTCGCTTTGCCGGGCCAGGCACGTGCCGCCCACTTTCAGCGGCACGAACTAACTCGGCCCCGATTGACCGGGCCGTCGAATGGCAATCACTTCACGCGCCGCGGCTAGATTGCGCGAAAGTGCTTCAAGAGCAAGACAATTCGTGGTCAGACACCCAGGCTTCGGCCGATGATCTCTTTCATGATCTCGGTTGTGCCGCCATAGATGGTCTGTACGCGCGCATCGAGATACGCACGCGCGACCGGGTATTCGCGCATGTAGCCGTATCCGCCGTGCAACTGCAGGCAGCGGTCGATCAGATGCACCTGCTTCTCGGTGGCGTACCACTTGGCCATTGCGGCCTGTTCGGCGGTCAGCTTCTCCTCGAGGTGCAGGGCGATGAACTCGTCGACCATGATCCGCACCACCGTGGCCTCGGTCGCCAATTCGGCAAGTAAAAATCGGCTGTTCTGGAAACTGCCGACCGGTTTGCCAAAGGCCTTGCGCTCCTTGGTGTATTGCAGCGTCTGCTCGAGCACCTGCTCCATGGCTGCGACGGCCATGATCGCGATCGCGATCCGCTCCTGCGGCAGGTTCTGCATCAGGTAGATGAAGCCCTTGCCCTCTTCACCGAGCAAGTTCTCGGCGGGCACCTCGACGTCGGTAAACGACAGCTCGGCGGTGTCCTGGGCATCCAGGCCGATCTTGTCGAGGTGGCGGCCACGCTCGAAGCCCTTCATGCCGCGCTCGACGGCCAGTAGCGAAAAGCCGAGCGCACCCTTCTCCGGGTCGGTCTGGGCGACGACGAGCACCAGATCGGCGTTGATCCCGTTGGTGATGAATGTCTTCGAGCCGTTCAGGATGTAGTGGTCACCCTGCTTGACCGCGCGCGTCTTGATGCCCTGCAGGTCGCTGCCGGTGCCAGGCTCGGTCATCCCGATCGCGGTGATGATTTCGCCCGTGCAGAACTTCGGCAGCCAACGCTGCTTCTGCTCCTCGGTGGCCAGGCTCAACAGATACGGCGCGACGATGTCGTTGTGCAGGCCCCACCCGATGCCGCTGTAGCGCCCGTAGGTGGTCTCCTCGGTGATGATTGTGTTGTAGCGGAAGTCGGAGTTGCCGCCGCCGCCGTATTCCTCGGGGATGGACATGCCCAGGAAGCCCTGCTTGCCGGCTTCCAGCCACACACCCCGGTCGACGATCTTCGCCTTTTCCCATTCGTCGTGGTACGGCGCGACGTGGCGTTCCAGGAACGACCGGTACGACTCGCGGAACAGTTCGTGCTCGGGCTCGAACAGCGTGCGCTGGTACTTGACGGCGCTACCCATGAGATGACCTCCGACAGGTTTGGGGACTCATGGCCCAACATATACCAACCGGATGGTTGGTAGGTCGAGGTGCCGGCCGGGCCTACAGTCATCGGGATGGACGAGACGATCCTGGTGCAGGAACTGGGGCAGCTCCTCGAATTCTCCTATACCGACATGCTGTGCTACGCCGGACCGTTTTCCCGCGCCGGCGTCGCCAGCGCCCTCAAAGTTCTGCAACGGGCTTTCGCCGCGCTGTCGCCCAACCACCCGCCGCAGCGCCGCTCGATCGTCGTCCGCGCGGCCTTTGACGAACCCGGGATCCGCGACGGCATCGAAGCGGTGACCCGCGCGGTGACCGACGGCAGATACTCGATCGATCCGGCGCTGGTGCGCCCGGAACGCGGGCGGATGCTGCAGGGCTTCGTGTTCCAGACCGTTGTCAACGGCCGCACCGCAACGCTGCTGATGCGTCCCGGCTTCATCACCGACGAGTTCTTCGCCCTGTCCGCGAAGGCAGAACGAGATCAGGCCGAAGAGGCCCACCTCGACGAGCTGAACATCCACCTGGCGCGCCGGCTGCTTGCCAGTTCCGCCGAAGAGGTCTACGAGCTAGTGCTCTAGCTCACGACTGGCGAGTCGAGCCGGCGCCGGAAATACAGTTCGCGAATCGGGTGAGCCCGTCGACCTGCTCCGAGCGGGCCGAGCGACCGAAACCCGATCTACTGCCCCCGTTGAGCAGATCCTGAGAATCACGCCGTCTCGCGGTGAAGCGATGTTCGAACGGTCATCTAATTCACAGAAACCGTTCCACCAGCACCGATTCCCGGCAAAAAAAGATTCGAAGTTTGTGCAAAAGCGCTGGCCTCGTACAAGTCCTAAGTTGTAGCTTAATTTCACCTGAGAAAACTCAGGTGTCTTTCAGGGGAGGACGGGGGCATGACCAATCGACGCGCTAGCTGCGAGCAGAACAGCGAGAGCGTTGTGGTCGTGATGTCTCGCTCGGCATCAGCACCGGCAACCCTCATCCACTATGGGGAAGGTAAGACCATGCATGTTGCAACAAAACGATCGATGATCGCGGCCGCCGCGATCGCAGCGGCGGGACTGTTCGGGTCGATGCCGTACGACGGGGCATCGGTAGCGCAGCAGGGCGTGCCGACGGTGCACCAGGAAGTCGCGCTGGTGGACTCCGCGTCGGATGCCGCATCAGCCGCCGCGGTCGTCGACTACACCCCGCTACTCAACGCGGAAGAAGCGGTCAACACGTCGCTGTACAACCTTTCGGTAGGCGACAACGGGCTGTATGAAACGTTGTACAACTCGCTGGGTTCCGACCTCTCGAGCAGCCTGCTGCAGACCGACGGCGCCGGCGGCATCTACGAGTCCTTCGGCGGTGAATACCTCAACATCTTCAACGGTGCGGCAACCGCCGGCTACAACGGCTTCATCTCCAACACCTTGGCCTTCAACGCCGAACTGAACAACATCCTCGGCGTGCCAGTGGATGACTCGCAGGCGGCGCTGCTGACCCAGTTCAACGACCTGTTCGTCGGCGCAGTGCCGAGCACCCTGGGTGACCCCGAACTCGGGGACAGCTTCATACCCGACCTGGTCGCGATCGCGAACAGCCAGTACACCCTGGCGTCCAACGACCTGATCGAGTACACCCAGAACCTGTTCACCAACTACACCGACATCCTCGACAGCCTGACCAGCATCAACCTCGGTGATGTGCTCGGGGACCTCACCACTGGTCTGGCAACGCTCACCACAGGTCTGACCGACGACATCAACGACCTGGTCGCCGCGCTCATCGGGTTGTTCTGACCCGTAAGAGAAAACAGAAAGCGCCGGGGCGGGGGGCTCCGGCGCTTTCTGCTTTCTCGGGGACGATTTCAGGTGGACGAGAACGGTCGCAGCGTCGCGGCCAACGCCACCGGCACTCGCGCCTTGATCCGGGTGCCGTTGCTGATGTGCTCCGTCACCTGGACTCGGCCGTCGGCGTGCACCCGCGACACCAGATCGCCACGGTCGTAAGGGATCACCACATCGACCGCGGTGTCGGTGGGAGCGGCCAGCTCGGCCATCCGGCCACGCAAAGCCTCGATGCCGTCACCGGTACGCGCCGAGACGAACACCGCGCCGGGCAATGCGCGGCGCAGCTTGGCCAGCCCCAGATCGCTGGCGGCGTCGGTCTTGTTGACCACGATCAGCTCTTGCGGGGATTCGCCGCCCGTGACCCGTTGGTCGGCGAACACCTCGGACACCACCTGGCGTACAGCGCTGATCTGGGCCAGCGGGTTCGCATCGGAGCCGTCGACGACGTGCACGAGAAGATCGGCGTCGACGACCTCTTCCAGAGTCGAGCGGAACGCCTCGACCAACTGCGTCGGCAGGTGCCGGACGAAGCCGACGGTGTCGCTGATGACGAACGCCCGCCCGTCGTCGAAATGTCCACGGCGCGTTGTGGGCTCCAGGGTCGCGAACAGCGCGTCCTGCACCAGGACCCCGGCGCCGGTGAGCGCGTTCAGCAAGCTGGACTTTCCCGCGTTGGTGTAGCCCACGATCGCGACGGACGGCGCATCGCTGCTGCGCCGGCGGCTGCGCTGGGTGTCGCGGATCTTCTTCATGTCCTTGATGTCGCGCCGCAGCTTGGACATTCGCTCGCGGATCCGGCGCCGGTCGGTCTCGATCTTGGTTTCACCGGGGCCGCGGGTACCGACGCCGCCACCGCTGCCGCCCGCGCCACCACCCTGCCGCGACATCGACTCACCCCAGCCGCGCAGCCGCGGCAGCATGTACTCCATTTGCGCCAGCGACACCTGCGCCTTGCCTTCAGCGCTGGTGGCGTGCTGGGCGAAAATGTCCAGGATCAGCGCGGTGCGGTCGATGACCTTGACCTTGACGGCTTTTTCCAGCGCGTTCAGCTGCGCCGGAGACAGTTCGCCGTCGCAGATGACGGTGTCGGCGCCGGTGGCTGTCACGACGTCGCGCAATTCGGCGGCCTTGCCCGAACCGATATAGGTCGAGGGATCGGGCTTGGTGCGCCGCTGGACCATGCCTTCGAGCACCTCTGAACCCGCGGTTTCGGCCAGCGCGGCCAGCTCCGCCAGGCTGGCATCGGCGTCGGCGGCGCTGCCGTCGGTCCACACGCCGACCAGCACCACCCGCTCGAGTCGCAGCTGGCGGTACTCGACTTCGGAGACGTCGGCGAGCTCGGTGGACAGCCCGGCGACACGGCGAAGCGCTGCGCGGTCGTCGAGCGCAAGCTCACCGGTGCTCGGGGTCTCGGGAAATTGGGGATTCGTCATAGGCAACTACAGATGGTGCCCGCCGGCGCGTCGGCCCGCATCCGATTTAACGTGACGCCTCCTGCCACCATTGCTCGCTGAGTTCGCCGTGTGCCACCAGCACCGACGGCCCCCGCAGGTAGCTGGTCGCCTCGGTGACGGTGACGACGACATCGCCGCCGGGCACCCGCACGGTCAGGGTGCCGGTGGTTGCGCCGCCGTGCGAGAGAGCGGCGACCGCCGCAGCGACGGTTCCCGTTCCACAGGAACGGGTTTCGCCCACTCCCCGCTCGTGCACCCGCATACTGACCGCGCCGTCGACCGCGGCGGTGAGAATCTCGACGTTGACCCCGTCGGGGAACTGGTCGCGGTCAAAACTGACCGGTGCGGCGACGTCCAACGTTTTCAACGCCTCGACGGTCAGCGCCGAGTCGACGCACGCCAGGTGCGGGTTGCCGACGTCGACCGCCAGACCGTTGAACTTCCGGCCGCCGACCACGGCCTGCCCGGGCCCGAGCCGGTTGGCCTTGCCCATGTCGACCCGAACGTCGGCGTTTGTCGCGTCGAGATGGTGGACGACGACCGGTCGAGGGCCGGCCAGCGAGCCGACGACGAACTCCTCGCGAGTTTCCAGGCCGCTGGCCCGCAGATAATGCGCGAAGACCCGCACGCCGTTGCCGCACATCTGGGCGATCGAGCCGTCGGCATTACGGTAGTCCATGTACCAGTCGTCCGGGTTCACGCCATCGGGTGTCCGGTCGTACACCCCGGCCGCGAGCGCCGCACCGGCGGTGGTCACCCGCAGCACCCCGTCGGCCCCGAGGCCGCGGCGGCGGTCACACAATGCGGACACCGCCTCCGGAGTCAGCGCCAAGTCCGCACCCAGGTCACTCAGCACGACGAAGTCGTTCTGAGTGCCATGGCCTTTCGCGAAGATCATCTGCGCCACTCTTCGACAGCGGCTGCGAGAATCATGTGCTCAGGATACGTGGCGCCAGGCCCGCAACGCTGCGTCGGCGTTGTCGCCCGCTGTTGCATCCAGCCAATGGATGCGGTGGTCGCGGCGAAACCAGGACCGCTGGCGACGCACATAGCGTCGGGTCCCGATGAACGTCGGCTCGCGCGCGGCAGTGCCGTCACCACCGGCGTCGAGGTCGTCGAGCACTTGCGCGTAGCCCAGCGCGCGCGACGCGGTGACGCCGTCCCGCAGTCCGCGTTCCAGCAGCGCGGTCACCTCACCGACCAGCCCCTCGGTGAACATCGTGTCGGTCCGCCGAGCCAGTCGTTGGTCGAGAACCTCTGTATCGCAATCCAATCCGATGATCGCGGTGTCCCATCGCGGCGTGCCGATCACCGGGGCCGACGCCGCGAACGGCCGTCCGGTGAGTTCGACAACCTCCAGCGCCCGCACGATGCGCCGCCCGTCGGTGGCCAGGATCGACGCCGCGGCGGCCGGATCGCGATCAGCGAGCTCGGAGTGCAGTGCACCGGTGCCGACCTCGGCGAGGCGCTGCTCCCATTTCGCCCGCACCGCCGGATCGGTGGCCGGAAACGACCAGTCGTCGAGCAACGACTGGATGTAGAGCATCGAGCCGCCCACCACGACCGGGACCTTGCCCTGTGCGGCGATCATCTCGATGTCGGCGGCGGCGTCGCGCTGGTAGCGCGCGACGGTGGCGGTGGCGGTCACGTCGAGGACGTCGAGTTGGTGGTGCGGAATGCCGCGGCGTTGTGCGACAGGCAGTTTCGCGGTGCCGATGTCCATGCCGCGGTAGAACTGCATGGCATCGGCGTTGACGATCTCGGCTTCCCGACCGAGCAGCTCCGCGACGTCGAGGGCCAGCTGCGATTTACCGGTGCCGGTCGGCCCGACGATCGCCAGCGGCCTCACGGCTGCCAGACGCCGGCGAAATATCCGACGCCGTAGGGCGCCGCGCGGCAGAGCTCCTTCGCCGACCTGGGCACCGGCCCGGCCAACCCGGCCAGCACGCTGAACGCGACTCGTCCGCCGACCTGCGGCGGCAGCTGGGTCAGCACCGACAGGTCTCCGCCGGCCAGCGCATCGTCGAGGCGGTTCTGCACGTCGGCGTCTTCCGGCCGGTATCCGCCGGGGGCAGACTGCGTCAGCGTATTAGCGCCGTCGGCAACGATCAGCACACCGGTCGGCTCGCCGGAACGGTCGATCTCGTCGCGCAGCCGCCGGCCGATCTCGACCGCGGCCCCGGCGTCGTGGTCGGCGGCGTACACCCGAACCTGGGCGCGCGCATCCGGCTGGGCTTGCGCCCGGATCCAGCCGCCGATCAGGCCACACAGCGGCATCGCGGACGGCGGCCCGTCGGCCTGCGGAGACAACCGCACCACCACGTCAGCGCCGAAACCCGCGAAGGTTCCGACCCGTTCCGGACCGACGACGTCATCCGCGGGCCCGACCCCGACGACGATCCATTGGATCGGCAGCGCGGCGGCCGCGGCGACCATGGCGGCCCGAAGCTCCGCCACCTCGCCGGCAGCCGCGCCGGCAAGCTCGGGAACCAGCACCGGAGCCGACGGAACGATCGAGATGGCGCTCAGCACGCCATAAAACTAACCGGTCGACGTCACGGCGGCGAACGAGTCGGTGTGCGCCTCCACCGTTTTGGCCTCACCGCGAGCGAGAGCCGCGGTGGCCCCCACCATCACCGTGACCGCGGCGGCGAGCACGAACATCGTGTGCTCGCCGTGCTGGATGGTTTCGCCGAGCACGAAAACACCCAGCAGCGCGCCCACTGTCGGCTTGGCCACCGTCATCGTCGGCATCGACACGTTGAGCGGACCGCCCCGGTAGGCCGACTGCTGGAACACCATCCCGGCGACCGCGGCCCCGATGCAGGCGTAGAGCTCAGGGGTGGCCAAAACCGCGACGATGCCGCCCTTGGCCGCGATGACGGCGCCTTTGACCAGGACCGCGAACAATGCCAGCGAGGCCCCCGACACCGCGGCCAGCAGCACCGCGGCGATCGCCCCGTCCGGCCAGATTCGCGCACCGAGCAGGCACAACCCCACCAGCGGCCCCGCGATGGCGGCCACCACCAGCCAGGTCTGCAGCGAGGCGCGCGAGTGTCCGGCCACCGGATTTCCGACGGTGACCACCACGGCCAGCGCTACGGCCAGGATCGCCGCCCAACTCCAGTCCCACCGGGTCACCGGGGCGCCGGTCATGCGCGCGTAGAGCGGTAAGGCGAACAGCAGCGCCGTCACCTGCAGCCCGGTCACCAGGATCACCGACCCGAGGCTCAGCGCGCCGGCCTGCAGCCCGTAGTTGGCGACGGCCGCCAAAGCGCCGAGTCGCCAGTCGCGATTGCGCCAGGACATGAAAAACAGCGCGAGGTAGCCGACCCGCTCCTCGGCGACCTCGTGTGCGGACCGCTGGCGCGCCACGTTGCCGAGTGCCGACGCGAACGCGGCGGCCAGTGCCAGCACAACAGCGATATCTGTTTTAGGCACGGTCGAACCCCCTCACGTCATCTCTTCCCCGCCACGGTACTGACGCCGGTGATGAAGACCCGGCACGGCTAGCGGGTCAACGGCTCGTTTTCGGCCACCACCACGTCATGACCTTCCCCCGCCGCCATGGTCGCCGCTTCCCCGCGAGCCAGCGCAATCGTCGATGCCACCACCACGATCGCCGCGGCTACCAGCGTGAACTCCCGGGGACCGCTGGTGTTCAGCGTCTCGCCGAGCACCAGAACACCGAGCAGTGACGCGACCACCGGCTTGGCGACCGTCACCGTCGGCAGCGACGCCGTCAGCGCCCCGGCCCGAAATGCGGACTGCTGGAAGATCATCCCGACAAGAGCGGCCGGCAACAGGCCGTAGGACTCGGGCGCACGCAGAAACGCTCCCAGACCTCCCGAGGCCGCCCCGACGGCGCCTTTGGTCAGCACGGCAAACAGCGCCAGCGACGAACCGGCCACCACCGCGAGCAAGACGGGTGCCGCTGCACTGCGGGCCCAGATCCGCGCACCCACGGCGCAAAACAACATCACCGGTGCCAGGACGGCGCCGACGACCAACCAGTGGCTCAGCGAGCCGCGCGCGATCCCGGCGTCCGGATCGCCGACGGTGACCAGCACGGCCAACGAGGCGGCCAGCGTCACCGCCCATGTCCACTCCCAGCGCGTGACCCGGTGATGGGCCAGCCGCGCGTAGATCGGCAGCGCGAACAGCAGCGACGTGACCTGCAGTGCCGTTACGAGCATCACCGACCCCAGCGCCAGTGCGCCGGCTTGCAGGCTGTAGTTGGCCACGGCGCCCATGCCGCCCATCCACCACCGGGGATCGCGCACCGACAGCCAGAACAGGTGCAGGTGGCCGACCTGCTTGTCGGTGATCTCCTGGGCCGAACGCTGCCGGATCACGTCGCCGATCGCCGATGCCAGGGCGGCACACAGCGCGATCAGCGCCGCGAGATCTTCCGCTGTCGTCATCGTTCACCGCCTATTCATCTCCGGGATGCGCCCCCAGCCTAAGGGCGACCGGCGGTATGTCGCTGGTGACGCCCCACCGCCACCGGGCGATTTTTCGTCCGGCCCGCTGAGATGAGCGGTCAACTCAGAACGCTTCGACCGGCAAGCTGCTTCAATACTGGTGGGGTGCGCAGGTGAGTGCCCCGTGTCGATGGCGCCGCAATGCGCGGCAGATGCGCGGCCCATAACCGCGCGAAGGGTAGGTGACGGCGGTTCATGACGTCCGACGAGGCACCCAACGAGTCCCGGCCGATCCCGCGACCAGGACCGCGGCCCGGCCCCAAGCCGGCTCCCCGCCCGCCCTCCCATCCGATCCCGTCCGCGCCGACGAGCGACCCGCACCGCTTCGGCCGCGTCGACGCCGACGGAACGGTATGGCTGGTCAGTTCCGCCGGCGAGCGGGTCATCGGATCCTGGCAGGCCGGCGACACCGAAGCGGCCTACGCCCACTTCGGCCGACGGTTCGATGACTTGAGCACCGAGATCTTGCTGCTCGAAGAGCGCCTGACCGCGGGCACCGGTGACGCCCGCAAGATCAAATCCACCGCCGCGGGACTGGCCGAGGCGTTGCCGACGGCGAATGTGCTGGGCGATGTCGACGCGCTGGCGGCCCGGCTGACTGCGATCGCCGAACACGCCGACAGCGCCGCGGCGGCCGACCGCGCACGCCGCGACGAGCACCGCGCGGCCCAGACCGCTCGCAAAGACGCGCTCGCCGCCGAGGCCGAGGAGTTGGGCAACAACTCGACCCAGTGGAAGGCCGCCGGCGACCGGCTGCGCACGATCCTCGACGAGTGGAAGACGATCACCGGACTGGACCGTAAGACCGACGACGCCCTGTGGAAACGCTATTCGGCGGCGCGAGAGGCCTTCAACCGGCGGCGCGGGTCGCACTTCGCGGAGTTGGATCGCGACCGGGCGGGTGCCCGCGAGACCAAGGAAAAACTCTGCGTCAAGGCCGAAGCGCTGGTCGGCTCGACCGAGTGGGGTCCGACCAGCGCCGAATTCCGCAAGCTCCTGGTCGACTGGAAGGCCGCCGGTCGTGCCGCCCGCGATGTCGACGACGCCCTGTGGGCTCGCTTCAAGGGCGCCCAGGACACCTTCTTCAAGGCCCGTAACGCGGCGACGGCCGAGCGCGACGCCGAGTTCACCGCCAACGCCAAGGCCAAAGAGGCGCTGCTGTCGGAGGCAGAACGGCTCGACTCGGGCAATCCCGAGGCGGCCCGGGCGGCGTTGCGCACCATCGGCGACAAGTGGGACGCGATCGGAAAGGTGCCCAGGGAGAAGGCGGCGGATCTCGAACGACGCATGCGCGCGGTTGAGAAGAAGGTGCGCGAGGCGGCCGAGCCGTCCGGACCCGACCCTGAGGCCCAAGCGCGCGCCGACCAATTCCGCGAGCGCGCCGAGCAGTACGAACGTCAAGCCCAGAAGGCCGAGGCGGCGGGTCGCAACAAGGAGGCCGAGGAAGCCAAGGCCAATGCTGAGCAGTGGCGCCAGTGGGCCGACGCTGCGGCCCAGGCGTTGACCCGGAGGGGCTAGCCGGCGCCTGGCGCCTGGCCGTCGGGCTTCGGCGGCTGTGTTCCGTCGGAGTCATCGAGCGTTTGCAGTAACGTCCGGGCCTGTTGCGTGGCGGCCAATTGACGGCGCTGTTGCTCGGCGGCCAGCTGCACGATCGTGCGCGACCACACCACTCGCGCCCAATGGAACGTCAGCAGAATGATCGCGATCCAGGCCACGATCAGCCCCAGGCCTGGGCCGGGATGCCCTGAGGCGACCGTCTGCCGTGACCAGATAGCCAGCAAGCCGGCGGCACTGGCCACCGCGGAGCCTGCCAGCGCCACCCAGGCCAGCGCCCAGCGTCGGGTCAACAGCGCCAGCATCGAGAATCCAACACCGAAAACCAAAGCCAGCCAACTGAATACGCGGGACGGTAGAGCTATCGCAGCCCGGGTGGCGTCGTGCGTGGAAAACAGCACATCCCACCCGCGCACCGCACCGGTGTGCGGTAGAACAAACGACCCGATCAGCACGAACACCAGGATCGAGACGACCAAAGCTCTTGTGCCGGGCTCGATTTCGCGGGCGATGCGGCGTTCGGCCGCCTCGATGTCGTCGCGGTACGCGTCGAAGCCACCGGTGTCGCCGCTCATCGTGCGCACCCCGACGTCTGCGCCGCTACGACCGGTTGGCCGATCGCCGGCATGCCGAGCCCGATTCCGCGCGGGCGTTGACCGGCTGCGTGGTTGTCACCGGCGCGAGTGCGGCGGTAATCAAGGATGTCGCCGTCGGCGATCAGGTGGTGCGGCGCCGCGCGGGTGACCGTCGTGGTGACGATGTCGCCCGGGCGCACCTGCTGCTCGCCGGGCGCGAAGTGCACCAGCCGCCCGTCGCGTGCGCGCCCGCTCATCCGTGCGGTGCTGCTGTCCTTGCGGCCCTCACCGGTGGCCACCAGCAATTCGACTGTCCGGCCGATCTGGCGACGGTTCTCTTCCAGCGCGATCTGGTCCTGCAGTTCGATCAATCGGTCATAGCGTTCCTGCACAACGGCTTTCGGAAGTTGCTCGTCCAGCTCGGCGGCCGGAGTGCCGGGGCGCTTGGAGTACTGGAAGGTGAACGCGTTGGCGAACCGGGCCTGTCGGACCACGTCGAGGGTCGCGGCGAAGTCGTCCTCGGTTTCGCCGGGGAAGCCGACGATCAGGTCGGTGGTGATCGCGGCGTGCGGCATGGCCGCGCGCACCCGGTCGATGATGCCGAGATACCGCTCGGCCCGGTAGGACCTGCGCATCGCGCGCAACATCCGGTCCGAGCCGGATTGGAGCGGCATGTGCAGCGCGGGGCAGACATTCGGGGTCGTCGCCATGGCCTCGATGACGTCGTCGGTGAACTCCGCCGGATGCGGCGAGGTGAACCGCACCCGCTCCAGGCCGTCGATGCGTCCGCATGCGGTCAGCAGCTCCGCGAAGGCGCCGCGGTTGCGGGGCAGCTGCGGGTCGGCGAACGACACCCCGTAGGCGTTGACGTTCTGGCCCAGCAGCGTGATCTCCAGCACGCCGTCGTCGACCAGTGAGCGCACCTCAGCCACGATGTCGTCGGGGCTGCGGTCGACCTCTTTGCCGCGCAACGACGGGACGATGCAGAAGGTGCAGCTGTTGTTGCATCCGACCGAGATGGAAACCCAAGCGGCGTAGGCAGATTCGCGGGCAGCCGGCAGTGACGACGGAAATTCCTGCAACGCTTCGGCGATCTCGACCTGCGCGACGCTGTTGTGCCGCGCCCTCTCGAGCAGGGTGGGCAGCGAGCCGATGTTGTGGGTGCCGAACACGACATCGACCCACGGTGCCTTGCGCAGGACGTCGTCTTTGTCTTTCTGGGCCAGACATCCTCCGACCGCGATCTGGAAGTCCGGGTTGCTCCGCTTACGCGGGGCCAAGTGGCTGATGTTTCCGTACAGCTTGTTGTCGGCGTTTTCGCGTACCGCGCAGGTGTTGAAGACCACCACATCGGCATCGTCGCCCTCGGGCGCCCGCAGGTAACCGGCCGCTTCGAGCAGACCCGCCAGCCGCTCCGAATCGTGGACGTTCATCTGGCACCCGTAGGTGCGCACCTGGTAGGTGCGCTGCGACGACACCGACGCCGTTGCGGGCGATACACCCGATGCCACCGTCGAAGTCACTTGGCCATGGTACGGCGAGGCGACGATACGGCGGTTGCGGCGGTCGGGGTTGAGTCGGTACGTCTCGCTTGCCCGCTGGGCAGAGCAGAATGCAGCTACCTTCCGCTAGACGCGCCGGCGTTCCCGCTCCCCCGCCAGCTCCACGCTGACCACGTCGAGAGCCATACTCTGGCTGAAGCCGCGACGCGCGAGCATGGCGACCAGTCGGCGCGTCACGCGGGCGTCGGCGGCCTCGTCACTGAGGTTCTCGCGCCGCAACTTCTTGCGGACCAGTTCCTCAGCGCGGCCACGCTCGGCAGCGGGGTTGATGTCGCTGAGCACCGAGGTGATCACGTCTGTGTCGACGCCTTTGGTGCGGAGCTCAGCGGCCAACGCACGCTTGCCTTTTCCGGCATTGGCCAGCCGTGAGTGCACCCATTGCTCGGCGAAGTCGACGTCGTCCAACAGGCCCACCTCGGCGAGCCGGTCGAGCACCCGGGCGCTGACATCGTCGGGGTAGCCGCGTTTGGCCAGTTGGCCGGCGAGCTCGGCGCGGCTACGCGCCCTCGCGGTGAGCAGGCGCAGACATAACGCCCGCGCCTGCTCTTCGCGAGAGGACTCAGAAGTCGACGGGGGCGGGCAAGACGCCGTCATTGGCCGGCTCATCCGTCACTACCGCACCGATACCGAGCTTTTCCTTGATCTTCTTCTCGATCTCGTTGCCGACCTCGGGGTTTTCCAGCAGGAAGTTTCGGGCGTTCTCTTTGCCCTGTCCCAACTGCTCACCTTCGTAGGTGAACCACGACCCGGACTTGCGGACGAAGCCCTGGTCCACGCCCATGTCGATCAGCGAGCCTTCGCGGCTGATGCCCCGGCCGTAGAGAATGTCGAACTCAGCCTGCTTGAACGGCGGCGACACCTTGTTCTTGACGACCTTGACCCGGGTGCGGTTACCGACCGCATCGGTGCCGTCCTTGAGTGTCTCGATCCGTCGCACGTCCAGACGCACCGACGAGTAGAACTTCAAAGCCTTTCCACCCGTGGTGGTTTCGGGTGAACCGAACATCACGCCGATCTTCTCGCGAAGCTGGTTGATGAAGATGGCCGTGGTGCCCGAATTGCTCAGCGCGCCGGTGATTTTCCGCAGCGCCTGGCTCATCAGCCGGGCCTGGAGGCCGACGTGGCTGTCGCCCATCTCGCCCTCGATCTCAGCGCGCGGCACCAGTGCGGCCACCGAGTCGACCACCAGGATGTCCAGCGCGCCCGAGCGGATCAGCATGTCCGCGATCTCGAGGGCCTGCTCACCGGTGTCCGGCTGGCTGACCAGCAGCGAATCGGTGTCCACCCCCAGCCTGGCGGCGTAGTCGGGATCCAGCGCGTGCTCGGCGTCGATGAACGCCGCGATACCGCCGGCGGCTTGGGCGTTGGCGACCGCATGCAGGGCGACGGTGGTCTTACCGGACGACTCCGGACCGTAGATCTCGACAACGCGGCCACGGGGCAGCCCGCCGATACCAAGAGCCACGTCCAACGCGATCGACCCGGTCGGGATGACCGAGATCGGTTGACGCACTTCGTCTCCGAGGCGCATCACCGACCCTTTACCGTGACTCTTCTCGATCTGGGCCATTGCCAGTTCGAGTGCTTTTTCGCGGTCTGGGGCTTGTGCCATGGTGCTACCTCTCGGTGTAGTCGTTGTTCGGTCTGACCGGTGTTGGTCGATTGGCCGTGACGTTAAAGCAGGCCTCTGACAAGTCGGCATCTGTCGAACGATCACCACAGTAGCGAACAAGTGTTCGACTCGCTCGCAGGCGCACCCGGCGTGTCTCGAGCGCGGTCAACGCCTATCAACGGGTCGATGGAAGTCAGCCGGCCACGCCGCGACCTCGGGCGAACCCTCTCGCCTGACGTGATAGCCGGCTTCAGCCAATGCCCTGGCGGGGCTTCTGCCCTGCGCCTCGAACAGCTCCCGGGCCCACTCGACGTGCAGGCCCTCACCACCCGTCGTCCCGAACAACGTCGTCGTCACCGGATCTTCGGGGGGCGGCGGATCAGGATCTCCTATGCGGACCGCGCGCAGCGCGTACAACGACTGCGCGGCCGCGACAACCCGGTAGCCGCACAACGGCGGATCCACGTGATAGAGCTCGAGCTCCTTGGCAAAGATCACACCGAACAACTCGTGGTCATTGGGGATCGTGCCGACGAATCGCGCGACTCCGGAGATGTGGGCTGCCGTCACACCGTTGACGGTCGCAAATGATGTCGTTTGCGGCAATTCACCATTGCTCGCGGGGCACGTCGAAGTCGACGCACAGCGCCCGCCACACGTCGCGCGGCTCGATCCCATCCTCGATCGCCTGCGCGGCGGTGCGCCCGCCGAACCCGGTCAGCACGTGATCGGCCAGCACAGACGAGCCGTAGGTGGCGCCGAATCGCAGAGTGACCCGCTCGTTGAATTCCGTGAGTCGCACCCCGCCAAGCTACCTATCGGGCTACCGCCAGCGCCTGATGGCACACCTGCACCGGGTCGGCCACCTCGGCGGCGCCGGCCGCGGCGCGCCGCGCGGCCTCGCGGTAGCTCGGCGTCGACAACACGTCGGCAGCGGCACCGGCCAGCGCTTCGCCGGTCAGGGGCCGCACCAGCCGCCCACTGCCCTGGCGCACCACCCGGTTGGCGATCTCCCATTGGTCCCCGCCGCCCGGGACCATCACCAGTGGCACCCCGGCCAACAGCGCCTTGGCCACCATGCCGTGCCCGCCGCCGCAGATCGCCAGATCGGCCTGGGCGAGCAGCTCGTCCTGCCGACCCAGTCCCGCCGCCGCCCACGGCGGCAATGCCAACTCCGTGCCGCCGAGCCGCGAGACCACCACCCGGGTACCGGGCGGCAGACCGGCCCCGGGCACCAGACTCTCCAGTGCTGTCTCGGCCATCCCCTTGGTCCCGGTCGTCGCTGTCGACGGCGCGACCACCACCACGGGCCCCGAGCCCGGCGGAATCGGCAGCACCTGCTCGGTCGGCTCGAAGTGCAACGGACCCACCACGACCGCGTCGGCCGGCCAGTCCGGTCGCGGCACCTCCAGGGCGGGCAGGGTCGCGATCAGCATCCGCAGCGGTCCGGGATCGGTTGTCGGCAAACCGATTTCAGCGCGCGCCGATCCGCGCTGCCGGTCGCCGGCCCGCAGCGACCGCGCGGTCAACGCCCGCATCGTAGCGTCGCGCAGCCGGCCGCGAAGCCCGGTGCCGGGCGTCAGCCCACTCCCGATCGGCGGCAGGCCGGTCGACGGCCGGTACAGCGGGTGCGGATCGAGCTCGACCCACGGAATGCCCAGCAGCTCCGCCGCCATTCCGCCGCAGGCGGTGATCACGTCGGACACCACCAGGTCCAAGCCCATCGACTGCAATTGCGGAGCATTCAGGACAGCCATCCGTGCCGCGCGCTGGTGGATCTTCGCCCCGGCGTCGCTGTCGTCGTCACCCTCGGCCGGGTCCAGACCGCGCAGTTCGAGAACTTCGATGCCCACGGCGCGGGCGGTGTCCAGCCATTCGGTGCCGGTCAGCAACGTAGGCGTGTCACCGGCGGCCAGGAATCGGCGGCACAGCGCGATCGCCGGAAAGGAATGCCCGGGATCCGGCCCGGCCACGACCGCAACGCGCATCGGCCTACCCTGCCACAGCAACTGGTTAGGCTGTGGTCATGACCGAGCAGACTCTCGAGAACACCCGCGTGGTTGAGACTCTTTTGCACGCGCTGCAGGATGCCGACTTCGACAGCGTCGGCGCCGCGCTGGCCGAAAACCTGGTGTACCAGAACGTCGGTCTGCCGACGATTCGCGGCCGCAGCCGAGCGATGAAACTGTTCACGTCGATGGGCCCGGGCAGCTTCGAAGTGAAGATCCACCGCACCGCCGCCGACGGCGCGGCCGTGCTCAACGAGCGCACTGACGCCATCGTCCTGGGCCCGCTGCGGCTGCAGTTCTGGGTGTGCGGTGTCTTCGAGGTGCACGACGGGCAGATCACGTTGTGGCGCGACTACTTTGACTTCTTCAACATGTTCAAGGCGACCCTGCGTGGCCTCGCCGGGGTTGTTGTCCCCGCCTTGCGGCCCTCACTCTGACCTCGCGATGAGCGACAGCGGCGCGCGGCCCAACGCTCTTCAGTTCCTGCGGTACTGCTGCGGCAGGCGACTGCCCGACTCGATGCGCGACTGGGTCCGCAATGACCTGACCGGCAAAGGCGCGACAGGCCGGATGATGCGACGGGTCGCGGTTCCCGCGGTGCTGGTGCTCGCGCCGTTCTGGCTGATCCCGACGACGCTCGACGTGCACCTGAGCATGACGCTGCCGATTCTGATTCCCTTCGTGTACTTCTCGCATGCGCTCAACAAGGTGTGGCGTCGGCACATGATGCAGGTACACGGCCTCGACCCGAATCTGGTTGACGCACACCGCAGTAAGCGCGACGAGCAGATGCGGCGGTCCTACATCGAACGGTACGGTCCCAGGGACGAGTGAGTCGGCGCGGCTAGGCCCGCCGCGGCGCCCGGCCGAGTTCGTCGAACGCCTGCGCCCAGCCGATCAGACGGTCGGTGGCTCCCACCAGTTCGTCGCGGTAGCGCTGTCGCGAGCTGGCCGGCGCAACGCCGCCGTCAGCGCTCGCGGATGAGACCAATTGGGCTGCCGCGGTGACCATTTCGTTGTACTGCCGCACCCCTGCGCTCAACTGCGAAGTCAAGGCGTTGATCGTGGGCGCGAGATAGCTTCGCGACTGCGGGGTTCCATGAGCCGCCCTTTCCATCGACACCACTTCGGCGGAGGTTGCGGCCATGGCGGCCGAACTCTGTCTGGCCGCGGCGGTCAGCTCGCCGATTTCGGTGTCGGGCAACATGTTGCCGCGCTCGATCACACCGAGCAACGAGAAGAATCCCCGCTCGGAGGCACCGAGCGCGTACATCGCCGGTCGGGCCGCCGAACTCGGCGGCGGAAGGCGCCGGATGCTGGTGGACCGCTGGGCGGGCAGCGGATCGGCCTTGAGCCAGCGGTAGCGGATCAACAGCAGTGTCGCGACCATCGCCTGCACAACAGCGACGCCACCGGTGATCTCCAGCAGCAGAGCGAACCAGCCCCAGGCCGCCAGGATCACCGTCACCGTTGCCCAGAACACGGTTCCCGCCGTGAAGATCAGACCCCAGCGCAGTGCGCGGCGACGGCGCCGCAGCTGCCGTTCCCGCGGATCGGTTGCGGCGCTGATCTTTTGAAACACCAGCTCCGAGACGTCGCCGACGGTGTCGAGGCCGCGCAGCAACAGCGTCCGCCACACACCATTGCGGCCGGACTGGACTGCCATGAGCTTGATCGTCCCCTACTGACCGAGCGGCTTCTCGGTGGGCGTCGCCTGCGGTGCCACCGCGGGGGCGCCGGGTGCGGCAGCTGAGTCGGCGGTCGTCGCACCGCCCGCCGGCAGCGCGTCACCACGCATCGATGCCCGGATCTGCTCCAGACGCGAGTGGCCGGCCATCTGGACACCGGCCTGCTCGACCTCGATCATCCGGCCCTGGACCGAATTCTGGGCGAGCTCGGCCTGGCCCAGCGCATTGGCGTAGCGGCGCTCGATCTTGTCACGCACTTCGTCGAGGTTCGGCGTGGTGCCCGGCGCGGCGATCTCACTCATCGACCGCAGCGACTTGCTCACCTGCTCCTGCATCTTGGCCTGCTCGAGCTGGCTGAGCAGCTTGGTCCGCTCGGCAATCTTCTGCTGGAGCACCATCGAGTTCTGCTCGACGGCCTTCTTGGCCTGACCAGCGGCACCGAGCGCCTGGTCGTGCAGCGCCTTGAGATCTTCCACGCTCTGCTCGGACGTCACCAGCTGGGCCGCGAAAGCTTCGGCGGCGTTGTTGTACTCGGTGGCCTTGGCAGCATCGCCCGCCGCGGTCGCCTGATCGGCCAAGGTCACCGCTTGACGAACGTTGACCTGCAGCTTCTCGATGTCCGCGAGCTGGCGGTTGAGCCGCATCTCGAGCTGACGCTGGTTGCCGATCACCTGCGCGGCCTGCTGGGTCAGCGCCTGATGCTGGCGCTGTGCTTCCTCGATGGCCTGCTGAATCTGCACTTTCGGGTCGGCGTGCTCGTCGATCTTCGCGTTGAACAGCGCCATGACGTATTTCCACGCTTTGACGAACGGATTGGCCATCAGTTAGCTCCGCCTTCGTGTGTCGATATCTGCCGTCAGGCCCAACTTATCGTCTCCACCGCAAATGCCACACCCTTGCTCACCGGGTCTAGACGCCCGCCGGCACCGCCAGGGCGACCACCGGCGGGATGACGACCTTGGTGCTCACGTCGATGTTGGCCGCGCTGGGCGAGGCGGCCTCGGTCGGCTGCTGCGCCTCCAGCTGGCCGGCCAGCTGCTCGCTGGCGTCGGTGAGCAGCTGAGACAGCGGCACGTCCAGCGCATCGCAGATGGCACTGAGCAACTCACTAGACGCCTCTTTGCGGCCGCGCTCGACCTCTGAGAGGTAGCCGAGGCTGACTCGCGCGGAGTCCGACACCTGCCGCAGCGTGCGGCCCTGGGTGATGCGGGCCTGGCGCAGTACGTCGCCGAGAACCTCGCGCAGCAATGACGGCATCGCGCTCTCCTTACGTCTGGTCAGCTCAATTCTTCACCAAAACAACGCCCGCGGCTCGGCCGATGGTTCCCCCGCTGGTCAGTTTGCCGCGACCAGCGCCCGCAGCCGGCTGATCGACTCGCGAACCGCTGAGAGGCGGATGTCCCAACGACTCCCGGTCAAGCGCAACTCGATCACTTCGGTGTCGACCGGACCGGCCAGCCCCATGAACACCGTGCCCACGTCGTGCCCGCCGTGCGGTTCGGGTCCGGCGACGCCGGTCAACCCGACACCCCAGGTCGCGTCGCAGCGTTGACGTGCGCCGACGGCCAGCGCCCGCGCGGTGGGCGCCGCGACCGGACCGACCTCTTCGAGAATCTCCGGGGCGACGCCGGCCAGCAGGATCTTGGTTTGTTGGGTATAGGTGACCAGGCCGCCGCGCAGCACCTCGCTAGCACCGGGGACACCGGCCAGCGTCGCCGCCAGCAGCCCCGCGGTGAGCGATTCCGCGGTCGCGACGCTCTGGTTGCGAACGGTCAGATCAGCGACGAGGCCACGGGCGTCGTCAGTGAGCAGCGGGTCGTCCACGGCTGTCCCTGACGGCAGACACCACGTAATCCAACCCGGTCAGGATGGTCAGAACGATCGCAGCGGCCATCATCACCCAGGCGGTCATCAGCCAGGCCCCAGATACCGGGAGCACGAACAATCCGATCGCCACGGCCTGCACCAGGGTCTTGAGCTTGCCGCCGCGACTCGCGGGGATGACGCCGTGGCGCAGCATCACGAAACGCAGCACGGTGATCCCGACCTCGCGGGCCAAGATCACCACCGTCACCCACCAGTGCAGGTCGCCCAGCATCGACAGCCCGATCAGCGCGGCGCCGACCAGGGTCTTGTCCGCGATCGGATCGGCCATCGTGCCGAATTCGGTCACCATGCCGTAGTTGCGCGCCAGCGCCCCGTCCAGCCGATCGGTGATGACCGCGACCGCGAACACGACGAAAGCGATGATGCGGCTGGCGGTTTCGTGCCCGCTACCGGCGAACAGGGCCAACAGAAACACCGGCACCAGCACCAGCCGCAGCAGGGTGAGCACATTGGCCAGGTTGGTGACCCGAACGCGCGGGACTACTGGACCTGACTGAGGCTGCCCCGACACGGCATCAGAATATCGGTTACCAGCCGCAGCAGGCTTATTGCCCGCTCCTCCCATCGCGCCACGCGCTCTGCATCGTCGCCGGGAGGCCTCCGACCGATACTCTGCAACTCGTGAGCGCAGCCAGTGCAGCACCGGCCGACGGGCCCACGATTCGGCGCGCGCACACCTCTGACGTCCCGTTGATCAAGCAACTCGTCGACACCTACGCCGGCAAGATCCTGCTGGAGAAGAACCTGGTGACGCTGTACGAGGCCGTCCAGGAGTTCTGGGTGGCCGAGTACGACGGCAAGGTGATCGGCTGTGGCGCGCTGCATGTGCTGTGGGCCGATCTGGGTGAGGTTCGCACGGTAGCCGTCGATCCTTCGATGACCGGTCGCGGTATCGGCCACGCGATCGTCGATCAGCTCCTACGCGTCGCGCGTGAGCTCCAGCTCGAGCGCCTGTTCGTGCTGACTTTCGAGACCGAGTTCTTCGGAAGGCACGGCTTCACCGAGATCGAGGGCACCCCGGTGACCACCGAGGTCTACGAGGAGATGCAGCGCTCCTACGACATCGGTGTCGCCGAGTTCCTGGATCTCAGCTACGTCAAGCCGAACACGTTGGGCAACTCGCGGATGCTGCTGGTGCTCTGACGGTGCGCAGGGTTATCGCATTGACCGCGGCGGTGGTGTGTTCGACATCAGGGTGTCTCTCCGACCACCGGGACGACGCCGAGCGGCTGGATCAGCTGATCAAGACAATGCCCGGCGTTGCAGGCACTGAAATGCGCTACGAGTCGAGCTTCGAGAACGGCCAGAATCTCAACCTGACCGCACGACTCGACAACCGAGTCACCGAGCAGCAAGCCGTGGAAGTCGGCCGCACCTTCGTCGAACTGCTGCAAACCAATCACCTCGGCGGCCACCGGACGGAACTCGACATCCGTTATCCTGCAACACCGCAACTGAAAAGCAACTACCTCGTCGATTACTCGCAGGCGACGTTCAAGCTCGGCGACAACGCATCGCCACCGCTTGACCTCAGCGCAGCCGATGTCGGCGCCAGCACCGCCGCGTGGCTGCGTGCCGTCCACTTCCCGATAGCCGAATATGTCGACTTGAGCCAGCCGACCTCGGGTGGACCCGCGCGGGGTCCAGACATTTTCATCACTCTCAAGCCCGGCACGCCGAACGCTTCCGCACGAGCGCTGCAGCGGAGCGACCAAGCGTTGGCCAACACCACATGGCGAATCATGAACGTGGTCGACCAAACTTTTCGGCCGCAGGAATACACCTCCACACCGAACCCTCCCAGCGACTCAGACACGGCCTTGTGGCGGCAGATCACCGAACTCCTGGGATCACGTACCGACGTCAGCGGGTCGACTCATATCCCAGCTGAACGCGGCAGCCAGGCTGAAACCGAGATCGAGGCCGGCCTGCCATCCGGGCCGAACGCCGCATCCGAGGGTCGCCTGATCGCGATGTCGATCGCGGATCTGGTTCGACAGTTCAATCGCCCAGTTGAATTGACACTTCACAGTGGCGACGGGCCTGTTCGAATCATTGTGGGCGGCTGTGAGCGTCACGAACCGAATTACCGGCGACCACCCCTGGAAGTAGAGATGTCTCGCATCTACGAGAACTGCTGACTGTCTAGTCGTCGTCGTCGGAGCCGTCGGCGTTGGCGCCACCGCGAATCAGCATCAGCGTGCCGGCCAGATCCTCGGGCTTGACCAGCACGTCGCGCGCTTTGGAACCCTCACTGGGCCCGACGATTTCGCGGGTCTCCATCAGATCCATCAGCCGGCCGGCCTTCGCGAACCCGACGCGCAGCTTGCGCTGCAGCATCGATGTCGAACCGAACTGACTCGACACCACCAACTCGACCGCCTGCAGGAACACGTCCATGTCGTCGCCGATGTCGGGGTCGACGTCCTTGCGCTCACCGGTGGACTTCGCCGCGGTGACGCCCTCGGTGTATTCGGGCTCGGCCTGCTCTTTGCAGGCCGCGACGACGGCTTGGATCTCCTCGTCGGAGATGTAGGCGCCCTGAAGGCGGACGGGTTTGCTCGCACCCATCGGCAGGAACAATCCGTCGCCCATGCCGATCAGCTTCTCCGCGCCGGCCTGGTCCAGGATGACCCGGCTGTCGGTCAGCGACGACGTCGCGAACGCCAGCCGCGACGGCACGTTGGTCTTGATCAAGCCGGTGACCACGTCGACGGACGGTCGCTGGGTGGCCAGCACCAGGTGAATGCCTGCGGCACGGGCCTTTTGGGTGATGCGGACGATCGCGTCCTCGACGTCCCGCGGGGCGGTCATCATCAGGTCGGCCAACTCGTCGACGATGGCGAGCACGTACGGGTAGGGCCGGTACACCCGCTGGCTGCCCAGCGGCGCGGTGATCTCCCCGCTGCGCACCTTGGTGTTGAAGTCGTCGATGTGGCGGACCCGGGACGCCTGCATGTCCTGGTATCGCTGCTCCATCTCCTCGACCAGCCACGCCAGCGCCGCAGCGGCCTTCTTCGGCTGGGTGATGATCGGGGTGATCAGGTGCGGAATGCCTTCGTAGGGCGTCAGTTCCACCATCTTCGGGTCGATCAGAATCATCCTGACCTCTTCGGGTGTGGCCCGGGCAAGAAGCGAAACCAGCATCGAGTTGACGAAACTGGACTTACCGGAACCGGTGGAGCCGGCGACCAGCAGATGCGGCATCTTGGCCAGGTTGGCCGAGATGAAGTCGCCCTCGATGTCTTTGCCCAGCCCGATCACCAGTGGGTGGTGATCGCGGCGGGTCGACGGGGCGGTGAGAACGTCGGCCAGGCGCACCATTTCGCGGTCTGTGTTGGGCACCTCGATGCCGACCGCGGACTTACCCGGAATCGGCGCGAGCATCCGGACGCTCTCGGTCGCGACCGCGTAGGCGATGTTCTTCTGCAGCGCGGTGATCTTCTCGACCTTGACGCCGGGGCCCAGTTCGACTTCGTAACGTGTGACGGTCGGACCCCGGGTGCAGCCGGTGACCGCCGCGTCGACCTTGAACTGGTCGAGCACCGAGGTGATCGAGTCGGCCATCTGGTCGTTGGCCGCGCTCCTCTTCTTCGGCGGATCGCCGACCACCAGCAGATTCAGCGACGGCAGGTGGTACGGGCCTTCGACGACCCGGTCGAGCACCAAAGTGTCTTGTTTTGCAGTCTTTTTCGGGGCCTTCTCCGCCTGTTTGCGACTGCGCGACGCTGCCGGCTCCGGCACTGTCGGAGTCTCGTCGGGCACCACCGGCTCGGCGCTCGAGGGCCACGCCTGCGCCTCGTCGTCGCCGTACGCCGAGGCCTCGTCGTAGTAGCCGTCCGAGAAGTCGTCGGCGACATCGTGGTCGACGGCGTCGTCATCGTCGTCGTAGTAGTCGTCGTCGTCGTCGTTGTAGCCGAACATCCGAGTGCCGAACATGGTCCGGAGCGTCTCGGGCACCTCACGAATCGTGGTGCCGGTCAACAGCAGTAAGCCGAACAACGCACCGATGAAAAGTAGCGGCGCGCAGATCCACGGCGTCAAGCCCTCGGAAAGCGGTCCCCCGATGGCGAAGCCGACGAAGCCCGCGGCATGGGCGCGCCCGGCCGGCGAGTCCGGCGAGCCCGACCACAGATGCCACAACCCCAGCACCGGCAAGGCGACCATCGTCGAACCCAGCACCAGCCGGGGCCGGGCCTCCGGGTTCGGCTCGGTGCGCATCAGCAACACCGCCACGGCGGCGAGCACGACGGGCAGCACCCCGACGGCGGAGCCGATGAACACCCGCACCATCGCATCGATCCAGGCGCCTACCGGACGGGCGGCGTGGAACCAGGATCCGGCGGCGATCACGACCGCGACACCGAGCAGCGCCAGGGCGATCCCGTCGCGCCGGTGACCCGGATCGATTTCGCGAGCCCGGCCGACCGACCTGGCGGTGCTCCCGGTGCCTTTGGCCAGCATCAGCCAGGTCGCACGGACGGCGCGGCCTGCGGCCAGCCCCGTTCCGGCCACCAAACCGCGGTTGTGACGCCGGGCCGGGCGCCTCGCCGGTGCTGCAGGTCGACGGGCCGACTTCTTACGCGTCTGCGGCGATCGTGTACCCCGCGCCGCCCCCTTTGACCTGCTCGTTCGAGCTCCGGACCGCGCGACAGTCTTGCTTGCCATGGGCCAAGCCTAATCGCAAATGCACCATCCACACCATCCGCCACACTGGTTACCAGAGCGTGACCATCTGACCGGTGAATGAGCGGCCGAAATGGCTGGGTAGGGTGACACCCGTCACGTAGCACGCACTGCTCAGACCCCCCAGGAGCCGTTATGCCCGTCGTCGTCGTCGCCACCCTGACCGTCAAACCCGAATCGGTCGACATCGTTCGTGACATTCTCACGACCGCGGCCGAGGAGGTCCACGAGGAGCCGGGTTGTCAGCTCTATTCGGTCAACCAGTCGGGTGAGACGTTTGTGTTCGTGGAGCAGTGGGCCGACGAGGAGGCGCTCAAGACCCACAGCACCGCCCCGGCGGTCGGCAAGATGTTCGGCGCGGCGGGCGAGCACCTCGTCGGGGCGCCGGACATCAAGATGCTCCAGCCCGTTCCCGCCGGCGATCCGGACAAGGGACAGATTCGCCGGTGACAGGCGCGGGCCCGGCGAGGCCACTCGAGGGCAAGGTCGCCTTCATCACCGGGGCGGCGCGCGGCCAGGGCCGTGCCCATGCCGTCCGGCTGGCGACCGACGGTGCCGACATCATTGCCATCGACATCTGCGCATCCATCGGTAGCGTCAAGTACCCGTTGGCCAGTTCCGAGGATCTCGCGGCCACCGTCAAGCTGGTCGAGGACACCGGGGCCCGGATCGTGGCCAAGGAGGCCGACGTTCGCGACCGCGCCGCGTTGACTGCCGCAGTGCAGGCAGGTGTGGACGAGCTCGGCCGCCTCGACATCGTCGTGGCCAATGCCGGAATCGCGCCCATGGCATCTGGCGACGACGGCTGGAACGACGTCATCGACGTCAACCTCACGGGCGTCTACAACACCATCAAGGCTTCGATTCCGGTCATGGTCAAACAGGGCACCGGCGGATCCATCGTGCTGATCAGTTCCGCGGCCGGACTCGCCGGCGTGGGCAGCCCTGACGCGGGATCCGTGGGCTACGCGGCCGCCAAGCACGGCGTGGTCGGGCTGATGCGGGTCTACGCGAACCTGCTGGCACAAAGCAATATTCGGGTGAACTCGATCCACCCCACCGGGGTCGAGACGCCGATGATCAACAACGAGTTCACCCGAGAGTGGCTGGCCAAGATGGCTGCCGCGACCAGTTCGCCGGGCGCCATGGGTAACGCCTTACCGGTGGAAGTGCTGCAGGCCGAGGACATCGCCAACGCCGTGGCATGGCTGGTGTCCGACCAAGCCCGCTACATCACAGGCGTGACCCTGCCGGTCGATGCGGGCTTCCTCAACAAGTAGCCGAGATGCCAGGAAACCCGGCGGCACACACGGCTTTTGGGCCGATGCTGCTGGTCGCCGTCGAGCAGACCGAATCGCCGCATCGACGTTTGGTCGACGACGACCTCGCGGTGAAGTTCCTGCCGGCGCCGCTTCGATGGCTCCTCAACGTGGCACCCCCGAATCTGTTGCGAAGGTTGACCATTGCCGCAATGGAGCGTGAGGGCCCCGGCTTGTGGGCCGCCACGAACTGCCGTAAGCGCTACATTGCCGACGTTGTCACCGCGTCCCTCGACGACATCGACGCGGTGGTGGTGCTGGGGGCCGGATTCGACACGCTCGCGTACCGCTTGGCGAACGCGACCAGCATCCCGATCTTCGAACTCGACCAACCGGTCAACATCGCCCGCAAGGCCGCCGCAGTGCGGCAGGCACTGGGAACGCCACCTGGCTCAGTTCGATTGGTGCCGTTGGACTTCGAGCGCGACGACGTCATGGCCACGCTGGTCGATCACGGCTATCGGCGCGACACCCGAACCCTGTTCGTCTGGGAAGCCGTTACCCAGTATCTGAGCCCCGACGCCGTCCACGCCACACTGGCCCGGCAACGGTCGACGGCGGCCGGCAGTCGACTGGTGTTCACCTACGTCCGAAAGGATTTCATCGACGGCATCAACCTGTACGGAGCGGAAGCCTTGTACCGCAGGTTTGTCCAGCGTCGACAGTTGTGGCATTTCGGATTGCCGCCGAACGAAGTTGCCACGTTTCTGGCGGGCCACGGCTGGCAACTCCGAGAGCAAGCTGGTCCGGACTTGATCACGCAGCGCTACATCGAACCAACCGGCCGCCATCTCACCGTGTCACCGATCGAATGGACGGCATATGCCGAAAAGACGTAAACCGACACGTCTCGACACGCCGTGACGTGGGCAGTCCCACGTCACGATCGTTGGCGGGGCCATACTCGACACGTGGCCAGCGACGAGGCTGTCCCGCTCACGGGCATACTGCCGGGGGCTTTTGCCGAACCGGCCTACCGCTACCTGTCACCCCACCAGGCGGCAGTCCTCGACGCCGCGACGCGCCGTTTGGATCTCGGCCCCCAAGACGATCCGGACGAACGCCGGGTCACCATCTACGTCGACCGTCTGCTGTCGGTGCTGAACGTCGCACCCGGAGGTCTGCACGTGGTCGGATCACTGCGCCAACGGGTGGCCGAGCTGCGCCGCCAGTACACCGGCGGAATCGCTCTGCTCGATCAGATGGCCGGCGGCGACTTCACCACGGCGACGCCGCTGCGCCAACAACTCATCCTGGGACGCAGTCAGTTGACGAATTTCGTCGGAATGTTGTTCGGCCACATCATCGAGGCAATGGGCCTGCTCGACCCCGAGGTCAGATTTCGATGACGGTCGGCACGATCATCGGCTGGCGGCGGTAGGTCTCCCCCACCCACTTACCGACCGTTCGCCGGACCGCTTGAGCAATCCGAGCCGGATCGGTGACGCTCTGCGCCACAAGCGATTCCAGCTCCGCTTCGACCTTGCGGACCGCGGGCTCCAGCGCCTTGGGGTCTTCAGAGAAGCCACGCGAGTGCAATTGCGGCGGCGCTGCGGGCTTGCCCGTCTCACGCCGTACGACGACCGTCACCGCGATGAAGCCGGACGACAGAATGAGCCGCTCGCCCAAGGTCGTGTCCCCGACGTCCCCGGTGATCAACCCGTCGACGAACATCTTGCCGACGGGAACCGCGCCGGCGATACTTACCGCGCCGCCCACCAAGTCGACGCTGACCCCGTTCTCGGCCAACACGATCGACTCTTCCGGCACACCGGTGCTCGCGGCGAGCTTCGCGTTGGCCCGCATCATCCGCCAGGTGCCGTGCACCGGCATGACGTTGCGCGGCCGGATCCCGTTGTAGAGGAACAGCAGCTCACCCGAGTAGGCGTGCCCCGAGACATGAACGCGAACTTGCTGATTGGTGATCACCCGGGCGCCGATCTTGGCAAGCTCGTCGATGACCCCGTAGACGGCTTCTTCGTTACCCGGGATGAGTGAAGACGACAAGATGATCAGGTCGCCGTCGGTCAGCGTGATGCTGCGGTGTTCGCCGCGCGACATCCGCGACAGCGCCGCCATCGGTTCGCCCTGCGTGCCCGTCGTGATCAGAACCACCTGCTCGGGCGACATCATCTCCGCGGCGCCGATCTCGACGATGTCCGAGTCGTCCACCTTCAGGAAGCCGAGGTCCCGCGCGATTCCCATGTTGCGGACCATCGAGCGTCCGACGAACGACACCCGCCGGCCCAGCGCCACCGAGGCGTCGATGATCTGTTGCACGCGATCGACATTCGAGGCGAAGCACGCGACGATGACACGTCCCTGCGCGCCACGGATCAGCCGGTGCAGCGACGGGCCGACCTCGCTCTCCGACGGCCCGACGCCCGGAATCTCGGCGTTGGTCGAGTCGCACAGGAACAAGTCGACGCCGGAGTCACCAAGCCGGGACATGCCCGGCAGATCAGTGGGCCGACCGTCGAGTGGGAGCTGGTCGAGTTTGATGTCGCCGGTGTGCAACACCGTCCCGGCGCCTGAGCGGACCGCGATGGCCAGCGCGTCGGGGATGGAGTGGTTGACCGCGAAGTACTCACACTCGAACACACCGTGGGTGGTGCGCATGCCCTCGGCCACTTCGACGAACACCGGCTTGACCCGGTGCTCCCGACATTTCGCGGCGACCAGGGCCAGGGTGAACTTCGAACCGACGACCGGAATGTCGGGACGCAGCTTGAGCAGGAACGGGATCGCGCCGATGTGGTCTTCGTGTGCGTGGGTGAGAACCAGCGCTTCGACGTCGTCGAGGCGGTGTTCGATGTGGCGCAGGTCGGGCAGGATCAGGTCCACGCCGGGCTCGTCGTGGGTGGGAAACATCACCCCACAGTCGATGATCAGCAGACGACCCAGGTGCTCGAAAACGGTCATGTTGCGGCCGATTTCGCTGATTCCGCCCAGCGCCGTCACCCGCAGGCCACCTTTGGCCAACGGACCCGGCGGCTGCAGGTCTACCTCCACCGGATCACCTGAGCACCGAAGCCGCGCGCATGTCGGCGGCCAGCGCATCGATTTGTTCGGGCGTCGCGGCCACCTGCGGCAGCCGTGGGTCGCCGACCTCGATGCCCTGCAACCGCAGCCCGGCCTTGGACAGCGTGACGCCGCCGAGCCGGCTCATCGCATTGGACAGCGGGGCGATCGCCACATTGATCTTGCGGGCGGTGGCGTGGTCACCAGAAGCGAAGGCAGTCAACAAGTCTCGCAGCTGCCCGGGGGCCAGATGCGAGATCACGCTGATGAATCCGGTGGCGCCCACCGCCAGCCAGGGCAGGTTCAGCGCGTCGTCACCGGAGTAGTAGGCCAGGTTCGACTCGGCCATCAGCTGCGTGCCTGCGTGCAAATCGCCCTTGGCGTCTTTGACCCCGACGATGTTGGGGTGCGCGGATAGCGCACGCAGCGTGTCGTATTCGATCGGCACCACCGAGCGGGGCGGAATGTCGTAGAGCAGTACCGGCAGCGGCGTCGCGTCGGCCACGGCGGTGAAGTGCGCCAGCAATCCGGATTGCGGGGGCCGCGAGTAGTAGGGCGTGACGACGAGCAGGCCGTGTGCCCCCTCGGCGGCGCTGGCCTTCGCCAGGTGGACGCTGTGCGCGGTGTCGTAGCTGCCCGCGCCGGCGATGACGCGGGCCCGATCACCCACGGCTTCGAGAACTGTTCGCAGCAGCGCGAGCTTCTCAGCGTCGGTGGTTGTCGGCGATTCTCCGGTGGTCCCGGACACCACCAGACCGTCGCAGCCGGAGTCGACCAGGTGGACCGCCAATCGGGCGGCCGCCGGCAGGTCCAGGGAGCCGTCTGGAGCAAACGGCGTCACCATGGCGGTCAGCAACGTGCCCAAGCGTGCGTAAACGTCGAATCCGCCCGTGCTCACGGACCCAAGGTTACCTGGCGGTACCAAACCGTTTAGCCGGTGCGGCGCCCTTTGCTTAGGCCTCGGTGGCCAGCGGACTGGTCGCCACCTCGGTGCCGTCGGAGAGGGTGGCGATCTCGAAATCGCCGAACACCGCCGGCGCGACGTCAACCAGCAGCCGCAGACAGGCGATCGCGAGTCGGCGGATCTCGATGTCGGCGTGTTCACTGGCCCGCATCGCGATGAAATGCCGCCACGCGCGGTAATTG
This sequence comes from Mycobacterium sp., assembly GCF_002863225.1. Taxonomy (GTDB): domain Bacteria; phylum Actinomycetota; class Actinomycetes; order Mycobacteriales; family Mycobacteriaceae; genus Mycobacterium. The sequence continues at coordinate 123,625 of NZ_PKEK01000048.1, read as the reverse complement.
CCGGTGACCACGATGCGGGTCTCGGTGGCGTTGGGAAGTACCGCCCGGGCAGCCTGACGGGCCTGCTTGCGGCGCAGCACCGCATTCGGCTGATCGGCGAACTTGGCTTCCAGCCGGTTCAACAGATCTGTGTAGGCGAGGCGGCTGGCGTCGGCGGCTTCGGTGAGGATCTGCTGCAACTCTTCGTCCTCGCTCACTCCTGGCGGTACGACGATCCGCGAGTCATTTTCGGGGACGTAGCGCTGTGACAACTGCGAGTAGGAGAAGTGGCGGTGGCGGATCAGCTCGTGGGTGCACGACTGCGAGACGCCGGTGATGTAAAGCGAGACGCTGGCGTGCTCGAGCACCGAGAAGTGCCCGACGTCGATGATGTGGCGGAGGTAGCCGGCGTTGGTCGCGGTCTTGGGGTTGGGCTTGGACCAGCTCTGGTAACACGCGCGGCCGGCGAACTCGGTCAGCGCCTCGCCACCGTCGGCGTCGGTGTTCCAGTCCACATCGGGCGGAGCGAGGAAGTCGGTCTTGGCGATCAGTTGCACGTGCAACGGCGCGGTCTCTGCCACGGTGAAACACCCTAGCCCGGCAATCAGACCAGCCGCGTCAGCGCCAGCGCGCCCAGACGTAGGGCACCAGTGCCCGCAGGAAATCAAGGTCCGGGCCGGGCTGCGCGTCGGCGAAGGCCTCCTGGAAATACTCCTCGGCTACCAGCAGGATGCCCTCGGCGTATTCACTGGTGAACGTGATGCTGCCGTACTCGTCCATGAGCGCGCGCACGCGTTGCACCAGCTCTACCGATCGCTCGGGCCGGCTGCGCCGCAGATAGTCCCGCACCAGATCGCGGTCGCGGCCTTGCGCCGTGGAGGCCAGGTGCACCAGCGGCAGTGTCCGCTTGCCTTCGAAGAGATCGCCCAGAATCTCCTTGCCGTAAAGGTGTTCGTCGCCCACCAGGTTGAGCAGGTCGTCGCGAATCTGAAACGCGGCGCCGAAGTGGAAGCCAAACCGCACCAACGGTCCGAGGTCGGCGGTGCCGCGTGAACCGACGATCGCACCGACCCGCAGCGGATGAATCGTGGTGTACCAACACGTCTTGTGCATGATCAGATGCAAGTAGTCGTCGGGCCGCACATCTTCGACGTTGTCGAGCTGCCACCCGACCTCGGTAGCCTGCCCCTCGAGGGTGCGCATGGCCATGGTGTCGAATTCGGCCCACACCAGATCTGCGAGGTCACGGTCCAGGCGCCGGGTTGCCCGGCGCAACACCTGCCCTGCGACCACCGCTAGCGCATCGCCGGCGTTCAGTGCCGCGGCCATACCGTGCGAGGCCGCCAAAGTTGGTCTGCCGCGGCGCATTTCACTGCCATCCGCGATATCGTCGTGGACCAGAAACGCGTTGTGCAGCAGTTCGATCGCGACCGAAAGGCCCAGCAGCTCGTTCGCTTCGGCGCCGAAGGCCCGGCCTGCCGACAGGCACAGCGCCGGCCGGAGCGCCTTGCCCGGCCGTGACGGGTACTCCCGCATCGGTGCGTAGAGCCACTGACTCGGTTCACCGTCAGGCATCGCGTCAAGCATGGATCGGCGAACCAGTTTGGCCACTTCCCTCAGACGCTCATCGATTACGCTCACCAAGGCGGCACGGTCGGCGGTGCTGGTCATGTGTTGGGCAGCCGGACGGTGAGCGTGACCGGCAGCCACAGATCGGGGTTGCCGCTGGCCAATATGGTGCCTCGGTAGATGCCTGGCCGGACCTCTGGCCCGGCGGCGATGACGATGCCAACGCCCCGACTGGATCGAGCGGGCATCGGCACGACCTGGGTGTCGGTTCGCACCGCAGTTGACGGAATGACATTGCCGTCGTGGCTAAGCAGGTCGCTGACGTGCAGCCGCACGTCGCCTTGGTCGTCAGTTCCCCGGTTGTGCAGCCAGATCTCGCATTGGGCCGACTCGCCCACGGCTACATCGACATTCACGCCGCCCCCAGCGCCGGGGTCGCTGGTGTCCAGGCTCACCGAATCGCTGCCACTTTTGGCCGTCGCTGGTAACGACCGCAGCAGAAACTGCCCAGTCATCGACCACCAGGCGCGGGTCAGCCGCTCGAACTCGTTGAGGCTGTCGCCCACCGTGGTGCCCTCACCGGTTGCGTCGGCCGCTCCCCCATCGACTTTGGGCTCCACAGCGCGGACGAAGCGGTCGACGATACGGCTGGCGGCCCGGAAGCCCTCAGCCTGAATCGCACTGAGCGCCCGGGCATTTGCGGCCGGATCGAACACCGAGGCCCACGGCAGGTCGTCGATCGTGCCGTCGTCGTTGAACCCCCGTTTGGTCAACGAACCCTCCTGCGGAGTCGGCCGTATTTCGGCAAACAATATTTCATCTGAGTTAACGCTGTAAATCGACGCGTGCGACGGTATGCTACCTGGGCAAACCGGCTCCGGAGGTCTCAATGACTGCTCCCGCTGTCGCAACGGTCAACCAAGCTCTTCTGGCGCTGTACGGCGCTCTCGATCGCGCGGTGACCGGCAACCATGGTGCGGGCGTCGAACAGACCGTCGAGCGGTACCTGCCCGGCAGCACCGGAGCCAACGCCGGCTGGTACGACGAACTACTGGGTTTTCTGCACCACAGTCCCGGCGCGGGCCCGCGCGAGGAAGGTTCCGCGACTGCCCCGGAGTTGAGCGATGCGCTGACCGTGCTTCAGGCACAAAAATCCCCGCCCGACGAAGAGGATGACGCCAATTCGCTGAGCGCCGTGCAACTGTCCCGGATGGTTTATGCCATCGGGGCACTCAGCCAACTCCCGATGTATCAGGGACTCGACGAGTGGGACGCTCAGTTTTCGCGGACACTGCAGGTCGTAAGCCCCCTGTCGCCTTCGAGTGAAAGTAAGTCCGGCACACCCGCGGGCAACGGCCTTCTCGCGCTACTGCGCAGCGCATTCCACGAGCGCGATGACTTTCCCAGCGTCATGCGCTCCGCGGTCCGCCAGAATCTGATTGACGGCAAGGTGGCCACGGTGCCGCTGTGCGACCTCAAATCCAAGTGGGTCCATGGCCACCTGAGTGCGGTATTGACAACGGAATTCGAGAGCTCGGATGTCTCGCTGGTCGATATCAAAAATGTCGTCGATCCGCTGAACTGGCACCGGTGCCTGTCGTTCTTCTGCGCGATGGACCCCAAGCCCACGAGAGCCGACGGCTGGCATAGGGTGCTCGAGCACGTGAGCACAACGTGTCCGATCACCGGCACCCCCCAAATGGTGACGCCGCTGAAATACTGGAAAGGGCCATCCGCCAACCAACCCCCGGTGACGGCGTATCTGAACTACGCACTCGACGACGACCCGGTCCCCGACGGGAAGGGCGACGGCCGAGTGGTGGTCGACGAGGGCTTCATCAGGATGAATGCGACGAGCGAAGACCCCGCATCCCGCGGCGTGAGGGTGCGCACCCGCAAAGTCGTCGCATTCCACAACCTGTCCTGGATCGCCGGGGCGATCTTCGCGTGCTCCATGGGATACGGCTACGAAGGTATGGACATGTTGATCGGCGGCGTCAGCAAGCGGGCCCAGAACACTCAGGGCTGGAAGGATTGGGAACCGTCCGCTGCGCCGCCGCACGACGGATCTCCGGGCCACCCGGGCGAGCCCGATCAGTCGCCTGACCCAAGCCGTCGGGCCGTCGAGGTCGCGATCGAGATGACAAACGAGTGCATCGACCACATGTCCGCCAAGAGCGCAGCCATCGCGGCCAAGCTGGCAGCCGGCCAAGTGCCCATCGAGGAGACCATCGCATACGGCACCGACCTGGCAGTGCGACTGGCCACCGATCCGTGGCGCTACCTCGAGCGGCTACGCAACCCGACCCAGGGGAACGACACATGACCACACCCTCACTCTTCGGACAGTGGGCCGAGCAGGCACGGCGCCTGGTCAATCAAGCGGGCGGCATTGTGCTGCAGGCCAATACGCAAATCAACAATGGAACTTTCAGTACCGAGAAATGGGCCCAGTCGACTCAGCAACTGGTCAACCTGGTCCTGACCGCAGGCCTGGAGATGAACCCGGTCCCATGCCTGCCGCACATCCCCGATGCGCGCGATCTTTCGGACTTCATCAAGATTGATCCCGACAACGAATTCAAGCGGACGTTGTCGATCGCCAAGCCATTTGTCCAAGACGGGGCGCCGGCGTGCATCATCCCCGCCCAGTCGACGTATTTCGTTCCGCCGGTCGTGCGCATTCATGCCACCTCGTTCCGGGTGGGAGTCAACTGGCCGAACCTATCGAGCGGCACCTACCGCGGGCGAGTCCGGCTGACTCAAATAGGCTGCGCAGAGCCGTATTCCGTCGAAAAAGACGTCATAATCGACCTGTGAGCACGCCCGGACCGCCGCGCACGATCGACGAGTTGCTGGACCGTGCCGTAAAAGCCCTCAACGGTGGGGACCGCGCGACCGCGAGCGCACTGGCTCAGCAGGTGCTCGCGGTCGACAGCGGCAACCGCGAGGCCGAAGACCTGCTGGCCACCCCGGCCGCCGGCACCGGCGAGTTACGCCGTCTGACAATTCTTTTCGCTGATGTCGTCGATTCGACCGCGCTGTCCACCCGTGTCGAGCCGGAGATCTACCGCACTGTAATCGGCCGTTACCGCCAGCAAGTCAACGACGCCGTCAACCGCTACGAGGGTCACGTCTTCTCGACCAAAGGCGACGGATTGCTAGCGGTGTTCGGTCACCCCAAAGCGCATGAGAACGACGTGCGAAGGGCAGTGCAAGCCGGTTTGGACATCACCCGCGAAGTGGCGCGGCTCAGCACACACGTTCAGGCGCGATTCGGTTTCGAGATCTCGGTGCGTGCCGGAATCCACCGCGGCCTGGTTTATCTCGATGTCGAACAAGACGATGTCTACGGACTCGGCGCCAACCTGGCATCCCGGGTGTCCGGGCTGGCTCCGCCGAATGGCGTAGTGGTCTCCGGGGCGATCGCACCGATGGCCCGACCCTACTTCGACCTCGAAGCCAGGACGGCTCAGACTGTCAAGGGGATCGCGGAACCAGTCGAGCACTTTCAAGTTGTCGGTGAACGCGTCAACTGGACCCGGATACCGCTCGGCCCACTCGTCGGGCGCGCCGAGGAATTAAGCCACCTGCAATCCAGTTGGGTTGAGGCACAGAGCGGCTCGCTACGCACTCCCGGGGTGGGTTTCATCGGAGAGGCCGGCGTGGGCAAAAGTCGTCTGGCCACCGTGGCGGCCGACATCGCCGAACAGTCGGGCAATCCCGTTCTGGCACTGATTGGCTCCCCGTTTCACAGCGACGTCGGGTTGTATCCGATCCGCGCCCTCCTCGAGCAACGCTGCGGGATCGAGCGAACCACTGAACAGGCCGACCGGTTACGACTGCTGGAGCAGCAGGTGCGCGCCTACGGGATCGAGCCGGAATCCTCAGTCCCGCTATTGGCTCTGGTGTTGGGAGTATCCGCCGACCACGGCTATGAGCCCGTTCACGCCGAGGGCGCCAAGTTGTCCCGTCTGATCGCGAAAGCAATTCAGCGGTATCTCATTGCCATCGTCGCCGAGGGTCCAGCGGTGATCCTCGCCGAAGACGTGCAGTGGTTCGATTCGTCGACACTGGGTGTCGTGAATTCGCTGCTGCGCACGAACACCGGACGGCTGCTCGTCGTGATCACCGCCCGAGAATCCCAATTGCTGCCCAACATCGCTGAGATCAAGACATTCGACCTCGCGCCGCTGACGGTCGCCGAAACCGATGAACTGATCACCGCGCTCGACCCGACCTTGTCCGCCAAGGCGCGCGCCGAAGTGCAGCACCGCTGCGACGGAGTGCCGCTCTACATCGAGGAGATCGTCACCAAACTGCACGAGCAGCCCACTGACGGCGCACGCTGGGCGCGGGTGCCGGACGCGCTCTATGAGCCGCTGTTCGCTCGTCTTCGCGCCAGCGACAAGACTATTCAGGTCGTCGAGGCCGCCGCGACGATTGGCCGAGGGTTCGACGGCGACATCCTCCGTGGCGTCCTGGATATGACCGAATCCGAGTTGCAAGACTCTATTCGCGAACTGCAGATCGCGCGCGTATTTGAGCCGACTGGCGCTGACAGCTGGCGTTTCCGGCACGAGTTGCTCCGCGAGGTTGCCTACGAGCTACCACCGCCCAGCGTGGGCCGCATAATGCACAGCCGGGTGGCCGACGTGCTGGTGCGCGATTCGGAGAATCCCGACTGGCATCTGGTGGCGGTGCACTACGAGCGTGCGGAGCGATTCGACGAGGCAGCGGATGCTTACCGGCAGGCGGCACACGACGCCCGGCGTCGGGGCGGACTCGACGAGGCGCGCGCTCACCTCACCCTCGCCATCGCGCAGATCGAACGCGCGGCACCGGGTCCGGAGCGCGATCGCCGTGAGACGCGCCTGCGCCTGCGGCGCGGCTTCCTCGCATCGGCAGCGGAGGGCACCGCCAGCCCCCAGGCCGCCGTCGACTTCGAGCGGTGCCTGCAACTCGCGAGCGCGGACCTGCGCGAGACTGAGCTTTTCGCGACCCTGACCGCCCTGTGGGCGTACTACTTGCCGCGCGGCGATCTCCGGCGGACACTGCAGCTGTCGCAATCCATGCGCGCCAAATGGTCGAGCCGCCAACACTGGTTCAACCCTGCCAACGATGTGGCCTTCGGCATCGTCGCTTGGTATAGCGGGGATTTCGCCGAATCGCGCGCCATCCTCGAGGAAGCTACCGCAGCGCTGGCAGCCGCGGGCATACCTAACTTCGACACCGCCTGGTTTGTCCCCAACGAGCCGACCGTGTCTGCACAGACGCACCTTTCGTTGGCACGTTGCGTCGAAGGCGACCTGACGGGTTCTGAGGAACTGTTCGCCGACGCCGTGCACCGCGCGGCAAAGCTTGACTTCCCCCAGGGCCCGTTCAGCCATGCCTTCCAGCGCTGCTACGAGATCTGGGTGCGCACCGAGGCCGGCCAGCTCGATCGCGCCGCGGCCTTGGCCGAGGATCTCCGGGCGGAGGCCCAACGGCACGGCTTCGACTACTGGGTCGCGATGGGCACCGCCCAGTTGGCGACGGTCAACGCGCTGGCCGCTCTTTCCGCAGGCACAGTCGACCAATTGGAGATTCACCTCGGGATGCTCGACTTCATTGTTCAAAGCTGGCGCGAGGCGGAAGCGATCCTATTCGTGTCGTTCTATGACGCGGTGCTGGCGCGACTGCTTACCGCCTCTGGGCGGCTCGACGCGGCGCGTGAACGTCTCGATACCGCCCTGCAACTGGGCATGGAAACGGGCCTCAACTTCTACCGGGCTGAGCTGCTGCGCCTGCGTGCCCACACGGCCGCCCAGGTGGACGCCCGCGACTCCGACCTGCAGGCGGCGATTGCGACTGCTCGTGAACAAGGAGCATCGATCTTCGAATTACGATCCGCCATAGATGTTTTCGAATTGCAGGGCGAGTCCGGTCGAGGTGTCCTCACCGATGCGATCAGCCGCTTCCTCGCCGACAGCGGGTGGCCGGAGCTGACTCGAGCACGGGCACTGCTGGGGTGAGCCGGCCCGGAGGCAAGGTCGCCATCATCGGAGGCGGCATGGCTGGACTGAGCACGGCCTGGCGGCTCAGTGAACCCGGATGGCGTGACCGTTTCGACTCCATCACTGTCTATCAGCGTGGCTGGCGGCTCGGCGGGAAAGGCGCATCCAGCCGTGGCCCGAACGGCCGTATCGAAGAACACGGTCTGCATATCTGGCTGGGCTACTACGAGAATGCCTTTGGCATGCTCCGCGAGTGTTATGGCGAAATCGACCGTGCAACAACCGATCCGACCGCACCGATCAAAACGTGGGATCAGGCCCTCATTCCCGGGGACAACCTGGGGCTGGCGGATCGGTTCGGCAACGACTGGCTGATGTGGTTGGGGACGTTCACCCGCAACGACGGCCTGCCGGGGGAACCAGATGCCACCGGGCGCGAGATGACCGTTTTCGAGTTCACCCGTCGGGCGGTGCAACTGGTGCGCGATTTCGCCGAATCTCAGCGCAGTGCAGCGCCTATCGGCTTGGAACTGTCCACGTCAGCCGAACCTGCGCCGGTGTCGCGGTGGGTCGACGCCGTCCAGTGCGCCGCGGCGGCCGCCCTGATGGCACTCGCCGACCCGGACGCGGCCAGGCCGTCGTTGAGCGCGATGATCGACAATGCGGTCGATGCAACCCGCGAGGCGCTCGATTGCGAGCGGCGCCCGGACCACCGGCGGTCTTGGCAACTGCTGTCAATGATGGTCGCGGTAATCCGCGGGATTCTTTCCGACAACCTGGTGACCGATCCCCGCGGCTTCCGAGCGATCAACGACGAGGATTACAACGCATGGCTTCTGCGCCACGGGGCGCATCCCGACGTCCTCGATTTCGCGCTGGTGCGCGGCCTGTACGACTTGGTGTTCGCCTACGAAGATGCCGACCCGCAGCGACCGGCTTTCGGTGCGGGACAGGCGATCTTCTTGACCGCGCTGGCGTTGTTCCAATACAAGGGCGCCATCTTCTGGAAGATGACCGCCGGTATGGGCGACATCGTGGTCGCGCCGCTATACCAAGCGTTGCGGCAACGCGGCGTGGAATTCGAATTCTTCCACCGCCTCGACGCGCTGCACCTCGACGACCACCGGCTGGCGATCGACTCGATCACCATGGGTCGCCAGGTCCACCTCGCCGACGGGCACCAGGCCTACGAGCCGCTGACCAAAGTCCATGGGCTGCCGGTGTTTCCGAGCACTCCCCTGACCGAACAGCTGTCCGGGGAGCAGACGCCCGGTGGTGGCTGGCACGCACTGGAGACCTACTGGTCGGAAGCCAACGATGCCGAGACCCGAATCCTGCGCCGTGGTGTCGATTTCGACCACGTGGTGCTCGCGGTCTCGGTGGGCATGCTGCCGATCGTCGCCGGTGAGTTGATCGAGGACCGCACCGACTGGCAGGAGATGACGTCACGCGTACGCACCGTTGCCACTCACGCGTTTCAGCTCTGGCTTCGCCCGGACGAACCCACGCTGGGCTGGCACGAGCCGGCTGTGACGATCAGCGCCTACCTGCGGCCGTTCGAAACATGGGCTTCGATGCCGCAGACGCTGTGGAGTGAGGATTGGCCGGAACATGACCGCCCGGGCACCGTCGCCTATTTCTGTGGCACGATGAACGCGGCGTGGCCGACGAGCGATTCGGGAGCCGGCTACTTGCAGAGATACGACAATCAGGTACGCGACGACGCTGCCGCGTTCGTCGACCGGAACCTTCGGCCATTCTTCCCGAATGCGTTCGACGACAACGGTTTCGACTGGCATCTGCTCAGCGGCGTCAACGGCGAACGGGGTCGCGCGGCGCTGGACAGCCAACACGTCAGCGTCAACGTCGACCCATCAGACCGCTACGTGCAATCGGTCCCCGGCACCGAGCGGTACCGGCTGCGGCCTGACGAAAGCGGTTACGACAACCTGGTTCTGGCCGGCGACTGGACAGACTGCGCCATGAACGCCGGCTGCATCGAAGCAGCGGTGATGTCGGGGCTGATCGCGGCCAACGCCCTGCTCCGGCGGCACCGCTTCCACCGCATCCGCGGTATCTATCTACCCTGAGCCGACCGCAACGCCGCGGCCAGATCGCCACGGCGGCCGACCGTCACGCCCGCCAGACCCAGCCAGCCTGCCATAGTCTGCAGCTCCGGCGCCAACGCCTCCGCCACCCGCGCAGGCGCCTGACCTTCTTCGACAAAGGCGCCCAGCACGTGCAATGTGTCCGCCGAGCGGTCGGCCTTCAGATCGACCCGTCCGACCAATTCACCGTCGAGCAGGAACGGCCACACGTAATAGCCGTATTGACGCTTGCCGGCCGGCGTATAGATCTCGATGCGGTAGTGGAACCCGAACAATCGCTCTACGCGCGGACGGAAGAAGATCAGCGGGTCGAACGGGCACAGCAGTGCAGTGCCACGGTTCTGCCGTGGAATGGTCTGTCCCACACTGAGATACGCTGGCACCGGCCATCCATCGACATTGACCTGCTCGAGTTCGCCGTCGGCGACCAACTGCGCCACCGCAGGTTTCGATTGGCTCGGAGCCAGCCGGAAATAGTCACGGAGGTCGGGCTCGGTCGCGACCCCGAGCGCGCCGGCGGCCCGGAGCACGAGTTCGCGCACGGCCTCGCTCTCGTCCACCTGGCGGGCCACCACCTCGGCCGGCAAGACCTTTTCGGCCAGGTCGTAGTGCCGGGCGAAACCGACCCGGGTCGCCGTGGTGAGCGTGCCGGCGGCGAACAACGCCTCGGCCACCCACTTGGTGTCGCTGCGACTCCCCCACCAATCTCCCCGGGGGCCGCGGGGCGCGGTGGACAGGTGCGCCTCGATCTGCCCCGCGGTGCTCGGCCCCAATTCGTCGACGGCGGCCACTATTCTGTCGGCGAGCTTCGGATTCGCTTTGACGATGCGAGTTCCCCAGCGGCCGTGCCGGTATTGGCCCATCCGCCAACGCATCAACGGCCAGTCGTCGACGGCCATCAACGCGGCCTCGTGCGCCCAATATTCGACCAGCAACCGCGGCGAACGCGCGCTGTGCGCCCATGCCGCGCGGTCGAGCACGTCGCGATCGTAGGGCCCGAGCCGGCTGAACACCGGCGCGTAGTGGGCCCGCACCGCAACCGACACGGAGTCCAACTGCAGCACCTGAATGCGGGAGATCAGCCGGCGCAGGTGCGCGCGGGTGACTGCCGCTTGCGGTTTGGGTTCGTGAAATCCTTGAGCCGCAACAGCTATCCGTCGAGCTTGTGCAGCGGATAACTCAACGGACCGAGTTGCCACTAGCCACGGCGCCTGACTCCGATGGATTCTTGATTTCCTGATACGCGGATTGCAATGCCGCTGGGACGGCTTCCAGGTCGCGGTAGACGCCCATCAATTGCTCCAAGACCTTCAGCCGTTGCCGACTGGCCTCGTCAACCTCCGCCTTCGCCTGCTCGCGGTAGTGGTCGGCTTCCAGCTTGGCGTCGGCCAGCAATTGCTCGCGTTCTTCTTCGGCATCGGCGCGCATGCTCGCCACTTCGGCCTCGAGCAATTCCTTGGCCTCGACGTACTCGGCTTCCAGCGCTTTCTTCTGCACGGCGAGTTCCGCCAACTCGTCCTTGTGCCTTTGCTGCGTGGCCTGGATCTCAGCTTCGGCGGCCGCGACCAGCGACGCGGCCTCGGATTCCGCCTCGGCCCTCATCTCGGAGACGTCGTCGACCGCCTGACGCAGCATCTTCGCCATCCGCTCCTGCAACGCATGCGGCGAGGATGAGGTGTCCGTCAAGACATCCACTTCCTTGCGCAACGCGTCCGCCTCGTCGCCGGAGTCCTTGAGCCTGGCTCGCAAGCTCTCGACGTCGTTGAGCAGGAACTGTTGTTTGGTGGTCAGCACCTCGATGTGAGCATCGACGGCGGACGGGTTGTAACCCCGGAATGTGCGGGTGAACATCTGCGTGGATTCGGTTGTCAATGCCAATACCCCCTTGTCGAGACGCCACGAAGACCGTTTGTGACTAACCCGACGAGTATGTCAGGCGGACCTTCCGGTGCAGGTCAGGAGCGGTGGTAGGTGTGAAACCGGTAACGCACGCCGGCGCGGCTGGTGTGCCACTCTCCGGCCGTTCCGATCCAGCGCTCGTCGAGCACCGGCGCGACGGCATCCCCGTCGTCCCGGGGCAGGTCGAGATCGATTTCGGTGACCTCGCACCGGGCGGCCTGCGGCAGCGCCAAAGTGTAGATCTGCGCCCCACCGATCACCCAGGTGTCCGGGTCGGCCAGCGCGTCGTCCAGGCGGTGCACAACCGTCGCGCCTTCGGCCACGAAGTCCTGCTGGCGGGTCAGAACGACGTTCTTGCGGCCCGGTAGCGGCCGAAATCTCGGCGGGAGCGAATCCCAGGTCAGGCGGCCCATCACCACGGTGTGGCCGAGGGTGACCTCTTTGAAGCGGATCAGGTCCTCCGGCACCTGCCACGGGATGTCGCCGTCCCGCCCGATGACCCCCGACGTCGACTGCGCCCAGATCAGACCCAGGTCACTCATACAGCGACCGGCGCTTTGATCGCCGGATGCGGGTTGTAGCCCTCGACCACGACGTCGTCGTAGCGGTAGTCGAAGATCGAGTCGCGTTGCGCGAGAAGCAGCTTCGGATAGGGCCGGGCCTCGCGACTGAGCTGCTCGGTGACCTGCTCGACGTGGTTGTCGTAGATGTGGCAGTCGCCGCCGGTCCAGACGAAGTCACCGACATCCAGACCGGCCTGTGCGGCCATCATGTGTGTCAGCAGCGCGTAGCTGGCGATGTTGAAGGGCACGCCGAGAAACAGGTCGGCGCTGCGCTGGTAGAGCTGGCAGCTGAGCCGACCGTCGGCGACGTAGAACTGGAACAGCGCGTGGCATGGGGCCAGCGCCATCTGAGGAATTTCACCGACGTTCCAGGCCGAGACGATGATGCGTCGGGAGTCCGGGTCGTTCTTGAGCAGATCCACAGCCGCGGTGATCTGGTCGACGTGCTCTCCGGACGGTGTCGGCCACGATCTCCACTGCACCCCGTACACCGGGCCGAGATCGCCTGTGTCGCTGGCCCATTCATCCCAGATGGAAACCCCGTGCTCGTGCAACCAGCTCACGTTGGATTCGCCGCGCAAGAACCACAGCAACTCGTAGACCACCGACTTGAGGTGCACCTTCTTGGTGGTGATCAGCGGGAAGCCCTCGGACAGGTCGAACCGCATCTGATGCCCGAACAGGCTGCGGGTGCCGGTGCCGGTGCGGTCGGATTTGGGTGTGCCCTGCTGGAGCACCAGCCGCAGGAGGTCTTCGTACGGGGTGGGAATCGGCACGCCGCTTAGCGTAGCGGCGATCGCAAGCGCTGCGAAGCAGGGCGCGGCGGGTCGACGCCATCAGACCCGCGGCGATCGCAAGCGCTGCGAAGCAGGGCGCGGCGGGTCGACGCCATGGGATGACCTCGAGACGCGGGGAGTAGAACGGAGGGCATGCCGAACACCACCGACACCGTCACCACCGCCGACGGCTCCGTGCCCGTGCGCCTGTTCACCCCCGAAGGCGAGTGCCCCTGGCCCGGCGTCGTCATGATCCCCGACGCCGGCGGCGTCCGGCAGACCTTCGTCGACATGGCCGCAACCCTGGCCGATTCCGGTTATGCGGTGCTGCTGCCCGACGTGTACTACCGGCAGGGCGACTGGGCCCCGTTCGACCTGAAGACCGCGTTCTCCGACGAGAACGAACGCAAGCGATTGTTTTCTTTCATCGGCAGCATCACCGCCGAGAAGTGGGCGTCCGACGCGACCGCCTACTTCGACTACCTCGCGGCCCGGCCCGAAGTCAGCGGCACGAAGTTCGGCATCACCGGCTACTGCATGGGCGGTCGCGCGGCATTGACCGTCGCCGGGCTGGTGCCGGACCGCGTCGCAGCCGCCGCGTCGTATCACGGCGGCGGACTGGTCACCGACGGCGCCGACAGCCCACACCTGCGGGCCGACAAGATCCAGGCGGCCATTTACGTCGGCGGAGCCGAGAACGACGCCTCGTTCACCGACGAGCAGGCCGAGCAGCTGGACAAAGCGCTGACCGCCGCGGGGGTCCAGCACACCATCGAGACCTATGCCGCGGGGCACGGTTACGCGGTACCCGACAACGCCGCTTACGACGCCGACGCCGCCGAGCGGCACTGGACGACGACCCGCGACTTCTTCGGGGCGAATCTCGGTTAGCACCCCGGCGGCTGCTGTTACTCCGGCCAGCTGTTGTGCAGAATCCGGTCGACGAAGTCGACCCGGTCGAACGCGGGATCGAAACGTGCCAGCACGTCGGCGTTCATGGTGCCGAAGGTGGTCAGCGGCCGGTGCTTCATACCGTCGTTGAACGCCGCCAGGATGCGCTGCTTGAACTGCGGGCGCGGGTGGGCGGCCGTCACCGCGGCCAGCGCTTCCGGATCCAACTGCTCGCGCCCCACCCCGATCACGTCGACCTCCACACCGGCCTGCAGTAAGGCGACTTCCGGCGCCAGGAATTCGGGCACGCCAGGAGTGGTGTGCAGCGCGATGCCGAGCCACACCGTCGCGGCGCCGGCTTCGTCAAAGCCGTGCGAGGTCAAGAAGTCTCGGGCCGCGTTCGCGCCGTCGACCTCGAAGCGGACACTGGACGAGCGATAGCGTTCGGTCAGGCCCAGGTCGTGGAACATCGCTGCGGTGTACAGCAATTCGAGATCGGGCCGCAGCCCGCGTCGCAGTCCTTGCAGAGCACCGAAGAAGTACACCCGCCGGGAATGGTTGAACAGCAACTCATCTTCGACGTCGCGAACGAGCTCGGTGACTTCGCGCGCCAACGCGCTGTCGGGCACGCGGATACCCGCGACGGTGTCGATGGACTCAACGGCCATGATCGTTCCTTTCGTCTGGTGGACTCATTGTGGGACGGCCTGTGGTCAGCGCGCCCTAGTCCTGACAGCCGTCTTTCCCACGAATTGCGACACAATGAGTCGGTGGCTGAATCCGAAGCGCAGTCGCGCGTGGTGGTCATCGTCGTGTTCGACGACGTGACGATGCTCGATGTGGCTGGAGCGGGTGAGGTCTTCGCCGAAGCCAATCGATTCGGCGCTGACTATCGGCTGGTGTTCGCATCGGTCGGTGGTCGTGACGTCACCACATCGATTGGGACGCGATTGGGCGTCACATCAGCAATCGGGTCGATCGAGGCGGCCGACACCGTGATGGTGACCGGCAGCGACAACCTGCCGCGACGGCCCATCGATCCGGAGCTCGTCGAGGCGGTCACAGCCATCGCCGGAAGAACTCGACGGCTTGCCTCGATCTGCACCGGATCGTTCATCCTGGCCCAGGCCGGGCTTCTCGATGGCCGGCGCGCCACCACCCACTGGCATGACGTCCCCTTGTTCGCGCGGGCGTTCCCCGACGTGACGGTCGAACCGGACGCGATCTTTGTCCGCGACGGTGACGTCTACACCTCGGCCGGGATCTCAGCGGGCATCGACCTGGCCCTGGCGATGGTCGAGATGGACTACGGCGTCGAACTGGTCCGCTCCGTCGCCCGGTGGTTGGTCGTCTATCTCAAGCGAGCGGGTGGCCAGTCGCAATTCTCGGTACTGGTCGAGTCCGCCGTCCCGCCGCAGTCCCCGCTGCGCAAAGTGACCGATGCCATCTCAGCCTCTCCCGCGGCCGACCACAGCGTGAACAGTCTTGCCGCACTGGCGTCACTGAGTACGCGGCAACTGACTCGGTTGTTTCAGTCCGAGCTCGGGACGACACCGGCCCGCTACGTCGAAACCGTGCGCATCGACGCCGCGCGTGCCGCGCTCGATGCCGGCCACAGCGTCGCCGACACCGCGCGGGTGGCGGGATTCGGCAGCACCGAGAGTCTTCGGCGGGTGTTCGTCGACCAACTCGGCGTCTCGCCAAAGGCTTATCGCGAAAGATTCCGCACCGCGGCACGCGGCTGAGCGAGAGCGCGCATACTGATCCGCCATGCACGTCGATGCGATGACGGTCCCGCAGCCGCTCGGTGAGATCGGTGACCTGGCCAGGCGAACCCAGGCCGTCGGCTTCTCCGGATTGCTGTTCACCGAGACGGGCCGCACCGCCTACCTGAATGCCGCGGTCGCCTCCCAGGCCGCACCGGGTCTCGAACTGTCGACCGGGGTCGCGGTGGCGTTTCCCCGAAGCCCCTTCGTCACCGCGGCCGCTGCGTGGGAAATCCAGGAGGCGACGGGCGGCAACTTCCGGCTCGGCCTGGGCACGCAGGTGCGCACCCACGTCGTTCGGCGCTACGGCGCGGAATTCGAGCGGCCGGGTCCGCGGCTACGTGACTACCTGCTGTCGGTCAAGGCGTGCTTCGCGGCATTTCGGTCCGGCAATCTCGACCACCACGGCGAGTTCTACGACCTGGACTTCATCACCC
Organism: Mycobacterium sp.; assembly: GCF_002863225.1. GTDB lineage: Bacteria > Actinomycetota > Actinomycetes > Mycobacteriales > Mycobacteriaceae > Mycobacterium. The sequence continues at coordinate 107,641 of NZ_PKEK01000048.1, read as the reverse complement.
CGCAGTGGAGTGCGGGCCCGATCGATGCGCCCGACCCCAAAGTCGACATCGCCGCGGTGAACCCGTGGATGCTGCGGATGGCCGGCGAGGTAGCCGACGGGGTGCACGTCCATCCGATCGGAGAGCCCGGCTACATCGCCCGTCACGTGATGCCGAAAGTCGCGGAGGGAGCGCATAATCAGGGCCGGTCACCGTCGGACATCGCCGTCATCGTCCCGGTCATGACGATTGTCGGAGACACCGACGAGGAGCGCGACACGCAACGCGAATCGGTTCGCGCCAGCATGGCCTTCTACGGCAGCACCCCCAACTACGCATTCATCTGGGACGAAGCCGGGTTCGATGGCACCACCGCCCGGATCCGGGAAAAACAGAAAGCCGGCGATTTCGCCGGGATGGCCGCCCAGGTCAGCGATGATCACATCGCCGTATTCGCCACTGAGTCGACGTGGGATACATTGGCCGACAAGCTGATCGAGAAATACGCCGGGACGGCAACCCGGCTGGTGCTCTACAACGCCGTCGGCGATCCCGACCGCTTCGAGCGTTACGGCGAGATCGCCCGTCAGGTCAGCGCCCGATCAGTTTCTGCATGAACTCCGGATAGCGCGCACCCTGTACCTCGATGCCTGCCGAGGCAGCGTCGATCTCGCGGAGATCGTCGTCGCTCAGCTCGATATCGGCCGATCCGAGGTTCTCCTCCAGACGCTCCAGGCGCCGCGTGCCGGGGATCGGCGCGATCCAGGGTTGCTGAGCAAGCAGCCAGGCCAGCGCGATCTGCCCGGGCGTCGCGCCCTTGCGGTCGGCGATCGTCTGCAGCAGATCGACGACGGCGCGATTGGCTTCGCGGGCGTCACTGGCGAAACGCGGAATGCTGTTTCGGATGTCGGCGCTGTCGAATTGTGTGCTCTCGCTGATGCTTCCGGTGAGAAAGCCCCTGCCGAGCGGGCTGTAGGGAACGAAGCCGATGCCCAGTTCGGACAGCGTCGACAGCACGCCGGTCTCCGGGCTCTCCGGCTCACGCCACCACAACGAATACTCGCTCTGCAACGCCGTCACGGGCTGCACGGCGTGGGCCCGACGAATGTTCTGCGCGGACGCCTCCGACAACCCGAAGTGCTTCACCTTTCCGCTGTCGATCAACTCCCTGACCGTCCCGGCGACTTCCTCAATCGGGACATCGGGGTCGACTCGGTGCTGGTAGAGCAGGTCGATCGTCTCCACTCCCAGTCGACGCAAGGAGTTTTCGGTCACCTCTCTGATGTGCTCGGGCCGGCTGTTCAGCCCGGCGATATTGCCGTCGGCTCCGAAGGCGAAACCGAACTTGGTCGCGATCACCACCTGACCGACAAACGGAGCCAGCGCCTCGCCGACCAGTTCTTCGTTGTCTCCGTAGGCTTCTGCGGTGTCGAAGAACGTGACACCACGCTCCACCGCGCCGCGCAGCACCGCGATCATGTCGGCCCTGGATCCTGATGGGCCGAAGCCGCGACTCATTCCCATGCAGCCCAAGCCAATGGCCGAAACCTCGAGATTGCCGCCCAAAATACGCGTGTCCATGCCTTATCCCCTACGACGCCGGAAGATCCACCAACCCGGCCAACCGGGCGCGGTGGCGATACGCGGTGCCGAACGCCAACTGATCGCTCTTGGCCCGCTTCAGATACAGATGCGCGGGATACTCCCACGTCATGCCCAGGCCACCGTGCAATTGGACGCACTCCTCGGCGGCGTGCACGGCGGTGCCGCTGCAATAGGCCTGCGCGACCGCCGCAGCGATCGCCGCGTCGCCATCCTCACGAGCGCAGGTGTCGGCGGCGTAGCGGGCCGCCGCTGTGGCCGAGTTGACCTCGATCCACAGATCCGCGAGCCGATGCTTGATGGCCTGATACGAGCCGATCGCCCGGCCGAATTGCTTGCGCTGCTTGGCATAGGCCAACGTGGTCTCGAAGCACCACGTCGCGATGCCCAGTTGCTCCGAAGCAAGCAGCGCCGCACCAGTTTCCAACGCGGCGGAAATCGCCGCCTCAGCCGATCCCGCGCCGACACGTGTCGAGGCGGCGTCGGTGAACTCGACATCGGCGAGTGGTCTCGTCATGTCCAGGCTCAGGACCGGTGTCACCCTCACCCCTGCCGCATCGCGGGCGACGGTGTGCAACTCCACGCCGTCGGGTCCGGCGACCGGAACCAGCAGCAAGTCGGCCTCGAGGGCGCCGGCGACGCTGGCGACTCGGCCGGTGATGCCCGGGCTCACCCCGGTGATCGCGTCACCTGGCGTGGCGGACAGCGGCACCGCCAACGCGGCGGTGAGCGCGCCTGCTGCAAGGTCTTTGACCGTCGCGGTGTCCCCCGACTGAAGCAGCGCCACCGTGGCCACCACCGCGCTGGTCAGGTACGGCACCGGCGCGACGGCGCGGCCGATCTCCTCCATCACCACGGCGGCTTCGCGGGCCGTAGCGCCCGCTCCGCCCAGGTCCTCGGGAACCAGGAGCCCGGCCAGGCCGAGGTCGGCTGTCAGTGTCCGCCAGACGCCGGAAAAGTCCTGTGGTGCAGCGTCGTACAACGATGTGATGGCCTCGGATGGACACCGGTCGGCGAATAGCCGCCGAACGCTGTCCCGTAACGCCTCTTCGGTGTCGGAGTACAGCAGATCGCTCATCGTTCCAAATCCTTGTAAGCCACGTCCTTGTCGACCCGGTGTTCCGGCGGAAGACCGAGAATGCGCTCGGCGATCGTGTTGCGCAGGATCTCCGAGGTACCACCTTCGATCGAGTTGCCTTTAGCGCGTAGGTAGCGGTATCCGGGTTCGCGCCCGATGAAGTCGACCGCGTCGGGTTGCCGCATCGTCCAATCGTCGTACCGCAACCCCTCCTCCGGGTGCAGTTCGATCTCGAACCCCGAAACCGCCTGCGCCAGCCGGGCAAACGTCACCTTCATCCCGGCGCCCTCGGGACCGGGCTGTCCGACTGCCAGTCGCTGACGCAGCCGCAGCCCGGTCAGGCGAGTGACTTCGGCGTCCACCCACAGCCGCATCAGCTCGTCGTGCATCGCGGCGTTACGCAATTCCGGTTCAGCGCGCCAGGATTCGGTGACCTTGCCGATGATCCCGCTTTCCCGAGTTCCGCCGGCCATCGAGCCGATCGCCACCCGCTCGTTGTTCAGCGTCGTGGTGGCGACCTTCCAGCCGCCGCCCTCGGCACCCAGGCGATTGGCGTCAGGCACGCGCACATCGGTGAGGAACACCTCGTTGAACTCGGCCTCGCCGGTGATCTGTCGCAGCGGCCGCACATCCACACCCGGATCGGTCATGTCCAGCACGAAGTACGTCAGGCCTTGGTGTTTCGGAACGGTCGGATCGGTCCGCGCCACCAGGATCGCCCGCTGCGCGTTCTGCGCGCTCGACGTCCAGACCTTCTGCCCGTTGACAATCCAGCCGTCACCGTCGCGCACCGCACGAGTCGCCACCCCGGCCAGATCGGACCCGGCACCCGGCTCGCTGAACAGTTGACAGTAGATGTGTTCGCCGGTGAACAACGGCCGCAAGAAGTTTCGGCGCTGCTCTTCGGTGCCGAACGCGGCGATGGTCGGCGCGGCCATCCCCATCCCGATGCCGTTGCGCGCCCCGCCGCCACCAGGTGGCGCACCCGCGGTGGCCAGTTCTTCTTCGACCTCTGGCTGAAAATTGCGCGACAGGTCCAGGCCACCCGAGCCGACGGGAAAATGCACCCAGGCCAGTCCGGCGTCGAAGCGCGCGCCGAGGAATTCGTGCGGGTCGGTGCCTTGGGGGTCATGTTGCTCGAGCAGCGCCCGCACCCGGGCCCGCACATCCGCGGCGCTCATCGGAAGCCCGCCGGATCGCCGAGTAACCGGCCGCCGTCCAGCACCAGGGTCTCGCCGGTGATCCAGCTCGACTCATCGGAGACCAGGAATGCCACCGCCGCCGCCACGTCGGGTGGTTCACCGATGCGTCCCAGCGCCGTACCTTCCGACACCAGATCCTCGTGGTCTTTCCACAGCGCCTCGGCCAGCTTGGTCCGAACCACACCCGGGGCGATCGCGTTCACTCTCACCTTTGGTGAAAGTTCCAGTGCCAGTTGCTTTGTCACGTGGATCAATGCGGCCTTGGTCGCGTTGTACATGCCCATGTTCGGCGCCTGGTGCAGGCCTCCGATCGAGGCGGTGTTGACGATCGCGCCGCCGTGTTCACGCATCCAGGCCTTGGCGGCCAGCGAGGTCCACAGCAGCGGAGCCCACAGGTTCACGTCGAAGGTCTTCGAGAAGCGGGCATGGTCCTGGTCGATCAGTGGACCGTAAGCCGGGTTGGTGCCGGCGTTGTTGACCAGAATGTCGATGCTGCCGAACCGGTCGAGCGTCAGGTCGACGCAGTGCCGGGCGGCGTCCTCGTCGACCGCGTGAGCGGCCACGCCGATCGTGTTGCCACCGACCTGCTCGGCCGCGGCGTCGGCACTCTCCTGTTTGCGGGACGTCAGCACGACGTTCGCGCCGCTGAGCGCCAGCCGTTGCGCGACGGCCAGCCCTATCCCGCGCGAGCCGCCGGTGATGATCGCGGTGCGGCCGTTGAAGTTTGGTGTGGTCATGGCGCCTCCATCAGGCTGTGTTGGTAACGACGCATGCCGCGCAGCCAGCGGTCGTAGTCGGCTCCCTTGTGCCGGTACATCTCCAGCACGGCGGGGTGCGGCAGAATCAGGAAGTGCTCGTCGTCGACCGCGGCGAGCACGATCTCGGCGACGTCCGCCGGCTCGATCACCTCACCCGCGGAGGTGACGGCGCGAGTCGCGAGCCGGCCCAGTGGGTCGTCGGACTCCTCCGGTGAGTAGAGCAATTTGGTGTTGACGCCCATCGGGCACAGACAGCTGACCCGCACGCCCTGGTCGCCGAACGTGATGTTCAGCCACTCGGCGAAACCGACCGCAGCATGCTTGGTCACCGAGTAGGTGGCCGAGCCGAGTTGGGTGAGCAGCCCGGCGGCCGAGGCGGTGCTGATGAAATAGCCCCCACCGCGTTCGATCCACTCCGGTACCAACAGTTGAGCAGCGCGGATATGGGCGCGTAGGTTCACGTCCAGAGACTGATCCCACTGCGCCTCGGTCACCTCGAGGCCGGACACCCCGGTGATGCCGGCGTTCGCGAAATACAGATCGACGGGTCCGAAGGCTTTGTCCGCCAATGCGATCAGCTGCTGGATGTGTGCGCTGTCGGAGACGTCGCCACCGGAGGCGACGGCCACGCCGGGCCGCTCGGCGTTGATGCCGTCGACCACCGCCTGCGCCGCGGCGCCATCCAGGTCGGCGACAACCACCCGGGCATCCTGCTGCGCCAGCTTTGCCGCCAGCGCCGCACCGATACCGTTGCCGCCGCCGGTGACGATGGCGACCTTGTCGGCAACTTTCACGAGCGACTCCCTTCTTCTCTACACAGCAGTCTGACAATCCATCCCCGGGTATCGGCCGGGTCGATCACGTCGTCGAGTTCGAACGTCGTCGCCGAGGTCAGCGCCTTCCCATGTTGGTACGCGGCCTCGACCAGCTTGTCGAACAGTTCTTGTCGTTCGGTCGGATCCTCGACGGCGGCCAGTTCCTTGCTGAACCCCAGCCGGACCGCACCCTCGAGACCCATGCCGCCGATCTCGCCGGTCGGCCAGGCGACGGTAAACAGCGGGGCGTGAAAAGACCCCCCCGCCATCGCCATTGCGCCCAGCCCATAGCCTTTGCGCAGGATCACCATGCCGAACGGCACGGTCAATCGGGCGCCGACGACGAACAGCTTGCTGAAGCGCCGCACCGTGGCGTCGGCCTCGGCGTCCGGGCCGACCATGAAGCCGGGCGTGTCGCACAGCGAGATGACCGGCAGCCCAGCCGATTCGCACAGCGTCAGGAAATCGGCCAACTTGTCGGCGGCCTCGGCATCGATGGCACCACCGAGGTGGTGGCTGCTGTTGGCGACCAAACCGAACGGCACGCCTTCGACCCGTACCAGCGCGGTGACCATGCCGACGCCGTAGTCGGCGCTTAACTCCAGAATTGACCCGATGTCGGCCACCGCCTCGACGGCGTGGTGGACGTCGTAGGCCCGTAACCGGTTCTCCGGCACTACATGTCGGGCCCGCAACGGATCAGGCGCCTCCCAATCACCCTGTCGGCCTTGAAAATACGACAGGTACTGCTTGGCCAGCGCAACGGCATGTGCCTCGTCACTGGCGGCCAGCCCGACGACACCGTTGCGCCGCTGCACATCGATCGGCCCGATGTCTTCCGGCCGGTACCGTCCGAGCCCCCCACCTTCGATCATCGCGGGGCCGCCCATACCGATGTTCGCGTCCGGCGTTGCGATGATCACGTCGCACGTGCCGGCGAGCGCGGCGTTGCCCGCGAAGCAGCGACCGGAGACGATCGAGATTAGCGGCACCTGGCCGCTCAACCCGCCGAGCGCACGAAAGGTCGGCACGTCGAGGCCCGCGATGGTCGCGACGTCGGTGTCCCCGGGGCGCCCTCCGCCGCCCTCGGCGAACAGCACAACGGGCAGCCTCTTGCGCGCGGCCAGCTCGAAGACCCGATCGGTCTTGGCGTGATTGCGCATCCCCTGCGTACCGGCGAGGACGGTGTAGTCGTACGACAGCACGGCCACCTCAGCACCGCTGATCGTCGCGACCCCGGCGACCAGGCCGTCGGCCGGGGTGTTGGTGATCAGGTCTTCCTCCGAGCGTCGGCTGCGCTGTGCGGCTACTGCCAGCGCGCCGTATTCGACGAAGCTTCCCGGGTCGACGAGGTCGGCGATGTTCTCCCGGGCGCTGCGCCGATTCTGGTTGTGCCGCTTGGTGATCGCGGCCGACCGACCCTCGTCGAGGGTGAGCAGGTGGCGGCGACGCACCTCGTCGAGATCGGCACGCTCTCGGACCAGGTCCAACGCGGCGACGTGGTCGGCCCCGCCGCCGTCCCCGGTCCGGGTGAATACCACCAGCGGGTCACCGGTACCGACCACCTGACCGGGCGTAGCCAGAATCCGACCCGCCCGCAACGCGTCCGGAGCGACCAGCACATGGTGCATCTTCATGGCTTCCACAACCGCCAGCTGTCCACCCGCGGCCAGTTCGGTCCCTTCGGCCACGATTTCGATCACCGTGCCGGCCAGCTGCGCGCGCAGCACTTCCTCACCGGGATACAGCTCCGGTGTCGTAGGCCGGAGCTCGTGGTTCCAGGTCTGCACGCCACCCACGAGGGCGGAAAGGTTGTCGTCGACGAAGCCAGTGGTGACCGCGCCAGCGTGGATTTCACTGTGCGACAGAATCTCTCGGAGAAAGCTGATGTTGGTTCGGATGCCTTCGACACCGAATTCATCGAGGGCGGTCTGCGCCTTGCGCAGCGCGGCGGAGAACGAGGATCCGCGCACTCGGGTGATCACCTTGGCCAGCAACGAGTCATATCGCGGGCTGGGAGTCAGCCCGGTACGACCGAAAGTGTCCACCCGCACGCCGGGTCCGCTCGGCGGCGAGAACGCCCCGAGGGTGCCCGCCGCCGGCGTCACCGTCCCGTCGGCGTCCATCGTCTCCATGTTGACCCGGGTCTGAATCGCGATACCGCGCACCGCGGCCAGCGCGCCGACCACGTCGTCGCCGTCGGCCGTCACCCCGGCCGGCAACCTCAGCTGATGAAAAGGCGCACCCTGGGCGATCCGAAGCTGTGCGGCCACCAGGTCGACGCCGGTGACCTCTTCGGTCACCGTGTGCTCCACCTGGATCCTCGGGTTGACTTCGAGGAAGACGAAATGTTCACCGGTGACCAGGAATTCGACCGTGGCGATGCCGCGGTAGTGGGCCCGCGCGCACAGCCGGACCGCGGCTCGGTGCAGATCGCGCCGCAGAGTCGGTGAAAGGCCCTGTGCCGGTGCGATTTCGATCAGCTTCTGATGACGTCGCTGAATGCTGCAATCGCGGTCGCCCAGTGCCAGGGCGCGGCCAGGGGTGGCGACGACCTGGACCTCGACGTGACGGGCGTCGGCGAGATGCGCTTCGGCGAACAACCCCGGGTCGCCGAAACCGAGTTCGGCCTCTGCCGCGCACTGGCGGTAGGCGTCGTCGATCTGCTCGATGTTGTGGACGATCCGCATGCCGCGACCGCCGCCACCGGACAGCGCCTTGATCACGATCGGGCCGCCCTGTGTGGCCGCGAACGCATGGACATCGCCGACGCTGCTCGGCCCGTCGGTGGCGGCCAGCACCGGTACCCCGGCCGCGGCCGCCGCCTGCCGGGCCGAAGACTTGTTGCCGAACAACTCCAGCGCGGCGGCGTCCGGTCCGACGAAGGTCAACCCCGCGCTCTGGCAGGCCCGGGCAAACTCGGACTGCTCGCTGAGGAACCCGTAGCCGGGATGCACCAGTTCCGCGCCGGACGTCTTGGCGGCTGCCAGGATCGCAGCGTGGTCCAGGTAGGCGGCCGGTCCCGCGCCCGGCAGCGCGATGGCCTGGTCGGCCGCATGCACATGCGGACTGTCGGCGTCGTCCTCGGCGTAGACGGCAACCGTGCCGATTTCCATTTCGGTTGCGGTGCGGATGATTCGGAGCGCGATCTCACCGCGGTTGGCGATCAGCAGACGCATCGACTGCGGTCCCTGTTCGGATCGGCTCTGATCAAATTCGGCATCCATCCCGATCACATCATGCCGCTGCCGCTATTGCACCGGGATTGGCCCCCATGTACGGCAGGAACGAGCACTTCGTGGCCGGGTGCCGACCCCCGTCTTCGCGACACCGCCGTCCCACCTCGACCCGGAGTGGCGCAACCTGAACGAGGCTGACCGGTGGCCCGGGTCTGTTCGCTGGGGTAATTTCAGCGGATGTCGATCAACCGTCGCAAAGTCCTTGGCGGAGCCGGCCTGGCCGGCGCGGCCGCCGCGGCCGGCGTGGGTGTCGATCACCTGGTCGCCGGTCACCACACCGACAGTGACGTGTCGCTGGCCGACGATGCGGCACGCTTCGGCGACCCACGCTTGCCTGCCGAGACCATCACCTCGCATTCGCACCTGTTCCACCTCGGCGCCTCACCGGTCAGCAGCTTCGACGGCGGGCACTTCCAGCAGGCGGATGAAGAGAGCTTCCCGATCCTCAAAGGTCAAGCGGCCAGTATCGTCTCGCTGACCTTGCAGCCCGGCGGAATTCGTGAGCCGCACTGGCATCCCAGCGCCTGGGAGATCAACATCGTCACCAAAGGTGTTGCCAGCTGGTCCCTCGTCGACGGCAACGGCAATCACGAGCACTTCGACCAGCAGGTCGGCGACGTGGTCTTCGCGCCCCAGGGCTCCTTCCACTACTTCGAGAACCGCGGTTCGGACGACATGAAGATCGTGATCGTGCAGAACACCAGCGCGCCGGAGGCCAAAGACAACATCGGCCTCGGCGAGTCGATCAGCAAACTGCCGCCCCGGGTGCTGTCGGCGCTCTTCGGCGTTCCCGAGAAGACTTTCGAGTCCTTCAAGAAGTTCGACAAAGCGATCCTGATCCTGAAACGGCAGTAGGGAAAATCGATGACTGATGACGCCGAACGCTTCGGCAACCCCCGCATACCCGCCGAGACGGTCACCTCACGATCACACCTGTTCGAGCTGAGCGCCCTGAACCCGGCGACCTACGACGGTGGCTCGCAGAAGCAGGCGCACGAACAGAACTTCCCGATACTCACCGGCCAGGAGGCCAGCATCCAGCTGATCACGTTGCAGCCCGGCGGTATTCGTGAACCGCACTGGCATCCCAGCGCCTGGGAGATCAACCTGGTCACCAAGGGAGTCGCGAACTGGGTCCTGATCGACGGCAACGGCAATTACGAGAGCTTCGAGGCCCGCGTCGACGACCTGGTGTTCGCCCCGCAGGGTTCGCTGCACTACTTCGAGAACCTCGGCACCGAGGATCTGGACGTGCTGATCATCCAGAACTCCAGCGCCGCCGAGGACAAGGACAACATCGGCATCGGTGAGTCCCTGAGTCAGATTCCGCCCCAGGTGTTGTCGGCCATCTTCGGTGTTCCGGCGGATACCTTCAACTCGTTCAAGAAGTTCGACAACGCGGTCACGATCCTGCGCTCGCACTGACAGCGATCACTCCATCAGCGTCGCCGCGAGGGTCCCACCCAACTCATAGGCTCGCTCGCGCACACCGGCGTCTATCGCACCGGTGATCTCCAGCGCGTCAGCGGCTTTGGCCAGCGACAGCCCCGTCACGACCTTCTCGATCGACGACACGGCGCCGACGGTGTCGTTGTTGCCGTGTACCCAGAGGCCGTACGGTCGGCCCGCCACGTGATCCAGCCCCGGGTAGTAGACGGTGTCGAAAAAGTGCTTGAGCGCCCCGGACATGTATCCGAGGTTCGCCGGGGTGCCGAACAGATAGCCATCCGCATCGAGCAGATCGGATACCGTCGCCGCCAGCGCCGGGCGCGCTGTCACGTCCACGCCGTCGATACCGGGGTCCTTGGCCCCCGACAACACCGCCTCGAGAATCTCGCGGGTGGCCGGAGACGGGGTGTGGTGAACGATCAACAGCGTTCTGGTCATTCACGCTCCTGCAGCTCGACAGCTTTCTTCATGGCCTCCCGCGCGCGGCTGCGGTCTCCCGCGTAGTCGTAAGCCCGGGCCAGCCGGTACCAGCGCCGCCAGTCACCCGGATGGGTTTCGACTTCGGCACGCACGTCAGCGAATAACGCGTCGGCGGCGTCGCGCTCGATGCGACCCGACGGTCGACGCGGCAGCGCGCTCACGTCGAGCTCCATCCCGTCCTCAGCGGCGAGGCGGGCCAGTTTCTGATGGGCGAATCCGGCACGCAACGTGGCGACCATCGCCCACAACCCGATTGCGGGCAGGATCAGCAATGCAGCGCCCAGGGCAACCGCGACGCCACGACCGGAGCCGATCATCAGGATCGCGGTCCTGCCCAGCAGCACGATGTAGGCCAGCAGTGCCGCGCACATCAGCGCGATCATCAACTGGACGGGCACACCGCGCCGCGTTGGGGTCATTGCAGATCGAGCAGCGTTTCGATACCTATTGTCAGGCCTGGATGTTCGGCGACCCGACGAACCGCCAGCAGGACGCCGGGCACGAACGATGTGCGGTCGATGCTGTCGTGCCGGATCGTCAGGGTCTCCCCCAATGTGCCGAACAACACTTCCTGGTGCGCGACGAGTCCGGCCAGCCGCACCGAATGCACCGGCACTCCGTCGACGTCGGCGCCGCGGGCTCCTGGCAGGCTGGTGCTGGTGGCATCCGGGTTGGGCGGCAGGTCTTTTCGCGCCTCGGCGATCAACGCGGCGGTTCGAGCCGCCGTGCCGGACGGGGCATCGGCCTTCTGCGGATGGTGCAATTCGATCACTTCAACCGACTCGAAGAACGGCGCGGCCTGCTTGGCGAAGTGCATGGACAGCACCGCCCCGATGGCGAAGTTGGGTGCGATCAGCACCGAGACGTTGGGCTTGGCCGCCAGCCACGACCGCACCTGCTGTAGCCGCTCTTCGGTGAACCCGGTGGTGCCCACCACCGCGTGAATGCCGTTGTCGATCAGGAACTCGAGATTGGGCATGACGACGTCGGGGTGGGTGAAGTCGATGACGACCTCAGTCTTGTTGTCGGTCAACAGGCTCAGCGCATCACCGGCGTCGACCTCGGCGGACAACGTGAGATCCTCGGCGGCCTGCACCGCCTGCACCATCGTCGCACCGACCTTGCCTCTGGAGCCCAGCACCGCTACCCGCATGGCAACACCCTAGACGGGCCCAGCTCCACGACCTGCAGCGAGCGGCATTTCGCGCACGCTCGCGCAGGCAAAGCAGTCGGTTGCGCACGCGTCCGTCACCGTGCGTTCATCGGGCGGTTCACGAAACGCACGCGCACGGCGAAGCTGCTGTGATACCCACCAACGGACGCACCGACCAGCTCGACGAAAGGAACCGGATCATGACGATCACACGCGGGTTCGCCGCCGGCGCGATGTTGGCCGGCCTCGCCCTGGCACTCACGGCTCCAGTGGCTGCAGCCGATCCGCTCGACGGCCACTACATCGAGACCGAGACCTTCCCCGACGGGCACCAAAACCCTCCCGCCGACTGGTACATCACCCCCTGCGGCGACGGATGCGCGACGGTCAAACACATCGGAACCGCGCATCTGGTCGACGGCCGGTGGACGCTGGACGGCAAGGGCGGTGCCACCTGCGAGGACGGCGGCGACGTGCGTGACGCGATCGCGTTCCACTACACCTGGGACCCCGCAACGCTCGACGGCGACGTGCGGATCAGCAACAAAGTCGCGGCCTGTGGCAACCCCGAGGGCTACCAGGAGACCAACAAACTGCACCTGGCGCCGGCCACCTAGGCGTCGATCACCACGCGTCCACCCGTCGCTCGCGAGACGCACACCAGCATCTCGCCGACGGATTCGGCGGTACGACCCCGGTAGTCGACCTGCCCGCCGAGCACCTTGACCTTGCAGGTCCCGCAGAAGCCCTGCCGGCAGGAGTAGGCGGTCGTCGGGTTGTCGTCGAGCATGACGTCGAGCGCCGAGCGATTGGCCGGGATTTCGAGCAGCCGCTGTGAACGCGCGAGCTCGAGCTCGAAGGGCTTGCCGTCGACAACCGGCGGCGGGCTGAATCGCTCGTAATGCAGTGGTGCGTCGGCATGTTCATTGCGGGCGATGCGCACCGACTCCAGCATCCCGGTCGGGCCGCACACGTAGACCGCGGTGGTCGGTGTCGCGTCGATCAGCAGATCGTCGGCGGTAGCAAGTCGTCCGCGCTCGTCGTCGGCCCAGACTGTGACCCGCTCGGCGTCCAGCGACAGCACCTCGTCCAGCAGCGGCATATATTTCCGGCTGCGTCCGGCATAGACTGCGCGCCAGTTCATTCCGCGTTGCTGCGCGGCCCGCATCATGGACAGGATCGGCGTCACACCGATACCCCCGATGACGAACAGCACGTCGCGTTCGTCGCCGCCGAGGTAGAACGCGTTACGTGGTCCCTCGAACACCAGCGGGTCGCCCACGGCGAATGCGTCGTGCATTTCGATCGAGCCACCACCGCCATCAGCGATGCGGCGCACCGCAATTCGATAGTCCGCGCGCCGGCCCGGCGGTCCGCAGAGCGAGTATTGGCGACGACGGCCCGACGGCAGCTGCACGTCGACATGGCTCCCGGGTGTCCACGACGGAAGCAGACCGCCGTCCGGGTCGGCGAAGGTCAGCGCGACCACGTCCGGGCTGATCAGTTCGCGTTTGGTGATCACCGCGGTGTAGGTACGTTCCACCGCTGCCACCCGCGAGGGTTTCCAGCGACTCGCCACGGAAAAGCCGCTGAGCAGCACGACCAGGCCCCACACCGCGGTCGAGAACCGGTCGCGCTTCCGGCGGCCGTAGAGGTCTGCGGGCCTGCTGGCCCAAATACTCTGCGACACAATGACCTCAGGGCCGAAGGTCGTAGCGGGCCAGCAGCCGGATCAGCGACGGGCTGATGCGTCGCATCGCGTACCCGACCCGCGATTCAGCCGCGATCGGAACCACCGGTGAACCGCTCTTGACCGCTTTGACGATCGCCTTGGCAGTGGCCTCCGGGGTGAAGTTGCGACGCCGGTAGATGATGTCGGCCTTGTGCCGAGCGCTGTCCTGCTCCTCGGCGCTCATTCCGGCATAGACGGTGTTCTTGGCGATGTTCGTGTTCACGAATCCCGGGCACACCGCCGTGACGGTGATGCCGTCGTCGGCGAGGTCGGCGCGCAGCGATTCGCTGAAAGCCAGCACGGCGGCTTTAGTGGTGCCGTAGGCGATCATCGACTTCGACGGAAGAAACGCCGCGGCCGACGACACGTTGATGATGGTGCCGCCCTGTCCACGGTCGACCATCTGCGCGGCGAACGCCCGGCTTCCATTGAGCACGCCACGCAGGTTGACCCCGAGAATGTTGTCCCAGTTCTCCGACGTGGTCTCCAGGAAACGTCCAGCCATCCCGATCCCGGCGTTGTTGACCAGGATGTCGACCACGCCGTGGTCGTTGTGCACCTGTGCGGCAAGCGTATTGATCGCATGCTCGTCGCTGACATCGGCCTGGTAGGCCTCGGCGTCCACACCCGTCGCACGGACCGCGGCGGCGGTGTCCTGCGCCGCGGCCAGGTCGCGGTCGACGATCACGACGGTGTCGGCGCCGTGCTGGGCCAACTCCAGGGCGGTGGCGCGACCGATACCGGCGCCCGCACCGGTGACCAGCGCGAGTTTGCCCCGCACATCGCGCGGGCCCGATTGCACGGCACCCGCGGTTGCCGGGGTGGTGCCGTCGACGTGGCGATCGATCCATTCGGTTGCCAGCCGGGCGATGACGTCTGGACGCGCGGTGACTACCCAGTGGCCGCCCTCGATGGGAACGACCTTGCTGCCCAACGGGATTGAGCCGGTATAGCGCTGCAACGCCGGCGTGACGAATAGATCCATCCGCGGTGCCAGTACTTGTGTCGGAACAGTGGTGTGCGGCAGTTGCGAGGCCGGCGACATGAGGGGCCCGGGCATGTTGGCGCGGTAGAGGTTGAGCCCGTTGACGTAGTCGCCGACCGAACGCACCGGATCACCGGGCCGGCTCTGGGTGCTGGAGTTGCCGATACGGCCAAAGGTCTCAACGAGTTTCACCCCGACGCCTGCCCGGATCAGAAGTTCAGGCAAACCCCGAGCCAGGAAAAACCAGATATAACCCGATGCGAAGATTTGTCGGGTCACGTCGATCAGACCGCGCGGTGTGCGAGCCGACCGCAGGAATTTGCCCGCGTAGGTCAAATGCGGCCCGGATATCGAGGTGAACGAGGCGACTTTGCCCATCACCGTCTCGTCGGTGACCGCGGCCCACGATTGGATTGAGCCCCAGTCGTGCGCCAGCAGGTGGACCCGGCCGACATCCAGGCTGTCGATGACCGTGCCGATGTCGGAAACCAGTTGCGCGAAGCGGTAATCGGACCGCGCGGCCGGGCGATCGGAGTCGCCCGCTCCCCGCACGTCGTAGGCGACCACGTTGTATTTGCCGCGGTGGTGCTCGAGTAGCTGTTCGGCGACGCCGTCCCACAGATGATGGTTGTCGGGGTAGCCATGAATGGCGAGCACGGTCGGCCGATGCGGATCGATATCCGTGTAGGCGTACACCGCAAGTGCGATGCCGTCGGAGGCGGTCACGGTACTGCGGGTCGGCGCGTGAACACCCGTTGCCGAAGCGATGGTCATGAAATCCTCTCGGCTCAGTGCGAGGCGCGGGCGGCCGGCGAGATGGCCAGATAGTCGACCGCCTTCTCCACCCCGCCGAGTTGTGAGGGATGGAAGCGAGGCAGATAGTAGGCGGCGATGACTCGAATGAATCGCATCGGTCCCGGCATCAGGCCGCGCCGCGCCGCGGTGAAGTAGTCACGCCAGCGCGGTTTGGCTCCCGGAGGCACATGCGGGTCCACCGAGTACATGAACCGCACCCCGCGCACCCACACCAGGAAGATCATCGGGGTCACGACCAGTTGAGTGCGGATCTGTCGCAAGTAGCCGGCCCGCAGATGCTTCATCAGGTCGAAGGCGACCGCCTTGTGCTCGACTTCCTCGGCGCCGTGCCAGCGGAGCATGTCCAGCATCACCGGGTTGGCGCCGATCGCGTCGAGCTCTGGAGTGTCGAGGATCCATTCGCCGAGAATCGCGGTGTAGTGCTCGATCGCCGAGACGAGGGCGACGCGCTCGAGCAGCCAACTGCGCTGGCGCCGGACGCTCCACTGCGGGCGGTCACCGAGGAGTTTGGCGAACAGCCAGCCGATCTGGTCGGTGAACGGTGTCACGTCGACTCGGTTGGCGGCGAAATACTCCTGCACACCGGTGTGAGCCTGGGCGTGCATCGCCTCCTGGCCGATGAAGCCCTGCACATCGAGGCGCAGCTCGTCGTCCTTGATCAGTGGCAGCGCCTGCTTGAACAGCTCGACGAAGAACTCCTCACCCGCCGGCAACAGCAGGTGCAACACGTTGAGCATGTGCGTGGTGAACGGCTCTCCCGGCACGTAGTGGAACGGGAGCTTCGCCCAGTCGAAGGCGACGTCGCGCGCCTCGAGTACCAATCGCTCGTGATCGGCCAACGCGCCCCCACCAGCTGAGTGCGGACCGACAGCCTCGTCGTTGACCGTGAACATTCGCAGCAGCATACTCGGTACCGCCGGTATCGGGAATACGGCGAGGTCAGACCGGGGCCGCCCCGCGCAGGTGCTCGAAGATCAGCGACGTCTGGGTGCCGGCGACGTCGCTGTCGGCATTGAGGTTGTCGACCACGAACGAGCGCAGGTCGGCGATGTCGCGCGCGGCGACGTGCAGGATGAAATCATCGGTACCGGCCAGGAAGTACACGTCCATCACCTGCGGCCGGCGGCGGATCTGCTGGATGAAGTCGCGGATCTTTCCCCGGGCATGCGACTGCAGGCTGACCGAAATCATGGCCTGCAGGGGCAATCCCACGGCCGCCGGGTCGATATCGGCGTAGAAGCCGCGGATGACGCCAAGCTCCAGGAGTCGGCGGACGCGACCATGGCAGGTCGACGCCGCGATGTGCAACTCCTCGGCGAGCGCGCTGTTGGTCATCCGTGCGTCGGCATGCAGTAGACCGAGGATTCTGCGGTCCAGTTCGTCGAGAACCGCAGGTCGAAGATCGTTCGGCGGCGCCTTGCTTGCACTCGGAATTGTCGATCTTTCTTCGATCATTTGTGAATTGTATTAGTAAGTCTTCATCAGCTTTGCGCTTACGTCGAAGTTTCTTCACAATTGACGGTATGCGTGTTGGCATCCCAACCGAAGTCAAGAACAACGAGTTCCGAGTCGCGATCACCGCTTCCGGTGTCGCCGAACTGACCCGCCGCGGTCACGAGGTCCTGGTCCAGGCGGGCGCGGGCGAAGGCTCGGCGATCACCGACAGCGACTTCAAAGCGGCGGGCGCGCAACTGGTTTCCAGCGTCGACAGTCTGTGGGCCGACGCCGACCTGGTGCTCAAGGTGAAAGAGCCCATCCCGCAGGAATATTCGCGGATGCGGCGAAACCAGACGTTGTTCACCTATTTGCATCTGGCCGCGTCGCGGCCGTGCACCGAAGCACTGCTGGCTTCGGGCACCACGTCGATCGCCTACGAGACCGTGCAGACCGCCGACGGCGCTCTGCCGCTGCTGGCCCCGATGAGCGAGGTGGCCGGGCGGCTGTCGGCACAGGTCGGCGCCTATCACCTGATGGGCACCCACGGTGGTCGCGGTGTCCTGATGGGCGGCGTGCCGGGCGTCGAGCCGGCCTCGGTGGTGGTCATCGGCGCGGGGACCGCCGGCTATAACGCCGCGCGGGTCGCGCACGGAATGGGCGCCGCGGTCACGATGTTCGACATCAACCTCGACAAGCTGCGCGAGATCGACCACGCGTTCGGCGGCCAGGTGCAGACCCGCTACTCGACGGCCATGGAATTGGAGACGTCGGTCAAGCGTGCCGATCTGGTCATCGGCGCTGTGCTGTTGCCGGGCGGCAAGGCCCCGACCTTGGTTCCGAACTCCCTTGTGGATCGCATGAAGCCGGGCGCGGTCCTGGTCGACATCGCCATCGATCAGGGCGGGTGCTTCGAAGCTTCGCGGCCGACCACCCACGACGACCCGACATTCGTCGTGCACGACACGGTGTTCTACTGCGTGGCGAACATGCCTGCCGCCGTCCCCGCCACGTCGACGGTCGCGCTGATCAACGCCACCGTGCCCTACGTGATCGAACTCGCCGACCATGGTTGGCGAGCCGCGTGCCAGTCGAATCCCGCTCTCGCCGCAGGCCTTTCAACACACGACGGCGCGCTGCTCAGCGAGCAGGTGGCCACTGACCTCGCGTTGCCGTTCACCGATCCGGCGACAGTGCTGGCCTGACGAGTGGGTCAGACGTGGCCGAGCGCGTCGACGATGTCCTTCGCCGGCCCGGTCTGCGCCTGCCGATAGCCGGTGCCCGCCCAGAGATTGGTGCCGTGCGGGTCTTCCATCTCGACGGCTGCCCTGCGGATCGGCGAGGTCATCTGGTTGACCTCGGGATAGCCCAGCGGCGCGATCTGATCCATCATCCGGGTGAAGTCATTGGCCAGACCTCGCGCATATCGTCCCGAAAACGCCCGCGTGACAACGGTGCTGTCGAACTGCGGATGTCCGAGCGCGGCGCGGTGCGCGGCGTTGGTCCCGGCTTCGTCGGACAACAGCAACGCGGTACCGATCTGTGCCGCAGCAGCGCCCCTGCGTAGCACCCCGGCGACGTCGCCGGCACTGGCCAACCCGCCGGCCGCGATCAGCGGGACGTCGTGGGCGCTGCCGATGCGATCCAGCAGATCGATCAGGGGTTCGGTGCCGGGGCTCATGTCGGGCGCGAACGTGCCGCGGTGTCCGCCGGCATCCGGGCCCTGAACCACCAGGCCATCCGCGCCGGCGGCGACAGCCACTCCGGCCTCGTACGCCGACGTCACGGTGATGTAGAGCAGCATGCCCAGAGCGCCGAACCAGCGCAGCACATCGGGCGACGGCGCGCCGAACGTGAACGACACCAACTCGGGGCGAAGGTCGGCGATCACCTCGAGCTTCTGTTGGTAGCCATCGTCATCCCCGAATTGGGGAAAGCCGACTTCGACGTCGTAGTGCTCGGCCAACTGATCGAGAGCCTCGGCGTAATGGTCGAGCGCGATGACGTCGGCGACGCTGGGCTGAGGCACGAAGAGGTTGACACCGATCGGACCGCTGCTCGCCGCCCGCGCACTCTCGATGTCGCCGGCCAGCCGCTCAGCACTGATGTAGCCGCCGGCCAGAAAGCCCAGACCACCGGCGTTGGACACCGCGGCCGCCAACGCCGGGGTACCGGGGCCGCCCGCCATCGGCGCGCCCACGATCGGCACGTCGAGATCCCAGAAGCCCAGTACCATCGTGCTACCCCGTCATAGTCCGAAGTTGTTGCGGCAGAGTCTTCTTCGACTGATGCGGCCCGAGAACGGCTGCGCCGTAGGGCTTGCGTAGGAGTTGGCGCGCAATCGCGTTGACCTCGTCCAGGGTGACCTCATCGAGCTCCTGCAGCGTCCGATCGATGCTTCGGTGCTCAGCGTAGTTGAGTTCGCCACGACCGATGCGGTGCATTCGTGAACTGGAGTCCTCCAGTCCGAGCACCAGTCCGCCGCGCAACGAGCCTTTGGCAATCCGGCATTCGGTCTCGGTGATACCGTCGCGCCCGACTTCTTCGAGTACGTCGGCGGTCACCCGGGTCACTTCGGCGAACCGCTCCGGTAGGCACGCGGCGTACACCGACAGAGCTCCGGCGTCGGAGAACGTGTCCAAGGACGAATAGACCGAATACGCCAGTCCGCGCGACTCCCGAACTTGTTGGAACAGGCGGGAACTCAGGCCGCCACCCAGCGCCGTATTGAGCACCGACAGTGCCCAGCGATGCTTCCAGTGCCGACCCGGGGTCCGCACACCGAGGAATACGTGGGTCTGCTCGGCCTCCCGGTTGGCCACCGACAGGCGCGGGCGACCGGTGACGCGGCCGGCGCCCTTGCGGGGTTCGATCGCTTGACGGCCCCGCACCAACCGTGGCCCGAAGTGTTCCCGCACCAGGGCGACGACGTCGTCGTGGTCGATGTTGCCGGCCACCGCGACGACCATCCGCTCGGGCGTGTAGCGCCGCTGGTGAAACGAATGCAGCTGAGCCCGTGTCATCGACGACACCGACTGGACGCTGCCGATCACCGGGCGGCCGACCGGATGATCGCCGAACAGCGCCGCCAGGAACTGGTCGGCCAACGCGTCCTCGGGATCGTCGTCGCGCATCGCGATCTCTTCCAGGACGACGGCGCGTTCCAGCTCGACATCGCTTGCGGCGCAACGCCCGTTGAGCACCACATCACTGACCAAGTCCACGGCCAGCGCCAGGTCACTGTCGAGGACGTGGGCGTAGTAGCAGGTGTGCTCCTTGGAGGTGAAGGCGTTGAGCTCCCCGCCGACCGCGTCCATCGCCTGCGCGATGTCGACGGCCGTGCGCGTCGGGGTCGACTTGAACAGCAGGTGCTCCAGGAAGTGCGCGGCACCAGCCACCGTGGCACCCTCGTCGCGCGACCCGACACCGACCCACACCCCGACCGATGCCGACCGGACCCCGGGGAGGAATTCGGTGACAACCCGCAGCCCGCCGGGTAGTGAAGTACGCCGAAACGCCGCGGCTGGCTCAGAACTGCGCCGGCCGCGGCGTAACGAAGGCGTCGCCGGGCTAACTGCTGGCCGTCGCGGCATCGGCTTCCGTCGGCGCGTGCGCGGTCTCCGCGGTGGGAGCAGCGTCACCGTTGCCGGCGTCCCCGGCAGCGTCGTCGTCGACGAGCACCAGCGAGATCTTGCCCCGCTTGTCGATGTCGGCGATCTCGACGCGCAGCTTGTCGCCGACGCTCACCACGTCTTCGACCTTCGCGATGCGCTTACCCCGACCGAGCTTGGATATGTGCACCAGCCCGTCGCGGCCCGGCAGCAACGATACGAACGCACCGAAATCGGTTGTCTTGACCACGGTTCCGAGGAACCGCTCACCGGTCTTGGGCAGCTGCGGGTTCGCGATCGCGTTGATCTTGTCGATCGCGGCCTGCGCGGCCTCGCCGTTGCTGGCGCCGACGAACACCGTGCCGTCGTCCTCGATCGAGATCTGCGCGCCGGTCTCCTCGGTGATCGAGTTGATCATCTTGCCCTTGGGCCCGATCACTTCGCCGATCTTGTCGATCGGCACCTTGATCGTGGTGATCCGCGGCGCGAACGGGCTCATCTCGTCGGGCTCGTCGATGGCCTCGGCCATCACCTCGAGGATGGTCAGCCGGGCATCCTTGGCCTGGGCGAGCGCACCCGCCAGCACCTGTGACGGGATGCCGTCGAGCTTGGTGTCCAACTGCAGCGCGGTGACGAAGTCCTTGGTGCCCGCGCACTTGAAGTCCATGTCACCGAAGGCATCCTCGGCACCGAGGATGTCGGTGAGGGTGACGAAGCGACGCTCGGTCTTTCCGTCCACCTCGACATCGTCGGAGACCAGGCCCATCGCGATGCCGGCCACCGGCGCCTTGAGCGGCACACCGGCGTTCAGCAGCGACAGGGTCGAGGCGCACACCGAGCCCATCGACGTAGAACCGTTGGAGCTCAACGCTTCCGACACCTGACGGATGGCATAGGGAAATTCCTCGATGCTGGGCAGCACCGGCACCAGGGCCCGCTCCGCCAGCGCACCGTGGCCGATCTCACGCCGCTTGGGCGAGCCGACCCGGCCGGTCTCGCCGGTGGAGAACGGCGGGAAGTTGTAGTGGTGCATGTAGCGCTTGGACGTCTCCGGCCCCAGCGAATCGATCTGCTGAGCCATCTTGACCATGTCGAGGGTGGTGACGCCCATGATCTGGGTCTCGCCACGCTCGAAGAGGGCGCTGCCGTGGGTCCGCGGGATGACCGCGACCTCGGCGGACAACGCGCGGATGTCGGTGATGCCGCGGCCGTCGATGCGGAAGTGGTCGGTCAGGATGCGCTGGCGCACAAGCTTTTTGGTCAACGACCGGAATGCGGCGCTGACTTCCTTCTCACGACCCTCGTAGGTCTCGGCGAGCCGCGCGAGCACCTCGGACTTGAGCTCGTCGGTGCGCTGATCGCGCTCGGCCTTGCCGCCGATGGTGAGCGCCTTGGCCAGCTCGTCGGTGGCCACCGAGGACACCGCGTAGAAGACGTCGTCCTGGTACTCCGGGAACAACGGGTACTCGGCGGTCTCCTTGCCGGCGGCGTCGTGCAGCTCCTGCTGAGCGGTACACAACGCGGCGATGAACGGCTTGGCGGCCTCCAGGCCCTCTGCCACAACACTTTCGGTGGGCGCACCCGCGCCGCCGGCGACGAGGTCGATCACGTTGTCGGTGGCCTCGGCCTCGACCATCATGATCGCGACATCATCGGCCGTCTTGCGGCCCGCGACGACCATGTCGAACACGGCGTTCTCGAGCTGCTCGACGGTCGGGAACGCGACCCACTGGCCGTCGATGAGCGCGACGCGCACACCACCGACCGGGCCGGCGAAGGGCAGGCCCGAGATCTGGGTCGACGCCGACGCGGCGTTGATGGCCAGCACGTCGTACAGGTCCTTGGGGTCCAGGCTCAAAATGGTCACGACGACCTGGATTTCGTTGCGCAACCCGGACACGAACGTCGGCCGCAGCGGACGGTCGATCAGGCGGCAGGTCAGGATCGCGTCGGTCGACGGACGGCCTTCGCGGCGGAAGAACGAACCGGGGATGCGGCCCGCGGCGTACATGCGCTCTTCGACGTCGATCGTCAGCGGGAAGAAATCGAAGTGGTCCTTCGGCGACTTGCTGGCGGTGGTGGCCGACAGCAGCATGGTTTCGTCGTCGAGGTAGGCGACGACGGCGCCGGCGGCCTGCTTGGCCAGCCGGCCGGTCTCGAAACGGATGGTGCGGGTGCCGAAGCTCCCGTTGTCAATGGTGGCGGTCGACTCGAACACGCCTTCGTCAATTTCAGCTACAGACATATGCGTCCGCGCAGCCTCTCTGGATCTGTTCAGCTATTTCGCGCAGGCACGCACAACCCTGCGGGTTGCGGGACAGCCCTGGAGGACGCGGAGTCTGATGCGGCGACGGCCGTCGATCGAAGCGGCCGACCTACCCCGGAACCGGGGAGCTCGGCTGCCACTACCGAAGACCGCGCGATACAGACTTGTCTTCCTTCGAAGTCCTGTTGTGCCTCGCTGGAACGGTGCGCGCGGATTGCGCACGCCGCACCTCGCTCGGGCCGATGGGCCCAAAACGCCTCTAACTCTACACGCCGACCTGGCGGTTCTTTAAGTCGCGACGACCTCGCGACGCTCAACCCGTTGTGAAGGCTCGCCGGTCGGATGCGCGACTGTTCACGTCCGGCGAAGGACGGGGTCAGCGGCGCAGACCCAGCCGCTCGATCAGCGAGCGGTAGCGCTCGACGTCGACCTGGGCGACGTACTTCAGCAGACGACGGCGCCGGCCCACCAGCAGCAGCAGTCCGCGACGCGAGTGGTGGTCGTGCTTGTGCAGCTTGAGGTGCTCGGTGAGGTCGGCGATCCGCTTGGTCAGCAGCGCGACCTGAGCCTCGGGGGAACCGGTGTCGGTTGCATGCAGGCCGTAGGAGCCCAGGATTTCTTTTTTCTGCTCGGCGGTAAGCGCCACGAATGTATCTCCATCAAAAGGTCCGCGAACTTCTCTGTTGAGGCGCGGCCGCCGCGAACTGCAGCACGCGCTGTGTCGCCGGAAGTTTAGCAGTGGGGCCCGCTAGAGCCTCAATTCGCTGGTCAGCCTGCGGAAAGCAGCGTGCGGGCCCGGTCGGTGTCCGCGCCCATCGCGACCACCAGGTCGTCCACCGAATTGAACTTCTCCTGCCCGCGGATGCGCGCGACGAAGTCCAGCGCCACATGCTGTCCGTACAGGTCTGCGGCGGTGTCCAGGACGAACGCCTCGACCGTGCGGGTGCGACCGGAGAACGTCGGGTTGGTGCCCACCGACACCGCGGCCTGATAACGCTCGCCCGGGACCACGCTCCCGGTGACCGGGCCGTGGCCCAGCACGGTGAACCAGGCCGCATACACGCCGTCGGCGGGGATGGCCGAGTGCATCGGCGGAGCCACGTTCGCCGTGGGAAAGCCCAGTTCGGTCCCGCGGCCGTCACCGCGGACCACCACACCTTCGACCCGGTGTGGACGGCCCAGCGCATCGGCAGCCGCGACCACGTCGCCGGCGTCGACGCAGGACCGGATGTAGGTCGACGAGAACGTCACCGTCTCGGTGCTGTGGTGCTCGGCCACCAACGACATCGCCTCCACCGCGAACCCGAATCGCGCACCCGCGCTGCGCAGGGTCTCGACGGTGCCCGCGGCCTTCTTGCCGAAGGTGAAGTTCTCCCCCACCAGAACTTCCACCACGTGCAGATCCTCGACGAGTAGCTCGCGGACGTAACGCTCCGGAGTGAGCTTCATGAAGGTCGACGTGAAGGGCATGACGAGGAAGACATCGATGCCGAATTCCTCAGCGAGTTCGGCCCGCCGGGTCAGCGTCGTCAGCTGAGCGGGGTGGCTGCCGGGGTGCACGACCTCCATCGGGTGCGGATCGAAGGTCATCAGCACGGTGGGAACGCCGCGCTCCCGACCCGACTTGACCGCATGCTCGATCAGCTCGGCGTGCCCACGGTGTAGGCCATCGAACACGCCGATGGTGAGCACGCATCGACCCCAATCCGTCGGGATCTCGTCCTGGCCACGCCACCGTTGCACGACCACAAGCCTACGGGGCAAGGTAGCGCGCGGTCGTGGGAGAGCCGCAGATCAGGTGAGGATTGCTTAAACTTTCGTTGTGCGCCCTGCCGACGAGTCCAATGAGCTCACCGCGGTTGCCCAGGACTACCTCAAAGTCATCTGGAACGCCCAGGAATGGTCGCTGGACAAAGTCAGCACCAAGATGCTGGCCGACAAGCTCGGCGTGTCCGCCAGCACCGCCTCGGAATCGATCCGCAAGCTCGCCGAGCAGGGCCTGGTCGACCACGAGAAATACGGCGCGGTGACGTTGACCGATTCCGGCCGCCGAGCGGCGCTGGCGATGGTCCGTCGTCACCGGCTGCTGGAGACGTTCCTGGTCAAGGAACTCGGCTACGGGTGGGACGAGGTTCACGACGAGGCCGAGGTGCTCGAGCACGCGGTGTCGGATCGGCTCATCGCGCGCATCGACGCCAAGCTGGGGTTCCCACAGCGCGACCCGCACGGCGACCCCATCCCGGGCTCGGACGGCCAGGTGCCGACCCCGCCCGCACGCCAGCTGTGGTCGTGCGCCGACGGCGACGCGGGCACGGTCGCGCGGATATCGGACAAAGACCCCGAGATGCTGCGCTACTTCGACACCATCGGCATCAGCCTCGACTCCCGGTTGCGGGTGCTCACCCGCCGCGAATTCGCCGGGATGATCTCGGTTGTGGTGGAGTCGGCTGACGGCCTGCCTGTCACGGTGGACCTGGGAAGTCCCGCTGCCCAGGCGATTTGGATGGTCGCCCGCTAGGATTCACCGCCGGCCTGGTCGATCGCACGGTAGATCCGCTGCTCGCTGACCGGACGCGGGGTGCCGAGCTGCTGCGCCCACAGGCTCACCCGCAATTCCTCGATCTGCCAGGCGATGTCGATGACGTCGGCGGCCGCGGCGCGCAGCGGGGGTAACGCCCGGACCAGTTCGCCGTGGGCGTCCTGGATCGCGTGCACGCGCGCCATCCGGTCGCCGTCGGCTTTGATCGCCTGGGGCAATTGTTCGAGGCGCCGGCGAATCGCGGTCAGGTAGCGGGTCAGGTCGCTCAGGCGCGCACCCGTGACGGTGACGAATCGAGGCGGCAGCAGACGCTCCAGCTGGGCACGGATATCGGCGATCGCGTCCGCTTGTGCCGGCGGTGGTTGAGCGGGTAGTCGCAACTGCACTTCCTGCGCGGCAGCCAGCACCATTTCGACGCGGCGCACGATGTCGAGAGTTGTGGTCTCGAGCGACTTCCCGACCCTGCCACGCAGCTCGACGAACCCCTGGCGCGTCCATACCGGTTCGGCAAGGAGCCCGTCGACTGCGGCGTCGGCACAGTCATCGAGCAGCGCGGCGAGCGAACCGTCGGGATTGATTCGCAGGGCCAGGCGGGTACGTGGATCAAGTTGTCGTTCAATGGCTTTGGACGGAGCCGGCAAGCTCAGCCGCAACAGTCGGCGTAGGCCGGGGCCCGAGGCCTCGTGCTGTTGGCCGGACGTCGCGAATACCCGCAGGCCCACGCTGCCACCTTCGTCGACGAAGGCGGGATACCCACGCACGGCGCGTCCCTCGACGACGCGCTCGACGCTCACCGGCAGCTCCTCGACATCGTCGGGCCAGTTCCGCAAACCGGTGCGTTCCAATTCACCGGCGACCGTGTCGGCGACCGCACGCCGGGCCGACGCCGCCAGTCGCTGCTGTAGCGCCGGCAGATCTTTGCCGCGCGCGAGTTCGCCGCCTCCGGGTGACTCGACGGCAAACGTCACCTGCAAGTGTGGGGGCAACTTGTCCAGGTCGAAAGCATCCATCGGTACCAAAATGCCGGTGCGGCGTCGTAATTCGCGCTGCAGCGAGGTGAGCAGCGGTTCACGGTCGCCGTCGATGTGCGCCAGTACCGCACGGGCGGTGTCCGGAGCGGGAACAAAGTTGCGGCGCAGGTCTTTCGGCAACGAGCGGATGAGCGCGGTGACCAGCTCCTCACGCAGCGCCGGCACTTGCCAGGCGAACTCGTCACCGCCCAGCCGCGCCAGCACGTCGAGCGGTACGTGGACGGTGACGCCGTCGTCTGAGGCGCCGGGCTCGAAACGGTACGTCAACGGCAACGCGACATCGCCGGCCTGCCACACGTCCGGCCGCCCGACGTCGTCGGCGGCATTCACGGGGCGGAGCAGGTCTTCGCGGGCGAAGGTCAGCAACTCCGGTGTCTTGTGCCGCTGCTTGCGCCACCACGCGTCGAAGTGCCGGGCTGAAACCACGTCGGCCGGGATCCGCTTGTCGTAGAACTCATATATTTCGTCGTCGCCGACGAGCAGATCCCTACGGCGGGCGCGTTCCTCCAAGTCTTCGAGCTCGCCTCGCAACTGCGCGTTGTCGCGCACGAAATGATGTCGGGTCTGCCAATCACCCTCGACCAGCGCATGTCTGAGGAACAATTCCCGCGCGATGACCGGCTCGACACGCGCGTAGCCAACGCGGCGGCGCGCCACGAGCGGCAGACCGTAGAGCGTCACTCTCTCGTAGGACATCACCTCACCGCGGTCGGCGTCCCAGTGCGGTTCGCTGTAGGCGCGTTGCACGCGTTCGCCCGCCACCCGCTCGACAACCTCCGGCTGAATGCGCGCGGCGGTGCGCCCGTACAGGCGACTGGTCTCCACCAATTCCGCCACCACCACCCATCGCGGCGGTCGCTTGGCCAGCGCTGAGCCGGGCGCCAAGAGGAACCGCGCGTTGCGGGCGCCCTGGAATTCCCTGGCGTCCTCTCGGCGCATGCCAACATGTGACAGCAACCCGGCCAGCAGTGCCGCATGCACGGAGGCGGCGTCGGCCGGCTCGTCGGACTCGACGATCTGGAGGTCGCGGGCAACGCCACGCAGCTGCCCGACGAGGTCCTGCCACTCCCGAATTCGCAGGTAGTGCAGAAATTCTTTGCGGCACATCCGCCGAAACGCGCTGCTCGATAATGTTTTTCGTTGCTCCCGGAGGTAGTTCCACAGGTTGAGGTAGGACATGAAATCGGAGTGTTCGTCGGTGAACCGGGCGTGGCTTTGCCGGGCGGCGTCCTCGCGCTCGGAGGGCCGCTCGCGCGGATCAGGGATGGTCAACGCGGCGGTCAACACCAGCACCTCGCGCACGCAAGCTTCGGCGTCGGCGGCCAGGATCATCCGGCCCAGCCTCGGATCGACCGGCAACCGCGCGAGTCGGCGACCGACGTCGGTGATCTTTCCGTCCTGGTCGAAGGCCCCGAGTTCCTGTAGCAGCTGGACACCGTCGCGGATACTGCGACTGTCCGGCGGATCAAGGAACGGAAACTCCTCCACCGCACCCAGTTCCAGCGCCGCCATCTGTAACAGCACTGCGGCCAGGTTCGTCCGCAGGATCTCCGGATCGGTGTAGGGCGGGCGCGCCGCGTGATCTTCTTCGGAGTACAGGCGGATGCACACACCCGGCGCTACCCGCCCACAACGGCCGGCTCGTTGGGCGGCCGAGGCCGCGGAGATCGGCTCGATGGGTAGCCGCTGGACTTTCAAGCGGCGGCTGTAGCGCGAAATGCGGGCGTTGCCGGGGTCGACGACGTAACGGATGCCCGGCACGGTCAGGGATGTTTCGGCGACGTTGGTCGCCAGCACCACACGTCGCGCGGTGTGCGGGGCGAAGACTTTCATCTGCTCCGCCGTCGGCAGCCGGGCGTACAGCGGCAGGACCTCGGCGGACGTGACGCCGCTCAATGCCTCTGCGGTGTCACGGATTTCGCGTTCGCCGGACAGGAACACCAGGACGTCGCCCGGTGGTTCCGTCTCCAGTTCCCGGATCGCGTCGACGATCGCGTCGACCTCGTCGCGAATCTCGGTGCGTACGAGTTCGTCGTCCGGGTCGTCCGGAGCATCATGCGCCCCAGCGGGAATCGGCAATTCCAGTGGTCTGTATCTGATCTCGACCGGATATGCCCGCCCGGACACCTCGATGATCGGTGCGCCGCCGAAGTGCGCTGCGAAGCGCTGCGGATCGATTGTCGCCGATGTGACGACCACTTTCAGGTCGGGCCGGCGGGGCAACAATTCGTGAAGGTAACCGAGCAGGAAGTCGACGTTGAGGCTGTGTTCGTGAGCTTCGTCGATGATCAGGGTGTCGTAGCGCAGCAACCGGCGATCGCGCTGGATCTCGGCGAGCAGGATTCCGTCGGTCATCAGCTTGACCAGTGTGCGGTCGCTGACCTGGTCGTTGAATCGCACGGAATAGCCGACGGCTTCGCCGAGCGGCGTGCCCAGCTCGTCGGCGACCCGTTGTGCGACTGTGCGGGCGGCAAGCCGTCGGGGCTGCGTATGGCCGATCATGGCGCGGACACCGCGGCCCATCTCGAGGCATATTTTGGGTAGCTGGGTGGTCTTGCCCGACCCGGTCTCGCCGGCCACCACGACGACCTGGTGCGAACGGATCGCCTCGGCGATCTCCTGACGTCGCTCGCTGATCGGCAGGTGCGGGTAGGTGACCTCTGGGACGGCAGCCTGCCGAGCGGCCAGGAGGATTTCAGCCGCGGCGATCTGATCGGCGAGTTGTTGCAGCTTCTCCGGCTTTGCGCCGCGAACGCTTCTCAGGCGTCGGCGGAAGCGTTCGGCGTCGCGGAGCGTCACACCGTCAAGCCGCTGACGCAATTGCGCGAAAGACGTTTCGACCATCCGGGCCAGGATAGGCGCGCCGGACTCGGCCGGGCAGACAGTCGCACGTCAGCCGTGGCGGCGGCGATACCTGCTGGGTGACTCGCCGCTGATGCGGGTGAATGCCCGGGTGAATGCGGCGGTCTCGGAGTAGCCGAGCTGGCGGGCCGTCTCCTCGACGGTGAGACCCGACTCCAGAAGTGCCGATGCAAGGTTCACTCGAACCTCGTCGACCAGTGCGCGATAGCTGGTGTGTTCGGCTGCCAGACGACGGTGCATGGTTCGTTCGGTCATACAGAATTCCCTGGCTACCACAGCCATCGACGGCAGCTCACCCGGATCTGAGATCAACCGGTTGCGTACCAGCGCGGCCATCCCCCGACGTTGGCGACGGGCCTGCAGCAGCTCTTCGCACTGTTGCACGCACGCCTGTGCCGCCGCGGCGTCGGCAGCGGGCATCGGCAGCCGCAGCACCGCGGTGGGGATCGCGATGGCGCTCCGATTCGAGGTTGTGTCGATTTCGACTGTCAGCCGGGCGAATTCGAGGCGTTCGATCGGCAGGTCGAAGCCGGGCACCTCGATGGTGAGCACGACGTCGGTCTCGAGCTGGCCGACGAGCAGCGGCGCCAGGTTGGTGATCGCGTACATGTCGCGTTCGAGCATGAACTCCCGCACGTCGGCGGGGACGTGACCGTTGTCGAACTCGATGACCGTGCAGTGGTCGCTGTCGTGTCGGGTCAGCCGCAGGAAGGACGACGACAGGGCGGCGTAGCGGCATGCCACGTTGATCGCGTCGCCGATGGTCGGGCTGGCCAGCAGCGCGTACCCGAGAATCCCGGTGTTGGCGAAGTTGTAACGAAGCCCGACGTCGCGGGCGAACTCTCGCGGATCGGCAACGCAGGCAAGAATATTGCGGACCATACGCAGTTCCTGCCCCGCCTGGACCTCGGTCGCGTTGTCTGCGATGCCGGCCACCGTCAGATCGGTGCCGGCGAGGCAGACCTCCGCGGTGACGTCGTGCACCCGCGCGGCCTCCAGCAGGTGGCGGCAGGTCGCCGCCGGCCGGGGCACGTCCCAGTCGGCGGCTAGACGGTCTTCGCTGACCACCATGTGTCCGAACGTATCAAATCGGCGTCCGTCCGGGTCATTACCGCGCGGGCCGACGGTTCGTAGCGTCGCAGTATGTCGCTGCCTACGACGCTTACCCGGCCTCGGCCGCTGCCGCTCAAAGCTGTTCCGCGCCTGCTTCGTTCTACCCGGCACGACATGGTGCCGGCACTCAACGTGCTGTTCGACGCCACCGGCTCCCCGGCCCGGATGCACGTGCCGGGTGTGGTCGACCTGGTGCTCGTCGATCGCCCGCAAGACGTCGAGCAGATCTTTCTGCGCAAACAGGACATTTACGTCAAGGGCGAGGAATACGACGTGCCGGCGTTGGGTCTGCGCCGGGGATTGGTGACGAGTCGGGGGGAACGCTGGAAACGCGACCGCGCCATGCTCAACCCGATGTTCGCCCGACGACACCTCGAGGTCTTCACCGACAGCATGGTCAACCAGGCGGGCATGATGCTGGATGGCTGGACGGCTCACCCGGACGGCGCGCGCATCGACGTGGCGCGCGAAATGATGGTCGTCGCACTGCAGATCGCCGCCGAGACGATGTTCGGAACGCATCTGTCGGACGACGAGGTGGCCACCATCGGCAAGGGCTTGAGCCAGGCGCTCGAAGACATGCTGCGGGTGGGTAACTCGCCCGTGACCTGGCTGATGCAGGCACTTCCGGGGGTCGACATGGCGTCCGCGGCCTCGGCGCACTGGCGGGCGCGGCGCATCGCCCGTCGACTACGCGAACTGGATGCGGTGATCACCAAACGGATAGAGCAACGGACCCCCGAGGAGCAGCCCACCGACTTTCTCGGCCTGGTTCTCGCCGCGCGGGATCAGGCCACCGGTCAACCCCTTTCGCGCGCCGAGGTCCTCGAGCAGTCGGCAACCTTCCTGGCCGCCGGGCACGAGACCACGGCGACGGCGATGGCGTGGTTCTGGCATCTGCTGTCGCACAATCTCGGTGCGCGCGACCGCATGCTCGACGAGGTGGACACCGTCCTGCAGGGTCGCACTCCGAACTGCGAGGATTTCGATCGCCTGTCGTGGACCAAAGCCTGCTTCTCCGAGGCCATGCGCATTCATCCACCGGTGTACCTGTCGATGCGAAGGGCGACCGCCGACGACGATCTGAACGGCTATCAGATCAGGAAGGGGACGATTGTCGTCGTGCTGACGCATCGGCTGCACCGCAACCCCGATGTCTGGCCGGAGCCAGAACGATTCGACCCCAACCGGTTTCTCGGTGCCGCCATCGAACGGCCCAAGGCCGCATATGTGCCGTTCGGCGGCGGCCGGCGCATTTGCATCGGCACCCAGTTCGCGCTCCTGGAGGCGACCATGGTCGCCGCGGCGACCAGCCAGCGCTTCGTCTTGGACGCGGTACCCGGCCATGTCGTCACCGAAGAAGGCTTCACCACGCTGCGGCCCAAGGGTGGCCTGCCGATGCTGATTCGGCGCCGGTGATGAGGGCACCCGTACCGGTCGACGGTCGCACCGCCGTCATCAGCGGCGCCGGATCCGGGATCGGGCGCGCACTGGCTGCGCGTCTCGCCGGCCACGGCTGCGCACTGGCGCTGACCGACTGGGACGAGACGGGACTGAAAGAGACTGCGGCATCGGTGAATACACCGGTGCTGTCGCGCGTCCTCGACGTCCGCGACCGCGACGCGCAGCTCTCCTGGGCAGACGACGTTGCCGGATGGGCGCCGTCACCGATCGGCATGGTGGTCAACAACGCCGGGGTGGTGCTCACCCAGTGGGCAGCGCAGGCCGACTACGACGACGACAAATGGTTGATGGACATCAACTTCTGGGGTGTCGCACACGGGACCCGGGCCTTCCTGCCGCACCTGATCGATCAGCGTTCGGGCGTCGTCGTCAACATATCCAGCATCTTCGGGCTGTGTGCCTTTCCCAGCCAGAGCGCCTACTGCGCAGCGAAATTCGCCGTACGCGGTTACACCGAAGCGGTGCGGCAGGAACTGCACGGGACCGGAGTACGGGCCGTCACTGTGCACCCCGGCGGGGTGCGGACGCCGATCACCCGCAACGGACGGGTCCGCGTCGATCCGCTGGGCGATCCGGACCTGGAGAAGTTCCATCAGAACTTCTCCGCGATCGCCCTCACCTCGCCGGAGCAAGCCGCCGAGACCATCCACCGCGGTGTCGCCCGCGGACAGTCTCGGATCATGGTCGGACGCGATGCGCAGTTGACCTACCTCGCCGCGAGGATGCTGCCGACCCGCTACGCCGACGTCATGCGCCTGACCGCTCCCCTGGCTCGCGCCGCGCTGCAACGGCAGTGGCCCGGGCGTGATAGGCATCGCGGGTAGCCTGGTCGACCGCCAGGTAGACCTGCTCGGTCCTGGTCACTCGGCCCAGGAAGCGCCGTTGCCGCTCAGGCATGAAAAGGACGGAGCGCAAGAGTATTTGCAACCGACGGGGTGCAAACGACTGGGCGCGGTGGTTATGCGCGGCTGCGACCACCGTCGCGGCGATGTCCGCGGGTTCGACCGACACGAAGTTCTCGATCATCGTGGGCAGTTGAATTCCGGCAGAGAGTTCGGTGTGCACCACGCCCGGCAGGACCGCGCTGACGGTGATGTTGTGCGGGCGCAGTTCTTCACGCAGTGCAGACGTGAAACCGACGACGCCGAATTTGGTCGCGCAGTAGGTGGCCACGCCCGGGAAACCAGCCACACCGGCCATCGAGGCCACGTTGATGATGGTTCCGCCGCCGCGACAGATGAACCGTTCGGCCGCCAGTTTGCAGCCGAGCATCACACCGCGCAGGTTGATGTCGATCATCGTGTCCTGAGCGTCCATAGACTCGTCGAGAAACTCGCCGGTGAACATGACACCCGCGTTGTTCACCACGACGTCGAGCGGTCCGAGGACGTCGGCCGCGTCGTCGAGAAACGCCGAAAATGATTCCGGCACGGTCACATCGAGCGGCAGCGCGACCACATTGCCGTGGATGCCGGCGGCTGCCCGCTTGGCTGTATCGGCGTCGAGGTCTCCGATCGCCACCTTGGCGCCGGCGGCCGCGAAGGCTTTCGCGGTGGCCAGCCCGATGCCGCGGGCTCCACCGGTGATGGCTACGACGCGTCCGTCCAGTGTTCCCGTCATGCCGTCCTCACCAGGGTCTTGATGTCGTAGTCGTTGATGTCGGGTGGCGCAGCCAATCGGCGCCGGTACTCGTGTGGGGTCCACGGCCACAGTTCGGGAAGCCCGTCGGCGCCCAGATACCAACTGGTGCAGCCGGTGGCCCACACGGTGCCCGGCATGGCGCGGCGCATGCTCGCGTTGAAGTCGTCCGTCGCCCGGCTGGAGGGCGCGACAGTGTCGAATTCGCAGGTCCGCCAGCGGTTGATCCAGCCGACGATGTGATTGGCCTGCGCCTCGGCTATCGCGGTGAGCGAGTAGTTGCCGACCGGGCTGTGCGGGCCCATCAGCATGAACAGGTTCGGAAAGCCCGGCAGCGCCACACCCAGATGCGCTTTGGGGCCGTCCTCCCACAGCTGCTGGAGGGTCAGGCCGTTTTGGCCGGTGATGGATAGCGGTCGCATGAAGGCGTGCGCGTCGAAGCCGGTGGCCAGCACGATGGCGTCCAGCTCACGCAAATCACCGGTGGCCGTGACGATTCCGCGTCGCTCGACGTGGTCGATCCCGGAGTCCACCAGGCACACATTGTCGCGCTGCATGGCCGGATAGAAGCCTGCGGACATGATCAGCCGACGGCACATCGGCTGATAGTCCGGGGTGAGGCGGCGACGCAGTTCGGGGTCGCGCACCGTCCGCAGGTTGGCCCGGCACGCGCCGCTCATGAACCGGCGGCGCCAGCCCGGCCGCACCAGCGCACCGGCCAACCACTCGAATACCAGGTGGTAGGTGTAGTACCCCATCGCGCTCAGCCTCGGCACCCGGCGGCGGATCGGATTCATCCAGCGGTAGTACCGAGGATTGGGCAGCGGCAGAATCCATTGCGCGCTGCGCTGGAACAGGTCGACGCGGCCGGCGGAATCGGCCAGACCGCAGACGATCTGCACGCCGGTCGATCCGGTTCCGACGACAGCGACCCGCTTGCCGGTCATGTCGACGTCATGGTTCCAGCGCGCGGAATGCATGACGGGACCGTCGAATTCGGCCAGGCCGGTGATCGACGGGGTGCGCGGCTCACGCAGGACGCCGGTGGCCGCGATCAGGAAGTCGTGCGCCACCTCCTCGCCCGCATCGGTGGTGAGATGCCAGCGGCCGTCGGCGAATCGTGCGTCGACGATCTCGATGCCGAAGCGAATGATCTCGCGCAGTCGGTAGCGGTCGGCGAGCGTCTGGAAGTAGTCGTGGATTTCGGGTCCGGGCGAGAACAACCTCGTCCAGCTCGGGTTCATCGCGAAGGTGAACTGGTAGAACCGCGACGGCACGTCGCACGACAAGCCGGGATAGGTGTTGTCGCGCCAGGTTCCGCCGACGTCGGCGGCCTTCTCGTAGATGGTGACGTCGGTGATGCCCGCTCGCCGCATCAGGATGGCCTGGCACAGCCCGGACATTCCGGCGCCGATGATGCCCACGGACGGTTGTCGTTGCGGCATCAGTTCACCCCCGATCGGTTGCCGGCGCTGATCGCGCGCCGGGTGCTCGGCAGGACCGCCAGCAGGCGGTCCGCAAGGAACAGCAGTGGCCGCAGGTCGAGCATCGGCGCGACCCACCAGGGTGCGTAGACCCGCCGAGAGCGCCGCGCGATGCCGGTGGTGATGGCCGCAGCCGCCACGCCGACCGGCGCCAATGTGCCCAGCGGCCCGGGCAATACGACGCCCAGGCCCGACCGGGCCAGCATGTCGTTGGCCAGCCCGGTGTCGATCAGTCCGAAGTACGCGATGCCCACCCCGATTCCGTCGGCGGCCACCTCGATGCGCACCGCCCGGACCATCGACTCGACGCCGGCCTTCGACGCCACGTACGCGCTCACCAACGGCCCCGGTATGACCGCGGCGATCGAGGCGACCACCATCAGGTATCCACCGCTTCTTTTCAGGTGCGGCAACGCGGCCCGCACGGTATGGAAGGCGCCCACCAGGTTGACGTCGATGACCTGTCGCCAGTCGGCGGGATCGACGGCCGCGACCGTCACCCCCGGGCCGGCGATACCGGCATTGGCCACTACCACATCGATCCCGCCGAAATGCGCTGCCGCCGCGGCGCATGCGCTGTGCACCGACTCGGCGGAGGTGACATCGACCTCGAATGCCGCTGCCGCGGAGCCGAGTTCGGCCACCAGCCGCTGGGCACCCGGCAGGTCCCGATCGAGTGCCGCGACTCGTGCGCCGGCGCCGACGAGATCGCGGGCCACCTGCGCGCCGATCCCACGGGCCGCGCCGGTGACCACCACGACGCGGTGGCTCAGACTCCGGCTCATCCTCACGACGCTACGACCGCCGCGGCGCATCCGGAATGCGAAAAGCAGACATCGATTTGACACCTTCAGACACGGCGCTAACTCTCGGTGAGCTGCTTGCGCAGAACTTTGCCGGTCTCGTTGCGCGGCAATTGCTCGACGAAGATGACGTCGCGGGGAATCTTGTGCCGGGCCAGATGCGCGCGCACGTGCGACTTGACCGCGTCGGCGTCCAGCGCGGATTCGGGACGGCCGACCACGTAGGCCGCCAGGCGCTTGCCGAATTCCGCATCGTCGACGCCGATGACCGACGCCTCGACGATGTCCGGGTGGTCGGCGAGAAGATTCTCGACCTCCAGTGGAAAGACGTTCTCGCCGCCGGAGACGATCATGTCGTCGTCGCGGCCATCGACGAACCACAGGCCGGTTTCGTCGAAGTGCCCGGTGTCACCGGTGGACAGCAGACCGTCGACGATCTCTTTGTTGCCACCGTCGGTGTAACCGGTGAAGCTGAGATCGCTTGACACGAACAAGGTTCCGACGTGACCGGGTTCGGTGACCCTGCGGCGGTTCTCGTCGTAGATGACCACCGTGCAACCGACGGGTGGCCGGCCCACGGTGCCTGGCGCGCGGTGCAGCTCATCGGGCGTGGCGACGGCGGCGACAGCGACCTCGGTGGAGCCGTACAGGTTGTAGAGCACGGCGCCGAAAGCGTCGTGGGTACGACGGCACAGGTCGGGTGACAACGACGAGCCCGCGGCGAAAAGCACCGTCAAAGAGGAGGTTTCGTACTTGGCCAGCACGTCGGAACCCAGGTCGAGGATGCGCTGCAGCATGGTCGGCACCAGAACCACCGCGCCGACCCGATAGTGCGTGATCGCCTTCAGAGCCGCCTCCGGGTCGAAGCGCCGCGCCATCACGACACGGTTACCCGTGATCAAGCCCGTCGCGCAGGTCGCCAGGCCCGTCGCGTGAAATAAGGGGGCGGCGATGTAGTAGGCACCGTCGCGGGGCCACGGAATCCGGTCGAGCAGCTGCGCCGACTGCAGCGGGTCGATTCGGTTGCGCGGCACGCCTTTCGGGGTGCCGGTGGTCCCGCTGGTCAGCAGCGCCATACCGCCCGGCTGCCGTGGCGCGGGCAACGGCGACACCGACTGATTGTCGGTCAACTCGTGTTGCCGACTGGTGGTGAACCGCAGGATCTGCGATGGCAGCGTCGTGAGGATGTTCTCGAACTCGTCGTCGACCAGAATGGCGCTGACGTTTTCGCGCGCGGACACATCAGCCAGTTGCGGGCCGGCGAAGCCGGTGTTCATCAGCACCGTCCGGACACCGATTTTGTTGGCCGCCGCCACGGTCACCATGACGTCGCGGCTGTTGCGCTGCAGCGTCGCGATCACCGCCCCGGCCCGGATTCCCTTGACCACCAGTCCACGTGCCAGCGCGTTGGACGTCTCGTCGAGCTGACGGAAGCTGACCGTGCCGCGGTCGTCGGTGATCGCCGGTGCGTCGCCGTAGCGGACCGCGGCGTTGCTGAGGAGTCCACCGAAAGCGCCGTAGCGGCGGATGGCCAGTAAGGACCGCACCGCCTCGTCCGGTCGGCGTAGGTCGACCATCCCACGGCGGGCCAGCACTCGGGCCGCAGCCAAACGGCTGCGGATTTCGTTGAGCGCGTTCATGACACCGGGTCGACCAGACCGACCGCCGAGCGAAGGAACTGGCCCGCGACCTGCAGGCTGGTGAACCCTCCGTCGCGCGGCCACAGCCAGTAGCCGTGCATGAGACCGGGCCACAACTGCTCGTCGCAGCGACCACCCAATTCCACCACCTGCTTGGCGAAAGCCTCCGCGTCGGCCCGCATGACTTCCCGCGATCCGAAGTGGATCTGGATCGGCGGTAGATCGGAGAGGTCGGCGTTCAACAGATTCAACCGGGGATCCTGGTCATCGTGATCACCGACGTACAGCGCGACGGCGCGGCGCGCGGTGCGCGGATCGAGCGGTTGACTCCGGACTCGCGGGTCGGCGATACACGCCCGGTACGACGGATCGATCAACGGGCCGAACAGTGCAAGCGCTGCCGGCAGCGGGAGTCCTTCGTTGCGCAGCCGCACGGCAAGCGCGACTGCGAGATGCCCCCCGGCCGAGTCCCCGGCGACGACGATCTTCGCCGGATCGTGCCCCTGTTCCAGCAGCCAGCGGTACGCCGCGAAGGCATCGTCTTCGGCCGCGGGAAACGGGTGCTCCGGCGCGAGGCGGTAGTCGACGGTGAACGCCGGCATTCCCGAGTACTCGGACAGATGTGAGGCGAAACCGCGGTGGGTGCGCGACGAGCAGATCAGGTAACCGCTGCCGTGCAGGACCAGGATCACCCCGGCCGCGTCGTCGTTGTCCGGCGCCCGCACCCACTCCCCACGAACCGGGTCCGAGACCGGCACGACCAGGACTCCTGGCACCACCGGGGAGGTGCGGGCGATCAGGTTGTCCGCTGCCGGCCGTAGCCCGGTGAACAACCACTGCTGCGACACCAGGACATTGAGCAAGGTGTTCAGGGTCAGCCGCGAGACCGGAACATAGGTCAGTCGATCGACGATGGTCAGCGTTCTGCGGCGCAGCACCTTGGCCGTCGTCCGGATGCTCATCAGGCGAGCAGGCCCTTGGCGATGTGTGTCACCTGGACCTCGTTGCTCCCGGCGTAGATCATCAGCGACTTGGCGTCACGGGCCAGTTGTTCCACCCGGTACTCGGCCATGTAGCCGTTGCCCCCGAACAGCTGAACCGCGTCCATTGCGACGTCGGTGGCAGCCTCCGACGAGTACAGCTTGATGGCCGAAGCCTCCGCCAGCGACGGCATCTTGCCGGCCTGGGCTTTCTCCAGGGTCTGGAACACCATGTTCTGCACGTTAATCCGCGCGACTTCCATCTTGGCCAGCTTGAGCTGAATCAGCTGGAATTGGCCGATGTTCTTCCCCCACAGCGTGCGGGTCTTGGCGTAGTCGACGCAGAGCCGATGGCACTCGTTGATGATGCCCAACGACATCAACGCCACCCCGATCCGCTCGGCCGAGAAGTTCGCCCGTGCGCTCTCCCGGCCGTCGCCCCCGGTGTGGTTCTCGGTCTCGCCCAGCAGGCGGTCCGGTGACAGCCGGACATTGTCGAAGAACAACTCGCCGGTCGGCGACGACATGATGCCCATCTTCTTGAACGGCTTGCCCTGGGCGAGCCCCGCCATCCCGGCGTCCAAGACGAACGTCAGCACCGACCGGTTGCGCTTGTCGGTGGTGCCGTCGTCGAGCTTGGCGTAGACCACCATCACGTCGGCGTAGGGACCGTTGGTGATGAACGTCTTCTGCCCGTTGAGGAGATAGTCGGCTCCGTCGCGCTTGACCGTGGTCTTCATCCCGCCGAAAGCATCGGAGCCGGAATCGGGCTCGGTGATGGCCCAAGCCGCGATCTTCTCCAGTGTCATGAGTTCGGGTAGCCAGCGCTCCTTCTGCGCGAGCGTGCCACGGCTCATGATCGTCGCGGCGCCCAGGCCGAGGCTGACGCCGACGGCGCTGAGCAGGCCGAGGCTCACCCCGGCGAGCTCGGAGACCAGCACCGCCGCCATCGATCCCTGCGCACCCAGGCCGGCGAAACCACGGGAAGACTTCTCCCCTGTTGCTCCGTCGGCATGTCGGGCTTCCTGTTTGGCGCGCTCCTTGTCCAGCATCGTCTTGACCGCTTCCGCGGCCATCACGTCGAGACCGAATTCGCTGAACAACTTGCGCGCAATCGGATAGGGCGAGATCTCACCGGTCTCCAGCGCGTCGAGGTGCGGCCGGATCTCTTTGTCGATGAATCCGCGGATGGTGTCCCGCATGATCAGGTCGGTGTCGGACCATTCGAACATGTTGTGCTCCTTGATTACTGCGGCAGGCGTGCGGCGATGTCGTCGATCAGCCAGGGGCCGTCGGTCTCGATCGTGTCGACGTCGTGCCAACCCGACAGCGACGAAATCGCTCCGCCTTGAACCGCATACACCCGGCCGGTGATCGGGCACTTCTCTGTCGCCAGGTAAGCGACCAGCGGTGCGATGTTGGATGGACTGAAAAGGTCGAGCTCGCCGTCTTCGGGCTCGGACATCAGCGAACCCATGCCGGGCGTCGCCAGCGTGAGCCGGGTCCGCGCGATCGGCGCGATCGCATTCACCCGCACGCCGTAGCGTTCGAGCTCCTCCGCGGCGATCAGCGTCAGTGCCGCGATGCCCGCCTTCGCCGAGCCGTAGTTCGCCTGGCCCGCATTCGGCAGTGTCACACCGGAACCCGAGGCGGTGTTGATCACCGCGGCGTTGGGCTGGTCACCCGCTTTCGACTGTGCTTTCCAGTACGCGGCCGCGTGATGCAACATCGCGAAATGACCTTTCAGATGGACCGCGATCACCGCGTCCCACTGTGCTTCCTCCATGCCCGCGATGAATGCGTCGCGCAGGATCCCGGCGTTGTTGACCAGGATGTCGAGACCACCGAACTCGTCGATCGCCTGCTGCACAGCACTTTCGGCGCCGGTCCAGGTCGAGATGTTCTCGGTGTTGACGACCGCGACACCGCCGGCCGCTTTGATCTCTTCGACCACCTCGTGTGCGGGACCGGTGTCGGCACCCTCACCGTCGTTGCTGCCGCCGAGATCGTTGACGACGACCCTGGCACCCTCTCTGGCGAACAGCAACGCATGTTCGCGACCGATGCCGCGGCCCGCCCCGGTGATGACCGCGACGCGGCCCTCCAATGCACCCATGTTTGTGCGACTCCCTTGTGTCAGTCGGTCAGGACGGCCAGGCCGTCGGTGATGACGAGATCGTCGCCCCTGGCCGTTTCGAATGCGTAGCTCGTCGTTCCGCCGCTGCTGCCGATTTTCCAGATCCTGGTTTCCAGCTCGTCCCCGGGGATCACCGGCTTGGAGAAACGGACCGCAAATCGTTTGAGTCGGTTGACATCCGAGTCCGCCAACTCCGTCAGCACCGCCCACGAGGTGAACGCCATGGTGCACAGGCCGTGGGCGATGATCCCGGGCAGACCGGCGTCGCGAGCCACCTCCTCGTCGAGGTGAATCGGCATCGGATCACCGGCCGCCGGTGCGTAACGGAAGGTCTGGTCGCTGTCGACGTGCTGGACGACCTTGGCGACCGGAGCCTGCTCCCGGAGCCTGTCGTCGAACTTGTGCTCTGGGCTCAGGTCGCCGACCGTCTTGCCCACCGACATGCCTCGCACGAACGTGGTGACGTACTGCTCGTTGACGAGTTCACCGTCCTCCGTGCGACATTCGAGCAGGATCGCTGCCCGAGTGCCTTTCTCCAAGCCCTGGTACCCGATCATCTTACCGCGCGAGACCAGCTTGTCGCCTGGATGAATCGGGCGATGGAAGTGAAAGTCTTGCTCGCCGTGCACGATTCGTGGGATGGCCTCGACGGGCATCACATCCACCGCCGGGGTGAGCAGCGCCTCGAAGACGGGCACTATCGCGAAAACCGGTGGCGCAACGTCCCCTCTGCGGTGCGCCGCGATCGGGTCATTGGTGGCCGCGGCGTACTCGGCCAGCCGCTCCTGGGTGACGTCGAACCGCTCCTCGTCGGTCCACCGCCCCAGACCGGCATCGTCGAATTCCAGCGTCTCCACCATGGGTCAGGCCGATGCCGACGCCAGCGCGTCGAGCTGGTCGAGCGTCGTGGCGAGCTGCTTGACGCCGTCCTTCTCCACGGCCTTGCCGAGCGCACCCTTGATCATCGCGCCTTCGAAGTCTCCGGAGACGCTGAAGTCGGAACCCTCGCCGGCCGGGTCGATGGTGAAGGTGAATTTGGCTTTGACACCTGCCATTCCGGTGCCCGACAGGATCAGCGAGCGCGGTGCGTCGACCTGTTCGATGGTCCACTGGATCTTGTTCGCCATTCCCAGCATCACGATCTTGGCCGTCAGCGTCGCGCCTTCGGTCACGGTGTCGGGCGGGCCTTCGAGCCACTTCTCGTGCACGGTGAACCACTTGTCCCAGTTGGCCAAGTCGGTGACGGTCCCCCACAAAGCCTCCGGGTCCGCCGACAGGTGGCGGGTCGCCTCGATGTGTCCCATGGTCGTTCTCCTTCGTCAGTTGTTGTCGTGGTTCAGCGTTCGGCGCGCTGGTAGGCGGTGACGACGGCCGCACCGCCGAGTCCGATGTTGTGTTGCAGCGCGGCGGTGACGTTGTCGACCTGCCGCTTGTCTGCCTGGCCACGCAGTTGCCAGGTCAGCTCGGCGCACTGCGCCAATCCGGTGGCCCCGAGCGGGTGCCCTTTGGAGATCAGGCCGCCGGACGGGTTGACCACCCAACGTCCCCCGTAGGTGACATCGCCGTTGTCGATCAGCTTCGGCGCCTCGCCCTCGGCGCACAGTCCGAGCGCTTCGTAGAGCAGCAGCTCGTTGGCCGAGAAGCAGTCATGCAATTCGATGACCTGGAACTCCTCGGGCCCCAGACCGGATTGGTCGTAGACGCGTTGGGCGGCTTGCACATTCATGTGATAGCCGATCAACCCCTTGCAGGTGCCGTCGAAACTGTTCGCGAAGTCCGTCGTCATGGCCTGCCCGACGATCTCCACCGCTTGCCCCGCCAGGTTGTGCTTGTCGACGAACGCCTCCGAGGCCAAGATCGCTGCGCCCGAGCCGTCCGAGGTGGGCGAGCATTGCAACTTGGTCAGTGGGTCGTAGATCATCCGCGCACCGAGGATGTCCTCCAGCGAGTAGGACTCCTGGAACTGGGCGTACGGGTTGTTGACCGAGTGCTTGTGATTCTTGTACCCGATCTTGGCGAAATGCTCAGCGGTGCTGCCGTATTGCTGCATGTGCTCACGACCGGCCGCACCGAACATCCACGGCGCCGGCGGGAAAAGCACTTCCGAGATCTCGGCCATCGCGATGATGTGCTTTTCCATCGGGTTGGTGCGGTCGTCATAGGTCGATTCCAGTGAGCCCGGTTTCATCTTCTCGAAGCCGAGCGCGATCGTGCAGTCGGCCAGTCCGCCGCGAATCGCTTGCGCGGCAAGGTACAAGGCGGTCGAACCGGTCGAACAGTTGTTGTTGACATTGACGATCGGAATGCCGCTCAGGCCCAGCTCGTAGAGTGCGCGCTGACCGGAGGTCGACTCGCCGTAGACGTAGCCGACGTAGCCCTGTTCGATTGCGGCGTAGTCGATGCCGGCGTCCTCGAGCGCCTTGGTGCCGGACTCGCGAGCCATGTCCGGGTAGTCCCAATTCTCCCGGCGGCCCGGCTTTTCGAACTTCGTCATCCCGACTCCGATGACGTAGACCTTCTTGGACATCGCGCTCCCCTCGGACTGGATTCGTGCCTTGCGCCAAAACATACACACCTGATTGTATCTTTGCAAAGGCGCAGGGTGCAGTGGGTCGAGGCAGACGCCGTGGCGCGGTTCAGTCCAGGGAATCGGCGGTCAGCAGACCGTCGACGACGATGCGCAGCTGTTCGCAGGCGCGGTTCCAACGCCGGCGCGCGCGGGCGGTGTCCCGATCGACGAAGCTCGCCAGCAGGATCCCCCGCAGTGCGTCCATTGCGGTGTAGACGAAGTTGCGCAGATCTTTACGAACGGCGTGATCGGGCACCAGCTGGGCGACCGCCGAAATCAGAGTGCTGTTGACCAGCGGCTCGACCCGTTCGACGTGGCGGGCCAGCACCGGATCGGTGCGCGCCGCCACCCAAAGTTCTACCGTCGCAACGAACATCGGCCCCTGGTGGGATTCCCAGAGGAATTCCAGCACCGTCGACACCGGATCGCTGCTGGTCTCCACCAGGCCGAACTCACGCATGGAAGCCTGCACCCGTTGCTGCGCCAGATGCTCGATCGCCGCGACCACCAGATCCTCTTTCGAGCGGAAGTGATGGATCTGAGCGCCCCTGGTGACGCCGGCACGCTCGGCGACGCGCGGAGT
This sequence comes from Mycobacterium sp., assembly GCF_002863225.1. Lineage (GTDB taxonomy): Bacteria > Actinomycetota > Actinomycetes > Mycobacteriales > Mycobacteriaceae > Mycobacterium. Next base: position 64,199 of record NZ_PKEK01000048.1, on the reverse strand, counting down.
GGTCGTCCCGGCGTAGCCGTAGGTGACCAGGCATTCGATCGTGGCGTCGAGCAGACGGGTGCGCATGGCGGCGCTGCGCTCGGCCTGGGTGCGCCTCACCCGTCGTTCGCCAACTGCTGCCACGTCACCGCCTCGCATTCCCGAGCTACTTACATTCTGTCCAGAATGTTAGCTGATCACATCGGCGAACGTGCCGTTACAGGTTTGCCGGCCGAATGACGACGACGGACTTGGTCCTCTCGCCCTCTTCGCGCAGCAGCGCAATGACCCGGCCGTCGTCGGTGTGCGCGGCGTAGATCCCGTCGATGCCGGCCGGTTTCAGCGCGCGACCGTTGGCGGCCGAGTCGGCTTCGTCATCGGTGAGGTGTCGGTGTGCGAACAGTTGCAGGCACGCCTCGTCCAACGTCAGGCTCAGCCCGGGCTGGTCGGTCAGCTCGTCGAGCGTGCGGGCCTGGTCGAGGCCGAACCGGCCAACCCTGGTGCGCCGTAACGCAGTCAGGTGACCGCCGACTCCCAGCGTCATGCCGACGTCGCGGGCCAGCGCGCGGATGTAGGTACCTGATGAGCAGTCCACCACGACATCGACGTCGACGAGATCGTCGTGGCGACGCACCGCCAGCATCTCGAACCGGTCGATGCGGACCGGCCGGGCGGCGAGTTCCACGGTCTGGCCTTCACGGGCCAGCCGGTAGGCCCGCTGCCCGTCGACTTTGATCGCACTGACCGCGGACGGCACCTGTGCGATGTCGCCACGCAACCCGGCAATCGCCGCCTCGATCGCTTCGTCGCTGACACCGCAGGCCGAAACATGTTGCGTGAGATCACCTTCGGCGTCCTCGGTGGAGGTGGTCTGGCCGAGCCGAAGCGTTGCCGCGTAGGACTTCGAGGTTTCGGTGACCAGGCCCAGAATCTTGGTGGCCCGCTCGACGCCGATCACCAGCACCCCGGTGGCCATCGGATCCAGTGTTCCGGCATGACCGACCCGACGGGTCCCGAAGATGCGCCGGCAACGTCCGACCACGTCGTGACTCGTCATACCGGCCGGCTTGTCGACGACGACAAGGCCGGGGTTCATAACGTGATCGCCGTCAGCACCAAGTCGCGATCCACCGACCACCGCCCGGCCAGCGATCTCAGCGGCGGACCGGTCAGCGTTGCTCCGTCCACCAAGATCGTCGATTCGAACGCACCGGCCGAGCCGGTTCCATCGACGGTGAAAGTGATGTGTGCGTCTTCGAAGCCCAGCCATCGCTTGGTCAGCGGGAACCATGCCTTGTAGGTGGCTTCCTTGGCGCAGAACAAGATCCGGTCCCAATGGATATGGGAGGGCAGGACTTTCATTTCGGCGCGCTCGGCCGGCAGACTGATCGCGTCGAGCACGCCGTCCGGCAGCACGTCGTGCGGTTCGGCATCCACTCCCACCGAGCGCACCGCACCGGCCCGACCGACCACCGCACCGCGGTAGCCGGCCGTGTGGGTGATACTTCCGACCACTCCGTCAGGCCAGCAGGGTTCGCCCTTCTCCCCTTTGAGGATCGGCACGGGTGGAAAACCCAGTTCGCCCAGCGCGATACGCGCGCAGTACCGGACGGTGATGAACTCGTTGCGCCGCTTGGCCACCGACCGCTCGATCAGCGGCTCCTCTTCCGCCAACGGCGCCAACCCCGGTGGATCGGAATACAATTCGGCGCACGCCAAGTCGTCGACGGTCGGCAGCACAGCAGACATCAAGGTGTTCAACGTCATCGCGACTACCGCTGACGCAGTCGGTCGCGAAACTGCTGAGCCTGTGCCTTCATCTCCGCGGTGATCACGAAGTGGCCGCCGAAGTCGTTGAGGTATCCGGGCGCGTACTGCGGGTCGGGCAGGATCTGACGCAGCCAGCTGTACGGCTTACGGCGTCGCCACTCTCGCGGATAGCCCACCGACACCTCTTCGAAGCGGACGTCGTCATACCAGGTTGTCCGCGGAATGTGCAGGTGCCCGTAGACCGAGCAGACCGCGTTGTAGCGGGTGTGCCAGTCGGCGGTTTCGGTGGTTCCGCACCACAGCGAGAACTCCGGCAGGAACAGCGCATCACACGGCTGGCGCACCATCGGGAAATGGTTGACCAGCACGGTCGGATTCATCCAGTCCAGGTCGTCGAGGCGCTTGCGGGTAGCCGCCACCCGCTCGTGGCACCACGCGTCTCGGGAGGGGTACGGATCCGCTGAGAGCAGGAACTCGTCGGTGCACACCACATTGCGCTCGCGGGCGATCGCCAACCCCTCGGCTTTGCTCGTCGCGCCTCTCGGCAGGAACGAATAGTCGTACAGCAGGAACAGCGGCACGATGGTCGCCGGCCCGCCCCGCTCGGTCCAGACCGGGAACGGGTGCTCCGGGCTCACCACCCCGAGCTCGTCGCACATGTTGACCAGGTAGTCGTAGCGGTCGCGCCCGAAGACCTGCATCGGGTCCTTGTTGGTGGTCCACAGCTCGTGGTTGCCGGGCACCCAGATCACTTTGGCGAAGCGCCGTCGCAGCAGGTCCAGGGCCCAGCGGATCTCGTCGGTGCGCTCGGCGACGTCGCCACACACGATCAGCCAGTCGTCCGGCGTAGACGGATACAGGGATTCGGTGACGGGCTTGTTGCCCACATGGCCGGTGTGCAGATCCGAGACCGCCCACAGCGTCGGCTGCCGTGCGGTCGGGGGCTGTTGCCCGTCTTCTTGCCAAGCCACGATTTCCCAGCCTAACGGCTGGTCGCTGCGCCGCTGTTCGCGCGCTGCCGACGGTCGACTAGAACAGGTTCTCGTTTACCCTGTGGCGGCGCGGGTGCGGCTTGTAAACTCCCCGCAGTAGTCCAGCGGCATCCGCGCAGGAGACGAGGCCCTCGCGCCCGGAGCGGAGTCGATCACGATCAGGCACGACAGGGGGGTCATGCTCAGCAAGCTACGACTGCTTGCCGCATTCGGCGCCCTGATCACGGCATGTGTCGTAGTGCTGCAGAGCACGCCACCGACCGTCGTCGGTGTGCCCACAGTCCAGTTGCGGTCCACCGGATTTCCGATGGACACGCCGACCACGATGAAGAGCCCGATCGTGGCGACCACCGATCCGAGCCCGTTCGACCCCTGCCGGGACATCCCGTTCGATACGGTCCAGCGGCTCGGGCTGGGGTTCACCCCGCCGATACCCGAGGAGGGGCTGCGCTGCCACTTCGATGCGGGGAACTATCAGTTGGCGGTCGAGCCGATTGTGTGGCGCACCTACGAGCAGTCGCTGCCCGCCGACGCGGTCGAGACCACCATCGCCGGTCACCGCGCCGCGCAATGGTGGAACCTCAAGCCCACCTACCACAACAGCTACTTCTATTTCTCGTGCATGGTGGCGTTCAAAACCAGCTACGGGGTGATCCAGCAGTCGCTGTTCTATTCGACGATCTATTCCAGCCCGGACGTCGACTGCCCGGCCGTCAACCTGCAGCGCGCCAATGACCTTGCGCCGTACTACAAGTTCTAGGCCCACACCCGTCGCCGCGCACATAATCTGATGCGGTGACGACCACCTCCGAACAGGCCGCCGGATCGACCCTGCGCACCCTCCCCCGACGGCTCGCCGGCCGCGCTGTCGCCCGGACCTTGGGCCTGGCCGCCCCGACGACGAGTTACACGGTCAGCCCCGTCAAGATCCCGATGCGCGACGGGGTCGAGCTGGTCGCCGACGTGTATCAGCCGACCGGCAAGACCGTCGGGACCCTACTGGCCCGGGGCCCCTACGGCCGGCGGTTTCCGTTCTCGCTGGTGTTCGCCGACCTGCACGCCGCCCACGGCTACCGAGTCATATTGCAAAGTGTCCGAGGAACATTCGGCTCAGGCGGTGACTTCTCGCCGATGGTCCACGAAGCGGCCGACGGCGCCGACACCGTGGAGTGGATGCGACGTCAGCCGTGGTTCACCGGCCGCTTCGCCACGATCGGGATTTCGTATCTGGGTTTCACGCAGTTCGCGCTGCTGCAGGATCCGCCGCCGGAGCTGGTCACAAGCGTGATCGTGGCGGGTCCCCACGATCTAGGCCTGTCGAGCTGGGGAACCGGGGCGTTCTCCGTCAACGATTTTCTCGGCTGGAGCAATCTGGTCGCCCGCCAGGAAGACGGCGGCCTGTTCCGGGCCGGCATGCGCCAGCTGCGGGCCCAGAAAAGAGTCGTCCGGGCCGCTGGTGTGGCGCCACTCGGCGCCTCCGGCCGGGGGCTGCTCGGCGACGGGGCGCCGTGGTGGGAGTCATGGCTGACACCCCCGGCGGACGACAACCCGTTCTGGGGTCCGCTGAGGGTCGACTCGGCACTCGACCGGATCGAAGTACCGTTGCTGCTGCTCAGCGGCTGGCAAGATCTGTTCTTACCCCAGACGTTGTATCAATTCCGGCACCTTCGCGGTCGGGGCGTCGACGTCGCGCTGACCATGGGGCCCTGGACACACACTGAGCTGCTCTTCGCCGGGCTGTCCACGGTCTCCCGGGAAACCCAGCAGTGGCTGGACACCCACCTGGCCGACCGCCCGGTGACTCCGCGTAGCGATCGAGTTCGCTTCTTCGTCCGGCACGAGGGCTGGCGCGGGCTGCCCGACTGGCCGCCGGCGACCGCGGACCGGGCGTGGTACCTGCAACCGGGTGGCGGACTGTCCGACGCCAAACCGGCGGCGGGGTCGTCGGCCAGCTTCCGCTACAACCCGGCCGACCCGACGCCCACCCTCGGCGGTCGGCTGCTTTCGCCGGACGGCGGCTACCGTGACGACACCGCGCTGGCCGCTCGCCGCGACGTCCTCAGCTTCACCAGCGAGGCGCTGCCCGCCGATCTGGTCGTGCACGGCAGCCCGGTCGCCGAGCTGGCGCACAGCTCGGACATCCCATTCGTCGATGTGTTCGTCCGAATCAGCGAGGTCGACGCCGACGGACGCTCGCGCAACGTCAGCGACGGCTTCGTGCGGCTGACCGAGGCGAGCGACGACGTCAGGGTCGAGCTGGACGCGATCTCGCATCGGTTCCGCGCGGGGACCCGCATCCGGGTGTTGATCGCCGGCGGCAGCCATCCGCGTTTCGACCGCAATCTCGGCAACGGCGAGGCGACGTCCACCGCGAGTCGCATCACACCGTCGACCCATAAGGTTGCGCTCGGCTCGTCCCGGATCGTGTTCCCGGTCGGCTCTTGATGGCCGGGCTCGACGCATGGCGAAGCGGCGGCGAAGAATTTCACTGGAAGTCGACGACGGGCGCCAACTCCGGCGCGGACGTCTCCGTCTTCGTCCGCCGATGCGGCACACCCGGCGCGCCGGCGTTGGTCTGCGTGCACGGATTTCCGACGGCCAGTATCGACTTCGATGCGCTGACCCGGGAACTGGATGCCGATTTCGACATTTGTCTACTCGACTTCCCCGGCTACGGCCTGTCCGGAAAGCCGGCGGCGCCGTATGTGTATTCGCTGTACGACGACGCGCGTCTACTGGTCCACGCCATCACGCAGCTGTGGCAGCTGACCGACTACACGATGCTGACCCACGACCTCGGCACCAGTGTCGGGATGATCGCACTGTCGATGTTCGCCGATCTCGAGGACGCGAATCCGCCGTCCGAGGCCATCTTCACGAACGCGAACATCTATCTGCCGCTGGCCAATCTGACCGGGTTTCAGAAGGCGCTGCTGGATCCGACCGTGGCCCGCAGCACCGCACGGGCAACGACGCCGCAGGTATTGGCCGCCGGGATGGGAGCCACGACGTTCATGCCGCGGCGGGGGCTGGACGACCCCGAGATCGCCGCGCTGGTCGACTGTTTCGCCTACCACGACCAGATCGCGGTGCTACCGGACACGATTCAGTACCTCAACGAACGCGCCGCCGACGAAACCACCTGGCTCCAATCGCTTTCGCTCAGCGACGTCAACACCACCCTGGTGTGGGGCCTGCACGACACGGTCGCCCCGGTCCGGGTGGCGAACTACGTCTGGCAGGAATTCCTCAGGGACAAGCCTGGATTGAACCGCTACTGGATCCTGCCGGGTGCCGACCACTACCTCCAGTGCGACGCTCCGGCCCAGCTGGCGGACATCGTGCGGCTCACCGCGGCCGGTGAGCAGACATCGTTGGGCACCGTCGGCGACTGGCCGGCCGGTGCCGTGCTGGTCGACCAGACTCTGTGAAAGACGTTCGGAAGTAACATCATTCGACGGCATCCCGGACACGCGCGACGACCTCACTCAGCGTCGCGTCATCATGTACCGCGGTACCCAGAGTTAGGTCCATCGCCGGCAGCGGCACCCAGCTGGTGCAGCCGGCGTACTCCGGTGTGCGAGGCAACTCGATCGGCTCCAGCAGCGGGACGGCCTGCACGACCAAGACTGCGAGCCGATGTCTGGGGCGAAAATCCAGCCGGTCCCGGCGCACCGACTCGGCTGTCCAGATGTGCAGGTCCTCGATCGCCTCGATGTTGTCGGGCCGGTTGACTGGCACGGCTGCAACAACTTTCGCGGCAGCGCGTACGACGACCCGATAGTCGTTGCTGTCGTGCGCCGCGGCGGTGAGCAGATCGTGGAACTGCGGCCGCACCCGTTCCGCGTGGCTGTGCGCGACCGTCGGGAACAGAACGAATTCGCGGGCCGCGACGTCGAAACGCTTCTCCCCGATTCCACCTTTGCGCAACAGCACCTGTTGCCGGCCGGCCAGCAGCGCGTGCACAACCCCGGCCCACTCCTTGAGCGCGGTCGAGCTCGCGATCACCGTGCCGCGAGGCGGCGCAACGGCGGATCGGTTTTGGGAGGTTGACGGCGCTCCGGTAGTGCGCGAAGCAGCCGCGCCGTCGTTGCTGCGACCTCAGCCACTGCCGCCTCGAAAACCTCGGCGTTGGCCGAGGAGGGACGGGTGAAGCCACTGACCTTGCGCACATATTGCCTGGCCGCCGCCTCGACCTCGGCGGTGGTGGCCGGCGGCTCGAGGCCGCGCAGTTCGGTGATGTTCCGGCACATGTCTCAACGATAGATCGCACGGTGACTACGGTTGGCGTGAAGACCGATCCGCGCCGCCGACGATGCAGCGCGAGCAATGAGGAGGAGCGGCGCCAGTGACCGAAGACATCCTGTTGATCCACACCGACGAGCGGGTGCGAACCCTGACCCTGAATCGACCGCAGTCACGCAACGCGTTGTCGGCAGCGCTACGGGACCAGTTCTTCGGGGCCCTGGCCGAGGCCGAGACCGACGACGGCGTCGACGTCGTCATCGTCACCGGCACCGACCCGGTGTTCTGCGCCGGTCTGGACCTCAAAGAGCTCGGTGGGCAGACCGCGCTTCCGGACATCTCGCCGCGTTGGCCGGCGTTGAGCAAGCCCGTCATCGGCGCGATCAACGGCGCCGCCGTCACCGGCGGGCTCGAGATCGTGCTGGACTGCGACATCCTGATCGCGTCCGAGCAGGCTCGCTTCGCCGACACTCACGCCCGGGTCGGGCTGCTGCCGACGTGGGGGCTCAGCGTGCGCCTGCCGCAGAAGGTCGGCATCGGACTGGCCCGCCGGATGAGCCTGACCGGTGACTACCTGTCGGCGCAGGACGCGCTGAGGGCCGGCCTGGTCACCGAGGTGGTGCCGCACGAAGAACTGCTGCCCGCCGCCCGAAAGGTCGCCGACAGCATCGTCGGCAACAACCAGGACGCGGTCCGCGCGCTGTTGTCGTCGTATCACCGCATCGACGATTCGAACACTAGCGAGGGTCTGTGGCTGGAAGCGACTGCGGCGCGGGCATTTCGGACCTCCGGTGACGACATCGCCGCCAACCGCGAGGCGGTGCTGCAACGCGGTCGCGCCCAGGTGCGTTAGGCACCTGGCGCCACGGGGGCAAAGAGCAGCGCTGTCAGCCGCTGAGTTCTCTGAGGACGCGGCAGGGGTTCCCGGCGGCCAACACCCGCGCCGGGATGTCTCTGGTGACGACGCTTCCGGCCCCGATCACCGCGTCGTCGCCGATGGTCACGCCCGGACACACGATGACGCCGGCCGCCAGCCAGACGTTGTCTCCGACGACGATTGGGGCCGCGGACTCGATGCCTGCTCGCCGAGCCGCGTAGTCGTCGACGGGATGCAGGGCCGTCAGCAACTGCACGCGCGGTCCGATCTGGACGTTGTCGCCGACGGTGATCGTCGCGCAGTCGAGGAAGATCGCGTCGTAGTTGACGAAGCAGTCGGCGCCGATCGTGATCTGGGTGCCGTAGTCGCACTGAAAACGCGGAAGGACTTCCGAACCCTCGCCCAGTCCTGCGAGCAACCGCCGCAACGCTTCCGGCTCCCCGGCGTTGAACATCTCGACCAAGCGCTGGCACGCCTTGCGGCCCGCAACCAGCTCGGGATCGTCGGCCCGATACGGCTCGCCGTCGAGCATTCGATCGCGTTGGCTCTTCACTGTCCGGTCACCAACCAGCGACCCGACATCGCCCGCCACCCGACAAAAGCCAACCGAAGCACGATGAAAAGGCTCAGCCCGGACCAGATTCCGGCCAGCCCCCAATCGAAGCGCAGCGACAGCCAGATCGGCGGCAGAAAGCCGACGACTGCACTGACGACCGTGGCCGTGCGCATGAACGCCGCATCCCCGGCGCCGAGCAGCACCCCGTCAAGCGCGAAAACGACTCCGGCGATCGGCAATTGGGCGACCATGAACCACCAGGGCACGCCGACCGCCGCCAGCACCGACGCGTCATCGGTGAACAATCGGGGCACGACCGCGGCACCGGAGGCGAAGAGTGCCGCCAGGCCGGTGGCCGCAGCGGCGGACCACACCGTCACCCGCCGGGCCGTCGAGGTTGCCTGCGGCGCATCGCCGGCGCCCAGCGCGGCACCGACCAACGCCTGGGCCGCGATTGCCAGCGAATCAAGCACCAGCGCAAGGAAATTCCACAGCTGCAGCACGATCTGGTGCGCCGCAACCGCCGCGGCGCCAAAGCGTGCGGCCACCGCGGCGGCGGAGACGAAACAAGCCTGGAACGCCAAGGTCCGCACCAGCAGGTCGCGCCCCAGCACGATCTGAGCCCGCAGCGCGCCGCGATCCACCCGTGCCGGCACATTCTCGGCGAGCAGGGCGCGCCCGAACAGCAGCGCGGCCAACCATTGACCCGACAGGTTGGCGACCGCCGACCCGGCCAAGCCCAACCGCGGCACCCCCAACCACCCGTAGACCAACACCGGACACAACAGGGCCGACAGGCCGAAGCCGGCGATCACGTAACGCAGCGGACGAACGGTGTCCTGCACGCCACGTAGCCATCCGTTGCCCGCCATCGACAGCAATATCGCCGGTGCGCCCAGGATCGCGATGCGCAGCCACGGCAGCGCCGCATGCGCGATGTCGTCCGACCCCGCGATCACCGACACCAGCGGAACCGCCGCCGCCTGCACCACGACGACGATCGAGACGCCGAGGGCCAGCGCCAGCCACGTCGCCTGAATGCCTTCGCCAACTGCCGCATCACGCTCGCCCGCACCGAAATAGCGGGCCGAGCGCGCGGTGGTGCCGTAGGAGAGGAAGGTCAGCTGCGAACCGACCATGCCGAGGATCAGAGCTCCGATCGCCAGACCGGCCAGGCTCAGCGCGCCCAGCCGGCCGACGATCGCGGTATCGAAGAGTAGGTAGAGCGGTTCAGCGGCGAGCACGCCGAGGGCCGGTACCGCCAGCTTCGCGATCTGGCGACCACCCGGCTGCGACCGAACCGGCTCGCTCACCCCAAAGCGGCGCTCAGCGCAGCCACGACCTCGTCGACGGAGCCCGTGGTCGAATAACCGGCGGCCAGCTTGTGTCCACCGCCGCCGAAGGTGGCCGCCACGGCGGAGAGGTCGACGGCGGCCTTGGCCCGCATCGACACCGACCAATGCTGCGGATCGATCTCCTTGAACACCGCGGCCACCTCGGCCTGCTGCGTCGTGCGAACGATGTCGACAATGCTTTCGACTTCTTCCGGCCGGGCGGTGGCCCACTCCTGGTTGGTGACCACGGCGTAGACCAGGCCGCGACCGCCGGCGGCCTCCGGCACCAACTGCGCCGAACCCAGCACCCGGGACAACATCGACAGCCACGCAAACGGATGGGTGTCCATCAGCGACCGGGTGATCGCGGCGTTGTCGATACCCAACTCGACCAGCCGTGCCGCCAACCGGTACGCACCTGCACTGGCCCAGCGGAACGACCCGGTGTCGGTGGTCAGGCCCGCGTACAGGCAGTAGGCGACGTCGGTGTCGATCGGCTTGTCCCACGCGTCGAGCAGCTCAGCCACCATCATCGTGGTCGAGTCTGCTGACGGCTCAACGAAATTCGCGGTGCCGAACATCTGGTTCGACGCGTGGTGATCGATCACCAGCACCTCGTGTCCGTTACCGGCCATGTCGCGGAGGTCGCCGAGCCGATTCATGCTCGGAATGTCCACCGTCACGACGAGGTCGACATCTCGGCGCATCGCACCGGGATCGACCAGCAGCCGTCCGCCGGGAAGCGACCGCAACGACTCCGGAAGCGCGGCCGGCGCCGCAAAGCTGACCTCGACGGACTTGCCGGACCGGTCGAGTACCAACGCCAACGCCAGCCCCGCGCCGATGGTGTCGGCATCGGGGTGCACGTGGCAGACCACCCCGACCGATGCCGCAGCGTCCAGCACCTTGGCAGCGCCGATGGCGTCCACCCGGTCTGCTGCGTTGGAATCAATCTTCGAATTCGTCGTCGTCACCGGCGCCTCCCCCGTTATCGGTTGGTGGTGCCCCCAGGTTCATAGCCCCGGCTCCTCCGCGGGCCGCAAGGCCCGAATCGTCGTCCGGGATGTCGTCTTCGTCGCCGGATACGCGGTACGGATCCGGGTCGCCGGCCGGTGTAGCCCCTTCTCGGACCCGAGCCACGTCAGCGTCGGCGGCACGGGCGCGGGCCAGCAGCTCCTCCATCCGCTGCACCGAGTCCGACACCGTGTCGCGGGTGAAGGTCAGCGTCGGCGTGAACCGGACTCTGGTGCCGGCGCCGACCTTGCTGCGCAGCACACCCTTTGCGCGCTCGAGCGCCGCAGCGGCCCCGGCGTAGTCGGGTTGCTCGTCCAACGAGGAACCCATCACCGTGTAATACAGCGTCGCGTCGTGCAGGTCGCCGGACAGCTTGGCGTCGATGATGGTGACTCCGACCAACCCCGGGTCTTTGATCTCGTACTCGATCGCCGTCGCGACGATCTCAGAGACCCGCTTGGCCAGCCGGCGCGCCCGCGCCGGGTCAGCCATGCCGCAGGTTCAGCTTGTCGGAGCTCATACTCAGACGCGCTCCTTCTCCACCAACTCGTAGGTCTCGATGACGTCGCCCTCTTTGAGGTCGTTGTAAGTCAGCGTCAGACCGCATTCGTAACCGTCGCGGACCTCGGTGACATCGTCCTTCTCCCGCCGCAGCGAGGACACCGTGAGGTTTTCGGCCACCACGATGTTGTCGCGAAGCAGCCGGGCCTTGGCGTTGCGGCGGACGACCCCGGACTGCACCAGGCAACCCGCGATGATGCCGACCTTGGACGACCGGAACAGCTGGCGAATCTCGGCGCGGCCCAACTGGTTCTCTTCGTAGATCGGCTTGAGCATGCCCTTGAGCGCGCTCTGGATCTCGTCGATGGCCTGGTAGATCACCGAGTAGTAGCGGATGTCCACACCCTCGCGGTTGGCCAGCTCGGTCGCCTTGCCCTCCGCGCGGACGTTGAACCCGATGATGATCGCGTCCGACGCCGACGCCAGGTTCACGTTGGTCTCGGTGACGCCACCGACACCGCGGTCGATGACGCGCAGTTCCACCTCGTCGTCGATCTCGATGCCCAGCAGGGCTTCCTCCAGAGCCTCGACGGTTCCGGAGTTGTCGCCCTTCAGGATCAGGTTCAGCTGACTGGTTTCCTTCAGCGCGGCATCCAGGTCGTCCAGGCTGATGCGCTTACGGGAACGTGCCGCCAGGGCGTTGCGCTTGCGGGCGCTGCGCCGGTCGGCGATCTGGCGGGCGATCCGGTCCTCGTCGACGACGAGCAGGTTGTCACCGGCACCGGGCACCGACGTGAAACCGATGACCTGGACGGGCCGCGAGGGCAGTGCCTCGTGGACGTCCTCGCCGTGCTCGTCGACCATCCGTCGAACGCGGCCGTAGGCGTCACCGGCGACAATCGAGTCACCGACCCGCAGCGTGCCGCGCTGGATCAGCACGGTGGCCACCGGGCCGCGACCACGGTCGAGGTGCGCCTCGATGGCTACACCCTGAGCCTCCATGTCGGGGTTGGCCCGCAGGTCCAAGGCTGCGTCGGCGGTCAGCAGAACCGCTTCCTCCAAGGCCTCGATGTTGGTGCCGGCCTTCGCGGAGATGTCGACGAACATCGTGTCGCCACCGAAATCCTCTGCCACCAAGTTGTATTCGGTGAGCTGAGCCCGGATCTTCGCCGGATCGGCACCCTCTTTGTCGATCTTGTTGACCGCCACCACAATTGGCACGTCCGCCGCTTGCGCGTGGTTGATGGCCTCCACCGTCTGCGGCATCACACCGTCGTCGGCGGCGACCACCAGGATCGCGATGTCGGTGGCCTTGGCACCACGGGCACGCATGGCGGTGAACGCCTCGTGACCCGGGGTGTCGATGAAGGTGATCAGCCGCTCGCTGCCTTCGAAATCGACACCGACCTGGTAGGCACCGATGTGCTGGGTGATGCCACCGGCCTCGCCCTCGCGGACGCTGGCGTTACGGATGGTGTCCAGCAGGCGGGTTTTACCGTGGTCGACGTGACCCATGACGGTCACCACCGGCGGGCGGATCTCGAGATCCTCTTCGCCGCCTTCGTCTTCGCCGTAGGTCAGGTCGAAGGACTCCAGCAGCTCGCGGTCCTCGTCCTCAGGACTGACGACCTGGACCACGTAGTTCATCTCGCTGCCCAGCAGCTCGAGTGTCTCGTCGCCGACCGACTGCGTGGCAGTCACCATCTCGCCGAGGTTGAACAGCGCCTGCACCAGCGAGGCCGGGTTGGCGTCGATCTTTTCGGCGAAGTCGGACAGCGAAGCGCCACGGGCCAGCCGGATCGTCTCGCCGTTGCCGTGCGGCAACCGCACCCCACCGACAACCGGGGCCTGCATGTTCTCGTATTCGGCGCGTTTCGCCCGCTTCGACTTACGGCCGCGTCGCGGAGCACCGCCGGGACGTCCGAATGCGCCGGCAGCACCACCACGCTGGCCGGGGCGTCCGCCGCCCCCGCCGCCGGGACGACCGCGGTAGCCGCCGCCTCCGGGTGGAGCGCCGACACCGCCGCCGCCGCCACCGCCGCCGCGGTAGTTACCGCCACCGCCGCCGCCGGGACGACCGCCGCCGGCAGGGGCGCCCGGGCGACCGCCGGGTCCACCGGGACGGGGACCACCGGGACGCGGCGGGCGACCGGCCGCGGCCGGACGTGGGGGCATGTTGCCTGGTGAAGCGCCACCGGGGCGCGGGGCACCGGGACGCGGCGCACCTGGTCGCGGCGCCTGTGGCCGTGGCATGGCGGGCCGCTCGACGGGTTGGGCCGAGGAGAACGGGTTGTTGCCGACGCGCGGTGTGCGGGCCGCCGGCTTCGGAGCCGCCGGGCGCGGGCCGGGCGTGGGGCCGGGTCGCGAGGGGCTGGCCGGTGGCGCCGCGGCAGCCGGCGGCTGCTCTACCGGGGGTGCGGGGGGCGCCGGCGGTTCGGGCACCGGCGGCGCGGACGGCTTGGGGGCGGCAGGCTTCGCCGCTGGTACCGGGGCCTTCGCAGCGGGCTTTGCCGCCGTCGAGCCGTTGCCGGATGCTTTGTCCGGGGCGGGCTTGCCGCCACCGAATGACTCACGCAGTCGACGCGCCACGGGCGCTTCTACCGTCGACGATGCGGATTTGACGAATTCGCCCTGTTCGCCTAAACGGGCGAGAACTTCCTTGCTGGTAACACCGAGTTCCTTAGCCAACTCGTGCACGCGGGCCTTGCCTGCCACTACATCTCCTGTCTATGAGGCGACAGCGGTAGTAGGCCGCGCCTCGGGTTTAGCTATGACACATGGTCATCGGGACTTCACGGTGTGCTCATGTTCTTTGCTGCCTGTTCTGTTGGCGGGGTGGTCGGCGCATCCAGAGCCTCGCAGAGACTCAAGGTACTCGACCACCGCTGACGTTTCCGGCGCGCCGGCGATGCGCAGCGCTCGAGCAAAAGCTCGCCGCCGGATTGCTTCTTTGGCGCACTGTGGCGCGGGATGCAGCCAAGCACCCCGCCCCGGCAGAGTACCTGCTGGGTCAACGGTCACGGCATAGCTGCCGGTCCCGGTCGACACAGCCACCACTCGGAGCAGTTCGACGGCCAACTCTCGCTTTCGGCATCCGACGCACGTCCGTACCGGTCCTTCGGTACGTCGATGCGCCGATGCTGAAGACTCGCGCTGGATCACGGCTCAGTTTACCTGCACCCGAGTGGTGCTCAGCACCGCCTACGCGTTGGTCAGAACGCTAGAGCTCCTGCGCCAGTCCCTGCGTCGCGTCGTGCCCGAGCCCGTCGTCGTCCTGTTCGGGCGCGTCCCCGCGAATGTCGATCCGCCAGCCGGTGAGGCGGGCCGCCAGCCGGGCGTTCTGGCCTTCCTTGCCGATTGCCAGCGACAATTGGAAGTCGGGTACCACCACCCGCGCGGCGCGGGCGTTCTGGTCGATGACGGTGACCGACACCACCTTGGCCGGCGACAGCGCGTTGGCGACGAACCGCGCCGGGTCGTCGTCGAAGTCGATGATGTCGATTTTCTCTCCGGACAGCTCGCTCATCACGTTGCGCACCCGCTGCCCCATCGGCCCGATGCAGGCACCCTTGGCGTTCAGGCCGGGCACCCGCGAGGCGACCGCGATCTTCGAGCGGTGGCCGGCTTCGCGCGCCACCGCCACGATCTCCACCGAGCCGTCGGCGATTTCGGGCACCTCCAGTGAGAACAGCTTGCGGACCAGATTGGGGTGCGTGCGTGACAGCGTGATCACCGGCTCGCGCGCTCCACGGCTGACGCCGACGACGTAGCAGCGCACCCGGTCGCCATGCTCGTACGTCTCACCGGGAACCTGCTCGGCCGTGAGGATCACGCCTTCGGAGCCCTTGGTCTCACTGCCCATCCGCACGACGATCAGACCTCGTGAGTTGGCCCGGCTGTCGCGCTGGATCACTCCGGCGACGATCTCACCCTCGTGGGTGGAGAACTCGCCGAAGGTGCGCTCGTTCTCCGCGTCGCGAAGCCGCTGCAGCATCACCTGGCGAGCGGTGGTCGCAGCAATTCGGCCGAACCCCTCGGGTGTGTCCTCCCACTCGCTGAGCACGTTGCCGTCTTCGTCCAACTCCCGGGCCAGCACCCGGACCCCACCCGACTTCCGGTCGATGTCGATATGGGCGTCCGGCTGATGGCCTTCGGTGTGGCGATACGCACTGAGCACTGCGGCCTTGACGTCTTCGAGTAGGTCGTCGAAGGAAATCCCACGCTCCACCACGATGGCGTGCAGGGCGGCCATGTCGATGTTCATCCGCCACTCCTCTCGCTCCGGGATCGCACTGGCCGGTCTACCGGTGTCGGCGGGTTCATGTCCTGCCCTCCGTCTCTCCGCTTCGATCGGCTGTCGCGAGCTCCAACTCCCGCTGAGGTGGCGGTGAAAACTCAACCTGGACAACGGCTTTGGCGACATCACTGAGTGCAATCGCCTGCACTGTCCAGTCCCGGCCGTCGCGGGTCACCAAGTTCAGCACGCCGTCGCGGGTTTCGCCGACCCGCCCGGTGACCTGCGTGCCGTCAGCCAGCGCCAGCTCGATCTTGCGGCCCCGCGCGCGGCGGAAGTGCTTCTCGGTGGTCAGCGGGCGGTCGACACCCGGCGAGCTGACTTCCAAGACGTAACTGCCGCCGATGTCGCGGGCGGCGTCCAGCAGGTTCGAGGCCGACCGGGACAGCTGGGCAACGGTGTCCAGCTCGAGTGCGGTGTCGCCATCGGCGATCACGGTGATTCGGGGTGGCCGCGCCCGCTCATCGATGACGACGTCTTCGATTTCGTAACCGGCGCGCGCGAATTCGCTATTGAGCAGCTCGATCATCTGCGTCTGTGACGGTAGCCCGGTGGCCACGGCGAGCTCCTCATCTTGAGTTGTCCAGTCAGCCAGCCCCGCGGCGCCGACTTCGGCGATCGCTGTGAGCAGCCTTCAACGATACGCCAGGAATGCCTTGTTAGACGTGATCGTTGCCAGGTCACCTGGTGTTACAGCCCGTCCCCGCCGCAATGGCAGGATGTGGCAATGCCGCGCACCGATCCAGTTTTCGAGCCGGTCGTCAACCGGCGGCGGATGCTGACAGGTGGTGTGGCGCTCGCGGTGTTCGCCGTCGCCACCCCTGCGTGCAGTCCCCCGCCCCCACCGCCGCCGGCGGTCGACGAACTCGAAGCCCAGTTGACTCTGGCGCGCCACGACAGCGAACTAGCTACCGCGGCCGCCGCTGGAGCCTCGCCGGCCGTCACCGCGGCGCTCCAGCAGGTCGCCGCCGAGCGCACGCAGCATGCACAAGCCTTGACCGCCGAGATCAAGCGCCTGGCGCCCACCTCGTCGTCTTCAGCTACCAGTCCCACCCCCACCACATCGGCGGTCTCGGCTCCCCCGCCGCCACTGGCGACCGTGATCAGCTCACTCAAGGGATCGGCGGACAGCGCGGCCTCGTTGGCGGCCGAATCGTCGGGTTATCGCGCGGGGCTGCTCGGCTCGATCGCCGCCGCCTGCACCGCGTCGCACTCGGTGGCGCTGGCTTTCGGGGCGTCCGCGTCGTGACCTCCACCGAGCCGTCGAACGCCGGCACTCCGGCCGACAAGGCATTGAGCGCCGCGCTGGCCAACGAGCATGCCGTCGTCTACGGCTATGGGATGGTCTCGGCGCGCTGCGCACCCGACGTCAACACCTTGGTGTCGTCGGCGCTCAACCAACACCGCGAACGGCGTGACCAGGCCATCGCTATGCTGGCCGGCCGTAAGGTCACCGCTCCGGTGGCGGCCGCCGGCTACCAACTGCCGATGCCGGTGGTCACGCCCACCGACGCGATGAGGCTGGCGGTCAGGATGGAATCGGACAGCGAGGCTGCCTGGCGGGCATTCATCGAACAGGCACAGAGCAACGAAGACCGGACCTTCGGCGTGACGGCGCTGACCCGAAGCGCCGTGCTGGCTGCCCGCTGGAAGCAGCAGCTCGGCGACTCGCCGATCACGACGGCTTTCCCGGGCGCCGACTAGCGGCCGGCGATTGCGGCAGTGATGTCGGTGGCCAGCCCGGCGCCGACGACCACCTCGCGGGTCTCGCCGCTGAACCGGTTGCGGAGTTCCACTTTGCCGTCCCCCCAGCCACGGCCCACCACCACGATCCACGGGACACCGAGGAGCTCGGCGTCCTTGAACTTGACGCCAGGCGACACCGTTCGATCGTCGAGCAGGACCTCGATGCCGAGCCGATCCAGGTCGCCGGCCAAAGTCGTTGCCCCACTGCGCGCTTCGGCGTCCTTATTGGCGATCACCAGGTGCACGTCGAACGGCGACACCTCCGAGGGCCAGCGCAGCCCGAGCTCGTCGTGGTGCTGCTCGGCAATGACCGCCACCAGCCGCGACACCCCGACTCCGTAGGAGCCCATCGTCAGCCGTACCGGCTTACCGTCCTCGCCGAGCACGTCCACCGTGAAGGCGTCGGTGTATTTACGGCCCAACTGGAAGATGTGACCGATCTCGATGCCGCGCGCGGCGACCAGCGCACCGCGGCCGTCCGGAGAGGGGTCGCCATCGCGCACCTCGGCGGCTTCGATGGTGCCGTCGGCGACGAAGTCACGGCCGGCGACCAGGCCGACAACGTGCTTGCCCTTCTCGTCCGCGCCGGTGATCCAGCTGGTGCCGTCCACCACCCGCGGGTCCACCAGATAGCGAACACCGTTGTCCAGCAACGCCTTCGGCCCAATGTATCCCTTCACCAGGAACGGATACCTGGCGAAGTCGGCGTCGTCGAGCAGGGCGTACTCGACCGGGTCGAGCGCGGCGCCCAGTCGCTTGTCGTCGACTTCGCGGTCCCCCGGCACCCCGATGCCCAGCAGCTCCCAATCACCGCCCGGCTGACGGACTTTCAGCAACACATTCTTCAGAGTGTCGGCGGCGGAGACGCTGCGGCCCAAATCTGCGGTGTTCGCCCACTCGACCAGCGTCGCGATGGTCGGGGTGTTGCCGGTCTCGTGCACCACCGCCTCGGGTTGCCCCTCGACGGGCCGGCTTTCCGGCCGCGCGGTGATGACGGCTTCGACGTTGGCGGCGTAGCCGGATTCCGGGCAGCGCACGAAAGTGTCTTCGCCGATCGGACTTTCGGCCAGAAACTCTTCTGACGCCGAGCCGCCCATGGCGCCCGATACCGCGGACACGATGACGTAGTCGATGTCGAGTCGGCCGAAGATGCGCTGATACGCCTCGCGGTGCGCGTGGTAGGCGTCCTTGAGTCCGCTGTCGTCGATGTCGAAGGAGTAGGAATCCTTCATGATGAATTCACGGCCGCGCAGGATGCCGGCCCGTGGCCGCGCCTCGTCGCGGTACTTGGTCTGGATTTGATACAGCGTCAGCGGAAAGTCCTTGTAGGAGCTGTACTCTGCCTTGACCGTCAGCGCGAAGAGCTCTTCGTGTGTCGGGCCGAGCATGTAGTCGTTGCCGCGCCGGTCCTTCAGCCGGAACACCCCGTCGCCGTATTCGGTCCACCGGTTCGTGGTCTCGTACGGTGCACGCGGCAGCAGGGCCGGGAACAAGATCTCCTGCCCGCCGATCGCGTTCATCTCCTCACGCACGACGCGTTCGATGTTGCGTAACACCCGCAGTCCCAGCGGCAGCCAGCTGTAGAGACCCGGCGCGATAGGTCGCACGTAGCCGGCGCGGATCAGCAGCTTGTGGCTGGCTACTTCGGCTTCGGCGGGGTCGTCACGCAGTGTGCGCACGAACAGCTCGGACATCCGGGTGATCACAGCGGGCAAGCCTAACTTTTCGTGAATGGTCTCCGCCAAACAGTAACCACGGCTGCGATCCTCGAGGGACTACAGCCGTGGCTTCTGAGCGGTTGTGACGACGCGCTAGAGCTCGCCGGCGTCGATGGCGTCCTTGACTTCCTGCGCGTGCGCTACCTGCTCGGCGGTGTAGCCGATGAACAGCGACACCACGCCGACGAGGACGGTCACACCGGCAACCCACAGCAACCCGTAGGTGTAGCCCTGATCAAGGGCGTGCAGTTGCGCGGCGTTCATGTTCTTCACCGGGCCGTTGATACCGCCGAGATACAGCGTGCGCGACGTGATGACGGCCTGGATGATCGCGAGAACGACGGGGCCGCCGAGGTTTTGCAGCATCAGCGCGATCGCCGAGGTGGGACCGATCTGGTCGAAGCCGACGCCCGCGATCGCCGACAGCGCCACCGGGACAACGACCATGCCGATGCCGATACCGGCGATCACGACGGGAACGATCAGGTTCGGGAAGTACGGCATGGCGCCGTTGAACGTCGACCCGTAGATCATCGCGCCGACCACCAGCGCGCCGCCGGCGATGACGATGGCCCGGGGCTGGAAGCGTGATACCAGCTGCGACGAGCCGCCCAGTCCGATGCCCATCGCGATGGCGAACGGGATGAACCCGACGCCGGCACGCAGCGCGCTGTAGCCCATGATGTCCTGCACGTAGAGCGCGACCAGGACGGTGACGGTGAACAACAGCCCACCGGCCATGAAGATCGCCACGAAGGTGGCCAGCCGGTTGCGGTCGAAGAACAGCGCGAACGGCACGACGGGGTTCTCGGCGGAACGCTCGACGAACGCGAAGGCGATGAACGCCACGAGGGCCAGTCCGGCGCAGCCAAGGGTGGGCAACGAGACCCAGCCGGCCTCGGGCCCAGTCGAAAACGCGAACACCGCGGCGGTGCAGGCCAAGGTCGCCAAGACGGCGCCGCCCGCGTCCAGCTTCATCCGCTCGCGGTTGGTCTCTCGTAGCGCGGTGCGGGCCAGGTAGATCATCGCCAGCCCGATCGGGACGTTCACCAAGAACGCCAGGCGCCAGGACAACTCGGTGAGCGCTCCACCGACGACCAATCCACCGACCGAACCGACACCGGTCATCGCGCCGAACACCGCGGTGGCGGCGTTGCGGGCGGGTCCCTTGGCGAAGGTGGTGGCGACCAGCGCGAAACCGGTCGGCGAGGCGATCGCGGCGCCCACACCTTGCAGCAGCCGGGCGATCACCAAGGTGACGTCGTCCCAGGCGATGCCGCACAGCGCGGAAGCGATGGTGAACAGGGTGACGCCGACGATGAAGGTCCGTTTGCGGCCGATGGTGTCGCCGAGGCGCCCACCCAGCAGCATCAGTCCGCCGAAGGTCAGCACGTAGGCGGTGATCACCCAGCTACGGCCGGCGTCGGACAGGCTCAGCTCGTTCTGGATCTTGGGGAGGGCGACGATCGCGATGGTGCCGTCCATGGTCGCCATCAGCTGCATACCGGCGATCGCGATGACCGCGGTGAAGAATCGCCGCGTCGGCATCCACGGAGCCGTCTTCGTCGGCGTGGCTGCAGCGTCGTGCTGTGGGGCGGTCTTTTCTGGGTGCGTATCGGGCATGTGAACTGCTCGCTTCGAGGGTTCAGTAGTCCATCGTTGGACAGCCCGCTCTGCATCGTTGAGAGCCGTCATAAGAACTTACCCTACAGTAATCTTAGGGAACTTTTAAATGCCGAAGGCCGCCACCGAGCCGATTATGACGATCGCGGGAGGTCGAATGCCCTCCGATCGGATCTTCTCCGGCGCGTCCGCCAGCGTGGCCCGCAACGTGTGCTCGGCGGCCGTCGTCCCCTGCTGAACCACAACCACCGGCGTATCCGCAGGTCGGCCGCCTTTTAGCAGGACCTCGGCGAAGAGTTCGATGCGCTCGACCGCCATCAGCAAAACGATGGTTCCGGTCATGGCTGCTAACGCATCCCAATTCACTAACGATTCGGGGTGGTCCGGCGCCAAGTGCCCGCTGACCACCACGAACTCGTGGTTGATCGCGCGGTGGGTGACCGGCACACCCGCCGAAGCAGGCACCGCTATGGCACTGGTCACACCCGGCACAACCGTCACTGGAATCCCGGCGTCGACGCAGGCGATCACTTCCTCATAACCGCGGGCGAACACGAACGGGTCGCCGCCCTTGAGGCGCACCACGAAGTGGCCCGCCCGCGCGCGCTCGATCATCACCGCATTGATGGCGTCCTGGGCCATCGCCCGCCCATAGGGAATCTTGGCGGCGTCGATCACCTCGACACTGGGTGCCAATTCGGCCAGGAGTTCCGGCGGTGCCAGCCGGTCGGCCACGACCACGTCGGCCTGAGCGAGCAACCGGCGGCCCCGCACGGTGATCAGCTCCGGATCGCCGGGACCGCCGCCGATCAGCGCCACCCCGCCGCGAACCACGTCGTCGCTCTCGAAGCTCTCCGGAGCGATGACGCCCTGCTGCAGCGCCTCGCGGATCGCCGAGCGGATGCCCGCCGACCGGCGGTGCTCACCGCCGGCCAGGACACCCACCGACAGGCCGGCGTATTCGAACGACGCCGGGGTCACCGCGCTGCCCTCGATCGCGATGTCGGCCCGCACGCAGAAGATTCGGTTGCGCTCGGCTTCGGCGACGATCGCCTCGTTCACCTGTGCGTCGTCGGTGGCCGCGATCGCGTACCAGGCGCCATCGAGGTCGCCGTCCCGGTAATCGCGCAGCGACAGTGTGATTCCATCCATCGCCTCGACCGCGCGGGTGGCGCTACGGCTGATGACATGGATGTCGGCGCCGCTGGCCACCAGAAGAGGCAGCCGGCGTTGCGCGACGCTGCCACCACCGACCATGACGACTTTCTTGCCGGCCAGCCGCAGCCCGACGAGGTAAGGGTTCTCCGGGGTCGTCATGTCCGTCAGATATACCCGAGCACCGAGTGCGCACGCGTATCGCTCATGACTCCAGCTCCAACGCCTTGGTGGTCCACGCCCGCAGCTCCTCGTACAAGGCGGGCTCGTCGGACAGGGTGACGCCCAGCGACGGCACCATCTCGGTGAGCGTCGGCAGCCAATTGCGATACCGGTCGGGGAAACAGCGCTGCAGCACATCGAGCATCGCCGTCACCGCCGTCGATGCTCCCGGCGATGCGCCGAGCAGCCCGGCGATGCTGCCGTCCGCGGCGGTCAGCACGGTCGTGTCGAACTCCACCCGACCACCGCGGCGCCCGTCCGGGCGGATGACCTGGACGCGCTGCCCGGACGTGATCAGGCCCCAATCGGAATCGTCTGCGCTGGGGGCGAATTCGCGTAGCGCTCCGACACGGGTCGCCTTGGTCGATCTCAGCTGCCCGATCAGGTAGCGGATCAGCTCTCGCTGCCCGAGCCCAGCCCCGGCCACCGTCATCAGGTTCGCGGGTGTGACAGATCGGGGCAGATCGCTGACATGCCCGTGCTTGAGGAACTTCGGCGACCACCCGGCAAACGGCCCGAACATCAGCCACGGCTTACCGTTCACGACGCGGGTGTCCAGGTGCGCCGCTGTCATCCCCGGCGCGCCGGGTGCGGGCAGGCCGTAGACCTTGGCGCGGTGCCGGCCGGTGATTGCCGGGTTGCCGCTGCGCAGGAATCGTCCGCCGACCGGGAAGCCGCCAAAACCCTTGGCCTCCTTGATGCCTGACTTCTGCAGCAACGGCAGCGCCTGTCCCCCGGCGCCGACGAAGACGAACGCGGCGTCCAGCTTGTGGCTGCTGCCGCTGCGCCGGTTGCGAATGGTCAGCCTCCAACTGCCGTCGCGCTGCCTGGTCAGGCCGCGGACCTCGTGGCCGAACAGCGCGGTGGTGCCGTTGGCGACCCCGTAGCCGACGAGCTGCCGGGAAAGAGCACCGAAGTCGACGTCGGTGCCTTCGGCGGCCCAGTTCAACGCGACAGGTTCGGAGAAATCCCGCTCGGCGGCCATATAGGGCAACCGGCGGGCGAATTCCTCAGCGCCCTCGACGAATTCGTTCCGGGCGAACAGCGGATTATCGGCCAGCGCCGCGCGCCGGCGGCGCAGATAGTCGACCCGCTCGGCGCCCTGGACGAAGCTGACGTGCGGGACGGAATTGAGAAACGCCCGCACGTCGGACACCATGCCGCTGTCGGCCGCGTGAGCCCAGAACTGTCGGGTCACCTGAAACTGCTCGTTGACCCGGACCGCTTTGGTGATGTCGATCGTGCCGTCAGCCAGCTGCGGGGTGTAGAACAGCTCGCACAAGCCGGCGTGCCCGGTGCCGGCGTTGTGCCACGGGTCGCTGCTCTCGGCCGCGGCACCGTCGAGTCGTTCGACGACGGTGATCGACCAATCCGGCTCCAGCCGACGCAACAGCGCAGACAGCGTGGCGCTCATGATCCCGGTCCCGACCAGCACGGCGTCGACCTTCGGGGTAACCCTGGGCTGCGGACCTGGCACCGAGCTGTTCATCCTCTCCACTGATGTGCGGCTTCGTCGATGGTCAGGCTATCCCCCGCCGATCCAGCCCGCCGTCCCGCGCGGTCTGCCACGCTATCGCGATGACCAGGCGAAATCGCGGAGCCATCGCAGCGCTTTCGGCAATCCTCGTCGTCGGCTGCACCCCGTCGACCCAGCCCGCGCCGCACGAACCAGGCGCCGCCGCCACATCGACTTCCGCGACGGTCGCGGCGCACGGTGTCGAGGCCGCTCTCGGCACGATCCCGTGGGGCCAGGTGGGTCCCGGCTGGATGCTGGCCACCTGGAGCCCCGCCCCAGGCCGGGGTTCCGGCGAGCCACCGCCCGGCCAGCCGACCGTCGG
Source organism: Mycobacterium sp. (assembly GCF_002863225.1). Lineage (GTDB taxonomy): Bacteria > Actinomycetota > Actinomycetes > Mycobacteriales > Mycobacteriaceae > Mycobacterium. The sequence goes on along the minus strand of NZ_PKEK01000048.1, from coordinate 40,335 downwards.
CAGCGTCCCCACCAGCTTGTTTCTGGTCAACCCGAACGGGGGTCGCTACCCGATCGCCACCTTCGCGCCGTCGGGGGACGGCCCGACGATGATGCTGGGCGATTGGTCGGGAGACGGCAGCCACGCGCTGCTGTACATGAACACGGCTGCGGGCCTCACCGTCACGACCGTCGATCTGCACAGCGGGCGACAGACGTCATTCACCGTCGACGGCTCCAACCTCATCCCGCACTACTCACGTCCCCGTGGCAAAGCCATCGTGCTGGCCAAGTGGCGCGACACCGAGCCGGCGTCGCTCCGACGGGTCGACCTGGCCGGCAAGCCCGAACTCACCTATCCGGTGGGACCGGAATTCCAGGGATCGTTTCTGTCCACGCCGGACGGCACCAAGCTGGTGCTGGGCTCTGCCGCGGGCCTCGCTCTGATGGGCAACGACGGCGCGGCCGGCAAGGTACTGCCGGTCCCGGGCGGCCACGACTGCGCACCCGCGCGGTGGTGGGACGCCGGGTCGACGGTCGTGCTGGCCCGGTGCCTGGACCACTACCTGCCACGGCTGTGGCTGGTACCCATCGACGGCCACCCCGTCACCGCGCTCACCGCACCACTGACCGGACACGACCAGGACCTCGGCGACGTGAACGCGTGGCAGTTGCCGGCGGGCATCTTCGTCCAGGACGAAGGCGCCTGTGGCAGCGAGTATCTCGGCAAACTGAGCCGGGTAGGTGGCACCACGACCCCGGTGTCGGTGCCGGAGGTGGCGCCGCACAGCAGTGTCCACGTGACCGGGGTGAGCGGCAGCCATCTGCGTCTGCAGGCCACGGTGTCGTGCGGCTCAGGTGAGTCGTTGCTCGACTACGACCCCGGCGCCGACGCGTCGGTTGTGCTGCTGGGGCCACCGCTCAACGGCGGTGGCGTGATCGCGGCGGTGCCCTACCCTGGTCAGGGGTAGCCGGCCTCTAAGCTGACGTGCGTGACTGGCTGGCAGCCCGACGTCCTGCCCGGCTACTGGCAGCTCACCATCCCGCTGGGTGAGGATCCCGACGGCGAGGGCCTCGTCGACGCGACGCTGTTGCGACGCGGCGAAGCGGCGCCGGCCGCCCGAGCAGTCCTGGCGGTGCACGGGTACACCGACTACTTCTTCCACACCTCGCTGGCCGACCACTTCGCCGGTCGAGGCTTCGCCTTCTACGCGCTCGACCTCCGCAAGTGCGGGCGCTCCTCGCGCCCCGGGCTGACCCCGCACTTCACCACCGATCTGGCCCACTACGACCGCGAGCTCGACCGGGCACTGGAGATCATCGGCCGGGAAACGGGCTCACCACCGGTGCTCGTGTACGGGCACTCGGCCGGCGGACTGATCGTGTCGCTGTGGCTGGATCGGCTCCGGCGACGCGGCGCGACCGCACGCAACCGGGTGGCCGGACTGGTGCTCAACAGCCCGTTCCTGGATCTGCCCGGTCCGGTGCCGCTGCGCTGGCCTCCGACCAGAGTGTTGATCGCCGCGATCGCGCGCCTCGGCGACAAGCGGGTCGCGCGGGCGCCGAGTCCGACCGGCGGTGGCTACGGCGCCAGCCTGCATCGCGACTATCACGGCGAGTTCGACTACAACCTGCAGTGGAAACCGTTGGGCGGCTTCCCTATCACCTTCGGCTGGTTGTCGGCCGTCCGGGCCGGCCAGATCAAACTCCACCGAGGTCTCGACGTCGGCGTGCCCAACCTGATCTTGCGCTCCGACCACAGCGTCATCGAGGCGTCGGACGCAGTCGCGCTGCAACACGGCGACGCCGTTCTCGACGTCAAGCACATCGCGCGCTGGGCCGGATGCATCGGCAATCGCACCACGATCGTTCCGGTGATCGATGCCAAACACGATGTGTTCCTGTCGATGCCGCAGCCACGACGTGTTGCATACCGTCAGCTGGACACCTGGTTGGACGACTACTTGGGTGCGGCCACCGGCGTCGCCTCCCAAAACGGCTGAAGGACTACGGAATGCAGAACTACGACCTGGCGATCATCGGAACCGGCTCCGGCAACAGCATTCTCGATGGCCGCTACGCCGAGAAGCGAGTAGCGATCTGCGAGCAGGGCACCTTCGGCGGCACCTGCCTCAACGTCGGCTGCATTCCGACCAAGATGTTCGTCTACGCCGCCGAGGTCGCCGACATCATCCGCAACTCGGCGCGTTACGGCATCGACGCCCACATCGACCGGGTGCGATGGGACGACATCGTCTCGCGCGTCTTCGGCCGCATCGACCCGATCGCAATCGGCGGCGAGGATTACCGCCGCGCCCAGCCACACATCGACGTCTACGACACCCACACCCGGTTCGCCGGGGTCCAGGCCGACGGCCACTACGTATTGCGCACCGACGACGGCATGGAGTTCACCGCCGAGCAGGTGGTGATCGCCGCGGGTGCGCGCGCACAAGTTCCGCCGGCCATCCTGGACTGCGGGGTGCATTACTACACCAGCGACGACGTCATGCGGATTCCCGAACTGCCCAAGCACATGGTGATCGTCGGCGGCGGTTTCGTGGCATGCGAATTCGCGCACATCTTCTCCGCGCTGGGAGTGAGGATCACGATGGTGATCCGCGGCGGCTCGCTGCTCCGGCATCTCGACGACACGCTGTCGCGTCGGTTCACCAGGATCGCGTCCAGCAAGTGGGAAGTGCGCAGCCACCGCAATATTCTCGGCTCGCACGAGAACCGCTCCGGCATCGTGCTCGAACTCGACGACGGCTCGGAGCTGCAGGCCGACGCCGTGCTGGTGGCCACCGGGCGGCGCTCCAACGGTGATCAGCTCGACGCCGAGAAGGCCGGGGTCGAGCTCGACGACCGCCGTGTCGTCGTCGACGAACACCAACGCACCAGCGCGCGCAACGTTTTCGCGCTCGGTGACGTGTCCTCGCCGTACGAACTCAAACACGTCGCAAATCACGAAGCGCGTGTCGTGCAGCGCAACCTGCTGCTGGACTGGGACGACACGGCGTCGATGGCCGTCACCGATCATCGTTACGTGCCGGCGGCAGTGTTCACCGACCCGCAGATCGCGTACGTCGGATTGACCGAGAACGAAGCCGTGGCACAGGGTTTCGACGTAGCGTGCAAAGTGCAGGATTACGCCGACGTCGCCTACGGCTGGGCCACCGAAGACACCACCGGCATCGTCAAACTTGTCTCTGACGCCCGGAGCGGTCGCCTGCTCGGCGCACACATCATGGGACAGCAGGCTTCGTCGATCATTCAACCGCTGATCCAGGCGATGACATTCGGTTTGAGCGTCCACGACATGGCCCGGGGCCAGTACTGGATCCACCCGGCGCTGCCCGAAGTCGTCGAGAACGCCCTACTGGGGCTCTCGGACTGACGTGGCGGCGTCGATCTGCGACGTGCTGCCGGCGGCAGCCGCGTTGCTCGCCGTGCCGCACGCGACCGACGCGCTGAACCTGACCGAGTCGGTCGGTGAGGTCCGGCGGGTCGTGGTGCTGTTGGTCGACGGGATGGGCTGGCATCTGCTACCCGAAATGGCCCCCAGTGCGCCACTTCTCGCCTCGGTGTGGGCCCGCGCCGCGGGCAGGCTGGACGAGTTGGTGTGCACGTTTCCCTCGACGACGCCGACCAGTCTGGCGTCGCTGGGCACCGGGGTGGGTCCGGGCCGGCACGGATTGCTGGGATTCACGCTCAACGTGCCCGGGACGGCTCGGGTGCTCACCCATATCTTCTGGCGTGACGATCCGCCGCCGGCCCAATGGCAGCCCGTCCCAACCTGGTTCGAGCGCCTGCGGGCGTCCGGTGTCGACGCCCGCGCGGTGCTGCCCGCGCCGTTCGTCGGCAGCGGGCTGACCGAGGCCGCCTATCGTGGCGCGCAGTTCTGCCCGGTCGACCACAACGACGACTATGGCCGGGCGGTCTGCGAACAGGTCAGCGCCTCAGCAGGATTGGTCTATGCCTACACCTCTGCTCTCGACACCGCCGCACACCTGTTCGGGGTCGGGTCAGCCGAGTGGCACGCCGCGGCCGGCTACGTGGACGCGCTGTTGACCAGAATGCTCGACGCGCTGCCGTCCGATGCCGTGCTGCTGGTCACCGCAGACCATGGTGGCCTCAACATCGCGGCCGACGCCAGGGTGGACCTCGACACCGATCCGCCACTGTCCGCCGGGGTGCGACTGGTGGCCGGCGAACCGCGGGTCCGCTACCTGCACACCGAATCCGGCGCCGCACCGGATGTGATCGCAACCTGGGCCGAAGTGCTGGCGGGCCGGGCCGACGTCCTGGGTCGCGATGACGCCGTCGCCGCCGGGCTGTTCGGGCAGGTCCGGCCCGAACATCTGGCCCGAATCGGCGATGTAGTCGTGATCTGCCACGACGACCTCGCGGTGCTGGCCAGCCGGCACGAGCCGCCCGAGGTTGCCCAGTTGGTGGGCATGCACGGCGGTGCGACACCCGTCGAGATGGCGATCCCGCTGATCACCTTGCGCCGCTGAGTGTTACAGCGGTGTGGTGTAGGCGGCGCTGATTCCGCCATCGACGAGATAACTCGCCGCGGTGATGAACGATGCGTCATCGCTGGCCAAAAAGGCCACCACCGCCGCGATTTCATCGGCCTCACCGAAGCGGCCCATCGGCACGTGCACCATTCGCCGGGCCGCACGTTCGGGGTCGCTGGCGAAAAGCTCTTGCAGCAGAGGGGTGTTCACCGGGCCCGGGCACAGCGCATTGACGCGGATGCCCTGTCGGGCGAATTGCACACCGAGCTCACGTGACATCGCCAACACCCCGCCTTTGGACGCCGTGTAGGAGATCTGCGAGGTGGCCGAGCCCATCACCGCGACGAACGAGGCGATGTTGACGATCGATCCCCGACCTGCGGGCGCCATGTGCCGCAGCGCGGCCCGGCAACACAGGTACACCGACTTCAGGTTGACGTCTTGCACCCGTTGCCAGGCGGGCAGTTCGGTGTTCTCGATCAGATCGTCGTCCGGCGGTGAGATACCGGCGTTGTTGACCGCGATGTCCACCGACCCGTGCCGGCCCACGACGGTGTCGAACAGGTTGTTCACCGATGCTTCGTCCGAAACATCGACGGGCACATACACACCGCCGAGCTCGTCGGCGGCCGCGGCGCCGGTCTCCTCGTCGATGTCGGCGATGACGACCGTGGCGCCCTCGGCATGCAGCCGCCGCGCCGACGCCAGCCCGATCCCGCCCCCGCCGCCGGTGACCACTGCGATCCGGCCGGCCAACCGCTGCGTGAGATCAATAGCCATCCGTGCCACTCCTTCTGCCCCTCATGGATCGCGCCGCTCCTTCGCGTACACCCGCGCCGCGTCGACGATCGCCGAGAACAGTCGCAGGTCGTCCAAACTCTCCTCCGGATGCCACTGCACCGCGAGGACGAAGCCGGGCCCCGGCAGCTCCAGCGCCTCGATCACGCCGTCAGCGTCCCAGCCACTGACCACCAGACCGTCGCCGAGATCGGCAATGGCCTGGTGGTGATAACACCGCGCATCAACGGATTCACCGACCAGCCCGGCCAGCCGCGTTCCCGCAACCGTGCGGACCGGCAGCGTGGTGAACACCGCGTTGCCGGCCCGGTGCCCACCGTGCCCGATCACGTCGGGCAGGTGTTGGTGCAGCGTTCCGCCGAGCGCGACGTTGAGCACCTGTACGCCGCGGCAGATGCCCAACACCGGTAGCTTCCGCTCGAGCGCCCCGCGCAGCAGCGCGAACTCCCACGCGTCGCGTTGCTGCGCCGGCCGGTCGGTGCTCGCGTGCGGCTGCTGGCCGTAGATCGTCGGGTCGACGTCCGTACCGCCGGTGATGATCAGACCGTCCAGGCTGTCGAGGACGCGATCGGCGACAACGGAATCCACCGGCTGCGGGGGCAACAGCACCGCAGCTCCACCGGCGGCCGTGACGCCCTGAAAGTACGCCGCCGGAAGGAAACTCGCCGGTACGTCCCAGACTCCGGTTTGGGCCCGCTGCAGATAGGTGGTCAGACCGATGACCGGGGGCGTCACGCGCCCGGCGTCTCCTCGGCCGGTACCGTCCCGCGTGGTCTCCGGATCAAAAGCGCTCAAACCCGCGAACCCTCTCCCAGTCGGTCACCGCCGCGTTGAAGGCGGCCACCTCGACGCGGGCATTGTTGACGTAATGCTCGACCACATCGTCGCCGAAAGCGTGCCGGGCCACCGCTGACCCACCGAACAGCGTTGCCGCTTCGGCCAGCGTACCGGGCAACCGCGCCGCACGGTGATCCTCAGCGAGCTGATAAGCGTTGCCGGTACAGGGATCCGGCAACGGCAATTCGTGTTCGATCCCGTGCAGCCCACCCGCGATCAAGGCCGCGACCGCCAGGTACTGGTTGACGTCCCCGCCCGGAACCCGGCACTCCACCCGCATACTGTCGCCGTGGCCGACGACTCGCAGCGCACAGGTCCTGTTGTCGACACCCCAGGCCGCCACCGTTGGCGCGAAGCTACGGTCGGCAAACCGCTTGTAGGAGTTGATGTTCGGCGCATGGAATAACGTCAGCTCCGGCAAAGTGGCAAGCAGCCCGGCGAGAAAACCGCGAAACGTCGACGACATGCCGAGCGGTTGATCGTCGTCGGCGAATACCGGCGTACCGTCCAGCGATCGCAACGACAGGTGGATGTGGCAGCTATTGCCTTCGCGCTCATCGTATTTCGACATGAAGGTCACCGATTTACCGTGCTGGTCGGCGATTTCCTTCGCGCCGTTCTTGTAGACCGCGTGGTTGTCGCAGGTGATCAGGGCCTCGTCGTAGCGGAAACCGAGTTCTTGCTGGCCCCGGTTGCACTCCCCTTTGAGGGCCTCCCAGCGCAGACCCGCGCCCTGCATGTGCCGGCGGATGTCGTGCAGCAGCGGCTCGATGCGGCTGGAGGCCATCACCGCGTAGTCCATGTTGTAGTCGCCGGCCGGGGTCAGGCCGCGATACCCACTCGCCCACGCTTCGCGATACGAATCGTCGAAGACCATGAACTCCAGTTCGGTGGCGGCGTAGGCCTGCAACCCGCTGCCATGCAGGCGATCCAGCTGCCGGCGCAGGACACGCCGCGGCGCGGGCTCGACGGCGCTGCCGTCGTGTCGCTCCACATCGGCAAGTACCAGCGCCGTGCCGGGCAGCCACGGAATTCGCCGCAGCGTCGTCAGGTCCGGTTTCATCACCATGTCGCCGTAACCGGTGTCCCATCCCGACACTGCGTATCCGGCGACGGTGTTCATGTCGACGTCGACGGCGAACAGATAATCGCAGCATTCCGCGCCCAGGTCGGCGACCTCGTCGATGAAGAAGTCCGCGGCGATGCGCTTACCCACCAGGCGACCCTGCATGTCGCCGAATGCGACGATCACGGTGTCGATGGCACCGGCTTCGACGAGTCGCCGAAGCTCGTCGCGGGACAGGTCCGCCGCGGTCACCAGGTGCTGGTGCGCAGGACGATCTCGGCGGCCAATTGTGCCGTCGACTCGTGCGCGTTGCGCCGGCCGAGTAACTCGACCACCCGGTAGTCGCCGTAGACGAACCGCTGGCTGGCCGTCGCCACCGAATGCGAGGCCGAGCTGCTGACCAGCGCGGTGGTGTCGATCTCGACCGGCGGGCACTCTCCGTCGCGGACCACGCCTTGATCGGCGACCCGCGGGTGGCCCCGGTCGATCACCACCAAACCGGTGAAGCGGTCCAATCTGGTGGCAGCCAGCTCCCAGGCGAGCTCGGCGCCGTCGCGGTCGCCGACCACCACGCCCCAGCTGACGTCGAGCACGTCGAGGATGCCCACCACCGACTTCGGCGTCAGGCGCGGATCAGCCGCGACGGCGATGGTGCGCAACGACGCGGTGTGCAGACGCTCGCAGACCGCGTCATAAGCGGGCAGCGCCCGCTGCGCCGCGCACAGCAGCACAACGACGGAGCCCTTCTCCGGACCGGTATCGCAGACCTGGATGGGAAACCCGTCGACGGTAGTCATCATCGTCAAGGGCACAGGAGCAAATTACAGTGAAATACCGCGCAAGCGGGCCGTTTTCGCGCGGAACTTTGCCGAGTGCCAATTGGAAACCTTCTCGCAACATGGCGCTGCTGCAACGCCTGTGACAGCGGAGGCGACACCATCGCATTGACGATCGAGTCGGCCATCGGTCACGCCGGGTCCAGTGTCGCGACGATCGTCGACCGTCGCGGCGGGCCGTCGCGCAGCAGTGCGCCGATCGCGTCGACGTCGAGGTGGGCGTCCAGGAGATCGGCCATCAGATCGAGCTGCGCGTCGCGCCGGGCACCCACGTCGGTGTCGTCGGCAACCACGAATCCGTCGCGCCCGGCCGCCGACGCCACGGCAACAAGCCAACATCGGCGGAAATCGTCGTTGTCGAACAAGCCGTGCCAATGCGTGCCGTACACCTGGCCGCGCCGATACCCCTCCGGCACGCCGTCCACGTCGAACCAGGTGTCTTCGCCGCAGCGTTCCACCCGCCCGTGGTGGATCTCGTAGCCATGCGGCGAGCCCTGCCGGCGACGCAGCACCTTGTCGCGGGCGAACGTGATCTCGGCGTCCAGCATCCCCAACCCGTCGATCCGGCCGGCTCGGCTCTCCACGGGGTCGTCGATCGACCGGCACAGCATCTGGAAGCCGCCGCAGATGCCCAGCACCGCCCGGCCCGAGGCAGCGTGCGACCGGAGCGCAGACTCGAGCCCGCGTTCGCGCAACCAGGCCAGATCGGCGACGGTGGCTTTGGTGCCCGGCAGCACGATGACGTCGGTGTCGGCCAGGTCGGCGGGCTCCCGGACCCAGCGGACCAGCACGCCGGGTTCGCAGGCCAGGGCTTCGACGTCGGTGGAGTTGGAGATGCGTGGCAGCCGCAGCACTGCCACTCGGAGCCACTGCGATCCACGCGGCGGCCGCGGCGTGCCGAGGACGCGGTGGGCCAACACCGGGACCGCGTCTTCGGTGTCGAGCCACAGGTCGTCGGTGTACGGCAGGACCCCATAGGTGGGCCGGCCGCTGAATTCGGCGAGCTGGCGCAGACCGGGCTCCAACAGCGACACGTCGCCGCGGAATTTGTTCACGATGAATCCAGCGACGAGTGCCTGGTCCTCTGGGTCGAGTACCGCCACGGTGCCGAACAGGTGCGCGAGCAGGCCGCCGCGGTCGATGTCGCCGACGATCACGACCGGAAGGTCCGCCGCGCGTGCCAGGCCCATGTTGACCAAGTCGTTTGCGCGCAGGTTGATTTCGGCGGGTGAGCCGGCTCCCTCGCATATGACCACGTCGAATTCGCTTCGCAATTGCGCCAATTCGTCTTGCACGATGACCGACAGCTTGTTGCGGTCCGACCAGTATCCGGCGGCGGTGGCCGTGCCTGCGACCTGCCCCTTGATCACCAGCTGCGAAGTCATGTCGCTGCCGGGCTTGAGCAGGATCGGGTTGAACCGGACGCTGGGCGCCAGGCCCGCTGCCCGCGCCTGCATCGCTTGAGCGCGGCCGATCTCGCCACCTTCGACGGTGACGGCCGAGTTGTTCGACATGTTCTGCGCCTTGAACGGTGCAACCCGAATTCCGTTGCGCGCCAGCGACCGGCACAGCCCGGCGACCACCATCGATTTGCCCGCGTCGGAGGTGGTGCCGGCGACCAACAGCGCGCCGCTCACGACCGCGTCGTCACGGCTGGGTGAGGATTTCCGCGCCGGAGTCGGTGACCAGCAGGGTGTGCTCGAATTGCGCGGTCCACTTGCGGTCCCTGGTGACGACGGTCCAGTCGTCGTCCCAGATCTCGTAGTCCAGCGACCCGAGGTTGATCATGGGTTCGATGGTGAACGTCATCCCCGGCTCGAGAATGGTCGTGACGGCGGGCTGGTCGTAGTGCAACACCACCAGTCCGTTGTGGAATGTGGTGCCGATGCCGTGACCGGTGAAGTCACGAACGACGTTGTAGCCGAATCGGTTTGCGTACGACTCGATCACCCGACCGACCACCGACAGTGCACGGCCGGGCTTGACGGCTTTGATCGCCCGCATGGTGGCCTCGTGGGTGCGCTCGACGAGCAGGCGGTTCTCTTCGGAGACGTCGCCGGCCAAGAACGTGGCGTTGGTGTCACCGTGCACGCCGTCGATGTAGGCGGTCACGTCGATGTTGACGATGTCGCCGTCTTCGATCACCGTCGAGTCGGGAATGCCGTGGCAGATAACCTCATTGAGCGAGGTGCAGCAGGATTTCGGGTAGCCCTTGTAGCCCAGCGTCGACGGGTAGGCGCCGTGGTCGACCATGTAGTCGTGGGCGATCCGGTCCAGCGCGTCGGTGGTCACCCCGGGAGCGACGGCCTTGCCTGCCTCCGCGAGGGCGCGGGCGGCAATCCGTCCGGCGACGCGCATCTTCTCGATCACCTCGGGCGTCTGCACCCAGGGCTCAGTGCCCTCGCGCGCGGTCGGCTTGCCGACGTATTCCGGGCGCTCGATCGACTTGGGCACCGGAAGGGTCGGCGACACGACGCCGGCGGACAGGGCGGAGCGAACAGGCATGCTGCCAGGGTATCCGTTCGCAGCAACGATGCGGGTGGTGCAGCCGCCTCACCGGAGGTCGGGTAGCCGGACCCGATCGGCCGTCTCAGCCCCGACCGCGTCGGCGAACCAGCGACCGGCGCGGGCCCTTGACCCTGACCGATCCGCAGACCACCCGGCCGGTCAGGACGACGTGCGGAGTGCCCTCGGCCGGCGCGATCTTGCGCCGATCGCTGGCGCTGCCGCCGTACACCTCGACATCGTCGATGGACGCGCTGGCGCCGTCGGGCAATCGAATCTCGACGGAGCCGAATCTGATGTCCAACTCGATGACGACGACCGGGCCGGCGAACCTGGCCTTGACCAGGTCCAGCTCGACCGAGCCCATCCGACGCACCAGGGCCAGCCTGGTGGGTACCGTCCATTCACCGTGACGCTTGAGCGAGCCGGCCCACCCCCGCAACTCGACTCGGTCGGCGGCCGAGGTGACGATCGCACCGGGTCCCGGCAGATCACCCACCAGGCTGTCCAACTCGTTGCGAGTTCGCGCGTAGGAGACGTGTGTCGAGCGCTCCTCGAACTCGGTGATGTCGATCAACCCGAGTGCGACGGCATTGTGTAGGCGACGCAGCGTGCCGTTGCGATCAGCGTCAGAGACGCGGAGTTCGGACAGCTCGTCAGGACGTGTCATGGCCCCTCCAATCTACCGCCCAGGTGAGCCCGACGAATGCTGCACAATCGCCCCGTTGTCCGCCGTCAGCTGATCCCAAAGGTATGGCAATCGACCGGTGCGCGGACTGGTACTGAGGTCTATTCACAGCTGGCCGTTCGTAATTAATGGCGAACCGAACAGATCGACCTCCCGGAGTCGGCACTATTGTGCAGACCGTCCAAACAATTGTTGAAAATTCTCAGACAGGCTGTTCAAAAATTCGGATCCGTGGTCTGATTCGTCGGATCCGGTCGTGCCCGGAGGTAATTCCAGCTGGGTGTCGGCGTCGTGGCAATCGATACTCCGCTAACGGAGAAGTGACACGATTAGAGCCACCAGCTGCTGTTTTGACCCTCTTGTTCTCTGACAGGAAATTCGACCCGGCGTCAGTGGCGCGGAATAGTTAAAATAGTGAACGGGTCGAACGGTGTAGAACCGCAGCTGAGAGTAGACTTAGTTCTTCTACAGTTTCACCTGAGTTTTTTATTTCGGATTTGCTTTAAAGGTGCCTGTTCTTGTTATACGCTTCGGCACGTCGAAGGCTCGTCCTCCGATAGGAGCTCTGAAGCAATCACAGATCCACCTCGATGAGGGGTGGCAGCCCGGACCGGAGGGTTGGGGGGTCAATCCCACGGTTTGGACGCCAAACGCCCGGCAAGCGGTCTGACCCACCCAGTAACCCTGGAGGCTGCCTGCTCGGCGGAAAACCTGTCGCCCGGTCGCCCCTCGCGGCCGGGCGACAGCTTTCTCCGGACTATTCAGGCCAGGTAGTCCGCGGGCAGGGACTCGAACATGAACTTGGTCATCCGGACCGCATATTCCGAGCTGCCTCCGCCGACGATCAGCGCCGCGAAAGCCAGATCGCCGCGGTAACCCGCGAACCAGGAATGTGAGCCGCCGGGGAATTCCGCCTCACCGGTCTTCCCGTACACCTCGCCACAGCCGGCGATCTCCTTGGCGGTGCCGTTGGTGACCACCAACCGCATCATCGGTCGGAGTCCCTCGATCATCTTCTCGCTGATCGGGGTCGTGTCGCCGGTGATCTGCGTGGGACGTCCCTCGATCAGCCGGGGCACTGGCGCCTTTCCGGCCGCCACCGTCGCCGCGACCATCGCCATCCCGAACGGGGAGGCCAACACTCGGCCCTGGCCGAAACCGTCCTCGGTGCGCTCGGCCAGATCGACGGTCGGCGGTACCGATCCGGTGACCGTGCTCAAGCCGTCGATCTGGTAATCGAGGCCCATGCCGTACTTGTTGGCGGCCTGGGTCAATCCGCGCGGAGGCATCTGGCTGGCCAGCTCGGCGAACGTGGTGTTGCACGAACTGGCGAAGGCACGCGACAGCGGGACCACGCCCAGATCGAAGCCGCCATAGTTGGGGACGACGCGCTGACCCACGTCCAGATGGCCGGGGCAGCCCAAAAGCGTGTTGGGGCTTGCCATATCGCGCTCGAGCGCCGCACCAGCGGTGACCATCTTGAACGTCGACCCGGGCGGGTATAGGCCGGTGGTGGCGAGTGGGCCCAGCGCGTCGGCCGCGGAATTCTGTGCGACGGCGAGGATTTCACCCGTCGACGGCTTGATCACGACGATCATCGCTTGACGGCCCTGGTTGTCCACCGCGCGTTGGGCGGCGTTCTGCACGGCTCGGTCCAGGCTGATCGAGACCGAGGGGGCCGGGGCCGGCGCAACCTCGTGCAGCACAGCCAGATCGACGTTGTTCTGGTTGATGCTGACCACCCGCCAGCCCGCCTCGCCGTCGAGTTCGTCGATCACCGCCTTCTTGACCTGACCGATCAGCGCCGGCGCGAAGTGGTAGTCGGTCGGCAGCAGCTCCGCCTGCGGCGTGATCACCACACCGGGCAGGCTGCCCAGCGCCGGCGCGATCCGGTTGTTGTCGTCGGTGCGCAGCGTGATCAGGTCCACCGGCTTACCGGTGCCGCTGGCCTGCTCGGCCAGTCGCTGCGGGTCGTTGATCGTGTCGTCGAAGGGATGTAGCGCGTCGATGATCGATCGGGCGGTGCTGATCAGGAAGGCGCCGGCTTTCGAGGCGTCCAGCGAGTAGTGGTACAGATAGCCGGGCGCCAACACGTCGGTTCCGCCGACTTCGTTGACCGAGGCACGCTTCGGCGGGTCGGCCCGCAGGGCGAGTGTCTGGTGCTCACCGAGGCGCGGATGCAGGTCGGTGCTGTTCCAGCGAACCTGCCAATGCCCTTCGTAGCGGGCCATTTTCAGCTGCCCGTCGTAGGTCCAGTTTCGGTTCTTCGGCAGATGCCAGGTGTAGCGATAGCTCACCGAGCCGGTGTCCTCGGCGTACTTCGAGCCGAGAATCTGGGTGTCCAGATGGCTGGCCTGCAGACCGGCCCAGGCGGCGTTCAGCGCTTCGCGTGCGTCGCTGGGGTTGTCGCTGAATTCAGCGGCCGCCGCGGTGTCGCCGGTGGCCAGGGCGGTGAAGAACTGCTGGGCCGCCGAGGCGGGCCCCTCCTGCTTCGGCGTGCAGGCCGAAACCGATGTCGTCGTGACGAGCGCCGCGACGGCGGCTGTGGCAGCTGATGCCACTGTGAATTTTGTTGCCATTGTGGCTGATGTTAGAACCGCTGTCGCCAGACGCGTGGCGACACACCGAGACAGAACCGTTATGCGGCCGATGCATCTGCGCCGAGATCGACGCCAGCGCGCGATACTTCGAGCAAAGACCGCGTCAACGTCGACCTCGAGGGTCGGTCAGTCGAGCAGGACGGTGGCGAACGTGCCGACCTCGCTGAAGCCGATCCGGTCGTACGTCGCCCGCGCGACAGTGTTGAAGTCGTTGACGTACAGGCTGGCCGTGCGGCCGGTGCCGACGATGACCGCCGACAGGGTCGCGGTTCCCGCCGTGCCGAGGCCGCGTCCGCGCCACTCGGGATGCACCCAGACCCCTTGGATCTGACTGACCGTCGGCGACTGCGACCCGACCTCCGCCTTGAACACCACCTCACCGTTCTCGAAACGCGCCCACGCACGTCCGGCCGCGATCAGGCTGGCGACCCGACGCCGGTAGCCGCGCCCGCCATCGCCAAGCCGAGGGTCGACGCCCACCTCGCCGATGAACATGTCGATCGCCGCCACCAGATAGGTGTCGAGTTCGTCGGGCTTGACCTGGCGCACACCGGGATCGATCGCGCAGATCGGCATCGTGGTCAGCGACATCAACGGCTGCCGGTCGCGAACGTCGCGGGCCGGACCCCAGGCCGGCTCCAAGCGCTGCCACATCGGCAGCACCAACTCGGCGCGCCCGACCAGCGACGAGCAGCGGCGCGAGCCGGTCAATGCCGCATCGGCGAACGCGTGCAGATCGTCGACCCGCCCGCGCAGCGGGATCAGGTTGGCGCCGGCGTAACACAGCGACTCGTCTGGCCCGCGACGCGTCCACAGCTCACCGCCGATCGAGTGCGGGTCCATGCCGTGATCGGCCACCCTGGCGGCCACCATGCAGGAACCCACCGGGTCGTCGTCGAAAACGCGGCGCACGGCGACTCCGTCGCGCACAACAGATACCCGTCGCTCGCTGACCATGCGGCGGATGGGCGGAGCCGACATACTGACTCTTTCTGCGACGAATACTGAGCCCGATTAGGCCAATGTCAGCTTACGGTCACAACTGGCGCGCCGCTTGCCGTTGATCCGTCCGCGCCCGTCTCGTTAGCCAATCGCATCGCCTCTTCGATCAACGTCTCGACGATCTGTGCTTCGGGGACGGTCTTGATCACCTCGCCCCGGACGAAGATCTGGCCCTTGCCGTTACCCGAGGCGACACCGAGATCGGCCTCGCGAGCCTCCCCCGGCCCGTTGACCACGCAGCCCATCACGGCCACCCGCAACGGGACATCGAGTCCGTCGAGGCCGGCCGTCACTTCGTTGGCCAGGCGGTAGACGTCCACCTGCGCCCGCCCGCACGACGGGCACGACACGATCTCCAGGCCGCGCGGGCGCAGGTTCAGCGACTCGAGGATCTGCGATCCGACCTTGACTTCTTCGACCGGCGGCGCTGACAACGAGACCCGGATGGTGTCTCCGATGCCTCGCGACAGCAGCGCGCCGAACGCGACCGCAGACTTGATGGTGCCCTGAAACGCCGGCCCCGCCTCGGTGACGCCGAGATGCAAGGGGTAGTCGCATTGCGCGGCGAGTTGCTCGTACGCCGCGACCATCACCACCGGGTCGTTGTGCTTGACGCTGATCTTGATGTCGCCGAACCCGTGTTCTTCGAACAGCGAGGCCTCCCACAGCGCGGACTCGACCAGCGCCTCCGGGGTCGCCTTGCCGTACTTCTCCATGAACCGCTTGTCCAGCGATCCGGCGTTGACGCCGATACGGATCGGAATACCCGCTGCAGCAGCGGCTTTCGCGACCTCGCCGACACGGCCGTCGAATTCCTTGATGTTGCCGGGGTTCACCCGCACTGCGGCGCAGCCCGCGTCGATCGCGGCGAAGATGTACTTCGGCTGGAAGTGAATGTCAGCGATGACCGGGATCTGACTCTTGGTCGCGATCGCGGCCAATGCGTCGGCGTCTTCCTGACGCGGGCACGCCACCCGGACGATGTCGCAGCCGGACGCGGTCAGCTCGGCGATCTGCTGCAACGTCGCGTTGACGTCGTGCGTCTTGGTGGTGCACATCGACTGCACGGCAATCGGGTGGTCGCTGCCGACACCGACGTCTCGGACCATCAGTTGTCGCGTTTTGCGCCGTGGCGCCAGCGTGGGCGCCGGCGCGGCCGGCATACCCAGACCTGTGGTCACTTTTAGCCTTCTCTCGCTTCCTTCGGTTGCGCCTGCGGCATAGGGCCGGCGGGGCAGCGCTACCGGAACAGCCGAATCGGGTTGACCACGTCCGCGGTCACCGTCAGCAGCATGTAACCGACGACCAACACCAACACTACGTACGTTGCGGGCATCAGCTTGAGGTAGTTGACCGGCGCCGCCGCGACTTTGCCGCGGGCCGTGCGAATCACGTTGCGCAGCTTCTCGAACAGCGCGATCGCGATGTGTCCGCCGTCGAACGGCAACAACGGCACCAGGTTGATCACGCCGAGAATGAAGTTCAGCTGCGCCAGGAACAGCCAGAACGCCACCCAGACACCGTGGTCCACGGTGTCACCGCCGATGATGCTCGCGCCGACGACGCTGATCGGAGTGTCGAGGGAACGCTCGCCGCCGCCGATCGCATGGACCAGCGCGCCGACCTTCGTCGGGATTGCGATGAGTGACTTGCCCAGCAGCACAGTCAAGTTGCCGGTGAAGCCGAAGGTGGCCGGCACCGCGGTGATCGGGTTGTACTGGGTCGGTCCTGGCTGGGTGCCGACGACGCCCATCACCCCCAGCGTGGCCGGCTTCGCACCGCCCTTACCGTCGGTGACCCAGCGCTGCCGCTGGGTGATCTCGACGTACTTGGTCATCGTCTGACCGTCGCGTTTGATCACGACGGGGACGGTGCCGTGCAGCTTCTGCACTACGCCGGCCATGTCGGAGAAGTCGCTCACCGGTTTGCCGTCGACCTTGAGCACCACGTCGCCGGCGCGGATGCCGGCAGCGGCCGCTGGACCGTCGCCCGTGCACTTCTCGAAGTCGCCCTGCTTGACTTCGCTTGCAGCACAAGCAGTTTGACCAATCACCGCGGTGGGATGCAGGTTCGGCAGGCCCCAGATGACCGCGATCGCGTAGATCAAGACCAACCCGATCACAAAGTTCATGCCCGGACCGGCGAACAACACCGCGACCCGCTTCCAGGTCTTCTGCTTGTACATCGCGCGCTCGTGCTCGTCGGGCTGGAGTTCTTCGACCGACGTCATACCGGCGATGTCGCAGAAACCGCCGGCCGGGATCGCCTTGAGCCCGTATTCGGTTTCGCCACGGCGCGTCGACCACACGGTCGGACCGAAGCCCACGAAATAGCGGCGCACCTTCATGCCGGTGCCCAGCGCGACCCACATGTGGCCGCATTCGTGCAGCGCCACCGAGATCAAGATGGCGAGCGCGAACAGCACGATGCCGATTACGAACATCATCGGGTCGGTGAAACCTCCTGTGTGACCGCATTGCGCGCGCGTCCGCGTGCCCAGCGCTGCGCTTCGAGTACGTCTTCCACGGTAGCGGGTTCTGCGGCCCACTGGTCCGCGGCGCTCAGGACATCGCCAATTGTTTGCACGATCGCCGGAAACCCGATCCGGCCGGCCAGGAATGCCTCGGCCGCCTCTTCGTTGGCGGCGTTGTAGACCGCCGTCATGCAGCCCCCGGTCTCGCCGGCCGCGCGGGCAAGTGCGACCGCAGGGAACACGGTGTCATCCAGCGGCTCGAACTCCCACGTCGACGCGGTGGAGAAGTCGCAGGCCGCGGCCGCCCCCGGCACCCGGTCCGGCCAGCCCAGTGCCAGCGCGATCGGCAGCTTCATGTCCGGCGGACTGGCCTGGGCGATCGTCGACCCGTCGGTGAACGTCACCATCGAATGAACGATCGACTGCGGGTGTACGACGACGTCGATGCGGCCGTACGGGATGCCGAACAGCAGGTGGGCTTCAATGAGCTCGAGCCCCTTGTTGACCAGCGACGCCGAATTGAGCGTGTTCATCGGACCCATCGACCAGGTCGGATGCGCGCCCGCCTGCTCGGGAGTCACGCCTTCGAGCTGAGTGGCCGACCAGCCGCGAAACGGCCCGCCGGATGCGGTGAGCACCAGCTTGGCGACTTCCCCGGCGCTGCCTCCGCGCAGGCACTGCGCCAGCGCGGAGTGCTCGGAGTCCACCGGCACGATCTGTCCGGGCTGCGCGGCGGCCAGCACCAGCGGCCCGCCGGCGATCAGCGACTCCTTGTTCGCCAGAGCCAGGCGCGCTCCGGATGCCAGCGCGGTCAGTGTCGGCTGCAGGCCGAGCGCTCCGACCAGCGCGTTGAGCACGACGTCGGCCTCGGTGTTCTCGATCAGCCGGGTGGCAGCCTCGGTTCCGGTGTAGGTGACGTCGCCGATGCTCTGCGCGGCGCGCTCATCGGCGACGGCGAGGTTGGTCACCCCGGTCTGGTCGCGCTGCTGAGCGAGCAGGTCTGGATGGCCTCCGCCGGCGGCCAGCCCGACGAGCTCGAAGCGGTCGGGGTTGGCAGCGATGACCTCGAGCGCCTGGGTGCCGATCGAACCGGTGCTGCCCAGCACCAGAGTTTTGAGGCGGCGGTCGCCGCCGTACGTGCGGCCGGTGTCACGGTGGGGACCGAGGGTGAAGCCTGCTTCACTGTCGGCGCTGCGCGGGCGACCGTCGGGGCGGGTGGACACCCATTCATTGTGCCGCGCCACCGGCGCGGCCGACGAATCCCCGGCCGGGGGCCGGCTGGCGACGATGCGGGCTGCTCAGGCGGCCCGCTGAGGAGCCGGCCCCGTGAGCCGGCTGGCGACGATGCGGGCTGCTCAGGCGGCCCGCTGAGGAGCCGGCCCCGTGAGTCATGTGCCAGAATGTGCTGACGTCCCGATCCCGACCCGAGGAGTTTGCCGTGGCCAGTACCGAGGTGGAGCGCTCCGACGGAGTCCACGTCGCTGACGTGCCGTCCGCGGACTGGGGTTGGAGCAAAATCAACTACCGCACCTGGCACATCACCGGCCTGTTGATCATCGGGCTGCTGGTGGCCTTCCTGCGCGGCAACCACGTCGGCCACGTCGAGGACATCTGGGTGATCGGCTTCGCCCTACTGGGCCTGTTCTTCCTGGTGCGCGACTGGTGGGGCCGTCGGCGCGGCTGGCTCCGCTAGCGCGACCGGGCGTCGCTTCCGCCGGTAGGCCGCGGCGACGCCGGCACCGGTGAGCAACAACACCAGCGCCCATACCCACGGCCACCCGCCGTGCCGCAGCACCCAACCCGACCATGTGCCCTGCACGCGTGCAGCCAGTGTGAGCACCGCATCCGGGCCCGGGCCGGCGCCAGCCAGTAGCGCGATCTCGTAGTAGGCGTAGTAAGCGACATACAGCCCGACGGCGATCAGTAGCGCCCCGCCAAATCGGTTGACGTAGGGCAGGATTCGCCGCAGCCGGGTGACGGCCGGCGAGCTCGCCGTCGCGGCGGCCACCGCCAGCACGCCGACCACCAGAGTCAGGCCCGCGATGTAGGCAAGGTAGACCGCGACGCTGCCGATCAACGACTGCCGCCGCAGACCCGCGGTGGTGACCGCCAGAAACGGGCCCACCGTGCAGGACAGCGAGGCGATCGCGTAGCTCACGCCGTAGCCGTACATCGAACCCAGTCGAGCAGTGGGCGCCAGCCGGGAGGACCACGGCGCCGACAGCCTCAACTCGCGGCCCGCAAGCAACCAACCCCCCAGCGCGACGATCACGACGCCGATCACGACGGTCACGTACGGCAGGTACCGCTGCAGCACGCCGCCGGCCGAGACCGTCAGCGCGCCGAAGGCACCGAACACCGTCAGAAACCCCAGCCCCATCGCGGCCGTCGCGGCAAGCGCCCGCCCCACCGCGGCCAGGCCGGTCGAAGCGGCAGCGCCCTCCCGCCGGACCACCAGCACCAGATAAGCCGGCAGCAGCGCAAAACCACACGGGTTCAGCGCGGCCACCAGCCCCGCGGCGAACGCCAAACTGATCAGCCGCTGATCCACCACTGTCCCGATCGGGCTAGGACTTCAGCGCAGCCACTCGATCGGAGAGTTCCTGCTGCGACATGGCCGAGGTGGTGTTGTTGACGAAAGTCGAAGTGCCGTCGGCACGGTAGAAGACCCAGGCCGGCTGCCACGGCACGTTGTAGCGGGCCCAGATCGAACCGTCGGCGTCGTTCAGGTTAGGGAAATTCAGGTTGTACTTCGAGACGAAGGCCTGCTGCGCGCTGGGATCGGAATGCGCTGCCACCCCGACGAACGCGACGCCCGGGTTGGCGGCAGCGACCTGGCTCAACGTCGGAGCTTCGGAATTACAGAACGGGCAGAACGGCGTCCAGAACCACAACACCGCCGGCTTGCCCTGCAAGCTCGCTCCGTTGAACGGCGCACCCGACACGGTGGTTCCACTGAACTGCAGACGATCGTCGGCGGCTAGCGCCCGCGGCGCCCCGACCAATCCGAGCACCGCTACGACGGCGCCTGCGAACAGGGCCAGCTTCCTCATCGTTCCCATTTGCGCTCCTTCTCGGCGGCTTGGCAGCACCCGATTACCCGCTCCCCGCAGTTTGCACTCAGGCTTCGGCGGCCAGCTGGCCGCACGCTCGGGTCAAAGCGCGTCCGCTCCCGCTACCCGCCTTCGGCGGCCAGCTGGCCGCACGCTCGGGTCAAAGCGCGTCCGCTCCCGCTACCCGCCTTCGGCGGCCAGCTGGCCGCACGCGGCGGCAATCTCACGCCCACGGGTGTCGCGCACCGTACAGGCCACACCCGCCGCCCGGACCCGGCGGACGAATTCCCGCTCCGCCGCCTTCGGGCTGGCATCCCACTCGCTGCCCGGCGTCGGGTTCAGCGGAATCAAATTCACGTGCACCAACGGGCCCAGCGCCCGATGCAGCCGCTTGCCCAGCAGGTCCGCGCGCCAAGGCTGGTCGTTGACGTCGCGGATCAGGGCGTACTCCACCGATACCCGCCGACCGGTCTGCTCGGCGTAGTAGTGCGCGGCGTCCAGCGCCTCGCTGACCTTCCACCGGTTGTTGACCGGCACCAGGGTGTCGCGCAACTCATCGTCGGGAGCGTGCAGCGACAGGGCCAGCGTCACCCCGAGCCGCTCGTCGGCCAGTTTGCGAATGGCCGGGGCTAGCCCCACCGTCGAGACCGTCACCGACCGCGCCGATATGCCGAAGCCGGCACCCTTGTCTGCCGGCCCGGTGATGCGACGCACCGCGGTCAGCACCCGGGCATAGTTGGCCAGCGGCTCCCCCATTCCCATGAACACGATGTTGGACAACCGGTCGCCCCATTCGTCACGCAGCGTCACCGCCGCGGACCGCACCTGTTCGATGATCTCGGCCGCAGACAGATTGCGGGTCAAACCGCCCTGACCGGTCGCGCAGAACGGACACGCCATGCCGCAGCCCGCCTGCGACGAGATGCATACGGTGTTGCGTTTGGGGTAGCGCATCAGCACCGATTCGAACGTGGTCCCGTCGACCGCCCGCCACAGCGTCTTACGCGTTTCGCCTGCGTCACAGGTGATTTCGCGGGCCGGCGTGAGCAGGGTCGGGAACAACGCCTCGGCCACCGGACCCCGGACCGCCGCCGGCAGATCGGTCATGAGCTCCGGGTCGGCAATCAGCCGGCCGAAGTACTGGTTGGCCAGCTGCTTGGCCCGGAACGCCGGCAGGCCCAGCGCCGCAACGGCTTCGGCGACAGCGGCCTCGTCGAGGTCGGCCAGGTGTCGCGGCGGCAGCGCGCGCCGGGGCGCTTCGAAAACCAGCTCTTGCTTCAACGGGACCTCAGGGCAGCAGCGTCAAGACGGTCCAGGTCGCCACCGCCGATGGCAGCGTCCCGTCCAGCCGGTCCATCAGGCCGCCATGGCCGGGCAGGATCCGGCCCATGTCCTTGATACCCAGGTCACGCTTGATTTGCGACTCGACCAGGTCACCCAGCGTTGCCGTGGCCACGATCGTCAGGCCCAGCAGTACCCCGATCCACACCGGCCGGTGGGCCAGCAGCACCGCGGCCAGCGTGACCGCGGTGACTCCGAAGAGCAACGAACCGGCCAGGCCCTCCCACGACTTGTTCGGGCTGATCGACGGGACCATCGGGTGCTTGCCGAACAACACCCCGACCGCATAGCCGCCGACATCGGACGCCACCACCCCGATCATCAGGCAGAACACCCGTCCAGAACCGTTCGGTGGGTAGACCAGCAGCACGCTGAACGACGCGAACAATGGCACCCAGGCCGCCAGAAAGACCGAGGCGGCAACGTCGCGCAGGTAGTTTCCCGACGGCGAGTCGGCGGATCCTTCCGGCGCGGACGAAGCGCCCAGCGCCAGTCGCCAGAACATGCAGGCCACCGCCGTCACGCCGAAGCCGGCCAGCGCGCCCGCCGCGTGGTACGGCCAGGTCAGCCAGATCATCAGCTGGGTGCCGACCAGCAACGGAATTGCCGGGATGACGTAGCCCGCCTCACGCAGCCTGCGTATCACCTCGTGGGTCGCGACCGGCATCGCGGCAGCCACCAGCAGGACCCAGAGGTAACGGTCCCAGATCAGAATCGCCACGATGGTGAACGCCAAGGCGGCGCCCACCGCGATCGCGGCGGGTAGGTTGCGGCCGGCCCGCGACTTCTTCTGCGCGGGCTGCGCCACCGAATCTCCGGTCGGGATACCTGCGCCGGTATCAGTTTCTGCCACGGACGTCGTCTGCTGAGCGGCCGCTAGACCTCCAGCAGCTCGCCTTCCTTGTGCTTGACGAGGTCCTCGATCTGGGTCACGTACTGCTGAGTGGACTTGTCCAGGTCCTTCTCGGCGCGCCCGACCTCGTCCTCGCCGGCTTCGCCGTCTTTGCGGATCCGGTGCAACTCTTCCATCGCCTTACGGCGGATGTTGCGGACCGACACCTTGGCGTCCTCGCCCTTGGCCTTGGCCTGCTTGACGAGTTCGCGACGGCGTTCCTCGGTCAGTTGCGGCACCGCAACCCGGATCAGCGTGCCGTCGTTGGTGGGGTTCACGCCAAGGTCCGAATTGCGGATGGCCGCTTCGATGTTGCCGAGCTGGCTGGCTTCGTAGGGCTTGATGACGACAAGCCGCGCCTCAGGAACATTGATGCTGGCCAATTGCGTGATCGGGGTGGCAGAACCGTAGTAGTCGATGACGATGCGGTTGAACATGCTGGGGTTCGCCCGACCTGTCCGGATGGTCGACAAATCGTCGCGACTCACCGATACGGCCTTTTCCATCTTCTCTTCAGCATCAAAAAGAGTCTCGTCAATCAATTTCCGCCGCTCCTTCTCATCGCCGTGCTCTGCATCGTCGTCGGCGGGCATTTCCGCCGACCCTCCTGATCGCAGAGTTCTGCGTCGTCGTCGGCGGACATTTTCGGCCGCTCTTCCCTTCTAAGTAGTTACGAGCGTTCCGATCTTCTCACCCGCAACGGCCCGAGCGATATTGCCATCGGTCAACAAGTTGAAAACCAGGATCGGCATGCGATTGTCCATGCACAAACTGAACGCGGTGGCATCGGCCACCTGCAGCCCGCGCTCGATGACCTCGCGGTGCGAGATCGCAGAGAACAGTTCGGCCGCGGGGTTGATCCGCGGGTCCTCGGTGAACACCCCGTCGACCGCCTTGGCCATCAGCACCACATCGGCGCCGATCTCCAGCGCCCGCTGCGCGGCGGTGGTGTCGGTGGAGAAGTACGGCAAGCCCATGCCGGCGCCGAAGATGACCACCCGTCCCTTTTCCAGGTGTCGCACGGCACGCAGCGGCAGGTAGGGCTCGGCAACCTGGCCCATGGTGATCGCCGTCTGGACCCGGGTGGCGATGCCTTCCTTCTCCAGAAAGTCTTGCAGCGCAAGGCTGTTCATCACGGTGCCGAGCATTCCCATGTAGTCCGAGCGGGTGCGCTCCATTCCGCGCTGCTGCAACTGTGCGCCTCGGAAGAAGTTGCCGCCGCCGATCACCACCGCGACTTGCACACCGGTGCGGACCACCTCGGCGATTTGGCGGGCGACCTGCGCCACCACATCAGGGTCCAAGCCGACCTGACCACCGCCGAACATCTCGCCACCGAGTTTGAGCAACACGCGGGTGTAATGAGGCCGGTTGGACGACCCGGCGCCGTTGCTACCCTGCTCCGTCATCTGACTCCTCGCACACCGAGAACGCTCTCCAGCTGCCCTCGCGACGGCTGTCCCCGAAACAGCCGGGTCCATCCTGCCTCATCGCCCGGCGGCGCGTCCCGAGAGTCGACGGCTTTTGACCGTGCCGGTCCGAATTTGCGGTGTCCGGCATCACACTCGCGCCACCGGTGCTTCTACCAGGGCTTCGCAACCCGTCGGCTCCGACACCGGACGACGCGACGGTCGACAACGTTTGGCGCTCTGGCACCAGGGGAACAGCCTGTGCTGAGGCGCGAGGGGGATGCGTTACACGCTCCCGCCACGCCGAGATCGGTCCAGCCCCGGGCCGGCGACGATCAGGCGCAAGCCAACAGGAGGACTTCATGTCGGACGACAACAAGAGCGGGCCTGAAGAAGGCATCAAGGGTGTAGTCGAAGGCGCCAAGGGTCTCGCCAAAGAGGCCGTCGGCAGCGTGATCGGCCACGATGACCTGAAAGAAGAAGGTCAGGCCCAGCAGGACAAGGCTTCTGCTCAGCGCGACGTGGCCAAGAAGGAAGCCGAGGCTGAGGCGGCTCGCGGTGCTGAAGAGGCCGCTGAGAAAAAGCAGCAGGCTCACCAAGACTAAGTACGACGCAGGCAAGGCCCGGTCCACCACGGACCGGGCCTTGTTGCGTGTCAGGAGGTTCTACCACCCGAACGGTGTCGTGAACGGAAGACCCTGGACCACAATGTTTCTGCGCCCGCCGAATCGCCGACCGGCATCTGATGCGGCGGTGAGCTAACGGGTCGCGACACCTACTTGCATCGGTAGGCTCAGCGGCCCCGCACCTTGCGGTTGTATTTCTTGATGGCGTCGACCAATTGCGCCTTATCCATCGTCGAGCGTCCGGCGATGTCGAGTTTGCGCGCGATGTCGAGCAGATGCTTCTTGCTGGCGTTGGCGTCAACACCTTCCTCAGACGGGATGGGGTTGTTCAACCCTCCCCGCTCGGCGCGGGCGTCCGAGGGCCCGCTCTCTTTCTTGGCCAGCCAACGGTCACCGACCTTTTCGAAGCTGCGCTTGAGCGCCGCGTAGGCAACCCGGTGGGCCCGCTCCTCGCTGCCGTATTCGTCGGCGGCGGCGTCGTGCGCCTTGGCAAAGGTGCGCTGCGCCTTGGCGTTCGAACGCTCCAGGGTGCTCGGGAGCTCGTTCTTCTTGGGTTTGCCGTCTTTTGTGGTCTTCGGCATTGCTCACCTCTCGTAATTGGTGGCTGTCTTCGGTGTCGCGCCGGTCAGTGTGGGTGCCCCGGCCGACTACGGGACTACCTGAGTCATCGGGTCTGGTTCGGGGTACCCACCGCGGGTCCCAATTCCACCGAAAATTGCCCAGGTCTATGACAAACCCCTCGATGTGCACAAGCACATCGAGGGGTTTGGCCAACTCGTTGGGAGGTAACGACTTTCGGAGAGTCGTGCCTCAGCCCAGGTGGGCTGACAGCAGCCAGGCCGGCACCGACGTGCGTCCGTCGCCTTCGTCCCGCAGATCATCGAAGGGGAATTCGGTGCCCCCGGCGTTGTGGAAGTTGGCGTGGATGCGAGCCGGCCGGATCTCGTCGACGACCCAATACTTCGAAACCACGTCGCGCAGCTCGTCCTCGGTGACGGGATTGATCGGCGCGCCCTCGCCGGTCTTGGCGAAGACGAGCACGAAGTACGACGCGCCCGGCTTGGCGGCCCGGACGATCGAGCGCTGGTAGCCGTCGCGTAGTTCGACGGGCATCGAGTGAAACAGTGTGCTGTCCACGATGGTGTCGAACCGTGCTTCGGAACCGGGCGGGTAACTGGCGAAGTCGGAGATGTCGGCCACCGCGAACGACGCCCTGGTCAGTCCCTGCCTGGCCGCCTCCGCCTTCGCCAGCTCGATCGCCGTGGGCGAGGCGTCGAGCCCGACGGCGTTGTGTCCCAACGCCGCCATGTGCAGCGACAACGCCGCCTCTCCACACCCGGCATCGAGTACGTCGCCGGTGATCTTGCCCTGGTCGATGAGCGCAGCGATCTCAGGTTGCGGCTCGCCCAGGCTCCAGGGCGGCCGACCGCCCGCGAACTCCGCGGCCTCACCGCGGTAGGCCGGGTCGAAATCGAAATCAAACTTCTGGGTTTCAGTCATACCTCAGGTATATCAACCTGACTGATATATGTCAACATTATTGATATGGGCGCAACCGAGGACGCACCGCTGGGATATCTGCTGTTTCAGGTCACGGCCACGCTGCGGCCGGAAGTGTCGGCCGCGTTGAGTCCGCTGAGTCTGACGCTTCCCGAATTCGTCTGCATGCGAATGCTTTCCATGAGTCCTGGGTTGTCCAGCGCGGAGCTGGCCCGGCTGGGCAACGTCTCACCGCAGGCAATGAACACGGTGCTGCATCGGCTGGAGAACGCGCACTTCGTGGCGCGTCCCGCGTCGGTGGCCTCGGGGCGTGCGCTGCCCGCTTCGCTCACCGCCGACGGTCGTGCGCTGTTGAAGCGTGCCGAGGCCGCGGTCGGCGAGGCCGACGCCCGCGTGCTGGCGAAGTTGTCGCCAACGCAGCAACGCGAATTCAAACGAATGCTGGCGGCCCTGGGGCCCGACTAGGTCTGCTGCTGGTCGATCCGCGCCCACGGCCGGGCGCTCTCGAGTTCGTAGGCCAGTTCCAACAACCGGGCTTCATGACCGAGCGGGGCGGAGAACATCATTCCGACCGGCAGTCCGTTGGCGGACATCGCCAGCGGCAGCGAGATGGCCGGCTCCCCCGTCACGTTCTGCAGCGGCGTGAACGCAACCCAGCCCTGTAGCCGGTCGATGATCTGCTCGTAGTCGGCCATCGGGTCGAGATAACCGATCTGCGGCGTCTCGTCGGCCAACGTCGGTGTCAACACCACGTCGTAGGTGCGAGCCAGGCGGTTCGTATACCGGCGCGTGCGGGACAGTCGCGCCAGCGCGAGCGGAACCTTGTGCAGGTTGCGTCGGGCATGCCGGTCCAGGCCGCGAGAAAGGTTGTCCAGCCGGGTCACGTCGAATCCCGGGTAGGCCCGTTTGTTCTGCTGGATCTGACCAAACGCCAGCAGCCCCCAGTACAACACGAAGTCGGGCACGAAACTGTTTGGCACTGGCGGCTTTTCGAGGTGGTCGACCCGGTGGCCGAGCTCTTCGAGCAGGCTCGCCGTTTTGAGCGTCAGCTCCCGTACCTCGGGGCTGGATTCCCGCAGCAGCGAATGGGTGATCGCGGCGATCCGCAGCCGCTTGGTGCCCGGGTGCTGGACGTGGCCGATCGGTGCAAGCTTGGCGGTCGGCCAGATGCGCTCGGCTTCCGCATAGAACGCCGCGGTGTCACGCACCGATCGGCTCAGCACGCCGTTGGCAACGATGCGGATCGGCATCTGCCGAACCTCTTTGTCCAACGGGAGTCGACCGCGAGAGGGCTTGAGCCCCACAAGTCCGTTGCACGACGCGGGAATTCGAATCGACCCACCGCCGTCGTTGGCATGCGCTAACGGCACCGCGCCCGCTGCCACGAACGCACCGGAGCCCGACGACGACGCACCGGCGGTGTGGTCGGTGTGCCAGGGATTGCGCACCGGTCCCAGCCTCGGGTGTTCGGCTGAGGCGCTGAAGCCGTATTCCGACATCCGGGTCTTACCCAGCGGCGTCATCCCGGTAGCCAGGTACATCGCGGTGAACTCGCTGTCGGCGCCGGCAGGTTGCGGCGGCCAGGCGTCGGTGCCGCGCATCGTCGGCAGCCCGCCCACATCGACGTTGTCCTTGAGGAACGTCGGCACGCCGCTGAACGAACCCGATGCCGGCGATGCTCGCGCCTGAGTCCGGGCACGGTCGAAGGCGTTGAACGCCAAGCCATTCAGTGTGGCGTTGACCGACTCGGTCCGGGCGATGGCCGCCTCGACCACCTCCGCGCGACCGACCCGGCCGGAGCTGACGGCCTCGGCCACCCCCACTGCGTCGAGGTGGCCGAGCGCGTCGTCACCGAATGCGTGCACGTGTCGCATTCGGCTGATGCTACTGCTGGCCGACCTCGAAGCGGACGAACCGCGTGACAGTGACACCCGCTTCGTCGAGCAGCGCCTTGACGGACTTCTTGTTGTCGGACACCGACGGCTGCTCCAGCAGGACGGCGTCCTTGAAGAAGCCGTTCAGCCGGCCCTCGACGATCTTGGGCAGAGCCTGCTCCGGCTTGCCCTCTTCCTTCGCGGTCTCCTCGGCGATGCGTCGCTCGCTGGCCACGATGTCTTCGGGCACGTCGTCGCGGGACAGGTAGCGCGCCTTGAGCGCGGCGATCTGCAAGGCAGCAGCGTGTGCGGCCTCAGCGTTACCACCGGTGTACTCGACCAGCACACCGACGCCCGGGGGCAGGTCGGCGGCACGCTTGTGCAGGTAGGTCTCCACAGTCCCGTCGAAGTAGGCGGCCCGGCGCAGCTCGAGCTTTTCGCCGATCTTCGCGGACAGCTCGGCGATGACCTGTTCGACGGTCTTGTCACCGATCTTGGCGGCCTTGAGGGCGTCGACGTCGGTCGCCTTGGCGGCGGCCGCCGCGGTGACCACCTCGTCGGCGACCTTCTGGAACTCCGCGTTCTTGGCGACGAAGTCGGTCTCGCTGTTGAGCTCGATCAGCGCGCCGTCCTTGGCCGCCACCAGACCCTCGGCGGTGGCGCGCTCGGCACGCTTGCCGACGTCCTTGGCGCCCTTGATCCGCAACGCCTCGACAGCCTTGTCGAAGTCGCCGTCGCTTTCGGCGAGTGCATTTTTACAGTCGAGCATGCCGGCGCCGGTCAGCTCACGAAGACGCTTGACGTCGGCAGCGGTGAAGTTGGCCACTGCTCAGCCTTTCCTACGAAGATTCGGTGGTTGATTCAGATGCGACCGCGGCGGCCTGTTCGGCCGGCGCGGCGGTTGCGGTCGCCGACGCGAGCAGCTCCTGCTCCCACTCGGCCAGCGGCTCGGCACCTTCGGCTTCGGGCTTGCCGTCGGCGCGGCCCACACCGGCCCGCGCCTGCAGGCCTTCGGCCACCGCGGAGGCGATCACCTTGGTCAGCAGCGCTGCGGAGCGGATCGCGTCGTCGTTGCCCGGGATCGGGTAGTCGACCAAGTCCGGGTCGCAGTTGGTGTCCAGGATCGCGATGATCGGGATGTTCAGCTTGCGAGCCTCTGCGACCGCGAGGTGCTCCTTGTTGGTGTCGACGACCCAGACAGCGGACGGAACCTTGGCCATGTCGCGGATACCGCCCAGGCTGCGGTCCAGTTTGTTCTTCTCCCGGGTCAGCATCAAGATTTCCTTCTTGGTGCGGCCCTCGAAGCCACCGGTCTGCTCCATCGCCTCGAGCTCCTTGAGGCGCTGCAGACGCTTGTGGACGGTCTGGAAGTTGGTCAGCATGCCGCCCAGCCAGCGCTGGTTGACGTAGGGCATGCCCACCCGGGTCGCCTCGGCGGCGATGGATTCCTGCGCCTGCTTCTTGGTGCCGACGAACAAGATCGAACCACCGTGGGCGACAGTCTCTTTGACGAACTCGTACGCCTGGTCGATGAAGGTCAGCGTCTGCTGCAGGTCGATGATGTAGATGCCGTTGCGGTCGGTGAAGATGAACCGCTTCATCTTGGGGTTCCAGCGACGGGTCTGATGCCCGAAGTGGGTGCCGCTGTCAAGCAGCTGCTTCATGGTTACGACAGCCATGATGGCCATGTCCTTTTGTCGGTTCATGCCTGACGACGGGTGACGCCGGGCCCTGGCGACTGCTGCGATGCCGAACCCGCCAGTACTGCAGCGGCGGGACCGCTCGGCACGCGGTGCGAGCTCCTAGTGAAACGGGAGACGCGATGCAGACGCGCGAAGTCAGCTCGTGGTACGGGCTGCGGACAGAAGTTTACACGCTCGGGCCAGGTGCTTTGTCCACAGCGCTGGCTGGCCGCCGTGTGGCGGGCGCGGTGAACTGAGCGGGTGCGATGGACGGCGACCATCTCGGCCCTGCTGCTGCTCTACACCCCCTCAGCCGGCGCCGACACGGTCCGGCTGCAGTGGCCGCTGCGGCCGGCGCCGCGGGTGGTGCGGGCCTTCGACGCCCCGTCACCGAACTGGACCCGCGGCCATCGCGGCGTGGACCTGGCGGGTGCCGCAGGTCAGCCGGTGTACGCGGCCGGCGACGCGACGGTGGTGTACGCCGGAACACTGGCCGGCCGTCAGCTGGTCTCGCTGGCTCATCCGGGCGGCCTGCACACCAGCTACGAGCCGGTCCGGGCCGCCGTTCGAGTCGGGCAACGCGTGACCGCAGGGACGGCGGTCGGTGAACTGCTCAGCGGGCACGCGGGCTGCCCGGCGGCGGCCTGCCTGCACTGGGGCGCGATGTGGGGCCCGGCCTCGCGCGCCGACTACGTCGATCCGCTGGGGCTGTTGGCGTCGACTCCGGTGCGGCTCAAACCACTGCATCGTCAGGCACGCTCGAATCATGACCAGGCCGGTGGGCCTTGTGCCCACCTCTCAGCGACAACTCCAGCTGTCGTGACCCGCCTCAGGCCCGGGGATGGGCCTGGTCGTGCACCGCCCGCAGCCGGGCCACGGTGACATGGGTGTAGAGCTGTGTCGTGGCCAGGCTCGAATGGCCCAGGAGTTCCTGCACGATGCGCAGGTCGGCGCCGCCTTCGAGGAGATGGGTCGCCGCGGTGTGCCGCAGGCCGTGCGGGCCCATGTCGGGCGCGCCGTCGACGGCGCCGACGGTCTGGTGCACCACGGTCCGGGCCTGCCGGACGTCGAGCCGTCTACCCCGCGCGCCGAGCAGCAGCGCCGGCCCGGAGTCCGCGTTGGCCAGCGCCGGGCGGCCGTCGGCCAGCCACGCCCGCAGCGCCTCGGCGGCGGGCTCGCCGAACGGCACGCTGCGCTGCTTGTTGCCCTTGCCGAGCACCCGCAGTATCCGGTGACCGGTGTCGATGTCGTCGACGTCCAGCCCGCACAGCTCACTGACGCGAATACCGGTGGCATACAACAACTCGACGATCAGCCGGTCGCGCAGGGCCAGCGGATCGCCTTGCTGTGAACCGGATTTGGCCGCTGCCATGGCGGCCATCGCCTGGTCCTGCCGCAGCACCGAGGGCAGCGCCCGGCGCGCTTTGGGCA
This sequence comes from Mycobacterium sp., assembly GCF_002863225.1. Lineage (GTDB taxonomy): Bacteria > Actinomycetota > Actinomycetes > Mycobacteriales > Mycobacteriaceae > Mycobacterium. Next base: position 9,224 of record NZ_PKEK01000048.1, on the reverse strand, counting down.
CCTGCAGCCTGGTTGCGGGATCACCGGCCAGCAAGCCTCGTCGCACCGCCCACGCGGTGAACGTCTTGACCGCAGAGGTGCGGCGCGCCAGCGTGGTGCGCGCGGCCCCGGCTCCCGCCCCGGCGGCCAGCCACGACCGCAGAATCGGCAGACTCAACGCCTGCAGACCGGCGTCCGGAGCGCGCTCGGCGAGGAACGCGAACAAGGACCGCAGGTCACCCAGGTATGCGCGCCGGGTGTGCGCCGAACGAAGGCACTGCAGGTCCAGGTAGCTGTCGAATTCGTCGAGGATCGCCTCCACCACCTCACGGTCGCAAAGACTGGCCGCCACGCTCAGCTGACGCGCCGCAGAGTGTCCGGAGTGAGATCTTTCAGCGTCGGATAGCCGTCGACGGCCATGGTGAGGTCGGCCTCGGCCAGCAGCGATCGCAAGACATGCACGATGCCGTCGACGCCGTCGAGCGCCAGGCCGTAGGCGTACGGTCGCCCGACGCCGACCGCGGTCGCACCGAGAGCGAGCGCTTTGACCGCGTCGGCGCCGCTGCGGACTCCCGAGTCGAACAGCACCGGCAGCCCGTCGGCCGCTTCCACCACGCCCGGCAGGCAGTCCAGCGCCGGCAGTCCCCCGTTGGCCTGGCGACCCCCGTGGTTGGAGCAGTAGATCCCGTCGACTCCGCCGTCTTTGGCCCGGCGCGCGTCCTCGGGGTGGCAGATGCCCTTCACGATCAGCGGCAGCGCGGTCAGCGAGCGCAGCCACGGCAGGTCGTCCCACGTCAACGGGTTGCCGAAGATCGAGATCCACTTCAGCACCGCGCCCTGCGGGTTTTCTTCGGGGCTTTGCGCCAGGCTGGCCCGGAAGACGGGATCGCTGGTGTAGTTGCTCAGACACTTGCCGCGCAGCTGGGGAAAGTTCGACGTGCTCAGATCGCGCGGGCGCCAACCCGTGACCCAGGTGTCCAGGGTGACGACGATGCCCTTGAAACCGGCCGCTTCGGCGCGGTGCACCAAACTGGCGGCCAGGTCGCGATCGGTCGGGGTGTAGAGCTGGAAGAACCCGGGCGTCTCACCGAATTCAGCGGCGACGTCTTCGAGTGGATCCTCGGTGAGTGTCGACATCACCATCGGCACCCCGGTTCGGGCGGCGGCGCGGGCGGTGGCCAGATCGCCGTGGCCGTCCTGGGCGCACAGCGCGATCACGCCGATCGGCGCCATGAAAAGCGGGCTCGGCAAGGTCAGACCGAACAGGTCGACGCTCAGATCCCGCTGGGCGGCGCCGACGAACATCCGCGGGATCAGGCCCCAGCCCTGAAACGCCTCGGCGTTGGCCCGCTGGGTGCGCTCGTCACCGGCCCCGCCCGCGACGTACGACCAGATCGACGGCGGCAACGCCCTCTCTGCCTTGGCTTCCAGCTCCGCGAAGACCATCGGCAGTTTGGGTACCACCCCGCCGAGGCCCTGCAGGTAAATCTCGTTCTGATAGTCGCCGAATGCCATGCGACGAGCATGCCAGCCGACGGTTCGGGCGGACAGGCCCTACCTACTGGGCTCCGGCCTCGGCCGCGGCGAGTTCCTTCTTCCACTGTCGGAAGGTCTCTTCGGTGCGACCGCGCCGCCAGTAACCCGAAATCGACGCCCACTTCGACTCGACACCACGCTCTTTGCGGATGTAGGGCCGGAGATTGTGCATGACGGCCTGCGCCTCGCCGTGGACGAAGGCATGGACCTGGCCGGGCAGCCAGAATGCGGTCTTGACGGCTTCCACCAGGGGTGCGTTGTCACCGGCCCGGTCCGCTCCGACCAGGTCGGCCCGGCCGCCTCGGTAGAGCCAGTTGATCTGGACACCCTCGGGCGCGGTCAGCGGAACCTCGTCCTCGGGCTCGGCGATCTCGATGAACACCTTGCCAATTGCGTTGGCGGGCAGAGCTTCCAACGCGACGCTGATGGCGGGCAGCGCGGTCTCGTCACCCGCCAGCAGATGCCAATCGGCGGACGGGTCGGGGGTGTATGCCCCGCTCGGGCCCATCACGTACATCGGCTGGCCGGGCTGTGCCGTCGCGGCCCACGGTCCGGCGGCGCCGTGATCGCCGTGAACTGCGATGTCGACGGCGATCTCCCGGGCGACCGGGTCCGCGCGCCGAACCGTGATGGTCCGCACCACCGGCTTCCTGGCTTCCGGCAGGGCGTTGAAGGAGTCCAGCGTGAGGGGGTGCGGCAACGCGGCCACGTCCACATCGTCGGCCACGAAAATCAGCTTGACGTAGGAGTCGGTGAATTCGCTGGGCGTGAACGTGTCGAAACCGTTGCCGCCCAGTACAACCCGGACCATGTGAGACGTGAGCTGTTCGGTGCGCACCACTTCGAACGTGTGCACTGGTCGACCTGCCACCTGGATCCTCTCGTCAGCACCGCCCACTCGACTATAGAGGCGAGCGTTTCATGCCGGTTGCCTACGAGTTCGGACGATCCGCCAGCAGCCGTCCTGACGTTCGATCAGGCCGGCGATCTCGAGCATGGCCAACGGGGCCAGGATCCGGGCCGGCTCGATGGCCGCGGCGACCGCGATCTCATCGACGGTCGCGGTCCCGCGTCCCGGTAGCGCCTCGTACACCCGCCGCTCCACCTCGTCCAGTCCGTCGAGGGGGTTCGCCGGACCGCTGCGCTCGCAGCCGAATTCACCCATCCGACCGACCAACTCGACGACGTCCTCGGCGCGGGTGATCACTTCGGCGCCGGTTCGCAGCAGCGCGTGACACCCGCTCGATGCCGAGGAGGTCACCGGGCCCGGCACCGCGCCGACGACTCTGCCCAGGGCTCGCGACCAGGCCGCGGTATTGGCGGCGCCGCTGCGCAGACCGGCTTCCACGACGACCGACGCTCCGGCACACGCGGCCACCAACCGGTTGCGGGTCAGAAAGCGGTGCCGGGCGGGCCTGACTCCCGGCGGATACTCGGTGACGAGCAAGCCGTCGCGGGCAATGCGGTGGAGCAACGCCGAATGCCCTGCCGGATAGGGAATGTCGATGCCGCCGGCGAGCACCGCCACCGTGACGCCGTCGACCGACAACGCGGCCCGATGCGCCGTCCCGTCGATGCCGTAAGCCCCACCGGAGACGACCGCGACGTCGTGCTCGGCCAGACCGACGGCCAGGTCCGCGCAGACATGCTCGCCGTAGCTGGTCGCGGCCCGGGTTCCGACGATGGCCGCAGCCCGTCGCGCGGTGTCGTCGAGCCTGGCCGGACCGAGTAGCCACAACGCCAACGGAGCCCTGCCCTCCGGCCTCGCCGCAACCGCGGCACCGCGGAACGCCATGAACTCCAGCGTCGGCCATTCGTCGTCCTCTGCCGTGATCAACCGGCCCCCGCGACGTGCGAGCAGCTCGAGATCTTCGGCACCGCGGTCGATTTCGCGCCTGGCTTGGGTGCGTCGCAACAGGGCTTCGACGACATCGCCCCGCCGCACTCGTTCAGCCGCTTCGACCGGCCCGACCGCGGTCACCAAGGTGGCGAGTTCCGCGCAGGGCGGCTCCACCACCCTGGACAAGTAGGCCCAGGCGCGCCGAGTCGGATCGGTCATCGCGACGCCCCGGGCTGGCGGAAGCTGAGCGCGGTGGCCACCTCGTCGCGCCCATGTGACGTGTGCCCGGCCAGGTCGCACAGTGTCCACGCGACGACGAACGTCACAAGTTCGCGTACCTAGCCCTGACCTTAGGAGCCTCTCATGCCGACCGAAACTGTGCCCGAGCTACCCACTCCGCCGGATGCCGATGAGCTGTACGACTGGTCGCAAAGCGGCCCGGAGCTTTTGAAGCGGCCTTTCACTGGGACTGTCCGTGAGGCGGCCGGCTTTATGGTTCGCGTCGAGGGTGTTCACTGGGAGAACGGGACCTGCTCGCGTCGGGTGGTCGTGGTGGCGTCTTCGTTGCAGACGCAGCTGGAGTTGGAGGCGGTGCGCCAGTTGGCGGCGGCGCTGTCCGCGGCTGCCGACGAGATCGAGGCCCTGCGATGACCACCGCAGCCGCATTCGATGAGATGGTCGCCGGACTCGCCCTATCGCCGAGCTGCGAGAGCGACAACCCGTGCCCGCGGCCAGCGCGGTGGCGGATCAACCTGCACGGCTGCGAGCACGTCAACATGTGCGGGCAGCACAAGACAGCGTGGCTACGCCGAGTAGCAGCTAAGGCGGGGACACCGCGGTGTGCGCACTGAGGTGTCGAATTCGACAGCCTCGACGACGCTTTCACAGTGACCGCGATATGAGCGCCGCACTGCACCTGATCCGCGGAGACGGCGGCGAGGGCAGCGGCCTGCCACCGCTGGAAGCCTGGGAGCTTTTCCTACGGGGGGCGGGTCGGTCTGAACGCACAGTTCGGGGCGGACTCGCAACGATGCGGTTACTCGAGAGGCACGCCGGGAAAGACTGCACCGAAATTCGCGCGGTCGACGTCTCACGGTTCCTATCCAACTCGAGTCTAGGAATGTCAGCGAGGGCAACGTATTTCGGGTCAATCCACTCGTTCTACAGGTGGTGGAGCGGCCAAGGCGGCCACCACGCCACGATGCATCTTCCACGCCCGAAGGCACCGAAAGGATCCCCCAGACCGGTGTCGACCCCAGGCTTGGGAGAACTGCTTCAGGTCCCGATGCATCACCGCACGCGCATCATGATCGTGCTGGCGGCCTACGCCGGACTCCGCGTACATGAGATCGCAAAGGTGCGCGGCGAAGACGTCGACCTCGATCGTCGCGTCCTGCGGGTTACGGGAAAGGGTGCCCGTACCGACGAAATTCCAATGCACAGCGTGATGCTGGCGGCTGCGTTGACGATGCCGAAGCGTGGGTGGTGGTTTCCTGCGAACTCGCGCCGGCCGGGCGACCATGTTCATCCCAAGAGCGTCTCGGACATCATCGGGAACGCGATGCGGCGTGCTGAACTTTCTGGTACGCCGCACAGCTTACGCCATTGGTACGCAACAACTCTCGTGGAAGGCGGCGCCGATATCTGGACCGTCAAAGAGCTCATGCGCCACGCAAATTTGCAGACCACAGCTATTTACGTGCGGGTCGCCGACACTCGACGCCAAGAAGCGATCGAGCGGCTCGCATTACCGATGACTCCTGGCTCTGATATCTCGGAGTTGCCGGGAAACAACGTTGGTCGATATAAGTCCGCGGTTGTCCTGGTCCTCGAGAAGCTCAACGCCGGCGACTACATGACGCGGTGGAAGCTGAACGAGGCGGTGCGGTCTGAGCTGCGCTCCCAACTCGACGCCGCCCTCGACGAGCTTGTGCGGGAAGGGCTGATTGACCTGAGTAGCACCGACCGTGGAACCCGCAGCTACCAATTGACTGCCAAGCTGCCGACGCCTGGACGGCGCCACGTCTCATGACCGCGCCCTACATTCAGGTCGCCGACGACAAGAGAGTTGAAGTCATCGACCGGCTAGCACCGGCGAACATCATCGGAGGACGCCAGGGCAGGGATTTGGTAACCTAGGGAGAGGTTCAGGTGAACCGGTTGCTAGATGCGCCCCTATCGGAGGGGTCAGGCAGCCACCTTACTCGGAAGGAATTTTTTGATGCTCAGTCGTCGTGCGCGTGAATTTGCCGCCGAAATCTTCTCTCACGATTGGTCGGACGCGCCGTACCGGTTGGACCGGGCCGGTCACCAGCGAAGCACCGACACGCGAAGCCGAGACAGCGACCAGCAGCCACTCAGCGTCGAGCAGACGGATTACGTCCGCACCAATGTGGTGTGGGTGGTCGCTCAGGTCTTGAGGCACGAAGATCCGAACCTCGACATTTACGAGTTCGCCGCAGCGTGCGGTGTGCCGCGTTCAATCACCCACCGCACCAATGGATCCCGCAGCGGAGTCCTGTCCAACGGCCTTCGCTGGTCGGACCAGGATGGCGTCCCGCTACCGCCGGGTGCGCCGCTGTGGCGGGTACGACTGCAGTGCGAGATCGGTAACCTCGTCGTGTTCAAGCGCTTGCTGAATCAAGTTGTCGGACTTGATCCCTCCCAGGAACCGGAGGTTGACGCCGAAGTCGAGGAAGTCGATGTCAAGCCCGTAGGGGGCGCCACGCGGTTGGTGACCATCGCGGTGCGCGGCTGGGACGAGAACACGGTGGCACGGCGTGCCGCCGAGTTGGTGAGCCAAGCCAGCCTCGACGTCGCCAACGGCAGTGCCGCGGTCGTCGTCAGCGCCGAGAAAATCTGAACCAGCGCATCGACTGGAACCGAATCCGTTCAGCTCGCGTCCTACGACAGATCGGTCCGCCCCGTTCTCTCCTCGGGGCGGGCCGATCGCTTTCGTGGGCTATGGGCTCACCTGGATTGGCTCGGACAGGTCCGCGCTGGACGCGTCCGCTGGCCCAGAACCTGTTCGCTCCCAGATTTTCCCGCTGGCATCGGTCCACCGGACCGTTGCCGTCAGCTGGGTATCCGATGTGATGGTTGGCAGCTCACCGTTCGGGCCACCTTTGACCGCAACGTAGTAGGGATGCGTGGGGCCGTACGCCTCCGGGTTGAAGCTGAACATCGAGGATCCGGCGAGCGGTCCGGCAGCGAAGTTAGATGCGGCCGGAGAGGCCACCACGGGAAACGGCCCGATCGTCGGCTCCAGATTTCCAAAGTCATGGTCTTGCACTGTAATTCGGACGAGTCTGAGGTTCACGATGGCCCGCGTGCCGAGATTTTTGATCTTGACCTGCAACTCGAGCGGGTTGGCGGGTCGGCGCGGTGAGATGATGACCATTCTGGCTTGCGCCGCGTCCTCGGCGTCGTGCTCACGTTTTCGTTCCTGCCGATCGGTCGTTGCGATCCAGAGAGCAGCGCCGGCCGCCGAGATAGAACCCATCGCGGCCAATGCGTTGACGATGAGGCCAACATCGACGCCGTAACCGAGCCACAAAGGCGCAGCGACGAACACACCGACGAAGGTCGCAATCGCCAACACCGTGGCGGCCGCGGGCAAGAGACGGCGATCGGACATTATTCGAATCGTAATGTCTTGAGGAAAAGCCCGACCGATCCGGCGTCGCGCGGCGGATACTCCAGGGGTGGACACACTCAGACGCAACTACGACCTGGTCGCCACCGCCAGCACCGCCGGCGTCTTCGCGATCGTCGACACTCCGTGGCCGCTGTGGGTCGCGTGGGGCGTAATGGCCTCACTGCAGGTCGGTAATCGGGTTGTGCGCGGGTGGGCACGATAATCCGATTCGCCGTATTGGCGCTGGCTGCCGTGTGGTTGGGCGGCGCCGGGATCGCCAATGCGGACCCTCCGCCGGCGGACCCGTCGCCACCACCAGACGCGCCGCGCTGCATGACGATGGCTACCGATCCGTGGCCGCATCCGCAGTACCTACCGTGTGGGTGGTCATGGGACGGCGCGCATTGGACGAAGCTGCCGAGCTGATTCAGAGAGTCAGCGGCTGCTGTCGGATCACCAGATGAGGACTTCGGCGGTGTCGTTGTCGCCGCCCACGCAGCGGGTTGCGACGCGCTGCGACCCGTCGTCGAAGTGCGCGCGGTACCCGCCGGCGCAGGTCATCTCGTAACGTTCGCCGGTCACCGGCGAGTAGGCGACGATGCTGCTGCTCGCGCCGCCGCCGAAGAAAGCACGCCGCACGTTCTGGGCGAACAGGCAGCTAGTGTGACCGCCGATCACCCCTTCTCTGCCGTCACCGCAGATGAGGAATGTCGCCGACGTTGATTCTGCCGGGGCGGGTGGCGGTGCGGCCGCGACAGTTCTGGTTTCTGTCACCGTGGGTGCCGCCGCTGGCTCGGGCGCGGTCTGGGCGACCGGAGCTGACGCGACCGCGGGCGGGGGTGCTGCGGGCGCCGGCGGCGCGGCGTTCTTGCCGTTGAACACGAACAGCAGCACAGCGATCAGCGCCGCGACCGAGACACCGGTCAGCGCAACACACACTCGCAGCAGCATGGTCGTGTTCTGCCGCGTATCGAGATACGGCACCGTGTCGTCAGCCCAGTTGTCGACCGACCACGCCCGGCCGTGCTCGGTTGGGCTTTCGGTGGACGCCAGTTCGGTTTCGTCATCGCTCATCGCGGCCCCCTACTTCTCACTCAAAGGTAAGACCTGTGACCGAAATCAGCAGCGCGTTTGCGCGAATGCAGGTCGCCGGGCGATAACGCGTCCCGCTGTTCTCGGCGGACAGCATGCGCCGCAAGGCACACCCCGTGGGTGAGGGCGGCCGACTCAGACCCGAGGTAAATTCGGCGCATGACAGACGGTCGTCTTGGCAAGAACCGACCCGCGCGCCGCACTTTCATCTGGGTCGGTATTTCCGTGTTGGTCACAGTGGCCATCGCCGCGACGGTGTGGGCCGTCCAGGTCAAGCACCGCGCAGTCCCGCACAGCGACTGCTCCGTCGTGGAGGGTCTTGGGCCGAAGTGGAACAAGATGCAGCAGTCGGTGGCTGCGCTGGAAAGCGGGCCCGGGGAAACGAAAGATCTGGTTGCAGTCGCCGATGCGGAATCGGCTATGGCCAAAGACATTCGGGCCGCGCAGGCGTCGGTGTCTTCCCCCGGCACGAAGACTCAATTAGGCAATTGGGCTGAGGGCACCGATTTAACGGCGAAGAACCAGCGCGAGGCGGCCACCGCGCCAGTTAATTCGACATCGGCGCCGCGCGCGGACAGTGACAGCGTGCGGGCAACCACCCTGGTTTATAACGCGACGGCGGTCCTGCGAAAGACGTGCCCAAACCTGCAGCTATCTCAGGCCGGCAAAAGCTGACAGGCTGACCACCATGTTGCTCGTCGCGGCGAAAGTCGTTCTGTTGACGTTCATTATCGGCGGGGCAGTTGCCATCGTCATCCGCGGTATTCGCCGGAGTCGGGCCAATCGGGGCGACCCACGTTGGAACGAGTTTCGAGCTCCTCCAGGCCATGAAGCCTCAGCGTACGGAGCGACGCCCTTCACACCACTGCCAGAATGGGCCTACTGGGACCGCGACACCGACCACGAGGATCAAGACTGACTACGGCCCGGCGGTCATGCTGGGAATGGTTGGCGGAGGCGCCATCCCGCCCACCGGGACGCCGCCGCTGAACGTGAACTGGCCGCCGCACCCGTCAGGTATGTAAAACGTCGCTGCCGGGCTGCCGGCTGACAATGACGAGATCTGCGGAAGCGACATCGGCTTCCACCCCTCCATTATCGGTGGCGGCGTTATCCCACTGAGCCCGCCCGTTGCCACAC
>NZ_PKEK01000049.1 GCF_002863225.1 Mycobacterium sp. | reverse complement strand
GCCGTGGTTGAGCTGCTGCGACATGCGCACGCACGCGGGGCAGCGCTGAGGCCTCGGTACCGCGACGCCGGTTTCTGGTCGGCGCGGCCGATGGACGTGGTGCGGGACGCGGCCGCACGTCACCCTGACCGGCTCGCCTTGCGGGATCGCGACACCGAAGTCACCTTTGCCGACCTGGACCATCGCATCGACCGGGCATGCCGAACCCTGGCCGCGGCCGGGATCGAGGCGTCGTCGCCTGTGGTGCTGGTGGTCGGCAACGACATCGACTGTGCCGTCGCCATTCACGCAACCCTCCGCCTGGATGCGACCGTCCTTCTGGTGCCGCGTAGCGCGGGGACCGCGCAGGTCGGCGACATCATTGCGCGCACCGGTGCTCGGTTCGGTCTAGCCCCGAATTGGGCGCCGGCAGTCGATTCCGAACTGCGTCGGCGATGCACGTGGGTGAGCCTCCCCGGCGGGGACGGCTTCGCTGATGTCGAACCGCATCAGTCTGAACGTGCCGCCGACGAGCCGTGCTTCGTGCTCTACACATCGGGCACCACGTCCAAGCCCAAAGGCGTCGTCCACTCGCTGAGCACGCTGGGGAAGGCGTCGGCCAACTACATCGCAGCCACCGGCTTGAGTGTCGATGACCGAATCTTTCTGGTCAGCCCGTTGGCGTCGGTCACCGGAGTGGTGCAGGCGCTGTTCATCGGCCCGATGTTGGCGGCCCCGGTGGTACTGGAGGACCGCTGGGACCCCTCCGCCACGTGTGAGCTGCTGGTCGACTCCGGCGCTACGTGGTACGGCGGCCCTGACCGTCTGCTCGATCGGCTGATCGACGAGGCTGTCGCGCGCGGGATGCACATTCCGCTGCGTGCCGTCTACCTCGGCGGCACCATGCTGGATCGTCGAATCGTCGAGCGCATCGAAGACTTCGGCATCGTGGTGATGCGGGCCTACGGCTCGTCCGAAGTGCCGGTGAGCACGTCGGGTCTGCGGGCCGAGGACCGCGCCGTGCGTCATGCCGATGACGGCGTTCCACTCGCCGACGTGCAGGTGCGGATGGGTTCGGCGGCTGATCCCACGGAATGCTGCATCCGCGGGCCGCACGCGTTCCTCGGCTACACCGATTCCGAGGACGACGCGCAGGCATTCGACGGCGAGTGGTTCCGCACCGGCGACGTCGCCGATCTCACCGGTGAGCGGGTGCGCATCGTGGGACGGCTGCGAGACATCGTGATTCGCAACGGATTGAAGATTCCCGCTGCGGAGGTCGAGGAGGCGGTGGCGCGGATCGCCGGGGTCCGCGAGTGCGCCGCGTACTCGGTTGCCGACGCAACGACAGGGGAGCGGTTGGCCGTCGCAGTGGTGCTGGACGCCAACGTCGACATGTCGTTGACGACCGTGGCGGACGCTCTGTTGTCGGCGGGACTGCCCAAATACAAGCTGCCCGAGGAGTTGGTGTTCTGGGACCAGCCGCTGCCGGTCAACGCCAACGGAAAAGTGGAGCGCAGCACGCTGGACCGACGTTCAGCCGGCCGGCCGCGGGTGCTCGCCGAGCGAGTGGTTGCCCGCTGACGCCGCTCCGTCGGCAGCCGGTCGGAACACCGGGACGACGAAGCCGTCGTCGTCGTCCCGAAAGGCCAGGACGAGTTCCAGATCGGCGCGCAGCTCATCGAAGGAACAGTCCTCGACGACGGTCATGATGCGTGGCCCTTCGAACAGATCCACCATCGCCAACGCGTACGGGGTGCGCTCGGCGAACGGTGCGGCGTTCTGATGGATCACGCTCCACGTGTAGAGCCGGGCACGTCCGCTGGCCGGCGCCAGTGCGACATCTTCGCTCCAGCAGTGCGGGCAGAACGGCCGCACGTACAGCGATGTGCGCGTGCAGCTTCGGCAGTTGTTCACCATCAGCGTGTGGTCCTGCACGGCGGCCCACCACGACTCGCTGTCGGTGTCGATTGTGGGCCGGTTCGGCATCCCCGTCATCATTGCCTCCCCAGGATCATGGTGGCGCTGTGCGAAAAGAAGCCACCCATCGCGTGCACGCACGCCAGACGTGCATCGCCGACCTGCCTGGGGCCGCATTCGCCGCGCAGCTGCCTCACCGCTTCGACCATCAAGAACATCCCGCGCATACCTGGGTGACAGGATGCCAGTCCACCGCCGTCGGTGTTGGTCGGAAGCGACCCGCCCGGACGCAGCGCTCCCGATTCGATGAATGGCCCACCGTCGCCTTTGGCGCAGAAGCCAAGATCTTCGACGGTCAGCAAGACCGTCGACGTGAACGAGTCGTAGAGCTGGCACACGTCGATGTCGGCGGGGGACACACCCGCCCGGGAGAACGCAAGCGGTCCTGACCGTGCCGCGGCCGAAGTGGTGAAGTCAGCCCATTCGCTCATGCTGACGTGCGATGTGGCGTCCGCCGAGCCGAGGATCCACACCGGGTCCTGTGCACAATTACGCGCGACCCGTTCGCTGGCCAGGACAACCGCTCCAGCGCCGTCGGTGCGCAGACACACGTGCTTGGCGGTGAACGGGTCGGCCAACATCGGTGCGGCTGCCACGTCGTCGACGGTGATGCGCTCGCGCTCGAAAGCGTTGTCGTTCAACGCGGCCCATTCGTGGGCTGCGACCGCGACTTCCGCCAGCTGCTCGACCGTGGTGCCGTAGTCGATCATGTGCCGGCGAGCAGCCATCGCGTATTTGGCGATCAGGGTGGCGCCGTAGGGTATCTCGAATTGCAGCGCACCGCCGCTGCCCATGGTCGCCGCCGATGCGCGTACCCGGCGCTTGACGTCAGAGCGCGCGGTGGAGCCATAGGTGAGCAACGCGACGTCGATCTCACCGAGCGAGATGGCCGCTGCGGCGTGCCGTGCCATCACCTCCCACGAGGACCCTCCGACGTTCGTCGCGTCGACCCATTGCGGCCGCAGGCCCAGGTATTCGCTCACCTCGATAGGAGGCAGCAGCGAACCGTGCGCGCCGAAGCCGTCGATGTCGTCCTTGGTCAACCCGGCATCTTCGATCGCCCGTCGTGAGGATTGGGCCATCAGGGCCATGGCGGTCTTGTCGGGCACCCGACCGCAATCGGAGAGCCCGACGCCGACTAGCGCAACGCGGTTGGACGCCATACGACATGGTTATCACACCGATAACGCCATTCACGAATACACGCAATGCCGATTCTCGGTGGGCTAACGTGGACCCGTGCGCGAATCGCTGCGAGACCAGCTGCGGGCAGATCGTCTGGTGCTGTGCTTGGCGCTGTTGAACGCGCGCACCCCAGATGTGCCGGCCATCGCGGCGGCCTGCGGATACGACGCCGTCTACGTCGATCTCGAGCACACGTCGACCTCGCTGGACACGGCTGCGATGTTGTGTGCCAGCGCACTCGGCGCGGGCATATCCGGTTTGGTACGAGTGCCGTCCCATGACCCGAGTGTGATCGCCCGGGTGCTCGACAATGGCGCGGTTGGAATCATTGTGCCGCATGTCAATTCGAAATCAGAGGCGCAAGCGGTCGTCGCTGCCGCCCGGTTTCCGCCGGTCGGGCATCGTTCGATCTCCGGACCCAATGCCGTGAGCGGTTATCAGCCGCGTCCGGCACCGGAATTGACGGCCACGCTGGAGCGTCGCACCGTGGTCGCGGTGATGATCGAAACGCCATCGGCGGTGGAGGCGAGCGACGACATCGCGGGGGTGGAAGGGGTCGATATGGTCCTGCTCGGTCCGAGCGATCTGACGGCCGAAATGGGCATCCACGGCCAGTATGAGAATGAGCATTTCCACCATGCAGTAGAATCGGTCGCGGCGGCATGCCGAAGTCATGGAGTGGCGCTGGGAGTGGCCGGGATCAGGTCAGTTGACCTGCTGGATCGGTTCGTGGGCCTGGGTCTGCGTTTCATCTCTGCGGGAACGGACGTCGGGATGATGACCGAGGCGGCGACGACCAGGGCGCAAGCGCTTCGTGAACTCGGAAGTCGCTCCGACGGATAACACCTATTGCTCAATACGGTCTTACGACAGCAGGAGGACTGGATGCCCACCGCGATCTACACCGAACGAGTGTCCGACCAGATGGTTTGGACTGGCGCCGACTTCTCGAGCAAAGAAGACTTCGCATTCGACCTGTCGTCCCGCAATGTGGCTGCGCTGGAATCGATCTTGCATGCGACGGCCGGCAAAGACCGAGACGAGATCAGTCCTGCCGACGCGCGTCATCCGGATCTGGACGACGACCTTGCCAGGCTCTATCACGACCTGATGTTCGGCAAAGGTCTGGCCTGCGTGCGCGGATTCCCGGTCGAACAGCATTCCATCGAGGATCTCGAACGTATCTACTGGGCGTTCTGCACGCACCTGGGCTACCTCGTCTCCAACAACTCGTTCGGGCATCGGATGGTGCGGGTCCAGGAGGAAATCCTGCCCAACGGCGTGCAGCCTGCTCGTGGTACCAAATCGCGCGCCGAGTTGGCGATGCACAATGATGCAGCCGACATCCTCTCGTTGCTGTGCGTCTATCCGGCAGCAGAGGGTGGTGAGAGCCAGTTCGCCAGCGGACCCGCGGCGCACAACCGGATGCTCGATGAGCGCCCGGATCTGTTAGGTGTCCTCTATCAAGGCTTCCCGCACCACCGGCGCAGCGAGCAACCCGACGACCAACCGGACGTCACACCGTACGACGTGCCGGTGTTCTCGCAGATCGACGGCAGGGTCTGCATCAACTTCACTTACAGCAGCATTTTGCCTGCCATGCACACCTTGGGCCGCGAGTTCACCGCCGAGCAGACCGAGGCCGTCGAATTGCTCAGGAACATCCTCGTCGAGCAGCAGGTCGAATTCCGCTTGGAGTCAGGCGAAGCGGCCGTCGCCAACAATTTCGCGATGTGCCACTCACGGTCAGATTTCGTGAGCAGCACCGACCCGAAAAAAGCTCGCTGCTTCTTGCGGGCATGGATGGAGGTGCCGCAGCAGGACCGGCGTCTGCCGATCGGCCGCGAGTATTTCCACATGGAGAACAAAGACCTGCGACTGGGCTACGACATTGTGGAGGGCCGAGACGGCGCCATCGCGCGCAACGACTACAAGAACGTCGACTCCGCCCTGGCCGACATGTTCAAGGCTGCCCAGGCGAAGCCCAAAGTGGGCGGCCGGTGAGCGTAGCCGGTCGCCCACGACTGGTCTACGAGCGTTGGACCGACCCAGTCGCCGGTGAGGTCCTCCGGGCCGCCGAGATCGAGGTGGTTCACCTCGATCTGGCAGCTCCTGACGAACAGGGCTGGGCTGCATTGGAATCCGCACACGGGTATCAGGTGGCCACTCGCACCGATGTCACGTCGGTGGCCAACGGCTCGCAGTGGCTGGCTGACGCCGCACTGGTCAAGCGCTGCGAGCATTTGCTGGCAGTCTGCTCGGCCGGCGCCGGCTACGACGTGATCGATGTCGATGCCTGCACGCGAGCAGGGATCGCCGTGTGCAACAACTCCGGCCCCGGCGCCGAGGCGGTCGCCGAGCATGCGCTGGGTTTCATGCTTGACCTGGCGAAGAAGATCACGACGGCCGACCGGGTGTTGCGCGCCGGCGACCTCGGTGATCGGATGGTGTTGCGAGGAACTCAACTTTCGGGCAAGACGCTCGGTGTGATCGGGCTCGGCGCGATCGGCAGCCGGTTGGTCGAGCTGTGTGCGCCTTTCGCGATGGACATCCTGGCGTTCGACCCGTACCTCGACGATGCGACCGCACGTGCTCGCGGCGTCGATCGCGTCACGCTGACCGAACTGTTGGGACGCGCGGACTTCGTTCAGGTGACGTGTCCACTGACGGAGGAGACCAGGGGTCTCATCGGCAAGGACGAATTCGCTGCGATGAAACCCACCGCGTATTTCATCACCACGGCGCGCGGACCCGTTCACGATGAGGAAGCGTTGTACGAGGCACTTGTCAGTGGCGAGATCGCGGGCGCGGGTCTGGATGTCTTTCATCAGGAGCCACCGCGCTCGGACAATCCGCTGCTGCAGTTGAGCAATGTTGTCGCCACCCCACACATCGCCGGGATCACGGTGGAGGCGGTACGTGACATCGCCGTTGCCACCGCTGCGCAGTGGCAGGTGATATTCAACGGCAGCATGCCGCCTCGGCTGCTCAACCCGGATGTTTGGCCGCGCTACTGTGAGCGCTTTCACGACATCTTCGGGATCCGGCCGACCGCCCATGCGACCGCCGCCGCGGAGTGAAATCCGCAGGACTGCAACAGTTGTGAGAGAGGGCTCCGTATGACGGCGACCAAATACGACACGATCGAGTTCGAGGTTCGCGGTCACACGGCATGCGTGACGCTGAACCGACCCGAGGTCCTCAACGCGATCAACGACGAGATGATCGCCGAACTCGCCACGGTCTATGCCGAAATCGAGCGCGCACAGGAGATCTGGACGGTGATCATCACCGGCGCCGGCCGCGCGCTGTGCGTCGGAGCGGACGTCAACAAGGCGGCCGACCACGACATGGAGAACGCGGCAGGAATCGACAATCAGGGTGAACCCATCCTGAGTTCCATGCGGCAGTGGGACGCCCCCCAGGAGGCGACTCCGCCGTGGCTTCAGATGACGAAGCCGATCATCTGTGCCGTCAATGGAATCGCCTGCGGCGCCGGGATGGATCTGGTGACCACCGCGGACATCACGCTGGCATCCGAGCGCGCCACGCTGATGGATCCGCACGTCAGCATCGGGGTTGCGTCCGGGCGGGAAGCGGTCAGGCTCGCTCGCATCCTCCCGCTTCCGGTCGCGATGCGGTTGGTGCTGATGGGCCGGCACGAACGACTCGACGCCCAACGCGCCTACGAGTTGGGCGTATTCACCGAGGTCGTGTCCCACGATTCGTTGATGGACCGCGCGTGGGAGATCGCCGAGGTGGTGAACTCCAATGCCCCGCTGGCAGTTCGGGGTTCGCGGATGGCGGTGCGCAAAGGCATGACATTGCCCATCTACGAGGCCGAGCTGCTCGCCGAGAACTACCGTATGAAGGTGGCGTTGACCAAGGACGCCGTTGAGGGGCCACGTGCCTTCCTCGAGAAGCGCAAGCCGCAGTGGAAGGCGCTGTAGCGTTTACTATCGCTGGGTTGGCGCAGCCGCGGTGGCCGCACACCTGAGCTGCTCTGTCATTCGAGACCGAAGAAGGTCTTCGCGTTGGTAGACAGCACCTTTCGCTTGGTTTCTTCATCCAGGCCCTCAGTCGCCTTGTTGGCGACCTCGGTGCTGTGCGGCCAGTTGGTGTCGTTGTGAGGATAATCGGTCTCGAACATCAGCTGATCTTCACCGACCAGATCGAGGATGCGGAACGCGACCGGATCGCCGAAGGTGGAGAACCACACCCGTCCGGGTACCTGGCTGCTCGGTGGTTCGGTCAGCAGGGGATGAATGCCACCCCAGGCCCGGCGGTCTTCCCATACTTCGTCGACTCGCTGTAGGTAGTAAGGGATCCATCCCGCCTGCGCCTCGGCGAATGCAAGCTTCAGCCGTGGGAATTGTCTGAGCTTGCCGGAGAACAGCCAATCCACCATCGCGATAGTGCAATTGACCGCCATCAGTGCACTCGTCACGACGTGTGGCGAGTCGGGGGAGGACTTGGTGAGCGAGGAACTCGACCCGATGTGCAGCATGATTCCTACATCATTCTGCTCGCACGCAGCGAAGAACGGATCCCAGTAGCCGCTGTGAATGGACGGCAGGTCGAGGCGGGCGGGCAATTCGGAGAAGCACACCGAGTGCATGCCGCGGGCGGCGACCCGTTCGACTTCTTTCGCCGCGAGCTCGACGTCCCACAGTGGAATGATGCCAAGGGGTATCAGTCGACCATCCGAACTGCCACCCCATTCGTCGATCTGAAAGTCGTTGTACGCCTTGACGCACAACTCCGCGAGCTCTTTGTCCTTGCCGTAGAGAAAGCGCTGGCCGCAAAACCGCACGAGCGTGTTGGGAAAGCACGCCGAGGCTTCGATACCGGCAATGTCCATGTCGGCGAGCCGATCCGCTGGACGGTAGCAGCCCGGTCGCATCTCGTCGTAGGTGATCGGGTCGGTGGTGAGCTCATCGAGGTCGTAACCGGCGGCCGCGCTGATGAGCGGGATCGGGATCACCGCGTCTTCGTAGCGCCAGATGTCCGCGTCGCGGCCCTCGGCGTCCTCGACGAAGGCGACGTCGGACGTGACCGTCGGATCCATCCGCCCGCGAGTGCGGACGATCCGCGGTCCGATGTCTTTGTAGCGACCGGGAAGCCGGCTGGTCCACAGATCGGCCGGCTCGACCAGGTGATCGTCCGGCGACACGATTTTGATGTCCACGCTCAAGGCGCACTCCTTCAACATCGAACTGCGGCTTCATCTCGCGAAACGCTGATTCCGCTGAATGAGAATGGTCGTTTCCGAGCGTACCGCATGGCCTCGACGGCGTTGAAAGGGTCTGTTGCCGGTTGTGCACGAAGCGATGGAGCCGGTGGTGGTGGCTGGGCCCGGCCGGCGCACCGTGCGGTTTCGACAACCTCAGGCCTCGCGGAAATCGCTGATCGCGTATTCGATAATTGCGGTACACGTACGGGTAGATCGCAAATTCTCACTGTCGGGAGGTATTCTTGGGCGGTTATGAACGCCAGAAAGAGTCCCGCGCGGGAACCCGAAGCCGTCTTGGAACTTGTTGACGCCGAAGTCGAGCCGGCAACTACGTGGCAAGAGCGAACCATCGAGCGGCGACTGAGCTCGGCGAGAGCTCGTGCGCTGGCCCGCAGTTCGAGGTTCCTGGCGACCGCGCTCGAATTGGTCGAAGAATCCGGGCGCGCCGACTTCACGATCCAGACACTCATCGACCGCTCGAATCTCAGCCTGCGTGCCTTCTATCAGCATTTCGCGGGTAAGGAAGAACTGCTGTTGGCGCTCTACGAGAACGTCACCAGCCAGTTCACCGAAGGCATTCGCCAGGAGGTTTCGGCCGCCGACGGTCCGATGGAACAGCTGGAAGCATTCTGTCGCGGGTTCCTTTCTCGCGCTGAATCATCGCAAGCCCTCGGCGGCCGCGTGATGACGATTTACAACCTGAGCCTGGAGATCGAGCGGCCGGCGGACTTCGCCAAGATCTGGGAGCCGCAACAGAAGCTGCTGACCAAAATCCTCACGGCGTGCTCGCGTGCGGGGTTGGTACGCAAGGATTTGACGCCGACACAGTTGACCACGCTGCTGAACTCGACGCTGACCGCTCTCGCTCAGATCGGCGTTTTCCACCTCGGCGTCAAGGGTGCGGAGATGACCGAAGACCAACTGTGGGCCTGGTGCCGCGGTGCGCTGATGCCGCCTGCGGACGCCAAGCCGAAGGTGACTCGCGCTAAGGCGGCGCCACGCAGCGCTGCCCCGCGTCGGTCGCGAAAGCTAACGGGGTAGCCCGAGACCGCGCTGGGCGATGATCGTTCGCTGTACTTCACTGGTGCCGGCGTAGATCGTGGTTCCCAGCGCAAACCGCAGCAGGTGCTCGAACCGCCCCTGTTCGGGCGCCGTGGGTTCTAAATAGCTGCGCAGGCTGTCCGGGCCGACCAGCTCAGAGATGTCCTGGCTGGCGCGTTCCAGAGCTTCGGTGCTGAAGAGCTTGGACATCGGGCCTTCGGCGACCGGAATCTGGCCGTTCTCGGTCATCCAGACGCAGCGGCGCTGAAGCAGCATCGACACCTCGACTTCGACCGCGACTCGGGAAAGACGGCGCCGGACATCGGAATCGGTGACGCGGGGTGACCCGTGTGCATCAACTGTGTTCTGTGCCCAATGTTCGGCGTGGTGGAGTAGTCGGACGATGTGCGGGCCCCACCCGGAGGCGTGCTCGTCCTGCAGCGAAAGACCGAGCACCTGCCAGCCGGCGTCGACGTCGCCGATACGCCACTCGTCACCCACCCGGACGTCGGCGTAGAAGGTGATGTTCGTACGTTCCCCGGACAACGTCCAGACCGGTTGAGCCTCGAACCCGGCGCTCTGGGTGGGTACGAGAAACATCGTCAGCCCCTGGTGTTTTGGCTTCTCGGGGCTCGTGCGCGCCAGTAGGAAGATGTAGTCGGCAATGTGGCCGTTGGTGGTGAACATCTTCGAGCCGTTGATGATCCATTCGTTACCCTCGCGTACGGCTCGAGTGGCTGCCGCCGCTACATCGGATCCGCATTCGGGCTCGGTGAAGCCGAGCGCAATCGTGATGTCACCGTTCATCGCGCCGCTCACGATGCGTTCTCGCATCGCCGGGTTGCCGATGTTGCGGATGATCGACACCACCATGCGGGTTGTCTCGGACAGGTAGATCGGGGCGTCGAAACGCATCAACTCTTCGGCAAGCACCTGCTCGTCCCAGGCGGTCCGGTCCTGTCCGCCGAACTCAGCTGGCCAGCTGGGCGCGAAGTAACCCTGGTCGACAAGCCCCTTGGCGAAGCCGTCGTCGTGCGCGACACCGCTGCGATAGAGCCGCTCCTCGAACTCGGGAGTCATCGCCTCCCGGAGATGGCTGACCACGCCCTCGCGAAAGACATCGGTATCGGCGTCGAGATGAAAGTGCATGAACTCTGGACCAATCTGTCGTCGCTGAGGCCGCGGAACGGCGCAAACGGTAATGCTACTCTCAGATTTGAGAGCAGACATATCCGGTTGATGGGATTGACGAACGTGGACCTGAGCTTATCCAGCGAGCAACGGCAGCTCGTCGATTCGTTCGCCGCGTTGTATGCCAAGGAGTCGTCGCCAGAGCGGGTGCGAGCCGCGGAGCCGTCGGGATTCGACAGCCGGCTCTGGAAGTCGTTGCAGGATAACGGCGTGGTCCACATGGCGGTCGACGAGGCGGCCGGGGGTTGGGGCGCATCGGAGCTGGAACTCGCGCTGATCGCCGAGCCATACGGTGGTGCGGTTGCCTCCGCTCCGGTCATCGAGGCGCAAGTCGCCGCGCGTCTGCTGGCGCAGTGCGGCCAGTCGGGTGCGGAGTGGTTGGCGAAAGCACTCACCGCGGATGCGCTGGTGACTTTTCTGCCGCGACGTGGCACCGGGTCGCGGCTGGGCCTGGTGCCCGCAGCGGGGGTCGCAGACGCGGTGGTCGCCCTAGTAGACGAGCGGTTGCTGCTCGTGCCGCTGGACCACGGCAACCGGCGGAGCATCGAGAACCTCGCTTCAATGCCATTGGCGGACATCGAGATCCGGGATGACAGTGCCGTGCTGGCCGAAGGCGCCGAGGCTCTTGCCCTGTTCGGCGGCGCGCTCGACCTGTGGCTCGGCCTGACCGGCATGGCCCTCGTCGGTGCTGCGCAAAAGGCGGTCGAGCTCGGCGTTGACTATGCCAAGCAGCGCCACGCGTTCGGCACCGCCATCGGCACCTTCCAGGCGGTGTCGCATCCTCTGGCCGACAGCGCCACTGCGGCGGACGGCGCGCGGTTGCTTTGTCTCAAGGCGGCATGCTCGTTCGCCGACGATCCAGACCGCACAAGTGAACTCGCGGCAATGGCTTTCGCATTCGCCTACGAAACAGCGCGTGACGCAACCCGCCGAAGTCTGCACATCCATGGCGGATACGGGTTTGGGATGGAACAGGACATTCAGCTCTACTACCGGCGGGCCAGGGGATGGGCGATGGTGTTCGGTGAACCGGTCGCGGCGCTGGACCGAGTCGCCGAAAAGCGTTACGGGACAGTGGGGAACTAGGACGGCCGGGGCTCAGCGCCGCGACAGGACCGCGAAGCTCAGCGTCGCCCGCGCGGCAAGCCGGTCTCGGCCGACGTCGGTGACGTCAACCCCTACGACGATGATACGTTTGCCTGCGCGTACCAGAGTCGCGGTTGCCCGCGCGGGACCGTCGATGATCGGAGCTACGAAGTGAATCGAGATGTCAGCAGTGCTGGCTCCGTCCGCCTCGGCGGCGTGTTTGATGGCGAGCCGCCCCGCAGCGATGTCGATCAGCGTTGCGACGAGACCGCCTTGCAGAGCGCCGCGAATGTTCTGCAGATCGGCCCGATTGTGTAAATCGACGATCACGGTCTCGTCGGTGTCGAGGACATCGAAGAACGGTAGCTGGCCGAAAAGGTGCCCGGGAATCGTCACCTCCATCGGGTGCGGCACCGGCGTGTCCGACGACGACGCGTCAGTCACCTGTCGGCCCGAACTGTGTCCTTCTCGGCCAACACGACAGGCGGCGCGTCACGCCAATCGGGCACGCCCTGCTCGGGCCCGGCGGTGGCGCGTTTGTCGTCACGGACGCCCGCCCAGTGCGAGTGATTGAGCTGGTGCAGGGTGAAGCACGACTGCAGCGAGTTGTAGAAGCCCATGTTGTCGACCGTCTGGTTGACCGATTCCTTGATGAGTAGAGCCGCCATGGTGGGCACCTCGCTGATACGGCGGGCCATCTCCAAGGTGCGGTCTGCCAATTCAGCACGGGTGAACACCTTGCTGACCATGCCGAGGCGGTGAGCCTCGTGAATATCGATCGCGTCACCGGTCAGCATGAGCTCCTTGGCTTTTCGCGGACCGAACTCCCATGGGTGCCCGAAATACTCCATACCGCACATGCCCAGCCGGGTACCGACCACGTCGGCGAACCGTACGTCGTCACTGCCGACGATGAGGTCGCAGGACCACATCAGCATCAGGCCCCGCCGAGACCACGTCGCCGTGAACCTGGGCGATGGTGATCTTGCGCAGGTTGCGCCAGCGCAACGTGTTCTGGAAGAAGTAGTGCCACTCCTGCAGCATGATCTTTTCCGCACCCTCTCGGCTGCCGCCGTTGATCGATGCTGTCGGGTGCTGATCAGGACCCGGCAAATATTCCTTCATGGACTGTTTGGATCCGATGTCGTGACCCGAGGAGAACATCTTGCCCTCACCGGCGAGGATGACCACCCGTACGGAGTCGTCGGCTTCAGCCCGGCCGAACGCCTCATCGAGTTCGACCAGCATTCCCCGGTTCTGGGCGTTGCGCTGATCAGGCCGATTCAGCGAAATGCGCACAATCGCGCCGTCGTCGTAGGTCTCCCACTTGAGGAACTGGTAGCTCATCGTTCTCCTTCGACCAATCCGGCAATACTATTCTCGCTATTTGAGAAGCTATATTCTCACATGGGTTACGAGAGGACTTTCGCAGACATGAGCTCACCCGCAACGCGAATGCGACGCGTCCATGCCCGCTGAAGCCAAGCCGCGGGTGATCCTGTGGGGGCCGGGTCAGGTCGGTGTGGCGGCGTTGCGGGCCCTCATCGCGCACCCCGGCCTCGACCTGGTCGGCGTCGTGGTGCACTCAGAAGCCAAGGAGGGCAGGGACGCGGGCGATCTGTGCGGGATGCCCGAGACCGGAATCATCGCCAGCCGGGACGTCGAAACCTCGCTCGCGGTCGAGGCTGACGTGGTGGCCTACTTCGCTTCGGGGGATTACCGCTACCCCGAGGCGGCCCGTGACATCGCCCGATGTCTTCGAGCAGGCAAGAACGTCGTCTGTACCTCGTTGGTGCCGATGTGCTACCCGCCGGCCGCCGACCGCGAGACCGTCGAGCTGCTTGAAGCGGCATGCGCGGAGGGCCGCACCAGCTTGTTCAACAGTGGCGTCGACCCCGGGTGGGCCAACGACGTGATCGCTCTGACGATGACGGGCTTCAGTAGTCGCGTCGACCACATCACCATGCTCGAAATACTCGACTACGGGCCGATCAATCAGCCCGACATCATGTTCGACTTCATGGGTTTCGCTCACCCGCCCGACCATCCGGCTCCCCTCTTCGACACCGAGCGGCTCGCGGCTCTGTGGGCTCCGACGGTTCATCTGGTCGCCGATGGGGTCGGTCTGCCGCTTGACGGTGTGGACACGACGATCGAGAAGTGGCTCGCCACCGAACGTTACGAGGTCGCGTCGGGGTGGATCGAGCCGGGCACCATGGGCGGCATGCGTTTCAAACTCGCGGGAATGGTCGACGGCGAGGAGCGGGTCGTGCTCGAGCACATCACCCGCATGGGCGAAGGCTCGGCTCCCGATTGGCCCCGCCACCCGTCGCCGCTCGGTGGTTACCGGGTCATCGTCGACGGATTGCCCACCTACACGGTTGATATCGAAATGCACGGCCGGGGAAGCAATATGCGTGGGTTGACCTATGCGACCGTGATGCGGGAACTCAACGCCATACCCGCAGTGCTGGCCGCACCACCGGGGTTGTTGTCGACTCTGGATCTGCCGTTGGTCACCGGTCCGGTGCGGGGCGGGACGTGGCGTGGGGTGCTGCCGACGGCGGTCCGGTCATGACACGTGCTGCGGTGCAGCCTATCTCGACGGACCTGTGGGAAGTCATGCGTACCGCAACGACAGTGCGGCGATACCGCGACGAGCCGGTCGACGATGACGTCCTCGAACGATGCCTGCAAGCGGCGACATGGGCTCCGTCCGGCGGAAACCAGCAGCCGTGGCGATTCGTCGTGTTGCGTTCCGAGCAGGCCCGCGACGTCGTCACCAAAGCAGCGCAGCAGACGTGGAAGACGATGGCCGATTTCTACGGCTTCACCATCCCTCCAGATGATGCGGTCGACACCAAGTCCCGTGTCCTACGGGCAATGTGGGAACACATGCACGTCGGCGGCAACGCGCCCGAGTGTGTGCTGTTCTGCGTCCAGCCCCAGGCCGGCGCGAGCGAGCTGCAGAACGGCGGGTCGATCTTTCCCGCGGTACAGAATTTTCTGCTCGCTGCCCGTGCGCAGGGGTTGGGTGCCGCCATCACGCTGTGGCATGACCAGTGCGCGACCGAGCTACGAGCGCTGATCGGCATACCAGACGACTGGGTCATTGCGACTCTGTTGACGGTCGGCTGGCCGCAGGGCGGGCATCGACCGGTCAGGCGAAAGGCGCTGAGCGAGTTGGCCGTTGTCGACCGGTGGGACCGGTTCTGGGGCACTGCGTGACGGGGCTCCTGCCGGCGGGCTGAGGCTCGGGTCCTGCCACTGCGCCACAGATCAGACCTGCACCTGTCCGCCGTCGACGGCCAGCTCGGCACCGGTCATGAAGCTGCTCTGATCGGAGGCCAGGAACAACACCGCGGCGGCGATTTCCTCGGGACGCCCGACTCGCTTCAGCGGGACCTGAGCGGCCATGCCGTCCAGCAGATCCTGCTGTCCACCGGCCGGCGCCAAGCCGGTGAGGCCAGGCGTTTCGGTCGGTCCCGGAACGATCGTGTTGACCCGGATCTTGCGGTCGGCCAACTCCGCGGCCCAGGTGCGGCCGAGGGAGCGAATCGCCGCCTTCGATGCCGCGTACAGGCCGAAGGACGGCACGCCCTCGGAAGCGGCGGTGGAGCCGGCCAGAATGATCGAGGCACCCTCATTGAGCAGCGGCAGCGTCTTCTGCACGGTGAATACCGTGCCGGCGACGTTGCGGTCGAAGTTGGCGATGTAGTGCTGCGGAGTGACATCGGCGAGCGTGGCGAAGTCGCCACCTCCGGCATTGGCGAAGACCACGTCCAGACCCGTGCCATGATCGGCAATTTCGGCGGCCAGGCGGTCGAGTTCGTCCGGCTTGCTGACGTCGCCCTGAACGCCGTGGGCGCCGGTTGATTCGGCAGCCTCGTCGAGTCGGTTGCGATCTCGTCCGGTGATGAACACGAAGGCGCCTTCTTCGACCAGTCGCTTCGCCGTGGCGAGACCGATGCCTGAGGTTCCTCCGGTGATCAGTGCTGTCTTGCCTTCGAGCTGCCCCATGATCGGTCTCCGTTTCTCAGCGTGCGGTCGCTCGTTGAAACATAGGTGACACGTCACCTATTCCGATGTCATCACCGTCCACAATCGTGCAATCAGGTCATCGGCGATCTCGGCAACGTCGAATCCGGTTGCCACCGTGGCGTCGTCCGAGCTGCGCAGTTCCCACGCCAGGAAGCCCAGGCCGCGGGTCCGGTGCACCGGACTGGCCTTAGCGAAATGCAGCCCCGTCAGCTTGTCCAGTAACTCGGTAGCCTTAGCCTGGAGCGCTTCGCGACCGACAGTGGTGCCCTCGTCGTCGATCCACTCCACATCGGGCGAGTAGATCTTCGCGATGGTCTCGGCGCGACGTTGTGGGTCGCGTTCATCGAAAACGGCCAACAAGTTGGCCTCCATGAGCTTGCTTATGACGTCGCTCATTTCGCTCCTTTAGGTGATGTTTCACCAAACACTACGCCGGTGATGGCGGCAGTGTGCTGTTGTGGTTCAGGTTGACGTGGATGTGCTCGAGTGCGGCGGTGAAGGGGCCGAGCAGGTTGCCGGGAAGGGGATCGAAAAACAGGGTGCGCACGAGTTCGGCGTGACCGGGCGCGGCATCCTCGATAGCCCGTCGTCCACGGGGGGTGAGCACCACGTTGGCCGTGCGGCCGTCCTCAGTGCTGGGTCGGCGTTCGGTCAAACCGCGTTCGTCCATGCGGCGCAGCTGATGTGACAACCGGCTGCGTTCCCAGCCGATCTGTGCGGCCAGATCGCTGACGCGCATGCCTCGGTCTCGAGGGCCGCTGAGCGCTACCAGCACGTCGTAGTCGGACAGCGACAGTTCCGAGTCGGCCTGGAGCTGACGGTTGATCTCGTACTTCATTCGCAGCTGCACGCGCATATAGGCGACCCACGCTCGCTGCTGGGCCGGCGACAGCCATTTTGGTTTCGGTGATGTGTCACGTTTTCTGGGCACGCAATCAGTATGAACCCCCCGCCGCCGACCGCGTTGATCCGGCCGCCGCAGGTGCTGATTCAAATATGCTCGCCCGGGGAGGTGATCATCATCCGAGACATTTCGGCCGATTCGACGAGCTCACTAGTTTCTGCACTTGCCGCCGAGGTTGCAGGCCATGCCGGAGAACGGGTGTTGATCGGTTTGGCCGGACCGCCGGGATCCGGAAAGTCGACGTTGGCCAGGAATCTTGTGGACGAAATGAATGCACGCGGCACCTGCGCAGCGGCGATCATGCCGATGGATGGCTATCACCTGTCGACTTTTCAGCTCGACCGACAAGGCATCGCGTCGATCAGGGGCGCGCCCGAGACATTTGACGTCAACGGATTCGTCGCGGCCCTGGCCCGCCTGCGATCACCCGGTGTCGACACTGTCTACCTGCCGGATTACAGCCGAGTCATCGACGAGCCGATCGCGGCAAGCATCGCCATCGCGGCTGACACGAACGTCGTTGTGGTGGAGGGAAATTACCTCCTGTTGGGATCTGGCGAGTGGACCAAGGTCGAGACCTATCTGACGCACTCGTGGTTCCTCGACGTCGAATGGGAGGTCTGCCGACAACGCCTGATCACCCGACACACGAACACGGGCAAATCGCTTGCCGCCGCAACCGAGTGGGTCGATCGATCCGACAAAGCCAACTATGACCTGATCGTCGGCGGTTCGAGAACACCCGGCGTCCGGTTCATTCGACAAGGCCAAGCGCGAAAGTCTTAGCGCATTCCGGCGATCTTGTCGACGACGAAGCGCGCTATCGCGGTCGGATCGGGATCGGCGGAATCGGTCGCCTCCCCGATCCGGAACACCTCCACATCGACGAGGTAGCGCGACATCGCGGTCAAGGCCCGCCAATTCATGCCCGGCGAAATCAGGCGGTCATCCGTGCTGAGGCCAATCTTTGCGGCCAACGTCGAGTTCGAATCCGTCACCTGGTCGATGGTTTGAATGAAGGACAACCGTGTGATGCGCTCGGTCACGGTCATGCCTTGACACTTGTGCCACTGTTTGACGCTGTTGGCGTACCAGGACCGGGCGTTTCGAGTCGAATCCAGTTCGACGATCGCGACGGCCGCACTGAGATGTGCGCTGCTCCGGTACGGCGTCACCCACAGCCGGCGGCCGGTGTCACGGACCGACCCTCCCTCATATGACTGCCGGTAACCGGCATGGGTGATGCCGATGCATTGATGGGGCGACACAGTGTCTTTGGCGTCGCGCAGGGTTTCCAGCCCGCCCACCTGCGGTGCGGTGTCAGCTTCCACGGGGGAGGAGAGGATCCGCGCGATCTCGCCGGCCGTGGGGAGCGCGCGCTCTACCACGTTGACCGGTCTCGCCGGCCGGCCCGCAACGGAGTTCGTGCAGCCGCCGAGCAGACCGGCAATCGCGATCGCAGCGAACAACAGTGAGCGGCGCATCCCCGCCATGGTAGTTCGATCCTTGCCGCGCTGCCTGAGGGTCGACGACAAGCTCGGCAGCGGGGCAAAACGCGCAGCGTCCGCCACGCGACTTCGTGGTCGCGCTGTTGGGGCTACTCCGGCGGGCCGTCCGGACCCGGCTGACAGGTCGGACACCACCACGTGCGCCGACGCTCCGGATCGTTGGAGACTTCAGCGACCACGTGAACCGTTGTGCCGCAACGTAAACAAGGTCGATCGGCACGGCCGGCCACCCAGTGCTGTTCGTTCTTGCGCCGTACACCCGTCGTCACCTGCATCGCGCCCGGCACGGTGGCCGAATGGCGCAGCGCCCGCGCGCCGAGTTCGAGCAGCGCGGTCACGTCGATGGCCCCGACCTTTGTCCAAGGGTTGTGACCGCGCAGAAAACACAATTCGTTGACCCATAAATTGCCGAAACCCGCCACGCACCGCTGATCGAGCAATGCGGCCACCAGCGGGCGGTCCGGATCCTCGGCCAGCCGCCGAGCGGCCTCGCCGATGTCCCAGTCGGCGCGCAGCGGGTCCGGCCCCAGGTAGCCGACGACGTCGACCTCGTCGCGGGTCCGCAGCAGCTCGACGACCGGGATTTTGACGCCGTAGGCCGCCGGGCCATCCGTCCGCAGCACCACCCGGACGTCGAGCATCACGGGTTTCGGAAGCCAGCGTCCGGTGTCGGAGACGGTCCACGAGCCTGACATCAACAGATGGGTGTGCAGGGTCAGATCGTCGGACAACCGGGTCAGCAGGTGCTTGCCGTGCGTGACGTGCTCGAGCACCGTCAGCCCGGCCAGCTGTGCCGTCGCGTGGGCCGGCACCCTCAGCTCGGCGTGCGTCAGGACCCGACCTCGCAGTGCGCCATCGAGGCGGCGGGCCAGCGCGTAGACGGTGTCACCCTCCGGCATACCTTCCATCGTCCACCTGCGCCTGGTGGTGAAGCACAGGCCATGGCCGCCACCACGCGAATATTCGGTGCCCGGCGCTCCGATGGCTACTTCTCGGTGCGATTGGGTATCTAACTCTCGAGCGCGCCGCTCGGCCCGCGGCGCGAGTGCTCAACCAGGAGGCATTCATGACAGAGCGTTTTACGACCACCGACGGAGGCGCACCCGCGCCCAGCGACAAGCAGTCCCTTACAGTTGGGCCCGACGGCCCGATTCTGCTGCAGGACCACTACTTGATCGAGCAGATGGCCCAGTTCAACCGGGAGCGCATCCCGGAGCGCCAACCACACGCCAAAGGCGGCGGCGCCTTCGGTCATTTCGAGGTGACCCACGACGTCAGCAAGTTCACTAGGGCCGCGGTGTTCCAGCCCGGCACCAAGACCGACACCCTCATCCGGTTTTCCAGCGTCGCCGGTGAGCGTGGCAGCCCAGACACCTGGCGCGACCCGCGCGGCTTCTCGCTGAAGTTCTACACCTCAGAAGGCAACTTCGACATGGTCGGCAACAACACGCCGGTGTTCTTCATGCGCGACCCGATGAAATTCCAGCACTTCATCCGCTCCCAAAAGCGCATGCAGGCAACCAATCTGCGCGACAACAACATGCAATGGGACTTCTGGACCTTGACGCCCGAGTCCGCGCACCAGGTGACTTGGTTGATGGGGGACCGGGGCATCCCCAAGAGCTGGCGAGAGATGAATGGCTACTCCAGCCACACCTACAGCTGGATCAACGACGCCGACGAGATCTTCTGGGTGAAGTACCACTTCATCAGCGATCAGGGCATCGACTTCCTGACCCAGGAAGAGGGGGACCAGCTCGCCGGCGAGGACGGCGACTACCACCAGCGCGATCTGTACGACGCGATCGAGGGCGGCAACTTCCCGAGTTGGACGCTGAAGATGCAGATCATGCCGTTCGAAGAGGCAAAGACCTATCGGTACAACCCCTTCGACCTGACCAAGGTGTGGCCACACAGCGACTATCCGCTGATCGATGTCGGCAAGCTGACGCTGGACCGCAACGTCACCGACTACCACACCGAGATCGAGCAGGCCGCCTTCGAGCCGAACAACACCGTCCCGGGCACTGGTCTGAGCCCGGACAAGATGCTGTTGGCCCGTGGCTTCTCCTACTCCGATGCGCACCGCGCCCGGCTGGGCACCAATTACAAGCAGATCCCGGTCAATTCGCCGCACGTCGAGGTCAACAGCTACTCCAAGGACGGCGCGATGCGGATCAAGAACGTCACCGATCCGGTGTATGCCCCGAATTCCTACGGCGGTCCGCATGCGGATCCGGCCCGCGCCGCCGAAGTGCGCTGGCAGGCTGATGGCGAAATGATCCGCGCCGCATACACGTTGCGCCCGGAGGATGACGACTGGGGCCAAGCGGGAATACTGGTGCGCGAGGTTCTCGACGACGAAGCCCGAGACCGGTTGGTGCACAACATCGTCGGTCACCTGTCCAAGGGCGTCAAAGAGCCGGTTCTGTCGCGGGCCTTCGAATACTGGCGCAACGTGGACGCCGACCTCGGCAAGAAGGTCGAGGAGGAGTTCCGGGCCGGCTGAGCGGAGGGCTTCGAATAGCGCTGCAGTTCAACGCTGTTGACTGGTGGCTGCGGCCAGCTGCTGCGGAGTCGGACTCGGACGGTCGTAGGCGCTGTCGATCAGCGGGCGTTGCTGCGCGTCGAGTTCGTCGGCTGCCGAATCGGACCCCATCATTCGCTTCATCCGGTTGAGCGGCAGGTGTTGGGTCGGGATGAGGATCGCGGTGATGTTGCCGCGCTTCGTCACGACGTTGGCGGAATCTCCCAGACGGGCCTTGACGTAATCGTGGATGGTGGCCGCTCCCATTTGGGCGTTCTGCGTTGCCAGTTGATAGTTGGGCGAGTCCTTGAGGGTCGGTGAGTCGCTCCAACCGTCGTATTGACGCGCCACTAGCGTGACCGGGTTCGCGATGTTTGCCGGGATGCCCTCGCCCTTGGCGACCAGTTCGTCGTTACGCGCGAAAGTGTCACCCAGCAGCACGAACCGCACGCCGGGCGGCGGCGTGTTCTGCGCCAGGTACAGCGAGATGACCTGTGCACCAAGGCTGAATCCCATGACCGTGTCACCCGAATGTAGGGCGGTTCCGGCGATCGCCGAGACTCCCGCATCGTTGTGGAAGCCGTCGGCGGGGTAGGGAACTTTGACGCAGGGGCACATGCTGCCGCTCAACTGCTTCTGCGTGACCGACATCGTCATGGCGCCGATCGAGTCGTAGTCGAACGGCTCGACGGTGTAGGTCACCCCGTCGGCGTGGGCCACGGAGACGCTTGTCATCGCTGCCGCCACGACGCACGCGAGTGCCGCCGGCCGCGTGACTACGCCCCGCACCGGCCTCGACCTGCCCAGAGAAATCCGATCACTGTGCGGGCAAAATACCTTCGTCGCCCGGCGAGCGTGGTAACACGAAAGGACTCGGTCGCGACGTAGGAGGATTCATGGCAGCTCGGTTGGCGGGCAAGGTCGCCGTCGTCAGTGGTGGTGCGCGCGGGATGGGTGCCTCCCACGTCCGGGCGCTGGTCGACGAGGGCGCCAAGGTGGTCTTCGGCGACATCCTCGACGCCGACGGCGAAGCAGTCGCCAAAGACGTTGGCGGCGCGGCGGGTTACGTTCATCTCGACGTCACTCGACCCGACGATTGGCAGCGCGTGATCGCCGCTGCGGTCGAGGACTTCGGCGGTGTCGACATTCTGGTGAACAACGCCGGCATCATCAACGTGGGCATGATCGAAGACTACGAGCTCTCGGAGTGGCAGCGCATCCTCGACATCAACCTGACCGGTGTGTTTCTCGGCATCCAAGCTGTCGTCCCGACGATGAAGGCGGCCGCCCGGGGTTCGATCATCAACATCTCGTCGATCGAAGGGATGGCCGGCACCGTCGCCTGCCATGGCTATACCGCCACCAAATTCGCCGTGCGGGGGCTGACCAAGTCCACCGCAATGGAACTGGGGCCCAGTGGAATTCGGGTCAACTCGATCCATCCGGGGCTGATCAAGACGCCGATGACCGAATGGGTGCCGGAGGACATCTTCCAGACCGCGCTCGGCCGGGCCGCCGAGCCCAGAGAGGTTTCCAGCCTGGTGGTGTACCTGGCCAGCGACGAGTCGAGTTATTCGACAGGCTCGGAATTCGTCGTCGACGGCGGTTGTACGGCGGGCCTGGGGCACAAGGACTTCTCCACCGTCGACACCGAACAGCAGCCCGCCTGGGTCACCTAGGGCGCGACTGCTCCAAATAAGTTGCCAGCGCATTGGTCAACCCGCGGCGGGCCTCGTCGAGATCGGCGTAGGAGCCGAGTTGTCGCTCGGACACCAGGCCGCGCATCGCTCCCGGAATGAGTGCCGCCACCTCGCGGACGCGCTGCGGATCCACGCCGAGATCCGCGAACGCCCGCTGACAGGTTTCCTGCCAGCTCTTGCCCCACGAGAACAACTCGGCTGCGGTACGCGGAAAGAGCCGCTCCAGCTCGTCGGGCTCGCGGGGCAGCGCGGCTCGAAGACTCTCGATCGCGCGCGAATCCTCGGACGCCAGCCCGTGATACAGCGTGTCGATGATCGCCGCGACTCGCTCCTGCAGCGGCGCGTCGGGCTCGGCGCTGGTGAACGACGACATCGTTGCGTCCCGCCGCTCGGCGGTGCGATGCAGGACTGCGGCCCAGAACCCGTCGACGTCGCCGAACTGGTACTGCACCGCACCCCAGGTGGCGCCGCTCTCTTTGGCGATGCGACTGGCCGAGACGGCTCCTGGATCGCCGGAGGCCAGCGATCGAACGGCCGCGTCCAGCATCGTCTCGCGAGTCGCCAGGCCACGCCTGTTACTGCGCCGCTGCTGCACGTCCGCGGGGGCCACGCCTGAATAGTAACCGCTCCCGAACATTTTCATAGCACCCACTATGAATTCGTTACAAGAGTGGTTATAGTCTCCTGACATGGCCAAACCGCCACTGTCGATGAAGCCAACCGGCTGGTTTCAGGTTGCCTGGTCCGACGAGATCGAAGTAGGCGACGTCCACAAGATGACCTACTTCGGCCAGGAGATGGTCGCCTGGCGGGCCGAATCGGGCGCGCTCACCGTGATGAACGCCTACTGCGAACACCTCGGTGCGCACCTGGGTTTCGGCGGAACGGTGGTGGGCGAAATCCTGCAGTGCCCGTTTCACGGTTGGCAGTGGAATCAGCAGGGCCGCAACGTCTGCATTCCCTATCAGGATCGGCCCAACCGCGGACGGCGGATCAAGACCTATCCGGTCGTCGAACGCAACGAGTCGGTGTACATCTGGCACGACGTCGAAGGCCGCGAACCCTACTTCGACGCACCGGACATCTTCGCCGCCTTCAAGGACGGCAGCAGCGCGGCGGACTACTACCCGCAGCAGCGGTTGTACCGGCAACGCCTGGAGATGCATCCGCAGTACGTACTCGAAAACGGCGTCGACTTCGCGCATTTCAAATACGTGCACAAGACACCGATCGTTCCGGTGTTCACCCGCCACGACTTCACCGCACCGGTCTCGTTCGTCGATTTCACCATCACCTTCGAAGGCGACGACAACCAGAAGATCGAGGATGTCGAGAGCCGGGTGGAAGCCATCAACGGCGGATTGGGCATCGCGGTGACCAAGAGCTACGGCATGATCGACAACCGCACGATCTCGACGATCACCCCGGTGGACGACTCCACCTCCGACATCCGGTTCATGGTCCACATCGGCAGAACCCCGGGCAAGACGTCCGAGCGCGCCGAAACCAGGGCCCGCGAATTCGGCCAGGAAGTAATCCGGCAGTTCGAGCAGGACGTCGAAATCTGGCGGCATCAACGCTATTCGGATCCACCGGCGTTGGCGACCGCCGAGTACGAGGGGTTCACCGCGATCCGCGGCTGGGCCAAACAGTTCTATCCCGACGGCGTCGGCGGCAGCGCCGCCGAGGTCTACGCCGCATCCCAGAAAGGCTGAACCCCGAATGACTGCTCCGCTGCGCGTGTTCCAAGTGGCAACCGGCAACGTCGGTTCGGAGATGATCAGGCGAATCGCTTTGCGGCCGGATCTGGAACTGATTGGCGTGCACTGCTATTCGCCGGACAAGGTCGGTAAGGACGTCGGCGAGCTGGCCGGCATCGCCCCGAACGGTGTCAAGGCGACCGGCAGCATCGAGGAGATCATCGCGGCCAAGCCGGACGTTCTGACATTTCACGGCGTCTTCCCCGACGAGGATTTGTACGTCAAAGTCCTCGAGGCAGGTATCAATATCGTCACCACCGCTGACTGGATCACCGGCTGGCACCGCGACACAAACCACCCGCACCCCTCCGGCAAGCCGGTGAGCCGGCTGCTGGCCGAGGCCTGCGAGAAGGGCGGCTCCACGTTCTACGGCACCGGCATGAATCCCGGGCTGAATCAGATTCTGGGCGTGGTGTGTTCAGCCGACGTCGCCGAGATCGAGAATGTCACCACCATCGAGTCGGTGGACGTGTCCTGTCACCACTCCAAAGACACCTGGATCGAGGTCGGCTACGGCCTGCCCATAGAGGACCCGTCGATCCCGTCCAAATTGGAGAAATACACGCGGGTGTTCGCCGACAGCGTGCTGATGATGGCGGACTGCTTCGACCTGACTCTCGACGAAGTCAAGTTCAGTTACGAACTGGGCGCCTGCACCAAAGACGTGGACCTCGGCTGGTACACCTTGCCCAAGGGGTCGCTGGGCGGCAACTACATCAAGTACCAGGGCATGGTCGACGGCGTGCCTCGCGTCGAGACACACCTGGAATGGCAGATGACTCCGCACACCGACCCGAGTTGGCACATCAAGGGGTGCTACATCACCCAGATCATGGGTGACCCGTGTGTTTACAACAAGCACATGATCTTTCCCAAGCCCGGCGTCGACCTGTCCGATCCGGCGAACTTCGCGTCCATCGGCATGACCGTCACCGGGATGCCCGCACTGGCCGCCATCGCGGGTGTGGTCGCGGCGCCACCGGGTCTGATGACCAGCGCTGACCTGCCACTACGTGGGTTCGCCGGCCGGTTCACGTTGTAACCGATCGGCGGCGGTGCGCCGTCGGCCCTGAACATCGTTGCCGCCACGAGAGTTTGACAGCGACGTAACATCCCCGGAATCAATCGTCCCTAATGTCAGCCGCACATCAAGCTGACATACGTGGCGATAGGGAATCAATTTGAGCGGCAATGCTGTGCGCCTGCAGGCAATTACCAATGTCGAGGCGTACGTGCCTCCTGCGATCAGCTTCGACCCGGGTGAAGAACCCGGTGAGATCTTCGGGGCGAACGTCTTCACCAAGGCGGAGATGCAGGCGCGGCTGCCCAAGGCCACCTACAAGTCGGTGATCGCGACGATCGACAAGGGCGCCAAGCTCGACCCCGCGGTGGCCGACGCGGTCGCGGTGGCCATGAAGGACTGGGCCCTGGAAAAGGGTGCCACCCACTACGCGCACGTCTTCTACCCGATGACCGGTTTCACCGCCGAGAAGCACGACAGCTTCCTCGACCCGGTGGGCGACGGCACCACGCTCGCCGAGTTCGCCGGCAAGACCCTGATCCAGGGCGAGCCCGATGCGTCCAGCTTCCCGTCCGGCGGGCTGCGCAGCACCTTCGAGGCTCGCGGTTACACCGGTTGGGACGCCACCAGCCCGGCGTACATCCTGGAGAACCCGAACGGCAACACCCTTTGTATCCCAACGGTATTCGTCTCGATGACCGGTGAGGCGCTGGACTACAAGACGCCGCTGCTGCGCAGCCAGCAGGCGATGGGCGTACACGCCGAGCGCATCCTGAAGATGTTCGGGCACAAGGACCTCAACCACGTCGTGTCGTTCTGCGGACCCGAGCAGGAGTACTTCCTGGTCGATCGGCACTTCTTCCTCGCCCGCCCGGACCTCGTCAACGCGGGCCGCACCCTGTTCGGCGCCAAGCCGCCCAAGGGCCAGGAGTTCGACGACCACTACTTCGGCGCCGTGCCCGAGCGGGTGCTGGGCTTCATGATGGACACCGAGCGCGAGCTGTTCAAGCTCGGCATCCCGGCCAAGACCCGGCACAACGAGGTAGCCCCCGGTCAGTTCGAGATCGCGCCGATGTTCGAGCGGGCCAACATCGCCTCCGACCACCAGCAGCTGCTGATGACGGTGTTCAAGAACATCGCCAAGAAGCACGGTATGGAGTGTCTCTTCCACGAGAAGCCGTTCGCCGGTGTCAACGGCTCGGGCAAGCACGTCAACTTCTCGCTGGGCAACTCCGAGCTCGGTTCGTTGCTGGTGCCCGGGGACACCCCGCACGAGAACGCGCAGTTCCTGGTGTTCTGCGCGGCGGTGATTCGCGCCGTGCACAAGTTCGCCGGACTGCTGCGGGTGTCGGTCGCCTCGGCCACCAACGACCACCGGCTCGGCGCGAACGAGGCACCGCCCGCGATCATCTCGATCTTCCTCGGCGAACAACTCGCCGACGTCTTCGAGCAGATCGCCAAGGGCGCGGCGACGTCGTCAAAGGGCAAGGGCACCATGATCATCGGCGTCGACACCCTGCCTCCGCTGCCCACCGACCCGGGCGACCGCAACCGCACCAGCCCGTTTGCGTTCACCGGCAACAGGTTTGAGTTCCGCGCACCTGGCTCCGGTCAAACGGTCGCGGTGCCGCTGATCGTGCTCAACACGATCATGGCCGACTCGCTGGACTACCTCGCGACCGAGCTGGAGAAGGCCGTCGCGGACGGCACGGATTTCGACGCCGCTGTGCAGGCTTTGCTCACCGAGGTCATCACCGAGCACGGAGCGGTGGTGTTCAACGGCGACGGCTACTCGGACAACTGGCAGATCGAGGCGGCCGAGCGGGGACTGCCGAACCTCAAGACCACGTTGGATGCCATTCCCGAGTTGGTCAAGCCGGAGGCCGTCGAGCTGTTCGAGAAGTACGGCGTGTTCAACGACCGCGAGCTGCACAGCCGCTACGAGGTCCGACTGGAGCAGTACGCGCTGACCGTCGGGGTAGAGGCCAAGCTGGTGCTGGAGATGGGCTCAACGGTGATCCTGCCCGCGGCGATCCGCTACCAGACCGAACTCGCGCAGAACGTCGCGGCGTTGAAGGCGGTCGGCATCGAGCCGAGCACCGCTGCTCTGGAAGCCGTGACGGGACCGATCGGCGAGCTGGAGGTCGGCCTGTCGACGCTGAAGGCGGCGTTGGCCGACCACTCCGCGGAATCGGCACTCGACGAGGCCAAGCACGCGCAGGATCAGCTGCTGCCCGCCATGGCCGCGATCCGCACCGCTGCCGATGCGCTGGAAGCCGTTGTGGCCGACGACCTCTGGCCGTTGCCGACCTATCAGGAGATGTTGTACATCCTCTGAGGCAGAGAGAATCGGGTCGCCCTATACTCTGGACTCGAACTCTGTGCCCTGGTTGAGTCCGCAGCCGATGGCGTATTGCGAAAAATTTCGCGGGACATCGGTCGACGGCAGCCCCTTGTCTCGGCGCGCGAATGTTGCGACAAAGAAAGGGCGGTACAACCATGCCCTCATGGCAGGACCACAACGACAGCGGTGACTCGACGGCGACGACCGTCGCCAATCGTGAGGTCGGTGCGCAGATCGACGTCGAGGTCACTGCTCCCACGACGCTGGAATTCCAGGTGGCCGTCGCCCGGCTGCCGGGGCTCGATGTCCGCGAACAGCTCGTCATCACGTTCAACGGCAAGCAACTTCAGCCCCGCGAGATCATCGGGCCGCACGACACCCGGATCCATGCGATCGACGTCAGCGAGGGAACGGTCAGACTGTCGTATCAAGCGACAGTGTCCGGCGAAGCGGCACCCATCCCGGTTCGCGACATCGACGTGATCACCTATCTGCGGCCGAGCCGCTACGCCGAGGCCGACAAGTTCTACGGCTTCGCCGCCACCGAATTCGGGCAGTACACCGACTCGGCGACGCTGCTGGAGAAAGTCGCCGCCTGGGTTGGCGCGCGGCTGGATTACGTGCCGGGATCAAGTGATCCGATCGACGGCGCCGCCGACACGCTGCTCGCCGGTGCGGGAGTCTGCCGCGACTACGCCCATCTCGTGGTCGCGTTGCTGCGGGCGGTGAACGTGCCGGCCCGCCTGGTCGCGGTGTACGCGCCCGGATGCGATCCTATGGACTTCCACGCCGTGGCCGAAGCCCTGGTCGAAGGCGAGTGGCGGGTGGTCGACGCGACGTGCCTGGCCCCTCGACAGTCCATGGTGCGGATCGCGACCGGACGCGACGCCGCCGACACCGCGTTCCTGGACAATCACTCCGGCTCGATCAACTTGAGCAACATGATGGTTACCGCGTACGTCGACGGCGAACTGCCCATCGATTCGATCGACCATCTGGTGAGCCTGGGCTAGCCGAGGCCGAGCCTTTCGCGGATCGTGTCGGCCAGAAAGCGCTTTGCCGACACCGGCCGGAAGTTTCGGGCCGCATCGGTCAACGCCGCATTGGCGTCCGCGCTTAGCTCGATTTCCGCTGCAGCGACGTTGAATTCGAGCTGCTCCACGCTCGACGCTCCCGGAATCGCGACCACTCCGGGCAGATTGATCAACCAGGCCAGCGCCACCTGAGCCGGCTTGGCGTCGACCTCTTTGGCAACGTCGCGCAGCGTCTGCAGCAGCGGCTCGATGCGGCGCAGGTTCTCGGTGCCGAACAACCTGTTGGCCGCGCGCACGCCGCCGGGACGGTTGTGCACGCCGTACTTGCCGCCCAACAGTCCCTGCGCGAGCGGGCTGTAGGCGATCACGACGCGGTTCTCCTGCTGGGCGAACGGCACCAGACCCTCGAGTGCTTGCGGATGAGCCAACGAGAAGTGCAC
Source organism: Mycobacterium sp. (assembly GCF_002863225.1). Classification (GTDB taxonomy): domain Bacteria; phylum Actinomycetota; class Actinomycetes; order Mycobacteriales; family Mycobacteriaceae; genus Mycobacterium. Next base: position 147,140 of record NZ_PKEK01000049.1, on the reverse strand, counting down.
CTGGTTGCTGATCACCGGCCGGCCGAGCGCGGCGTCGGCCTGCTTCCACCGGGACAGCGAGTAGTTCGAGACACCGGCCGCGCCGATCGCGCCACTGTCCAGCAGGGCGCGCATGCCCGGCATGATCACCGAGTCGGGAACCACCGGATTGGGCTGGTGGATCTGATAGAGCGGGATGTGCTTCAACTGGAGTCGGCGGGCACTGGCGCGTTCGCGCTGCTTCACCACCGCGGGAAACGGCGCCACCGGGAAAATCTTGCTGGCCACCGCGACCTGATCGCGCTCGTCGCCGAGTGCCTCGCCGAGGATCCGCTCGCTTTTCCCGAGCCCGTACACCTCGGCGGTGTCGAAGAAGGTGACGCCCAGAGCCCTTGCGCGACGGACGATGTCGCCCGCCGGCCCGGAGGCGTAGCCGTCGCCGTAGCCCCACTCGCGGGAACCGAACTGCCAGGTTCCCAACCCGATCCGGCTGACTTTGCCGATGCCGTCGACGTCTAGGTACTTCACCTAACTCACGGTACTGACCGCAGCCAGCGGGCGCTCAGGCGACGGCGTGGTGCTTTTGCAGGACAGCCATGACGTCACTGCTGCGGACGACCTCGTCGTGCGCGCACAATTCGCGCAATTCGTCGACCACGGTCTGCAGGTCGTCGAGGCGCTCCGAGGCCTGCGACAACGTGGCAAGCCAGTTGTCGTAGTCGCGTTCGTCCCTGGTGATTTCGGAAACCGTCAAAGTGGTCATGTCGCTGACCTTCCCGCGTGCGCTCCAGGCGCCTCGCTAGTGATTGACTGCTGCTTAGCCCTACCCGAACGTGTCTAAACTCACAATCTACGCCCGTCCAACTATCCGGACGGCCGTGCCTCGGCCTCGAATTCGGCACGAATGCACAACGGTCAGGTGCCGGCCGATACGCTGTGGCAGCAGCGGGCACGTTACAAGAAAGGGCAAAAATGTCACGGACAGTGGTCGTCGGGGCGTCGAGCGGTCTCGGGCGGTGTATCGCGATCGGACTGGCTCAGCGCGGCGGGCAGATCGCGCTGCTGGCGCGACGCCGGGCGCGCATCGACACGGCGGCCGAGGAGGCGGGCTCGGGTGCGGTCGCCATCGAGTGCGACGTCACCGACGAGCAATCCTGCCGGTCGGCTTTCGACCAGGCGGCCGAGTCCATGGGCGGCATCGACAATCTCATCTACACACCGGCGATCAGCCCGCTCGTCCGCATGGTCGACACCGGGGCCGACACCTGGCGCCGCATTTTCGACACCAACGTCATCGGGGCGTCGCTGGCGACCGCGGCGGCGATCCCGCACCTGACCGCCTCGGCGGGCAAGGCGGTCTACCTGTCGTCGGACGCCGGCAGCTTCGGGCCGCCGTGGCCCGGGCTCGGCGCCTACGGCGTCAGCAAGGCCGCGCTGGAACGACTGGTCGAGGCGTGGCGGGCCGAACACCCGGACGTCGGCTTCACCTCGCTCATCGTCGGCGAGTGCGCCGGCGGCGAGGGCGACGCCGCGACCGGAATGAACGCCGGCTGGGACATGGACCTGGCGATGAAGGCCTATCCGCTGTGGGTGTCGGGTGGTTGCATGCCGGGCAAGTTGATGCCCGTCGAAGACCTCATCGAGGTGGTGCAGACCATCCTGCAGACGAACTCCTCGACGTCGATGCCGGTGGTGGTGGCGCGCGGGGCGCCGGCGGCCCAGGTGGCCTTCCCGGACACCAATTAGCCCAAGCCGCAATGCCAATCGGCACTGCTGCCATCGCGCGTCCTCTACAGTTGCGCTGACAATCACAAGCGAAGGAGACGCGGATGGCGTGGTACATGGCCCTCCAGGGCCCACACCACACGCCCCACCAGTCGTTGGTCTACGAACTCCAAGACGGGGTGGATGTGGACAAGATCGCCCAGGAACTGGTCAGCTCGGCGACTCTGGACCGGGTGGTGGCGGTGCCCGCGGTACTGACGGCGAACAAGCGCCGGCATCAGAAGGTGACCGTCTACGTCCGCCCCTCCGCATGGGGCCTGTGGTCCTTCTATGAGCTGTCCGAAGAGGACCGCCGCGAGCTGGCGAAGAACAACCCGGTGGTCAACGCCCTTGCGCAGGCGGCGCAGCAGCGTGCGGCGCAGGGGAAACAGGCGCCCGGCGGACCGATGACCGTCCAGGTCAACCCGCTGACCGGCCAGATCGGACCCACCACCTCGGGATAGCGGTCGTCAGGCGGTGTGCTGCGAGCCGCCGGGACCGTCGTCCACCGCGGGCGCCCCGAGCGTGCTCAGCATGCCGACCGCGGCCCGTTTCCAGGTGAACATCTCCGCACGCTGACGCGCGCAGGCGCGACGATGCCCCTCGGGGCGGCTGACCACCGCGGTGACCGCATCGGCGATGGCCGACGGATTGTTGTCCGCCAGTGCGCCGCTGTCGGCGGTGATGATTTCGCCCAGGGCCGACGTACGGGACACCACCGCCGGCGTCCCGCATGCCAACGACTCCAGGGCGGCCAGTCCGAACGTCTCGTGCGGCCCGGGCGCGAGCGCGACGTCGGCCGTCGCCAGTAGCTCGGCGACACTGCGCCGGTCGGAGACGAATCCGGTGAAATCGACCGGCAGCCTGGCGGCTTGGCGCTGCAGCCTAGCCCGCAGCGGTCCGTCGCCGACAACGACCAGTCGCGCCGCGACCCCGGCGTCACGCAGCGCAGCCACCGCGTCGATGCTGCGATCGGCCCGCTTTTCGACCGACAGCCGGCCGCAGTGCACCAGCAGGATTTCGCCGGGGGAGGCCCAACGTTGACGCATCAACGCCGAACGACGCGACGGGTGGAAGGTCTCGAGGTCGACGCCGAGCGGAATGGTGACGGTGTTCTTCGCCCCGATGCGGTCGAATTCCTCGCGGGCAAACCCGGTCGTGCACACAACGGTGTCGTAGTCGGCGGCCGTGCGCCGGTTGGCGAAGTCGGCGAACCGGCGTGCAGTGCGACGCGGAAGCACTTGTCCGGCAAGCCGATCCAGACGCTCGTGGGAGATCATCACGGTGGTGGCGTGGTGCTCGCGGCCCCACCGCCCCAGCGATCTCAGCGTGAGTCGGTCGGACACCTCCAACGTGTCCGGCCGCAGCGATTCGAGCAGGGTGCGTACCGGCCCGGGTAGCACCGCGCGGTACCCCCCGGTGAGCGGAATCAGCCTGGCGGGCACGGTGATTCGTTCGACACCCGTGGGCATGCGCGTGTGCTCGGCGTGACGGCCCGGGACGATCAGGACAACGTCGTGGCCGGCGGCGCAGTACTCCGCGCCCAGCCGATCGACAGCCGTACGCAGACCGCCGGAACGAGGCCCGTAGAAGTTGGCGACCTGAACGACACGCATGGCTCCCAGCACAACCGGCGCTTGTGTGCGGTCAACGATCTGACACTGACTTCTCGCTGAACAAGCCGTGAACACCGCAGTTCAGCTATCGAAGCGCCCTCAGACTGCGACGGGGAGAAGGCGGAAGATCCTGATCTCCCGGGGAGCGCAGCGGGCGCGGTAACGCTCATAACCGGCGTAGAAATCCGTCGCCGTGGCCCACGCCGACGCACGGTCGGCGCCGGTCAGCATCTCTGCTCGGTATTGCGCGGGCGCAGATTTGAATGTGACCGTGCATTCGGGGTGCGCCCGCAGGTTGGTGCTCCACGACGGGTGGGATGGCCGACCGTAATTCGACCCGATCGCGAGAAGTCCACCGCCGTCCTCGATCAGCACCAGCGGCTGAGTTCGCAGCAGACCGGATTTCGCGCCGGTCGTCGCGACCAGTCCAACGCGGTCGATTCCGGCCGAACTCAGCCGGCCGTTGGTCCGGGGGATCAGGACCTTGTCGATCCGCGGTGCGAGGTGCGCGATGAATTGATAGCCCACCGGGCTCATCAGGGCGCGCTCGAGCACCACCTCGTGCGGCCGCAACCGGCGCCCGCGGTAAGGGCTCTCGCGGCGTAATGCCATCGGTCGACCGTACTCAGGTCGAGCCGTGGCCGTCAGACTTTCGCGATAGGGCACTGATCGGGGGATTCCGCAAATCCTTCAGGGGGTATTGGGATTCACTGAACGGAGCCTAAAAATGGCCTATTTCCCTGGTATCACTGGCTACAACGCACGGTAGGGTTGTCGCGCGGGTTCTGACCGGCAACGCCCACCAGTGTCATACCGCGGGGCAGGTCGGGACTACGAGGGGATGGGAACAGAGCAGATGCGCCATTTGGCGGCCACGTTCGGTGTGGCCGGTGTCGGGGTGCTCGTCGCCGGGTGCGGCGGCAGTGAGCACGCCAGCCAGACGTCGACGACGATCACGTCATTGATTCCGCGGCCGGTGGTCGAGCGTGAACTCGAGTCGTTGCTGCTGACCCCCGCCCAGGTCAATCCGCTGATGGGCGCGACGGGGATGGCGGTGATCCGCAGGCACGACGCGATGTCCGACGACAGTGCCACGATGCGGCCCGCCGAGTGTCTGGCCATCGACGGTTCGGCGCAGGCACAGACCTATGCGAGCAGCGGATTCACCGGTTTGCGCGATGTGGAGCTCAACGACGGCGACAGCTTCACCCATTACGCCGAACAGGCGGTGGTGTTGTTCCCGACCGTCAAACAGGCACACGTGTTCTTCGTCGGCTCGGCGCTGCGGTGGCCGTCCTGCCATCACTACACACACACCCAGACCCGGACGCAGTGGGACGTCGGACCGATCTCCAACGACAACGACGTGCTGAGCGCGACTTCCACGCAGCAGGAAGCGAAAACCGGCGGGTGGGCCTGTGGCCGGGCGCTGGCGGTGCGGAACAACGTCGTCGTCGACGTCAACACCTGCAGCGCGAACCCGGCGGGCTCGGCTGTGGACATCGCCAATCAGATCGTCGCGAAAGTCGTTTCGCGATAACGGCGCCGGCTAGTCCGGACCGGAAGGTCCGAGGAGTCGCGCTTCTTCGAGGTCCATCGAGGCCTGCAGTTCGAGCAGGACGATGTCGTCGATGCGGCGCTGGTCGCGAAGCTCGGTGATGGCACGGCGTTTGTAGTCGAGAACGCCCAGGCGCACCTGCCGGATCAAGTCGCTTTTGGCTTCGGCGTCATCTCTTGTCGCGCCGTCATCGCTGGCCCGGACCAGCGCGGCGTGCTGTTCGAATTCGGCGTGCAGGCGGTCTTGCAGCGCGTCGCTGACCCCGAGTTCCTGGGCGACCAGTGGCAGCGCGTCGAGCGCGGCCTGCGCGCCGGCACACCGCGCCAGCCGCAGCTCGTCGGCGTGGGCGATGTCTTCGGGAATCCTGGCCCACCGCACGATCGCCGGCAGGGTGCTGCCCTGCACCAGCACGGTGGTCAGAATCACGAACGACACCACGAAGATGATCAGGCTGCGATCGGGGAAAGGCGAGCCGCTGTGGGTGGTCAGCGGGACGGCCAGCGCGGCGGCAAGGGAAACCGCCCCGCGGAACCCGGCCCAGCCGGACACCACCCGTTGTCGCCAATCGATCCGGCGCTCGCGTTGTACCTCGCGGCGGTCCACCGCCCGAATGAACACCGTCGTGGTTTCGCCCCAGATGATTCGGGTCGCGACGACGACCAGCGTCACGGCCGCGGCCATCACGACGGCGCGGTGGATACCGCCGTCGATGCGCGAGACACCGCGCACCGCACTGGGCAGCTGCACTCCGACGAAAACCCAGAGCGAGCCGTTGATCAGGAACGTCACGATGTCCCAGAACGCGAAGCTCACCAGTCGCGAGCGCGCCCGGATCACCCGCGGCGAGACGTACGCGAGCATCAGCGCGGACACCAGGACGGCGACCACACCGCTGCAGTCGAATGCGTTGGCGAGCAGGAACGCGGCGAACGGCGTCAGCAGGCTCAGCGCCGCCTCCTCCTGCGGCGCGTCAAGACGTTGCCGGGTGAGCGTCACCACGCCACCGACGACGAGGCCGGCCGCAATGCCGCCGAGATAAGACAGGATGAACCGAAGGGTCAGGTCCAGCGGACCGACGGGCGCACCACCCATCGCGACCGACACGGCGACTCCGAACAGCACGAGCGCCGTTCCGTCGTTGATGATGCTTTCGGCCCGCAACACCGTCAGCGTGCGGCGCGGCAGCCGCTTGGCCAAACCGGCGACGGCAGCGGCGTCAGTGGGGGAGAGCACCGCGCCGAGGACCGAGGCGGCGTGCGACTCCATCCCGAAGGCCCGTGCGGTCCATGCCACCACGATCGCGTTGGCGACCACCAGACCGACGCTGAGCAGGACGATGACGCGCATGTTCGCGCGTATTTCGCGGAAGCTGGTGTTCAGGCTTTCCCAGTACAAAATCGCAGGCAGGAACAGCAGAAGTACGATTTCGCCGTCCAGCCGGACGTGGCCGATCCGCGGAATCAGGCCCAGCAGCGCGCCGAGACCGATCAGCAACAGCGGAGGGCCCACCCGGTAGCGCCGGCCCAGCACCGTCCCGGCGATCACGGTGGCGAAGAGCGTCACGATGACGACGAGCCCGAACATCAGGACATGGTATTCGCCCGCGGGCGTCGAGCTGCCGAGCCGGGTGCGTGATCACCCGCCGCGACAAGCACATTCAGTCGCCACGCGCGACGAGCCGGGTCAGGTCGAGCAGACGGTGCGGGCCGGCGCTCCGTTGGCGGTGGCCTGGTTGACGACCTTGCCGTCGACGCGGATCGTGCAGGTGATCGAGCCGGGGCTTTGGGCGCTGATCACGAACACTCTGCTGCCGACGACGGAGAACTGGGTCTTCCACGGCAGCGGCACGTGCGTCTGCTGCGTCTGGCGGCTCTCGGTTTCGTAGGAGACATAGTCGGCGATCGGAGCGCTGCCGCTCAGCTCGTAGGTCACCTTGGTCGGCGGGTCGGCCTGCGCCGGAGCCCCGACGCCTACCGTGGCCGCGAACGCGGTCAGGGCCGCGACAAAGAACGCCTTGCTGGTCATTCCGGGATCGTGTCACTCGTGCCGATCGGATGGGTCGGTTTTCGGGGTTCTTTTCTCAAATGCCGACTTCCGATGTGCCGCCGTCGAACCGATGCCCAAGAATCGTCGTGAAGCTACCGGAGGGAGCGTGCAATGGCTCAATCACCCGCGCGGCGTGACGTACTGCGCGGCGCCGCCGCGGTCGGCGCGTTTCTGGCACTCGACCTCGCCGCGTTCCTGGCAGCCAACAACTGGCTGGGGCCGGCGCGGTTGAGTCCGCAGACATTTCTCGACGGATTCGCGAAAGTCTTCGGCCGCCAACCCGGTTTCCGGAAGAACCATGCCAAGGGCGTCAGCGTGACCGGATGGTTCGACAGCACCGGTGACGCAGGCGCGTTGTCCGTCGCGCCGGTCTTCGCGCCGGGCCGAACGCCGGTGGTGGGTCGTTTCTCGCTGGCCGGCGGAAATCCGCACATCGCCGACACAGCGGCGGCGGTCCGCGGCCTCGGACTGGCCTTCGGTTTCCCGGGCAGCCGGCAGTGGCGAATCGCGACCATCAATCTGCCTGTGTTCCTGGACAATTCGCCGCAGGGTTTTTACGACCGGCTGATCGCCTCGGCCACCGTGCCCGGTACCGGCAAGCCTGACCCGCAAACGATGTCGACGTTCCTCGCGGCTCATCCAGAAACCGTGCGGGCCATGGCGATTGTCCGGCAGCATCCTCCGACGGCCGGCTTCGCCGACAGCGTGTTCAACGGCCTCAATGCCTTCTACCTCGTCGACGACGCCGGCACGCGCCGACCGGTCCGGTGGTCGCTGACCCCGCTGCAATCCGCCCTGCCGCCGGCGTCCGGGCCGGACGCCGTCTTCGAACCTCTGACCCGGCAACTGCGTTCCGGACCGTTGCGCTGGCGGTTGATCCTCATCCTCGGCGCGCCCGACGATCCGACCCACGACGCGACCGTTGCGTGGCCCGCGGACCGGCGCACGGTCGATGCGGGAGTGCTGACGCTCGACTCGGTCCAACCCGAAGCCAGGGGCAACGCCCGCGACATCAACTTCGATCCGCTGGTGCTGCCGCCGGGCATCGAGGCGTCCGACGATCCGCTGCTGAGTGCACGTTCCGCGGTGTACGCCGCGTCCTACCGCCGCCGAACCGGGGAGAACACGCTGTGACCGAACCGAACCGATTCACCTGGCTGAGCCGGGTTCTGCACTGGCTGACCGCGGCTCTGGTTTTCGCCGCCCTGTTCATCGGCTTCGTGATGGTCAATTCGGTGGGCTCGCACGCCCAGTTGGTCCTGGTCCACAAGACGCTGGGCGCGCTGATCCTGGTGGTCATGGTCGCGCGGGTGATCAACCGGGTGACCCATCACCCGCCGGCCTGGCCGCCGACGATCGGAGCGTTGGAAGGCAGACTCGTGGGGCTCTCCGAAAAGCTGCTGTACGCGCTGCTGCTGCTCCAGCCCCTGGTCGGGTGGGCGATGGTCTCGGCAGCCGGGGGACCGGTCGCCGTCTTCGGCTCGCTGTACCTGCCCAGGATCGCACCGTTCGATGCGCAGGTGTATTGGTTTCTGCGCCAAGCACATTCGCTGATCGCGTACACGCTGACCGCGGTGATCGCCGCGCACATCTCCGCGGTGCTGCTGCACACGCTGACCCTGCGCGACCGACTGCTCGAGCGGATGACTTTCCGGTTTCGGAAGAAGGTCGACCGCAGCCGCGCCTAGGGTGAACCCGGGCTCGTCGATCGAAAGGTGACGCATGGCTAAGCGCGTGGTGGTGTGGGGTACCGGCTTCGTCGGCAAGATGGTGATCGCCGAAATCGTGAAACACCCCGAATTCGACCTCGTCGGTGTCGGCGTCAGCAGCCCGCAAAAGGTGGGCCACGACGTCGGCGATATCTGCGGCCTCCCCGGACCGATCGGGGTGACCGCCACCGACGATGTCGACGCGCTGATCGCACTCAAGCCTGACGCGCTGGTGCATTACGGCCCGACCGCCGCGCACGCCGACGCCAACATCGCGCTGATGACGCGGTTCCTGCGGGCCGGTATCGACGTCTGTTCGACGGCGATGACGCCGTGGGTGTGGCCGACGATGCATCTCAACCCGCCGAACTGGATCCAGCCGATCACCGAGGCGTGCGAGCTAGGCGAGTCGTCGTGCTTCACCACCGGCATCGACCCGGGGTTCGCCAACGACCTGTTCCCGATGACGCTGATGGGACTGTGTTCGGAGGTCCGGACGGTCCGAGCGTCCGAGCTGCTGGACTACACCAACTACGAGGGCGACTACGAAGTCGAGATGGGCATCGGTCGCGAACCCGAATTCCGCCCCATGCTGGAGAACCAGGAGGTGCTGATCTTCGCGTGGGGCGGAACCGTCCCGATGATCGCCCACGCCGCCGGGATCATGCTCGACGAGATCACCACGACCTGGGACAAGTGGGTGACTCCCGACGAGCGCAAGACGGCCAAGGGCGTCATACCGGCGGGCCACGTCGCCGCGGTGCGGTTCACCATCAACGGCGTGTACCAGGGTCAGACCCGGATTCAGCTCGAACACGTCAACCGCATCGGACTCGACGCGGCGCCGGATTGGCCGGCCGGCACCAAAGACGATGTCTACCGCGTCGACATCGACGGCACCCCGAGCATCTCGCAGGAAACCGCATTCCGGTTCACCGACGGATCCGGCCGAGATGCGGCTGCAGCCGGCTGCCTGGCCACCGGATTGCGGGCGCTCAACGCGGTTCCGGCCGTCAACGACCTCCCGCCGGGCTGGGTCACGGCGCTGGATCTGCCGCTGATCCCGGGTGTCGGCACCATCCGCTAGACGGCGGGGCTGCCGGGCCTTGCCGGGACAGCCGATAAGTTGGTGACTGATGCTTGCGAAGAGACGACATGGCTGACGGTGAACGTTCGGCCCTAGGCCTGTCGGTGGGGGCCACCAACCTGGCGGCGGTCACCGCCGACCGGGCCCTGACCCGCAGACCGGTGCTGACGCTGTACCGGCAGCGCCCGCCCGAGGTGGGTGTGCCATCGGAGAACCCGAAGCTCAACGAGCCCGGGCTGGTCATCACCGACTTCGTCGACCGGGTGGGTGATCCGGCCGGTATCGCCGCCGCCGACAACACCACCCATCGCAGTGAAACGTTGATCGCCGACGCCCTGCGCGCGTTGGCCAACACCGCCACCGACGGACGTCCCGCGCCGGACGCCGTCGCCGTCACCCACCCCGCGCACTGGGAGGCGGCCACGGTGAACGCGGTGCGAGTGGCGCTCAGTCGGGTTTCGGAGTGGTCGCGCGGCCGGCTCGTGGTGATGCCCGATTCCTCGGCCGCGTTGTTCGCGCTGCACGCCAACCCGGGAATCCCCAGCGGCGGGATCGTCGCGGTATGCGACTTCGGCGGCTCCGGCACCACGCTGAGCCTGCTGGAAGCCGCGGACGGCTACCAGGCCATAACGCCGGCTGTGCGCTACACCGAGTTCTCCGGGGACCGGCTGGACCAGGCCCTGCTGACCCACGTCATCGACGATCTCTCCGCCGCCGGCTCCTTCGACACGTCGGCCACCTCGGCGGTCGGTTCGCTGCAGCAGTTGCGGAGCGCATGCCGGTACGCCAAAGAGCAACTGTCCTCGGCGAATGACACCGAGTTGGACGCTGAGGTGCCCGGCTATCGAGGCGAAATCCGGCTGACCCGAACTGAACTCGAGGGCGCGATCCGGCAGCCGTTGGACGGCTTCATCGGCTTCTTCCACGAAGTCTTGGAGCGCAACGGAATTCGATTGGGTGAGCTGGCGGCGGTGGCGTCGGTGGGCGGCGGCGCCAACATTCCGTTGGTGACCAGGACGCTGTCGGAGCAGTCAGGTGCGTTGGTGATATCCGCACCGCGACCGCACCTGACCGCCGCGGTGGGCGCGGCACTGCGCGCGGCGCACGGCGGGGACGAGGAATCCACATCGCTGGCGCCGACGGCCCTGGGATCGGTCGGCGACGCCACGATGATCTCTGCGATGCCGGTGGAGCCTTCGGCCGCACCGGCACTGGCGTGGTCTGAGGCCGACGACGATTCCGGCATCATGCCGATTCGTCCCGGGGAATACGACGACGAGCCGCGCGACGACGGCCGAGCTTCGTTGCGCGCCCGAGCCAGGACGGCTCCGGCCGACGCCCCTGATGAGTACGACACGAGCCCCGTCGCCTGGTATCGACGTCCGCTGGTGGTGGCCATCGGCACCGCCCTGGCCGTGTTGGCCGTCGGGGCGGGAGTAATGATCACGCTGCGCCATACGTCCAACTCCCCGTCGACCCCGTCGACGAGCGTGAGTACGACGCCCGCTTCGTCGGTGCCGTCCCCGTCGCAGAGCGCTGTCACCGAGGAGCCGACGTCCGCCGCTCCGCCGCCGTCACAATCCGACACCAGTACATCGACATCGAGCCAACCGCCGACGACCACGACGGAGAGTTCGACGGCGACGACGACAACCACCACAACGACGACCACAACGCCGTCTCCGCCGGGCCCGGAGCGGCCGGATCGTCCTCGATTCCCGAGGCGTCCCGGCGACCGGCTTTTCCCGGAGCCCGGTCCAGGGCGCTAGCCCGCGTCGTCCTGCTTCTCGTCGGTGTCGCTGCCGGCGGTGTCCCCGTCAGCGTCCTTTTCGGAGTCTTTGTTCTCGTCCTTGCCGAACTTCGGGTTTCCGTCGTCGTCGAGCCATTCGTTGACCGCGACGCCGGTGATCGTGCCGTCGGTGCCGGGCAGCACGGCCGTCTCCCGGTCGTCGTTGTAGGCCTCTTGCATCTCCTCGACCTGTTTCTTGCCGTCGTCGCTCAAATCATCAGCACTGGGCGCCTTCTGCTGGTCGTCGGCAGAATCCTGCTCTTGGTCGTCGCTGGTTTCCTGATCTGTCTTTTCCGCGCTCATGACTCTCCGTCCTCGATGCGACCCTTACCGTGGTGCTTGGCGAGGGCTACCCGATGCGACGCTGCCCAAACTGCGCGTGGCCGCATCGGGCTCTGCCAGACTGCGTGAGTGAGCAGCAGGAGGGTCGCCAAGGTCTTGCTGGCTGCCGGCATCGCGCTGATGATCGCGTCGGGCATCGGCTTCATCGTGACCCTGGTCCTGGGCGCGTTCGTCCTGGACAAATACAACGCGTACGGCGAGGTGCCGATCCCGGGCACCGGCAAGGTGCATCTGCCCGCGGGTGAGGCCACCGTCAGCTTCCACACCGTGACACTCGGCAGTTCGTCCGGCGGTGGACTGCCGGTGCCGCACCTCATCCTGGACATCGACCCGCCCGCATCGGTCGCCGACCCGAAAGTCACCGAAAACGTCGGCGCCTCAACATCGGTCAACAACGACATCCACCGTCGGGTATGGGTGGTGCAGATTCCCGCCGACGGCGATTACATCGTCACGACCAGCGGAGACGTCAACGGATACATCAATCCGCGAATGGCTTTCGGACACGACAGCGATTCCGACGGGGCTTGGCTGGGTATTGCGGCCGGCGTGTTCGTCGTCGGACTGGCCGACACCGTCATGTCCTCGGTGTGGTTGTCGCGCGCCAAACGGGCCGATCCGACGCCCTGGCAGGTGATCGGGCCGGCTTCCGACGGGCCCGTCGTCGTTCCCTCCGATCAGGGCGTGAAGATCGAGCAGCTGAAAACGCTTGCCGCGCTTCGTGATTCCGGGGCGTTGACGGAGAAGGAATTCCAGGCCGAGAAGCGCCGGGTGCTCGACGGCTAGTGGCCGCGGGCCACCCATTCGTCGTAGTTCACGATTTCGTCGCCGATGTTGGTGGTGTCGCCGTGGCCGGTGTAGACGACGGTGTCGCCGGGCAGGCTGCCGAGTCGGCCGGAGATCGAGGCGAGGATCGTGGGGAAGTCGGAGAACGATCGTCCGGTGGCGCCGGGGCCGCCGGAGAACAGGGTGTCGCCGCTGAACACCGCGCCCAGTTCGGGGGCGTACCAGCAGACTGATCCGGGCGAGTGCCCCGGTGTGTGCAGCGCGTGTAGCTCGAGTCCGGCGACGGTGAGCCGCTCGTCGTCGGACACTGTGCGAAAGCTTTTGTCCGGGTGGGTCATCTGCCAGAGCACATCGTCGGCGGGGTGCAGCAGGACCGGCGCATCGAGGGCCTCACCGAGCTGCGGGGCGACTGTCACATGGTCGTTGTGGCCGTGCGTGCAGACGACCGCGACGACGTTACGGTTGCCGACCGCGTCGAGGATCGGCTGGGCGGTGTGTGCGGCGTCGAACACCACGACGTCGGAGTCGTCGCCGACCAGCCAGATGTTGTTGTCGACTTCCCAACTGCCACCGTCGAGTTCGAAGGTGCCGTGGGTGACGATGCGTTCGATGTTGCCCATTTAGAGGATCACCACCGAGCGCAGCACCGTGCCGGCGTGCATCTTGTGGAATGCCTCTTCGACGTCGTCGAGGCCGATGCGTTCGGAGACGAACTTCTCCAGCGGCAGGCGGCCCTGTAGGTAGAGGTCGACCAGGGTGGGGAAGTCGCGTTCGGGCAGGCAGTCGCCGTACCACGAGGACTTCAGCGAGCCGCCGTGGGAGAAGAAGTCGACCAGCGGCATTTCGAGTGTCATCTCCGGTGTCGGGACGCCGACCAGCACAACGGTTCCGGCCAGGTCGCGGGCGTAGAAGGCCTGCTTCCAGGTTTCCGGTCGACCGACGGCGTCGATCACCACGTTGGCGCCGAAGCCGTCGGTGAGGTCCTGAACGGTTTCGACGACGTCGACCTCTTTGGCGTTGATCGTGTGGGTGGCGCCGAATGTACGGGCCCACTCCAGCTTGGTGTCGTCGGTGTCGATCGCGATGATGCGCCGCGCGCCGACCAGCGCCGCTCCGGCGATCGCCGCGTCGCCGACCCCGCCGCAACCGATCACCGCCACGGTGTCGTCGCGGGTGAGCGCTGCGGTATTGATCGCCGCGCCCAGACCGGCCATCACGCCACACCCCAGCAGGCCGGCCACCGCAGGATCGGCATCAGGGTTGACCTTGGTGGCCTGTCCGGCAGCCACCAGCGTCTTGTCGGCGAACGCACCGATACCCAGTGCCGGGGTGAGTTCGGTGCCGTCGGTCAGCGTCATCTTCTGCTCGGCGTTGAAGGTGTCGAAGCACAAATGCGGGCGGCCGCGCTTGCACGCCCGGCATTGCCCGCAGACCGCGCGCCAGTTCAACACCACGAAATCGCCCGGCTCGACAGCGGTTACACCGTCGCCGACCGCTTCGACGGTGCCGCTGGCCTCGTGGCCGAGCAGGAACGGGAACTCGTCGTTGATGCCACCCTCGCGATAGGTCAGGTCGGTATGGCACACCCCGCACGCGGTGATGTCGACGACGACCTCACCCGGGCCGGGGTCGGGAACGACGATGTCGACCACTTCAACGGGCTCGCCCTTTTTCCGCGAGATCACTCCACGCACTGTCTGACTCATGGGCTTCAACCTAGCGCTTGGTCGGTAGCCGCATCGGGCTAGGCTCGGCGCGATGGCCGGACTTCCCGCACTCCATGCACTCGACGACTGGCCGGTGTCGAATGCGGCCGCCGCAGTGATCGGCCGGTCGGGGGTGCTGGCTACCTATGGCGACACCGCGCGGGAGTTCGTGCTCGCATCGGTGACCAAGCCGCTTGTCGCGCGCGCCGTCCAGGTCGCTGTCGAAGAAGGCGCGGTGGAGTTGGACACCGCGGCCGGGCCGCCCGGTTCGACTGTGCGACATTTGTTGGCCCATGCTTCCGGGCTGGCGATGCTCGACAACAAGACGCTCGCCCGGCCCGGCGCCCGCCGAATCTATTCCAACTATGGCTTCGCGGTGCTGGCCGACACCGTCGAGAATGCTTCGGGAATCGAGTTCGGCCGCTACCTGGCCGAGGCTGTACTGCAGCCGCTGGGAATGAGCGCCACCCGACTGCCCGGCGGCGCACAGACGGCCGGCTACGGCGCCACCTCGACGGTCGACGATCTCGCGGCCTTTGCCGCCGACCTGTTGTCACCCACGACGGTGTCGCCGGACATGCATGCGCAGGCGACCAGCGTGCAGTTTCCCGGTCTCGGCGGCGTTCTGCCCGGCTATGGAGTGCAGCGGCCCAACGATTGGGGGCTGGGCTTCGAGATCCGCGACGCGAAGTCGCCGCACTGGACCGGCACGCTCAACTCACCGGGAAGTTACGGCCATTTCGGCCAATCAGGCACCCTGATCTGGGCAGATCCCGTCGCGGAGTTGGCCCTGGTGGTGCTCACCGACCGTGATTTCGGCGATTGGGCGCTGCCGCTGTGGCCGGCCATTTCTGACAGTGTGCTGAGCACCTACAACTCGGACTAGCGCAACACAGGCCTCACGAGGCACAATAGACACGCAAGGCACATAAATCGTTATAACGCTCGTTCGGAATCACCAGGTCGTTGGGGAAGACGTCCCTCGTGGAGCCGAAGGAGCAACAAGATGCGTGCGTCGAACCAGTTCGCCGACGTGACCACAGGTGTGGTGTACGTCCACGCCTCGCCCGCCGCGGTGTGTCCGCATGTCGAGTGGGCGTTGTCGTCGACTCTGGGATCCAAAGCCAACCTCAAGTGGACGCCGCAGCCCGCGATGCCGGGACAACTGCGCGCGGTCACCAACTGGGTCGGGCCGGTGGGCACCGGCGCCCGGTTGGCCAGCGCCCTTCGGTCCTGGTCGGTGCTGCGCTTCGAGGTCACCGAGGATCCGAGTGCCGGTGTCGACGGGCATCGGTACTGCCACACCCCGCAGCTGGGTCTGTGGAACGGGCCGATGAGCGCTAACGGCGACGTGATGATCGGTGAGATGCGGTTGCGCTCGATGATGGCGGCCGGCGCCGACGCGCTCGCCGCCGAGTTGGATTCGGCGCTCGGCACTGCCTGGGACGAGGCGCTCGAGGCTTACCGCGACGGCGGCGACGGTGCCGAGGTGTCGTGGCTCAACCGCGGGGTCGGCTAGGCCGGCGCAAGATCTGCAGCGCGCCCGGATCCGCGGAGATCTGAGCAGGCAGCGCACACGCGTAATCGCCGTCGGCATAGGCGTTGATGCCCGGTGACTCGACGTCCACGGTGGTCACCCGTGCGGTGGTCACCTCGTCGAGATTGACATGGGTGCCTTTGTAGACGGTCGGGAAGAGTCGAATCAGCCTGGTCCGCGAGGCGGAATTGACCATGGTGATGTCGAGTAGCCCGTCGGCCGGATCGGCGTTGGGGCACACCAGCATTCCGCCGCCGTAGCTGCGGGTGTTGCCGAATGCGGCCAGCGTCAGATCGGTGGTGATCTCTTCGCGGCCGTCGAGGACCAGCCGGAACGGCAGCAGCCGCAACTGCGACAGTTCGGCGAGCATGGCGAGGTTGTAGCGCATCCTGCCGCGCGGCCACCGCATCCGGTTGGCCCGATCGGTGACCAGCGAATCGAATCCGGCCGCGGCCACCGTGCCGAAATACTTGGTGTGACCGCTTCGGTCTTGGATCTTGCCCAGGTCGGTGGTTTCGGTCCAGCCATCGGCGACGATGTCTGCGGCGGCCACCGGATCCTTTGTCGGCAAGCCGAATTCGCGGGCGTGGTCGTTGCCGGTGCCGGCCGGGACGATGCCCAGCGGAATGCCGGTGTGCGCGAGCACTTGCAGTGCGTCGGCGATCACCCCGTCGCCGCCGACGACCACCAGTGCGTCGGGCCCGTCGTCGACCGCGGTGCGCAACAGGCGGCGAGCGTGGTCGGCGTCGCTGCCCACGATGGCCACTACGTCGACGCCACGCTGTTGCAGTCGCGCGACGGCCTTTTCTGCGGCGTGCGGCGCATTGCCGTGGCCGGACGCCGGATTGGTCAGTACGGTCACCCGACCGATCTGGCGACGCTGCTTCTGACCGCGCCCTCGGTTGCGCTCTGCATCGTCACCGCCGGGTTGGTTGCGGCGCTCCTCCTCATCGCTGCGCTCTGCATCGTCGCCGCCGGGTTGGTTGCGGCGCTCCTCCTCATCGCTGAGCTCTGCATCGTCGCCGCCGGCACTCACGGGATCAGCTTGCCCGGGTTGAGGATTCCCGCGGGGTCGAGCGTCGCCTTGACCGCCCGCAACACCTGGACGCCGAGGTCGCCGACCTCGTCGGCCATCCAGGGACGGTGGTCGGCGCCGACAGCGTGATGGTGGGTGATCGTCGCGCCGGCTGCCACGATGGCGTTGCTCGCAGCCGTCTTGGCCGTCCGCCACTGCTCGATCGGGTTGCCGCGTTGCCCGGCCACAACGGTGAAGTACAGCGAGGCGCCGGTGGCATACACATGCGAAATGTGGCACAGCACCAACGCGGGGGTGCCGGTTTCGGCCAGTGCGGTCGTCAGCGCTTCGGTGACAGCGAATTTCAGGGTAGGCACGTTCGACCAGTCGGTGGCCGTCTCGAGGGTCTCGCAGAGTGCGCCGTTGGCCAACAGGGCGTCGCGCAGGTAGGGCGCGCCGAATCTTCCGCGCTCCCAGGCCCTGGCGGGCTCCTCGCCGAGCGAGGTGCCTCCCGCGGCGGCCATCAGGGCACGGGTTTCGGCGTGCCGGCTGTCGGCGTGCGCCTCGGTGCCTTCGAACACGGTGATCGCCAGGCAGCCGCCGGTGACCTGGGTGTCGCCGATGGCTTCGGTGGTGGCCAGGTTGACCCCGGTCTCCGCCTCGTCGGACAGCCGGATCACCGTGGGGCCGGCGCCGGTCTGCGTGACGGCGCGCAAAGCCGCAGTGCCAGTGGCGAAGTCGGGAAACGACCAGGCCTCGTAGCGGGTGGCCTGCGGTGCCGGATGGACGGCGACTCGCACCCGGGTGATGACCCCGAAGACGCCTTCCGAGCCGACGACCAGTTGCCGCAGATCCGGGCCCGCCGCCGACTGCGGAGCGCGTCCGAGGTCGAGAACTCCGGCGGGCGTGATCACCCGCAACCCGCGGATCATGTCGTCAAACCGGCCGTAGCCCGCCGAGTCCTGACCCGAGGAGCGGGTCGCGGCGAAGCCGCCGAGACTGGCGAATTCGAAGCTCTGCGGAAAATGTCCCAGCGAAAAGCCATGTGCGGCAAGCAGTTTCTCGGCCTGCGGCCCGGTGACGCCGGCACCGAACTCTGCCTCGCCGGATACGTCGTCGAAGGACACCAGTTGGTCGAAGCGCCGCAGATCCAGCGACAGCGCCGCGGCGAACTCACCACGGATCGGGTCGAGTCCACCGACCACGCTGGTTCCACCGCCGAACGGGACCACCGCGATGCCGTGCTGCGAGCAGTACCCCAGGATCGCGGCGACCTCGTCGTCGGAGCCGGGCAGCAGAACCGCATCGGGAGCGTCCTGGACGCCGGAGTCCTTGCGCCGCAACAAATCCAGCGTGGACTTTCCGCCCGCGCGAAGCAGGCGATCCCGGTCGCCGACGCGGCAGTGATCCGCACCGACGATCGCCGCCAGCGCCTCGCGGTGCTCAGGCGCCAACTCCGAGGGCCGCAGTTGCACCTGGTCGGCGTCGAGTTCTCCCTCCGACGAACCGGTTACGCCCAGTGCCTGGGCCAATAGCGTGCGGATTCCGTCCGACAACGGTTTGGCGTGGTCGGGATCGCCCCAGGCATTCCACTTCATCGGGGGTAGCAATTCGACTGACATGCGTTACAGTATTACACATGCTGTCAATCAGTAATGAGTCCGTCGACGATCGCATCTTGACGTCCGCCGCGAGCTGCGTCGTCGACTTCGGCGTCGAGCGCGTGACGCTGGCCGAGATCGCCCGCCGCGCCGGGGTGAGCCGCCCCACGGTGTATCGCCGGTGGCCGGACACCCGCTCCGTGCTGGCCGCCCTGCTGACCAGCCACATCACCGAGGCGGTCGCCGAGGTTACGGTGCGGGGCAGCGGACGCGAGGCGATCGTCGAGCGCGTAGTCGCGGTGGCCGAGCGACTGCGCGGTGACGAGCTGGTGATGGCGGTGCTGCGCTCGGAGTTGGCACTGGTCTACATCTCGCAGCGGCTGGGCAGCAGCCAGCACATGCTGATCGACGCACTGGCGAAGGATCTGCGGACGGCGCAGTCCGAAGGCGGTGTGCGGGCCGGTGATCCGCGTCGGATGGCTGCGATGGTTCTGCTGATCACCCAGTCCACCATCCAGTCGGCGCAGATCGTCAAGCCGATCCTGGACGCCGACGCGCTGGCCGCCGAACTCGCCCACTCGCTGAACGGATACCTGGCCTGATGTCGAGCGCCCTGAACGCCGCGCGACGCAGCGCCGACCTGTCCGCGCTCGCCGACGGCGCTCCCACAGACGTCGTCGTGATCGGCGGCGGAATCACCGGCGTCGGCATCGCGCTCGACGCGGCGTCGCGCGGCCTGCGGGTGACGCTGGTGGAAAAGCACGACCTGGCCTTCGGGACCAGCCGATGGAGTTCCAAGCTGGTACACGGTGGCCTGCGCTACCTGGCGACCGGGAATGTCGGCATCGCCCGGCGCAGCGCGGTCGAACGCGGAATCCTGATGACCCGCAACGCCCCTCATCTGGTTCGGGCGATGCCACAGCTGGTGCCGCTGCTGCCGTCGATGAGCCGGGCCAACCGGGCTCTGGTCCGGGTCGGATTCCTGGCCGGTGACGTGCTGCGCAGGACCGCGGGCACACCTGGATCCGTATTGCCGGGCTCGCAACGTGTTTCGCCGCAGCGGGCCATCGACCTGGCGCCGGCAGTTCGCCGCGACGGTCTGGACGGCGGCCTGCTGGCCTACGACGGCCAGCTGATCGACGACGCCCGTCTGGTGACCGCCGTCGCGCGAACCGCGGCGCAATTCGGTGCTCGAATCTTGACGTACGTCACGGCATCTCAGGCCACCGGCTCGTCGGTCCGCCTGACCGACGAGCGGACGGGCGAATCGTTCGACATCGCCGCGGGCGCCGTCATCAACGCCACCGGAGTGTGGGCGGGCGAGGTGGATGCGGCGCTCAAGCTGCGGCCGAGTCGCGGCACCCACCTCGTCTTCGACGCCGCGACGTTCGGAAATCCCGCCGCCGCACTCACCATTCCGATACCCGGCGAACTCAACCGATTCGTCTTCGCGATGCCCGAACAGCTCGGGCGGATCTACCTCGGCCTGACTGACGAGGAGTCGCCCGGACCCATTCCCGATGTGCCGCAACCGACCTCGGAGGAGATCAGCTTCCTACTGGACGTGGTGAACACCGCGCTGGACATCACGCTGACCACCGACGACGTCATCGGGTCCTACGCCGGTCTGCGGCCGCTGATCGACACGGGCACCGGCCACACCGCCGACGTGTCGCGTGACCATGCCGTCATCGAGTCGGCCTCCGGCGTGATCAGCGTGATCGGCGGCAAGCTCACCGAATACCGGCACATGGCCGAGGATGTGCTCGACCGCGCGATCGACCTGCGCAGTCTCGAGGCGGGTAAATGCCAGACCCGAGATCTGCCGTTGGTGGGCGCGCCGCGCAATCCTGGTTCCGAGACTGCGCCGATGGCCGGGCTGCCCGAGTCGCTGGTGCTGCGGTATGGCGCGGAGGCGGCGAACGTGATGGCCACCGCGACCTGCGAGCGGCCCGCCGATCCGGTTGCCGACGACATCGACGTGACACGAGCCGAATTCGATTACGCGATCACCCACGAGGGCGCGCTGACCGTCGACGACATCGTCGACCGTCGCACCCGGATCGGACTGGTGGCCGCCGATCGCGAGCGCGTGGTCGCCACGGCTGAAGAATTACTGCGAGCGTAACGCCACAGCGAAAATCCACGCGGAAAGTCGCCGTGGCGTTACGCTCGCGCGGAAATTCCGGACGCTCGCGGGGAAATAGCCGCCCGCGCGGAGGCTTACAGCGGGATGTTCTTGTGCCGTCCGCGCCGGGCCGGTGCTTCGGCCAGCGCCTCGGTGATCCGGCTGCGGGTGTGGGCGGGGTCGATCTTCTCGTCGACCACGCCGATCTCGATGGCGTTGTCCACCCCACCGGCGATCCGCTCGTGCTCGGCGGCCAGCTCCTCGTGCAGCGCGTCGCGCTCGTGATCGGCCACGGCGGCCAGCTTCTTCTTGTGCAGGATGCCGACGGCAGCCTTGGCGCCCATCACGGCGACTTCGGCGTCCGGCCAGGCGAACACTTTGGTGGCGCCCAGCGAGCGCGAGTTCATCGCGATGTATGCCCCGCCGTAGATCTTCCGGGTGACCAGCGTGACGCGGGGGACGGTGGCCTCACCGAACGCGTGCAGCAGCTTGGCGCCACGGCGGACGACGCCGCCCCATTCCTGATCCACGCCCGGCAGGTAACCCGGCACATCGACGATCACGATCAGCGGAATACCGAACGCATCGCACAGCCGCACGAAACGTGCTGCCTTCTCGGCGCTTTCGGAGTTCAGGCAGCCACCCAGCCGAAGCGGGTTGTTGGCCAACACACCGACCGAACGTCCGGACAGCCGGCCCAGGCCGACCACCATCGACGGCGCCCACTTGGCCTGAAACTCGTCAAACGGCGCGTCGTCGTCGAGCAATGCGTTGACCAGTGGGTGCACGTCGTAGGCGCGGCGCGGCGAATCCGGCAGCAGCGCGTGCAGGTCAGTCTCATTCGCCTCGGCCTTGCCGCGGTCGAAATGCCCTTGCTGGCAGAACAATCCGACCAGCCGGCGACCGCGCTCGTAGGCGTCGTCCTCGCCGTCGGCGACGATGTGGCACACGCCGGACTTCTTGTGGTGGGTGTCCGGCCCGCCGAGCGAAGCCATGTCGACGTCTTCACCGGTGACACTGCGGACCACGTCGGGTCCGGTGACGAACACCCGGCCCTCGGGCGCCATGATGACGACGTCGGTCAGGGCCGGCCCGTAGGCGGCGCCGCCGGCCGCGAAGCCGACCACGACCGAGATCTGCGGGACGTAGCCGGACGCGCGAATCATCGCTTCGAACACCAATCCGACTGCGTGCAGGGCTTTCACGCCCTCGGCAAGTCGCGCCCCGCCGGAGTGCCAGATGCCCACGATCGGGCTCTGTTCTTCGATCGCGGTGTCATAGGCGTTGACGATGTGGGTGCAGCCCTCGAGACCCATCGCGCCGCCCATCACGGTGCCGTCGGTGGCGAAGGCGATGGTGCGCACGCCGTTGACGGTTCCGCCCGCGGCGAGCACGCCGGAGCGGTCGCGCTCGTGCAGCAGTCGGATGCTGCCGTCGTCGAAGAACCTGCTCAGTCGCAGCAACGGGTCGCGTGGGTCGAGCGACTCGTCGATTGCCTCGGGGGCCAGGGTCGTCATCGCAGGTCTCCTCGTCTCATTGCTGTTCGCGGATCCGGGGTTAGTAGCGGCCAAAAGCCAACGCCACGTTGTGTCCGCCGAACCCGAACGAATTGTTGATCGCGTACTGGTAGTTGCCTTCTCGCGGCTTGCCCGCGACCACGTCCAGGTCGACCTCCGGATCGAGGTTCACCAGGTTGAGGGTGGGCGGGATGATCTGGTCGCGGAGCGCCATCACGGTCAGGATCGACTCCACGGCGCCGACCGCTCCGACGGAATGGCCGAGCGCGGACTTCGGCGCGTAGACCGCGGCGTTACCGCCGTGCTCGCCCAGCGCCCGGTTGATGGCCTTGCTCTCCGCCAGGTCGCCCACCGAGGTGCCGGTGGCGTGGGCATTCACGTGGCTGATGTCACCCGGCGTCAGGCCGGCCAGCTGGACCGCCCGCGTGATCGCATGCCCGGCGCGTTCGCCGTTGGGATCAGGGGCCACCATATGGAAGCCGTCGGAGGTGACGCTCGCCCCCATGATCCTGGCCAGGATGTTGGCGCCGCGCGCTTTTGCGTGCTCTTCGGTCTCGATCACCATCAACGCGCCGGCCTCGCCGAAGACGAAGCCGTTGCGGTCTTTGTCGAACGGTCGACAGGCTCCGGGCGGGTCGTCGTTGTTCTTCGACAACACGATGCGCATCGCGGCGAACGAGGCGATCGGCACCGCCTCGATCTTGGTCTCGACACCGCCGCAGACCGCGATGTCAGCCTCGCCGAGCACGATCTGCTGCCAGGCCCGCGCGATGCCCTCCGACCCGGAGGCGCAGGCCGAAACCGGTGTCATCACCCCGGCTTTGGCGTGGCGTTCCAGACCCACTGCCGCGGACGCGCCGTTGGGCATGTACATCTGCACGCCCAGCGGGTTGACCCCGCGCATGCCGCGCTCGCGCATACCGTCATATCCGAAGATCAGCTCCTCGCTCGAGCCCATCCCGGTGCCGATCGAGACCATCAGCCGGTCGGTGTCCACCTCGGGCGAACCGGCGTTCTCCCACACCCGGCGGTTCAGCACGGTGGCCATCCGCTGCAGATAACCGAGTCGTCGGTTTTCGATCCGGGTCAGCTGGCTGTCGAATTCCTCGACCAGGTGACCGCCGATGCGGACCGGCAGGTCGAATTGCTCCACGAACGGGTCGTCGAGCAAGCGGATCCCACTCTGCCCGTCCAGCAGCATCTTCCAGGTGGTCTCGGCGTCAGATGCGAGCGCAGTCGTCATGGCGAACCCGGTGACGACCACATTCGGGAAACCGTTCCCGGTGGACAAAGACGATGTTGTCATGCGAGCTACTTACGCATCCTTCCCTGCTGGTGCTGTGGTCCGGCACCGGCGCCAGACGTCGTGCTCAGTACCGCCCGAACGCCAAGGCGACGTTGTGTCCGCCGAAACCGAACGAGTTGTTGATGGCGTACTGGTACTCGCCATAACGGGGCTCGCCCGCGACGACGTCGAGGTCGATCTCTGGATCGGGCGTCGTGTAATTAAGTGTCGGCGGAATGACGCCGTCCCGCAGTGCAAGTACGGTGAGGATCGACTCGAGCGCTCCCACGGCACCGATGGAGTGACCCAACGCCCCCTTGGGTGCGTAGACCGCGGCTTCCGGGCATCCGGCGACCCGAATGGCGTTGGCCTCGGCGGTGTCACCGATCGGCGTGGCGGTGGCGTGCGCGTTGATGTGGTCGACGTCCTTGGGGGACAAGCCCGCCAACTCCAGCGACCGCGCCATCGCCCGTCCGGCGCGCACACCGTCGGCGGCCGGGGCCACCATGTGGAACGCGTCCGACGTGATGCCGGCACCCATCAAGCGGGCCAGCGGCTTGGCGCCGCGGGCCTTGGCGTGCTCTTCGGTTTCGATGATCATCATCGCGCCGGCCTCACCGAACACAAAGCCGTCGCGGTTCTTGTCGAACGGACGGGACGCTCCCTCGGGGTCGTCGTTCTTGGTCGACATCGCGCGCATCATCGAGAACGCCGCGATCGGCAGTGCCTCGATGTTGCCCTCGACGCCACCACAGACCGCGAAGTCCGCGTCGCCCATGACGATCTGCCGCCATGCGTGCGCAATGGCCTCCGAGCCCGACGAACAGGCCGACACCGGGGTCACCACTCCGGCGCGGGCGCCGAGCTGGAGACCGACGACAGCCGCAGCGCCGTTGGGCATGATCATCTGCACGGCGAGCGGGGATACCTTGCGGGGCCCGCCCTCGTTCATCAAGTCGTAGGTCTCGACGATCTTCTCGGCGCCACCCAGGCCGGTGCCGACCACGACCGCGAACCGGTCCGGGTCGACCTCGGGGCTGCCGGCCGACTCCCACAGCTGCCCGCTGAGGTGCTTGGCCAGCCGCTGGACGTACGACATCCGTCGCAGGTCCAGCCGGCCCATGTGGTCGTCGACGGCCTCTTTGAGGTGTCCACCGATCTTGACCGGCAGGTCCCACTTCGTGACGAAGTCGTCCTCGAGCACGCGGATGCCGGATTCCCCGGCCAACAATCCCTTCCACGTGCCTTCGATGTCTGGCGCGATTGAAGTCGTCGCCTCGACGGCGGTTACCACAACATTGGGGTAACCGCCGTTAGCAGTGGAAGGTTTCGTCACTTGCTCTCAGCCTCGGTCTCGAACTTGGCACGCAGCGCCTGCGCGGCTTCGGGGTTCTCTTCTTCCAGCTTCTGGATGTAGTTCACGACGTCACCGACGGTGCGCAGACCGGCGAGGTCCTCGTCGGGGATCTTCACGCCGTACTTGTCTTCGGTCTGCACGGCGATCTCCACCATCGACAGCGAGTCGATGTCCAGGTCGTCGACGAACGACTTCTCCGGGGTGATCTCCGAAGGCTCGATACCGGTGACCTCTTCGATGATCTCGGCGATACCGGCGATGATTTCTTCCTGGCTGACGGACACGTTGTGTTTCCCTTCGTAATGTGTTGTGTACTGCTGATTTACGTGATTCGTGCGGTTGTAGAAGCGAACAGATCCGGGGGGCTCAGAGTTCTGCCAAACCATCCAGGTCTGCGGGGGTCTTGACGGCGTGTATCGGCGTCCCGCGTAGTTCACGTTTGGCGATGCCGGACAGAGCCCCCGCCGGTGGGAACTCGACAATCGCCGTCACGCTGCGTTGACGCAACGTCTCGGAGCACAGATCCCAGCGCACCGGCCGGGTCAGTTGTGCGACAAGCTTTTCCATCGCGTCGGCGGCCGAGCTCACCGGCTGGCCGTCGCGGTTGGACAGCAGTACGGCCGTCGGCTCGGAGGTCACTTCGACCTGCCGCACCGCTTCGGCGTAGCCCTCGAGCGCCGAGGCCATGAACTCGGTGTGGAACGCCCCGGCAACGCCGAGGGCGCGGACCCGGGCCTTCTCCGGCGGGTCCTCGGCGAGCTTGTCCAGCGCGCTCAGCCGGCCGGCGGCCACGATCTGGCCGGCGGCGTTGCGGTTCGCCGCGACCAGGTCGAGTTGTTCGAGGCGGGCGAGCACAGCGGCTTCGTCACCGCCGAGCACCGCCGACATCCCGGTGGGCTCGTTGGCGCAGGCCTTGGCCATCTCGGCACCGCGGGTGGCGGCCAGCGCCACCGCGTCGTCCGCGGAGAGCACCCCGGCGATCGCGTAAGCGGCGATCTCGCCGACCGAGTGGCCGGCAACGACGAACTCCTGGTCCGCGAGCAGTCCGCGGCTGGTCAGCTCCTGGTGGGCGAGCAGCGTGGCCGCGACGATCAGCGGCTGCGCGATCGCGGTGTTGGTGATTTCTTCCGTCGAGGCGGTGGTGCCCAGGCGTGCCAGGTCCAGGCCGCTGGCCGTGGACCATGACGAGAGGCGGTCTGCGGCGCCGGGCAATTCCAGCCACGGCGACAGCATCCCCTCGGTCTGCGACCCTTGTCCGGGCGCCAGTAACGCGATCACGTTATTAAGGGAACACTGTGAAGACGACTTTGTGCCGTGTAAAGGATTATGAACCTTGTCTTATGTTTTTGTGGAAACCCGACAAAAACGCCCGTGATGCGACGTGTTCGATATCTGGCCGCAATCTGTCAGCCGGTGTTGACGCTGCTCGACGGCGCAACCAGGTCCTTCTCGATCGGCCGCGTGACGGGCGTCACGATGTTGCTCGAGGCGCTGGACTGCTGCGCCTGGTAGGCGAGGTGACCCACCGTCGCGGCCACCCGGAGCACATACGCGTCGCGCGGCAGGGTCGGATCACGGCCGGTGAAGTCGGCGATGCGGCGCAGCCGGTACCGAACGGTGTTTGGATGAACGAACAACTTGCGGGCGCAGGCCTCGATTGCGCCGCCGCAGTCCAGATAGGCGTCCAGGGTCTCGGTGAGGGTCGGACCGGCGTCGGCGAGCGGTCGCATCACGTCGGTGTGCAGCGCGGCGACGGCCGCCGCGTCGCCCATCAGCGCCCGCTCGGGCAGCAGTTCGCGGGCCAGCACGGGCCGCGGCGCACCCCGCCAGCCGGTCACCGCGTTCATGCCGGAGATGGCCTCACTGGCGCTGTGGTAGGCCGCCGTGAGCATCGGCGCCGTCGGCCCGATCACCACCGGGCCGTCGGAGAAGGCATCCAATAGGGCGCCGAAGACCTTTTCGGTCGGTGTCAGCTGGCCGGAGACGATCGCCACCAGATACGTGCCGTGCACGTCGGTGAGCGCGGCCCGGCCGTGACGTGCCGCGATGTCCCGAACGTCCTGGCTGGCGTGGTTTTCCCGGCCCGGTGCCGGTGTCCCCACCACCACGGTCGCGGGGGCGGTGGTGTCCCAGTTCAGCGTCGCGGCACGAGACAGCAATTCGGGTCCGGTGTCGCCGCGCACCACCGCGTCGACCACGGTGGCCTCCATCCGGCTGTCCCAGTTCCCGCGCGCCTCGGCCGCATCGGCGTAGGCGGTCGCGGCGCTGAAGGCGAGGTCGCGGCTGTATTTGAGGATCCCGACCGTCAACGCGGTCAGCTGTTCGTCGGACCGGGCCAGCAGCGGCGCGACCTCCTCGAAGAACTCCAGCGTTACCCGGATCATGTCCACCGAGTGGCGCAACGGCATTCGCTGGGTCAGATCCTGCGGCATCAGCTCGAAAGCCCGGGCGGTGTAGTTGACGTTGCTGCTCGGGTCGGTCATCCACTCGACGAAGTTCGCGACGGCGGTTTGCACGACCAGCGACAGGCTGGCCCGCTGGGAGGCTTCCAGCTCGGCGAAGAACGGCAACCGCTCCTGCATAGCGCTGACGGCTTCGGTGGAAAACCGGCCGGAATACTGCTTCAACCGGCGCAGTAGCGAGTCCGGGACGGTGTCGAGAAGGTCCAGCGTCGTCCGGGGCGTCGGGAACTGCTTGTCGGGCATTCCTAAAAGCTACCCCCGTTTTATGGAAGATCCCGCCAATTCAGCGGCCGACGAACGTGACGTCACCTTCACGTTCGCGGTTCAACGTGAGCCCAGCTTCACGTTCGAGCCGAAGCTGCTCAGGCGCCTGGGCCGGGGTCCGACGTCTGCGCCGGCGCGGCCTGGACGTCGTCGATTCGGTACTGACGCGCGGCTGCGACCGGCACCGATGGATCGATCTCGCCGTCGCGGGCGAGCGCCTCCAGCACCGCGACGACCTGGGACTCGGCGTCGGTGTTGAAGTACCGGCGGGCCGCCGGCCTGGTGTCGGAGAAGCCGAAGCCGTCGGTGCCCAGCGTGACGTAGGTTCCCGGAACCCACGGCCTGATCTGCTCGGGCACGGCGCGCATCCAGTCCGAGACAGCGATGAACGGTCCGGTCGCTTTGGCCAGCGCCCGGGTCACGTACGCCTCGCCGGCGGGCCGGTCCGGGTGCCGGAGTCGCTCCTTCTGGATCGCGACGCCGTCGCGATTGAGCTCACTCCAGCTGGTCACCGACCACACGTCCGCCGCCACATCCCAGTCGGCGGCCAGCAGCTCGGCGGCCCGCAGCGTCTCGGGCATTGCGACGCCCGAGGCCAGGATGTTGGCTGCGTTGGTCCGGCTTTCGGCGGCCGGCTGATACCGGTAGATGCCACGCAGCACCCCGTCGGGGTCGAAGTGCTCCGGCTCCGGCGGCTGCACGTAGGGCTCGTTGTAGATGGTCAGGTAATAGAAGACGTTCTCCGCGCGCTCGCCGTACATGCGGGCGAGCCCGCCCTCGATGATGTGCGCGATCTCGAAGGCGAATGCCGGGTCATACGACAGCACCGCGGGGTTGGTGGCGGCCAGCAGCAGCGACTGCCCGTCGGCATGCTGCAGGCCCTCGCCGGTCAGGGTGGTGCGGCCGGCGGTGGCGCCCAACAGGAATCCGCGGGTCATCTGGTCGGCGGCCGCCCACAGCCCGTCGCCGGTGCGCTGGAAACCGAACATCGAGTAGAAGATGTAGATCGGGATCATCGGCTCGTTGTGCGTCGCGTACGACGTGCCGGCGGCGGTGAACGACGCGACCGAGCCGGCTTCGTTGATGCCCTCGTGCAGGATCTGGCCTCGTTCACTTTCCTTGTAGGCCAGCATGAGTTCGGCGTCGACGGCGGTGTACAGCTGGCCGTTGCGGTTGTAGATCTTCAGCGACGGGAACCACGAGTCCATCCCGAACGTGCGGGCTTCGTCGGGGATGATCGGGACGATGCGCGGCCCGATCTCCTTGTCGCGCAACAGTTCTTTGAACGTACGGACCGTCGCCATGGTGGTGGCGACTTCCTGGTGGCCCGACCCCTTTTTCAGCGGTGCGTAGATGTCGCGTCCAGGCAGCCGCAGGGTCTTGGTCTTGGTGCGGCGCTCGGGCACGAAACCGCCCAGCGCGTGCCTGCGCTCGAGCAGGTAGCGGATCTCCGGGGCTTCGGCGCCGGGGTGGTAGTACGGCGGCAGGTAGGGGTCCTGATCGAGTTGCTCGTCGCTGATCGGGATGCGAATCGCGTCGCGAAAGTCCTTGAGGTCTTGCAGCGCAAGCTTTTTCATCTGGTGGGTGGCGTTGCGGCCCTGGAAGTGGGCGCCCAGCGAATAGCCCTTGATGGTCTTGGCCAGGATCACCGTCGGCTGGCCGTGGTGGTCGACGGCGGCCCGGTAGGCGGCGTAGACCTTGCGGTAGTCGTGGCCACCGCGTTTGAGGTTCCAGATTTCGGCGTCGGACATCGGTTCGACCAGCGCCTTGGTGCGTGGGTCACGGCCGAAGAAGTGGTCGCGGACGTAGGCGCCGTCGTTGGCCTTGTAGGTCTGGTAGTCACCGTCGGGCGTGGTGTTCATCAGGTTCACCAGCGCGCCGTCGCGGTCGGCGTGCAGCAGCGCATCCCACTCGCGGCCCCACACCACCTTGATGACGTTCCAGCCGGCGCCGCGGAAGAACGACTCCAGCTCCTGGATGATCTTGCCGTTGCCCCGCACCGGCCCGTCGAGCCGCTGCAGGTTGCAGTTGATCACGAAGGTCAGGTTGTCCAAAGCCTCGTTGGCGGCCACCTGGATCAGCCCGCGGCTCTCCGGCTCGTCCATCTCGCCATCGCCGAGGAACGCCCACACATGCTGATCGGAGGTGTCCTTGATGCCGCGGTCATGCAGGTAGTGGTTGAACCGGGCCTGATAGATGGCGTTCATCGGGCCCAGGCCCATCGACACCGTCGGGAACTCCCAGAAGTCGGGCATCAGGCGCGGGTGCGGATAGGACGGCAGCCCGCCGCCGGGATGACTGTGTTCCTGCCGGAAGCCGTCGAGCTGGTCGGCGCTGAGCCGGCCCTCGAGGAACGCCCGGGCGTAGATGCCGGGGGAGGCGTGACCCTGAATGAAGACCTGGTCGCCGCCACCGGGATGCGCCTTGCCCCGGAAGAAGTGGTTGAACCCGACCTCGTAGAGCGCCGCCGACGATGCGTACGTCGAAATATGGCCGCCCACACCGACTCCCGGACGCTGGGCGCGGTGCACCATGATCGCGGCGTTCCACCGGATCCAGGCCCGGAAGCGACGCTCGACGTCCTCGTCGCCCGGGAACCACGGTTCCAGCTCGGTCGGGATCGTGTTGACGTAATCGGTCGACGTCAGCGACGGCAGGGCCACCCGCTGCTCGCCGGCCCGCTCCAGCAGTCGCAGCATCAGGTAGCGCGCGCGTGCCGGGCCCTGGCGCTCCAACAGTGCGTCGAAGGATTCCAGCCACTCGCTGGTCTCCTCGGGATCGATGTCGGGCAGATACGACGCGACGCCCTCGCGGATCACCCGTACGCGATCGGGTTCGCTTGTGCCGGTTGGATTCTTCGCCAGATCGTGGCGGACGAACTCGGTGGTCAACGCACTACTCCTTTGTAGGCGGCTGACCGGCTTGTGGCTGATCGAGCCGTCGCGGATTGACGTCTTCGGTTGTGTCTGGGTGCTGCGACCCCTGTGGGGGTCACCACCTATCGTGCCGCACCCGGTGACGCGCCGCGCAGTGCCTGGCCAAGCGGGTACCGGACGCCCCGATGACGGCGGCAGACGACACCCGTCGACCGCACCCGGTAACGTCAGAACCTGTGCGGATCGGATGGCTCGGCTGGCCCGGATGGCCCGCTGCTGCGCGGGCGGCGGGATGTGTCGCCGCGGTCCTGATCGCCGTCGTCGGGTGCACCACCGTCACGGACGGCTCCCCGGGCGCGGACGTCGCGATCGCACCGGCTTACCGGGCATCGGTGTCGGCGTCGGTGTCGGCCTCAGCGGTCACCTCCAGCATCAGGGAGTCGCGGCATCAGCAGTCGCTGACCACCCAGGCCGTCGTCAAGGTGTGCGAGGGTTTCGTCACCAGTAGCAAAGAGGCTGTCGACCGGGTCAACGACTTCGTCGCGGCCTACAACCGCGGCGGGGATACCTCCGGTGCCGAGCAACCCGCGATCGACGCGCTGACGCGCAGCGCCGACACGGTCGAGGGCGACAGCAACGGTCCGCTGTCCCAGCAGCTTCGTGAGGCCCTGAACTCATACAACGACGCGGCCCGCGACGTCGCCAACGCGATCCGGTCGCATTTCGGGACCGACCAATTCAACCAGCGCGTCAATCGTCTCAACGACGCCAAGACCGCGGCGGTCAAGCGCTGCCGGGCGTCCCTTTGACTCGACTGATGTGCAACGCTTCGTGCTATGCGACGATAAATCGCATCGCGCGGCGTACTTTGACGCTCGCTCGAATTTGACAAGGAGGTCGCACGTTGGTGGCCGCGGATGACGCCCCGAGCTTTGCCAGCAAGCTGGGCATTCAATCAGGGCAGGCTGTCCAGGAGTGGGGTTGGGACGAGGACGTCGACGACGACATCCGCGCCGATGTCGAAGATGGCTGCGGCGGCGAGTTACTCGACGAGGACACCGATGAGGTTGTCGACGTCGTGTTGCTGTGGTGGCGCGACGACGACGGCGACCTGGTCGACACGTTGATGGACGCCATCGCCGCACTGGCCGACGACGGAGTGATCTGGGTGCTGACGCCCAAGACCGGCAAGCCCGGCCACGTGCAGCCCGCCGAAATCGCGGAGTCCGCCCCGACCGCCGGCCTGATGCCGACCTCGTCGGTCAACCTCGGCGACTGGGCCGCGAGCCGCTTGGTGCAACCGAAGTCGAAAGCAGCCGGGCGGCGCTGATGCTGGCGGCCGGCAGCACCGCGCCGGACTTCACGCTGCACGACCAGAACCGGCAGCCGGTCACGCTCAGCGACTTTCGCGGCGTCAAAGACGTGCTGCTGGTCTTTTTCCCGCTGGCCTTCACCGGCATCTGTCAAGGCGAACTCGACCAGATCCGCGATCATCTACCCGACTTCGAGAACGACGCCCGCGCTGTGCTGGCGATCTCGGTCGGTCCGGCGCCCACCCACAAGGTGTGGGCCAATCAGAGTGGCTTCCTGTTCCCGGTGCTGTCGGATTTCTGGCCGCACGGGGCGGTCAGTCAGGCCTACGGCGTCTTCAACGACGATGCCGGGGTGTCCAACCGCGGCACCTTCGTCATCGACCGGTCCGGGACGGTCCGGTTCGCCGAGATGAAGCAGCCCGGTGAGGCTCGTGACCAGCGGCTGTGGGTCGACGCGCTGGCGGCGCTGAACGCCTGAGCGTTTTTCCGGCGGTTTGGGCGCCAAGTGGTCAGAACGGTATCTTTGCCCGGCACGGGCGCGTAGCTCAGTGGTAGAGCTCTGGTTTTACACACCAGCGGTCGGCGGTTCGATACCGTCCGCGCCCACCAACGTGAGGAGAACGTCGTCATGCCTTCCCTCGCGCCGACCCCCTTCTTTACGTCCGACCACGACTCCTTCGTTCCCAACCCGATCGCCCACGGCGGGTGGGGCCCAACCCTGGGCGGGCATGTGGTGGGCGGGTTGTTGGCCAGAAGCGTCGAGTCCAAGCGAGCCGATCCGGACTTGGTGCCGGCCCGCTTCACCGTCGACATCCTGCGCCGGGTGGCCGCCGAGCCCGTCGAGGTCCGCTCGCACGTGCTCCGAACCGGTCGGCGAAATCAGTCGATCGACGCGACCATGACACAGCACGGAGAGGTGGTCGCCCGCGCCTCGACACTGTTCCTTCGCCGTAGTGCCCAGCCCGCGGTGCTCCCGTGGACGACGCAGATCACCATGCCGCCGGTGCCCGCGGAGCCCGCGGAATTCGACGATGCTGCACCGCTTTTCATCAAGCCGTATGGCCGCGACTCAGACGACAGCGCCAATCCCTGGCAGTGGATGGGCCCGCGCTACGCATGGATTCGGCACATCCATCCGTTGGTCGACGACGAGGAACCGTCGCCCTTCGTGGTGGTGGCGATGGCGGTCGACGTGACCGCATCCATGACCGGTTTCTCCGAGGCGGGGCTGGGATTCATCAACGCCGATTACACGTTGACGCTGTGCCGGCTGCCCGACGGCCCGTTCATCGGGCTGGCGGCGTTGACGCACTACAGCGACGCCGGAATCGCGACGGGCAGCGCCAGCCTGTTCGACGCCCGCGGGCCGATCGGCACCGGCGTGACGACGGCCGCGGCCAATCCGCACTTCCTCGGGGCGAGCGACTAACGCGGCGACGGGCGCTGCCAGCGCAGCCGGCTGTGCGTCGTCACGCCGGCGTCGTCGGTGCGGCTGGCCGACAGGGTGAGTCTGTCGCCGTCGACCTCGGCGTGGCGAAACTGCGGCTGCGCCAACAGCTCCGGCATCATCGAGATGGTGACTTCGTGATGCAGCGTCGAGGTCTCCTCGTCGACCGAGAATCGTCCACCGTAGGAGATGAAGCCGTTCATCTCCGAGTCGGCGAGCTGAGCCGACATATGACCGTCGGCGGTGTAGAGGATCAAGCCGCGCGGCGCGCTGCCGAGCGGTTGACGATCCTCTCCGGTGGCGGTGTTCCGGGCAACGAAGGACACCAATTCCCAGGCGCCGAGCACCGATTCTCGTAGCGTCACGATGTCCATCCTTGCCGTCGGCGGTGCCGGGCCGTCATTCGGGCGGGCCACGTGAACCCGAGATGGCCCCTGCGTGACGGTTCAGCGTGCGCCGGGGCCGGTGGGGTCGGCGCAGGCTATGAATCTACGGTGAGCAACCACCACGTGAATCTGACCCCGCAGGAAAGTTCTTTGATCGACGAGAGCCATCCCGACGCTCTCGACCGGATGGACGAACAGCAGCTGAAGGATTTGCAACACCGGCTCAGGACCGCGCGCGAGAAGAACTTCAGCCTGCTGCGGCGCCAAGGCGCGGTCCGCGTAGCGGCCGAGGGATCTCGCGGTGCGGCACAGCCGGCCAACGAGCGTCGCGGCGAGAAAGTCGAGGTCATCGACGAGGCACTGGCCCGGGTGGCCCAGCGCCTCGATTCTGAGTAGCGCGCCGGGGGATGGTGGCGTTCGCCGACGCCGGGTGACCAGCACGACCTAGAGTCGAACGGCGCACATTCGGTTGGCCGCCGAACCGTTCGAGGGAGAGCTGCTCATGAGTTCGTGGATGGTGAGCCATATCCCTTCCGGGGCATTGCTTGTCGGCCTCATCGTGGTCATCGCGGGCGGAGCGGCGTCGGTTCAGCGGTACGTCCGCCGGCGCTTCCCGTCGCTCAAGGGTGACGCGCACAACGAAGGAACCAAGTTCCTGTACGGCTTCATCGGGTTCTTCTACGCGTTCTTCATCGGATTCGTCGTCAACTCGCTGTGGGGACAGAACAACGTCGCAGATGGCTACGCACGCGCTGAAGGCGCTGCGGCAGTGCAAATGGCAAGGGACGCGGGCGTGTTCGATGCGCCCGACCGAGACCGCATCCGGCAGAGTCTGCTGGCCTACGAACGGGCCGCGATTGCCGAGTGGCCCCACGCCGAGAGTGGACGTTCGACGGACACCGACGCCGCCCTGACGCGTCTCGGCAAGGCCTACGACGGGATAGCCACGAAGACCGACGCCCAGAAGACCCTGCTCTCGACGTCGTTCTCCAACCTCGACAAGATCAGCCAGGCGCGCACCGTGCGACTGCTCACCGCCCGCGAAGACGCCGGAGTGCCGTGGTCGCTCTGGTTTGTCATCTTCCTGACAAGCACGATGGTCCTCGGCATCGCGATCGTCTACGGCGTCGAGAATCCGATCCTGCATTACCCGATGGTGGCGATCGTCGCCGTCATCGTCGCCACCAACCTCGCGCTGATCCTCCAACTGGCACAACCGTATGCGGGTGAAGTGTCAACGACCCCGGACCCGTTGCAGCAGGTGGTCGCCGTGCTGTCCCAGCCGGTTTCGTGACCCCAGGTTTCAGGGCACCAGGACGACCTTGCCGACGTTCTCGCGCGCGGTCAGGATGCGGTGTGCCTCAGGCGCATCGGCGAAGGGCACCGCAGCGTGCACGACCGGCGACGCGGTGCCGTCGGTCAGTGCCGCCGACAGCGGTCCGATCCAGGGTTCCAGCGTGCCGCGGTCGTCCCACAGCCGCAGCATGTTGATGCCGACGACGGTCTTGGAGTCGCTGATCTGTGAGATCAGGCTGAGCCCGCGCAACATCGCCAGCGCCTGCGGCGCCGCGCGCAGCAGCGAGCGTTTCTCGCCCTGCTGCAGCGCCGAAAGGCCGTACGCCACAAGGCGTCCACCCGGGCGCAGCAGCCCGAACGACCGCTTCAGCGACGTACCACCCAGCCCGTCGAGCACCATGTCGTACGGACCGAGGCCGTTCCACCAGCCGTCGCGGCGGTAGTCGATGGCTTTGTCGATGCCCAGGGCGGCCAGCTGCGCGTGTTTGCCGGGCGACGCGGTGCCGTGCACGATCGCACCGGAGGCCTTGGCCAGCTGGATCGCCGCGATGCCGACGCCGCCGGCGGCGGCGTGCACCAGCACCTGTTCACCGGCCCGCAGCGAGCCGTAGCCGAGCAGCGCCGCCCACGCGGTCGCGTAGTTGACCGGGACCGCGGCGCCCTGCTCGAAGCTCATCGAATCCGGCAGTGGGACAGTGTCTTTGGCGTCAGCATTGACAATTTCGGCGTATCCGCCGAAGCGGGTCCCGGCCAGCACCCGCCGGCCCACCCGCGCCGCGTCGACGCCGTCACCGACCGCCTCGATGGTCCCGGCAACCTCGTAGCCGACGACGCACGGCACCTTGGGCGCATCCGGATACAGGCCGACCCGCGCCAGGTGGTCGGCGAAGTTCACACCCGACGCGCGCACCGCGATCCGCACCTGACCGGCCGCGGGCGGCGGCGGATCCGGCCGGTCCTGCACCTGGAGCACCGACGGGGGACCGTGCTTGGTGATGACGACCGCGCGCACGTCACTCACCTTCCGGGAGTGCGAAGAACTCCAGCGCGATGCCGTCGGGATCGCGGAAGCTCAAGCCGGAACCGTAGGGGGCGTCGACGATTCCCCCGTGCTGGATGCGGAGTTCGCCGAGTCGGTCCATCCAGGTCTCGAGTTCGGCCCGGCTGGCGCAGCCGAAGCCGACATGGTCGAGTCCGAGGCGAAATTCGCTGAAGCGTCCGTCGGGCGCCGGGTGTTCGTGTTGGTGCAGCCCGAGCAAGGTGCCGCCGTCGAGCATCCACACCTGGTGCCGGAATCCGGCGGCCGTGTGTTCGTCGATCACCGGATCGGCGCCGAACAGTTGGCGGTACCAGGGACCGCTGACGGCCATGTCGCGGACGGTCAGCGCGATGTGGTTGAGTGCCGGGAAAGCCATCACGCGCTCCTTTCTGTCGAGGTTCTGTCCAGCCGTGATTCTGGGTGTGACGTAGGTCTCACCGTAAATCCCGGAGTGGCGAGCGCCACATTTACTTCGTCTGCCTAATTAGTCATGCTTGGTACATGACTTCGCAGCTGACTCCCGACCGGGCCGACTCGGACGTTCTGCCCAAGGATTTCGACGCCAACACCGGACCCGTCTGGTCGCAGCCGTGGTTCTGGTTGGCCATCGTGGGCCTCATCGGCATGGTGGCCCTCACCATCACCATCTAGGGCTCACACCACCCGCCAACCCAGGCGGGCGCGCAAGCGCATGTCCCACAGGTAGAGCCGATAGCCGATGATCCACGTCTGATGTGGAATCAGGCGGTCGGCCACCCGGAGGGCCGACAGCAACCATTCGAATCGTCGCTGCTGGGATTCTGACCACCCCAACCGCATCAAGGTGCGGAACTCCGGAGGCAGAAAACCCGTCGTCGCGAAGAGATTGAAGGGTCCGGCCAGCGTGGCCAGCGGCCAGGGCAGGAAAATCAACGCCGCGACCCCGTGCAGGTGGTCGCGAACCGGGGGATCGATGTTCAGGTCTTCCAACGATCGTTTCCAATAATCGGCGAACGCCACCCGGTCCGGCGGCCACATCGACTCGCGGACCTGCAACGTGGTGCCCAGCTTCTTGGCGTCCTGATACACCGCGTCCGCGGTCTCCTCGTCGAGCGGCCCGTGCAGGAACTCGTGCTGGTCGACGAAATAGCGATACAGGCAGGCGGCCACCCACAACTGCAATCCCGGGTCGAATGCGTTGTAGGACACCGGGCTTGACGCTGTCGAGCGAACCTGGCGGTGCGCGGTGTCGACGGCAGCGCGGATCAGTGCGCGGTCGGAGTCGGTGCCGATGGTCGCGACGGCCAGGTACGTCCCCGTGGTCCGGGCCCGCTTGAAGGGGTGCTTGTAGACGTTGCCGCTGTCGACGGGGCTTTCCAGGACGCCGTAGCCGACCCCGGGCAGCGACAGTTGCATGATCACGTTCGCGGCCGGCAGCAACGTGGCTGCGGGATTGAGCAGGTCGGCGACCCGGGTGACGTGGCGCTTCATCGAGCACGTTCCTTGCCGCGAGGCCGCATCAGCCGAGTAGACCACGTGTGAGACGCTGCCGGAGTGTTTGGCACCACGCGGCGTACCCGGGTCGCGGGAGTGCTGGTGGGGTATCTGGCCGACGCCCTGTTGGCCGATCCGCGGGTGGCTCACCCGGTGGCGGGATTCGGCACTGCGGCGGGATCGCTGGAGCGGATCACCTATCGCGACAGCCGGGTTGCGGGCAGCGTTCATGCCACCACGCTGATCGCCACGGTGGTCGTGGCCGGCGCCGCGTTGCAGCGGCGACTCGGCCGCGGTGGCGTCAGGGCGGTCGCGGCCACCGCGGTGGCGACCTGGGTGGCGCTGGGCGGAACCTCGCTGGCGCGCGTCGGATCGGCCATGGGCGCTGTGCTGCGCCGCGACGACCTCGACGGCGCCCGCCGGCTGCTGCCGTCGCTGTGCGGGCGGGATCCGGCAACGCTGGACGCTGCGGGCCTGGCCCGGGCGACGGTCGAGTCGGTGGCCGAGAACACCTCGGACGCACAGGTTGCGCCGCTGCTGTGGGCCGCCGTCGCCGGAGTGCCCGGGGTCCTGGGGTACCGGGCCGTCAACACCCTGGACGCGATGATCGGCCACCGCTCGCCGCGCTATGCCCGGTTCGGTTGGGCGGCAGCGCGAACCGATGATGCGGCCAACTACCCGGCCGCGCGTGCGACGGCGGCGCTGACGGTTTTGTGTGCGCCGCTCGTCGGCGGTTCGCCGTTGGGTGCGGTGACGGCGTGGCGCCGCGACGCGGGGCGCCATCCCAGCCCGAATGCCGGCGTGGTCGAGGCTGCGTTCGCCGGGGCGCTGGGCGTGCAGCTCGGGGGGCCCACGCAGTATCACTACCAGCTGCAGATTCGGCCCGCTCTCGGCGTGGGCCGGACGCCGACGGTCGTCGATGTGGAACGCGCCGTACGGCTTTCGCGTGCGGTGCAGACGGCCGCGTTGGTAGTGGCCTGCGTCGGCCTCAGCGTCGGCGGCCGTAGCGGTCGGTGAGTTTGTCCTCGACGGTCTGCGGTGCCGGCGTTTCGGTGGGCTGAGCGGTCCGCACCTTGTCGGCGCGGCGGGCCTGGACCTCGGCATAGACGAAGTAGCCCAGCAGGATCGGCGCGATGACGCCGAACGTGATCCACTGGATGCCGTAGGACAGGAACGGTCCCGAGTCCAGGTGGGGTAGGGCGACCACCCCGAGCCCGCCGGGCTGACCGTCGACGAGTTGCAGGTAGGGCCCGGCCAGTGGAGTGGCGACCAGCGTCGCGATCTCGCTGGTGTCGATCGAATACACCTGGCGCACACCGTCGCTGACGAAGGACTTCTTGTCCGCCAGCGGACCTTCGGAGTCGCGCAGGCGAGCCGTGATGCTCACCGTTCCGCGCGGTGGCGTGGCGACCGGCGGCACCCGCGAACCGGGTAGTGGCCGAACGTAACCGCGGTCGACCAGCACGGTGGGCCCGCCGTCGACGACGAACGGCAGCAGCACTTCCATCGCCTGATCGCCCTCGGCGACCCGCAGCCTGGCCACCACCTGCTTGTCCACCAGGTAATGTCCGGTCGCCGACACTCTGCGCCACTCACTGTCGGCGGCGGTCGAATCCTGTTGCGGCAGGATTGTTTTCAGTGGCACCGGGTCGGTCGCCAGCGAATGCTGGATCTGGTCGTTGGCCCGCGACGTCCTGGTGTTCTTGCCGAGCTGCCACGGCGCCAGCACGCTGAAGCACAGGTAGGTGAACGCGATCACCACGACGGCCAGCGCGATCCAGCCCGGCCGCAGCAGAAAGGCCAAGCGGCGCATCAGCCACCGCCGTCCGGGGCCAGTTGCTCGTCGACCCAGGTGTGCAGGCCGGGCAGCGCCGCCTCGATCGCTGCAAAGGTGATCTCGAAATCGCGGTTGTCGCCGTAGTAGGGGTCGTCGACGTCGAGAACGTAAGCGCCGGAGCGGGGATCGAACGACCGCAGCATCCGGATCCGGTCGGAGTCGACACCCAACTGCTGAAGCAGCGGGACGTGGTTACGTGCCAGCGCAATCACCAGGTCGGCGTTGATGTGCTCGTCGTCGACCTGCGCGGCGCTGTGATCTGTCGGGTAACCGTGCGCGCGCAGCACCCGATTGGCCCGGTCGTCGGCCGGGTTGCCGATGTGCCAGCCGGCCGTTCCGGCGCTGCTGACCCGCACCGCGTCGGCCAGACCGCGTTCGCTGATCTGATGGGCGAACATCTTCTCCGCCATCGGCGATCGGCAGATGTTGCC
Source organism: Mycobacterium sp. (assembly GCF_002863225.1). GTDB lineage: Bacteria > Actinomycetota > Actinomycetes > Mycobacteriales > Mycobacteriaceae > Mycobacterium. The sequence goes on along the minus strand of NZ_PKEK01000049.1, from coordinate 107,494 downwards.
GGTGCAGACAAACGTGACGTGCAGCTGTTCAGACACCCAAGGCCCTCCGCAGTTCGTCGACCGTCTCGACATGGACGGCGCCGCTGGGGGCGTCGGCGAAGTCGGCCCGGCCGTACCCCCAGCCGACCACCACCGCGTCGATGCCGTGGGCGGCCGCGCCCTCGACGTCATGGCGACGGTCGCCGACCATCAAGACCCGTTCGGGCAGCGGACGCAGTTGCGCCAGCGCGTGCGCCAGCACATCCGCTTTGGCGGCTCGGGCGCCGTCGACGCTGGCGCCGGCGATGACGTCGAAGTGTCCGTCGAGGCCGAAGTGCTCCAGGATGCGTTTCGCGGTGGGCTCGGCCTTGGAGGTGGCCACCGCGAGGCGCACGCCGGCGGTGCGCAGATCAGCGAGCAGCGGTGCGATCCCCTCGAAGAGGCTGTTGATGGCCCAACCCCGGGTGGTGTAGTCGGCGCGGTACGCGGCGATGGCCGCGTCGGCGTGGCGGCCCAGGCCCATGGCTTCGAAGGTGTGGTGCATCGGCGGCCCGACGATCTTGCTGGCCAGATCGCCCTCGGGGACCTCGGCCCCGATCTCGCCGAGCGCGTGGCGGAAGCTGGAGACGATGCCGTCCGCGGAGTCCGTGAGGGTGCCGTCGAGATCGAAGATCACCAATGCCGCCGGGGCCGCGCCTGTCACGTTGCCATTGTCCTCGATGCCGGCGCGCACCGGCGATCGTGTCCGGATACCCGGCTGCGCGGCGCGGTCGTTACTGTTTCAGATGTGGCGAGTCTGGGTTCGAGCGCGTCGATTCCGCTCGCGGCGGCGCGCTATCACGGCGATCAGGCCGCCGAACCCGGCATGCTGGATTTCGCCGTCAACGTCCGCCACGCGCAACCGCCCGCCTGGCTGATGGACCGGTTGGCGGCTCGGCTTTGCGACCTGGGGCGATACCCAGCTGCCGACGACGAGCAGGCGGCGCGCGAGGCCGTCGCGGCCCGGCACGGCCGTCCCGTCGACGAGGTCGCGTTGCTTGCCGGCGCCGCCGAGGGATTCGCCCTGCTGGCGAACTTGCGCCCGGCGCTCGCCGCGCTGATCGCTCCGTCGTTCACCGAACCGGACGCAGCCCTGCAGGCGGCCGGGGTGCCGGTGCAGCACGTGGTGCTGGCTCCGCCGTTCAGGCTGGACGGCGCGCGGGTGCCCGACTCGGCCGATCTCGCGGTGGTTGGCAACCCGACCAACCCGACGTCGGTCCTGCACGGTCGCGAGCAGGTCCTCGCCCTTAGGCGGTCCGGTCGCATCGTGGTGGTGGACGAGGCGTTCGCCGACGCCGTCCCCGGCGAGCCGGAATCGCTGGCCGCCATGCGTCTGCCCGACGTCGTGGTGCTGCGCAGCCTGACCAAGACCTGGTCGCTGGCGGGGCTGCGGGTGGGTTACGCGCTGGGTGCGCCGGAGGTGCTGGCCCGGCTGACCGCCACCCGTCCGCACTGGCCGCTGGGAACGTTGCAGCTGACCGCCATCGCCGCGTGCTGCGCGCCTGCGGCGATCGCCGAAGCCGAAGCCGGCGCCCGCGAGCTGGCCGCGATGCGCGCCGAGATGGTGGCCGGCTTGCGATCCGTCGGGATCGACACCGTCGATGGCGACGCACCGTTCGTGATGTTCGCCGTCGACGACGCGGCGTTGCTGCGAAAACATCTGCACAGCAAAGGAATTGCAGTACGGCGTTGCGACACGTTCGTGGGTCTGGACGGACAGTATCTGCGCGCCGCGGTGCGGCCGGAGTGGCCGGTGCTGGTTGCTGCGATCGCCGAGAGCGGGTTGGGTCGATGACGGTTCGGTTGGGCACGGTCATCGAGGCGCTCGACGCGGCCTACCCGCCCGGGCTGGCGCAGTCGTGGGATTCGGTCGGCCTGGTCTGCGGCGATCCCGACGACGCACTGAGCTCGGTGACCATCGCGGTCGACGCGACCGCAGCGGTGGTCGACGCGGTTCCCGACGGCGGTCTGCTGCTGGCGCACCACCCGCTGCTGTTGCGCGGGGTCGACACCGTGGCCGCCGACACCGCCAAAGGGGCGCTGATCCACCGGCTGATCCGTACTGGGCGTTCGCTGTTCACCGCACACACCAACGCCGATTCGGCGTCACCGGGCGTCTCCGATGCGTTGGCGCACGCGCTCGGGTTGACCGTCGACGGTGTCCTGGAGCCCGCTCCGTCGCGGCAAGCTCTGGACAAGTGGGTCGTTTTCGTACCGCCGGAGCAGGCGGATGCGCTGCGCTCGGCGGTCTTTGCGGCCGGCGCCGGGCGCATCGGCAATTATTCGCACTGCGACTGGAGCGTGACCGGCACCGGTCAGTTCTTGCCCGAGAGCGGCGCCCAGCCGGCGGTCGGCAGCGTCGGCGCGGTGGAACGGGTGGTCGAGGACCGGGTCGAGTTCGTCGCGTCCACCGGGGTGCGGCAACAGGTGCTGGCGGCGATGCGTGCGGCACACCCGTATGAGGAGCCGGCGTTCGACGTTGTCGCACTGGAGCCGCTGCCCACCGGCGTCGGGCTGGGCCGGGTCGGTGCGCTGCCGCAGCCAGAACCGTTGAGCGCGTTCGTCGCCCGGGTCAGGAAGGGCTTACCGCAGACGTCGTGGGGAGTGCGTGCGGCGGGCGATCCGACGGCGATCGTCTCACGTGTCGCGGTGTGTGGCGGTGCCGGTGATTCACTGCTGGGTGCTGCGGCGGCCGCCGACGTGCAGGCCTATGTGACGGCGGACCTGCGTCACCACCCTGCCGACGAGCATCGCCGCGCCTCCGATGTCGCGCTGATCGACGTCGCGCACTGGGCCAGCGAATTCCCCTGGTGCGAACAGGCTGCCGATGTGCTGCGGTCGGCATTCGGCGCCGCGCTCGCTGTCGAAACATGCCCGATCCGCACCGACCCCTGGAACGTCGACCACGCTGACGGGCGAGAGGACGCATGAAAGCCGAAGTTGCACAGCAGCGCTCACTGCTCGAGGTCGTGGAGCTCGACGCGGAACTGGCCAAGATGAAACATCGCGCCGCTCACCTGCCCGAGCGCGCCGACATCGAGCGGATCCACGGCGAACAGATCGCCGCCGACGATCGGCTGGGGGCACTGCAGATTACGTTGGGAGACTTGGATATTCAGGTCTCGCGCTTCGAGTCGGAGATCGACGGGGTGCGCCAGCGCGAGGATCGGGACCGGTCGCTGCTGCAGACCGTGGCCGATTCCAAACAGCTCTCGGAACTACAGCACGAGTTGGAGACGCTGGAGCGCCGCCAATCCAGCCTGGAGGACTCCCTGATCGAGGTGATGGAACACCGCGAGCAGCTGCAGAACCAGCGGGACGCGGAGTTGGCCGTCATCGACGGGCTGAAGGCCGAATTGGCCGGCAAGCAGCAGGCGTTGGACACCACCATCGCCGACATCGACCACCATCGCCGGGTGCACGCCTCGCGGCGCGCGGAAATCACCGCCGAGCTGGCTCCGGACCTGCTGGCGCTCTACGAGCGGCAGCGCTCCGGCGGTGGCCCCGGGGCGGGGCTGCTGCAGGGCGGCCGCTGCGGGGCGTGCCGTATCGAGATCGACCGCGGCGAGCTGGCCCGGATCTCGGCCGCCGCTGACGACGAGGTGTTGCGCTGCCCGGAATGCGGCGCAATCCTGTTGCGGATCAAGGGCGTCAACCGGTGAAGGTCGTTGTCGAGGCCGACGGTGGATCGCGGGGCAACCCGGGGCCGGCCGGTTACGGGTCGGTGGTGTGGAGCGCTGACCGGTCGGTCGTGCTGGCCGAGAGCAAACAGGCGATCGGGGTGGCCACTAACAACGTCGCCGAATACCGCGGTCTGATAGCTGGTTTGGAAGAGGCCGCGAAGCTGAACGCCGGCGAGGTCGCGGTGGCAATGGACTCCAAGCTGGTGGTCGAGCAGATGTCCGGACGCTGGAAGGTCAAGCATCCCGACCTGGCCGAGCTGCACGCGCAGGCTCGCGGGCTGGCCTCGGCATTCGATCGCGTTACCTACCAGTGGATTCCGCGGGCCGAGAACGCGCACGCCGACCGGCTGGCGAACGAGGCGATGGATGCTGCGGCCGAACTCCCGTCACGATCGGACGCATCCGCGACGCCCGTCGCCGGCGAGACGGCCGCACCGCCCGGGTGGACCGGTGCGACCGGCGCGGCCACCCGGCTGCTGTTGCTCCGCCACGGCCAGACCGAATCGTCGGTGCAGCGACGCTATTCGGGCCGCGGCAATCCGCCACTGACCACGTTGGGCCGGCAGCAGGCCGAGGCGGCCGCCGCCTTCCTGGGCTCGCGCGGGGGAGTCGCGGCAGTGGTCAGCTCACCCCTGCAACGCTGCCAGGACACCGCGGCCGCGGCCGCCAAGCGGCTGGGTCTGGACGTGACGGTCGATGACGATCTGATCGAGACCGACTTCGGCGAGTGGGAAGGTCTGACGTTTTCGGAGGCGGCCGACCGTGATCCCGAGCTGCATCGCCGGTGGTTGCGCGACACCAGCACCAAACCCCCCGATGGCGAGAGCTTCGATGACGTCAATCGACGGGTCATGGGCGCACGGGACCGCATCGTCGGCGACCACGCCGGCAGCACGGTGTTGCTGGTTTCGCACGTGACACCGATCAAGATGCTGCTGCGCGAGGCACTCGACGCCGGACCGGGCATTCTCTACCGGCTGCATCTGGACCTGGCGTCGCTGAGCATCGCCGAGTTCTATCCCGACGGCGCGTCGTCGGTTCGGCTGGTCAACCAGACCGGGTATTTAGGTTGAGATCGCCGTCATCCGGGTAGTTGGCCAATCGTGCAGTGGTTAGCGTCGCACGTCCTGGCCATCGTATCCGCAATGCTGGCAGCGCTTTTCGCGGCAATCGGGATTGTCGTGCGGCAACGGGCCATCCAGATGGGAGCCGACGCCGAAGCGGCCGGGGGTCCGATCGTCACGTCGTGGGTGCGCCAGCCGGCGTGGTGGTTGGGAACCGTCGGCGCGATCGGCGGGTACGTGTTCCAGGCGGTGGCGTTGGCCCACGGCTCGCTGCTGCTGGTGCAGCCACTGCTGGTGTCGTCGCTGCTGTTCGTCTTGCCACTGAGCGCACGGTTCTCCAATCAACGTGTGCCGCTTCGTGATTGGGGCTGGGCGCTGCTGCTGACGGCAGCGCTCACGATTTTCGTTCTGGTGGGCCAGCCCCGCGAGGGCCACTACCGGGCACCGGTGCCGGCGTGGAGCGTGGCGCTCGGCACCTCGGTGCCGGTCGTGCTCGTCTGCGTGCTGGCCGCCCGCCGCGCGACCGGTCGGCGTCGCGCGATGTTGTTGGCCAGCGCCGTCGCGGTGCTGCTGGGCATGGTCGCGGTCTTGACGAAGGTCAGTACACACCGGCTCGCCGTGCACGGCTGGCACGGGTTGCTGACGGTGCCGGCGCCGTATCTGTTGGTGGCGCTTGCCGTGACGGTGACTGTCTTGCAGCAGTCGGCATTTCATGCCGGCGCACTGCAGGCATCGGTGCCGATCATGTTGGTCGGCGAGCCCGTCGTGGCGGTGTTGCTGGGTGTGGTGATCCTGGGCGAGCATCTGGTGGTGCGAGGTGCCGGTGCCGTTGTCCTGGCGGTCGCGGTCGCCGCCATGACCGCGGCGACGATCGCGCTCGGCCGCGACTCGGCTTCTCCCGGTGGGGCGGCCGACACGTCTGTTCCGTAAGCGAGAAATGCCCTTACGAGACCACAATCCATGGGTATGCTCAGGCCCCGGAGTCCTCCTTCGCGTCAGAAAGTGGCCAAGGATGATGTTGAGAAGTATGACCGAGGTGCGCCGCGGTGTCGTCGTTCTACGCCTGGCCGGGACGCTGAACGACCGGACCTATCAGCAGGTGCGGGACGCGGTGATCAACGTCGCCGTCGACGCAGCCGCGCCGGTGATCGTCGACGTCAACGGTCTCGACGGCGGCGATGACGGCGCCTGGGTGGTGTTCACCAGCGCCCGCTGGCACGTCAAGCAGTGGCCCGAAGTACCCATCGCCCTCGTCTCCGGTGACCGCCGTGCGCGCCCGACTGGCGGATCTTTCGGATTATGTCCCCGTCTACGCCGATGTTCCCGCAGCGGCCGCGGCAATCGGAGACGGAACGCGCCGCTACCGCCACCGCGTCCGCGAGTCGTTCGACGCCCACCCCGCCAGCGTGAACGCCGCCCTGATCTCCGTGCACGAGCACCTGGTGGCCTGGTCGATGCGCGACAAGATTCCGGTTGCCTGCACTGTGACAACCGTTTTCGCCGAGAACGCGCTGAGCCACACCGGCGGCGGATTCGACCTTCGGCTGGAAGGCGCCGGCAACGAACTGGTCGTCGCGGTCTCCGATTCCAGCCGTGCCTCGGCGGTTCGACGGGAACGCCCGGCCGGGCGCTGCCCCGGTGGTCTGGACATCGTCTCGTCGCTCTGTGGGCGCTGGGGCAATACGCCGGCACCCAGCGGCAAGACGGTGTGGGCGCGCATCGGGCCCGCGGACACCTTCGCCGGAAGCGGCGGGCGGTCTCGCCGGCCGGCGCCTCAGGCGGCGTCGTGGAAGATCAGCCCGAGCGCGTAACGCTCGCCGGATCGGACCACGGACAAGCCGTGCCGCACCGCCGCGGCCGACCATCCCCGCGCCGAGGGCACCGGCCGGTCCCGGGTGGTGAAGAGGTAACCGTGGCCCTGCGGCAACTGCGTTGCGGTGCCGCGTGACTGGGCCCGGGCCCGCTGCTCGACGAGCATGAACTCCCCACCGGTGAACTCGCTCCCAGGATCGCTGAGGTCGATCACCACTTGCAGCGGAAACACCAAGTCGCCGTAGAGGTCTCGGTGAAGTGCGTTCCAGTCACCGGTCTGGTATTTCAGCATCAGGGCCGTCGACCGGTTCTGGCCGGCGGCGTGACACAGCTGCAGCCACTCGTCGAGGGTGTCCGGCCACGGCGCTTCGCGGCCCAGCTTGCCCCACCAGTTCCGGGCGATCGGCAACAGTCGTGGATACAGCGCCTGCTTGAGCTGCTCGATCGGCTCCGGGTAGGGGGCATGGAAGTAGCGGTACCGACCGGAGCCGTAGCGGCGTGGACCCATGTCGACGGTGGACCGGAACAGCTCGTCGGAGTCGAATGTGGCGCGGATCCGGCGCGCCTCGGCGACGGTCAGCAGTCGCGGCAGCAACGCCCCGCCGAAGTCGTCGACGGATGCGGCGATCGCCTCCCAGTCGCCGCTTTCGACACGCTTCGACCATCGATCCGTCGGCATCAGCTGCGGCCCTCCTTCGCCCTCAACCTGTAGACGATAGGGACGGCCGGGATGTGAGGGCGGGTGAAAGCCGTTGGCCTGCGGATTCCGCAGCGAGTACGGTGTTAGCGCGGACGAGTTGGCCGGGCGGCCGCGGCTGGGGCTCATGCAGCTCCTGTCGAGGAAAGTCCGGACTTCGCAGAGCAGGGTGATTGCTAACGGCAATCCGAGGTGACTCGCGGGAAAGTGCCACAGAAAACAAACCGCCACTTATCAAGGTGGTAAGGGTGAAACGGTGCGGTAAGAGCGCACCAGCATTCCGGGCGACCGGAGTGGCTAGGCAAACCCCACCCGAAGCAAGGTCAAGAAGGCCGCACTACGGTGTGGTCGCGCAGGCGCCTGAGGGCTGCTCGCCCGAGCCTGCGGGTAGACCGCTCGAGGCACCCGGCAACGGTGTGTCCAGATGGATGGTCGCCGCCGTGTCATCGACACGGGACAGAATCCGGCTTACAGGCCAACTCGCCCGCCCTGTCAGCGCGACAGCTTGCGTACCGCTTTGAGGAGCTTGCTCAGCGTCGGCTCCAGCTGCCGCCGGCTCTCGGCCGCGACATCGCCCTCGCGCTGATAGAGCAATCCGTAGGTGAAGGTGTCCTCGCCGGCGGCGTGGGCGGTGTCGGCCTGTTCGCGGAGATGCTCACGGCTGACCACGCTGTCCTGATGATCCCCGAGCACTGACTGCAGCTTCTTGGCCCTGGCGGACACCTTGCCGTTGCCGGTGGCATCGGCGGTGTAGCGAAGCCGCTTGGCCCGCTTGCGGATTCGGTGGATGGCGTCGTCACGGTCGGCGCCACCGGGTGCCTGCCGGGCCGCTTTCGCGGCCTTGCGTACTTTCTTACCCGCACTGGCAACGGTCGCCGGCGCCGACTTCCGGCCGGCCGACGGAGGCTGCGCGATCAGCGCGTCGAGCGCATCGAGCAGCCGGAAATAGCGCGGTAAGCGCATGGCCGCCAACGCATGCCGCAGGCCGGTCCGGTAGCGCTGTTCCGCGCCGCCGACCAGCCGCTCGCGGATCGGCCCGCGGATCAGCTCCGGCGGCACGTCGTCGAGGGCGCTGCGATAACGATCGGCCAGTACCTCGGCGTCGCGGGCGACCCCCAGCACGTTGCCCAGCTCGCGCAGCTCGTCGATCACCGGCGCGTCTTTGGTGAGCCCGAACGACTCCGGCGAGGCCTGAAGCAGGCTGCGGATCTTGCGGGCCGTCACCCGCATCTGGTGGACGGCGTCGTCGGCATCCGCGCGTACCGCGCGGTCCCACGCCAGCAGCTCGTCGATCTGTTCGGCCAGCGCCCGGTGCAGGGGATCGGCCGGCAGCTTCGGCACAGCCGTCTCCAGCACCCGCGCGAGCTTCGAGCCGTGACCGGCCGGTTTCGCGCCCGCGTCGAACAGCCGCTCACCGACCCGTTCCAGCAGATCGGTGTCGGAGCCGTCGCCGACGAGCTCGACTTCCCATTCACGCCAGCGTTGTTGGGCGAGTTCACCATCGGGACCGCGCCCGGCGGTGACCCTGTCGTCGCAGAACTCGGCGACGACGGCGTCGTCGGTGCCGTGGAGCACGTGGACCTGACGGATGGTGCTGATCCGGGCCACCGGCTGCACCGGGCGATCGCGCACGACCGCCAGCACGACGTCCAGCAGTGCGCCCGGTGGTTGGTCACCGTCCAGCGGCGCCCGCACTTCGGTCCGGGCCCCGTCGCCCGCCGGCAGTTTCAGATGCCAGCCCGCGTCGGGACCGCCGGTACGGCGGCGCAGCGTGATCCGGTTGGACGCCAAGTCACGCCCAGCGGTGTCGAAGTAGACGGCATCCAGCGTTTGCGTCCCCGACCGTGCCACCCGGCCGACCCCGGCGAGCCCGTCGAAGGAGGGCGGCCGCGTCGAGGCGTCGACGTCATACTTGCGCTCGACTTCGAGGTGGCGAGACGGGCCTTCGGCGGACATTGCCGTCACTGTGCCACGCGGCGGCGTCCGCCAAACCGGCGGATCAGAAGCTGTGCTCGTCGTCGGGGAACTCCCCGGACGCCACCTCGTTGGCGTATTGCGTTGCCGCGCGCTGCAATTCGCCACCGACATCGCCGAACCGCTTGACGAACTTGGCAGTCTTGCCGCTGGTGAGCCCGGCCATGTCCTGCCACACCAGGACCTGGGCATCGCAGTTGCGGCCGGCGCCGATCCCGACGGTGGGGATGGTCAACTTGCCGGTGATCTGGGTGGCCAACTCGGCCGGCACCATCTCCATGACAACGGCGAACGCACCGGCCTCGGCGACCGCGATCGCGTCATGGATGGTCTGCTCGGCGGCGTCGCCGCGGCCCTGCACCCGGAAACCGCCCAGGGAGTTGACGCTCTGCGGGGTGAAGCCGATGTGGGCCATCACCGGAATGCCGGCCGCGGACAGCGCGGCGATCTGCGGGGCTACCCGCTCGCCGCCCTCCAGCTTGACCGCGTGCGCGCCGGCTTCCTTCATGAAGCGGATCGCGACGTCCAGCGCGGCGGCGGGGCCGGCTTCGTAGCTGCCGAACGGCAGATCCGCGACGACCAGCGCGTGCGGCGCCCCGCGGACAACCCCACGAACCAGCGGAATGAGTTCGTCGACCGACACCGGAACGGTCGTGTCGTAGCCGTAGACGACGTTGGCTGCAGAATCGCCGACCAGCAGCACCGGGATGCCGGCGTCGTCGAAGACGCGCGCGGTCGAGTAGTCGTAGGCCGTGAGCATGGCCCACTTGTGGCCTTCGGCCTTCATCTTCTGCAGGTGGTGGACGCGGGTCTTGGCCCGCGGAGCGGTGTTCGAGGAAGCGTGGGCGCCATAAACAGTCTGTTCAGACATCATTGTCCCTAGTGGTGGTCGTTTCGATCCTCGAGGCCCATCCGGGTCCCCGGGTTCGTCTGACCCGACCAGTGTGCCACTTCAGGCCCATCGGGTGGATAGCAGGCCCAGTGGATTTCCTCACACCACTGCCCATCGCGCGATTCCGGTGCCGCCCCTTGGCGGCGGACATACCATCGGCCCATGCAGCGCCTCAGCGGACTCGACGCCAGTTTCCTGTATCTCGAAACCCCTGCGCAGCCGTTGCACGTCTGCTCGATTCTGGAGGTCGACACCTCGACGATGCCGGGCGGATACACCTTCGACCGGTTACGTGACGAACTGGCGCTGCGGGTCAAGGCGATGCCGCAGTTCCGCGAGAAGCTGGCCGACAGCGTATTCAACCTGGACCACCCGGTCTGGGTGGACGACAACAACTTTGAAGTCGCCCGCCATCTGCACCGGATCGGCTTGCCGCCACCGGGTGGGCGCAACGAGCTGGCCGAGATCTGCGGCCACATCGCGTCACTGCCGCTGGACCGCACCCGTCCGCTCTGGGAGATGTGGGTCATCGAAGGCGTCGCGGGCACCGACGCTCAGCAGGGCGGTCGGCTGGCGGTCATGACCAAGGTGCACCACGCCGCGGTCGACGGCGTGACCGGCGCCAACCTGATGTCGCAGCTGTGCAGCACCGAGGCGGACGCGCCCGCGCCGGACCCGGTCGACGGTGTCGGGGGCGCCAACGACCTCGAGATCGCGGTGACCGGCGCGCTGAAATTCGCGGCCCGGCCGATCCGCCTCGCCAACGCGCTGTCCGACACCGCATCGACCGTGGTCAAGACGGTGTTGCGGGCGCGCAGCGGCCAGACGATGGCACCGCCGTTCGCGGCGCCGCGGACCGCGTTCAACGACAGCATCACCTCGAACCGCAACATCGCCTACGCGCAGCTCGACCTCGGGGACATCAAGAAGGTCAAGGACCACTTCAACGTCAAGGTCAATGACGTGGTGATGGCGCTGGTCTCCGGTGTGCTGCGCCAATTCCTAATGGACCGCGGCGAACTACCGGACTCGTCGCTGGTGGCGATGGTGCCGGTGTCCGTGCACGGCAAGTCGGATCGGCCTGGGCGCAACCAGGTTTCGGGCATGTTCTCCAGCCTGCAGACCCACATCGCCGACCCGGCCGAGCGGATCAGGGCCATCGCTGACGCCAATTCGGTTGCCAAGCAACATAGTTCGGCAATCAAAGCCTCGTTGCTGCAGGACTGGTCACAGTTCGCCGCGCCCGCGGTGTTCGGCGTGGCAATGCGGGCCTACGCGCGGACCAGCCTCACCAAGCGGATCCCGGTGCACAATCTGGTGGTGTCCAACGTGCCCGGGCCCCAGGTGCCGCTGTATTTCCTGGGCGGTGAGGTCAAGGCGATGTATCCGCTGGGGCCGATCTTCCAGGGCTCCGGGCTCAATATCACCGTGATGTCGCTGACCGGCAAACTCGACGTCGGGATCATCGCCTGCCCGGAGCTGTTGCCCGACCTGTGGGAGCTGGCCGACGATTTCGCCGTCGGCATGGAAGAACTGCTGCTCGCGACGCATTAGCCGCCCCAGTGCCCTGGGCGCCGCATCGGCGCATGGCAGCATGTGTGACATGGGGACCCCTCGCCGCGGCAAGTTCGCGCGCATGATGCTGCTCTGGACCGCGATCGCCGTCATCGCGGTGACAGCGTCCAGCTGCACACAGGTGGTCAAGGGTCGTGCGGTGATGTACGGCCCGAAGGTCGGGCAACCGGTGGAGTGGGGACCGTGCCGGCTCGCGGGAAGCGGCGGGCTGCCCGCCAAGCTGCCCAGCGGCGTGCAGTGCGGAAAGCTCGCGGTTCCCGTCGACTACCGGCACCGCAACGGCGACGCGACCACACTCGGGCTCGTTCGCTTTCCGGCGACCCGGGACAAGATCGGCTCGCTGGTCATCAACCCCGGCGGCCCGGGGGAGTCCGGCATCGAAGCCGCGGTCGGGCTGGTGCAGTCGTTGCCGCCGCAGATCCGGGAACGCTTCGACCTGGTCGGGTTCGACCCGCGCGGGGTGGCGTCGTCGCGGCCAGCGATCTGGTGCAACTCCGACGCCGACAACGACCGGCTGCGCACCGAGACACAGGTCGACTACAGCCCGGCGGGCATCGCGCACATCGAGCAGGAGACCAAGGAGTACATCGACCGCTGCGTCGCCAAGATGGGCAAGAAATTCCTGGCGAACGTCGGAACCGACAACGTCGCAAAGGATTTGGACGTCATCCGGGAAGCGCTGGGCGACAGCAAGCTGACGTTCCTGGGTTACTCCTACGGCACCCGGATGGGCGCCGCGTACGCCGAGGCGTTCCCCAAGAACATCCGGGCGATGATCCTCGACGGCGCCATCGACCCCAATGCCGACCCCGTCGAGTCAGATCTTCGGCAGGCCAAGGGTTTTCAGGACGCCTTCAACAACTTCGCGAAAGACTGCGCCAAGTCGCCCACCTGTCCGCTGGGTACCGACCCCGCCAAAGCGGTCGACGTCTACCACGATCTGGTCTATCCGCTGGTCGACAAGAACAACCCGATGCGCAGCATTCCGGCCCGCACCAAGGACCCCCGCGGGCTGAGCTACAGCGACGCCATCATCGGCACCATCATGGCGCTGTATTCGCCGACTTTCTGGCACCACCTGACGACCGCGCTGACCGAACTGTCGCGCCATCGCGGCGATGTGATGCTCGAACTGGCCGACCTCTACATGCGCCGCGACAAGCGCGGCCACTACAACAACTCCACCGATGCCCGCGTCGCGGTGAACTGCGTAGACCAGCCGCCGGTCAAAGACCGCGCCAGGGTCATCGACGAGGACCGGCGCTCGCGCGAGGTCGCGCCGTTCATGAATTACGGCAAGTTCACCGGCAACGCCCCGCTGGGAACGTGCGCGTTCTGGCCGGTGCCGCCCACCAGCAAGCCGCACTCCATCTCGGTGTCCAACCTGACGCCCACGCTGGTGGTCTCCACCACCCACGACCCGGCGACGCCGTATCAGGCCGGCGTCGACCTGTCGAAGCAACTCAAGGGCGGGCTGCTCACGTTCGACGGCACCCAGCACACGGTGGTGTTCCAGGGAAACAGCTGCATCGACGACTATGCGACCGCCTACCTCCTCAGCGGTACCGTGCCGTCCAACGGGGCCAAGTGCTAGCGCCGTCCGCGGACGGCTTCCAATACGGCGTTTCACGACCGCGCGCTCGATAACGAGACCAAGGTGTGACCAATGGGATCACGGCCCGTGGCCGACGCATGCCACGATTGACCACCATGTGGCGCATGAGACCGATGAGTTCAGCGCTGCTCTCCCTCCTGCTCTCCGCATCGGCCGCCGTCGTCGCAACACCGTGGTCCGGCGCCACGCCCGGATACGGCGCGGGCCCGACGCCCAGCCCGGCCGCGCCGCAGCCGTCCTCGGTGCAGCAACTGAACTGGGGGAGTTGCAGCCAGGTCGTCAAAGCCCCCGGTGACGTCCCCACCGCGCAGTGCGGGGTCGTCGAGGTACCGGTCGATTACGCGAATCCGACTGGCGCACAAGTGCAGATCGCCGTGATCCGGATTCCGGCGACCGGTCCGCGAATCGGTGCGCTGTTGGTCAACCCCGGCGGGCCGGGGGCGTCGGCGGTCGACATGGTGGCCGCGATGGGGCCCGCGCTCGCCGACTCCGAAGTGAGCCGGCACTTCGACCTGGTCGGGTTCGACCCGCGCGGCGTCGGCCATTCGACGCCGGGTGTGCGCTGCCAGACCGACGCCGACTTCGACGCCTTCCGTCGCGAACCGATGGTCGACTACAGCCCGCAGGGTGTGGCGCACATCGAGCAGATCTACCGGCAGATCGCGCAGCGGTGCGTCGCACGCAACGGGTCGGCCTTCCTGGCGAACGTCGGAACCGCGTCCGCCGCGCGCGATATGGACGCGGTGCGCCAGGCGCTCGGCGACGACGAGATCAACTACCTGGGCTACAGCTACGGCACCGAGCTCGGAACCGCCTACATCGAGCGCTTCGGCGACCACGTCCGGGCGATGGTGCTCGACGGCGCCATCGACCCGACCATCGGCCCGATCGACGAACTGGTCAACCAACAGGCTGGTTTCCAGACCGCGTTCAACGACTACGCCGCCGACTGCGCCCGCTCGACCGATTGCCCGCTGGGCACCGACCCCAACCAGTGGGTTGCGCGCTATCACCAGCTGATCGACCCGTTGGTGACCAAGCCCGCGGTGACCTCGGATCGGCGTCAGCTCGGCTACTCCGACGCCATCACCGGCACGATCAACGCGCTCTACACCCCGCAGTTCTGGAAGTACCTGACCAGCGGACTGCTCGGTCTGCGTCGCGGCGCCGACCCGGGTGACCTGCTGACGCTGGCCGACGAGTACTACGGGCGCGACGACAAGGGCCACTACAACAATTCCCAAGACGCGTTCAACGCGATCCGCTGCGTCGACGCGCCCGAGCCGACCGACCCGGCGGCCTGGGCCGACGCGGACCGGCGGATTCGTCAGGTCGCGCCGTTCTCGTCCTACGGCCAGTTCACCGGTCACGCGCCGCGCGACCTGTGCGCGTTGTGGCCGGAGCCGCCGACCTCCTCGCCGCATCCGGCAGCCCCGGTCGGGCCGGGCAAAACGGTCGTGGTGTCCACCACGCACGACCCGGCCACGCCCTACCAGGCGGGCGTGGACCTGGCCCGCCAGCTCGGCGCCAACCTGATCACGTTCGAAGGAACCCAACACACCGTGACGTTCAACGGGAACGAGTGCGTCGACTCGGCGGTGACCCGCTACTTGGTCGACGGCACCGCGCCGGGAAACTTACGGTGTTAGGCAGCGCTGGTAACACAAACTTAACGCTGAATGCATACTGTTCCAGGTATGGATCGACAAAAGGAATTCGTGCTCCGCACGCTGGAGGAACGAGACATCCGATTCGTCCGGTTGTGGTTCACCGACGTGCTCGGTTTCCTGAAGTCTGTCGCGATCGCGCCCGCTGAGCTCGAGGGCGCCTTCGAAGAAGGCATCGGCTTCGACGGATCGTCGATCGAAGGTTTCGCCCGCGTCTCCGAGAGCGACACCGTGGCGCACCCCGACCCGTCGACGTTCCAGGTGCTGCCCTGGACGACTCGGACGGGCCACCACCATTCGGCCCGGATGTTCTGCGACATCAAGATGCCCGACGGCTCGCCGTCGTGGGCCGACCCCCGCCATGTCCTGCGCCGTCAGCTAGGCAAAGCCAACGATCTGGGCTTCTCCTGCTACGTGCATCCCGAAATCGAATTCTTCCTCCTCGAATCGGGCCCAGAGGACGGTTCGGTGCCCGTTCCCGCCGACAACGCCGGCTACTTCGATCAAGCGGTGCACACCGCGTCGAACTTCCGCCGGCATGCCATCGATGCGCTCGAATCCATGGGTATTTCGGTGGAATTCAGCCACCACGAAGGCGCCCCGGGTCAGCAGGAGATCGACCTTCGCTTCGCCGACGCCCTCTCGATGGCCGACAACGTGATGACCTTCCGCTACCTCATCAAGGAGGTCGCGCTGAACGAGGGCTCGCGAGCGACGTTCATGCCCAAGCCGTTCGGCCAATACCCCGGCTCGGCGATGCACACCCACATGAGCCTGTTCGAGGGCGAGGTCAACGCGTTCCACAGCCCTGACGATCCGTTGCAACTCTCCGATGTCGCCAAGTCGTTCATCGCCGGAATCCTCGAGCACGCCAGCGAAATCAGTGCCGTCACAAACCAATGGGTCAACTCCTACAAGCGGCTGGTGCTCGGCGGCGAGGCCCCCACCGCGGCCTCCTGGGGCGCGGCGAACCGCTCGGCGCTGGTCCGCATCCCGATGTACAGCCCGCACAAGACCTCGTCGCGTCGCATCGAGGTGCGCAGCCCCGACTCGGCCTGCAACCCGTATCTGGCGTTCGCCGTGCTGCTCGCGGCCGGGCTTCGCGGCGTCGAGAAGGGTTACGTGCTGGGCCCGCAGGCCGAGGACAACGTCTGGGACCTCACCCCGACCGAGCGCCGAGCGATGGGCTACCGGGAACTGCCGTCCAGCCTCGACGAGGCGCTGCGGGCGATGGAGGGTTCGGAGTTGGTCGCAGAAGCGCTGGGGGAGCACGTCTTCGACTTCTTCCTGCGCAACAAGCGCACGGAGTGGGCGAACTACCGTCGCCATGTGACGCCGTACGAACTGAAGACATACATTTCGCTCTAGCCGTGGCGGTGATTAGGACGCATCCAGATCTAAAGCCATCTGCGCTACCGTCGAGGACGTGAACCAACCAGTGACGGCACGGTCGAAGGTGCCCGGCCTCGGCCGCCTCGGGTTGGTCGACGGCCGCGCCAGCGCCAATCTGGCTCAGCTGGGCTGGAATACCGAAGAGCGCGTCGAAGTGCTGTGGTCCTTGTCGCGGGCGCCCGACGCCGACGCGGCGCTGTCCGCGACGGTCCGGCTCGCCGAGGCGCTGGGTGACAAATGGGGAGAGCTCAACGAGGCGCTGCTGGCCGATCGTTGCCTGCGCGGACGGCTTTTCGGCGTGCTCGGGTCGTCGCTGGCGCTGGGCGATCATCTGGTTGCCAACCCGCAGGCCTGGCGTTTGTTGCAGGGCGACGTCCGGCTGCCGTCGGTGGAAAAGTTGCGAGCTGAGTTCGCCCAGTGTGTGGCCGAGCCCCCGACCGCCGCCGGGTCGGTGGTGTGGCGGCTGCGCGCGTTGTACCGCAACCGGCTACTGGTGCTGGCCGCGATGGACCTGGCGCCGGTCGTCGAAAACGAGCCGGTGCTGGAGTTCCGCGAGGTGGGCGCGCATCTGGCCGATCTCGCCGACGCCGCACTGGGTGCGGCGCTCTCCGTCGCGGAGGCCACCGTCTGCGGTGACGAGCCGGCCCCGCGGCTGGCGATCATCGCGATGGGCAAATGCGGTGCGCGCGAACTGAATTACGTCAGCGATGTCGACGTCATCTTCGTCGCCGAGGCGGTCGATCCGGTGTCGGCGCGCATCGCCGGGGAGCTGATGCGGCTGGCCTCGGAGGCCTTCTTCCAGGTGGACGCCGGGCTGCGTCCGGAAGGTCGCCACGGTGAATTGGTCCGCACCCTCGAGTCGCACATCGCGTACTACCAGCAGTGGGCCAAGACCTGGGAATTCCAGGCGCTGCTCAAGGCGCGCCCGGCCGCCGGCGATGCCGAGCTGGGTAAGCAGTACATCGACTCGCTGATGCCGATGGTGTGGAACGCCTGCGAGCGTGAGGATTTCGTGCGGGAAGTCCAGGCGATGCGCCGGCGGGTCGAACAGTTGGTGCCCGCTGATGTGCGCGCCCGCGAGCTCAAACTGGGCAGTGGTGGGCTGCGCGACGTCGAATTCGCGGTGCAGCTGCTGCAGCTCGTGCACGGCCGCAGCGACGAGTCGCTGCATGTGGCGTCGACGGTCGATGCGCTGGCCGCGCTGGGGGCCGGCGGCTACGTCGGTCGCGACGACTCGGCGAATCTGACCGCCTCCTACGAATTCCTCCGGCTGCTCGAGCACCGCCTGCAGTTGCAGCGGCTCAAACGCACCCACATGCTGCCGCCGCAGGACGACGACGAGGCGTTGCGCTGGCTCGCCCGGGCAGCCCATGTGCGGCCCGACGGCAGCCGCGACCGGCTGGGGGTGTTGCGTGACGAGCTCAAGCGGCACCACATGCGGGTGTCGAAGCTGCACGCCAAGCTGTTTTATCAGCCGTTGCTGGAATCCCTTGCGCCAGAAGGCCTGGAGTTCTCGCAGGGCATGACCCCGGCAGCTGCGGAGCGCCAGCTGGCCGCACTCGGCTACGAGGCGCCGCAGAGCGCGCTGACCCACCTGTCCGCGTTGATCAATCAGAGCGGCCGCCGGGGACGGGTGCAGTCGGTGTTGCTGCCGCGGCTGCTGGACTGGCTGTCCGACACCCCCGACCCCGATGGCGGGCTGCTGGCCTACCGCCGGCTCAGTGAGGTGATGGTCTCGCAGCGCTGGTATCTGTCGACGTTGCGTGACAAGCCTTCGGTGGCAAAGCGATTGATGCATGTGCTGGGCACCTCGGCCTACGTTCCGGAGCTGCTGATGCGCGCGCCGGAGGTGGTGCAGAACTACAGCGACGGGCCATCCGGGCCCAAGCTGCTCGACGTCGATCCCGACGCGGTCGCCGGTGCGCTGGTGGCTTCGGCCGGGCGGCAGAGCGATCCGGTGCGCGCGATCGCGATCGCGCGTTCGCTGCGCCGCCGCGAGTTGGCCCGCATTGCGTCGGCCGACCTGCTGGGCATGCTCGACGTCACCGACGTGTGCGCGGCGCTGACCGCGGTGTGGGTCGCGGTGCTGCAGGCCTCCCTGGACGCGGTGATCAAAGCCAACCTGCCCGACAGTGGTGAGGCCCCCGCCGCGATCGCGGTCATCGGGATGGGCCGGCTGGGCGGCCGCGAGCTCGGTTACGGATCCGACGCGGACGTGTTGTTCGTCTGCGAGCCGGCCGCTGGCGTCCAGGATTCGAACGCGGTGAAGTGGTCGGTGACGGTGGCCGAGCAGATCCGCGCGCTGCTGGGAACTCCCAGTGCCGACCCACCGCTGGAGGTCGACGCCAACCTGCGCCCCGAGGGACGCAGCGGCCCGCTGGTCCGCACGCTCGCGTCGTATGCGGCCTACTACGAGCAGTGGGCGCAGTCGTGGGAGATCCAGGCGCTGCTGCGCGCGGACGCGGTCGCCGGTGACGCGGAGCTGGGCCGGCGGTTCCTGCACATGGCGGACAAGACGCGCTACCCCGCCGGCGGGGTGTCCAACGAGACCGTCCACGAAATCCGGCGGATGAAGGCACGCGTCGACTCCGAGCGACTGCCGCGCGGCGCGGACCCGAAGACACACACCAAGTTGGGGCGCGGCGGTCTGGCCGACATCGAGTGGACCGTGCAGCTGCTGCAGCTGCGCTACGCCAGCGAGTTCCAGTCGCTGCACAACACCTCGACGCTGGCGAGTCTGGACGCCGCCGCAGATGCCGGGCTGATCAGCACCGAGGACGCCGACCTGCTGCGCGACGCCTGGCTGACCGCGACCCGGGCCCGCAACGCGCTGGTGCTGGTTCGCGGCAAGCCCACCGACCAGCTGCCCGGGCCCGGGCGCCTGCTCAACACGGTCGCGGTGGCCGCGGGCTGGGCCAAGAACGGCGACGGCGGCGAATTCCTGGACAACTACCTTCGCATCACCCGGCGCGCAAAAGCTGTCGTGCACAAAGTCTTTGACGAGTGAGTCCGCCCCGGTAGCGGGACGTCGAATGCCACGGTGTTAGTAAAGACATAACGGTCGGCTGCCGACGAGGCCCGCCACTGAGGTCAGGAGGCGGGGTTGGACGCGAAGATCCCTTACCAGGCGATGAGCGCCGAAGAACATGACCGGCTCGCTGCGCTCTACAGGCCGCTGACCGACGATGTCCGCGACCTGATCCAGGCCGTGCTGCGCACCGAGATCGAGCCGGATGCCATCGAGTCGGCGCGGACCGCGATCCGGTCGGCGACCGACGTGCTGCGCAGCAGACAACGCGACGAGACGCAGGTGGTGCGGTACGCGGTCGGGGGACGCCCGGTGGTGTGGGGCAACGCGGTGATCGGCCTGCGCAACGCGATCGCGCCTCCGCTGACCGTCCAGCGCAGCGACGACGCCTTGTCCTGTTGGAGCGAGTTCACCCTCAGCACGGCCTACGAAGGACCACCCGGTTGGGTGCACGGCGGGGTGTGCGCGCTGGTGCTCGACCACGTGCTCGGTGAGGCCGCCAGCGCGGGTCTGACCAAACCGCTGTTCACCGGCACCCTCACGCTGCGATTCGTACGGGGAACCCCACTGGGCAGGCTGCGCGCCGATGCCGCCGTCGAACGCAGCGAGGGCATCAAAACCTTTGTCTCCGGCAATCTTTCGGACTCCGAAGGGGTCACAGTGGAGGCCGAGGGGATTTTCATCACCCCGGCGTGGGCGCGGGCCGCCGAATGAAGTTCTACGTCAGCAGCGCGTTCCTGGACACCAAGGAGATCGTCGAGATCGCGAAGGTGGCCGACGATCTCGGCTACGACGGCATGGCGATCCCCGACCACATCGTCAACCTGGAGACGTTGAACACCCCGTACCCCTACACCAAAGACGGCCGGCGGCGCTGGCAACCGTTCACCGAGTGGCCCGACCCGTGGGTGCTGGTCGGCGCGCTCGCCCAGGTCACGACTCAGCTGCGATTCGTAACCACCGTCTACATCCCGGCGATGCGCAATCCATACTCGGTGGCCAAATCCATTGGCACCGCGGCATATCTGGCTGACGGACGGGTCGAGTTGGGCATCGGCGTCGGCTGGTGTGAAGAAGAGTTCGACCTGATGGAGCAGCCCTTCGCGAAGCGGGGCAAACGCACCGACGAGATGCTGGATCTGATGCGGACATTGTGGTCGCCGGACTGGACGGAATTCGACGGCGAGTTCTATCAGACGCCACGGCTGGAAATGCAGCCCACACCACCGCGAATCCCGATCTACGTCGGCGGGCTCAGCGACATCGCGCTGCGCCGCGCAGCCCGCTACGACGGCTGGATCGGCGACCTGATCGACACCGAGCAGGCCATCGGGGCGGCGAACCGAATTCGTCAGTTGCGGGCCGAAAACAACTTGGGGATGGACGATTTTACCATCCTGACGCCGCTGACCGACGCCTTCACGACCGCCCACTACCACCGGGCGGAAGACGCCGGCATCAGTGGGATCCTGACCATGCCGTGGATGTTCTACTCCGGGCCGGATGCCACGCTGACGCAGAAGATCGACGGCATGAGGAGGTTCCGCAAGGACCTCGCCCTCGACGCTTGAACGTCGGCCTGCATGATGAAGGCTATGTCGGAAATCAGGCCGTATCGCATCGATGTCCCCGCCGCCGTTCTCGACGACTTGCACGAGCGCCTGGCGCGCACCCGCTGGCCGGAGTCCGAGACCGTCGACGACTGGACGCAGGGCATCCCGCTCGCCTACACCCGTGAGTTGGCCGACTACTGGGCCGACGGTTACGACTGGCGCCCACGCGAAGCGGCCCTGAACAAGTTCGACCAGTACCTCACCGAAATCGACGGTCTGGACTTCCATTTCATCCATCAGCGGTCAGCGCACGACGACGCACTGCCACTGGTGTTGACGCACGGCTGGCCGGGTTCGGTGGTGGAGTTCCACAAGGTGATCGAGCCCCTGGTCAATCCGCCGTCAGGCCGCGCCGAGGACGCTTTCCACGTGATCTGCCCGTCGCTGCCCGGTTACGGGTTCTCCGGCAAGCCGACGGGGACCGGCTGGGGCGTGGAAAAGATCGCCGCGACATGGGAGACGTTGGTCGAACGGCTCGGCTACGACCGTTACGGCGCCCAGGGTGGCGACTGGGGTGCGGCGGTCACCACGCAGATCGGCCGCAACGGCGGCCGGTGTGCGGGCATTCACCTGAACATGCCCATCGCGAAACCCGCGGCCGGATCGGACGACTACTCCGAAGACGACCAGAAGGCGCTCGCCGCGTACGTCGAGCACCGCAAATGGGGGACCGGTTACTCCAAGCAGCAATCCACCCGGCCGCAGACGCTGGGCTACGGGCTGGTGGATTCGCCGGTGGGCCAGCTGGCGTGGGTCGTCGAGAAGTTCTGGGCGTGGGCGGATTGCGACGGCCATCCCGAAAAGGTCTTCAGCCGTGACGAATTGCTCGACAACGTGATGATGTACTGGGTCACCGGAAGCGGCGCCTCGTCGGCCCGGCTGTACTGGGAGAGCTTCAACCGGTTCGTCAGCGACGGACGGGTCGAATTGCCCACCGGCGTGGCGTCATTCCCGAAGGAGATCCTGCGCACCCCGCGAGCCTGGTGCGAGGCGGCGTACAACATCACCCGCTGGACGACGATGCCACGCGGTGGGCACTTCGCGGCCTTCGAGCAGCCGGAGTTGTTCGTCGACGACGTCCGGGCGTTCTTCGCGACGGTGCGTTAACCCTCAGCGCCGCAATCTGCCTCGCCGCCGTGCCTCCTCGAGGGCATAGGGACCGCCGCCGGCGAACACCAGCAGGAGGAACGCGAAGCAGTACATCACCGACTCCTCGCCCTGGTTGTTGATCGGGAAGAAGCCCTCCGGAAAGTGGACGCTGAAGTAGGCGAACGCCATTTCCCCGGACGCCAGGAACGCCGCGGGCCGGGTGAACAGTCCGAGCGTGATCAGTGCGCCGGTGATGAGTTCGATCCAGGCGGCGTAGAAGCCGGGCCACTCGCCAACCGACGCAACATGACCCGCGGCCGGCCAGCCGATCACCCCGGACAAGCCGTGGCAGAGGGACAGCAGTCCGAAGATCACCCGAAACACGGACAAGGCGATCGGCAGGTATGAGGTCAGCCGGGCCTCGACATTTTGCGCCATGCGCAGACGATACTTCCTAGAGCTGCATCCAGACCGACTTCGTCTTCATGTACATGTCGATGCCCTCTTTGCCGAACTCGTGGCCCCACCCGGACTGCTTGTGGCCGCCGAACGGCACGTCATGGTCAAAGACCAACTGGCAGTTGACCTGTACGCTGCCGGCCTGCATGCGCCGGACGAGCCGGTGCGCGCGGCCGAGGTTCTCGGTGTAGGCGGTGGCCGCCAGCCCGTAGGTGGTGTCGTTGGCCAGCGCGATGGCCTCGTCTTCGTCGTCGAACGGCAGGATGCTCACCACCGGGCCGAAGATCTCCTGCCGGTAGAGCCGCATCGAGGTGTCGACGTTGGTCAGGACGGTCGGGTGGACGAAGTAACCCTTGCGGTCCAGGCGGTGGCCACCGGTGACCACCTCGACACCCTCGGTCTTACCCTCGTCGATGAACCCCATGACGCGGGTCAGCTGCTTCTGGCTGATCAGCGGCCCGCTGACGCAGCCCTCCTCGCTGGGGCCGCCCAGCTTGAACGTGTTGGCCATCATCGAGATGCCCTCCACGACACGGTCATACACGCCGCGTTGGGCGAAGATCCGCGATCCGCACACACAGCCCTGACCGGAGTGCACGAAGATGCCCAGCGACGCCATCAGGATGGTCTTGTCCATGTCGGCGTCGTCGAAGATCAGCACTGGCGACTTGCCACCGAGTTCGAGAGTGACCTTCTTGAGGTTGTCGGCTGATGCGCGCACGATCTCTTTGCCGACCTCGGTCGAGCCGGTGAAGGCGACCTTCTCGACGTCCGGGTGCGCGGTGATCGCGGCGCCCGCGGTGTGGCCGTAGCCGGTCAGCAGATTCACGACGCCCTCGGGGACCCCGGCCTGATGGATCAGCCGGTCCAGCAGCAGAGCCGAAAGGGGCGTCTCCTCGGCCGGTTTGACGAGCAGGCTGCAGCCGGCGGCCAGCGCGGGGGCGAGCTTGGCGCTGGCGTTGAAGATCGGGCCGTTCCACGGGAAGATCAGGCCGACCACCCCGTAGGGCTCTTTGAGGGTGTAGGCGTGCATGTTGACGTAGGCATCGGTCGCAATGCCGTCGGTCCGCACGTCGTAGGCGACGCCGTTGAGCTTCGAACACCAGCCCGCGTAGTACCGGAAGAATTCCGCGCATGTCGACATCTGAAGGGTGGCCTGCAGCAGCGGCATGCCGGTGTTCAACGAGTCGAGTTGGGCGAATTCGTCGGCGTGCTCGTCGATCAGGTCGGCGATCTTCCACAGCACCTTGGCCCGCTCACGGCCGGGCAGTTGGGACCAGACGCCGGACTCGAAGCTGGCCTTCGCCCGTGCGACCGCTTCGTTGACCGCAGCTTCGCCGCAGTCGGTGAATTCGGTGATGGTCTCTTCGGTGGCGGGGTTGATGACGGCGATCACGTCACCCGAGCCGGGCCGCTTACGGATGTCGTCCAAAACTGTCTGCAGCGCCATCTGATCCCTTCCAACCGTGCACGTCGAATGCTGAGCACCTGCTTAGCACCGCTGACGATACCCGGTCAAGAAAGTCGGAAGCGACAGGCTCGGGCCCCGAGCGCTGTGGTGCAGCGCTTTCGGTCCCAGCCGCGCGCGGCCCTCCGGTCGGGAGTGTGTGTCGGTGCCGGATGGAGCTTCGCGACAGGCTGCGCTGATCGCGGCCTGGCACCGGGGGGCAACGCAAAAGGCGCGGACGCTCGAGTGAGCGCCCGCGCCTTCTGTCGAGGTTGATCTAGACGTCGTAGTAGAGAGCGAATTCGTACGGGTGCGGTCGGATCTGCACTGGCAGGATCTCGTTCTCGCGCTTGTAGCTGATCCACGTCTCGATCAAGTCGGGCGTGAAAACGCCTCCCTCGGTGAGGTATTCGTGGTCGTCCTCCAAGCGGTCGATCACAGCCGACAGCTGGGTGGGAGCCTGCGGGATGTTCGCAGCTTCCTCCGGCGGCAACTCGTAGAGGTCCTTGTCGACCGGCGTCTGCGGCTCGATCTTGTTCTTGATTCCGTCCAGGCCGGCCATCAGCATCGCCGCGAACGCCAGGTACGGGTTACCCGAGCTGTCCGGTGCGCGGAACTCGAGGCGCTTGGCCTTCGGGTTGGTGCCGGTGATCGGGATACGCACGGCCGCAGAGCGGTTGCGCTGGCTGTACACCAGGTTGATCGGGGCCTCGAACCCGGGAACCAGACGCTTGTAGGAGTTCACCGTCGGGTTGGTGAACGCCAGCAGCGACGGCGCGTGGTGCAGCAGGCCGCCGATGTAATGGCGGGCGGTGTCCGACAGCCCGGCGTAGCCGGTCTCGTCGTACATCAACGGGTTGCCGTCTTTCCACAGCGACTGGTGGGTGTGCATACCCGAGCCGTTGTCACCGAACAGCGGCTTGGGCATGAACGTGACAGTCTTGCCCTCCTGCCACGCGGTCTGCTTGACGATGTACTTGTACAGCTGCATGTCGTCGGCCGCGTGCAGCAGCGTGTTGAACTTGTAGTTGATCTCGGCCTGGCCACCGGTGCCCACCTCATGGTGGCCCTTCTCCAGGCTGAAACCCGCGGTGATCAGGTTCTGCAGCATCCTGGCGCGCAGGTCGACGTAGTGGTCGACGGGAGCGACGGGGAAGTAGCCACCCTTTTGGCGGACTTTGTAGCCGCGGTTCGGGCTGCCGTCGAGCTCGGTGGCCGCGCCGGTGTTCCACACGCCGGAGATCGCGTCGACCTCGTAGAACGTGCCGTTGATCTTCGAGTCGAAGCTGACCGAGTCGAAGATGTAGAACTCGGCCTCGGCGCCGAAGTACGCGGTGTCGGCGATGCCGGTGCTCTTCAGGTAGTTCTCCGCCTTGCGCGCGACGTTGCGCGGGTCACGCGAGTACGGCTCGAGGGTGAACGGGTCGTGCACGAAGAAGTTCAGGTTCAGCGTCTTGGCCCGGGTGAACAGGTCGATGTGTGCCGTGCCGGTGTCGGGGAGGAGCAGCATGTCGGACTCGTGGATGGACTGGAATCCACGAATCGAGGAGCCGTCGAATGCCAGGCCTTCCTCGAACACGCTCTCATCGAAGAACGAGATCGGAATTGTGAAGTGCTGCATGATGCCTGGCAGGTCACAGAACCGGACGTCGACGAACTCGACGTGCTCGTCCTTGGCCAGTTTGATGATGTCGTCGGCCGTTTTTTCGGACACCGAAGCGCTCTCCTTTGCTGCGTGCTTCGAACCATTGTGGTCGCTGATGAGCATTCCGTTACGTGGACGTAATTGAAAGCCCGGAACCAGACGCTATGGACGCGATGTTGCCTGCGTCAAACCCCGTGTTACATCCGTGTTACGTGATGCGACCGTCGCGTCCTGGGTCTGGCCAGATGTGACCCTAGAGTGGAGTGATGACCGGCAGCAACCAGCCCCCGCAAACCGGCGGCGCGGGGCCGTCGCAGGGCTATCCGGGACAGCCGCTCGGCCTGCCCGAACACGGTCCGGGCTCCCTGGTCGGCATGGGCCGCCGGTTGGGAGCGTTGATCCTCGACTGGCTGCTGGCGTACGGGCTTGCCGCGCTCGCCATGAAACTGGGGCTGATCACGCTGCAGGGGCTGTCGACGGCGGTGCTGGTGATCTGGCTGTTGCTCGGAATTGTTGCGGTGCGGTTATTTCAGTTCACCCCAGGTCAGTTTGCATTGGGGCTACGAGTCGCGTCGATCGACGAGCGGCAACTCGTCGGGCTGGGCCGGGCGGTTACGCGCGGGGTGTTGATCGCGGTCGTCGTGCCCGCGCTGTTCGTGGACTCAGACGGGCGCGGAATTCAGGACCGGGTGACCGGGACGGCCGTCGTCCGGCGCTAGCTTGGGGCGCCGCTCGTCAGCGACGCCGGGCGGCGCGCTGGACGCCCTTCATCTTCGCGCCCGCCGGCATCGGGCCCTTGGGCATCGCGGCCGTGCCGGCGCGTGAGCCCAAGGCGGCCAGCCGCGACTCCAATGCGTCCATCTGCTTGACGGTGATGTTGGCCGGCAGCTTGGTGAGGTGACGCTCCAGCTTGGACAGCGGAACCTCGCCGTCGCCGTTGCCGACGATGATGTCGTAGATCGGGACGTCGCCGACGAGTCGGGCGGTGCGCTTCTTCTCCTGCGCCAGCAAGGGTTTGACTCGCCCGGCCGAGCCTTCGCCGACCAGGATCACGCCCGGCCGGCCGAGTACCCGGTGGACGGCGTCGAGGTGCCCGGTCGCCGCGACGCCGGGAGTGACGCGCCACTTACCCCGAAGATTGTCCAGCGCCCAGGCGGCGGCACCGGCCTGACCCTCGGCCTTGCCGTACACCGACTTCTGCGCGCGACGACCGAAGATGATAAACGCCACCAGCGCGCCCAACACGACACCCAGCAAAGGCACCGAGATCATCGCGAACCCGCCCGACCACACGCCGATCGCCACGGCGATGCCGACGATCAGCACGAACGCGCCGATCATGTAGGGCAGCAGCCGCTTGTCCTCTTGGCGCTGGATGTTGAATGCCTGCCAGAGCTGGCTGCGGCGTTCTTTACTGGCGGCTTTGCGAGCGGCTTTCGCCTCTGCTCGGGCGGCCTTGCTCGGCTTGGCGGTACGGGTCTTGGCCATAATCGCCAAGAATACTGAAAAGCCCGCCTCAGCTTGGCTGCGCGGTGGGCGTCTGCTGCCGGCGTTGATTGGCCTGCTGGTAGAGCCGCCCCGCTCGATACGACGAACGCACCAGCGGACCGGCCAGCACTCCGGCGAACCCGAGTTGGTCGGCGTACTGCTCGTAGGAGACGAACTCGTCGGGGTGGACCCAGCGGTCGACCGGGTGATGCCGTGTCGTGGGGCGCAGGTACTGGGTGATGGTGACGATGTCACAGCCCGCGGCGTGCAGATCGTCGAGCGCGGCGCGCACCTCGTCGGGCGTCTCACCCATTCCCAGGATGAGGTTGCTCTTGGTGACCAGCCCAAAATCACGCGCGGCGGTCAGCACATCGAGGCTGCGCTGATACGTGAACGCCGGACGGATCCGCTTGAAGATGCGCGGCACGGTTTCGACGTTGTGCGCCAACACTTCTGGGCGGGCTTCGAACACCTCGCGCAGCTGCTCGGCGTTGCCGTTGAAGTCGGGGATCAACAATTCCACGCCGGTGGACGGGTTGAGCTGCTTGATGGCCCGCACGGTCTCGGCGTACAGCCACGCGCCGCCGTCGGGCAGGTCGTCGCGGGCCACCCCGGTCACCGTGGAGTAGCGCAGGCCCATTGCCTGGACGCTCTCGGCGACCCGGCGCGGTTCGTCGCGGTCCAGCGGGGCCGGCTTGCCGGTGTCGATCTGGCAGAAGTCGCAGCGGCGGCTGCAGACTTCACCGCCGATCAGGAACGTCGCCTCGCGGTCTTCCCAGCACTCGTAGATGTTGGGGCAGCCGGCCTCTTCGCACACCGTGTGCAAGCCCTCACGGCGGACCAGCTTCTTCAGCTCGGTGTACTCCGGCCCCATCCGCAGCCGGGTCTTGATCCACGGCGGCTTGCGCTCGATCGGGGTCTCTGCGTTACGCACTTCGAGGCGCAGCAGTTTGCGACCTTCGGGGGTAACGGTCATGAGTCGATTCTACGCGGGCGCCGGCGCGCTCAACTGTTCGGCGACGAGGCTCGCGCAGCGGTGGTCGCGGGAGCCGGACCGGACGTCAGGCGGACCGCCAGCCGTCCGTCGAGGGCGTCGCAGACCGCGTCGGCGAGGGTCTTCCGAACGTCGTCGACCCCCACCCGATGGCCCAATTCGGCCGAGATCGAGGTGACGCCGGCGTCGCTGATGCCGCACGGGACGATGGAGGTGAACGCGTCGAGGTCGCAGTCGCAGTTGAGCGCGAAGCCGTGCAGGGTGGTCGCTCGCGCCACCCGCACGCCGATCGCCCCGACTTTGCGTGCCGGCCGCCCGCCGCCGGGCGGCACCCATACTCCGGATCGCCCGTCGACGCGCTCGACCCGCAGGCCGATGTCGGTGCACACCTTGATCAGTGCTTCCTCGATCCGCCGGACGTAGTTGACCACGTCGAGTGGCTCGGCCAGCCCGATGATCGGATAGCCGACCAGTTGGCCCGGTCCGTGCCAGGTGATCTTGCCGCCGCGGTCGGTGTCGACGACCGGGGTGCCGTCGGTCGGTCGCTCTTCAGCGGTGGTGCGGCGCCCTGCGGTGTACACCGAGGGATGTTCGAGCAGCAGCAGTGTGTCGGGGCCTCCGTCGGCCCGGGCGCCGGCCAACTCCTGCTGCAAGTCCCAGGCGGCCCGATAGTCGACTCTCTGCATCTGCCGGATGTCGATTGCGGCGTCGCTGGAGCGGATCGAACTCACTCCGCCGACGCTACAACTCGAACCTGATCGCACCCTGACAGGTGCTAGGCGATGTCGCGGCCGGCGGTGGCGTAGCGCACCGCCTCGCCGACGGTGTTGTGGTGGAACTCGAAGCCGGCACCTTCCAGGACAGCCGGGATGGCCCGCTGACCGGTCAGCAACGCCTCGTCGGCCAACTCGCCGAGCGCGGCGCGCACCGCAAAGCCCGGCACCATCAACGGGGTGGCCCGGCCGAGCGCGCGGCCCAGCACCGCGGTGAATTCGGCGTTGGTGACCGGCGCGGGGCCGGTGAGATTCACCGCTCCGGAGAGCCGGGCGTCGGAAATCGCCAACTGCAGTGCCCGGACGGTGTCTTCCAGGCTGATCCACGACATGTATTGGCGTCCATTGCCCAGCCGGGCGCCCAGGCCGATCGAGAACAGCGGCCGAAGCTGGCGCAGCGCGCCGCCCGCCGCGGCGAGCACCACCCCGGTGCGGGCCAGCACCACCCGGGCCCCGGCATCTCGGGCCGGCGCGGTGACCGCCTCCCAGTCGGTGCACAGTTGCGCCAGGAAACCTGTTCCCGCCGAACTGGTTTCGTCGACCACACGGTCCTTGGTGTCGCCGTAGTAACCGACCGCGCTGGCGTTGACGAGCACGCCGACGCCGGCATCGGCGACGGCGGTGGACAACACTTCGGTCGGGGTGATCCGGCTGTCGCGCAGGGATTGTTTGAACGCCCCCGACCAGCGGCGGCTGCCGACGTTGACGCCGCACATGTTCACCACCGCGTCCACGCCGTTCAGGACGCCGGCGTCGAGTTCACCGCGTTCGGGATCCCAGTGCAGCTCGCCGGCGTTGGCCGGCGTCCGCCGCACGATGCGCAACACCTGGTAGTCGGCGGTGCGCAGGGCAGTGGCCAGAGCCGAGCCGAGCAGGCCGGACGATCCGGCGATCGCGACAGTGGCGGCCACGAGTCAAGCCCCCCTACAGACCCAGGTCGGCCTCGAACGCGCCTTCTTCGAGGCGGTGCCGGATGGTGGTGAGGAATCGCCCGGCGTCGGCACCGTCGATCAAGCGGTGGTCGTAGGTCAGCGGCAGGTACGAGATCGACCGCACGCCGATCGATTCGTTGCCGGTCTCGTCGACCACCACCCGGGGTCGCTTGACGATCGCGCCGGTGCCCAGCATCGCGGCCTGTGGCGGAACCAGGATCGGCGTGTCGAACAACGCGCCCTGGCTGCCGATGTTGGTGATGGTGAAGGTGCCGCCGGACAGTTCGTCGGGCCGGAGGTCGCCGGAGCGGGCGCGTGCGGCGATGTCGGCGATGGCGCGGGCCAGGCCGGCCAGCGACAGGTCGCCGGCGTTGTGCACGACGGGGGAGAGCAGGCCCTGCTCGGTGTCGACCGCGAAGCCGAGATGCTCGGCGTCGTAGTAGGTGATCTCTTTGCTGTCCTCGTTGTAGCTGGCGTTGATGTTCGGGTGCGCTTTGAGCGCGTCGATCGTGGCGCGGGCGATGAACGGAAGGAAGGTCAGGTTCACCCCTTCGCGCTCGGCGAACGCATTTTTCGCCCGGTTGCGCAGCGCGACGATGCGGGTCATGTCGACTTCGTGGGTCTGGGTGAGCTGCGCGGTCGCCTGCAGCGACTCCCGGGTCTTCTTGGCGGTGATCTGCCGGATCCGGCTGGCCTTCTGCGTGGTCCCGCGCAGGTGCGCCAGTGCCGGCGGGGCAGCCGGAGCGCTGGGCCTGGCGGCGGCCGGGGCGGTCGCGGGCGGTGCGGGTGCCGCGGCCTCCGGCGCCTTTTCGGTTTGGGCCTTCTTCTGTTCCGCAGCGGCCAGCACATCCTGCTTGCGGATGCGTCCGCCGACACCGGTTCCGTTCAGCGAGCCGAGGTCGATGTCGTTCTCCGCGGCCAGCTTTCGCACCAGGGGAGTGACGTAGGGGGCGCCGTCGCCGCCCGGTTGCGGCGCGGGCTCGGCGGCCGGCTGCGGCGCGGGCTCGGCCGGCTTGGGTGCGGGTTCGGCAGCCGGCTTCGCGGCGGGCGCGGGTGGCGGGGGCGGAGCCGGTGTGGCTTGTGGTGCGGGGGCGGCCTGCGGCGCCGGTGCCGGCGGTGCGGCCTGGGGGGCCGGTGCGGCGGCTTCGGGTGCGGGCGCGGCGGCGCCGGAGCCGATGCGGGCCAGCTCGCCGCCGACCTCCACCGTGACGTCTTCCTCGGCGGTGATGCTGATCAGCGTGCCCGCCACGGGCGACGGGATCTCGGTGTCGACTTTGTCGGTGGAAACCTCGACCAGCGGCTCGTCGACCTCGACGGTGTCGCCGACCTTCTTCAGCCAACGGGTCACGGTGCCCTCGGTGACGGACTCCCCGAGTTCGGGCATCAACACCGGCTGGGAGTCACCGCCCCCACTCTGGTCGGCTGCGGCCGCCGGGGCGGCCGGGGGCTCGGTGTCGGTCTGCGGCTCGGGCTCGGCGTTGTTCTGCGGCTCGGGCTCGGGTTCGGGCTGCGGTTCCGGCTGCGCTGCAGGCTGTTCGGCGGGCTGCTCGTCACCCTGCAAGGCTTCCGACGCGTCGCCGATCACGGCCAGTTCGCCGCCGACCTCGACGGTGTCGTCCTCGTGGGCGACGATCTTGGTCAGTACTCCCGCTGCGGGCGAAGGGATCTCGGTGTCGACCTTGTCGGTGGACACTTCCAGCAGCGGCTCGTCGCGCTCGACGGTGTCGCCTTCTTGCTTCAGCCAGCGGGTTACGGTTCCCTCGGTCACGCTCTCACCGAGTGCCGGCATCTGCACTGAGAAGGCCATGGACGTCGACTCCTCGATAGATCGGTCGGTGGGCGCGGGTCGACCTCCGGCTTACCACAGCGCGGTGTACCGAAGCTGCACCCGTGATTACCGAAACCATCCTGTCACTGCGGCGACGTCGGCACACAACCAGGGCACGCCGGTGGCACCGGAATTCGGCGGTTGCCGGAAGTGGTGAAATGCCGCCGTCGGTGCAATGTGAGCCACATCTCATTTGCAGGTTTGACGCCGATAATTCACTGCAATCCAGCCAGGCGAATGTCCAATTAATTGGACTTCAACGCCGCTCAGACGGACGGATGCCCTGTCAGAGGCCTGAAATAATCGGCTTTTAACGCAATTGGCATTCCTTTAAGCCGGGAACTTGGATATCTTGTTTCGCGTGTACCCCGATGACAGCGGCAAAGAACTGGCCACCGTGCTCTCCTATCTGGCAGGACGCTCCCTGAGCAGAGAAGAGATCTGGACCGCGATGGAACTCCCGCGGTCCACTTATTACGACCAGTTGGACAAAGGCACCTTGATCACGGCCGATAATTTGCGGGTCGCGGCCGCCAACCTCGGCATCAACCGGGCCGAGCTGTTGACGCGATACCGGTTCATCGAGCCCGACGAGGTCACTGCGCTGGCCGAGGAGATCCGCGGCAGCACGCAGGTCCACGCGGTCGCGGGCGGCGGGAACGTCAAGACGCTCCAGCAGCCGACCAAGATCGCGGAGTGGCGCCCCCGCTCTGACGCGCCTCCGCTGTAAGTCTCAATTTCGTACGAGGTTTTGCTGTGGCACTTACCGCTCTCATCATCATCACCCTGGCGTGCATCGGCTGGAGTCTCTGGATCCGCAGGGTCACCTGGCATTGCCGCTGGGAGGTAGCGGCAACGCTCAACATCGCGCTGCAAGGATTGACCGTCGCCCTGATGTCTCCCTTGGCCGCCGACACCCTCGGTGTGGTGTTACACGACCTCACCGGCGTGTGGAATCTACAGAACTACCTCGGGCACGACTGCTACGTCGTTGCGGCTTCGGCAATTGTGTACAACGCCCTGGGTCGTATCACTGACGATCACCTGCTGCAGAAAACCTTCAAGCAATATGTCGAGCGTCCCGCCACGCTCTGCATCCCGCTGTTGCTGGCGACCTTCACCCTCAGCCGCGGCAGCAAGACATACGCCCGAGACTTCTTCGCGTTGCCCACCGATTTCTGGCTGAGCGTCTACTGGATTTTGTTGTGCGGCACCCTGATCTACCTGCTCGGCTTCGGCTTCCGCGCCATGCTTGTCCTGCGCAAAGACCCTCGCTCGACGACCATCGCCACGCTGTATCTGCTGGCCTGCGGCAGCGGCATGATGGCCTGCTCGGTGCGCATCATCACCGCGCTGGTGCCGGCCATCCAGGGCCCGGTGGACGCGGCGTTGGTCTGGTTCTTCGCCTGCGGCTGCGGTGCCGGTTTCGCGGTCACCTCGGCCTACTCCTGGCAGCAGAAAGTCCGGTGGTTCAGCCGGCCGTCGGTCGGCGGCTAGCTAGCCGTTCGCTGCGATGTCTTCCAGCACCGCGAACATGGTGCGGGTCGGCACACCGGTACCTCCCTTGGGCGTGTAACCCCAAGGGCCGCCGGTGTTGTAGGCCGGCGCGGCCACGTCGATGTGCGCCCAGTTGACGCCGTCGGCGACGAACTCGCGCAGGAACACACCGGCCACCAGCATTCCGGCGAACCGCTGACCGCTGATGTTGGCCAGGTCGGCCACCGTCGACTTGAGGTCGTCTTTCAATTCGTCGGGCAGTGGCATCGGCCAGCCGTTCTCGCCGATTTGCTGGGAGATCGCGGCCACCCGGTCGCGGAACTCTTCGCTGCCCATCACCCCCGGCGTGCGCGCGCCGAGGGCGACCGTCTGCGCGCCGGTGAGTGTCGAGGTCTCGATCAGATAATCGGGATCGTCCTCGCAGGCCCGGACGATCGCGTCGGCCAGAATCAGCCGACCTTCGGCGTCGGTGTTGAGCACCTCGACGGTGATACCGCCGTACTGGGTCAGCACGTCGCCGGGACGCTGGGCGGTCGCCGACGGCATGTTCTCGGCCATCGGCACGGTGGCGATCACGTCGATCGGAAGATCCAGTTGCGCGGCCAGCGCCACGGTCGCGATCACCGCCGCCGCCCCGCCCATGTCGGACGTCATGTGATGCATCGAGGCGGCCGGCTTGATCGAGATGCCGCCGGTGTCGAACGTGACGCCCTTGCCGACCAGCGCGACCCGCTTGGCCTGCTTGGGCTTTTTGGCCAGCCGCGACCCGCGGTGCGACAGCCGCACCAAACGTGGCAGCCGCGACGAGCCCTGCCCGACGCCGACGATGCCGCCGTAGCCGTTCTTCTGCAGGGCTTTGTCGTCGAGGATCTCGACCTCCAGTCCGACTGATTCACCCAGAGCCTTTGCACGGCTGGCGAATTCGGCAGGAAAAAGGTGGCTGGGCGGGGTGTTGACGAAATCGCGCGCGGTGGCGACGGCGGTGGCGACCGCCGCGCCGTGTGCGGCCTGCGCCTTGGCGGCCTTGTCGGTGGACAGCGCCGTGATGCTGCGCAGGCCCGGGTCTTTCGGCGCCGTCTTGTCGGTGCGGAAGGCGGTGAAGCGGTAGCCGCCCAGCACCAACCCTTCGACCGCTGCCTCCAGCACACCGTCACCCGGCAGTGCGCCCAGCGTGGTGATCGCGGCTTCGGCGCCGCCCAACGCCCGGGCCGCTGACCCCGCCGCCCGCCGGATCAGTTCCGCCGAGAACTCGTCGCGCGGCTTGCCGAGTCCGACGGTGAGCACGCTCGCGACCGGCAACGACTTCACCACCAGGCGGTGCACCTGCTCGACGGCGCCGGTGGCGTTCAGTGCCCGCAGCCCGTCCGCGATTTCGGTGACCGCTTCTTTGGGCAGGAAGGGATCCGCGGCCGCAACCGCGGCGCCCGGCTCGTCGTTGACGTCCTCGGGACCCGACGACACCACCGGGATGACCAGCACCGCCGACTTTGCACC
Source organism: Mycobacterium sp. (assembly GCF_002863225.1). Classification (GTDB taxonomy): domain Bacteria; phylum Actinomycetota; class Actinomycetes; order Mycobacteriales; family Mycobacteriaceae; genus Mycobacterium. Next base: position 72,818 of record NZ_PKEK01000049.1, on the reverse strand, counting down.
GCGGCGGGGCAGCGACGCAGCGACGGAGACAGCAGGGGCAAGGTAACCGGGTTGGGTGCTCACAAATGTCAACCCTAACGACCGTCGTATTCGGCCGCCCGCCGCCCGTGTTTCACCCCTGCTCAAGGCGTTGGTGCGACTACTATTTCGGCGATGCCGACGGGACAGATGGCCGATTCCTGCGTGCTGTGGACCGGCTTTGACATATCGATCGTGGCGCGCAACTACGCGCAGCTGGCCGGTGTCCTGGCCGGGTTCGCGTTCGTGGTCATCAACCTGGTGCTCGACCGCGGTTACCGGCGCCGCGGCGATGGCAAACCGCGCGGAACGCAGGAGGTCGAGCACGAGTCGCTGACCGGGGTCGCGCTGATGAGTGCTTTCCTCGGACTATTCCTGTCGGCGATCCAGTACAGCTTGCTGGCGGGCGAGAATGGCTGCTCGCTCACCGGCGGCCGGGCGTCGTCGGCGGAATTGCTGGGCGCCATATCGTTTGTCGCCTCGGTCTACATGCTGCTGTATGCGGTCGTGCAGTTCGTATCGGGTTCGGCGGAGACCCTGGCCAGACACTGCGTTTTCATTGTCGCAGTGCTGGTTCCACCGATCGCGGTGTTCTTCATCGAGGCGGCGCTGTCGGATCTGGCGCTGGCCCTGGCCGACAAGAAAACCCGGGAGCCTCTAGAGCCGTTGTGGAGTGACGCCAACAAACTCGGGTTGCCGATCGCGCTGACGGTGCTGGTGGTGTGCGCGACGATCTGGTGGATCGGACGTGCCAGGCGCGGCTCGGCGGCGGGGTCGAGTGCGCGGGTGCAGAAGTTCCGGACCGCTCTGCCGTACGTCACCGTCGCGGTGGTGGTCGGCGACGTGGTGTGCGCGTTGACGGCGCTACCGGCGCGAAATCCGTCCGCCCATCTCGCTCCCGCCCAAGCATGGCTGTGGGTAGGGATTTTCGCGGCCCTGCTGGTGGCTCAGAGCTCGGCTCTGTCTTTGCAGACCGGAGTCGAAGTCGCCTATGTGGAGCCTCAATCCGCGGAGCGACCCAGCTCGTAGGCAACGACGGGCGCGTCGAAACCCTTGAGCTGCAACGGCTCCTGCTCCACCACGGGCCAATCCGGGATGCGCTTGTAGACGTCCTCGGTGATGAGGATCTGTCCGGGCGCCGCGGCAGCGACGAGGCGCGCCGCCAAGTTGACCGCGTTGCCGAAGTAGTCGCCGCTCAATGTCAGGACCTCGCCGAAGCCGAGCCCGGCGCGAACCTGCAGGCCCTCTTCGCGGGCGCGCGGGTGGTCGACCAGGTCGAGCGCCGCACGCGCCAGCCGTTCCGGTTCCGCGCTGACCCACATCACCGCGTCGCCGATGAATTTCACGATCCGTCCGCCGTCCGCGTGCACGATGTCGCTGACCGTGGCGCCGAATTCGTTGAGCAGAGCCGATAATTCGGCGGGCGTGAGCGCCTGCGTCAGCGCGGTGAAGCCGGACAGGTCGGCAAACCCGACGCCGCATTCCAAACCGGCCGACGGGCCGCGAGCCATGCCTTCGATGAAGGTCCGGGTGCTCACCAGATGGTGGCGGTGGATCGCGTCGATCATCGCCCCGATGCGGGGGATGAACGCGGCGGCCTTGTGGTAGGCCTGCGCGGTGGCCAACTCGTCACCGGTGTAGCCGAGCCACATCTGCGGGGTGCTCGTCCGGATCATCGACGACGCCGCCTCGGCGAGTCGGGCGACTGACGCACCGAGCACCCGCAGGAAGCCGTCGGCGGCGTCGTCACCCATTTCGCTGCGCATCGCGACCCACGTCGCCAGGCCGTCGACGTCGGCCTGGCTCAAGATCGGCGCGTCCGCGTCGGCGACGGTCAGGCCGAGCATGGACCAGCCGTACTCGACGTCCTGCACGCTCACGCCGATCGACTCCGCGGCGCTACGCAGCGTGTGGGCCGGCGGACCGGACCGCAGCAACATGTCACCGGCCAGCCCGAACAGCCGCCCATTGCGTTCGGCCTCGGCCATTTCGTCCACCGAGTAACCGAGGCTTAGCAGGTACGCGAGCAGGCCGGCCCGCTCGCGTGGATCGGCGATCCCAGCGGCCTCGATGGCCTCGAAGTCCGGCGAATCGACCACCGGCCCAGTGTGCCAGCCCGCCGGCGACGCTGCCTTCCGATTGGCGGAGGGGGAGGAGGCGGGCAGCTAGACAGGACTCGCATAGGGTGAAATGTCGTGAGCGATCTGTTGCACGGACCACTGGCCGAGCGTCACCGCGAACACGGCGCGAGTTTCGCCGAATTCGGCGGATGGCTGATGCCGGTCTCCTATGCCGGCACCGTGGCCGAGCACACCGCCACCCGCAACGCCGTCGGGCTGTTCGACGTCAGCCACCTGGGCAAGGCATTGATCAAAGGCCCCGGCGCCGCCCGGTTCGCCAACGCCACGCTGACCAACGACCTCAATCGCATCGAGCCGGGCAAGGCGCAATACACGTTGTGCTGCAACGAATCCGGCGGTGTCATCGATGACCTGATCGCCTATTACGTCGACCCCGACGAAATCTTCCTGGTGCCCAACGCCGCCAACACCGCGGCCGTCGTCGCCGCATTGCAGAGTGCGGCGCCCGCAGAGGTGACCGTCACCGACGAGCATCGGTCGTTTGCCGTGCTGGCCGTGCAGGGGCCGCGCTCGTCGGAGGTGCTCGCAAGCCTGGGCCTGCCCACCGCGATGGACTACATGGGTTACGCCGACGCGAGCCTGGAGGGCGTGCCGGTGCGGGTGTGCCGCAGCGGCTACACCGGCGAATCCGGCTACGAGCTGCTGCCACCCTGGGACTCCGCCGAGGTGGTCTTCGACGCGTTGTTGCCCGCGGTGCAGCGGGCCGGCGGGCAGCTGGCCGGCCTCGGGGCGCGCGACACGCTGCGTACCGAGATGGGTTATCCGCTGCACGGTCACGAACTCTCGGCGGACATCTCGCCGCTGCAGGCCCGCTGCGGCTGGGCGATCGGCTGGAAGAAGGACGCCTTCTTCGGCCGGGACGCGCTGCTTGCCGAGAAGGAATCCGGCCCGCCGCGGCTGCTGCGCGGACTGCGCGCGGTCGGTCGCGGTGTGCTGCGACCCGACCTCAATGTCCTGAACGGCGACGCTGTCGTCGGCGTCACCACATCCGGCACGTTCTCCCCGACGTTGAAGATCGGTATCGCCCTGGCGCTCGTCGACGTCGACGCCGGGATCGAAGACGGCCAGCACGTCACGGTCGACGTTCGCGGGCGCGGGATCGAGTGCGAGGTCGTGAAGCCGCCCTTCGTCGAGGCGAAAACTCGTTAGCGCCCGGCTATACAATCACCTGATGACCAGCGCCGACGCAGATCGACAGGGCAGTGCGATCCGGAAAGGCCCGCAGGAGCGACGCCGATGAGCAGCGGAGTCCTCGAGTTCACGGTGTCTCCCGCCGCGAATCCGGCCACCGATGACGAGCGGCATGCGATCCTCGCCGACCCCGGATTCGGCAAGTTCCACACCGACCACATGGTCTCGCTCGACTACTCCGAGGACCGGGGCTGGCACGACGCGCGGGTAACGGCGTACGGGCCGATCGAACTGGACCCCTCGGCCATCGTGCTGCATTACGCGCAGGAAATCTTCGAGGGCCTCAAGGCCTATCGCTGGGCGGACGGGTCGATCGTCTCGTTTCGCGCCGAGGCCAACGCTGCGCGGCTGCGGACATCGGCGCAGCGGATCGCGATTCCCGAATTACCGGACGAGTTGTTCCTCGAATCGCTCCGGCAACTGATCGCCGTCGACCACGAGTGGGTTCCGCCGGCCGGCGGTGAGGAGTCGTTGTATCTGCGGCCGTTCGTGTTCGCCACCGAACCCGGCCTGGGTGTCCGCCCGGCAAAGCAGTATCGCTACATGGTGATCGGCTCACCGGCCGGGGCCTACTTCAAGAACGGCATCAAGCCGGTGACGGTTTGGGTCTCAGCGGATTACGTGCGGGCCAGCCCGGGTGGCACCGGTGCTGCGAAGTTCGGCGGTAACTACGCCGCCTCGTTGGTCGCTCAGGCCGAGGCCGCGGAAAAGGGCTGCGAGCAGGTGGTCTGGCTGGACGCCGTCGAGCGCCGCTACATCGAAGAGATGGGCGGCATGAATCTGTTCTTCGTGTTCGGCAGCGGTGGGTCGGCCCGCCTGGTCACACCGGAGCTTTCCGGCTCGCTTCTGCCGGGCATCACACGAGACTCGTTGCTGCAGTTGGCGACCGACGCGGGATTCGCCATCGAAGAGCGCAAGATCGACATGGAAGAGTGGCAGAAGAAGGCTGCCGACGGCGAGATCACCGAAGTGTTCGCCTGCGGCACCGCCGCGGTCATCACGCCGGTGGCGCAGGTGAAATACGGCGAGGACGAATTCACCATCGGCGACGGCGAATCGGGCGAGGTGACGATGGCACTGCGTGACACGCTCACCGGAATCCAGCGCGGCACCTTCGCCGACACCCACGGCTGGATGTCACGGCTGGGCTGACTCAGGCCCGGACCGCCAGCAGGATCGCAGCGACAGTCGTCGTCAATTCGATTGCGGCACCGAGCACGTCGCCGCTGACACCGCCGAAGCGTCGCGCACAGTGGCGGACCAGCAGCACGGACACCGTCAGCGCGACCAGCACGGCGATCGGCCCCTGCCACAGTGGGTGACCCGATGCCGCCGACGCCGCCAGCAACGCCGCGACCCAGGCCGCGACGACCGGTAGCGGTTGACTGCCGACAACGGCCGCGCCCAACGCGCTGCCGGGAGCGGCCGGTAACCCCCGGCGACAGGCCAGTACCGCCGCCACCCGGCCGGCGCAGACGGCCACGACGATACCGACTGGTGTCAGCGCCGAAAACGCCAGCGCCTGAACGACAATCACCACCACGACGGCGGCCACACCGAACGGCCCGGTCGACCCGTCACGCATCACCTCGCGCGCGCGCTCGGGCGGCCCGTAACACCCCAGCCCGTCGGCGGTGTCGGCCACCCCGTCGACGTGCAGGCCCCGGGTCAGCATCAGGACGGCGGCCACGCCGAGCAACCCGGACAGCGGACTGGCCGAGCCGAACGCCCACCAACCCACCCAGGTGATCGCCGCGGCCAGCGCTCCGAGCGTGGCGCCGACCACCGGCACGGCGGCCATGGCGCCGCGACCGAACGGTCGTCGGCCGGGCACCGGGATCACCGTCTCGAACGCGAAAGCCGCTGCCAGCGCACCGATCACGGCGGTGACGGGCGGTCTGTCACGTCGGCCTCGGAGAACGTCGCCATCGACGCCAGCGTGGCCACCGCGGCCCGCAGCACCGGCAGGGCCACCGCGGCGCCGCTGCCCTCGCCCAGCCGCATCTGGAGGTCGACAATCGGATCCAGGCCGAGGCGAGCCAACGCGAGTGCATGCGCGGGCTCGGTCGACCTGTGGCCGGCCTGCCACCACAGTCGGGCGCCCGGCGCGAGTTGCTCGGCGATCAGCGCGGCGGCCGTCACGACCATGCCGTCGAGCAACACCGGGGTGCGACGCACCGCGGCCTGCGCGCAGAACCCGGCGACGCCCGCCAAATCGGCTCCGCCGCAACACTGCAGGGTGGCGACCGGGCTGGCCAGCACGTGCTCGGCGCGGAACAACGCGTCGCGGACGGCGGCGGTCTTGCGGATCCATCCGGCGTCGTCGATCCCGGTCCCGTAACCGACCGCGACGACCGGCTCGACGCCCGTCAACGCCGCGACCAGAACCGTTGCCGCAGTAGTGTTTCCGATGCCCATATCGCCGGCGATCAGCAGGTCGGCGCCCGCGTCGACCTCTTGGTCGGCGATCTGCCGGCCGGCGTCGATCGCGGCGCGGGCCTCCTGCTCGGTGAGCGCGTCCTCGACGGCGATATCGCCGCTGCTGCGTCGTACCTTGTGCGCGCCGATCTGCGGCGACACCGGTTCGGCATCCACGGCGAGGTCGACGACGCGCACGGTGGCCCCGGCGATGCCGGCCAGCACGTTGATCGCAGCCCCGCCGGCGTCGATGTTGGCGACCATCTGGGCGGTGACCTCTGGGGGATAGGCCGACACCCCGGACCGCGCAACGCCGTGGTCGCCGGCAAACACCACGATCCGGGCGCGGTCGAATTGGGTTGGCGGACAATGCCCTTGGCACGACGACACCCAGACCGACAGATCCTCGAGTCGGCCGAGCGCGCCGCGGGGTTTGGCCAATTCGTCCTGGCGGGCCCGGGCGGCCGCCGCGGCGGTGGTGTCGGGTGGCGTGACCGGCGCGAACATCGTCATACCCCGGGCTGCTTGATCGCGATCGGCTGACCGGCCACCACCAGCACCACCCGGTCGCACAGCACGGCGAGGCGCTGGTTGAGGGCGCCGGTCTCGTCGATGAACCGGCGGGCGGACGCGGTGGCGGCGTGGACCGTCAGCCCGACCTCGGGGCTGACCAGCACCAGCGTCGCGCGGAAACCCGCCACCGAGGTCACCAACTCGTCGAGATCAGCGGAGATGGAACCACCTTCCCAGGCCCGGCGCCGATCCAGGGCCGCCGTCAACCAGCCGCCGATATCGTCGACCAGCGTCGGCGTGGTCGGCGATCGCCGCAATTGCTGTGCCACGTCGTCGGTTTCGACGGTGGACCAGTGCCGTGGCCGCCGGTCGCGGTGCTCGTCGACCCGGCGTCGCCAGGCCGGATCGGAGTCGGTGGAACTGCCGGTCGCCAGGTAGCGCACCTGCTGATCAGCCGGCGCGGACTCGGCGATCACTGCCTCCGCCCACCGCGACTTTCCCGACTTGACTCCGCCGAGCACCAGGGTCCGCACCGTGGATCAGTCGCCCCGCGGCGAGCGCATGGCCCGGCGTGGCCTAATCGACACGGGCGCCGTGCTTGACTTGAGGTCGCGGCGCCCGCATCCGGCGCAGCTGTGACGCTCGACTGGTTGCGTAAAGCGCCAGCTTCAAACGACTTTCGGTGTCTTCGGGGAATTTCTCGTCCACCCGCCGGGTGACTTTGCGGCCCAGCAGGAGTCCGTCAAGCGCCATCACGGCCATCAGCAACAGCATCGCCGGCGACACGTAGAACTGGAGTTGGGGGATGGCGAACATGAAGAACATCAAGCCCAGCGCGGACGGCATGAACAACCCGAGCACGTTGCGGCGGGCGTCGACGATATCGCGGACATAGCGTCGGACCGGTCCCTGATCGCGTGACAGCAGATACCGCTCGTCGCCGTTCATCATGCGCTCGCGTCGCTCGTTCGTCTGAGCGCGGCGCACAGCGCTCTGCGCCTTGCGTTCCTCGCGGCTGAGCTTGGGTCCCGCCAACGACTTCCGCCGGGCCCGCGCCTCCGACGAGGTCATCGGTGCCGGCGCGACCGGACCCCGGCGCCCGGCGTCGCGCCGTGGCGTGGGCCGGCCCTTGGGCGCGGTGGTCTGCGGGGCGCGGGCATCGGGCACCTCGACGGCAACCACCGGGGGCGACGCGTCGCCCGGTTCGTCATTGTTCTTCCGGCCCAGCAGTTTCACGACCGCTAGATTACTTCGCGGCCGATCGTCTGGAAAACGGCCGGGTTCAGGGCGCAATCGTCGAACCGCCCTAGTGTTGCTGAGATGAGTGGGCCGGCACACCCTGCGCCCGACCTGCGGCTGCTGATCGCTCCGGACAGTTTCGGTGACTCGTTGACCGCGGTGCAGGCGGCCGCCGCCATCGCGGCGGGCTGGAACCGGGTGCGTCCCGGTGACCGCATCGTCGTCGCGCCGCAGTCCGACGGCGGCCCGGGGTTTGCCGACGTCTTGGCCGGCCGATCGGGCGAACGGCGACACCTGCGTGTGCACGGCCCGTTGGGCGACGACGTGCTCGCGGACTGGGTGTGGGATGCGTCGTCGCGAACCGCTTGCCTTGAATGCGCGCAGGCCTGCGGGCTGGCGCTGCTCGACGGGCCGCCGACACCGCGGACCGCACTCGCGGCGCACAGCCGCGGCGTGGGCCAGCTCATCGCCGCCGCACTGGAAGCGGGCGCCGCGTGCATCGTGGTCGGATTGGGTGGCTCGGCCTGCACCGACGGCGGTCGTGGGCTGGTCGAGGAGCTCGGCGGCCTGTCGGCGGCCCGGCAGCGGCTGGCTGGGGTCGAGCTGACTGCGGCGTGTGACGTTGAATACCCGCTGCTGGGGCCGTGGGGCGCGGCCCGGGTGTTCGGTCCGCAGAAGGGTGCCGATCCAGCCACGGTGTCCGCCCTGGAAGAACGCCTCGAGCAGTGGGCCGGCGAGCTCGATGCTGCAGCCGGGCGGCTGGTCAGCGCAGAATCCGGGGCCGGGGCCGCCGGCGGGATCGGTGCGGCGCTGCTAGCGCTGGGTGGGCGAAGCGAGTCGGGCGCGGCGATCATCGCCGAGCGCACCGGCCTGGCCGCCGACCTCGCCGCCGTCGACCTGGTGATCACCGGGGAGGGCAAGTTCGACGAGCAGTCGCTGCGCGGAAAGGTGGTCGGCGCGCTCGCCGCAGCGGCACGGTCTGCGCAGGTACCGGTGGTGGTGCTGGCCGGTCAGGTGATGCTGGACGAGGCGACCTTCCAGTCCGCCGGCGTTCTGGGGGCCGCCTCGATTTCCGATCACGCCGGTTCGGTGCGGCTGGCGCTGGCCGATGCCGCCAACCAGCTGATCGGGCTGGCCTCCGAGGTCGCGGCACGACTCGGGAATAGCGGCGCGACAAGGTACCTTTGAGGAGGTGGGCCAACTCGCTACCGCGAGCCCACCCAGAGACCAGTACTTACAGGGAGAAGCAATGACTGTTCAGGACGAGTCAGCAACCGCCACCACCCACGGCGCGATCTTGACCGATGCTGCGGCAGCCAAGGCCAAGTCGCTGCTGGACCAGGAGGGCCGCGACGACCTGTCGCTGCGCATCGCCGTCCAGCCCGGCGGATGCGCCGGTCTGCGCTACAACCTGTTCTTCGACGACCGCACCCTCGACGGCGATCTCACCGTGGAGTTCGGCGGCGTGACGTTGACGGTCGACCGGATGAGTGCGCCCTACATCCAGGGCGCCTCGATCGACTTCGTCGACACCATCGAGAAGCAGGGTTTCACCATCGACAACCCGAACGCCACCGGTTCTTGCGCCTGCGGCGACTCGTTCAACTGACGCGCACCAGCGCCTCAGTCACCTAGCGCCTCAGTACAGACCGGCGGTCCGCAGTACATACGAGCACACCAGAACTTGGTTGTGCTGACTCAGTAGTTGCGCCACGCCCTGCACCTCCCTGCGTGCGCTGCTGCCGTTGGCTTCCTGGACGCGCATGCTGAACAGCACCTGGGCCTGATAGTTCGACCAGTAGACGATCTTGTCGATCGACGTCACCCGCGCATCGGAAAATTGCTTGCGGAACGCGTCGCTGCTCAGTTTGGCCACCGCCTGATCGGATCGGCGGTCGCGTACGGCGTCGTAGATGCCGCACAGCGCATGGCGGGAAATGGTCTCGGTGTCGCGTTGCTGCAGGGCGTCCAGATAGCCCTGGATGGCGGCCGTGGCCGTCGAATCGGAGAACGCACCGGCCGCTGCCGACGGAGGGCGGTGCGAGGCGTACAGGATCGCCGCGGTCGCTGCGGCGATCACCAGCAGTGCGACCGCGCTCCCGACCAGCAGCCGCCGACGACGGGGTTTCGGATAGGGCAGCGGCGGCGGCGCGGGCGGGTACACCGGGCCCGGCGGTGGTGGCGCGAACCCCGGCGGGGCCGGGATGGGTTGGCTGGGATGGGTGTCGGTGAGCGGTGATCCGTCGGCGCCCGCTCGGTGGTCCGACGGGTACGGACCAGGCATAAACGGGTCTCCTCGGATTGCAAGTCTGCGCGGCTCTGGATGAGTCAGGCCGCCGCGAGGTTGTCCTACGGAGGCTAGCGGCCCTTGGCCCGCGCTGCAGAGCCGACCATAGCCACCGGTAGGCTCAACTAGCCGAGCTTTGGACCTGAAGGGGTGGATTTCGTGACGATCGCGGTAACCGGTTCTATCGCCACTGACAACTTGATGCGGTTCCCGGGTCGGTTCTCCGAACACCTGCTGGCCGAGCACCTGGAGAAGGTGTCGCTGAGCTTCCTGGTGGATGACCTGGTGATCCACCGCGGTGGTGTCGCCGGAAACATCGCCTTCGCGATCGGCGTCCTCGGCGGCGACGTGGCCCTGGTCGGCGCCGCCGGTGACGACTTCGTCGGCGACTACGGCAAGTGGTTGCAGTCGCACGGTGTCAACACCGACCACGTGCTGATCTCGAAATCCGCTCACACTGCGCGTTTTGTCTGCACCACCGATGAGGACCTGGCCCAGATCGCCTCGTTCTACCCGGGCGCGATGTCGGAGGCAAGCAACATCAAGCTGGCCGACCTGGTGTCCTCGCTCGGCAAGCCCGACCTGGTGATCATCGGCGCCAACGACCCGGCCGCGATGGTGGTGCACACCGAGGAGTGCCGCGAGCTCGGCCTGCCGTTCGCCGCCGACCCGTCGCAGCAACTGCCTCGGTTGTCCGGCGAGGAGATCGACAAGCTCGTCGACGGCGCGGAGTACCTGTTCACCAACGACTACGAGTGGGAACTGCTGCAGTCCAAGACCGGCTGGACCGAAGCCGACGTGGCGAAGAAGGTCGGCTTGCGGGTCACCACGCTCGGCGCCAAGGGCGTCGACATCGTCGACAAAGACGGCAGCACCCTGCATGTCGACGTCATCCCCGACGCCAACCCGGTCGACCCCACCGGTGGCGGCGACGTCTTCCGGGCCGGCTTCCTCACCGGTCGCAGCGGCGGCCTGAGCCTGGAGCGCTCGGCGCAGCTGGGCTCGCTGGTCGCGGTGCTGGTGCTGGAGTCGACCGGCACCCAGGAATGGACCTGGGACGCCGCGGCAGCCAAGACCCGGCTGGCCAACGCCTACGGTGCCGACGCCGCCGACGAGATCGCCGCGATCCTGAAGTAACCCCTAGCGGGTCGCCGCCGAGCGCGGCGGAAGGCCGGGTGAAGCGGGTCGCCGCCGAGTACTAGCGGCGATCGCAAGCGCGGCGGAAGGCCGGGTGAAGCGGGTCGCCGCCGAGTACTAGAGCTCGACGGGGTATTGCGGCTCGCTGATCTGTGGCACCACCCGGTGCTCGACGAAGATCGCATGCCACAGCATGAAGATCAACACCGTCCACAACCTGCGGCTGTGATCTGATGTCCCGCAACGGTGTTCGTCGAGCATCCGCAGCACGGCCGCCCGGTCGATCAGGTAGTCGGTGGCCGATGCGTTGACCGTCTCGTGCGCCCACTCCAGCAGCGGGCCGGCCCGCAGCCAGTGCCGAATCGGCACCGGGAAACCGAGTTTGGGCCGGTTGAGCACATGTGCCGGGACGACCGACTCGAGCGCCCGGCGCAGGGCGTACTTGGTGGTAGTGCGGGTGATCTTGGCGTCCACCGGGAGTTTGGACGCGACGGCGAACACCTCGGGATCGAGAAACGGCACCCGTAGTTCCAGCGAGTTGGCCATCGTCATCTTGTCGGCTTTGACCAGGATGTCGCCGCGCAGCCAGGTGAACAGGTCGATGTGCTGCATGCGCGCGACCGGGTCCCAGGCGCCGGATTCGGCGTACACCGGCGCCGTGACGTCGATGTGGGTCCATTCCGGACGGAATGCCGTCAGCACGTCGCGCAGTTGCGCGTCGGAGAAGCTGCGCGCGTTGCCGTAGTACCGCTCTTCGAGCGTCAGCGATCCGCGGTGCAGCAGGCTCTTGCCGCGCATACCTTCCGGCAGCGGCTTGGACACCTTGCCCATCGAACGCCGAAGCGGCCGGGGCAGGTAATCGAAAGGCTTGAGCGACAACGGTTCCCGGTAGATCGTGTAACCGCCGAACAGCTCGTCGGCACCCTCGCCGGAGAGCACCACCTTGACGTGCTTGCGCGCTTCGCGGGCGACGAAGAACAGCGGGACCAGCGCCGGGTCGGCCACGGGTTCGTCGAGATACCAGACGATTTCGGGCAACGCCTCGACGAACTCCTCCGCGCTGACCACCTTGGCGATGTGGCGGGCTCCGATGGCCTCGGCCGACGCGACCGCGACGTCGACCTCCGAGAATCCCTCGCGCTCGAAGCCGGTGGTGAAGGTGATCAACCGCGGGTTGTGCCGGATGGCCAGCGCCGCGATCGCCGTCGAGTCGATCCCTCCGGACAGGAACGCGCCGACCGTGACGTCGGCCCGCATGTGCTTGGCCACCGAGTCCTCCAGGACCGCGGTGATCTCGTCGTAGCGGTGCTGTTCGGTGCCGCGCGACAGCGGAACCGACTGGAACCGCGGCACGAAGTAACGGGTGGTCGACGGCTCCTGGCCGGGTCGGATGCGGGCGTAACAGCCTGATTCCAGGCGGCGCACACCGCGGTGCAGAGTCTCGGGTTCGGGCACGTACTGCAGCACGGTGTAGTGCTGGACCGCGCGCTCGTCGATCCCAGCGTCGAACCCGATCAAATCGGCGAGGTCCAGCAGACATTTCTTCTCGCTGGCCACCGCGGTGCCCCCGGTGCCGGTCGCCATGAACAGCGGCTTGATGCCGAACGGGTCTCGGGCACAGAATAATTCGTCGGTCGAGGTGTCCCAGATCGCGAACGCGAACATGCCCCGCAGTCGCAGTAGCGCGTCCGGCCCCCAGTAATGGAACGCCGCGACGATCGCCTCGCCGTCGCCGTCGGTGGCGAAGACGGCGCCGTGCTGCTCGGCGAGCTCAGCGCGCAACTCCAGGTAGTTGTAGATCTCGCCGTTGAACACCAGCTCGTAGCGATCGGGGCTGTCCACCGGCCCCCAGCGCAGCGGCTGATGCGAGTGGGCGATGTCGATGATGGACAGCCGGTTGAAGCCGAAAACGACGGTTCCCCCGGGGCCGGCCCACGTCCCCGGCTCGTCGGGCCCGCGATGGCGCATCAGCTGCGATGCCCGCGCGATGGCCTCGGTCGCGGCGTCCGCGCCGCCGGACGGGTCGGCGCCGGCCGGGGCGGCCACAAAGGCCAGCAGTCCACACATCGCCGATCAGTATGCCGCACCGCGGCGACCGATCACGGATGCCGCAGGGCGACGGCCGAACATGGATTCCGGCCTGCTCGCTGACGCCGCGATCGGTCGACACGAAAAGCGGCGGGCCTGCACACAGGTCCGCTGCGTGGGTGGTCTACGCTGCGTAGTATTCGACGTGCGAGTCATCCGACAGTCCCGTGAGCTGGGATGCGGGGTCGGTTCAGCTTGTAATTCAGGGAGGCGCGACCGTGACATCTCGCGGGCCAGGCTGTTCGCAGGGCCGTACCTCAGCTTTGCGCCGGTTACGCCGGCCCGCTGTCGTCGGCATGCTCGGTGTGTTGGCGATGAGCCTGAGCGGCTGCAGTTGGTCGCAGGCCCTGGGCCTGGGCTGGCCGACCGGTATCACCGAGGAAGGCGCCTGGAACCGCCAGCTGTGGATCGGTTCGGTGATCGCCGCATTGGTGGTCGGCGCCGTCGTCTTCGCGCTGATGTTCTGGTCGTCGGTGTTCCACCGCAAGAAGGCCACCGACACCGAGTTGCCCCGGCAGTTCGGCTACAACATGCCGCTCGAGCTGGTGCTCACCGTGACGCCGTTCCTGATCATCTCGGTGCTGTTCTACTTCACCGTGGTGGTGCAGGAGAAGATGCTGCACCTGGAGGCTGACCCCGAGGTTGTCGTGGACGTCACCTCGTTCCAGTGGAACTGGAAGTTCGGCTACCAGAAGGTGCAGTTCAAAGACGGCACCTTCAAGTACGACGGCGCCGACGCGGCGAAGAAGGCCGCGATGGTGTCCAAGCCCGAGGGCAAGGACAAGCACGGCGAAGAACTGGTCGGCCCGGTGCGCGGACGCAATACCGAGGACCGCACCTACCTCAACTTCGACAAGGTCGAGACCATTGGCACCAGCACCGAGATTCCCGTGCTGGTGCTGCCCGCCGGCAAGCGAATCGAATTCACGCTGGCCTCAGCCGACGTGATCCACGGGTTCTGGGTGCCGGAGTTCCTGTTCAAGCGCGACGTGATGCCCGACCCGGCGGCCAACCACTCCGTCAACCGCTTCCAGGTGGCGAAGATCGACCGGACCGGTGCCTTCGTGGGTCGTTGCACCGAGATGTGCGGCACCTACCACTCGATGATGAACTTCGAAGTCCGGGTGGTTCAACCCAACGACTTCAAGGCCTACCTGCAGCAGCGGAGCACGGGCAAGACCAATGCCCAGGCGTTGCAGGCCATCGCGCAAAACCCGGTGGCGGTCACCACTCATCCGTTCGACACCCGCCGCGGCGAGATGGCGCCGCAGGCGAGCAAGTAGGGATAACCCATGCACATCGAAGCCCGGCTGTTCGAGTTCATCGCAGCGTTTTTCGTCTTCTGCACGGTGCTCTACGGCGTGCTGACCAGCCTGTTCGCCACCGGTGGCATCGAGTGGGCCGGGACCACGGCGCTGGCGCTGACCAGTGGACTGGCGCTGATCATCGCCACCTTCTTCCGCTTCGTCGCCCGTCGGCTCGACACTCGCCCCGAAGACTACGAAGGTGCTGAGATCAGTGACGGCGCAGGCGAACTGGGCTTCTTCAGCCCGCACAGCTGGTGGCCGATCCTGATCGCACTGTCCGGCTCAGTGGCAGCGGTCGGGATCGCGCTCTGGCTGCCGTGGCTGATCGGAGCCGGCGTGGTGTTCATTCTGAGCTCGGCCGCCGGACTTGTCTTCGAGTATTACGTAGGCCCGGAGAAGCACTGACCCGGCGTCGGTGAAGGTCACAATCCGGGCGTCAGTTCATCCGAGACCCGGTCGCCCGGAATGTCCTGCGGGATCTGGTTGGGTAGGGTTTCCCGAGGCACATTCGGGCAATATCGGAGCGCGCGCCCCACAACACCGTCACGGTGCTGCGTACGCCGATGAAGTAGTCGAACAGGACAGACGATCATGAGCGGGCCGAATCCACCAGGACCGGAGTCCGAAGAACTGGAACCCGGCATCGAGGCCACCCGTAGCGCAAACGAATTCGACGGTGGTGACAGCGATCTCGGTGTGGGCGCGGGGGACCCCGACGCCGAGATCCCGACTGGTCAAACCGACGTCTACTCGCGCGCCTACTCGGCTCCGGAGTCCGAACACATCAGCAGCGGGCCTTACGTGCCGGCCAACCTCGACCTCTACGACTACGACCATTACGAAGAGCCGGCCCCGCACGACGAGGACGAGAAGACCGCGCGGTGGCCGTGGATCGTCGGCGTCGCCGCGATCGTCGCGGCGATAGCCCTCGTGGTGTCGGTGTCGTTGCTGTTCACGCGTTCTGACAACACCAACACCGCCGCGCCCAGCAGCGCGCCCGTGTCGACACCCCCGATCCAGGACGAGTTCCCGTCGTCCAAACAACGTCCGGCGCCGCCGTCGTCCAAGGAGGCAGTGCCGCCGGCCCCGCCGCCGTCGAGTGAGCAGCAACCACCGCCGCCGGCGTCGTCCCCGGAGTCCGTGCCGCCACCTGCCCCCGCCCCTGAGCCGGCACCCGCGCCCGCGCCCGCGCCCGCCCCGGCACCTGCCCCGGCGCCCGCTCCGACCGGGCCCAAGCAGTACACGTATTCGGTGACCGGCACCAAGGCCCCGTTCGACCAGATCACGATCACCTACACCGATTCGTCGGGGATGCGACGGACGCTGTCCAACGTCTACATCCCCTGGACCATTACGCTCACGCCGATTTCGGCATCCGACGTCGGGTCGATCGAGGCGTCCAGCCTGCTGCGGCTGAGCAAGCTCAACTGCAAGGTCACCGCCAGCGATGGAACTGTGTTGTCGGCCAACGAGAACAACCAGCCACAGGTCAACTGCTGATGCCCGACAGGTATTCGTCAGCCTGGGGTAGCGGCGGCAAGCTCACAGCGGTCACGTCGGACCGGGTTCTGGTCGGCTCGTGCGCCGCCGTCTGGCTCGCGCTGGTCGGGACGAGCGTGGCCGCGCTTGTCGCGCTGATGGATCTGGGCCGCGGTTTCCACGCCGCCAAGGGCAACCCGCACGCCTCGTCGGTGCTCTACGCGATCATCATCATTTCCGCGCTGATCATCCTGGCCGCGATCCCGATGCTGTTACGCGCCCGCCGGATCATCAAGGACGCTCCGGTAGCCCGTTCGGCGGGCTCGCCGGCGCGAACGGTCAGCGCCCGGTCGATCCGGGCCGGGCAGCCGACCGGGGTGGCCGAGGGTGGTCCCGAGCCGGTCAGCGCGCGACGGCCGGCTCTCGACGGCCCAGAGGTGGACCGGTTCTGGTTGCGCGGCACCGCCGCGCTGATGGGCGCCATGGGCGGGGCTCTGCTCGCGGTGGCCGCGGCGACGTATGCGATGGCGATCGGCCACGACGGCGTCTCCTGGACCGGCTACGCGATCGCCGGCGCCATCACGCTCGTCATGCCGCTGGTGCCCTGGCAGCAGGTGCGGCAACTGCGCGGCAAGCTCGCGCGCTGACACACGCCCCGCACTGACACACGCCTCGGACTGACACACGCCGGGACTCAACCGGCTGCCCGACAACGCAAAGATCCCGGCTCCGTTGCCGAAGCCGGGATCAGCGCGACGTACTAGTTGTGGCCGTTCGTCGATCCGTGACCGTTGCTCGACCCGTTGCCGTTGCTCAACCCGTGGCCGTTGCTCGAGCCGTTGCCGTTGCTGTCGCCCTGGTGCTCGCGCAGCGCGGTGAGCGCACGGGACTCGGCGGCGTGGTGGGCCTCGGACAGCGCATCAGCCTCGGACGGCGGGTCGGCGTAGAGGAAACTGCCGGAGCCGGGGGAGCCGGCCGAGCCGAGCTTGTTCATCTTCACCGGCACCGGAGCGCCCTGGTATTCGAGCGGCAAGGGGTGGCCGTGCTCGTCGACAGGTCCCAGCGGCTGATGCAGCTCGATGTAGGCACCGTGCGGCAGCCGCTTGATGATGCCCGTCTCAATGCCGTGCTCGAGAACGGCACGGTCACTGCGCTGCAGCGCGACACACCAGCGGTAGGTGATGAAGTAGATCAGCGGCGGAAGCACCACCATGCCGATGCGTCCCATCCACGTCGTCGCATTCAGCGAGATGTGGAACTTGTAGGCGATGATGTCGTTGATCGACGAGTACGTCAGCACCATGTAGAACGCGATCGCCATGGCGCCGATCGACGTCCGTACCGGCACATCGCGTGGGCGCTGCAGCAGGTTGTGGTGGGCGGTGTCGCCGCTGAATCGCTTCTCCAGGAACGGATACACGATCAGCAGGGCGAAGATCCCCAGCATCAGCGTTCCGACCGCGACCGTCGCGGGGATGGTGTGGTGGAAGAAGTAGAACTCCCAGGCCGGCCAGAGTCGGGCCAAGCCGTCGGGCCACATCATGTAGAAGTCCGGCTGCGAGCCTGCCGAGACCTGAGATGGCTTGTAGGGTCCCAGATTCCAGATCGGGTTGATCTGCAGCAGACCACCCATCAGTCCCAGGATGCCGGTGGTCAATGCGAAGAACGCACCGGACTTGACGGCGAACACCGGCATCACGCGAACGCCGACGACGTTGTTCTCGGTGCGGCCGGGCCCGGGGAACTGGGTGTGCTTCTGGAACCACACGAACGCCAGGTGGGCCCCGATCAACGCCAGGATGATGCCCGGCAGCAGCAGGATGTGCAGCCCGTACATCCGCGGAACGATGTAACCCGCTGCGGTGCAGTCGTTTCCGGCACCACCGCAGGGGAAGTCGCCACCGAACAGCGCCCAGTGCAGCCAGGTGCCCACCACCGGCATTCCCAGGGTGATCGAGGACAGTGCGGCGCGCAGGCCGATGCCGGACAGCAGGTCGTCGGGCAGCGAGTAGCCGAAGTACCCCTCGAACATCGCCAGGATCAGCAGCAGCGAGCCGATCACCCAGTTGGCTTCACGGGGCCGGCGGAACGCGCCGGTGAAGAAGACCCGGGCCAGGTGCACCATGATCGACGCCGCGAAGAGCAGGGCGGCCCAGTGGTGGACCTGGCGGACGAACAGCCCGCCGCGCACCTCGAAGCTGATGTCGAGGGCCGACGCGAACGCCTTCGACATCTCCACACCGCGCAGCGGCTGGTAGACGCCGTTGTAGGTGACTTCCTGCATGGACGGGTCGAAGAACAGCGTCAGGTACACACCGGTCAGCAGCAGCACGATGAAGCTGTACATGGCGATCTCGCCGAGCAGGAACGACCAGTGCGTCGGAAAGACCTTGTTCAGCTGGCGGCGTGTTGCAGCCGAGAGGTGATAACGGGAGTCGACGGCGTTGCCTTGGCCGGCCAGGACGTCGCCGATTTTAGGGGGACTCAGTGTTGGACTCATATTGTTGTGCGCTCCCAAAATGCCGGTCCGACGGGCTCGATGAAGTCGCCGTTGGCGACCAGATAACCGTCAGCATCGATTGTGATGGGTAGTTGGGCCAAAGCACGCGCGGCCGGGCCGAATATCGGCTTTGCGTAATGCAATGCGTCGAACTGCGACTGGTGGCACGGGCACAGGATGCGGTAGTCCTGCTGCTCGTAGAGGGACGCGGGGCAGCCCAGGTGCGAACACACCTTCGTGTAGGCGAAGAGCTCACCGAAGTTGAAGCTCTCCTGGCCCTTGCGCTTGACCACCTTCGGCAGGTCGGTGGATTTGATGCGGATCAACATCACCGGGTTGCGGACGGCGGACAAGATCAGGGACAACTTCTCGTGCGACTCGACCGTGGTGCCGTCACCGTCGGACTCCCGCCACGGAAAGACCGTTTCCATGCCGCCGGCGTCCAGGTCCTCCGGGCGCATCTTGGTGAACGGCGCGCTCTTGCCCTCGCCGGTGGCCCGGGCAAGGAAAATGGTCTCGCCGTGGAACCGTGGCGTCCAGCCCGAGGTCCACAGCACGGCTTTCTTGCCGTCGGCGGTGTCCACGACCGGCTTCCACGGATTCTTGATCAGGCCGCCGGCAAACGCCACCAGCGTGCCGAGGCCGAACGCTCCGAGGCTCGCGCCGAGCGACAGGCCGATCAGTTTGCGACGACGCAGGGTCGATCCTTGGAACGCGTCGTCGAGGTTCGCCGCGGCGGTCTTGCGGTCGATCTCGTCGGACCCGGCTTCGCCGTAGTGGCGGTCCTGGATCGAAATCTCTTCGGGGATGAACTTTTTCTGGAACAGCACCGCACCGATCGCGATGCACAGCACGGAACCACCGAAGGTCAGCCCGTACAGCGGGGTCGCGAGCGAGTACGCCAGGTTGCCCGAGGCGCCTTCGGGCTGGTACTCCCACGGCCAGAACAGGAAGACCAGCAGCAGCGCCAGGCCCAGCAAACCGCCCAGCAGCAGCCAGACGGCCACCGAGCGCTCGGCGCGCTTCTCGGCCTTGGTGCCCTCGACCGGCCAGCGTGGTTCTTTGAAGACGGTCGTGACGCCGTCGAGGCGACCGCCGAGTTCGACGAGCTCCTCACGCGACATCGCGTTCAACTCGGCCTCGGTGGGCTGTGTGCCCTTCGGCTCGTCGGTCATGATCGCGCCCCAATCCACAGTGCCGCGCCGATGCAGGCCACCATCCCGACGATCCACGCCACCATGCCTTCGGGCGCGGGACCGAAGCCGCCCAGGCCGTTGCCGCCCTGACTCCGTTCCGTGGTCGCGTTCTTCACGTACGCGATGATGTCCTTCTTGGCGTCGAACGAGAGTTGACGGTCCGAGAACTTCGGCATGTTCTGCGGCCCGGTGCGCATCGCGGCGAGAATCTGCTGCTCGTTGGCCGGAGCCAGATCAGGGGCGAACTTGCCGGAGGACAGCGCGCCGCCCTTACCGGTGAAGTTGTGGCACGAGGCGCAGTTCAGCCGGAACAGGTCGCCACCGCGGCCCAGGTCATTGCCGCGCAGCGACGTCGTCTCGATGCTGCCGTCGGCATTACGTTCCACAATCGGCCCGCCACCGTTGGCCTGCACGTAGGCGCCCAGCGCATCGACCTGTGCCTCGTCGAAGATCGGGTCCTTGCGCATCGCCTGGGCCTCGCCACGCATCGCGGGCATCCGGCCGGAGCCCACCTGGAAGTAGACCGCGGCCTCGCCCACACCGATCAGGCTGGGCCCGCGGTCCGGGACGCCCTGCAGGTTGGCGCCGTGGCACGTCACGCACGAGGTGTCGAAAAGCTGCTTGCCCGTTCGCAACAGCGCCGACGACGATTCGTCGGCGACGGCCACCTGCGGGCTGGGGGTCAAGACGGCGGCCAACCCGCCGGCGACCACGAGGGCCAGCACCAGCAGCAGTCCGGCCGACAACCGGCGACGCAGGCGGCGGCGCGCCCGGTCACTCAGCGATCGGTTCAGCCCCAGTTTCTTCAACCGAGCACTCCTGTTCTTGAGCATGCTGGTCATCGGATGAAATAGATCGTGGCGAACAGCGCGATCCAGACGATGTCGACGAAGTGCCAGTAGTAGGACACCACGATCGACGCGGTCGCCTGGGCGGGGGTGAACTTGCTCATCGTGGTGCGCGCCAACAGGAAGATGAAGGCGATAAGACCGCCGATGACGTGCAGCCCGTGGAATCCGGTGGCCAGGTAGAACACGCTGCCGTAGGCGCTGCCGGGGATGGTGGTTCCGTGGCTCACCAGGTGGAAGTACTCGTACGCCTGGCCCAGGACGAAGAACAACCCCATCCCGAAGGTGAGCAGGTACCAGCGGCGCAGGCCGAACACGTCTCCGCGCTCGGCCGCGAACACACCCATCTGGCAGGTGAACGACGACGCGATGAGCACCAGCGTCACCGGCACCGCCTGGTACAGGTTCAGCTCGGTCGGATGCGGCGGCCAGTCGCCCGCCGCCTGCGCCCGCGCAGTGAAGTAGAAGGCGAACAGTCCAGCAAAGAACATCAACTCGCTGGAAAGCCACACAATGGTGCCGACACTGACCATGTTCGGGCGGTTCAGCGAATGCACTCGCGCCGTGATTGCCGTACCCGAGGTCCCTACCGCACTCGTCACATCCGCAAGTATGACGCTTTGTAGTTGTCCAGCTCTACCCGGGGCGGCAATTCGGCGTGTGATATTCGCACACATGTCCGGCCGCACCCCTGTCCGCCGTCGCAGCAGGAACATCGTGGGACCATCTACGGCGTGGTGACCTCATTTTCCGGGCCCGCTGAGCAGCCCTCGGAGGGGTCACTGTCGTGGCCGCGAGTCCTGGAATCACTGACCGAAGGCCGAGACCTGCCGCGCGGGCAGGCCGGCTGGGCGATGGAGCAGATCATGTCCGGCGCCGCGACGCCGGCGCAGCTCGCCGCGTTCGCCGTTGCGATCAAGATGAAGTCGCCGACGTCTGCGGAAGTGGGCGAGTTGGCCGACGTGATGCTCCGGCACGGCCGCCGGCTGCCCACCGACAAGATCGGGACCGACACCGTCGACGTGGTCGGCACCGGCGGCGACGGCGTCAGCACGGTCAACCTGTCCACCATGGCGGCGATCGTGGTGGCTGCCAGCGGGGTTCCCGTGGTCAAACACGGCAACCGCGCGGCCTCGTCGCTGGCCGGCGGGGCGGACACCCTGGAAGCGCTCGGCGTGCGCATCGACCTGGACCCCGACGAGGTCGTGCGCAGCGTGGTCGAAGTGGGGATCGGGTTCTGCTTCGCACCCCAGTTCCACCCGTCCTACCGGCACGCCTCGGCGGTGCGGCGGGAGATCGGCGTGCCGACCGTCTTCAATCTACTTGGGCCACTTACCAATCCGGGGCAGCCGCGAGCCGGGCTGATCGGCTGCGCGTTTGCAGACCTGGCCGAGGTGATGGCCGGAGTCTTCGCCGCGCGCCGGTCCAGCGTGCTGGTGGTGCACGGCGACGACGGTCTCGACGAGCTGACGACCACGACGACCAGCACGATCTGGCGGGTGCAGGCCGGGACGGTGGACAAGCTGACGTTCGATCCCGCCGGGTTCGGGTTCGCCCGGGCCGAACTCGAGGAGCTGCTGGGCGGCGACGCGACCGCCAACGCCGGGGAGGCCCGTTCGGTGCTGGCGGGGACCAAAGGCCCGGTGCGCGACGCCGTCGTGCTGAACGCGGCCGGCGCGATCGTCGCGCACGCCGGGCTATCCAGCCGCGCCGAGTGGCTGCCGGCGTGGGAAGACGGACTCGGCCGCGCCGCCGAGGCGATCGACAGCGGTTCGGCCGAACAACTGCTCGCGCGTTGGGTGCGGTTCAGTCAGCAGCTCTGAGTCGCGGCTGGTGACGGCCTGTTCGGCCGCCACCCGCGCCGAACGCGCCGCCGCGGCCCACTCGGCCCACGGGCCCGCCGACCGCACCGGCGAACACCACCCCTGCTCGCCGCTGGTTCTGACGATGCGCACGCCTGGAGCGGCGAGCCAGAGCACAATCAGCGCTGTTTCCTCGACCAGCGCGCCGCCCAGCGGGGCGGGCTGCGGCAGGACCACCTGAGCGCCGGCCTCGATCGCCTCGACGACGGGCATCGGCGGAACGCCGCGACGGGCGCAGCCGGCCGCCGCGAGCTGACCGTGCCGGATGACGGCGAGCTGCCACCCGCCGGCGCCGTCTGGAGCGGCCGCCACCAGCTCGGGCAGCGCAGCCAGCGAACGCAGGCGCTGACCGCGCCACAGCACGTCGGCGGCCTCCACGGTGTGATCGCGCAGCCGGGCCGCGGTCTCGTAGCGCTGACGTCCGGCCAGCTCGGCGATCCGCTCGGCGGCCGCCGCCAGAGCGGAATTGTCCAGACCGTCGATCAGCGCGATGGCACGCTCGGCCGCGGGCCGGTAGTGCGCCGCGGTGACGTCCCGCTCGGCCGGGCAGGGCGACACCTCGCGCTGCGGGCAGGCCGGCCCGTGGGTCGCCATCCGGCTCAGCCGCTTGGTGCAGGTGCGCACACCGGTGAAGCGGGCCAGCAGGTCGGCGGCGTCGGCGGCGTCGGCGCGCGACCGGAACGGTCCGACGGCGCGGTCGTGGCGCGGTGTGCGCACCACTGACAACCGCGGGAACGCCTCGTCGCTGAGCACCAGCCACCACCAACGTTGCGGAAATTTCGACCGACGGTTGTACGGCGGCGCATGCGCGCTCAGCATCCGCAGCTCGCGGACGCCGGCTTCGAGCGCGTGCGCGCATTCGATGTGTTCGACCCGGGTGGCCAGCGCGACCATCTCTTTCATCCGGGTGCGCTGATCCGAGCCGTTGAAATACTGACTCACCCTGCGCCGCAGGTTGATTGCGGTTCCGACGTAGAGCACTTCGTCGGACGGTCCGTGAAAAAGGTAGATGCCCGGTCGGCGCGGCAGCCCTTCGGCAAGTACCCGTTTACGGCGTTGCGCCGGCGGCACATTCGGAAGGTAGGTCCGCAGCTCGGCGTAGCTGTGTATGCCCTGGTTGCCGACGCGCTCGATCAGCGCGTGCAGCACCTCGACGGTGGCCCGGGCGTCGTCTAGGGCGCGGTGGGTGGGCTGGTTGGCTACGGCGAACAACCGGGCAAGTGACGCCAGTCGGACGCTGGGTGCCTCTTCCCGGCTGAGCACCCGGCGGGCCAACTGGACCGTGCACAGTGTCTGGGGCCGAGCCCAGCGGATTCCGCACTGCTCGGCGGCGGCCCGCAAAAACCCCATGTCGAACCGGGCGTTGTGGGCTACCAGCACCGCGCCCCGGGCGAACTCCAGGAACATCGGCAGCACCCCGGCGATGGTCGGCGCATCGCACACCATGGCCGTGGTGATGCCGGTCAGTTGAACGATCTGCGGTGGAATGCTGCGCTGCGGATCGACCAGGGTGGCGAACTCACCCAGCACCACGCCGCCGCGGACCTTCACCGCGCCGATCTCGGTGATCGCGTCGGGGGCTTTGCCGTCGCGGGCGTTCATCCGGCCGCCGGTGGTCTCCAGGTCGACGACGACGAAAGTTGTTTCGCGCAGCGATGTTTCGGTAGCCCCGTCCAGGTCGGGGATGCACAGCTGCTCGGCAGCGGGCGCGCCCATGGCGGCGACGTTAACCACTCGCACCGACACGGCACGGACTCTGCCGCGGCGCGTCGCGCCGGGCGGCGATGCGAGGGGTGGTCGGCGAGCGCGGAAAAACTTGTCGGTGCCCGCGGTTAGCGTCTCGAATCAACACCCGACCGACACGACGGAAGGAGCAGCCTCATGGCGCTCAGCAGCGAGCCTGAACAGGCGGCGGTAGTTCCGCCCGACCCGGCGGAACCCGTGATCATCGACTGTGAGGACTGCGCGGTTCGCGGTCCGGGGTGCCGGGATTGCGTCGTCAGCGTGATACTCGGGGTACCGGAAACTTTGCTGGAAGATGAGCGCGCCGCCCTCGAGGTGCTTGCCGACGCGGGGATGGCGCCCAGGCTGCGGTTGGTACCCGTCCATCGCCAGCGGCCTGGTGTTGCCTAACGCCGTTAGCATGAAATCTTGCTGTTTTCTTAACAACTCACAGTTGGACAAGCCCGAAGGCGTTTCGTAACCTATCTGAGACCTAAAGCAGATCCGGTCTTCTACCGACGCGTTTTAAGGATGCAAGGTTTTGCGAAAAAGGCTAAATGGTGACCGCGTTTCTTTGCGCGTCGCTCGGCGCTTGGCTGTTGCAGCGCTAGCCGGATTCGTCGCTCTCTCCGGAGTGGCCGCCAGCGGTGTGCTGGCCGATCCGGCCAACGACGCGACGGCAAAGCTCAGTGAGCTTTCGCGGCAGGCCGAACAGACCACCGAAGCGATGCACAGCGCGCAGCTTGATCTCAACAACAAGCTGGCTGCGCAGCGAGCCGCTGACAAGAAGCACGCCGACGCGGTTGCCGCGGCCGACGCCGCGAAAACCCGGTTGGCAACTTTCCAGGCCGGTGTCGACAAGTTTGCCGCCGCGATGTACATGGGTGGTCGCACCGACGGCATGAACGCGATCATGACCGCCGAGTCGCCGCAGCAGCTGATCGGCAAACTCGCGGTCTCGCGAGTCATCTCCACCGCGATGCTGGCGCAGATGGCGACCTACCGCGCCACCCGTGAAGAGGCCGCCAAGGCCGAGTCGGAGTCCGCGAAGTCGGCTGCCGACGCCAAGACCGCGGCCGAGCAGGCCGCCTCGGTAAGGGCCGACCTGCAGTCCAAGCAGAGCCGGTTGCAGCTGCAGATCGGCATCGTCAAGTCGCAATACCTCGCTCTCAACCCGCACGAGCGCACCGCGTTGGCCGCGCCGGGTCCGCCTCCTCCCGCGGCGCCGCCCGCTCCTGACGCACTGCCGCCGGGCGGTGGACAGCCCGGTGGCCCGGGCGCCGGACCGGGCAGCGGCCAGGGCGCGATCGCCGTTCAGGCCGCGTTGACGCGGGTCGGCGACCCGTACTCCTGGGGTGGCGCCGCGCCGGGTGGCTTCGACTGTTCGGGCCTGGTGATGTGGGCATTCCAGCAGGCCGGCATCGCGTTGCCGCACTCCAGTCAGGCGATGGCGCACGGCGGACAGCCGGTCTCGCTGTCGGACCTGCAGCCCGGCGACGTGCTGACCTTCTATTCCGACGCCTCGCACGCCGGCCTCTATATCGGCGACGGCATGATGATCCACTCGTCCACCTACGGTGTGCCGGTACGGGTGGTGCCGATGAACTCCTCCGGCCCGATCTACGACGCCCGCCGCTACTGACGGCCGGCGCGGGCTACTGGCCTGCGTCCTGATCGCCGAGTTGGCCGCCGCCGCCTTCTTCGCGACGCGTCCTGCTGTCGACGCCCCGCCCGCGCCGCCCGCCCAGGCGCTGCCCGCCGGTTCGCCAAGTCTCGAGGTGGGCGATCGCACGCTACAGATGACGAACCTCGGCGGTGGGCGCGGGCAGACACTGCTGTCCCGCGTGGCCGAAGGCATCGGCCCGGCCATCGACGCCGTCGAGGCCTTCTGGGGCGTCGACTGGCCCCGCGACATCGACGTGGTGGCCACCGGCACTCAGCAGCAGTTCGCGGCGAAGGCGGGTGGCGGCCCGGCGGCGCAGTGGGCCGACATCGCGGCGATCGCCGTCGCCGACCGGGTCGATCCGGCCCACCGGGCGGCGCTCGGCCAGCGGATCGTCTTCGCGCCCGGAGCGGTGGACATGAATCAGCGTGCCTTGCGAATTGTGTTGACGCACGAGCTTTTTCACTACGCTGCTCGCGCCGACACTGCGCTGGACGCACCGCGATGGCTGACCGAAGGCGTAGCCGACTACGTCGCACGACCGCAGCGTCCGCTGCCCGACATCGGCCTCCCCGCGGCACTACCCTCTGACGCTGATCTCGACGATCCTGGTTCGCGGCGGTCGCAGGCCTACGACCGGGCCTGGACGTTCGCGCTCTACGTCGCCGACACCCGTGGTCCGCCGACGCTGCGGGCGTTCTATGTCGCCGCCTGCGGCGATCGGCACACCACCCTGCCGGCGGCGGTCCGACAGGTGCTCGGCACCGACGACGCGGGGTTGCTCGCGGATTGGCGGCAGTGGTTGACCCGTCAGCCCACGCGCTGACCGTCAAGCTAGCCTTCCTAGGTGTCCCGGGTCCTGCTGGTAACCAACGACTTTCCGCCACGGCGCGGCGGTATCCAGTCCTACCTGGTCGATTTGGTGTCCCGGCTCGCGGCTGCGGGGGAGCACACGCTCACCGTGTACGCGCCGCAGTGGAAGGACGCCGACGCCTTCGACGCCCGGACCGCCGGCTACCACGTTGTGCGCCATCCGGGCACGTTGATGCTGCCCGGCCCGGGCGTCGAAGCCCGGATGCGGCGGCTGATCGGCGAACACGACATCGACACCGTCTGGTTCGGCGCCGCCGCGCCGTTGGGCCTGCTGGCGGCGCGCGCCCGTCAGGCCGGGGCGAGGCGGGTGCTGGCCAGCACGCATGGCCATGAGGTGGGCTGGTCGATGCTGCCGGGTGCCCGGTCGGTGCTGCGCCGCATCGGCGACGACAGCGACGTCGTCACCTACGTGAGCAGCTACACCCGAGGGAGGTTTGCCTCGGCGTTCGGACCCAAAGCCGCCCTGGAGCACCTGCCACCCGGCGTCGACACCGAGCGATTCCGGCCGGATCCGGCCAGTCGCAGCGAGATGCGCGCCCGCTACGGCCTGGGCGAGCGGCCGACCGTGGTGTGCCTGTCCCGTCTGGTGCCGCGCAAAGGACAGGACATGTTGATCAGGGCACTGCCCGCCATCCGGCGGCGGGTCGACGGCGCGGCCCTGGTCATCGCCGGCGGCGGCCCTTACTCCGACACGCTGCGCGGGCTGGCCGAGCAATCGGGTGTCACCGAGCACGTCCTGTTCACCGGCGGCGTTCCGTCCGCCGAGTTGCCCGCCTATCACGCGATGGCGGACGTGTTCGCCATGCCGTGTCGCACCCGCGGCGCTGGGCTGGACGTCGAGGGCCTCGGCATCGTCTTCCTGGAGGCGTCGGCCACCGGCGTGCCGGTCGTCGCCGGATCTTCCGGCGGAGCACCGGAAACTGTGCAGCACAACAAGACCGGGCTCGTGGTCGATGGCCGGTCGGTCGAGCAGATCGCCGATGCGGTCAGCGAATTGCTGGCCGACCCGGCTCGCGCCGCCGCGATGGGCGCCGCCGGCCGGCAATGGATAACCACGCAGTGGCGCTGGGATGACCTGGCCGGACGACTTTCCGAACTGATCCGCGGCTAGTCCTTGGCGTAGATCGCCTCGATGTCGCCGGCGAATTTCTCGGCAACGACCTTGCGCTTCACCTTCATCGTCGGGGTCAGTTCACCGGTGTCCTCGGTGAAGTCGACGGGCAGGATGCGGAACTTGCGGATCGACTCCGCATGCGACACCGACAAATTCGCTTGCTTGACGGCCGCGTCCACCTCGGCGAGCAGATCGGGGTCATTGGCCAGGTCGCCCACCGATGCGCCGGTGGCCTTGCCGTTGCGCTGCTTCCAGCCCTCGATCGCCTCGGGGTCGATCGTGATCAGCGCTCCGACGAACGGCTTGGCATCACCGACCACCATCGCCTGGCTGATCAACGGGTGGGCCCGCAGTTGGTCTTCCAAAACCGCTGGGGCGACGTTCTTTCCGCCCGCGGTGACGATGATCTCCTTCTTGCGGCCGGTGATCGTCAGATATCCGTTTTCGTCGACCGCGCCCAGGTCACCGGTCTTGAACCAGCCGTCTTCGAAGGACTCGGCGGTGGCCTGGTCGTTGTGCCAGTAGCCCTGGAACACCACACCACCGCGAAGCAGCAGTTCGCCGTCGTCGGCAATGCGTAAGCTGTTGCCCGGCACCAACTTTCCGACCGTACCGATTTTGCATGCGCCCACCTGGTTCACTGTGATCGCCGCGCTGGTCTCGGTCAGCCCGTAGCCTTCGTACACTGTCAGGCCGACGCCGCGGTAAAAGTGGCCCAGTCGGGCGCCCAGCGGTGCACCCCCGGACACCGAGGCGCGGCAGTCGCCGCCGAGGGCGGCGCGCAGCTTGTGGTACACCAGCCTGTCGAACAGTACGTGCTTGGCCCGCAACAGCAGACCCGGGCCGCCGCGGTCGGACGCCTCGCTCCAGTCGACCGCGGTCTGCGCGGCGATCTCGAAGATCCGGCCCTTGCCGTCGCTGGCGGCGTTCTGCGCGGCGGTGTTGTACACCTTCTCGAACACCCGGGGCACCGACACCACGACCGTCGGCTTGAACACCCCGAACATCGGCACGAGATTCTTGATGTCACTGGTGAATCCGACGATGACCTTGTTGTGGAACGCGCACAACGTCAACGCCCGGGCAAGCACATGCGCCAGCGGCAGGAAGATCAGCAGCCGCTCGCCCTTCTTCAGCAGCGTCGGCAGCACCTCCTTGGTGCCGCGGGTCTCGTAGACCAGGTTCGCGTGCGTCAGCTGGCAGCCCTTGGGGCGGCCGGTGGTACCCGAGGTGTAGATCAGCGTCGCCGGATCGCTGCTGCGCAGTGCCTCGACGCGGGCGGTGAGTTCGGCCGGGTCGACCGACGAGCCCTGCTGCTCGAGTTGCTCGAGTGCCTTCGGCCCTGATCCGTCGATGTGTAGCACCCGCCGCAATTCGGGAAGCTCGCCGGCCAACTCGGAGATGATCGTCGCGTGGGCGTCGGTCTCGGCGAACGCGACGACGGCGCCCGAGTCGCTGAGCACCCAGCGCACCTGCTCGGCGGACGAGGTCTCGTAGATCGGGACGGTGACCGCACCGGTCGCGAGGATCGCCTGATCGAGAATCGCCCACTCGTAGCGGGTGGCCGAAAAGATCGCCACCCGGTCGCCGGGTCGGACTCCTTCTGCGATCAAACCCAGTGCGGTCGAACGGATTTGGGCGGCAGCTTGCGCGCACGTCACGTCGGTCCAGGTCCCGTCGACCAGTCGCTGATAGATCACCGCGTCGGGGTCGTCGCCCTCGTGCTCGAACACCGTCGACACGATGTTGTCGCGCTCGCCGACCGTGAAGTCGGCGGGAACAGTCAATTCGCGCACTCGTCTGACCTCGCTTCAGTGTTTCCTGCGAATAAGCGACGACCAGCCTAGTCCGATCGTGCGGCTCACCGGGGCCCGCGGCTGACCAGAGGTTTCTCGACGGTGCAGCGTGGCGGGAACCGTCGTATGTGAAGCTAGTGCCCGTGCACAGCGTTCAGATTGCCGACGAGACCTACGTCGCCGCTGATCCGGCGCGCATCGGTGCTGCCGTGGGTGATCCGTCCAACTGGCGGCGCTGGTGGCCCGACCTGCGGCTGGAGGTCACCGAAGACCGCGGCCCGCAGGGGGTTCGGTGGAAAGTGGCCGGCCCGCTCACCGGGACCATGGAGATCTGGCTGGAACCGATGCTCGGCGGTGCGTTGTTGCACTATTTTCTGCACGCCGAGCCGAACGCGGTGGCGCCCGCGCGGCTGGCCAAGCTGAACTTCGCGAAACTGACGCATCGGCGCCGGGTCGCGGGCAAGAAGATGGCCTTCGAAGTGAAGACGACGCTGGAGAGCTCCCGCCCGGTCGGGGTTTCTCCGGTGCTCGACCAGCCCTGAGTCCGTCGGGAGTACCGTTTTCTGCAGTGGGCGCAGGCTGCGGCCGCTGACCACGTAGATTCCGGCGGGCAGGATTGCCTACCCGCGCAGCGCGGAGAAGGAAGCGAGCAGGTGGCGGAAAAGACGGCCCAGACGATCTATATCGACGCGGACCCGGGCACGGTCATGGACGTGATCGCCGACATCGGTTCCTATCCCACGTGGGTGTCGGAATACAAAGAGGCAGACGTGCTGGAATCCGACCCGGCCGGCAACCCTAAGGTGGCCCGGCTGGTGCTCGACACCAGCGTGCTCAAAGACACCCTGGTGTTGTCCTACAAGTGGCCCAAAGACCGCAAGTCGGTGAGCTGGTCGCTGGTATCCAGTTCACTGCTCAAGTCCCTCGATGGCGTATATCGGTTGGCGCCCAAAGGGTCTGGCACCGAGGTGACCTACGAACTCACGGTCGATCTGGCGATTCCGATGATCGGGTTGCTCAAGCGCAAAGCCGAGCGGAGGTTGACCGACACCGCACTGAAGGATCTGAAGAAACGAGTAGAGGCTGAGTGAGTCTGGGTGAATCAGCAGCCCCCTCCTCCTCTCGGATCAGTCTTTTCGTCGGCAAGGGTGGGGTAGGAAAGTCCACCTTGGCGGCCGCGACGGCCGTGCATGAAGCGCGCGCCGGTCAGCGCGTGCTGCTGGTCTCCACCGACCAGGCGCACTCGCTGGGCGACGTCCTCGGCGTGACGGTCGCGCCGAACGGCCGGCGCGACAGTGTGCGGGTGATGGCCGATCTCGAGACCGGCTCGCTGGACGCACTGGCGCTGGACACCTTGGCGCTGCTCGAAACGCGATGGCGTGGCGTCGCCGAGACGCTCGGTCGTCGCTTTCCCGAGTCCGAACTGGAAGATATTGCGCCCGAAGAACTTTCGGCGCTCCCGGGTGTTCAAGAAGTGCTAGGCCTGTCCGAGGTGGGGGAGCTGGCCTGCTGCGGGCAGTGGGACCACATCGTGGTGGATTGCGCCTCGACCGCGGACGCGTTGCGGATGTTGACGCTGCCCGCCACCTTCGCGCTGTACGTCGAGCGCGCGTGGCCGCGACACCGCAGGCTGTCCGCCGGTGCGGACGATCCGCGCTCCATCGCGGTGGTCGAACTGTTGGAACGCATCAGTTCCCACGTCGAGAAGCTCAGCGCACTGCTGACCGACGGCACCCGGGTGGGCGCTCATCTGGTGCTGACGGCCGAGCGCGTGGTGGCCGCCGAAGCGCTCCGGACCCTCGGATCACTGGTCCTGATGGGTGTGCGAGTCGAAGAATTGATCGTCAATCAGATTCTGATGCAAGACGATTCGTACGAATACCGCAACCTGCCGGCGCATCCGGCATTCGACTGGTACTCCGAGCGAATCAGCGAACAGCGAACCGTCCTCGACGAACTCGGCACCGCGATCGGCGACGTGGCCCTGGTGCTCACCCCGCACCTGGCCGGCGAACCGATCGGGGCCAAGGCCCTGGCCGAACTGCTCGACAACGCGCGCCGACGGGACGGCTCCGCGCCTCCTGGTCCGCTGCGCCCGGTGGTCGATTTGGAATCCGGATCCGGACTGCAGTCGGTGTACCGATTACGGCTAGAGTTGCCGCAAATCGAGTCCGGCGCCCTCAACCTGGGCCGAGTCGGTGACGACTTGATCGTCGGCGCCGGTGGGATGCGACGCAGAGTGCGGCTGGCGTCGGTCTTGCGGCGGTGCACGGTGATCGACGCGCATCTTCGCGGCGGCGAATTGACGGTGCGTTTTCAACCTGATCCGGAGGTGTGGCCAAAGTGACCACCCACTCCGACATCGGACCGGAATTACGCAGACTCGCTCAAAAAATCCTCGACCAGCTCGACCCCGCAATTCGAGTGGCGGCGGCACGCACGGTGGGAGAGGGCGCCGGTACCGGCGCCTGCCAGCAGGTCTGGTGCCCGGTGTGTGCGCTGGCCGCAGTGGTCAGCGGTGACGAGCATCCCCTGCTGACCGTCATCGCCGAGCACAGCGTCGCGCTGCTGGCGGTGATCCGCGCCATCGTCGAGCCGGCTGGTCAGTCGACGCCACCACCGCCGGACGGTTCGCCGAACGGAACGGCGCCGGATCGCGCCGCCGAAGCGCCGGTGCCGACCAACCGCTACCAACCGATCGTCGTCACCGTCGAGGACTGACCGCCTACCACATCGGTCTCCCCGGTGTCGCGGTGTTAGCGAGTCGTCCATGTCATGTGGTCGCACACACACTCGATCGGTACTCTTGGCGAAACACTGTTGGCGCGGCGGAGAAGGGGGCCTCATGGCGTACTGGCTTTTGAAGTACATCTTCCTCGGCCCGTTGCTCGCCCTGCTGGGCCGCCCGAAAATCGAAGGCCTGGAATACGTCCCACAGAACGGCCCGGCCATTCTGGCCAGCAATCACCTGGCGGTGATGGACAGCTTCTATTTGCCGCTGGTGGTGCGGCGCCGGATCACGTTCCTGGCCAAGTCGGAATACTTCACCGGAACCGGTTTCAAGGGCTGGTTGAGCCGGTGGTTCTTCACCGCCGTCGGTCAGGTGCCGATCGACCGGAGCAGCGCTGACGCCGCCCAGGCCGCCCTGGACACCGCGAAGCGGGTTCTGGATCAAGGCAAGTTGCTCGGCATGTACCCCGAAGGCACCCGCTCGCCCGACGGCCGGCTCTACAAGGGCAAGACCGGGCTGGCGCGCCTGGCACTGGAGACCGGTGTCCCGGTGATTCCGGTCGCGATGATCGGCACCAACAAAGTGAACCCGCCCGGAACCTCCATGCTGAGGTTCGGCAAGGTCACCGTCCGGTTCGGTAAGCCGATGGACTTCTCCCGGTTCGAGGGGCTGGCTGGCAACCGCTTCATCGAGCGGGCCGTCATCGACGAGGTGATCTACGAGCTGATGGGACTCTCCGACCAGGAGTACGTCGACATCTATGCCGCGACCCTGAAGAACAACGATGGTCCGCCGGCGGGAAAAGTACCGCCGTCTCGGATTCCTGAGACGGCGGCCGGCTAGAACTCAGGTGAGGGGCCATCAGGGTTTTCCGTCGCCAGTGCGATGATTCCGCCTTCGACGAAGCGCACAAGTGCGCGGTGGCGTCCCTCAATGTCGTAAGTGTGCATGCGGCCCCCGGTAAGGCTGTCGAGGCGCAGGTTATTCGAGTAGGTATGCAGCGTGGCTGCCACCAGGTGCAGGTAGGCGTCGTGGATGGCCTCGTCGGTGGCGCCGGGGAACACGCTGTGTAGATGAATGATGAAGTCGGCGGCCATAACGTTGTAGTCGTCTTCGATGGACCGTCCGATGGGGTGTCCGGAGTTGGCGAGTTGGGCGATGAAACGAAAATAGTTGTCCCACCCGGGGTTACCGGCTCGTTGGCGCATGGGTTCGGTGAACGCATCGATGATTCCGCGCAGGCGTCGGGGCCGGGCTCCGCGAACGGGTAGTCCTGCGAGCCGGGCTCGTCGATCGTCGTTGAGCGGTTGGATGCGCCGTAGCACCACTGCGCGGAAGAGGCCTTCCTTGCCGCCGAATTGCTCACTGACGGAGGCGAGGCGCGTGCCGGCGTGGTCGGTGATGTCGCGGACGCTGACGCCGAAGTACCCTCGGTCGGCGAAGAGTTCTTCGGCACTGTTGATCAGCCGCTCCCGAAGGTTCTCGCGATTGGCCGTTCGCGGGCCGCGTGCGGACTGGTCGGCTGCCGCGGGTGTAGTCACGCGCTCACGGCGGTGTGTTCGATGCAGCCGATTCCGTCGATGCTCAGCTCAAGGGTGTCTCCCGGGTGCAGCCAGTGCCCGGCTTTTATGCCGGTGCCTCGAAGCGTCATCGCGAATCAATCCTTACTCGAAGCGGAACAATCGTTCCACCTTATCGCAGGCCGATGCTAAAGTCGGAACACTTGTTCCGGGTCAGGTCTGCCCACCGCGCTCGAAAGGACGCCGATGGTCGAGCGCACCCTTCTGCAGAAGCTCCTCGTGACGATTTGCGCGATCACCCGCAGTACTGAGCTGGCGGTGCGGTGGACCGGGGCCGCGCCGTTTCTGCCCGCTCTGTTCGTCCTGCGCTATGCCAACATGGGCGGGCTCGACCAAAACACATTCGCGGAACAGATTCGCGGCGCCCGGTCCTTCCGCGGCGACCGCTGGTGCAGGTACTGGAACGACATTGCCGACGTGCACGCCAGGCGAGCTACCGACCTTCTGCGCGGCCTGGCCGGCACCGAGTCCGCCGCTGTCACCGAAATCCGCGATCTGAGCAGCGCCGCTGAGCTCGTCGATGGGTTGACCGGGTGGATTGCGCCTGCAGTGGAGCTGTTCGCCGACCACGGACCGCAACCGGACACCCGCACGATCACCGCGCTGGTCGACCAGCACGCGCCCGCCGAGGATCGCTACCGCATCTTGTTGGCCTACCGGGCGGTGGACGCGTGGATCAAGGCGATCACCTATTACCAGGTCAGTGCTTTTCCTGGGCATGACCCGGAGCGGATGCAGGCCTACACGCGTTCAGCGAACCTCTTCGATGGGCTGATCCGGGCAGTGGCGCCCACAT
The DNA here is from genome assembly GCF_002863225.1 of Mycobacterium sp. Classification (GTDB taxonomy): domain Bacteria; phylum Actinomycetota; class Actinomycetes; order Mycobacteriales; family Mycobacteriaceae; genus Mycobacterium. Next base: position 38,319 of record NZ_PKEK01000049.1, on the reverse strand, counting down.
TGGGACCCGCCATCGAACACGTCGACATCCCAGTGGTCAACGGTGATGCTGTTCGCGGCTACCTGATCGTGCCGCCCGGGGCCGGACCACACCCGGTGGTGTTGACGACAAACGGTCTGGAAGGCACCGTCCAGGAGTTGGCGATCCCGCAACTGCGTTACCGCGATTCGGGCATGGCCACATTCGTCATGGAGATGCCCGGCAGTTACGCCTATCGCGAATCAATGAGCCCAGGTTCCGAGGCGGTCTACCACCAGGTCCTCGATCACCTTGTCGCCGATGACCGGCTCGACGCCGACCGCATCGCCATGGTCGGTGTGAGTTTCGGCGGCTACTGGACCGCGCGCCTGGCCGCCACCGACGATCGACTGGCTTGTGCGATCGCGTGCGGAGCGCCCACACACAGGTCCTTTTACGGTGGCGCACTGGGCACCTCGCAGATCATCCTGCACGCCCTGGCCAAAACTGTCGGCGCGGCCCACCCGATCGACTTTCTCAGCAAGCTCAAGGCAATGTCGATTCGAGATCGCTACTCGGACATCACGATTCCGCTGCTGGTCATCAACGGGGACCATGACACCCTGATAAGCACCCAAGACAGCATTGACCTGGCGCGTGCCGCTGCCAATGCCACCCTGGTCCTGTACCCCGACGACGATCACTGCGCAATGGGCCACTACCGCCAGTGGCTCGACTACTCCCAGGGCTGGCTTCTGGGGCACCTCATGGCCAGTATGAAGTGATCTGGGTCAGGCTGACAGATCAGGCCGACACCGGCGCGGGCGCGGTCGCTGCGCGCGGCGTATCCGCAGTGGCCGCGCGCACGGCCGCGGTGGCTCCGGCAACGACGATGGTCGCCAGCGCCCACCACAGGTAGGACGCTCCCACCAATTGCCGCCACCACGAGGCGCTCACCTCGTGGTGCTTGGGCATCAGGTCGATCGGCGTCCACATCATCACGGCCACCCCGGCGGCGCTCACCAGCGCCAGCGCGACACTGCGCTGCCGCCACGCCAGCGTGGCCGTCACCAGTACCGCGGGCAGCATCCACACCCAGTGGTGCGACCAGGACACCGGCGACACCGTCAACCCGAACAGCGCGATGCAGATCACCGCCAGCACCGGCTGGTCGGCGCGCAGGGCCCGTCGCGCCGCCCACACCGTCAGTGCCAAAACCAGGAAGCAGGCCGCCACCCACGGCAAGAACCGTTGATGGTCGTCGAGGCCGAGCCGGGCGAGCGTGCCGGCGATGTTCTGGTTGGTGTTCAAGCTGGCCGAGCCGATCCGGTCGGTGTTGCGCACGGTGTGGGTCCAGTACTCCCACGAGTCCTGCCAGGCCAACGCGAACCCGGCCGCGATCGCCGCGACCACCGAGGCCAGCGAGGTCAGGACGGCGCGCCGGTCGCGACGCAGCACGAAATACAGCAGGAACACCGCGGGCGTGAGCTTGAGCGCGATACCCAGTCCGAGCAGCAACCCGCGGGGCCACGGCGTGCGGCGCGGCACACACTCGGCGATCACCAGCGTCATCAGCACGACATTGATCTGCCCGAAGGCGAAGTTCGCCGCAATCGGTTCCCAATGCAGCGTCGCGAAGGCCACGACCAGCGCGGTCAGCCACCACCGGCGCAGCCAAGCCGGGCCCGGCACCACCCGGGAGGCGGCCCAGACGTCCAGGCGGGTCAGCACGATCATCGTCGAGACGAGCAGCAGCACCAACGTGATCAGCGTGATCGTCACGCTGGCGGCCGGCATCCCCAGCCAGGCGAACGGCGCGAACATCACGGCGGCCAGTGGGGGATAGGTGAACGGCAGGTTCAGCCCGATCGGGGTGTGGAACTTGACGTCGTGGCTGTACAGCGGTTGCCCGTTGAGCCAGGCTTGGCCACCCATTCGATACACGTCGATGTCGATGCGGTACACCGTGCTGCCGAGCACCCGCCAACTCGCGTAGCCCAACGCGGTCAGTGCCGCCAACTGCAGCACCAACCAGCAGGCGTTTCGCCAGCCATTGGGCTGTGCGGTGGCGACCTGCCCACTCGAACTGCCCGCATCGGGCAAGCGCCATCTAGTCATGTCGGTGAACAGCCTATCGGTGCGGGCGCCCTATTCGGTGTCGCGGACGGCCTTCCTGGCAAAGTGCGCGTAGCTTTTCTAAGGTGCTCTACTGGCTCCAGCACGACATCATCGGCCGCGGTCGACTACCGCTGTTGTGCTGCCTGATCGCTTTCATTCTCACGTTCTTCGTGACGCGAACGTTCGTCCGGCTCATCCGCCGTCGCAAGAGCATCGGCCGGCCGCCCCAATGGTGGGAGCCGCGCAACATCCACATCGGTTCCAAGCACATCCACCACGTGGTGATCGGCGTCGTGCTGGTGATGATCTCGGGTGTGACCCTGGTGACGATGTCGGTCAACGGGACCGAGCCCCAATTCACTGCCGTGGCAATTGTTTTCGGAATCGGCGCGGCGCTTGTCCTCGATGAGTACGCGTTGATTCTGCACGTCTCGGACGTCTACTGGGAGGAAGACGGCCGAACGTCGGTGGACGCCGTCTTCGCCGCGATCGCGGTGGGCGGGTTACTGGTGCTCGGCCTGCACCCGCTGATGTTCTTTCTGAGCCTCTGGCGGGACACCACTCATTCCACCGTGTTACGCGCCGCGCTGGTGTTCGCCATGGCGCTGACGCTGCCGCTGGCGACGCTCGTCATGCTCAAGGGCAAAGTGTGGACCGGTCTGATCGGCATGTTTTTTGTTCCGCTGCTGCTGGTCGGGGCGGTTCGGCTGTCCCGGCCGCAGGCTCCGTGGGCTCGCTACGTCTATATGAGCAGGCTGAACAAGATGAGCCGCGCGCTGCAACGCGAACGCCAGCTGCGCCGCCCGGTGGTGCGGGCCAAGCTGTGGCTGCAATACGCCGTCGCCGGCACGCCGCGGCTACCGTCTCCCCGCCTGGTCGACGCGCAGCTCGACCGCGAAGTGCATCCGGCACCTCCGCCGGACCAGGTGCCGAGCGTGCTCGCCAACGGGCTCGGTGTGGGGTAGCGGGCTTGCGATATTTCTACGACACCGAATTCATCGACGACGGGTACACCATCGAGTTGATCTCGATCGGGGTGGCCGCCGAAGACGGACGCGAATACTACGGCGTCTCAACCGAATTCAACCCTGATCGAGCGGGCAGTTGGGTGCGGGCCAATGTGTTGCCCAAGCTGCCGTCGCCGGCGTCGCAGCTGTGGCGATCACGCGCGCAGATCCGCAACGACCTCGAGACGTTCTTCGACGTGGACGGCCCGGAGCCGATCGAGTTGTGGGCGTGGGTCGGTGCCTACGACCACGTCGCGCTGTGCCAGTTGTGGGGGCCGATGACCCATCTTCCGCCGCCGATACCGCGATTCACCCACGAGCTACGACAGCTCTGGGAGGAGCGCGGCAGCCCGAAGATGCCGCGACGGTCGGCCAACGTGCACGACGCCCTGGTGGACGCCCGTGACCAGCTGGCGCGATACCGGGTGATCACGGCCAACGACGATGCGGGCGGCGCAGCGGGCCGTTGAGGAGTTGGCCCATGGGTACGGCCAACGACGATGCGGGCGGCGCAGCGGGCCGTTGAGGAGTTGCAGTGCATCGTCGCTGTTCGCGGCTGGATTGGGGGCGGTCGTCGCCCGGTTACCATAGAGAGGTGAACTCGACCGTCGACCTTCCCATCGAGCAGCTCCCCGCGTTGCCTCCACTGCCGGAGGAGCTGCGCGCCCGCCTGGACGCCGCGCTGGCCAAGCCCGCCGCGCAGCAGCCGAGCTGGACGCGCGAACAGGTCGAGCCGTGGCGAACGGTTCTCGAGAGCGTCCCGCCGGTGACCGTGCCCTCGGAGGTGCTTCGGCTGCAGGAGATGCTGGCCCAGGTCGCCCGCGGTGAGGCATTCCTGCTGCAGGGCGGCGACTGCGCAGAGACCTTCGTCGACAACACCGAGCCGCACATCAGGGGCAACATCCGCACCCTGCTGCAGATGGCCGTCGTGCTGACGTACGGCGCCAGCATGCCGGTGCTCAAGGTGGCCCGCATCGCCGGGCAATATGCCAAGCCTCGGTCCGCCGACATCGACGCCCTCGGCCTGCGTTCCTACCGCGGCGACATGGTCAACGGATTCGCGCCCGACGCGGCAGCGCGCGAGCACGACCCGTCGCGGCTGGTGCGCGCCTACGCCAACGCCGGCGCGGCGATGAACCTTGTGCGCGCACTCACCTCGTCCGGCCTGGCGTCGCTGCACCAGGTGCACGACTGGAACCGCGAATTCGTCCGGACCTCGCCGGCCGGCGCCCGCTACGAGGCACTGGCCTCCGAGATCGACCGCGGCCTGAAATTCATGAGCGCGTGCGGGGTGGCCGACAACAACCTTCAGACCGCCGAAATCTACTCCAGCCATGAGGCTTTGGTGCTCGACTACGAGCGGGCCATGCTGCGGCTGTCCGACCCGGAGGACGGTGAGCCCCAGCTGTACGATCTGTCGGCGCATTACCTGTGGATCGGCGACCGGACCCGTCAACTCGACGGCGCGCACATCGCGTTCGCCGAGGTGATCGCCAACCCGATCGGCGTCAAGATCGGCCCGTCGACAACGCCGGACCAGGTGGTCGAGTACGTCGAGCGGCTCGACCCGCACCACAAGCCGGGTCGCTTAACACTGGTCAGCCGGATGGGCAACAACAAGGTCCGCGAACTGCTGCCGCCGATCATCGAAAAGGTCCAGGCGACAGGGCATCAGGTGATCTGGCAGTGCGACCCGATGCACGGCAATACCCACGAGTCGTCCACCGGCTACAAGACGCGGCACTTTGACCGGATCGTCGACGAGGTGCAGGGCTTCTTCGAAGTGCACCGCGCGCTGGGCACCTACCCCGGTGGCATCCACGTCGAGATCACCGGCGAGAACGTCACCGAGTGTCTCGGTGGGGCGCAGGACATTTCGGACACCGACCTGAGCGGACGCTACGAGACGGCGTGCGACCCACGGCTGAACACCCAGCAATCGTTGGAGCTGGCGTTTCTGGTCGCGGAGATGCTGCGCGACTGAAAGGTAGCGCAGCAGGCTCCGCGTATGACCGGGCGGAGATGCTGCGCGACTAGTTGGCGACTCAGTGGCGGCTAGAGCAGTCCGCCGATGTTGCTGCCGACGGTCCACGCCGCCGCCGCCACCATCCCGGTGATGGACAGCACGACCGCAATCCAGATCAGCATCATCCGTCGGGCGTGCTGACGCTCGAAGGCGAACTCGACCAAGTCGATGCCGGCGAATTGCCCTCCCACTTCTTGGTATTCGCTGTCCCGTGGATCGGACCCAGTCGGCCTTTCCTGTGGATCGCGAGTCAGCTGGCGGGTCGGCTGGTGAACCGGCGGACGTGAAGCGCGCAGGTCTGCGGTGCGGTTCTGGTCGGTGGTGGCCTGGCTGCGGTGTTCTACAGCCGAGCGATGTTGCGCCGAGTTGCGCGGCGAAGGCACCCGAAAATCGGGGAGCTGCAACTCGTCGACGATCGCGGCCAACTCCGCGCCCATGTCCTGGGCATCGGCGTAGCGCCCGGCGGGGTCGCGGGTGGTCGCACGCTCGACCAGCTCGTCGAATTGTGCTGGGACTCCGCCGATCACGCTGCTCGGTGGCGGCACGTCAGAGTCCAGGCGCTGATAGGCCACCGACAGCGCGGTGTCGCCGGTGAACGGAGTCTGCCCGGTCAACAGCTCGTAGGCGACGATGCCGGCGCCGTAGACGTCGCTGCGCGGGCTGGCGTTGCCGTCCTTGACCTGTTCCGGCGAGAGGTAGGCGGCGGTGCCGAGAATGACGCTGGTGGAGGTTATTCCGGCTTCCGCGACCGCACGCACCAGGCCGAAGTCGACAATTTTCACCTCGCCCTCGTCGGAGATCAAGACGTTCTCGGGCTTGACGTCGCGGTGCACCAGGCCTGCCCGGTGGGCGGCGGCCAGCCCGCCGAGCACCGGACGCAGCACCGCGGCGACGGCGTGCGGCGGCATCGGACCCCGCTCGGCAAGTAGTTCGCGCAAGGTGCCGCCCTCGACCAGCTCCATCACCAGGAACGGGTGACGGGCATCGAGGCCCTGGTCGTAGACCGCGACCAGCCCCGGATCCTTTAATCGGGCCACGCTGCGGGCTTCGAGTTGCAGGCGGGTGAGGAACTGCTGGTCGCCGGCATAGCGGGCATCCATCACCTTGAGCGCCACCGGACGGTCCAGCCGGGTGTCGAGGCCGCGGTACACCGTCGAGGTGCCGCCGGTGGCGATCTTGGTCGCCACCCGGTAGCGCCCGTCCAGCAATGCACCCTCGAGGGAGTCTTCGCCCGCCGCTGCAGCCACGCGCCCATCGTAGGCGGCACCCCGCTCCGGACCCCGAAACCAACTCGGTGCGAGCCCCGAACTCGACGCGACAGCGGCCTTACACTGTTCCGGTGAGCAGGATTCCGGCGGGGGATGACGTGATCGACCCCGATGAACCGACCTACGATCTCCGGGTTGTCGCCGACCTGCTCGGGGTGTCGGTGACCAAGGTGCAGCAGCACCTCAAAGAAGGCCACCTCGTCGCGGTGCGGCGCGCGGGCGACGTGGTGGTACCGCAGATCTTCTTCACCAGCGCAGGCGAAGTGGTCAAAAGCCTGCCGGGGCTGCTGGTGGTCTTGCGTGACGGCGGGTATCACGACACCGAGATCGTGCGCTGGCTGTTCACCCCCGACCCGTCGCTGACGGTGCGGAAGGACGGTTCACGTGACGCGCTGAGCAACGCGCGGCCCGTCGACGCGCTGCACTCGCATCAGGCCCGTGAGGTGCTGCGCCGAGCGCAGGCCATGGCCTACTGACTGACCGGCCGGGCAGACGGCTCCGGTCGCATGAGTGTGCGCCATGCGAACACGGCCACCCCCGTCGCCAGCAGGACGTGTGGCCACGAGTACATCCCGTGTGCCCCATCGGGTTTGAAGATCACCATGATCCAGGTGGAGAAGGCCGCGACCGCCGCGGCGGCTTGTCGTGACTGGGCGAGCGGGGCCAGCACCGCCAGCGGCCAGGAGTAGTACCACGGCAGGGCGGCCGGCGCGAACAGCACCACCACCAGCATCGCCCAGGCGATGCCGGCGAGTGCCTGCCGGTCGTTGTGACGGAACCGCCACCACAACAGCGGCAGCGCGATCGCGATGATCGCGATCCCCACCGCGCGGGTAACCTGCAGCACCCCATAGAAATTCACCGAGAACAGCAATCCGCCGACGGCGTGGATCAGATTCGCCGTCGCCGTCGGGATACTCAGCCAGTTGATGATCTTCACCGACCCGGCCAGCGCGGTCAGCCAGCCCAGTCCCACGCCCGCCACGCCGGAAAGTACTGCGAACACCGCGACGAAGATCGCCACCGACGCGCCCGCTGCCATCGAAAAGGCCCGCAGCGGCCGATAATCGTGCCGGTCCCGCAGATGACGCATCCACACCCAGACCAGGAACGGTAGCGCGAGTCCGGCGGTGGCCTTGACCGCCGTACCCACGGCCACCGTGGCGATGCCGGCGACATTGCGTTGCTCGAAGGTCAGCGCGATGCCGGCGGCCATCAGTCCCACCATCAGCATCTCGTTGTGCACACCACCCATCAGATGGATGATCACCAACGGGTTGAGCGCGCAAACCCAGAGCGCGACGGATGCATTCGCGCCGATATGTCGCGCAATGCGTGGTGTCGCCCACAGCAGCAGCGCCAGGCCGGGCAGCATGCATAGCCGCAGCAACATCGTTCCGACGATCACGTGGTTGCCGACCAGCATGGTCACCAGCCGGGCGATCATGATGAACGCCGGTCCGTAAGGGGCGGTGGTGATCGTCCAGATCGGACTGACGTTGTCCAACAGAGGATTCGGGTTGTCGATGGGCCCGACAGCGTAGGGATCCAGGCCGTCCCGCAGCAGCGCACCCTGCGCCAGATACGAATAGGTGTCCCGGCTGAAGACCGGCACCGAGAGCAACAACGGGGCCAGCCAGAAGCCGGTGGTCGCCACCATGGCGAATTGGTCTGCGGCTCCGGCGAGTACACGTCTGCCCAGCCAGAGCCAGGCGCTGAGCATCAGCGCGACACCGACCCAGAGCAGGATCGAGGACAGCACCAGTCCGTGGCCGTAACGCAGCCAGGACAGGTGCAACGTCTCCAGCAGCGGATCGTGCTGCTTGGTGCTGCCGGCGCCGAGGCCGCCGGTCGTGATCAGCGTGGCTCCCAGGCAACCGAGCAGCGCCGGACGGCCGTCGGTGGTGTGGGCGAATCGCCGCAGTCGCGAAAGCAGCGGTGGCGCATCGGTAGTCGAGGCGTCGGAGACGGGTGTCGGAGTGGCCATGGGCGTCAGGCGGACCGGTTGGAGGCCAGCGTGGCGAGTTCGGCGAGGCCGGTCTTGGCCGCGTCGTGAATCGGGGCGTCGGCCACCACCTCCAAAGCTCGCCGGGTCAGCGCGGCGATCCGGTCCTCGACGGCGGCCAGCGCGCCGACCCGCTCGATGACAGCGCTCAGTTCCCGGGCCTGGACCTCGCTCAAGTCGGTACCGACGGATGTGCGTAATAGGTTGGCGGCGGCGGTATCTGACGCATCGGCCAACTCCAGCGCGGTGGCCAGCAGCACGGTGCGCTTGCCGGAGCGCAGGTCGTCGCCGGACGGTTTACCGGTCACCGCCGGATCGCCGAAAACGCCCAGTACGTCGTCGCGCAACTGAAATGCCACGCCCAGTTGGTTGCCGACCTCGTGGAAGAGCGCCTGCACGTCGGGCCGATCCGCTGCCGCGGCGGCGCCGAGCTGCAGCGGACGCGCCACGGTGTAGGACGCGGTCTTGTAGGTGTTGACGGCCATCGCCGAGGCAATCGACTCCGCGGCGCTGGCCTCGGCCACAATGTCGAGGTACTGGCCACCGAGCACTTCGGTGCGGATGTCGGCCCACACCAGGCGCACTCGCTTTGCGGCGTCGCGGGGCAGATCGGCGTCGGCGACGATGTCGTCGGCCCACGCCAGGGCCAGGTCGCCGAGCAGGATCGCCGCCGAGATGCCGAACTGGTCGGCCGGTCCACGCCATCCGCGATCGCGGTGCAGCGAGGCGAACTGGATGTGGGTGGTGGGACGGCCGCGCCGAGTGGCGGAGCAGTCGATCACGTCGTCGTGGATCAGCGCCGAGGCGTGCAGCAGTTCCAGCGCGGCGAACAACAGCAGTGCCTGCTCGTCGGCGTCCACGCTCGACACCGCCCGCCAGCCCCAGTAGGCGAACACCGGCCGCAGCCGCTTGCCGCCGCCGAGCACGAAGTCCTCCAGGCCCGCTGTCAGCGCGTCGTAGTCGCTGCCGATGTGGGCCGCCTCGCGTCGGCGGCCGCGCAGGTACCTGCGCAGCTGGTCGATGACGGTGTCGGCCACTGCGACGGTTGCCGTTGCTCCTGCGCTCAGCGCGACACCCCTTTTCGGTTCCTGGCACTCATAGCTCGCCAAGTCTATTCGGCGCGGCATTGTCCAGCGGGTTTTGCCCGCCCCGGGCTCTCTCGGCGGTGCGACCGACCGTCGCCGGGGGGCCGCCGCGGTGGCCTCACTATGCTGTCGTGATGCGTGGCGAGGCCGCCTGGCCAGCGCCGCTCGCCGGCCGACGTGGGTCGCAGCAGCTGTGCGCTGCCGCGGGGGAACTAGTCGTTGAATGAGGAGCAGCTCGTTGACTTTGAACACCATCGCGCTCGAGCTGGTGCCGCCGAACGTCGACCGCGGTAGCGAGCAAGCTCTCGAGGATGCGCACAAAGTGGTGCAGCTGGCGGCGAAATCCGGCATCGAGGGCCGGATCGGGCACGTGATGATGCCCGGCTTGATCGAAGAGGACGACGACCGTCCGATCGAGATGAAGCCCAAGCTGGACGTGCTGGACTTCTGGTCGACGATCAAGCCCGAACTGCCCGGCGTGCGCGGATTGTGCAGCCAGGTCACCGCTTTCATGGATGAAGACGCGTTGCGTCAGCGGCTCGGCAAACTCGTCGGAGCCGGCATCGACGGCATCGTGTTCGTCGGCGTCCCGCGCACGATGGCCGACGGCGAAGGCTCCGGCGTCGCGCCCACCGACGCCCTGTCGATCTATCAGGAGCTGGTGCACAACCGGGGCGTCATCTTGATTCCCACCCGCGACGGCGAGATCGGCCGGCTGAACTTCAAGTGCAACCAGGGCGCCACCTTCGCGCAGACGCAGTTGCTGTACTCCGACGCGATCGTGGGCTTTTTGACCGACTTCGCCAAGGAAACCGACCATCGGCCGGAGGTCCTGCTGGGATTCGGGTTCGTGCCGAAGCTCGAGGAGAAGATCGGCTTCATCAACTGGCTGATCCAGGATCCGGGCAACGCCGCGGTCGCCGAGGAGCAGGCGTTCGTCACGACCTTGGCGAATACCGAACCGGCGCAACGCCGCAAGCTGATCCTCGACCTCTACAAGCGGGTCATCGACGGCGTCGTCGACCTGGGTTACCCGCTGAGCATCCACCTGGAAGCCACCTACGGTAATTCCGCGCCGGCGTTCGAGACGTTCGCCGAGATGCTGGATTACTGGTCGCCGTCGAACTGACCTTCAGCTGGACGACGGATCGCTCGGCTCGGCGATTCGGGGCGAGCGGTCGCGGGTGTACCAGGCCAGGCCCGCTACGGCGCCGGCCACCGCGATCGAGGCGAGGGCCAACCACAACGCCGCGCCCTGGAACGAGCGGGTGCTCGGGTCGGTGTAGCGGGCCTGCGCGCTCAGGATGCTGACCACGCCGGGCTTCAACTTCCATTGCACGGTCTGTTCATCGACCCGGTCTCCGTTGGTGGAGGTCACCGACCCGGGGAAGGCGACGGAGAGTTCGACTTCGGCGTCGGGATCGTTCATCGACGTCAGGTCGGCGCGTCCTTCGAGGATCACCAGGTCGCCGGCTCTGCGCAGCGACAGGTTCACGCCCTGGGCGTCGGAGTTCATCCGCGCGAGTTCGGGAAGTTCGGCAAATGTCAGGTCGGAGAAGGTGGCCTGCGAGCCCACGTACCCGTCCCGGTCGTATTTGGAGACCGCGACCTTCTGACTGAACGTCAGATTGGGATCGAGCTGCGGACCGGTGTCCTTCTCGTTGCGTGGTTTGACGGCCGCGATGATGTCACCGGACACCAGATCGTCGGGGGAGATGGTGATCGAGGCTTTGATCCGCACGCACCCGGCGAGCGCGGGTATCAGCAGCAACAGCAACGCATACGCGGCGAGGCGGCGGCCAGCCGGCCGGCCGGGGAGACTTCGGGGCAAAAGCTGTATACCGCTGGCGCGCACCAGGTCATCGTGCCAGACGGGCGACCGTGCCGGTGCCACTACAGCGGCAGCTTGCGCCCCAAGATCGCGAACGCCCGCGGGTCGCCGGTGAAGTGGTAACCGCGGATGACGTCGATGAAGCCGAGTCGCCGGTAGAGCCGCCAGGCGCGGTTGGCTTCCCCGTTGGTCTCCGGCGTCGACAACAGCACGTTGGCCTCACCGCGCTCGGACAGCAGCCGTCGGGCCAGCGCCTCGCCGAGCCCGCGGCCCTGCGCTCGCGGCGAAATGTGCAGTTCGGTCAGCTCGAAATAGCTGTTCATCAGCGCGGTGATCTCGAGATCGGGGAAACCGCTGCGCTGCAGGCCGGACACCACCTGTTGCTGCCACCATTGATCAGGCGCGCCGCAGTAGCCGTACGCCACACCCAGCAGCGGCGCATCGCTCAACTCGGCCGATGACGGCTCCGTCCCGGCCGGCGTGTCGACCTCGACGGCCGCCACTGCCTGCCATCCGCGCCGGCGAGTGTGCTCGAGCCACATCCCGGCGCGCTGATTCTCGGTGCCGGGCGGGTAGTGCATGGCGTCGACATACACGCCCAGAGCATCGGAAAGCCGCCGCTGCATGTCCTGTGGCGGCAGGTTGATGAGGAACGTCACCACGTAGGGTCTCCTCCTCAGTGGTCCGGTGCGGTGCCTCTCCTATTATCGGGACGGCGCCGAAACGATGAACGCCGACCGGTCGCTATTACAATCAGCGAGCGAAGCGGTGGTAACGGGCAGATTGACCTCGTATCATTCTTATTAGTTGTCCCGCAGTGGGACGCAGACGTGCTACCGGTATCAACGTGACAGGTTTTCGGCAAGGAGGGACGAATGCCACTCTCCGATCATGAGCAGCGGATGCTCGACCAGATCGAGAGCGCTCTTTATGCCGAGGACCCCAAATTCGCCTCGAGCGTTCGCGGTGGCGGGTTGCGCGCCCCCACGGCGCGCCGGCGGTTGCAGGGTGCCGCGCTGTTCGTGCTCGGACTGGCGATGCTGGTATCGGGTGTGGCGTTTAAGGCCACCATGATCGGAACGTTCCCGGCGCTGTCGGTGCTCGGCTTCGTGGTGATGTTCGGCGGCGTGGTCTTCGCGATCACCGGCCCGCGCCTGGCCGGCCGCGGCGAACGCCCCGGGCCTGCCGCAACCGCGCGCCAGCGACGTGGCAAGAACGCCGGGGGCTCGTTCACCAGCCGCATGGAAGACCGGTTCCGCCGCCGCTTCGAGGAGTAGCGCGCGGAACACGCAAAGGGCAGCCGACCGGCTGCCCTTTTTTGTGCCCCACTGACGATGCCGTGGCGGCGAAATCCCGGTGTGATCACCCACTACGTCCCACTAGGGCCAATATGTGCAGCTCAGCGACGTTTTTGGCGCGGTCCCAACAGTCTGGCGTGACGCCGTCTGGCCCCAGTGGTGGCCGAGAACCTGCAGAAACGACACCGTCCGGTGACATTCGCGTCGTTAAATGGAGCGAAGTGGGGCAATGTGGGGTATCGTGGCGGAAGTCGGAAGGCATGGAGGTGGCCAGATGTTTCTCGGCACCTACACGCCAAAGCTCGACGACAAGGGGCGGCTCACGCTGCCGGCCAAGTTCCGCGACGCACTGGCAGGGGGGTTGATGGTCACCAAGAGTCAGGACCACAGCCTCGCCGTCTACCCGCGCGCGGCGTTCGAAGATCTGGCCCGCAAGGCGAGTCAGACATCGCGCAGCAATCCGGAGGCTCGGGCGTTCCTGCGGAACCTGGCCGCCGGCACCGATGAACAGCATCCCGACGCGCAAGGCCGGATCACCTTGTCGGCCGATCACCGCCGTTACGCCAGCCTGTCCAAGGACTGCGTGGTCATCGGATCGATTGACTACCTGGAGATCTGGGACGCGGCAGCCTGGCAGCAGTACCAAGAGACCCACGAAGAGAACTTCTCCGCAGCCAGCGATGAAGCACTCGGCGACATTATCTGAGGCGCGTGCCCGTGCAACGTGGCCTCTGTCCGAACCGACCCTGACGTACTTCCCCAACGCCAGGTTCGTACCGTCGGACAGGGACCTCGATGCAGCGGCCGCCCTCCATGTCTCACGTCGGGAAGGTGCTCTGATGCCTGGCGCCACTGATGATTTCGGCCATGTGCCCGTCCTGCTCGACCGTTGCGTCGAGTTGCTGCGCCCGGCCTTGACCCGCCGGCACTCCGACGGCTCTGGCGCGGTGTTGATCGACGGAACCGTCGGCGCCGGTGGGCATGCCGAGCGATTTCTCACCGAGCTGCCCGGGCTGCGACTGATCGGTGTTGACCGCGACCCGACCGCCCTCGACATCGTCCGCGCCCGGCTCGCCCGATTCTCCGACCGGCTCACTCTTGTGCAGACCCGTTACGACGATATCGAGACGGTGTTGGCCGAATCAGGCTGCGGTACAACCGAATCCGTCGACGGTATGCTCTTCGACCTGGGCGTGTCGTCGATGCAGCTCGACCGCGTCGAGCGCGGCTTCTCCTACGCGCAGGACGCGCCGCTGGACATGCGAATGGACCCCACCTCGCCGTTGACCGCGGCCGAGATCCTCAACACCTACGACGAGGCCGCTTTGAGCGACATCCTGCGTCGTTACGGTGAGGAGAAGCTCGCCCGCCGCATCGCGACGCACATCGTCCGGCGGCGCGCACGCACGCCGTTCGTCTCGACGGCCGAATTGGTCGAGGTCATCTACCAAGCGGTGCCGGCGCCGGCACGGCGCACCGGGGGACACCCGGCGAAGCGGACATTCCAGGCCTTGCGCATCGCGGTCAACAGCGAACTCGACGCGTTGGCCGACATGCTGCCCGCCGCGTTGCAGGCCCTCGCGGTCGGCGGGCGCATCGCGGTGATGGCCTACCAGTCGCTGGAAGACCGCATCGTCAAGCGGGCCTTCGCCTCGGCGACGACGTCGAGCACACCGTCGGGCCTGCCGGTCGAATTACCTGGGCACGCACCGAGATTCACGTTGTTGACCCGAGGCGCAGAACGCGCCGACGACGCGGAGGTCCGGCGAAATCCACGCAGTGCGGCAGTGCGATTGCGCGCCGTCGAGCGTGTGCAGTCGACATCAACCGCAGCGAGGAAGGGAGGCTCATGAAAGCCAAGCGCCCAGCGCAACCGCCCCGTGCCGGCGAACGGCGCAGCGGTCAAACCGGCACCTCCCGGAAGCCGGGTCAGCGAACCGCGGACTCGGCGCCCGCCCGCCGCGCGCGGCAACGCGCCGCAAAGCCCACCGCGCCGGCCCGCGAGCCGCGCACGTCGCGGTCGGCCCCGCAGACGTCGCCGGTCGCCCGCCCGGTCGAGCGTCCGGCCCGCGCCAAGAGCGCGAACCAGGCAAAGGCACGTGCGAAGGCCCGGAAGGCCAAGGCTCCCAAAGTTGTTCGTCCGCCACTGCGGGAACGACTGCTTAACCGGATCGCTTCGATCGACCTGCGGCCGCGCACGCTGGCGGCCAAGGTTCCCTTCGTCGTACTGGTCATCGGCGCTCTGGGCGCCGGGCTCGGCCTCACACTGTGGCTGTCCACCGACGCGGCCGAGCGGTCCTACCAGCTCGGCAGTGCCCGTCAGCGCACCGAGCTGCTGCAGCAGGAGAAAGAGGCGCTTCAGCGCGACGTGCAGGAGGCGCAGTCCGCACCGGCCCTGGCCGAAGCGGCCCGTGGGCTGGGCATGATTCCGACCCGCGACACCGCGCACCTGGTTCAGGACCCGGCGGGCAACTGGGTGGTTGTCGGCACTCCCAAACCCGCGCAAGGCGTTCCGCCGCCCCCGTTGAACAGCAAGCTGCCCGACGAGAAGCCAGCGGCGCCACCAGCGCCACCGGCCAGTCCGGTCGAGGTGCCCGCGCTGGTGTTGCCCGGCAACGGCATTCCCGTTCCGCTGGCACCCGGCCCCGACGGCATGGTCCGCAGCCCCGACGGCGCCACCACGCTCGGTACCCAGCACCTGCCTTCACCCGACGGCCCGCTCCCGATGCCCGGTGCGGCGCCGGCGGTACCGGGTGTCCCCGTACCGGGAGGCCCGCCGGCCCAGGGGGTTTCGCCCCCGCCCGGACTGGCGCCCGCGATTCCCGCCGCGCCTGCGCCGCTGGGCGTACCGGTCATCCCACCGCCGATCGCGGTACCCGCTCCGCCCGCCGGCGTGGCGCCGCCCGTTGTCGCCCCCTCGCCGGCAGACTTACCAGGTATGCCGCATCACCTCGCTCCCAGCGGCCCCATGGTCGGTGAACAGTTCGGCCCCCTGACGGTCACCCCGCCAGGGGCGCCACGGTGAACAGGCCCAAACACCCAGGCAAGTCGATACGGCCGAAGGGTGGGGCGCCGGTCCGCTCGACACGCGAACGCCGCACCCGCCAAGCCGTCGAGGTCGGAAGCCGCGGTACGTCATTCGTATTCCGGCACCGGGTCGGCAACGGAGTCATCTTCCTCGCCCTGCTGATCGCCGGCGCCCAGTTGTTCTATCTGCAGGTGCCCAAGGCCGCCGGGTTGCGCGCCGAGGCCGCGGGACAGCTGAAGGTCACCGACGTCTCGAAAGCGGTCCGCGGCAGCATCGTCGACCGCAACAACAGCCAACTGGCGTTCACCATCGAAGCCCGCGCCCTGACGTTTCAGCCCAAACGGATTCTCAAGCAGTTGACCGAGGCCAGGCAGAAAAACGCGAAAGCGCCTGACCCGCAGAAGCGGCTGAACGAGATCGCCAAGGAGGTGGCGGTGCGGCTGAACAACAAGCCGGACAAAGCCACCGTCCTGAAGAAGCTGCGCAGCGACGACTCGTTCGTCTACCTGGCCCGCGCCGTCGACCCCGCCATCGCGACCGCCATCACCCGCAAATTCCCGGAGATCGGCGCCGAGCGCCAAGACCTACGTCAGTACCCCGGTGGCTCGTTGGCCGCCAATATCGTCGGCGGAATCGACTGGGACGGACACGGTTTGCTCGGCCTGGAAGATTCCATGGACGCCGAACTGGCCGGCACCGACGGATCGGTCACCTACGACCGCGGCTCCGACGGCGTGGTGATCCCGGGCAGTTACCGCAACCAGCACCATGCGGTCAACGGCGCAACCATTCAGCTCACCATCGACGACGACATCCAGTTCTACGTTCAGCAGCAGGTGCAGCAGGCCAAGAACCTGTCCGGTGCCCGCAACGTCTCTGCGGTCGTGATGGATTCCAAGACCGGTGAAGTGCTGGCCATGTCCAACGACAACACCTTCGACCCTTCCCAGGACCTCGGGCGGCAGGGCGACAAGCAACTGGGCAACCCCGCGGTTTCCTCGCCGTTCGAACCAGGCTCGGTGAACAAGATCATCACCGCGTCATCGGTGATCGAGTACGGACTGTCCAATCCGGCTGAGGTGCTGCAGGTCCCGGGGTCGATCAACATGGGCGGGGTGAACATTCACGACGCCTGGGCACACGGCGTCGCGCCCTACACCACCACCGGCGTCTTCGGGAAGTCGTCGAACGTCGGAACTCTGATGCTGGCGCAACGCGTTGGCCCGCAACGCTATTTCGACATGCTGGAGAAGTTCGGCCTGGGACAGCGCACCGGGATCGGCCTGCCCGGCGAAAGTGCGGGCCTGGTTCCGCCGATCGGCCAATGGTCAGGCAGTTCGTTCTCCAACTTGCCTATCGGACAGGGTCTTTCGATGACCCTGGTTCAGATGGCCGGGATGTATCAGGCTATCGCCAACGACGGCGTGCGGATGCCGCCGCGGATCATCAAATCCACCGTCGCCGCCGACGGCACCCGCACCGACGAGCCGCGTCCCGAAGGTGTCCGGGTGGTGTCACCGGAGACCGCGCGAACCGTCCGCAACATGCTGCGCGCCGTGGTGCAACGCGATCCCACCGGGGTGCAGCAGGGCACCGGGCCGGCCGCCGCGGTCGAGGGCTACCAGATCGCCGGCAAGACCGGCACCGCGCAGCAGATCAACCCGGCCTGCGGCTGCTACTACGACAACGTCTACTGGATCACGTTCGCGGGCATGGCCACCACCGACGATCCGCGCTACGTCATCGGCATCATGATGGACAACCCCTCCCGTAATGCCGACGGCACACCGGGCCACTCAGCGGCCCCGTTGTTCCACAACATCGCCGGCTGGCTGCTGCAGCGCGGAAACGTGCCGCTGTCGCCGGATCCCGGTCCGCCGCTGACCCTGCAGGCGATGTAGCTCGACTGAATTGCGCGGCTCACCCGCCCCTGCTATTTCAGTAGGACACAGCACGCGGGCGAGAGGTAGCGGTGATGGCGGCAGGCAACGGCATCCGGGTCGACATCGAGGCGTTGGCGGGCTCGGCGGCGCACGTCGCCGGCCAGGGTGAAGACCTGGCGACGGCACACATGTCGTCGGACGATCGCATCGCGACGGCGCAGTCCGGCTGGGTGGGTAGCTCGGGTGCCGCGCTGCAGACCCGGACCGCCGCGTGGCTGGAGACCTCACGGCGACTGCTGACCAACGTCGGGGATCATGCGCTGAGTCTGAACAACGACGGCATCAGCTTCACCACGCTCGAGCAGCACAACGTCGAGAGGCTGCGCGCAGTCCATCCGGACACCGCCGGGCCGGCCGACCTGGCCTGAGCCAGACGTTGACGGTGGTCGCCGTCGACCGGTGAGACGCGGGCGCCGCGAGACGGCCTCTGGTGTCAAACCGGGCGCTAACGGTTACTTCCCATGGGTGACAACAAAGCCTGACGCGGTTGTCGTCGTCCCGGCTCACAACGAGTTCGCGGCGCTGACCCGGTGCATCGAGGCGGTGAGGACGGCTGCGTCGGCCGCCGCCGTGCAGACCGCGGTGGTGGTGGTGCTCGACGCGTGTGAGGACGACAGTGCCAGCCTCGCCGGGCAATTCGGGTCGGACGTGCATTTCATCGCGGTGGACGAGCGCAACGTGGGTGCCGTCCGCGCGGCCGGGTTCCGCTACGCGCGTTCGGTCTTCGCCGAAGCGGCTGCGCCGTCGTGGTACGCGACCACCGACGCCGACACCGAGGTGGGCCGCGATTGGCTGACGCGCCAGCTGACCGCGGAAGCGGACATGGTGCTGGGCCTGGTACGGGTTGGCGTCTGGCGGCACCACTCCGAACAGGTGGCAGCGGAGTACGAGGCGCGTTACCGCGCCGAAGCGTCGCAACACATCCACGGCGCCAACATGGGCTTCGATCCTCGAGCGTATTGGCGGGTCGGCGGATTCGCCGCACGCGCCAGCGGTGAGGACGTCGAACTCGTGCGGCGCTTCCAGTCAGCCGGATATCGGGTCCACTGGGACGACTCGCTGTGGGTCACGACGTCCGACCGCCGAAATGGCCGGGCGCCGGGCGGCTTCGCCGAGTATCTCGACGAGGTCGCTCAGGACGTCGACGCGTTATGACGGCCGACCTGGTACTCGGTTGGCAGGCGGCCGGCCGGCTGGCGCTGCCGTTGCCCGGCTCCGGTGATACCGCGCAGCGGTGGCGCCGGCTTGCCGAATTGGCCGAAATCGACGTGGTCGCCGGGCGGTTGGCCGAGGCTCACACCGATGCCGTCGCGATCCTGGCCGAACTCGGCGGCCGAGCCGACGACGGATTCTGGGGGGTGTGGGCCGCCGAGGCGCCGAACGCCGTCGTGCGCGCCCGCAGCGCGGGAGACGTGACCGTTCTCGACGGCACCAAGGCGTGGTGTTCGGGCGCCGGGTTGTGCACGCACGCACTGGTCACCGCCCTGCTGACCGACGGGTCGCGGGGCTTGTTCGCGGTGGACTTGCGGCACGACTCGGTGCGACCGGGTGAGTCGAGGTGGCGCAATGCCGGTATGGCCGGAAGTGATACCCGGACAGTGGTATTCGCCGACGTGCCGGCGATCCCGGTGGGGCGCCCGGGCGACTACCTGAGCCGGCCCGGCTTCTGGTTCGGCGCGATCGGTGTCGCGGCCTGCTGGCTGGGCGGGGCCCGCGCGGTCGCCGAGCCGCTCTACCGGCGAGCCGCCGCCGGCTCGGCCGACGCCCACCATCTCGCTCACCTGGGCGCGGTCGACGCAGCACTCACCGCGGCGGATTCGGCGCTCACCGTCGCCGCCGAACGTGTCGACCACGACCCCGAAAACCATTCCGGCGCAGCCGAATTGACGGCCAGAAGGGTCCGCGCGATCGTCGAGAGTGCGGTCGACGAGGTGCTCGCCCGTACCGACCGGGCGCTGGGCCCCGGACCGCTGTGCACCGATGACCGGCACGCACGAGCGGTCGCCGATCTGACCGTATACATCCGGCAGAGCCACGCCGAACGCGACCTGGCCGCCCTCGGGGCGCTCACGGCCGGCCGCCGCGCCGACGGCTGAAACGCCCGGGGACTCACCCGCGATCCGCTACTGCCTCACCGCGGGATCGGCCTGTGCCGCTGGATCAGTTCTTCACCGCGGTCGTAATCGTCGTCGGCGTTGTGGGTGAGCACACCGACGGCCGCGCCGTCCTTCTCGTACCACACCGTGAAACCGCCGTCGTGTCCGGCGAAGTGGGCTCGGTCGAACCCGTCACCCCAGGCGTGGTACTTCAATGTCTCCTCGCCGATCGTCGTCCAGAAGCCGGGCACCGAATCCCATTGGCCGGCTTGGCCGGTCGCCGCGGCCCCGGCAATCGCACCTTGGTCCATGGCGTCCTGCCAGTGTTCCACCGCAATCGGCCGGCCGGCGGTCAGATTGTGCGCGTACGCGACATCACCTGCGGCATAGATGTTTTCGGCCGAAGTTCGCAAGCCCGCGTCGACCACGATGCGGCCGTCGCTGACCGTGATGCCGGCGTCGGAAGCCAACGTCGACTGCGGGGCGACCCCGGTGGCGGCGAGGATCAGCTCGCAATCGATCACACCGCCGTCCTCGAGGTGGACGGCTCCATCGCTCAGCGAGCTGACCGCCGTCGAGCCGACGAAACGCACACCGGCGTCGTTGAGAAAGCGGACTATCCGCGATCCCGCGTCGTCGCCGAGTCGCTTGGCCTGCGGAATCGGATCGGGGGCCACCAGCGTGGTCGTCACGCCGCGCAGGGCGAGCGAGGCCGCCGCCTCGCAGCCGATGAAACCGGCGCCGATCACCACGGCGGAATCCGCCCGTGCCGCCGCGCCGCGCAACGTCGTCGCGTCTGCCAGCGATCGCAGTTGCAGCGCCTTCTCGCCGCCCGGCACCGGAAACGGCCTGGGTTTGGCGCCGCAGGCCAGCACCAGCGACTGGTACGGATAACGCTCGCCCGCCGCCGCCACGAACCGCTGAGTTCGATCGATCTCGTCGACACCGGTCGTCGAGATCAACTCGATGTTCTTGTCCCGGAACCACTGCGCGGGGTGCAGCTCGGCGTCGGATCGCTCGGCCTCGCCGCGCAGGAATTCCTTGCTCAGCGGCGGCCGCTCGTAGGGAAGATCGGGGTCGTCGGTCAGGATGCGAACCGGGTCGTGCGAATTGTGTTCGCGGAAAGCCTCCGCCGCGCTCACACCCGCCGGACCACTGCCCACCACGATCAGTCCTGAGGAATCCATGCCTTGTGGGCTACCCCTGTGGCACCGGCCCTACGCGACGCGCACGGTTCCATCGACGGTCGGCGGCGGCCGGCTGGGTAGTGTCATGGCCGATCAAACGTCCGTTTCGGCAGCGTGGGAGGTAGTGACGTGCTGCGTCCTTCGTCCGTCACCGGCGTGCCACTGTCGGACTTGACCGCGCAGGTGGGGGCGGTTCCCGGCGGCGGGAGTACCGGATCTGAGCTGCAGATCACCGGCGTCACGCTGCGGGCACAGGATGTCGAGCCGGGTGACCTGTTCGCCGCGCTACCGGGGGCGGCGACCCACGGCGCCCGCTTCTTCCCGGAGGCGGTCGAGCGCGGAGCGGTCGCGGTGATCACCGATGCGGACGGGTTGGCGCAGCTGGACCGTGCCGCCGGAGCGGTGGCCGTGCTGGTGCACCCCGAGCCGCGCAGTGTTCTCGGCGAGATCGCCGCGACTGTCTACGGGCATCCGTCGGAGCGGATCGCCGTGGTGGGGGTCACCGGGACGTCGGGCAAGACCACCACGACCTACCTGATCGAAGCCGGGCTGCGGTCGGCCGGCCGTTCGGTGGGCCTGATCGGCACCGTCGGCCTGCGGATCAACGGAGAAGACATTCCCAGCGCCCTGACCACGCCGGAAGCGCCCGCGCTGCAAGCGCTCCTGGCGGCGATGGCCGAGCGCGGCGTCGACACGGTGGTGATGGAGGTGTCCAGCCACGCCCTGACCCTGGGGCGGGTGGACGGAATCGGCTTCGCGGTCGGCGCATTCACCAATCTGTCCCGCGACCACCTCGACTTCCACCGGTCGATGGAGGAGTACTTCGAGGCCAAGGCGCGGCTGTTCGATCCGGCGTCGCCCCTGCACGCCCGGCGCGCCGTGGTGTGCGTCGACGACGAGGCCGGCCGGGCGATGGCTCATCGCGCCGGATCTGTGGTGACCGTCAGCACCAAGGGTCGGCCCGCCGAGTGGCGCGCCGAGGCGGTCACCGCGCACGCCGGATCGCAGGAATTCACCGCGATCGATCCGGCCGGCGTGCGCCACCGCCTCGGAATCGCTCTGCCCGGCGATTACAACGTGGCCAATTGTCTTGTCGCACTGGCGGTTCTCGACGCCGTCGGGGTGTCCCCGCAGCAGGCGGCGCCGGGTTTGCGGAACACCCAGGTCCCCGGGCGGCTCGAACGGATCGACCGCGGCCAGGACTTCCTCGCACTGGTCGACTACGCCCACAAGCCCGGTGCGCTGCACGAGGTGCTGCGCACGCTGCGCCGCCCGGGGGCTCGGCTGGCCGTCGTCTTCGGTGCCGGCGGCGACCGCGACCCGGGTAAGCGCGCCGAGATGGGCCGCGTCGCGTCGGAGTTGGCCGACCTGGTGGTGGTGACCGACGACAACCCGCGCAGCGAGGATCCGGTGGCGATTCGCCGTGAAATCGTCTCCGGCGCAGCCGAAGCCGGGTCCGAACTGATCGAGATCGGTGACCGGCGTGCCGCGATCGCTCATGCTGTGGCCTGGGCTACGGCGGGCGATGTGGTGTTGATCGCCGGCAAGGGCCACGAGACCGGTCAGACCCGCAACGGTCAGACGCAGCCATTCGACGACCGGGTCGAGCTGGCGGCAGCGCTGGAAGCCCGCCGATGACCGCCGGCGACGATGCAGAGCGTAGCGATGAGGAGGAGCGGCGCCGATGATCGACCTGACCGTGGCGCATATCGCCGACATCGTCGGCGGCGAACTCGCCGACATCTCCGCCGAGGACGCGGCCCGCCTGCACGTCACCGGGACTGTCGAATTCGATTCGCGCAGAGTCACTTCCGGCGGACTGTTCCTGGCGTTGCCGGGTGCCCGCGTCGACGGGCACAAGCACGCCGCCGCCGCGGTGGCCGCCGGCGCCGTCGCGGTGCTGGCCGCTCGGCCGGTCGGCGTCCCGGCGATCGTGGTCGCCCCGGGCGCACACCTCGCCGACACCGGTGCCGGTGTACTCGAGCACGACACCGACGGCTCGGGCGCGGCGGTGCTGGCGGCGCTGGCCGCGCTGGCCGCCGCGGTGGCCGCCGAACTGGTGGCCGGGGGACTGACGATCGTCGGCATCACCGGTTCGTCGGGCAAGACGTCGACCAAGGACCTGCTGGCCGCGGTGCTCGCGCCGCTCGGCGAGGTGATCGCGCCGCCCGGGTCGTTCAACAACGAGCTCGGCCACCCATGGACGGTGTTGCGCGCCACCCCGAGCACCGACTACCTGATCTTGGAGCTGTCGGCGCGACACCCCGGCAACATCGCCGCGCTGGCCGCCATCGCACCGCCCACCATCGGAGTGGTGCTCAACGTCGGCACCGCCCACCTCGGCGAGTTCGGCTCGCGCGAAGTCATTGCCCGGACGAAAAGCGAACTGCCACAATCTGTTTTGGCAGGCGGCATCGTCGTGCTCAACGACGACGACCCCGCGGTGGCAGCGATGGCCGACGTGACCGCGGCCCGGGTGGTGCGAGTCAGCCGAAGCCGGGAGACCGACGTGTGGGCGGGACCGGTCGCACTCGACGAGCTGGCCAGGCCCCAGTTCACTCTGCACGCCGGCGACACCGCGGTCGACATCCGGCTGGCCGTCCACGGCGATCACCACGTCAGCAACGCGCTGTGCGCGGCGGCGGTCGCGCTGGAATGCGGCGCCACCACCGCGCAGATCGCCGAGGCGCTGGCCGGCGCCGGTCCGGTGTCGGGGCACCGGATGCGGGTCAGCACGCGCGCCGACGGGGTGACGGTGATCGACGACGCCTACAACGCCAACCCGGATTCGATGCGCGCCGGGCTGCAGGCGCTGGCCTGGATTTCGGCCTCCGACGCGGGCGGCGCCCCGGCCGGTAGACGTCGTAGCTGGGCGGTGCTGGGCGAGATGGGCGAACTGGGCGACGACGCGATATCCGAGCACGACCGCATCGGCCGGCTGGCGGTGCGATTAGATGTCTCTCGACTCATTGTCGTCGGAACGGGGAGGTCTATGAGCGCCATGCACCAGGGCGCCGTCATGGAAGGGGCACGGGGTACAGAAAACCCCGAGGCTGCGCTGGTCGCCGACGCCGACGCCGCCCTGGCCGTCCTGCGGGCCGAACTGCGGCCCGGCGACGTGGTGCTGGTCAAAGCCTCCAACGCCGCAGGACTGGGAGCACTGGCCGACGCTCTGACCACCGACGGCCAGGGCGATACCCGATGATCGACATTCTGCTCGCCGTCGCGATCTCGCTGACGGTGTCGATCCTGCTGACCCCGATGTTGATCCGGCTGTTCAACCGCCAGGGCTTCGGCCACGAAGTGCGCGAGGACGGGCCGCCGAGCCACAAGACCAAGCGCGGCACACCCTCGATGGGTGGGGTGGCGATCGTGGCCGGCATCTGGGCGGGCTACCTCGGCACCCATCTCGCCGGCCTGGCGTTCAACGGAAACGGCCCGTCAGCCTCAGGTCTGCTGGTGCTGTTCCTGGCCACCACACTGGGTGCGGTCGGATTCGTCGACGACCTGATCGGGATCCGGCGGTCGCGCAACCTGGGTCTGAACAAGACCGCGAAGACCGCCGGTCAGATCATCGCCGCCGTGCTGTTCGGGGTGCTGGTGCTGCAATTCCGTAGCGACGCTGGCTTGACACCGGGCAGCTCGGATCTGTCCTACGTGCGTGAGATCGCCACTGTCGCACTGGCGCCCGCGCTGTTCGTGTTGTTCTGCGTGCTCGTCGTCAGCGCCTGGTCGAACGCGGTCAACTTCACCGACGGACTGGACGGCCTGGCCGCCGGTTCGATGGCGATGGTGACCGCGGCCTACGTGCTGATCACGTTCTGGCAGTACCGCAACGCCTGCGCGACGGCCCCCGGCCTGGGCTGCTACAACGTTCGCGATCCGCTGGATCTGGCGATCATCGCCGCCGCCACCGCCGGTGCCTGCATCGGATTCCTGTGGTGGAACGCCGCACCGGCCAAGATCTTCATGGGCGACACCGGATCGCTCGCGCTGGGCGGCATCATCGCCGGCATCTCGGTCACCAGCCGTACCGAGATCCTCGCGGTGGTGCTCGGCTCGCTGTTCGTCGCCGAGATCGTCTCGGTGGTGCTGCAGATCCTGGCCTTCCGGACCACCGGGCGACGGGTGTTCCGGATGGCGCCATTCCATCACCACTTCGAACTGGCCGGCTGGGCCGAGACGACGGTGATCATCCGGTTCTGGCTGCTCACCGCGATCAGCTGCGGACTGGGTGTCGCGCTGTTCTACAGCGAGTGGCTCGCGGCGACCGGCGGAGGCTGATGTGACGCCCTCGCTCGAGCCGTTGTCGGCAGGGGCGCGGGTGCTGGTCGCGGGTGGCCGGGTGACCGGCCGCGCGGCGCTGAGGGCGCTCACCGAGTTGGGCGCCGCGGCGACGGTGTTCGACGACGACCCGGCCACCCGGCAGCAACTCGCCGAGGCGGGCACCGCGGTCATCGATTCGGCGACCGCCGTCCAGCGCATCGCCGACTACGCGCTGGTGATCGTGAGCCCGGGATTCGCGCCGAGCACGCCCATTCCGGCGGCCGCCGCGGCCGCGGGCGTTCCGGTCTGGGGGGATGTCGAGCTGGCCTGGCGACTCGATCAGGCCGGCCACTACGGCCCGCCGCGGCGCTGGCTGACGGTCACCGGCACCAACGGCAAAACCACCACCACCTCGATGCTGTACGCGATGCTGGTCGCCGCCGGCGTGCGAGCCCGGTTGTGCGGCAACATCGGCAACCCGGTGCTCGACGAGCTGACTGAGCCCGCCGACGTCCTCGCCGTCGAACTGTCCAGCTTCCAGTTGCACTGGGCGCCGTCGCTGCGACCCGAGGCCGGGGTCGTGCTCAACATCGCCGAGGACCATCTGGATTGGCACGGCACCCTCGCCGACTACGCCGCCGCGAAGGCCGGGGTGCTGCGCGGCCGGGTAGGCGTGGCCGGCCTCGACGACCAGCGGGCCACGGAGCTGCTCTCGGCCGCACCCGCGCCGGTTCGGGTCGGCTTCCGGCTCGGCGAACCCGCTGCCGGTGAACTGGGCGTCCGCGACGGAATGCTGGTCGACCGGGCGTTCGCCGACGACGAGCTGTTGGCGCCGGTGTCGTCCATTCCGGTGCCGGGCCCGGTCGGCGTGCTCGACGCGCTGGCCGCCGCAGCGCTCGCTCGCAGCATCGGGGTGCCCGGCGAGGCGATCGCCACGGCGCTGTCAGCGTTCCGGGTGGGCCGGCATCGCGCCGAGCTGGTCGCCGTCGTCGACCAGATCAGCTACATCGACGACTCCAAGGCAACCAACCCGCACGCGGCCGAAGCGTCGCTGCTGGCCTACCCACGGGTGGTCTGGATCGCCGGCGGGCTGCTGAAGGGTGCGTCGGTGGACGAGACCGTCCAGCGGGCGGCGTCGCGGCTGGTCGGAGCGGTATTGATCGGCCTAGACCGGGCGGTGGTTGCCGAGGCGTTATCGCGACACGCACCGGATGTGCCCGTTGTACAGGTCGTCACAAGCGAAGATGCTGATATGCCTGCGACTGCTGAGTCTCCTGCTACTCGTGTGACACGTGTGAGTTTGTCGTCGGACGAGGCGGTCGGCACCCGTGTGATGAACGCCGCCGTGGCGGCCGCTCGCGACCTCGCCGGGCCCGGAGACGCGGTGCTGCTGGCGCCGGCCGGGGCCTCATTCGACCAGTTCACCGGGTACGCGGATCGCGGCGACGCGTTCGCGGCCGCGGTCCGCGCGGCACAGCGGTAGCAGCGGGTGAAGAACGCACTGGCCCGGCTGGTGCGCCGGGGAACCAAGGGTGACCAGCCGGCGGATGACGAATCGACCGGCGACGACAAGCCCGCCAAGGCGACCGTCGCAACTGCCGCGGAGCCCCGGACCCGATTCGGGGCCTGGCTCAACCGGCCCATGACGTCGTTCCACCTGATCATCGCGGTGTCGGCGCTGCTGACCTCCCTCGGCCTGATCATGGTGCTGTCGGCCTCCGGTGTCCGTTCCTACGACGACGACGGGTCGGCGTGGACAATCTTCGGCCGCCAGGTGCTGTGGACCATCGTCGGGCTGTTCGCCTGCTATCTGGCGCTGCGGCTGCCGGTCCGGTTGATGCGGAAGCTGGCGTTCACCGGCTTCGCCGTCACCGTCGGGATGCTGGTGCTGGTCCTGATTCCGGGAATCGGCAAGGAGGCCAACGGATCCCGGGGATGGTTCGTCATCGCCGGATTCTCGATGCAGCCATCGGAGCTCACCAAGATCGCCTTCGCGATCTGGGGAGCGCACCTACTCGCGGCGCGACGCATGGAGCGGGCGTCGTTGCGCGAGATGCTGATTCCGCTGTTGCCGGCCGCGATCATCGCGCTGTCCCTCATTCTGGCCCAGCCCGACCTGGGGCAGACGGTCTCGATGGTCATCATCTTGCTCGGTTTGCTCTGGTACGTGGGGTTGCCGCTACAGATCTTCTTGAGCTCGCTCGGGCTGGCGATCGTCGCGGCCGGGGTATTGGCGGTGTCGGAGGGCTACCGTTCCGACCGGGTGCGGTCGTGGCTGGATCCGGGCCAGGATCCGATGGATTCCGGGTATCAGGCCCGGCAGGCGAAATTCGCGCTGGCCAACGGTGGTGTCTTCGGCGATGGTCTGGGCCAGGGCACCGCGAAATGGAACTACCTGCCCAACGCCCACAACGACTTCATCTTCGCGATCATCGGCGAGGAACTGGGCCTGGTCGGCGCACTCGGGCTGCTCGGACTGTTCGGGCTGTTCGCCTACACCGGCATGCGTATCGCCCGCCGTTCGGCCGACCCGTTCCTGCGCCTGCTGACCGCGACCACCACCTTGTGGGTGATCGGCCAGTCGTTCATCAACGTCGGTTATGTCATCGGTCTGCTTCCGGTCACCGGTATCCAGCTGCCCTTGATCTCGGCGGGTGGAACATCGACGGCCACAACACTTTTGATGATCGGCATGATGGCCAACGCGGCCCGGCACGAACCCGAGGCCGTCGCCGCGCTGCGGGCCGGCCGGGACGACCGGATGACCCGCATCCTGCGGCTGCCGCTGCCCGAGCCGTACTCGCCGACCCGGGTCGAGGCGTTGCGCGACCGGTTGCGCGCCAAGCCGCAGCCAGGCCAGCCCCCGCGGGCCGCCAAGCGCAAGCCGCCCAGACCACCCGCCGTCGATAAGCGGGCTGCGCGCGCAGGGCATCATGTAGGCGGACAGCGGTACACCGGCCAGCGTCAACGTCAGGCGCCGGGCCGTCGAGCACTGGAAGGTCAGCGCTACGGGTGAGCGACTCGGTCACGGGGTCATCGGCTATCACGCCGACCGGGCATTCGTCGTTGTCGGTTGTGCTTGCGGGCGGTGGCACAGCCGGTCACGTCGAGCCCGCGATGGCCGTCGCCGACGCCCTTGTCGAGCTTGATCCCGACGTTCGCATCACCGCGCTCGGCACTGCGCGCGGCCTGGAGACCCGCCTGGTTCCCGAACGTGGGTACACGCTCGAGCTGATCACCCCGGTGCCGCTGCCGCGCAAGCCCACCGGCGACCTGGCCCGGCTGCCGGCCCGAGTGCTGCGTGCGGTGCGCCAGACCCGTGCGGTGCTGGACAAAGTCGACGCCGACGTGGTCATCGGGTTCGGCGGCTACGTGTCACTGCCCGCCTATCTGGCTGCCCGCGGCGGGGTGAGCCTCGGCCGCCGGGTGCCGGTGGTGATTCACGAGGCCAACGCCAGTGCCGGACTGGCCAACCGGGTCGGCGCGCGCAGCGCACAGCGCGTCCTGTCCGCGGTGCCCGATCCGGGTCTGCCGAACGCCGAGGTGGTCGGCGTGCCGGTGCGCGCCGCAATCACGTCGCTGGACCGCGGCGCGCTGCGTTCGGAGGCGCGCGCGCACTTCGGCTTCGCCGACGACGCCCGGGTGCTGTTGGTCTTCGGCGGCTCGCAGGGTGCGGCGTCGCTCAACCGGGCGGTTGCCGCCGCGGCCGGCGAGCTGGCCGCCTCCGGGGTGGCGGTGCTGCACGCCTTCGGCGCCAAAAACACCATCGACCTGCGTGCGCCGGAACCCGGTGACCCGCCGTACGTCGCCGTGCCGTACCTCAACCGGATGGACCTCGCCTACGCCGCAGCCGACTTGGCGATCTGCCGTTCCGGCGCCATGACCGTTGCCGAAGTGACCGCGGTCGGCTTGCCCGCGGTATACGTGCCGCTGCCGATCGGAAACGGCGAGCAGCGGCTCAACGCGCTGCCGGTGATCAAAGCCGGCGGCGGCATGCTGATCGCCGACGCCGAGCTGACGCCGGGATTCGTCGCCGAACAGGTGGCCGGGCTGCTCACCGACGAGGCGCGGTTGACGGCGATGACCGCTGCCGCGGTGCTGGTCGGTCATCCGGAAGCGGCCCGACAGGTGGCCCGCGTCGCGCTGGACGTCGCGCGCGAAGCGCGGGACCGCAAGCTCGCGAGCAAACGGCGCGGTGCGACTGACGCCCGGCGCGGCAGGAAGCGGCGCAGTGCGCTCGAGGTTGCCCGCGCGGCGCGTGAGGCCAGGCGCGGGAAGAAACGGCGTAGTCCGCTGGAAGTGTCCCGGCTGGAGCGGCGCCGATGACCGTGACGCAGGCGCTGCCACCAGAACTACAGCGAGTGCACATGGTCGGCATCGGGGGAGCGGGCATGTCGGGGATCGCCCGCATCCTGCTGGACCGGGGCGGCGAGGTCTCGGGCTCCGATGCCAAGGAGTCGCGTGGCGTGCGGGCGCTGCAGGCTCGCGGCGCAAAGATCCGGATCGGCCACGACGCGTCGTCGCTGGATCTGTTGGCAGGGGGGCCGACCGCGGTGATCACCACTCACGCCGCCATCCCGAAGACCAATCCCGAACTCGTCGAAGCCCGCCGCCGCGGCATTCCGGTGGTGCTGCGTCCGGCGGTGCTGGCCAAGCTGATGGCCGGGCGGACCACGCTGATGGTGACGGGGACGCACGGCAAGACCACCACGACGTCGATGTTGATTGTGGCGCTGCAACATTGCGGCCGCGACCCCTCGTTCGCGGTCGGCGGTGAGATGGGTGAGGCCGGCACCAACGCCCACCACGGCAGCGGGGACTGCTTCGTCGCCGAGGCCGACGAAAGCGACGGCTCACTGCTGGAATACACCCCGAATGTCGCGGTGGTCACCAATATCGAGGCCGACCACCTCGACTTCTTCGGCAGCGCCGACGCCTACACCGCGGTGTTCGACTCGTTCGCCGAGCGCATTGCCCCGGGCGGAGCGCTGGTGGTCTGCACCGAGGATCCCGGCGCGGCGGCGTTGGCCGAACGCGTTGCGGCACTGGGTATCCGGGTGCTCCCTTATGGCTCGTCCGGTGCCGACCTGGCCGGGACGCTGCTGTCCTGGGAGCAGCTGGGCACCGAGGCGGTCGCGCACATCAAGCTCGACGGTGAAATCCACCCGTGGGTGATGCGGCTGTCGGTTCCGGGGCGTCACATGGCGCTCAACGCGCTCGGCGCACTGCTGGCCGCCGTCGAGATCGGCGCCCCCGCGGACTGCGTGCTGGATGGTCTGGCCGGCTTCGAAGGAGTCCGTCGCCGTTTCGAATTGATCGGAACTGCGGCTGCGGTAAGGGTTTTCGACGACTATGCACATCACCCGACCGAAGTGGCAGCCACGCTGGAGGCGGTACGGACGCTGCTGGAGCAGGCCGACTCCGGCCGGTCGCTGGTGGTGTTCCAGCCGCACTTGTATTCGCGGACACAGGCTTTCGCCGCTGAGTTCGGCGCTGCGCTGGATGCGGCCGACCACGTCTTCGTGCTCGACGTCTACGGAGCTCGCGAACAGCCGATCGCCGGAGTCAGCGGAGCGAGCATTGCCGAGCATGTCAGCGTCCCGGTGCAGTACCTACCGGATTTGTCCGCGGTTGCCGAGGCGGTGGCGGCCGTCGCCGAGCCCGGCGATGTCGTGGTCACCATGGGTGCCGGTGACGTCACGATGCTCGCGCCGGAGATCGTCACCGCGCTGCGGGTGCGGGCCAACCGCAGCGCACCGGGCCAGAGGACGCCGAGGTGACCGAGCCTGACGGCGCGACGTCGGCCGGCACCGAGGACGACCCCGTCGTGGCCGAACCGATCGCGGCGGCAAGCGATGACGACGGTGTCGTCGCGGACGCCGAACAGGCCGACGAACAGGCCGAGGATCCGGTCGAGGGCCCGCGACGACGCGAGCGTCGCGAGCGCGCCGAACGCCGCGAGGCGCAAGCCCGCGCGATGGCGATCGAACAGGCCCGTCGCGACGCCAAACGCGCGGCCCGCGGTCGCGGGACATCGGCAACCAAACCCGCTGCGCGGGGCGCAGTTCGGGGCCTGAAGCTGTTCCTGGTGTCGCTGCTGCTGATCGTCGCGGCCACCAGCGTCGGCCTCGTCCTGTATTTCACGCCGCTGATGGCGGCCCGCGGGATCGTCGTCAACGGCATCGGCGCCGTCACCCGCGAAGAGGTGCTCGACGCCGCACACGTCAAGCCCGGCACTCCGCTTCTGCAGATCAACACCGACCGCGTCGCCGACCGGGTGGCTGCGATCCGCCGGGTGGCCAGCGCGCACGTACAGCGCGACTACCCGTCGGCATTGATGATCACCGTCGTCGAGCGAATCCCGGTGGTGGTCAAAGACCTGCCCGACGGGCCGCACCTGTTCGACCGGGACGGCGTCGACTTCGCGACGGCGCCGCCACCGCCGGCCTTGCCCTACCTCGACGTCGAGAATCCGGGTCCGGCCGATCCCGCGACCAAGGCCGCGCTCGCGGTGCTGACGGCGCTGCGACCCGAAGTGGTCGCGCAGGTGAGCCGGATCGCCGCCCCCTCGGTCGCCTCGATCACGCTGACACTGGGCGACGGGCGCACGGTGATCTGGGGGACCAACGACCGGACCGAAGAGAAAGCACAGAAGCTGGCGGCCCTGCTGACCCGGCCGGGCCGGACCTACGACGTGTCCAGCCCGGATCTGCCCACCGTCAGGTAGTCCGCGCCCGACGTTGCGACCGCCCGGCCAAAATTCGCGAAATTCGCCCGCGGCGCGTCGGCGCGCCTGCACCGATCGAGTACGCGGCGGCCATACCGTTCTGTTTGCGCGAATCAACCTGACATAACTCTAAATCTCTAGTAGAGGTTGAG
Source organism: Mycobacterium sp. (assembly GCF_002863225.1). Lineage (GTDB taxonomy): Bacteria > Actinomycetota > Actinomycetes > Mycobacteriales > Mycobacteriaceae > Mycobacterium. Next base: position 6,324 of record NZ_PKEK01000049.1, on the reverse strand, counting down.
GTTTGCCGGAGCGATTCGCACCGAAGCTGTCCCACCAGGGAGGAACACAGAATGATGACCCCGCCGCACAACTACCTGGCCGTCATCAAAGTCGTGGGGATAGGCGGCGGTGGTGTCAACGCCGTCAACCGCATGATCGAGCAAGGGCTCAAAGGCGTGGAGTTCATCGCCATCAACACCGATGCTCAGGCGTTGTTGATGAGCGATGCCGACGTCAAGCTCGACGTCGGTCGCGACTCCACCCGTGGTCTTGGTGCCGGTGCCGACCCCGAAGTGGGTCGAAAGGCCGCCGAAGACGCCAAAGACGAGATCGAGGAACTGCTGCGCGGGGCTGACATGGTCTTCGTCACCGCCGGCGAGGGCGGTGGAACGGGCACCGGTGGTGCGCCCGTGGTCGCCAGCATCGCCCGCAAGCTCGGCGCGCTGACCGTCGGTGTGGTGACGCGCCCGTTCTCCTTCGAGGGCAAGCGCCGCAGCAACCAGGCCGAGAACGGCATCTCCTCGCTGCGCGAAAGCTGCGACACGCTGATCGTGATTCCCAACGACCGCCTGCTGCAGATGGGCGACGCCGCGGTATCGCTGATGGACGCCTTCCGCAGTGCCGACGAGGTGCTGCTGAACGGTGTGCAGGGCATCACCGACCTGATCACCACCCCGGGCCTGATCAACGTCGACTTCGCCGACGTCAAGGGAGTCATGAGCGGGGCGGGCACGGCGCTGATGGGTATCGGCTCGGCGCGGGGCGACGGTCGCGCACTGAAGGCCGCGGAAATCGCGATCAACTCACCGTTGCTCGAGGCGTCGATGGAGGGCGCGCAGGGCGTGCTGCTGTCGGTCGCGGGTGGCAGCGATCTCGGGTTGTTCGAGATCAACGAGGCCGCCTCGCTGGTCCAGGACGCCGCGCACCAGGACGCGAACATCATCTTCGGCACGGTGATCGACGACTCGCTGGGTGACGAGGTGCGGGTGACAGTGATCGCGGCGGGCTTCGATGCCGCCGGACCGGGACGCAAACCGGTGGTCAGCAACGCCACCGCCGCAGCCACCACCACGGTCGCCTCGGGCAAGCACGGCAAGATCAGCTCGAGCCTGTTCGAGCCAGCCGACGCTGTCAGCGTGTCGGTGCCGACCAACGGCGCGACCTTCGACATCGGCGGTGAGGACGACGATGTCGACGTGCCGCCCTTCATGCGGCGCTAGCCCGCGACGATGCGGACCGCCACGCGGCGGGAAGCGGCGAGCGGCCGTCGGCCTCCCGGTACGACGCGGGCCGCGGCCTTGCTTCCACCGGATACTGGACGGGTGAGCGTTCGCATCCGACGGGTCAGCACGACCCGGGCCGGCGGTGTCTCGGCACCGCCCTTCGACAGCTTCAATCTCGGCGACCACGTCGGCGACGACCCGGCTGCGGTGGCTGCCAACCGCAAGCGCCTCGGAACTGCGATCGGGCTCGGTCCCGACCGGGTGGTGTGGATGAACCAGGTCCACAGCGACCACGTCGAGGTGGTCGACGGTCCCCGCGGCGCTGCATTCGACAACACCGACGGATTGGTCACTCGCACACCGCGATTGGCGTTGGCCGTGGTCACTGCCGACTGCGTCCCGGTGCTGCTGGCCGACGCGCGGGCGGGCGTGGTGGCGGCAGTGCACGCGGGCCGGGTCGGCGCGCGTGACGGCGTGGTGGCCCGTGCGGTCGAGGCAATGGTGGGCCTGGGCGCGCGTGCGGCCGACATCTCGGTGTTGCTCGGTCCGGCCGTCAGCGGCCGCAACTACGAGGTGCCCGCGGCCATGGCCGACGAGGTCGAGGCGGCGCTGCCGGGCAGTCGGACAACCACCTCCGCCGGCACGCCCGGGCTGGACCTGCGTGCCGGAATTGCTTGCCAGCTCGAGACTTTGGGGATAGCCGCCATCGACGTCGACCCGCGCTGCACGGTCGATGACGCCGCTTTGTTCAGCCACCGCCGCGGTGCACCGACCGGACGGCTGGCCTCGGTGGTGTGGATGGAATGAGCGTGGCGGTAAACGTTTCACCCCGACCTGAGCGAGAAATGGAATTGGCCGATTCTTTCGCGGCGTTGCAAGCGCGGCTTGCCGCGGCCGTCGAAGCGGCCGGCCGCAAACTCGACGAAATTCAACTCCTGCCTGTTACCAAATTCTTTCCGGCAACCGATGTCGCGATTTTGTCGCGATTGGGATGCGCCGCCTTCGGCGAATCCCGCGACCAGGAAGCGGCGGCCAAGGTCGCTGAAGTCGATCGGTTGCTGGACGGGCCGGAAGCGGGTGACTCCGCAAAGGGCCCACGGCAGTGGCACATGGTCGGCACAATTCAGCGCAACAAGGCCCGGTCGCTGGCCACCTGGGCGCACACCGCGCACTCGGTCAGCAGCGCCCGCGTGGTGAATGCACTGGACCGGGCTGTCGAGGGCGCGCTCGGCGACGGGCGCCGATCTCAGCCGCTGCGGGTATACGTCCAGATCAGCCTAGACGGCGACGTGTCCCGTGGCGGTGTCGACGTCTCCGACAGCGGAGCCGTCGACGAGATCTGCGCCCGGGTCGACGACTCGGAGTCTCTGGAATTGGTTGGCCTGATGGGCATCCCGCCGCTGGACTGGGAGCCGGAGAAGGCGTTCGCCCGTCTGCAGTCCGAGCATCAACGGGTGCGCCGGACGCACCCGGAGGCGGCGGGATTGTCGGCTGGGATGTCGAACGACCTCGAAACAGCGGTCAAACATGGTTCGACGTGTGTGCGTGTCGGTACCGCATTGTTGGGCCAGCGCCCGCTACCGTCACCGTCAATAGTCACTCCAGTCACATCTTCATCACAGACACCCCGCACCCCAGAGTCATAAGTCCCCAGAGCAGTAGAAGGGTCAAGCGATGAGCACACTCCACAAGGTCAAGGCCTACTTCGGAATGGCCCCCATGGAGGATTACGACGACGAGTACTACGACGACCACGCCCCGGCGCGCACCGGCGGCTATCCACGGCAGCGGTTCGCCGACGACGGGTACGGCAGCCGTTACGAGGGACGCGAGTACGACGACCCGCGCGGCGAGGCCGGCGGCGACTACGCCGCGGGCGGCTACCGCGGCGGTTACACCGAGGAGCCGCGATTCCGCGGACCCGACTACGACCGTGGCGACATCGGCCGGCCGCGCTTCGGCTCGCTGCGCGGTTCCACCCGCGGTGCCCTGGCCATGGACCCTCGACGGATGGCGATGCTGTTCGACGAAAGCAGCCCGCTGTCGAAGATCACCACGCTGCGGCCCAAGGACTACAGCGAGGCCCGCACCATCGGAGAGCGGTTCCGCGACGGCACCCCGGTGATCATGGACCTGGTCTCGATGGACAACGCCGATGCCAAGCGCCTGGTGGATTTCGCGGCCGGCCTGGCGTTCGCGCTACGTGGTTCATTCGACAAGGTCGCCACCAAGGTGTTCCTGCTCTCACCGGCTGACGTCGATGTCTCGCCTGAAGAGCGTCGCCGCATCGCCGAGACCGGGTTTTACGCCTACCAGTAGCCGCACGGCGGGTCGGCGCACGAGCCGGTAGGCTGATTTCGCCCTGCTGGATCGCAGTGTGGGCTGTCGCCAAGGTCACATCTTCATCACTAAGGTCGGGCTCGCGTTGACGCTGTTTGTGCACATCATTGGTTTTGCGCTGTTCACCTTCTGGCTATTGCTGATCGCGCGCGTCGTCGTTGAGTTCATCCGGTCGTTCAGCCGGGATTGGCATCCGCGCGGTCTGACCGTGGTGATCCTCGAGATCATCCTGTCGGTCACCGATCCGCCGGTGAATCTGCTGAGGCGACTGATCCCGCAGCTCACCGTTGGTGCTGTGCGCTTCGACCTGTCCATCATGGTGCTGCTGCTGGTGGCGTTCGTCGGCATGACCATGGCGCTGGACTACCAGGCCTGACTCGGCCCGCCGGCGCCCAGCTGCGGTGACGGCCGCCGCGCGACAGTTTGCTGGCCCCGGCCAAAAGGTCACGTAAGAGGTCGATTTGTTACCTCTTAATCTTTGAAATTCGGTCTTATTTATCGACCGATTCGGCAACCGGCGAGTCTGGTGTGACAGGATGGGCCGCAGTTGCACCATGGCTACGACACTGTTCATCCCGTTCTACACTTTCCTGGTCGGTTCGACCGTCCACACTCAAGGGGGCTAGTAATGCCGCTGACACCCGCAGACGTCCACAATGTGGCGTTCAGCAAGCCGCCGATCGGCAAGCGTGGTTACAACGAGGATGAGGTAGACGCCTTCCTCGATCTGGTCGAGAACGAGCTGACTCGCCTCATCGAGGAGAACTCCGACCTGCGTCAGCGGGTTGCCGAGCTGGACCAGGAACTGGCCGGTGCACGCGCCGGCGGGGGCGCCAGTGTGCAAGCCACGCAAACGATTCCGGTGTACGAGCCCGAGCCCGAGCCGGTCAAGCCGGCGCAGCCTGCTCCGGTGGCGGCGGCCCCGGCCGTCTCGCAGCCGTTGGGCGAAGAAGGGGCACTCAAGGCTGCCCGCGTCCTCAGCCTCGCCCAGGACACCGCCGACCGCTTGACCAGCACCGCCCAGGCCGAGTCAGACAAGCTGCTCTCCGACGCCCGGGCGAACGCCGAACAGATCGTGGGCGACGCTCGCCGCGAGGCCGAGACCACCGTCTCCGAGGCCCGTCAGCGTGCCGATGCGCTGCTCAGCGACGCGCAGACCCGGTCGGAGACCCAGCTGCGCCAGGCACAGGAGAAGGCCGACGCACTGCAGGCCGATGCCGAGCGCAAGCATTCCGAGATCATGGGCACCATCAACCAGCAGCGCACGGTGCTGGAAGGTCGCCTCGAGCAACTTCGCACCTTCGAGCGCGAGTACCGCACCCGGCTCAAGACCTACCTGGAGTCTCAGCTCGAAGAGCTGGGTCAGCGCGGGTCGGCGGCGCCGGTGGATTCCAGCGCGACCAACGACTCCGCGGGATTCAACCAGTTCAATCGCGGTAACAACTAGGTCGGTCGGCGATACTGGCGGCAGCTGTCGCTAAGCTGCACAGTTGGCAGTGTCGCCTGAGTCGGCTGGAGGTTTACCGGGTGCTGATTATCTCGCTCGTGCTAGCGGTGATCGGTCTTGCCGCGCTTGTGTTCGCGGTCATCACCAGCAACGAGCTCGTTGCGTGGGTGTGTATCGGCGCCAGCGTGCTGGGCGTGGTGTTGCTGATCATCGACGCGCTGCAGGAGCGGCAGCGTCGTGAGGCTGGTACGGGCGCGCACGATGACGACGCTGCCGACACCGTCGACGACGAGCCCGCCGATTATCCGGCCGACGCCGCCGAGGAGGCCGAAGCCACTTCGGCGCACCCGGATTCCGAAGGGGCCGCTGACGACAGCGTCAGCGACGACCACTCCCGCTGACTACTTGCCGGTCGGCAGCGCCAACAATTCGCGGACCTCGTCGTCGCTGACTTGACGGAAGTCGGCGAACACCTGGCCGACAGCGTCGAAATCTTCGGGCATCGTCGCGCACACCACGGCATCGGCCTCGTTGGCCACCAGCCGGCACACCGATTCCGGCCCGACCGGAACAGCGACCACGATCGCCTCGGGACCGCCTGCTCGCAGGGCCCGAACCGCGGCCAGGATGCTTGCGCCGGTGGCGATTCCGTCGTCCACCACGATCACGGTTTTGCCGCGCGGGTCGGCCGGCGGTCGGCCGTCCCGGTAGGCGGTTTCGCGGCGTCGAAGTTCGGCGCTCTCCCGTTCGATGACGTGACGGATCTGCTCGTCGCTGACCTGCAGGCTCGTCACCACGCTGTCGTTCAGTACGACACCACCGCCGCTGGCCAGTGCCCCCATCGCGAGCTCGGGCCACTGCGGCACGCCGAGCTTGCGGACCAGGAACACATCGAGGTCCGCACCCAGGGTCGCGGCGATCTCCCAGCCGACCGGCACGCCGCCGCGGGCCAGGCCCAAGACCAGCAGCGGGTCGCGGCCCCGGTAACCCGACAACTCAGCGGCGAGCACCCGGCCGGCGTCTCGGCGGTCGCGGAAGGTGCGTCGGGGGCCGCGTCGCTCCATGCCTCGAGTGTGGACCCGAGCCCGCCGACTCCGCGCCGAAAGTGCAACTACCGGGGGGACTACGTGGGATTCGCCTCGCCAGTTGCACTTTCGACGACACACGGCTCGGTCGCCGACCACTCGACTCGTCTGATGGGTGTCCGAGGGGGTGTGTGAGTTCATGACATAGGTGACAGATGAGTCGCGTCATGGGTTACATCAGCGATGACCGGTGATGAGTCGGGTCATAGGTGACAGTCATGGCTCATGTCGAAAGCGCGTGTGGTCGTG
>NZ_PKEK01000050.1 GCF_002863225.1 Mycobacterium sp. | reverse complement strand
AGAGTCGCGGCGGCGATGGTGATCACGATCGGCACGAACACACCCGAAATTCTGTCGGCCAGCCGCTGGACCTCCGCCTTGCCGGTCTGGGCAGCTTCGACCATTTTGGCCATCTGCGCCAGCAGGGGGTATTTGTTGTGTCAGTAGCCAGCCACCCATTACGCTGCGCACGAGGATTAGACTGCGGAACGCGGTGCTCACAGGGACAACGCCCGCGCATCGGCTATCGCGTTGTGAAGCCGCAGCGACATGAAACGGGGTGTATCCGTTCGCTCCCGAACATTTTTACAACCGCTCGATGACTTCGTGCCCACTGCAGTACAACAGGCCCGGCCGTCAGCACCCGGGATCGGCGCGGCGTGACCGTAAGCGGTCGCGCACGCCGATTGCTACGGCAACAGTCAAACATGCGCCGGCCGCCAGCATTAGTCCATGGTCGCCCACGCGATTGCCGATGAGCACCCCTGCTGCGGCCCCCGCCACGAACAAGACCACCGTCGTCGTTAATATGACTACCTTTTCGCTATCCGTACGATCGGCCTTCCTGCGAGCACGGCGCCCCAACAACAGACCCAGATCGGTCAGGGTACCGGTGAAATGTGTCGTACGAATCGGCATCCCCGGGACACTCGATGACATCCCGTTTTGCAGCCCGCACGCGCTCGCCGCCAGTGCCGCCCTGACGATTGGGTGCTCAATAACCGCCGCCGCCAACAGCAGCGCGGCCTCGGTCAGCAGGATCACCGCGTGACCCCGGCCCGCAAACGTCCGCGCGAAAGCTAGCACCGCACCCGCTACGCTCGCCCCGGCGAAGAAGGCCAGCACAATCGCCGCAATCATCCGCCCCTGGTAGAGGGCGGGATACGTGCTGTGCATGCCGGCCTGAGTGGTCAACGCGGTCAAATTCCCAACCGGAAAAGCCCACACCAGCAACGCCACCGAATTCACGAACCCGGCAATCCAAGCCAGCACCCCGATTAATCCCAAAGCACGCGCCGAAAGAGTCACACCCTCGGGAATCGGCGACGCCACCGTAGTCCTATCCGCTTATGATTACGAACACCAGTCTTTGTACCCTACGGGGGTATAGTATACAGGGTCTGATGATCAACGCGACGCAGCGGACAAAGTACTTCGAGACGGCTACCGGACGGGGGAGCTAGCCCACCCGCCTCGCGACGCACTATCCAGCCCTGATCGTAGGCGCTCCTCGTACTACGCCGCTTAAAAGCGCAGACGCACATGACAATTGGTTTCGACAGCCCAATGTTGGCATGCGACAAGGTCGAAAGCTGCCGCGGATCTCACGGCGGCGACGTCTGCAACACCGTGTTCGAGGCCCGGCGGTGATCGGCGCCTTCAAGGACGAGCACAATCAGACACCGGCATTCGACCCCGGGCTACCGGAAACCGTCCGAGTACGCTGCCCGGTGTAACCACACCCCCTACCCCGTGGCCATCGAGACCAGCTGAATCCGAACAACAACCTGCTCTAGAAGTGGGTGGCCTCAATGTCGGGGACTCGCCAGGCGACCATCGGCAGAAGTTCGGATCGAGAGCGATACATAAGGCGATCAGCGCGTCGCGTCGCGGTCGGTGATAGACATTCATTCCGCGCCGTTCGGACTCGACCAGGCCGCCCGCCGCAACTGTGAAAGTTGGTCGCTCACGGTCGACTCACTCAGTTCGGCGGCCGACCCGCGATCACAACTACACACCTTGCCGCCAGCCAGCCGGTAAGTAGGGACAAATAACCAGCCGAGTACGGCGAACACGATGAATTTGAAGACGGAGTCGAGGGCGACTAGCACCGCTGCGGCTTCGCGGTCGCCGCAGGCGAGGTCGTTTCAGATGATGACCATGGCGATGCAGCGGGCGAGACCGACGACGATCAGCCCGGTGCGATAGTCGGGTAGGTCTGGCAGCAGCAGCAGCCACGCCAACGCGAACATCAACGCGGGGCCGACTAGCCAGCTCAGGACCAGGAAACTGGCCAGCAGCTTGCGGTCGCCGGTCACGGTGTCCAGGCGGTCGTAGCGAACTTAGGCCAGAACGGTTACATCATGATGAGCAGACCGAGCGCGACGGGACCGGCTTGACCCGGGTCTGCGGAATGTCGTTGACTTGAACGTGATTCAGTGCGGAGTTGAGGGCGGCTGATACCCGGTGGGTGGAGACGTGACTGCGCGCCTTGGCTTGGCGCAGCCGACTGTGTTGCAGCGTTTGGGCGCGCGCCTGGAGTCCGGGGCGACCGGGGTGAGAGTGTTCAGAATTGCACGTGTGCCGCACTGGCCGGTGCGGTGCTGCTCAGTCTGACGGTGACCTCCGGCTGGGCTGGCGGCTGGTGGCTGGACCCCGTCATCGGTTTGGCGATCGCCGCTTGGTCGGTCTGGGAAGGTGTTTAAGCCTGGCGCGGTGAGGACTGCTGCTGAGAGCCGCTGCGGTTCTGGACGGCGCTACTGCATCATTTGGACGATGTAGAGACCCGCGGTGCTGATGGCAAGTACGCCAAGGGCTCGGCGCAGTGCGCGGTCGGGTAGGCGTGGTTGTAGGCGTGCTCCCAGGTAGCCGCCGACGAGTCCGCCGGCGCCGGCGAGGAGCCCGATGGTCCAGTTGGGTGCCACATGTGCTCCGGCAGTAGTGATGGCCAGGACAACGTAGGTGAGTGCCCCGGCGATCGAGGTGACGAATGTGGTGAGCAAGGCCGCAGGCGCGACGGTGGCCACCGGCAGACCGCCGGCGACCAGAATCGGGCTTAGCAGTGAACCTCCGCCGATGCCGTAGATGCCGCCGATGGCCCCTACGGTGGCCGCCAAGGCTGCTGTGAAGAGTCGTGAAGACAGCATCGGCCGAGTTGTTGCGGATCGGCGTCGAGCCGGAAGGCACAGCCAAATGCCGAGGGACAGAAGGAAACCAGCCAACAGAATCCGGAACGCGTGGCCTCCGGGCAGTAGGAGCACCCGGATGATTGCGCCAAGGATGACGCCGGGCACTGTGCCGCTCAACAGGACCGCTGTCAGCGAGTCGAGCGGCCGGACCGGGGTGCGGTAGCGGGCCAGAGCGCCCGGCACGGCGACGATGTTGAACAGCAGGTTGGTCGGTGTCACTGCAGGGCTCGGGACGTGCAGAACGGTCAGCTGGATGGGCAGCAGGAATACAGCACCCGAGACGCCGACCGGCGTCGTGAAGACCGCCACGCCCAGTCCGGCGATAAAGCTCAGGATGACAAGTTCAGCTCCGCTCACACAGGCACTTTCGCTGAACGGCACGATATTGGCCAGAGTTCCGCTCACGAGACAAAGCCAGCACATAGTTCTGCATTAAGCCCATGCATGGCGCGTCGTCACAAGCTCGGTGCGGTTGTCTCGGCCGCAAATCGGCCTCCGCTGATGGCGCGGGCGGTGTTCGGTTTAACAGCCGCGGGCGGCAATGTCGACGAGCCCGGTTCAGGTAGCGCAGAGCCTCACCGCAGCGCGCGGGAACCGACCGCTGGACGCTTGTGATTGGTTCCGCTGGCCGGTTGCGGTACCCGTTCAGCTGACCGTCGCGGCCGCGATCTTAATGTTGCGTTGGCCGAAAAACTCACGCCGCCAACAACGTTGGCTCGACGTAGGCGTCCATTTCGTCGAACTGAGCCAGCAGCTTTCTGATGGCATCCAGCTCTGCGGGAGCAGCGCCGTAGCGGTGATCGTAGAACGTAAGCCGAGTCATCACCCCAATCATCGCCGAGCACACCAGCACCGTCATCACTAGCAAGAACTGATCCATGACTGATCCCGTCGAGTTAGCGGCCTGCCCGAAGGCCGACCGGTAGAACATCTACTATCTACGTACATAAATAGTAGATGAATGAGGTTGGATTGGCTAGGAGTGCTGTCATGGTGTGTTGCAGATGCGACCGCCGCACAGCGGGTCCGCGTCGAAGCTTTGGGGCGTATCGCTGTGCGCTCCGGGTGATCCGGGCATCGTCCTTGAGGAGAGCGGAAGGCGCGGGGTCGGCCATTGGCGGGTCTTTGTGCTAACCGCGGTGACCGGCGCGGGCACCGGTGAGCGGGGCGCTGACCGGTCAAGCCGGCGGAGCGGGCTTAACGACGATTCAGGGTGAGAACGTCGTTGCCCTGTTGGGCGTGCCTGGGGCAGGGTCAGATGCCGTCACCGTCGAGGAATCCTGGGGCGACGAGGGGGGCGTCGGCCTCTGTGCGCGCTGGTGGGGACTCGATCGTGGTGAGTCCGGATGCGTGTTCGCCATCGCGCAGTCCTCGTCGGCGCGATCGGCGATCGAGATCGCCGGTCCTTTCGTTGGTGGTCATCCATGCGTGAGTGCTGTGATAGCCCTGTTCTTCGAGAGCGTCGATCAGCTGCCGACCCGAGACGCGGTGGTCATGGTGGATGACGGCCGTCCTTGTTGGCACGTCGACCTCAACGGCGCCAACGCCTGCGACAGCGGTGAGGATGGCCTTGAGTGCGTTCTGACACCGTTGCGTCGAGATGCCTGGCAGTGACAAGGTCGTGGCCGTCATGAGGTGCCGAGTGTTGCTGGCTGGGCCAGGCGTGATTGCGGCCCGGTTCAGCGGGGCGGTCACAATGGGGGTGAATTCTGCGGCCTCGACCAGTTCGTCGATGGCGGCCTGCTCCCGGCCGTACCAGACAGCCTCGACAAAGCAGGTCTGCAGGTGTCTGTGCATCGTGGCCCGGTGCACGCGGTCGAGGAGGCGCTGCGCGGTCAGCACCTGTTTCATCACGTCCACGCAGTACGCGTCGGATTCCAGCATGTGGGTGATCTCGTCTAGATGCCGCTGCACGGCGAGTACGTGGTTGAGTGCCGTGTGTGGCTTCGCCGGCGATTCCAGACTCATTTAACTCCCATTTCTTCGGTTCGAGATATCACTGATTGATCGCTCTTCGACACGATGCGATAGTGCGGGCGATCGGCACGAAGGGGTAGGCATGCTGACGCCGCCTAGCCCGCGGGGCGCTGCACAACTTCGCAGCGCGGCGGCGCTCGGGAGGGTCGCTTACACAGATGTGCGGGCGATCCTGCGCGTCGATGGCACTACTGCCCTGGCTGATACAGCGAGGGACTCGGCCGCCGTTGAGGCCGCATCCGCGGCGCGAGGGCGGCCGTCAGGGAGTCGGCGCAGACGCGCTGGGCATGGGAGCCATCCCCGGTCCCGGGGGCGCACTCGGCATGGATGACATGGGCGGCTTGTTCATCGGCATTTTCGGATCGTCCATCATTTTCTTCATGTCGGCTTCCATGGACTTGCAACAGTCCTGCGGCGCGGGGTGACCTGCGCTGGGGTGCACAAAGACCAGATAAACACCGGCAACGATGATGAACACGCCAACAGCGATGCCGGTGACAGCCAGGCTCGGGTACAGCCAGCGAGTCCACCCCCGGGTGGGGCGAGTGGCGGGTGCGGTGTCTGTCATGAATTCTCCTTCGGGAAGCGAAACACACGTTCTACTGTCCTACTAAGTAGACCAGTAGACGATCGGCGACGCAAGGTGGCACGCGGACGGCGGGGTACTCGGGGCTCGCTGCCGGCCAAATCGCTGCCAACACGCCGATTTCGCCCGCGCTGTAAGGTCTCACTTCGTCGTAGCGCGGCCGTCATGAAGATGCAGGTTCGTGGTGGCCGCGCAGCAGTGCTTGCGCGCAGGACTGGGTTCCTAGCGTCCGCGTCCTAGTTGCCGCCGGCGCCGTACGGGTGGGAGACAGATTTTCGCCAGATAGCGTTCTGCTCCAAGCGATTTGGAGCGCGCACTCTTGGCGGCAGGGGAGGGGAGAGGTCTCGTTAGAGACCGTCGCGAAACTGGTATGTCGACGCAATGGTCTCGTCGGGTCGCGGTGTGGCGTACAGCACGACGATCTCGTCGTGGTATGGAGCATGATCGCGGCGGGGTTTCCTTGTCGCCGTGTTCCGTTGACGAAGACGCGTACGGTTTTGCCGTCGCGGGCCCGCAACGCTCCAATATTGTCTTCGTTGAGGCTTACCTGCCATTCGGAAAAGAATTCGCCGAGGCTGAACTGCCGTTTGATCGGCGATTCGATGTGGATCACGCCGCTGGTGTCATGAGTGTGCAGCGGGCTGATGGTTCCACGCTGGCTGCCAATGCCGATTCCGGCCGGCACCGTCACGGGCTGACCGTTGACCAGCACGTCGAGGTGGGCGTGAATATGGTCGACGTTGCCTTCGTGACTCAACATTGGTAAGCCGGCTGCATTGACTGCCGCCGAAGCGTCTGCCGGCGCCGGCCATGGCGGGCTCGTGTTATTGCCGACAGCGACCGTGGCTGGAGCGTTCTTGATGTCGGGACCCGGATCTGGTGAACCATGTTGGCTGACGGGCGATTTGATGATAGCGAGCAAAATTAACAGCAATGTGATCGCGGCCGCGCCAGCGGCGAGCACCCACCGTATGGCTCCCGTGCGGGTGCCTGATCGGGCGCGCGCAATCGTTTTACGTCCCAAACGCTGAGACTTCGTCTCTGAAGCGGGGCTTTTTCTCGGTGCCATCTACTCGCCCTTTCGGAAGGTAGCGGTTTGTCGAGTTCGAGAGTGCAGGGGACGACAGATTAGATGTGCTGCGCGCCAGCGGGTTTCAAGCCCTCGATGGCAACTGTGCGTCGCTGCGTCGTGCCCGGATCGCCAGAAGCGAAACCGAGCTCGAGCCAAGTAGCCGAGATCCGTTAACGAGGCAGATTGCCGGATACCGGCATTTGGCCGCCACGCGTGTGATCCGAGGTGCGGTGCGCGATTGCAGGTGCGGCGTTCGCGTCATTTGCAGCACGGCATGCCGGCGCCCCACACCGCCTCCGCGCCGGTGTGGCCAATCTGCACCACCAACCATGCGGTAATCGCCGCGAAAAAGAGTGTGGCTGCTCCAGCGACCACGACCGCGCTGAGCCGGACCGCAGGGGGCAGCGCCGCCACCTCATCGAATAGCGGTGTGTAGCGTCCACCAGGCCACCATCGCCATCGTCAACATCGCTGACCACAGCACAAGCTGCCCGCCCAGCGCGGCGTGACGACTTACAATTTCGCTGCCCATCACCTGCTGCTGCAACCAGCCGCCCGCCGACGTCGTCAGCGGTATCGCTAACAGGGTGCCGGTCGCGACGAACAACGCGGCTCCACCAACACGGCGCCGCGCGGCCGGCCACACAACCATCAACACAGCAAGCAACGCGGTCAGAGGCGAAAAGATCGCGACCACATGCGCCAACAGCGGATGCGCCGGCAGGCCCCCGATTGTGTCAAGCATCGAGGCCGCCCGCATCAGCGAAAGCTGCACTTCTAGGCAACATTTCGCGTCGGCCTAGCCCGTCGCGCCGGTCATCGGCATGCTCCCGGGCATGGGCATTCCGCCCGGCATGGGTGCGCCGCCGGGCATGGGCATCCCGCCCGGCATGGGTGCGCCGCCGGGCATGGGCATCCCGCCCGGCATGGGTGCGCCGCCAGGGCTCGGCATTGCGGTAGGCATCATTTTGTCGGGTTGTTTCTTGTCACAACACATCTCGCCGGATTTAGGCTTTGCCGGTGGCGGCGGATCATCGGGGTGAGGGGCCGAGACCGCGACTGGGCGCGGCGCGAAAATCGGCGACGACGTCGCCCAGGCTCCGAGGAAGAACGTCGCCACGGCGATACTTGCGATGGCCAGGACTGCCGCGATGACACGCTTGCGCTCGCGAAGGCGGCTACCCACTTCGCCGAAAAATCCCATTACCGAGTCCTTTCAATCGAGTAAGCGACGCTTGTCCGCCGGACGTCATCGTCAATGCGCGCCGCCGGTGTCTACGGCCTTCGTACGTAGATAGTAGAACGGTGTGGCAGGGACGGCAACTGCGCGTGAGGTGACAGCGACCGCCGTCAGGGACCGGCTCGGCGTTGGCGTGCCCGCCCGGCCGCAACAAGCTAGCGTCGTCGCTGCACCTGGTCTACTATCGTGATACGTAGATGGAGATAGGTTCATCGCCGACCGACGACCGTCGTCCATGAACCGAACACGTAGGCAAATGAACTCAGTGATAGGCAGCAAGGGAGACCAGCGATGCGGATTCGAGGTTTCGGCGAACTCGAGGCCGTCGTCATGGATCGTCTATGGGGTCGTGACCCTGGCGGGGAAGCGACCTCGGTGCGCGAGGTATTCGATGAACTTTCCACCGAGCGTGTGATCGCCTACACCACCGTGATGTCCACCATGGACAACCTTCACACCAAAGGCTGGCTCACACGCGAGCGCGACGGGAAGGCCTACCGGTACCGGCCCACGCTGTCACGCGAGCAACATAGTGCTCGGTTGATGCGCGAGGCCCTCGATGGCGGCGGCAGCGCCGAATTGGTTTTGCAGCATTTCGTCGAGCAGATCGGCGCCGAGGAATCCGCGCGGCTGCGCTCGGTTCTGCGACGCCTTCCCAAGGAAACGAACCGATGATCAGCGTCGTCGTCGGGCTGCTGTTGTACAGCGTGGCGATGCTGACCGCAGCTCCGCGGTTGCTGCGTGCCTTGACCGACAGCGGAAACGCCCCAAGGCTCGGCGTCGCCACATGGTTGAGCGCGATCGGCACGGTGGTGCTTTCCTGGGTAGCGACCGCGGTGCTGGTCATCATCGGCGCGGTGACTCACTGGACTCATCCACGCACGGTGGCCGCCTCCTGCTTGGCCCGCCTGCAGCACACGATTAGCGGTGATGCCGGGACCGCGCCGCAGATCGCGCTGATCCTCATCTCCGCGGCAGCCATCGCAGCAGCCGCCTACACCGGCATGCGGCTGACCACCGCCGTACTCGGAATACGCTCTCGCGCATACGAGCACGCCAGCGCAGTGCGCCTGGTCGGTCACCACACCGGCGAAGCCGACGTGGTGATGATCGACGCCGCCAAACCGGCCGCTTACTGCGTCGCGGGCAGACCACCGGCCATCGTCGTCACCAGCGCGGCGCGAGTCGCCCTCGACGATCGCCAAATGGCTGCGGTCCTGGCCCACGAACGGGCCCACCTCGCCGGCCATCATTCCGCGATCGTCAGCACGCTACGAGCCCTGGCGGGGGCGTTTCCCCGCCTGAGCCTCATAACGGAAGGGGCGCGACAGGTAGCACGACTGTTGGAAATGTGCGCCGATGACGTTGCGGCGCGCCGACACAGCAGCCGCGCCTTGCTCACCGGGCTCGTCGCGTTAACCGCGGCGGCCCCGGCTGAAGCTCTCTCGGCAGCCGATCTGGCCGTGTTGGCGCGAGCCGAGCGCCTGGCCGCACCGGCGCAGCCGTCGGTCAAAGTCAAGACCCGAGTTGTACTGGCCAGCGTCATCGCCATGATGGCCGCCGCACCGCTGATCGCCATCTCCGACTGCATCTGGCGTTCGCATATCTGGGGTCCAGGCATGGGCTCGGACGGCAACACGGCCGCAGGAGAACCCCTCATGCCGTATGCACCGTCAACGACTATGAGGCACAGTCAATCTGGAAAGGTAATGTCGATGATGATGATGAATCACGGTCACTGGGGATGGGGCGGCTGGCTGCTCACCACCGGGACAACGATCGTGTTTTGGGCGCTGGTGATCACTGCTGTGGCGCTGCTCGCCCGATACCTGCTCTCCCTGCCACAGCGGACGCCCACGGCTCGTGCCGCCGCAGCCATGAACGCAGAACACACACTCGCCGAGCGCTACGCCCGCGGAGAGATCGATGACGACGAATACCAACGGCGCCTCGGACTGCTGCGCGAAAACACGGCCTCAAGCACGCAGGCATAAGCGAACCCGATCAACTCGCCGCCCAGTATTCGGGCAGCGACCTCGATCGTGAACTCAAATGGGAGCATGCGACAGTCATCAAAGTACCGTTCAGGCGGTCGCACGGGGTGTCGACTCAACAATGGGACAGGCGTCTGGACGTGAATGGCTCCGGCATGTCCGGAGTCTCCGGACATGCCGGGGCGATTCAGTTGGATACCGGAGCAAACTTCTGTGTTGTTCGGTCTCTTGGCCACGGATTTGGACACGAAACACGGCGGGACTCATGCGAACAAGCGGAATGCAGTGAGACAGGTTAGACAGCAATAAGACGCTGATCTGCGGCTATGAGACCGGGCGCACCGGGGGAGACCGCGACCGGTTAGCTCATAACCCAGAGGTCGCAGGTTCGAATCCTGTCCCCGCTACCAAGAAGAAACGGCCCCCGGAGATCACTCCGGGGGCCGTTTCGATTCCGTGTGGGAAACACGTTCGGCGACATTCGCGAACCTGACGAGTCGTTGTCGCGGTAGTCGCCGACAAGCAAGGCTGCTCTAGGCGACTTCCGCCGGCGCCAGGAACCAGGCGTACGGCTAAATGCACGTTGTGCTTCAACCGTCTGGTGACAACCAGCCGATGCGTACCGCAGTTGGCTTCCTATGCCTTTTACATGACCATAAGGACGTTCTAGTCCCTTTTTGATTATCTCAGGTATTCTCAGGTTGTTCGACCCAGCAAGATCGAGTGTCTGGGTAATTCCGTACGCCTGCGGTACCGCCGATGCCGGCACTGACTACCAGCGGGTCCTCAACTGAGCTGCGCAAGACCACCCGCCGCAGCCGCAAGACGCCAAACATTGCGGCACAAAATCGTCGCCGCAATGGCCCTAAAAACCCGTCGGCGGTCTACGTCCCGTCAGCTCGGCGAAATCGTGCTGCGACCCGGGCGTTTCCTGACGCTCAGAACTGGAACCCATGGCTATCAACAACATTCGGGCCTTCACGCGCTTGACCGACACGGATCTGCGCGATCTGACCGCCGAGCTCGACGCCGTGCGGCTAGACATCGAGCGATCCCGCGGCGAGTGCGACGCCCGATACATCCGGCGCATCATCTACGCACAGCGGGGCCTTGAAGTCGCAGGTCGAATTCTGTCGACGCTGAGCGGCAAACGCTGGGCGTGGGTGGCCGGAGTCCTGACCTTGACGCTGGCCAAGATCATCGAAAACATGGAAATCGGGCACAACGTGATGCACGGCCAATGGGACTGGATGAACGACCCCGAGATCCATTCTGCGACATGGGAATGGGACATGGCCTCGCTCTCAAGTCATTGGAAGCAATCGCATAACGTCGACCACCACACGCACACCAACATCTTGGGCCTCGACGCCGATGTGGGATATGACCTCCTTCGCGTCACCCCCGATCAGCGCTGGTGCTGCTTCAACATCGGAAACCTGCTCTACAATCTGATCCTGGCCGTGACATTCGAGTGGGGAATCGGCACCCAGGCAATCGATCTCACGAAGCTTGCCAAATCTGGCCGTGCGCGCCACGTCACAATAAGACAAATACGGGAATGGTCAGCCAAGGCCCGCGACCAGGTAATCAAGGATTACATCGCCTTCCCCACGCTTACCTCGCTGTCACCTGCCGCCACTTTCGCATCGACGTTCACCGCGAACGCGACGGCTAATATCCTCCGCAATATCTGGGCCCACGCCGTCATCTTCTGCGGTCACTTCCCGGACGGGGCAGAGAAATTCGCCATGGCTGACGTCCACGACGAATCTCAAGGGGAGTGGTATCTGCGCCAGATAGTGGGCAGTGCGAACTTCGAAGGGGGAGCAATTCTGCGCCTGATGAGCGGCAACCTCGGCCATCAAATCGAACACCACCTCTTTCCTGATTTGCCCAGCAACCGTCTGCACGAGATCTCGGCACGGGTGAAGCAGCTGTGTGAGCTCTACGAAGTGCCCTACACCACCGGCCCGTTTCTGCTGCAATACGGCAGGACCTGGCGCACCATCGCCAAACTTTCCCTTCCTGACCGCTGGAGATTGCCGCGCCAGGGATGGCGTCGATTCAGCGCGCGAGCGTCGCGCAGGTTTGCGGACAGTGGTGGCCCCACCAGACACTGTGGTGCTGAGCTGACCGTCGGCGACGAGGGCACCCGAGTCAACGCCCGACGGGACATCCTCCGGAGTAGTCGACCTGCCAATGTTTGATGCCGTTCAACCAACCCGACCGCAAACGCTCCGGTTCGGCGAGCGCCTTCAGATCGGGCACGGCATCGGCCAGCGCGTCGAACATGAGATTGACGGTCAGCCGGGCCAGGTTCGCGCCGACGCAATAGTGCGCACCGGTACCGCCAAAGCTCAGGTGCGGGTTGGGGTTTCGCAGAATGTCGAACCGGAAGGGGTTGTCGAAGACCTCGTCGTCGAAGTTGGCCGACCGGTAGGCCAGTACGACCCGCTGTCCCTTCTTGATCTGCACCCCACCGAGTTCCACGTCGGCCAGCGCGGTCCGCTGAAACGACGTGACCGGCGTGGCCCACCGGATGATCTCGTCGGCCGCCGTTCGGGGTCGCTCCTTCTTGAACAGCTCCCACTGCTCGGGATGGTCGAGAAACGCCATCATGCCCTGGGTGATCGAGTTGCGGGTGGTCTCATTGCCGGCCACGGTCAGGGTGATCATGAACAAGCCGAACTCCTCGTCGGTGAGTTTCTGGCCGTCGATATCCGCCTTGATCAGTTTCGTCACGATGTCGTCGCCCGGGTTGTCGGCTTTGTATGCGGCCAAACGCATTCCGTAGAACACCAATTCACCGGCGGACATCAACGCCTGTGATTCCGCGAACTCGGGGTCCTCGTCGCCCACCATCTCGTTGGTCCAGTGGAACAGCTTCATGCGGTCCTCGTCGGGGACGCCGAGCAGGTTGGTGATGGCGTACATCGGTAGCTCGGAGGCGATCTGCTGGACGAAGTCACCGGTGCCCGCTGCCGTGGCCCGTTCCACGATGTCGCGGGCCGCCTCGCTCAATCCGTCGCGCAGACGCTCGACGGCGCGTGGGGTGAACCCACGGGAGATGATCTTCCGCAACCTGCTGTGCTGTGGCGCGTCCATGTTGATCATCGAAAATCGGCCCGCCTCGATCTGGCCTCGGCCCGACTCCTCGTCCGGGTAGCGCGGCACGATGCAGTTCGCGGCGCTGGAGAACACGTCGTCGCGCAGCGAGGCGGCACGCACGTCACGGTGGCGGGTGACCAGCCAGTAGCCCTGGTCGCCGAACGCTTCGGCGCCACTGCGTTGCTCGTTCCACCAGACGGGGGCGGCGCGCCGCAACTCTGCGAGTTCGTCGACCGGCAACCGCTCGGCGTAGACGTCGGGGTCCGTGAAATCGAAACCGGCAGGCAGTTCTGGTGCGGACATCGAAGCTCCTCGGGTCGGTGCTCCTGACAGGATCACATTCTCGTGCGCCCGTCATGGGTACTTTGCCCAAGAACTCTTTCTCTTCGAAATAGTCCACAGGCCGTGCGGCCGAGATTAAGCTCACGGGTTGTGGATGTCGGTCTCGACGCGCCTCAACGGGCCTGGGTCGACGAGGTGCGGTCGTTCCTGGCTGACAACGTGACCCCGGCCCTGGAGGCGGAGCTCGCCGAACACGGTCTCGAACGCCTCGGCGGTGAGGTATCCGCGTTCCGGCGCAAGGTCGGCGACAAGGGTTGGTTCGGCGTTACCTGGTCCACGGAGTACGGCGGGCTCGGCCTCGGCGCGATGCATCAGCACCTGTTGATGCGAGAGTTCGAATACCGGGGCGTGCCAGGGCCCGACCTCACGGTCACCTCGGTGGCGCCGATGATCATGCGGCACGGCACCGAGCAGAATAAGCGCGAGTTCCTGCCGCCGATAGCCGCGGGTGAATTAATCTGTGCGGTCGGCTATTCGGAGCCCGATGCCGGAACGGATCTGGCCAGCCTGCGCACCCGAGCCGTTCGTGACGGCGATCAGTGGGTGATCAATGGGGCCAAGATCTGGAACAGCGGCGCACAGCGAAGCACCCACGAATGGCTGTGCGTGCGGACCGATCCCGACGCTCGACGCCACCACGGAATCTCGGTGATCATCGTGCCACTGGACTCCGCGGGAATCGAGATCCGCCCGCTGACGGCGTGGTCGGGCTACCGCACCAACGAGGTGTTCTTCCGTGACGTCCGCGTTCCCGCAACGAATCTGATCGGCGAGGAGAACCGCGGGTGGACCTACATCACCGGTGCCCTCGACCTCGAGCGCGGCGCCCTGACCAACGCCGGCGATCTCCGGCGGGCCCTCGACGAGCTGCAGAGCCTGGCCCGGACCGCGCGCCGGGACGGCTCGGTTCCCACCGACAACCCGTCCTTCGCACGGCGTCTCGCGCAAGCCGAGGCCGATGTCGACGTCGCGACGCTGATGGGTGTGGAGGCGGCGTCGTTGCTCGACACCGGAATCGTCCCGACGGTGCAGGTGAGCGTCGAGAAGATTTTCACCAGCGAACTACGCCAGCGGATCGCCGATCTCGCCGTCGACCTACTCGGGCCCGATGGCCTGCTCGCGCACCGCTCGCACGGCGCTCCCGCCGGCGGGGTCTTCGAGCGGCTCTACCGCGCCGCTCCGTTGATGAGATTCGGCGGCGGCACCAACGAGGTCCTGCGTGACGTCATCGCGCAACGGGGCCACGGCATGCCCTCCTACGGGCGCTGATGGGCATGCGACTCCTGCCCGACGACGACGAACGGGACTTCGCGGCGAGCCTGCGCCGGTTGTTCGCGGTCGACTACGACGCGACTGCGCTGTGGAACTCGCTGGCCGCCTCGGGCGTACTCGGTCTCGTGCTGCCCGAGCAGTACGGCGGCTCGGGCGGACGTCTCACCGATCTGGGCACCTTCTGCGTCGAGGCCGGGCGCGGCCTCTGCCCGGCGATCGTGCACAGCACCATCCATGCGGGCATGGCCGTCGACGCCTTGGGCACCGCCGAGCAACGGGACGCCCTCTTACCGAGCTTCGCGTCCGGAAAGTCCAGCGCTACAACGGCATTGTGGTCGCCGGTGGATGCGAGCCTCGTCACTCCCGTGCTGCGGGCCGAACCTGCCGGAACCGACTGGGTGCTCAGCGGCTGCATCGATTTCGTGCTCGACGCCGACCGTGCCGACTACATCGTCGTCTCGGCCCGTGACGCGGGCACCGGCAGCAACATCGTTGCCGTGGTGCCCAATTCGGAGTCGCTGCGTCCGGACCCGGTGACGCTGATGGGCGGTCAGACCGCGGCGCGCCTGCACTTCGACGGCGTCAGGGTGAATGAGAGCTTGATCCTGCGCGCCGACGGAGGGGTGTCGAACGACCAGCTGCGGCGGCTCGCGAACACGGCGACGACGCTGCTCTCACTCGACCTGGTCGGTGTCGGTGAGGCGGTGTTACAGCGAACGGTGGACTACACGTTGATGCGCGAGCAGTTCGGCCGCCCGATCGCGTCGTTTCAGGCCGCGCAGCATCTCGTCGCGAACATGCACATCGCCCTCGCTGCTGCTCGGCTCGCGGCGCGGGCGGCGTTGTCATTGCTCGAAGACGGACACGTGGCAACGCGTCAGACCGCGGTGGCCCGCATGCACGCCGCCGCGGCCGCGAAGCTGGCCACCCTCGACGCGCATCAGCTGCACGGTGGCGCGGGTTACGTTGTCGACAGCGACCTGCATCGTTATTCCGAACGGGCGCGGGTGTTTTCGACGCTCGGTGGCGGTGCCGACATCGCCGCGACCTGGCTGGAGGGGGAGGACTCGTGAGCGAGGACAGTCTGATCGACGCCGACTCCGCCGCGCGGGTGGGCAGCGTGGCGGCGCGTGCGAGGGGCGACGTGGATCAACTGCAGTGGCAACGCTGGGCCGCGGCGGTGGGCGACCACAACCCGCTCTGGTTCGACGCCGACTACGCGCGCGCCAACGGCTACGTCGACGTGGTCTGCCCCCCGCTCTACCTGCAGTACGCGGTGCTCGGTGTCACGTCATTGGATGCGCTGCGCCCGGACGGATCTTCCGGGGCGGTCTCCGGTGGTCTGGCGTTTCCGCGGGCTCCGCGGCGCATGGCCGGTGGCGAGTCGACCACCTTCCACCTGCCCTGCTATCACCGCGACGAGGTGGAGATGGTGCGCACGATCGAATCGATCGTCGAAAAGCAGGGCAAGTCCGGACTTTTCGTGCTGGTGACGTGGCACACCACCTACCAGAATCAGCTCGGCCAGTTGGTGGCCGAGGCCACGACGTCGATGATCGCCCGACCGTGAGGAGGTCTCGGTGACCGCCCAGTTGTACTACGACGACGTCCAGCCCGGCGACGAGATCCGGCCGCTGCTCGTCACCGTCGATGCGACGCAGATGTTCTTCTTCAGCGCCGCCACCTACAACGGCCACCGCATCCACTACGACAAGGACTGGGCCACCACCGTCGAGGGATACGACGACGTGCTGGTGCAGGGCCCGCTGCAGTCGGCGCTGCTGGCCCGCGCGGTCACGGATTGGATCGGCGGACGCGGTCGATTGGTCCACTACTCGGTGCAGAACCGGGCGGTGGCGTACCCCGGTGAGGAACTGACCTTCGGGGGAGTGGTCACCGCCAAACGGATGCAGAGCGGGATCGGTCTGGTCGACGTCGAGATCGCCGGGCGACGCGGTGAGACCGTGTTGATGCCGGGCACCGCCACCGTCGCGTTGCCTACGCGAACCGAGGCGTCCTGATGTCGTTGCGCGGCACCGCTGCCATCGTCGGTATCGCCGAATTGCCTGCGCAACGCAAGCAGACCCGCCCCGCGCTGTTCACCATCGACCAGTACGCCGCATTGGCCGCGATGGTGATCGAGGACGCGGGCCTGGACGGCGCGATGGTCAACGGGCTCGTCTGCCACGGTATTGCGGAGTCGGAGATGTTCGCACCCGCTACTTTGAGTGAATACCTCGGTCTGCCCATCGATTTCGGCGAGCGGGTCGACCTCGGTGGTGCCACGTCGGCGGGGATGGTGTGGCGAGCGGCCGTCGCGGTGGAGTTGGGTCTCTGCGACGCGGTACTCGCCGTCGTCCCCGGCTCGACGGTGCTACCGCAGTCCCAGCGCCGACCCGCCGTCCCGCCCGCGTGGTATGGCGCGTCGAGCAACAAGTTCGGATCGCCCCAGGCCGAATACGAGATTCCGTACGGCAACGTCGGCCAGAACGCGCCCTACGCCCAGATCGCGCAGCGTTACGCCGCGCTGTACGGCTACGACCCGGGCGCGCTGGCCAAGATCGCCGTCGACCAGCGCACCAACGCCTGCGCCCATCCCGCGGCGGTGTTCCACGGAAAGCCGCTGACCGTCGACGACGTGCTGGCCAGCCCGATGATCGCCGACCCGATCCACATGCTGGAGACCGTGATGCGGGTTCAGGGCGGTGCGGGTGTGCTGATCGTCAATGCGGACCTGGCCGCGCGATCACGGCATCGTCCGGTGTGGGTCAAGGGATTCGGGGAGCACATCTCGTTCAAGACACCCACCTACGCCGACGACCTGATGGTCACGCCGGTGGCCCGCTCGTCCGCGCGGGCATTCGCGATGGCCGGCCGCACCCCGTCCGACGTCGACGTCGCATCGATCTACGACTGCTACACCATCACCGTCCTGATGAGCCTCGAAGACGCCGGGTTCTGCCGCAAAGGCGAAGGTGCAGCGTGGATCAACGAACGCGACCTGACCTTCGGTGGCGACTTTCCGTTGAACACCGCCGGCGGTCAGCTGTCCTTCGGGCAGGCGGGCATGGCCGGTGGCATGCACCACGTGGTCGACGCGGCCCGTCAGGTGATGGGGCGCAGCGCCACTGCTCAGGTGGCCGACTGCGACGTCGCGTTCGTCACCGGCACCGGCGGGATCATGAGCGAGCAGGTGGCGCTGGTACTGGAGGGTGACTGACATGTCCGAGCCCATGCCACTGCCCGAGCCGACGCCGGTGTCCGCCCCGTTCTGGCGGGCGCTGCGGGAGCACCGCATCGAGATCCAGTACAGCCCGTCGTTGGGGCGCTACGTTTTCTACCCGAGGACGCTCGCGCCCCGCACTCTCGCCGACGATCTGGAATGGCGTGAGATCGACGGCGCGGGAACGTTGTTCACCTACACCGTCGCCGACCGCCCGACCGGACCCCCGTGGGCCGACGCCCTGCCTCAGCTGCTCGCCGTCGTCGAATGGGATGTCGGCCCCCGCGTGAGCACCGAACTCGTCGACGTCGAGCGAGCCGACATCCGCATCGGCATGCGGGTCACCCCGGTTTTTCACGACGTGCCGGGGGAGGACCTCACGCTGCTGCGTTACCGGCCCGCCTGACCATCTGTCTTAGGCTTCTTTGTGCGCTTGCGTTTAGCGGCAAGCCGATCGAGTTCGGCGAGAAGTGTGTCCGCACGGGCGCATTCGTCGGCGTAGTACTGGGCAGACCAGTTCAGCACCGCCACCGGATAGGACCACTCCGCCACCGGTGCGGCACCCTCGGCGTGGTCGAGCGCCAGCACCCGCATGCGTTCCGACTGCGCGCGGTGTGCAAGCACCATTTCGCGCAGTTTGGCCGGATCCGCGGTGTGGCCCAACCACGTTCGCAGCATGATGCCGTGTTTGAGCACGGCGGGCTCCGGCTCGGCTTCCGTGGTCCAGGCGGTCACCGCCCGCTCACCTTTCGGTGTGATGCGATAGACCCGCTTCTCCCGCTCGCCGCGCTTACGCTGCGGGTGCTTGTTCTCGTCCAACCGGGAGGCGACGAGTCCCAGCGTCTCCAACTTGTGCAGCTCGCCGTAGATCTGGCTGAACGACGGCGCCCAGTAGAAGAACTTGAGACTCCAGTCGGCCCACCGTTTCATGTCGAAGCCGGACAGCTCCTGGCCGAAGGACAGCAAGCCCAGCACCGCGTAGCTCGTCGGCCGCAGCCGGGTATGCGGGTCCGCGCGATTGTCGGCCATGGCGACACCCTAGGACAGCGGGCATTCGATGCCGGCAATATCGTGCCACCGCGTCTCTATTCCTGATAGAAACAGATATCACCGACGAGGAGCCCATGCCCGACTTTCCGCCCGCGATCCGCGAATCCCTGTGGTCGGACGTCCTCCGATTGCTTCCGGCCGATCCTGCGGAGTCGGCGTCGTGACCGCAGGGGCGGGTTACGACGTGATCGTCATCGGCGCCGGCTTTGCCGGTCTGTACGCGGTGCATCGCGCGGTGACGGCCGGCCTGACGGTTCGCGGCATCGAGGCCGCCGACGGTGTTGGCGGAACGTGGTACTGGAACCGGTACCCGGGAGCGCGGTGCGACGTCGAAAGCGTCGACTACTCATACTCCTTCGACGACGAGCTCCAGCAGGAGTGGACCTGGACCGAGCGTTTCGCGGGACAGCCAGAGATCCTGGCCTACCTCGAGCACGTCGCCGACCGATTCGATCTTCGCCGCCACTACACCTTCGGCGCCTCGGTCACTGCGGCCGCGTTCGACGCCGATTCGGCGACCTGGGAGGTGGGCACCTCGACCGGTGCGCGGCATCGGGCCGACTTCCTGTTGTGCGCCACCGGCTGTCTCTCCGCGGTCAACCGGCCCGCTCTGCCGGGTATCGAGGAGTTCGCCGGCGAGGTGTACTACACCGCCGACTGGCCGGGGGAGGCACCGGACTTCCGCGGCAAGCACGTCGGTCTCATCGGCACCGGGTCATCCGGGATTCAGGTGGCGCCGATGCTGGCCGACTCGTCGGCATCGCTGACGGTGTTCCAGCGTTCGCCGAATTACACCGTGCCGATGCCGAATCGGCCGTGGACCGACGACGACGTACGACGGCTCAAGGCGGACTACGCGGAACGCCGCCGACGATCCGCTTACGCGCCGGCCGGCACCCCGCACACCAGCCAGACGAAGCCCGCCGCCGAGACCGGTCCCGATGAACGCGCGGATGCATTGTGGCAACGGTGGTCTCAGGGTGGAGTGCTGTTCAGCAAGACGTTCCCCGACCAGCTGACCGACATCGCCGCCAACGACCTCGCGCGGGAGTTCGCCGAGGCGCGGATCAGAGAACTGGTCACCGATCCGGCGGTGGCCGATGACCTGATTCCGGTCGATCACCCGATCGGCACCAAGCGCATCTGCACCGACACCGGCTACTACCAGACCTTCAACCGCAAGCACGTCAACCTGGTGAACCTGCGCCGCGATCCGATCCTCGGCGTCACAACAGACTCGGTGCGCACGTCGACCTGTGAATACCCCTGCGACGCACTGGTTTTCGCGACCGGATTCGACGCGATGACCGGCGCGCTCACCCACATCGATCCCGTCGGACCCGACGGCGACAGACTCAGTCAGCTGTGGGCGGACGGCCCCGTGACCTTCCTCGGACTGATGATTCCCAAGCTGCCCAACCTGTTCAGTCTCAGCGGGCCGGGCAGTCCGTCGGTGTTGGCCAACATGGTGCTGCACGCCGAGGTGCAGGTCGACTGGGTGTTCGCGTTGATCACCGCGGCACGCGCGGACGGTGCCACCCAGGTCGAGGCGGGCAGCGATGCCGCCGACGCGTGGACCCGGCACGTCGCCGAGGTCGCCGAGAGCACGTTGTTCGTCCGCGCGCACTCGTCGTGGTACCTGGGCGCCAACATCGACGGCAAGAAACGGGTGTTCATGCCCTACGTCGGTGGGTTCGGGACCTACCGCGGCCACTGCGACCGGGTGGCCGAGAACGATTATGCCGGTGTCGTGTTCACCTCGACTCGACTCCGTCACCAGTGCCAGATCACATCGACAGACAAGGAGATGCCCGGTGCGCGAGACCATTCAGCAAATCCTGCGTGACCGCGCGCACGACGACACCGTCGCGGTGCGCTACGACGACCGGACGTGGACCTGGCGCGAGCACCTGGCCGAGGCCGCCGCGGAGGCGTCGGCGATGATCGGAATGGCCGACCCCGCGCGGCCGCTGCATGTCGGGGTACTGCTCGGCAACACCCCGGCCATGTTGAGGTCCATGGCGGCCGCCGCGCTGGGCGGCTACGTCTTGTGCGGCATCAACACCACCCGTCGTGGGGCCGGACTTCTCGCCGACATACGACGCTCCGATTGTCAACTGCTGCTGGTCAATCCGGATCACCGACCGCTGCTGGACGGGCTCGATCTGTCAGGTGTCACCGTGCTCGACGTGACGTCGCAAAGCTATCTCGAGGCGGTCGAGTCTGCGCCGGCACTGGTGCCGCACCGCGAGGCGGTCGCCACCGACCCGCTGATGCTGATCTTCACTTCGGGCACCACCGGCAACCCCAAGGCGGTGCCGTTCGCGCACGTGATGGCGGTGCTCAGCGGAAGCAGCCTGGTGTTGCAACTCGACGTCACCCCGGACGACGTGTGCTACCTGTCGATGCCGCTGTTTCATTCCAACGGGGTGGCGGGTGGATGGTCGGTGGCGGTCTGCAGCGGGGCGACGATGGTCCCGGCCAAGTTCTCCGCGTCACGCTTCCTCGACGACGTCCGTCGTTACGGGGCCACCTACATGAACTATGTCGGCAAGCCGTTGGCGTTGGTGCTGGGCACACCCGAGCGGCCGGACGACACCGACAACTCGTTGCGCGTCGCGTTCGGCAACGAGGCCGCCGACCGCGACATCGACGAATTCGCCCGCCGGTTCGACTGTCGAGTGATGGACGGGTTCGGCTCGAGCGAGTTCGCGGTCATCGTGGTTCGCGAGGACGGCACCCCACCGGGTTCGATCGGCAAGGGCTGGGAAGGTGTCGCTGTCTACCACTCCGATTCCCTGACCGAGTGCGCCACAGCGGTGTTCGACGAGACCGGTGCACTGGCCAACTTCGACGACGCCGTCGGTGAACTGGTGAACACCACGGGCGGGGGTGCGTTCGGTGGCTACTACAACGATCCCGACGCGACCAACGAACGTATGCGCCACGGTATGTACTGGTCCGGGGATCTCGCCTACCGCGACGCCGACGGCTGGATCTACCTCGCCGGACGCACCAGTGATTGGATGCGGGTCGACGGTGAGAACCTGGCCGCCGCACCGATAGAGCGAATCCTGCTGCGCCACGAACGGCTGAACCAGGCTGTGGTGTACGCGGTACCCGACCCGCAGGTGGGTGACCAGGTGATGGCGGCTGTCGTCCTCAACGCCGGGAACAGCCTGGCGCCGGATGAACTCACGGAATTCCTTGCCGCGCAATCGGACCTGTCGCCAAAAGCCTGGCCGAAGTACGTGCGGATCAACCGCGTGCTGCCGCAGACCGCGACCAACAAGGTCCTCAAGCGCACCTTGATCACCGAGGGAGTGTCGGGTGGCGACGGAGTCCTGTGGGCTCGCGAGGAGCGCGGAACAAGCTACTCGGCCCTGGCCGACGGCATCGGCGCCAGGGAACTATCGGCCGCCGATTCCTGAACATCGTTCAGCGAGAACGTTGTTCACCGCCGAGTCGATGGCACCGTCGTAGTCGAAGTCGGGGAGACGGGTCAGGCTACCGAGAATGACCGGGCCCAACAGCAACATTCCGGTGGTCTTGCGAGCCTCCGGGTTGTCCGCCAGCCGTGCCTCCGCGCCCGCAAGTATCGCGTCGCATGGATCAAGGAGCAATGCGTGAATCCGCTCCCGCAGGGCAACGATCTCGGGTCCGTCACCGCCGTTGCGGCCTCGGTGCGGGAGGGATCCACGTTCGAGCGACAGCCACGTCATCGCCGGGAGCAAGACCGAGGGTGGTGCGAGTAGAGCGGCTTGCTCCCGCAAAGTGGCCACCAGACGTTCACGCACGGATCCTGCTGTGCAGACCGGCGCTGACGGCATCAACTGCAGGAATGCCGCTGCGACCAAGTCGGTTCGGCTCGGGAAGTGGCGGTAGAGCGTGGAACGCGCGACGGTAGAGGAGCGGACGACGGCGTCGACCGTGACCGCTTGCGGTCCATGATCCTGCAACAGTGCGGCCGCGGCCTCGACGAGAAGGGCACGAGAACGGGTACGCCGTGGATCGGCCTGCGGCGTGGACCGGGCGGACAGCGAGATCGCAGGCGGCACGGCGCCGCGTGTCACGTCGGCGAGGTTCCGTTTCGGTGCTGGTGACGGTATTTCTACATTCCCAACTTGAGACCCGCGCCCGCATCCACGAACAGCTGTTGGCCGGTGACGAAGCGGGATTCGTCGGACGCGAGATACACCACTGCATGCGAGATGTCTTCCGTTTCCACCCATGGTGTCGGCATCGCCTGGAGGATCGGGAACACCAATTCCGCGTCCTCTCGGGTCGGTTCGGGCAGATCCGGGCGAAATACCTTGTACATGGGGACGTTGTGGAGCATGTCGGTGTTGACGTTGGTCGGATGCACGGCATTGACGCGAATGTTGTGTGGCGCCATCGTGAGCGCAAGAGCCTTCGTGTAGTCGCGAATCATCTTTTTCGCCAAGCCGTACCCGGCTCCGCCTGGCCCCTGCGGTCCGCCTCCCGTCGCGAGGTCCTTCTGATCGACAAGTCCGGCGATCGACCCGGTCGCGATGATAGAGCCGCCGGTCGTCAGATGGTCGAGGCTGACGTGGATGGTGTTCACCACGCCCACAAAGTCCACGTCGAAGGCGTCGACGAACCCGCGAAAGGGAATGTGGTTGCCCTGCGGGCAGATTCCAGCGTTGGCTACCACGGCGTGCAGTCCGCCGAATTGTTCGACGGCCTCATCCAGGGCCGCCTTCAAGGAGAATCGATCGCGTACGTCGACGGCGGCCGAGAATGCTCGCTGTCCGGATTTCTCGACGAGGTTGACGGTTTCGTCGAGATCTTCACGAGTGGCAAGTGGGTATTCGTTCGAAGCGATGTCGGCGCAGATGTCGATCGCGATGATGTCGGCGCCCTCATCTGCGAGGTGAACGGCATGGCTGCGTCCTTGACCGCGGGCGGCACCAGTAACGAGGGCGACCTTGCCCTTGAGTCGATTCATCTCATCCTCCAGACGGGCCGAGCGAGGAGATTTCCCGAGCGGCGCATTGAATAATAGAACACTCAGTGTTTATCTGTCATGTAAGGGTTCACCGAGGAGACGGTCGGGTTCGGGCACGAATGGAGGGTGCGATGGTGCTGTCGCGCGACGCGGTCGCGCTGGACGGACGCGTGGCGGTCGTGACCGGTGGCGGCACTGGCATCGGCCGAGCGACCGCGTTGGCCCTGGCCGCATTTGGTGCGCGAGTGGCGATCTGGGAGCGAAATCCCGACAGCGCGGAGTCTGCGGCCGCGGAAGCCGACGGAATTGCCTGCGTCACCGACGTTCGCGACCAAGAGCAAGTCGATGCCGCCGTCGTCCGAACTTCGAGCGAGTTGGGCACACCGTCCATCCTGGTGAACAATGCCGGTGGCGTGTTCTGGTCCGGCCTTCTGGACACCTCTCCCAACGGGTGGGAGGCGTTGATCCGGATCAACCTCGTTCAGGTCATGCTGTGCACGCAGCGCGTCGGCCGCGAGATGGCAGCCCGCGGACTGGGAGGCAGCATCGTCAACATCAGCACGATCGAAGGGGTCCGCGCCGCACCGGGTTTCGCAGCCTATGCGGCCGCTAAAGCCGGTGTCGTCAACTTCACCAAGACCGCTGCACTGGAACTCGCACCGCACGGCATTCGGGTCAACGGATTGGCGCCCGACTTCACCTCGACCGAGAGTCTTCGGGCGATGGCACCAGAGGGCGAGCAGAACGCCAAGCTGATGGTGCCGCTCGGGCGAGCCGGCCACGTCGACGAGATGGCGGGAGCCGCTGTGTTTCTCGCCGGCGATCTGAGTTCCTACATCACCGGCCAGACACTGCACGTCGACGGCGGTACATCAGCTGCCGGCGGGTGGTACCACCATCCCGACGGCGGCCGCTACGTCCTCGGCCACATCGGCTGATCCCGAACCGCCGCGTCACATCTCACATCGCGGTCCGGCTGTCGTGACCCATCAACGCCGGATCGTTGTCGAAGTTCCGCACCATGGCCTGCACGACATAGGAGGCCGCAAGCACCCCTTCGCGGGTGAATACCCGCCCATCACCCTGGATGAGCCCGCGCCCCGCCCAGAATGCGCGATTGGAATAGAGCAGCCATTCGGTGACGTCCACCTCGTCGTGAAACGCGATGTCCAACTTGATGATTCCTGTCGACAGGTCCCGGTGAGCCCGCGCCTCGCCGAAACCGCGGTGGGGGAGCATGCCGGCGGCGATCGTCCAATGCGTCGTCGACTGAGCCAGCAACGCAGTGTGCAGATGGGCCGCCGCGGGAGCCTCACGGAAGCGCACCCAGGCGTCGATTCTAGGAGCTGCGACCCGGTCGGGATCCGGGTCGTATGCACCGTCGACGACCCGAATTTCCCTGCCCGGCATGCCGAAACCGGCGAACGGCAACGCGTCGTCCGGGCCGACCACATCGGGCATTGCCTCGACGTCGCGAATGACGTCGGGCGCGCCCGAGTCGGCGAGCAACAACCCGACGCTGCGCAGGACGCCGTTCTGGCTCAACCGCACCTCCGCGGTGGAAAACGTCCGCCCTTGCCGCAACACATCGACGGCGACATCGATGGGGGCGGTGAACGAGGCCGCTTTCATGAAGCTGAGCGATGCTGAAGTGACACGTTGTCCTGCAATGGTTTTGGTCATTGCCACGATGGCTTGGGCGGCGAACTGACCTCCTTCGACGACATCGCGTCGCGTCGGCCCGTGTGCCGGTCCGACGAAGTGCCGCTCGGCCACCGGCTCTACGTCGATGAGGCGGATCAGCTCGTCGGCGTCTCCCCACAGCGGAAACGTCGCGGGAACGGTTGTGCCGTCCTGCCAGCGCTCCACGACCAGCACGCGCAGGGCGCGCGAGTAGAAGGACACGTGTCCGGAAAGGGCGGCGACCTCAGGGAGCGGCGTTCGGTAGGTCCAGACCACGTCGTCGGTGGTGGGCTCCACGGCGGTGAGGTTCCAGTACGTGGCGACACCTTTGAACGGGCAGACCGTGGTGCGCTCGGATGGTGTGAACAACTCCCATCGAACGGATTCCGCCGGGAAGTACAGCCGATCAACGTGATCGGTTTCCGTCACGAGCAGGCAGGCGTCACTCTCGGCGATGAGTACCTCGCCCGCCCACACCTGACCGGTGAACGGGCAGGCGCTGACGTCGATCCGGTAGTCCGGGTGGGTCGGCCACGCCGATTCGACCTCGGTCTTCGCCAGTTCGTCGGCGAGTTCGCGACGCAGCACCTTGCCGGTGGCGGTGGTGGGCAGTTCGTCGCGGAAGACAATCCTGTCCGGGGTGCGTGAGCCGCGCAATTGACCGCGCACGAAACCACGCAACGCCTCAACATCAGGGTCAGCGCCCGGCGCGGGCACAACGACGGCGACGATGATCTGGCCCCATTCCGGATCCGCGGCACCGACCACAGCACACTCGCGTACCTGTGGGTGTTCGACGAGGACGTCCTCGATCTCGGCCGGGGCGATGTTCTCCCCGCCGCGGATGATGGTGTCGTCGGAGCGGCCGCCGATGAACAGATAGCCGTCGGCATCGAGGTATGCCATGTCGCGGGTGGGAAACCAGCCGTCGGCGTCGAGCACCGATCCGATGTCTGTGTAGCGGCCGGAGACCTGCTCGCCGCGAACGAACAGCTCACCGGGCTCGTTCGGGCCGAGGACGCTGCCGTGCTCACCGCGGATCTGGACCTCAACCGCCGGTACCGGCCGTCCCACCGAGCCGAGTCGGCGGAGCACACCCGGATCGTCAGACGCCAGCGCAAGGCGGTGGTCCTCAGGAGTCAGCACGGCGATCGTGGAACTGGTCTCGGTGAGGCCGTAAGCGTTGACGAAGCCGACCCCGGGCAGCAGGGCGAGCGCCTTACGCAGCAGTGGGAGTGCGACTTTGGAGCCGCCGTAGGCCAGCGTGCGCAGGGTCGGCAATGTGGTGTCGGTAGTGGTGGCCTCCAGCGCGGTCACAATGCGGTCGAGCATGGTTGGCACCACCGTCGCCGAGCTGACAGCTTCGTCATCGACCAGCCGCACCCACTCGTCGGCGTCGAATGTGCTCTGGTACACCATCTTGCGGCCCGCGTAGAGATTCGACAAAGCCGCGGAGACGCCGGCGATGTGATATGGCGGCACGCAGATCAAGGCGGCGTCACCGGAGTGTGCGGAATCGAACTCAACGGTGCCGGTGATGTAGCTGGTCAGGTTGTTGTGAGTCAGCTCAACGGCTTTGGGTGCCGAGGTGGTGCCCGAGGTGAACAAGACCACCGCGACCGCGTCGGGGTCAGGTTCGCGGACCGCCACCGGATCCGCGGCCTCAGCGGCAATGCAGAAGTCCGCTGGCGAGATCACCGGGAAGCTGTCGCCGACCATGTCGCGGTAAACGTCGTCGACGATCACCAACGGTTCGGGGAGTCGTGCGATCAGTGTGCGCAATCCGTCGACTGACAGTCGGTAGTTCAGTGGAGTGACCGGCACCGCGGCGCGTGCCGCGGCGAACAACAGCAGCGGCAACATTGCCCCGCCGGCACCGACGTATGCGACGTGTTGTGCCCCGGACTCCGCGATGACACCGGCTCCGCCGTCGGCCAGCTCGCTGAGTTCGTCGACCGACATTCGGAGTTCACCGGACACGATCGCGGTGCGGTCGGGCTCCGCCAGCCCGCCGGACTGGGCCATCTCCAGCAGTAGCGAAATACTCATAGGCTCATGGGCGGAGCGGGGGATTTGAGCGTGACATGCTCCAAGCCGACGTTCGGATTGTCCAGTGCGCTGGCGAAGATGCCTGCCAGCGTATCGGCTACCCCGTCGGGAGTCATGTGAGTGGCCGGTACGAGTCCACGCGAAATCCATTCACCCGCAACGACTCCGAGAAGATCGGGGTCGAAGTCCGAGATGAAATCGGTCGGCACGGTCGCCCCGACTTCAATGCAGCTGAAGCGGAATCCCGAGTGTTCGAGGCGCCATGCCACCAGGCTCCGCTCCATCGCGGCCTTGCTGGCCGAGTACGCACCGAGCGCTCGATGCGGATGGCGCACGGAATCCGACGACAGCACGGCGACGACCGCAGAGGGCGTGAGCACCGGGAGGTGAGCTTGGATGACCTGGTGAACGCCAATCACGTTGGTCGTCAGCACTTTGATCCAGTCGTCGGCGTCGACCTCGGAGAAAGACTTCAGTGGCGCGTATCCGGCGCTGATCAACAACAGATCGACCTCGCCAAGGGCATCGGCCGCCGTTGCGCCGATGCGGACGCAATCGTCGGGAACGCGGATGTCGGCAGCCACCGACGTGGCTGACACCGCTTCGGCAAGGACGTCGGCGGGAAGTTCCCGGCGTGCAACGACGACGAGTCGAGCGCCGTCGGCAAGCGCCCGGATGGCGAAAGCCCTTCCGATCCCAGCGGATCCGCCCACTACGACGATCCGCTTTCCCGCCAGTGATCTGCCGGTCACCGCACCCCCTCGGCGATCGCCTTGATCTCCAGATACTCCTCGAAGCCGGCCACGCCCATCTCGCGGCCGATCCCGCTGTGTTTGTAGCCACCGAACGGTACGTCGACGCCGTAGAACACGCCGCCGTTGACGTTGACGGTGCCGGTGCGCATGCGGTTTGCGACGGCACGGGCGCGCTCGTCGTCGGCGCTGACCACCGCTCCCGACAGTCCGTAGCGCGAATTGTTGGCAATCTGCACCGCGTGATCGTCTCCGTCGTGCGGAATCACGACCAACACCGGGCCGAAGATCTCGTCCTGAGCCACCGAAGAATTCGGGTCCACATCGGTCAACACCGTCGGTTCTACGTAGTAGCCGGCCGGCAGATGTGCGGGTACCCCACCACCGACCGCGATCGTGGCGCCCTCGTCGACACCCTTCTTGATGTAGCCGAGTACGCGTTGACGTTGCACCTCGCTGATCAACGGGCCCATCAAGACCGAGGAGTCGGTGGGATCGCCGAACGGCCATCCGTCGAGCGCCTCGGCGAGTGCCTGGACCCCCTCGCGATACTTGGCCCGCGGCAACAGCAGTCGGGTGGTGTTCGCGCAGCCTTGTCCAGCATGGGTGGTGGTGGCGAACGCCGCCGACGTCACCACCGATCCGAGGTCGGCGTCGTCGAGCGCGACAAGGGCGGACTTCCCGCCGAGTTCCAGGAACACCTTCTTGATGGTCGGCGCCGCGGCGACCATGATGCGCGTGCCGGTACTCGTGGACCCGGTGAAGGAAATCATGTCGACCCGCGGGTCCTCGCAAAGCTGCTGGCCCACAGCGTGATCCGCCGATGTCACGACGTTGACGACACCGGCCGGGATATCGGTGTGCTCGGCGATCAGCTGACCGAGCAGCGTTGCCGCGTACGGTGTGTCCGGCGCGGGCTTGAGCACCACCGTGTTTCCGGCCGCCAGGGCCGGCACCACCTTCGCCAGGTTGATCTGCGCGGGGTAATTCCAGGGCGTGATAGCGCCGACAACGCCGACGGGCTCACGGCGTACCGTCCGCCGGGTCGATATGCCGAAGGGTTCGGCGATGCCGAGGCTCGTTTCCCACGCGTAGTTCTCGGCCAGGTCGGCTATCCATGGCAGACCGGCGAGCGGGGCGTCGAGTTGCGGTCCGTAGGTCAGCGCGACGGGACAGCCGACTTCGGCGACGAGCGCGGCGCGCAGTTCGTCGGCATGTTTGGACAGCGCTTCGTGCAGCTGACGGACACAACGGACGCGGAACTCGAGGGACTGTGCCCAGTCGGTGTCGTCAAAGGCCTGCCGCGCTGCGGTGATCGCGGCGTCCATGTCGGCCGCGGCTCCGTGCGCGACGGCACCGATGACCTCTTCGGTCGCAGGGTTGACGTTGTCGTAGGTCTGTCCGCTGGCCGCCGCGACAAGTTGTCCGCCGATCAGCATTCGTTCTTCACGCCAGATCTGTGCCATGAGTCTCCTGAGTCCTCCGCCCCGCGAGCGCGGGCTGCGTGGCCGCTGAGGAGAACAGTAGTACAGGAGTTGTTCAGTTGAACAGCACGGGATGGCGTCGGCGCCAATCAGCGCAGACCGTTGATGGCGAACTTCTCCACGTACTTGCGTACAGTCTCGGGTTTCGACATGTCGAAGGTCTGCGCCTCGTTGACCGTGGAGAACGAGTAGATGATTCGGGCCAGCCACTCGCTGGCGGCGGTGACGTCGATGCCGGCGCCCACCTCGCCCCGCTTTTGGGCTTCGCGCACGTACGGCACCAGGAACTCCGTCGAACGCCGGATCGCCGAGTCGCCGTCCGAGATCATGTGACGCATCAGCTCCGCGTCGTCGGCCATCAGGCGATTCCGGGTGCGATGGTCCAACAGGATCGTCGCGTGTGTCTCCGCCATCGCCCCGAGTTTCTCGGCCAGCGTCGCCTTCTTCGCCATCGCGGCCGCGACGAGCTGGTAAAACTTCTGGGCGCCGAACTCGATGGCTGCGTCGATCAGCACGGTCCGGTCTTCGAAGTAGCGGTAGATGGTGCCGCGGGACAGATTTGCCATTCGCGCCACGTCCTGAACGCTGGTGCGCTGAATGCCCAATTGCGTGAAGCACTGGTTGGCGGCCTCGAGTATCTGATCGCGCCGGTCGAGCTCGTCCTGCTCGTCGACCTCGGCCGCTACGCGAGAGGTTGCCATAACGCTCCTTGCCTGTTGGGAGGGCCCTTCCGGCCACCTCGCCAAGATTCTCATGCTACGCGAAACCAGCTATCCCAGCGTGCAGGTCGGTATCGGCGCGGCAGAGCTCAGTCGCCACCGCGCAGGTTTACCACTGATCAATAGAACATATTGCGTTGATTTGTTTCGTGTGGGAACTTCGGATGCGCCGATACTGTCGCGCGAAGGAGTGGACGTGGAACTTGGAGTCAGAGACCGCAATTTCGTCCTTGTCGGCGGCACCACCGGGATGGGTTTC
Source organism: Mycobacterium sp. (assembly GCF_002863225.1). GTDB lineage: Bacteria > Actinomycetota > Actinomycetes > Mycobacteriales > Mycobacteriaceae > Mycobacterium. Next base: position 180,428 of record NZ_PKEK01000050.1, on the reverse strand, counting down.
GGAGCCGCCCACCAGCTCGCCGCTGACGGTGCGAACGTGGCCCTGCTGGCTCGTGACGAACAGCGTGCAGCCCAACGCGCCGAGTTGCTTCGCGATCAGTACGGCGTTCGCGCCGTTGGAATCGGGGTCGACGCCGCGGCTCCGGGGGCCGGGGTGCGGCTGGCGATCGACCGGGCAGCGTCCGAATTGGGTCCGCTACGTGGACTTGCGGTGACAGCCGGCCCGATGCAGCAACAGGGACCATTCCTCGACCACGGGGACGATTCGTGGGACTGGTACTACCAGATGATTTTGATGGCGACGGTCCGATCCTGTCGTGCAATCATTCCCCATTTGCAGCGCAACGGCGGTGGAACGATTGTCAACACCGCTGCCTACTCCGTGCGCGCCCCCAAGATTCTCATCCCGCCGTACACCGCTCTCAAGGCCGCGGTCCTGACGATGTCGAAGATCCTCGCCAAAACCCATGGGCACGAGGGTATTCGGGTCAATGTCATGTGCCCCGGACTGTTCGACACCGAGACCAACGATCACATCCGGGACAAACGGGCGGAGCAGTACGGCGTTCCGCCCGAGGACGCGATATACACACACCTGTCGAGCAATCCGGACTGGAACATGCGGGTGGCGTTGGGGCGGGGCGGCTTTCCCCATGAGGCGGGCGAACTGGTGGCCTTCCTGCTGAGCGACCGCGCCGCCTATCTGACCGGCGCGGTGATCAACATCGACGGCGGGACCGACTTCTAGCCGCTACAACCCGACACGATCGGCCAACAGCCGACGATGATAGTCGGCGTCGCCCAACAGCATGGCCGAGGATTGGGCACGTTTGTAGTACATGTGGGCCGGATGCTCCCAGGTGAATCCGATGCCACCGTGCAGCTGGATGTTGGCGGCCGCCGCCCGCGAGAAAGCCTCCGTGCTGTGCGCTTTGGCAAGTGCCGCGGCGGCGGGAAGCGCTGCGGGGAGCGCGTCGGCCGCGTAAGCGGCGTATTGGGTTGCGCCGCGCGCACACTCGATCGCCAGCATCAGATCCGCGCAGGAGTGCCGAATGGCCTGGAATGACCCGATCGGCCGGCCGAATTGGTGACGGACCTTGGCATACGCCACGGCCTGGTCGAGGCATCGCTGCGCACCACCGACCTGTTCGGCGGCCAGCGCCGCTGCGGCGTACGCCAGGGCCTGCTCCAGGTCCGCCGCTGAGGCATCCAACCGGGTGGCCGGGACACTGTTCAGGTGGACGACGGCCTGGCCGCGAGTCGGGTCGAGGGTCGACTGCGCGCGCCGGTCCACGGCCGAGACGTCGTCCACGCAGAACACTCCCACGCCGGCATCGGCACGCGCTACCACCAACAGGAGATCGGCGACAGCGCCGTCCGGCACGAAATGCTTGGTGCCGTGCAGCGTCCAGCCGCCGGCGTGTGATTCAGCGCGTGTCTCGATGCGGTCGAGGTCCCACCGGCCGCTGCGCTCGGTGAGGGCGAGGGTCGCGATGGTGTGCCCACCGGCAATCCCCGGCAGGTAGCGTGCTTTGGCCTTGCTGTCGGCACACTGCAACAGCACACCTGCCGCAAGTACCGCCGACGAGAAAAATGGGCCGGGCAGGAGTGCGGCGCCCATTTCCTCGAGCACCAATGCCATTTCGGTGTACCCGAAGCCCTCACCGCCGTACTCCTCGGGAATGGCCAGGCCCTGCAGGTTCAATTGGTCGGCCATGGCGCGCCACACCGCCGGGTCGTATCCCTCGGGGGATTCCATGACGCGCCGCACCTCGGACTCCGGTGAGTGATGCTCAAGGAAAGCCCTTACCGCCGAACGAAATTCGCGCTGTTCGTCACTGAGCGTGAACGCGGCCGGGGTCATCTGATCGGGCATGTCAATGATTCCTCGGATCGTCGTCGGCCCGGCCGGTTGGACTGACCTTTGGAGCATCGCTGTGTCTCCGAAGACTGCGGATCCAGTCGCCGGCGGCGGCCGGTGCCGGAACGGGGTTGTCGAACCGTCCGGGGTTGGCGGAGTGAAAATCGCGCCAACTGGGGAATGCGTCGTGGAAGGTGCCTTCATGGGCTTCGGTGTTGGGCCACCGCATCTTTCGTGGTCCAACCGGTGGGTCGCGAAGATCGCTTTCGTACCAGAAAAGCGGGATGCGCCGCACGAAAAACCAACGACCGCTGCGGCGTTCGTACGAATCGAGGTAGGCCAGCAGTTCGATGACCCACACCGATGCGGTCTCGAGATCGTTGCGGGAATACACCAGACCCGTTGCGTGATCGGCGTCGTGCACATCGATGACGTGACCCAGGATGCCGTGCGCACTTCCCAGCAGGTCGTGTCGCAATTCGGTGTCGTACCAGTCGCGTAATGCGTCGCGCCCCCGGCGCTTCCCGGGCACGCCGACGTCGTCGACAAAGAGATTGACCAGTGAGTTCAAGTCCCGCATGTCCAGCGCGACGGCATATTTCGCCGCCAGCTGGCGAATTTCGTCGAGTGCTTCGAGCCGGTCGATACGCGCGCTGAGCGCGGCCAACGTGCCGTCGTTCACACCAGGATGCCTTCGCGCATCAGCGAGACAAGCCTGCGCTTGTCTATCTTGTCGGTAGTGGTGTACGGCAATAGGTCAGCACTTGTCAGGATCGCCCACCTCTTGGGCACCTTGTATGCGGCGAGATGGGTGCGACACGCCGTGATCAGATCCTCCGCGGTGGCTTTCCTGCCCTCGTTGAGCACTACCGCCGCGCTGACGATCGCACCTTTCTCCGGATCCGGCATACCGACGACGTAGGCCACCCGAACCTCGGGCAGCTGGCGCAGCACCGCTTCGACTTCCATTGGGGCGACGTTCGTTCCCGACGTCTTGATCATCTCGTCGGTGCGTCCGGCGAAGTAGAGATGCCCGTCGTCGTCGCGATAACCGGCGTCCTTGGTGTGCAACCAGCCGTCCCGGTCGACGAGCTCGTGCCAGTGTTTGCCGATCATCCCGCGCATCAACGCGGTGCCCCGGACGCAGATCTCTCCCGTGACGCCGTTGGCAACCTCGGCACCGTGGTCGTCGATCACCTTGTGCTCGTAACCGGGTGCCGAGACGCCCAGTGACCCGCGTTTGGCCTCGGGCACCTGTTCGTGCGGCGGCCACCAGGTGTGACTGCTACAGGTCTCCGTCATCCCGAGTTGGGCGACGCGCAGCGACGGGTCGGCGGTGCGCCGCTCGGGGGCGAGCAGCACCTGCTGATAACCGTCGCGAAGGTGGGACAGATCGGTCCGCGCGAAGTCCGGGTGGTTGGCGAGGGCGGGGCCGACATGCGGGAATCCCGTTGTGTAAGTTGCCCGCTCGGCTTCGAGAAGTCTCAGGACGTGGCCGGCGTCGAACCTGTGCTCGGTCAGTACCGTAGCACCGAGCTGCAGCGGCCCGAGTAGTCCGAAGACCAACCCGGCCACCCAGAAGAACACCATCGGTACGTAGATGCGGTCGTCGACACCCCAGTCGTGTTCGGTGGCGATGAATCTGGAATGTGTGATCACCGAACCGTGGGTGTGCACGATGCCCTTGGGGTTCGACGTGCTACCCGAGGTGTAGATCACCACGAGATCGTCGGACGGGCGGACGGTCCGCTCGCACGCTGCCAGAAATTCCGCACTGACGGGTTCGGGCCACGAACTGGGCCAATCGGCCTCGGTTTTTCCCAATGGAAAAACGTTGCGCAGCTGGGGAAGTGCGATGGACCGGAGCGGCAAGGCGAGTCCATCTGCGGCGGTGGACAGCCGGGACAGCAGATTCTTGCCGAGGATCGATTCGACCGAGAGCACGGTGTGTACGTCGGCATCGTGTAGCACCCAGGCCAATTCCATCGGCTGGAGGAAGGTGTTCAGCGGAACCGCCACCGCGCCGATCCTTGTGATAGCGAGAAACGCGACCACGAATTCGGGCCCGTTCGGGGCCAGGATCCCGACGCGAACGCCCTTGGTCACACCGGCGCCGACAAGTCGCGCCGCCATTGTCGCGGATTGGGAGTGAGCCTGTGCGTAGGTGATCCGCTCGATAGAGCCGTCCTCGAGGCAGGTGACGACGAGATCGCTGCTGCCGTACTCGGCCGCGACGAAGGCCAGCATCCGCGGCAGCTTGGGTTCGTAGGGGAGTGGCGGGTAGGCGAACGTCCGCTCGGCCGCCGGGGCCGTCCACGTCATTCGACGACCCAGTGTGGTTGGCGCTTCTCGGCGAAGGCTGCCATCCCCTCCTTGTAGTCGGGGTGGGTCATCTGATGGTGCAGCACGTACCGGTAGGCGACGTCGTTGGCGGCGTGCAAGCCCACGTCGAGGCTGGTCCACATCGCTTTGATGGACGCCTGAGTGGTAGCGGGCGACAGTTCCGCGATGGACAGCGCGATCTCGCGGGTGCGGCCCTGCAGTCGGTCGGCCGGCACGACTTCGTTGATGAGGCCGATGTCGTAGCCGCGTTGCGCGCTGATCCGACCGTCCTTGGTCATCAGCGCCAGCTGCATGACCATCGAGATCGGCATCCGGCGTAGGAGTACGGCCGGTTCGAGCGCGAATACATTGCCGACCTTCAGATGTGTGTCGATCAGCTCGGCGTGCTCGGCGGCGATGATGAGGTCGGCATCGGCGACCTGGTGTAGACCGCCGCCGACCACCATCCCGTTCAGCGCGCAGATGACCGGTTTCCACACGTTGTGATGCAACCGGGAACCGGGCACCTTGTTGCGAATCCCGCTGGCGGCTGTGGACCTGATGTCCTGCCCTGCGCAGAACGCGCGGTCACCCGCACCGGTAATGATGGCGACCCGGATGTCGGGGTCGTCCCGCACCTGGCCCCAGGCCCACCCGAGTTCGGTCCGGGCCAGGTCGTCGGTGGCATTGAGCCGCTCGGGCCGATTGATGGTGATCGTTGCGACGTGTTCGCTGACGTCGAACAGAATCCGCTCCAGTTGCACTCCGAGCCCTCTCAGTCGGCAGCCTGCGCTAAACAGATTAGCAAAATTTGTATCATTGTGCGGGCGCCGACCGTCAGGGCATCCACTGTCCGCCGCAGACTGAGATCAGCTGGCCGGTGACGTGTTTGGCCGCGTCCGAGCACAAGAACGAGACCGTCTTGGCGATATCCTCGGGATCGCCGATGGCTCCGGTGAGGGTCGATTCACGCATCACGTCGAGTTCGGCATCCGTTTTTCGGGTCAGCAGCCAGGGCGTGGCGGTGGTGCCGACGACAACGGTGTTCACCCGCACACCGAGCGGGCCCAACTGGACCGCCATCAGCCGGCTCAGCCCCTCCACGCCGGATTTCGCGGCGGCATACGCCGGCGGGCCGGTGCGCACCCCATGCGCGGACACCGAACTGATGTTGACGATGGCGCCCTGCCGGGCTTCGACCATCTGCCGCGCCGCGACCTGCGCCATGATGAACGTGCCGGTGAGGTTGACCGCCACGATGCGGTCCCAGTCGTCGTCGGTCTGGTCGAGGAACGACGCCGGCAGCGTCATCCCGGCATTGTTGACCAGGGCCCGGATGGGACCATGCGTATCGGCCAGCCGCGCGAGCTCCCGTTCGACCGCGTCACGGTCGGTGATCGACAGCTCGACCGCGAGCACCGATCCCGCACGCGCCGAATCGGATTCACGCGTACGCGCGATGGCCTTGGCGTTGACGTCGACGACCGCAACCCGGTAGTTCGCAGCGACCAGTTCAGCGACGATGGCCTCACCGATGCCCCGGGCGCCGCCGGTGACCACCGCCAGCCGACGATCATCCGGCACGGCGGCCTCGTTCGGCCTTGACGAGGCGCTCGATCCGGCTGATCGACGGCCGCAGCAGTTGGATCGCCTGTGACATCACGGCCGTGAGGTCACCGCGGCCACCGTCGGCCACCCAGGTGTCGATTGCTGCGCGGTTGGCGCCGTTGACGACGCTGACTGCCAGCCGGGGGCGCAGGTCAGTGCTTGCGTCGGTGCCGAGCCAGCGGGCCACCTCACCGGTCATCTGATCAATCCAGTCGTCGTTGATGCGCAGCCGAGTGGCGCGCAGCCCGGGATGACGCGCGTACATGCGGGCGCGCACCAGGAAGAACTCCTGCTGGGCATCGATCGCTTCGGCAACGGCCGCGGATGCCTCGGACAACGCGCCCCACAGCGACGTTGACCGGGAATCGCGAAAACGACGGGTCGCCGCGTCAAGCCGGTCCGCGTAACCGTCGAAGAGGATGTCGTCTTTGGTCGCGAAGTGATGGAAGAACGTCCGAGGGGCAACCCCGGCGTGTGCCGAAATCTGTTCCACGGTGGTGGATTCGTACCCGTTTTCCTCGAACAATTCGATCGCGGCGGTGATGAGCGCCTGTCGATTGCGCTGGCCGCGCACGCGTCGCTGGTCCATGACCCTCATCCTCGTAGGGTTGCGGTGCCGGAGGACAACGCGACGACGGGCCCCTGGCTGGTGCGGAAGCGCACCTGTTCGCCGTGGCGCCACACCTCGGTGCGCAGGGGGGCGCCGAGCATCACGGGTTTGGCGAACCGGCAGCTGATGGATTGCAACGTGTCCGGATCACCCTGCCCGACACCGTTGATGACCGCTCGGGCCGCGAAGCCCAGAGTGCACAATCCGTGCAGGAAGACGTCGTCGAAGCCGGCTTTCCGGGCGGCGGCGGGGTCGATGTGCAGTGGATTGCGGTCACCGCTGAGCCGGTACAGCGCGGCCTGCTCGGGTCGGACGTCGTCGTCGACGGTGACGTCAGCGGGCTCGGCGGGCTCGGCGGGCGCTGCCGTTCCACGCTCGCCGCCGAAGCCGCCACCGCCCAGCACCATCGTCTGGCCGGTTGCGACGAAGACCTCGCCGTCGGCGTCCGAGCCGCGTGTCGTGACTTCGATCGACGCGTGCTTGCCCTTGTCCCACACCGCGGTGACCTCGCCGGTGACCGCGAGCTTCCCGGACGGTGGCAGCGGGCGAGTCACCGTAAGTGACTGTCCGCCATGCACGATCGGATACGAGCCCAGGTCGAGCACAGCGCGCAAATCCTTGACCGCCCACCAGTTCGCGAGTAGGGCGAAGGTCGGCAGTACCGATGGGCCGCTGTGCTCGTCGATCAGAGCGAGTTCGGCCGGCGGCCGAGCGCCCACGCCCAGCGCGTAGAGGATGACGTCGGTCTCGGTCCAGGCAAAGGTCGTTGCATCGAGTGCGGTACCGACAACTCGGGGAGTGAGGGCCACGTCAAGCCTCCGGACTTCTTGCTAAACGGATTGACGACATGTGTTCAATCGTGCAATATAGTGGCAGTAACTGCAACTAGTTTCTAGGAGTGAGCGACATGAAGTTCGGTGTCTTCATCCTCGGCGACAAGCCCAACCACCTGACAGATCAGGAAGTGTTCGCCAACGTGCTGGAGGAGGCCCGTTGGGCCGAGGAACTCGGCTATGACGAGGTGTGGCTGGCCGAGCACCATTTCTCGCCCTATGGGATGCTCGCCGACCTGCCGCTGGTCGCAGCGGCCATCGCAGCCCAGACCGAGCGCATCCGGATCGGCACCGCGTGCATGGTGACGCCCTTCCACAACCCGATCCAGCTCGCCGAACGGATCGCGATGGTGGACGTGCTGTCAGGTGGACGATTCGACGCCGGCTTCGGGCGTGGTTATCAGGCGCACGAGTTCAAGGGCTTCGGCATCCCGATGGACGAGGCCACCGGTCGTTACACAGAATGCCTCGAGATCGTGAACCTTCTTCTCACGCAGGAGAACGTGAGCTACGAAGGTAAGTACTTCACGATCGACGACGTCACGGTGTATCCGCGGCCCATCCAGCAGTCCGTCCCGGTGTGGGGCACGGTGATGAAGACCCCATCGAGCTTCGAGTGGTTGGCCGACAAAGGATTCGGCGCCATCATCGGCAACCCGTACACCGTCGACCCCGACCTGCAGGGTGCACTCGACATCTATCTGGAGACCCAGGCGAAGAAGGGGCTCGACGCGGCCACCGAGAACGTGTGGGCGTTGCTGAACGCGTTCTGCCACACTGACGACGGTTTCGCCCGCACCTATCCGCGGGAGAGCGTGGAGCTGTCCATCGAGCGGCATCGGGCGTACTCGAACCCGTTCGAACGCGGCGGTGAGATCCCGGCCGACTACAAGGCTTACTCCGACTGGTTCGACAAGCACGACAAGCAGAGTTACGAGCAGGTGCTGAACTCGCACCTGACGCTGATGGGTGACCCCGATCGCATTGTCGAGAAGATGCGAACGGTGGTCGACATGGGCTGGCGCAACATCATGCTGCGTATGTCGCGTGGCGGGGCCATGGACCGCGCCAAAGTCTACGACTCGATGAAACTGTTTGCTCAAGAGGTGATTCCGGCGGCAACCGAACTCGCGGCAGCTCCGGCTTGAGTAATCAGCTGGCCGAACGGCTTCAGGCGATATTGACGCTGGACCCGGACGCACCCGCAATCGAGTTCGCTGGTGAGTGGACCGACTGGGCTGCGTTACACGCGATCGCGGCCGGCGTCGAACAGCGACTCGCCGCGGCCGGTCTGGGCAGCGGAGATCCGGTCGGTCTGGTGCTACGCAACCATCCGGCGATGGTGGGAGCGCTGATCGGCGTTCTGATGTCCGGAGCCACCGTGGTCACCGTCAATGCATCGCACGGCGACACCGGCCTCAACGCAGACATCGAGGAACTCCGGTTGCCGGCAGTGATCGCGCTCGAAACCGATTGGCAGCGAGCGGGTCTGAGGGAGGCCGCGGCCGGCGCTCTGGGGCTCAGCGTCTCGAGCGACCCTGCAGCGGTGACAGTGCTCGCGGGTTTGGGCGCGCCCGGAGCCGGTCCGTTCCGGCAAGAGGCCGACGGCGTCGCGGTCGAGATGCTGACCAGCGGTACCACCGGCCCGCCCAAGCGAATTCCCCTGACGTATCGGGCGTTCGAGAACACCGTCGTCGCCGCGGGGGCGCACTATTCCAGCGGAACGAGCGGCGGGCCCCGGCTGCGGTCCGGGATTGCGATCGTGAGTTCGCCGCTGGTGCACATGTCCGGGCTCTTCCGCACATTGCTGAACCTGTGCGAGGGCCGCCGCATCGCTCTACTCGAACGATTCCGGGTGCCCGAATTCGTGGAATTGGTGCAGCGGCATCGGCCCCGCGCGGTGAGCCTGGTCCCGTCGGCTCTGGCTATGGTGCTCGACGCGGACGTCTCCGCCGACGCCTTCGCGAGTGTCGAGGTGGTGACCTCCGGCACCGCGCACCTGTCGGTCGCGCTCCAAGAGGCCTTCGAGGAGCGTTACCACGTCGCGGTGCTGACCTCCTACGGCGCAACCGAATTCGCAGGCGGGGTCGCCGGCTGGAACCTCGATCTGCACCGCAAGTGGGTGGATTCCAAACGTGGCAGCGTCGGCCGGCCGCAGCGTGGTCGGGAGGTCCGGATCACCTCGCTGGACGACGGCAGTGAACTCAGCGAGGGCGCCCAGGGCCGGATCGAGGTGCGCACGGACGGCGGGCAGTGGGTGCGTACCACCGACCTCGGCCGCATCGACTCCGACGGCTTTCTGTACGTCGACGGGCGCACCGACGACGTGATCGTCCGCGGTGGGTTCAAGGTCACGCCCGCGGATATCGTCACCGCGCTGCGTAGCCACCCCGGTGTGCGTGATGCCGGGGTCACCGGGATACCCGACGAACGGTTGGGCGCCGTCCCCGTCGCCGCCGTCGAATTGTCATCAGGAGCCACAGTCGATTCCGACGACTTACTGGAATTCCTCCGCGAGCGGCTGACTCGCTATCAGGTGCCCGCCAGGCTGCTCATCGTCGCCGAGTTGCCGCGCACCCCGTCGATGAAGGTGAGCCAACCCGCGCTGCGTGAGATGTTCGACGAGGTCGAGGAGTTACACACGTGACCGGTATACGAGGCGCGGCCGCGATCGTCGGGGTCGCTGACGAGGTATCGCCCGACGGCGTGATCGATACCCCGCTGAGAGAACTCGAAGCGCGGGTGATCCGGGCGGCCCTTGCCGACGCCGGACTGACGCTGCGTGACGTCGACGGATTGTGCAGCTGCACCGGCGGCACCCTGATGCACTCGGTCGAGCTGGCCGAATACCTCGGCATCAGACCGCGTTTCACCGACGCGACCCAGACCGGCGGGGCCAGTTACGGGCTCTATGTCGAACACGCGGCGGCCGCCATCTCGGCCGGTCTTGCCGAAACGGTGGTGATCGTCTACGCCTCGACGCCACGCGCGGCGCGCAAGCGTGGTGAGAAGGGTCTCGGCGTATTCGCCACCCCGGAGCGACTCGAGTGGGAGACCCCGTTCGGGGTGATGCTGCCGATCAGTGCCTACGCGCTGGCCGCCAACCGGCACATGGCCGAATTCGGCACTACAGCCGAGCAACTCGCCCAGATCGCGGTGGACACCCGGACATGGGCCAGTCGAAACCCGCGTGCGCACCTGAGGGACCCGATCACCGTCGATGACGTCCTCGGCTCCGGCTTTCTCGCCGAGCCGGTGCACAAGCTCGAATGCTGTCTCGTGACGGACGGCGCGGCCGCAATCGTCGTCACCAGTGCCGAGCGCGCGCGATCGCTGGCGAAGCCGGCGGCGTATGTCCTCGGCGCGGCCTCTGCGGCGTCGCACGCGATGATCTCGCAGATGCCGGACCTGACGGTGACGCCCGGCGCGGTCTCCGGGCCTGCCGCGCTGGCCGCCGCGGGTGTGACGCCCGACGACGTCGACGTCGTTCAGTTGTACGACTCGTTCACGATCACCGTGCTGCTCGCTCTGGAGGATCTCGGGTTCTGCAAGAAAGGCGAGGGCGGTCCGTTCGCGGGCAGCGGTGCGTTGGCGCCCAGTGGTGCGCTGCCCGGTCAGACGACGGGTGGTGGGCCGGCCTACACCCACCCGGGTGCCTTCGGCGCCTTTCTGCTGGTGGAGGCGACCCGGCAGCTGCGTGGCGAGTGCGACGACCGTCAGGTCGCGGACGCGCAGGTGGCGCTGGCACACGGGACCGGCGGAGTGCTCTCGGCGACCTCGACCGTCATCCTCGGAACGGAGGCCACCCTGTGAGCGCAGAACCCCCGGCCATTCCCGTGCCTGAACCCAGTGTCGCCTCGGCACCCTTCTGGGACGCGACCCGGGACCGCGAGCTGCACATGCAACGGTGTACAGGCTGCGGCGAATTGGTGTGGTACCCCCGGTTCGCCTGCCCACACTGCGGCCACGACGAGCTGAATTGGGAACGGCTGTCGGGGCGGGGTGTGGTGTACGCGGTGAGCGTTCATCACCGTCCCGCGCTGCCCGCGCTCGCCGACAAGGTGCCCTATTCGGTGGTGCTGGTGGATCTCGACGAGGGTGCGCGGATCATGTCCAACGTATTCGGCGATCCGCCCGCCGTCGGGGCCGCCGTCGACATCGGCTGGATTGCCTTGCCGGACGGGAGAAATCTGCCCACATTCGAGCGCAGGTGAGCCCGGTGTCCTCTTCAAACGATCTGACCAAACAGCGCGAAGCTGTCGTGCTCCGCCATGTCGCCGCGGAAAACGAGCGCGATCTCGAGGGCATCATGGCGACCTTCGCCCACCCGCGCTACGAGATCGTGCCCAGCGCAACCGTTTACGAAGGCGACGCTGAGGTTCGGCAGATGATCCTCGAACAGTGGGAGCGCCTGCCGCGGATGCACTACAGCGCCGAGGCGGTGTTCCATGCCGCCAACGGGGTCTTCGTCGAAACGCGAACGACGTGTCCGGGGACCGCGGTCGACATGCTCAGCGTCAACCTCTTCGTATTCCGGCAAGACAAGCTGATTTTGGAGCGCTGCTACTTCGATCGCATGCAGTTCGCTGCCGAACTGGAAAAAATCGAGCAACTGCACGATTGAACAGAAGTCGTTCTATTGTAGGCTGGCACGCCAGACCGTCGAGGAGTGTGGATGTCCACCCAGATTGACACCGAGCCGCCATTGCCGACGAGTGATCGCGCGGTGGCCCTGTACCGCTTGATGAGCAAGGTTCAGCTCGGTGACCGACGCGTCCGCAAGGCCCTGTCGTCCGGTGAGGCGGCGATGAGCTATTGGCCGGTGGACGGCCAAGAGGCAATGTCGGCCGGCGCGATGCTCGCGCTCGCTGACGGTGATCAACTCGTCACCACCTACCGAGGGCTCGGCGACGTGCTCGCCAAGGGCATAGATCTGCGCGGATACTTCGCCGAGATCCTCGGCCGCAGCGACGGATTGTCCAGCGGCAAGGCCGGCGCGATGGGGATCTACGACCCCGACCACGGCATCGCCTGGACGACGGGCATCGTCGGCGCGGGTCCACTGGTCGCCAACGGCATCGCATTGGCCGCCGCGCGGCGGGGCGCGGGCCAGGTGGTGCTGGTCAGCTTCGGTGACGGGGCGACCAGCATCGGTTACGTGCACGAGGCCATGAACATGGCCGCGCTGTGGAGCCTGCCCGTCATCTTTTTCTGTCAGAACAACACCTGGGCCGAAGGGACGGCGATCGAGCGCTACACCCGTTCCGGACGGCTTTCGGACCGGGCACCGGGTTATGGCATGCCGGGGGTCACGGTGGACGGCACCGACCCGCATGCGGTGTTCGGCGCCGTGGCGGAGGCGGCCGAACGTGCCCGCCAGGGCGCCGGGCCGACGTTCGTCGAGGCCGTGGCATACCGATTGCAGGGCCATTACTTTGGCGACGCGATGGCGTATGCCGACCCCGACCAACTCGCGGCGAAACGGGCGGACCCACCGTTTGCCCGCTATCGAAAGAGCTTGATCGACAAGGGGTCCGCGACGGAGGCCGAACTCGACGCCATCGATGCCGAGATCACGAGCGAACTGGATGCGGCGTTCTCCGCCGCGGTGGCATCGAGCCCACCCGAGGTCGACGAGTTGCACAGGGACGTCTTTGCCGCACACGGTTGCGAGTTGGCGGCTTCCGGTCCGGCGCATGCCGACCTGCCGACCGGTGACACCGAAGAGCTCGGTCTGGTGCAGGCCGTCAACCGGACTCTGGACCGAGCGATGGCGGCTGACGACTCGATCGTGCTGTTCGGCGAGGACATCAGCGACTCCTCGGGCGGCGGAATGTTCAAGGTCACCGCCGGGCTGTCGGCGAAATACGGCGAAGACCGAGTGCTCGACACCCCGATCGCGGAGTCGTCGATCGTCGGCGCGGCGATCGGTGCTTCGCTCGGCGGTCTGCGACCGGTCGCCGAACTGATGTTCATGGATTTCCTCGGTGTGGCGATGGATCAGATCGCCAACCACGCCGCAAAGGTGCGTTACATGTCGGGCGGGCGGACCTGCGCCCCCCTGGTCATCCGCACCATGGTCGGAATGGCTGCGGGCCCGCAACATTCGCAGGCATTCGAAGCGTGGGCGATGCACACTCCCGGTCTGAAAGTGGTGTGGCCCAGTACGGCGGCCGACGCCGCGGGTCTGCTGAACGCCTGCCTCGCCGACGACGATCCCTGCTTGTTCATCGAGTCGATGAAGCTCTACTACGGCGGCGGAAAGGGGCCGGTCCCAGTCGCCGACTACGTCATCCCGCTGGGTCAGGCCGACGTCAAGCGGGCCGGCTCCGACGTGACGGTGGTGACCTACGGGGTGATGGTGGCCGCCGCCCTCGAAGCGGCGCGGGAACTCGAGGCCGAGGGAGTCTCCGTCGAAGTGGTCGACCTGCGCACGTTGGTGCCGCTCGATCTGGCGACTGTGATTGCGTCCGTGCGCAAGACCACCAAACTCGTCGTGGCGCACGAATCAGTGGGGTTCTGCGGTCCCGGCGCCGAAATCGCAGCCGCCGTCGGCACCGAACTCTTCGGCGTGCTGAGCGCGCCGATTCAGCGCGTGGCCGGGACGTACACCCCGGTGCCCCGGGCGGCCACGCTCGAGGCGGCGTGCCGGCCCGGTGCAGCTCAGGTGATCGAGGCGATCAGGAGGATCACGTGACCGACGTGCGGTTGCCCAAGCCCGGCGATGCCATCACCGAAGCCGAGGTGACGGAGTTCTTCGTCGAAGACGGCGCTGTGGTGAGTGAGGGCGAACCGTTGTACTCGTTGGCCACCGACAAAGTCGAGATGGACATCGAATCTCCCGCGGCGGGAACGGTGTCGTGGAAGGTTGACGAGGGCGGTACGTACGAGGTCGGCGAGCTGATCGCGGTCATCTCGTGACCGATTTGCCCGCCGACGTCGATCTCGCGGCCGACGAGCTGTCCGCCCGTATCGAGGGCGATGCGCTCACGGTCACGATCAATCGGCCCGAGAAGCGAAATGCGTTGACGGCGGACGGATATCACGGCATCAAGCGTGCGGCGATGATTGTGGCCGACGAGCCTGCGTTGAACTTTCTAGTGATCACCGGAACCGGTGACGTGTTCTGCGCCGGGGGAGACATGAACGCGGTAGGTAATCCCGACCGTCGCTGGGATTCGTTCACCGAGGCGTACGACGCGACCCCATTCGAGACGCTGGGCAAAATCCCGAAACTCGTCGTCTGCGCGGTGAACGGACTGGCACTGGGCGGCGGCCTCGTCATGACGTTGTACGCGGATCTGGTGATCGCCTCCGATCGGGCGCGGCTGCGCGTACCGGATCTCACCCGCGGGGTGTACGAAGCGTTCATCGCCGCACGCATACCGCAGCGGGTCGGCACGCTGCGAGCCAATCACCTTGTCTACGGCAACGATTGGATTGACGCGGTCGAAGCAGAACGGCTGGGGCTGGTCGGCAAGGTGGTGGCACACGACTCGCTCACCGCCGAGACGAACGCTTTGCTGGACCGGGTGCGCAACACCGGCCCCGCCGCCCGGGCCGCGATGAAACGAGAGATGTCACGAGCGCTGCCGGCGGTCGACGTCTCAGGGTATTGGGCGTCGATGGGCACCGCCGAGCAACTGGAAGCCTTTACTGCCTTCCTGCAGAAGCGGCCTCCCGAATGGCCCGTGGCCGCCGATCGCGATGCATTCGTCTCGACCCGCCGACCAGCCTGGACGTCATCCGGCCGGGACTCCGACAAGTCCTGAAAACCCCTTTTCGACAAGGAAGTTCAGCCGTGCGGCTGCGCAGCGTGCTGCTTGGCCTCCCGCTCAGCGTGAAGCCTCACCAATTCGCGAAACCCTAATCTGCGGTAGTGCGGCTTGGGCTGAACACCCCAAGTGTCCTGGGCCGTCGTCTGCCCTTCGTTCTCCGCGGGCCCGCCGAAGGGTGGCCCACTCAGCGGGTAGGGATATCTGCACTGCTTCTGGTCGTCGGAGTACATGATTTTGGTCAGCTCGTCGCACATCTGGTGCATCGACAGTGTCGGCCAGCCGTACCAGACCATCAGGAACGGCACGAACAGAGTGCCTTCGACGACCAGTGCGAACATGCACACGTAGATGCCGCGGCGTAACCAGGTGTGCAGCCGCTTGTGGTACTTCGTGGTGCCTGCCGGAAGTTCATCGTCCTTTGCAGGTTCCATCGCGGGGGCTTTGGGTGTGCTCATCGTCATTCTCCCGTGGTCGAGTTCAGTCCGAGAAGATCTCGCGATTTACCGTGTGCAGGAACGGAATTGCCAGGAACGGCGTGATGTAGAAGATGTCGTAGACCCACCACGCGATCACCGGGAACCCGATGTTGGAGTACCGCAGGTCGGCGTACATCGTCATGTTGAACACGTAACCGGTCCAGATCACCACGCCGAACCAGCAGGTGACGATCATCCACTGATAGCCCCACCGTTTCATTTGTAGAAACGCATACGCCGCGGCCATCCGCATCGGGAACACCACCAGGATGCATGCGACCTCCCAGGCTTTCTCGCCGGGAGCGCCGGCCCCACCGATCCGCAATTCGTTGTAGTGCCAGAAGTATCCGGCGTCGAAGAAGTTTCCCCAGGCGACCGTCACGGTCCGGTTGATCAACGTGTGGTTGGCGACCAGATCGAGCGCCCACCCGAAGCTGTTGAGTGCGGCGTCGATGAACACCAGGTACCCGATCAGGGTGACCATCAGGGGTCGCACCGACAGGCCCGCCCTACCGGCCTTGCGCATCATCGACAGCCCGTAGAAGAAGATCGGGAAGCCGATGACCCCCAGCACCAGGGTGCCCATGCAGAATGCTCCGGTCATCAGCCACCGGTCTGCCTTCTTCTGCGCGCGCTTGGATTCCTCTAAATGATCCTCGTAGGAGACTCCGGTTGCGAGAGCGGGCACCGCGCCACCACGATCAATCGAATCTGCACCGCGCGTGATGATTTTCGGGAAGTTCATGGTCGCCCCTACCAGCCTCGGCCGATTCCCATGTACAGCTGGATGGCCAAGTTGGCCAGTAGAAATCCATAGATGAAGATCTGAAACGCGAACAACGCATGTTTGCGTTTACGATCCTGTTCGTTGATTGCCATCGAGTAACTCCTCTTCTCACACTCGGACTGACGATGCCGGGGCAGGCGACAGCGTGGCGGTCGCTATTTCACGGAGTCCGGCGGTGATCGCGCCGTCGGTACTCAAGGGCGCCAGCACGGCCGAGGTCACCGCGGTCAACTCGTCGGCGCCGACCCCGATCAAGTGGGCCGCGGTCACCAGCACACGTGTCGACGGTGGCTCGAGATGGAAGACATCGTCGGCGCTGCGAATAGCATTGGCGCACCGGACAAGACGTTGCGCCGTAGCGGCGGTGATCCCGGACTCGCTGATAAGTACCTCGGCTTCCTCCGAGGGGGAGAGGTAGTCCAGGGCCATGGTCACGAAGCGCTGCCGGAACGACGGCTTGAGTTCTTTGAGTGAGCTGCGGTAGGCCGGGTTGTACGAGCAGACAAGCATGAACGAATCCGGGGCCGGCAGCACCTCGTTGGCGCGGTCGAGATGGAGTGTGCGGCGGTGGTCGGTGAGTGAATGGAGCAGTGCCAGCGAGTCGTGGCGTGCTTCGACCACCTCGTCGAGATAGCAGATCGCGCCCTGCCGCACGGCTCGCGTCAGCGGGCCGTCGGTCCAGATCACATCCCCACCGGTGACCGTGAAGCGTCCGACGAGGTCGGAGCTCGTCAGATCGTCGTGGCAGCTGATGGTTGCCATCGGCCGGCCCAACAAATTCGCCATGTATTCCACGAATCGGGTCTTGCCGCAGCCCGTCGGCCCCGTCAGCATCACCGGGAGGCGACGTTCGTAGGCCTGCTCGAACAGTTTGACCTCATCGCCGCTGGCTCGATATTCGTTGTTCGACAATGGTTTACCTCCTTCTAGTCACGCGGAGACGAGCTCGCGGTGTACGTTGCCGAGCGCTCGTGGGAGCTCGTCGATTCGGGTGATGCGCATCGACCGACGCGGGCCGAACACCTCCGGCAGTGGATCGACCCGAGTCGGACCGACGCCGACGTAGTAAATGAAAACGCCCGCATCCTCGGCCTCTTCGACGGCGTGCCGCACGTCTGCCCAGGCGTACCGGCCCTCGTATCCTTCGTCGGACATCAATCCGTCCCCGATCGCGATCAACAGCCGACGTTCGGTCGGCTGCGTCAGCAACCGGCTGGTGAGGTGGCGTAACGGTGCACCGAGACGCGTGTAGCCCGCGGCCTGTAGACCCTGCGCGCTCGGCGCGACGAAGTGCTGATCGGCAAAGTCTTTGAGACAGCGCACTTCGACGTGGTGTCGCGTGTTGCCGGTGAAGGAGAAAATCGCATGACGTTCACGGGCGGCGGTCATGGCGTGGGAAAGGGCGTCTGCACAGTCGAGTTCGAGTTGGAAGACACGCCCTTGCTGGGCTCCCAGCGACGAGCTGCCGTCCAGCAGCAGGCACGTCGACACATCGCGATAACCCGGCAGCAGATCGCGGAACACGCGGCCGTCGGAAGTGTGGCCGGATCTGCCGTCCACGAAATGTTGCACGTAGCGGTCGATGTCGACGTCACAACCGTCCTCGAGACGGTTGCGCATCACTCGGTTGGTGCGACGGGAGAAGTGCCTGCGTAAGTCCGTGCGGGGAACCCTAGCGTGCTGCGCGGTTCTCGCGTGCCGGACCTCGACCACCGCGACGTGGTCGACCAGGAAGCGTTGCGTCCACGCGTTCCACTCCGGATAGGGCACGCCGGGGCGTTGCTGCGGCGAGATTTCCAGTTCCTCGTCCTCCGGACGGCTCGGCGGCGGCAGGTTGGGGTTGCGGACCCCACCGTCACCGCCGACGGGAACCGAATAGATCCGGTAGGCGTCCTGTCGGCGCGACGTCCACGGCATCCGGCCCCACATCCGTCGCGCGGTGGCGGCCATCCCGCGACTCGGGCCGGCGGGAAGCGGCAATCGGCCGAGTATCGGGAGTTCCGGGATGGCCACCCGGGAGTCGGCGAGCGCAAAAGCACGGTCCAGCATCTCGGCACCCTCGAGCTCCGCACCGATGGGTTCGAGTTCACCGACGTGCCTGCGCAATTCATCCGCCAGGCCTGGCCAGGTGCGGTTCACCCAGCCGAGCGCGACCGCACCCTCGACGACGGCTAGTGCCCGCTTTTCGCGATCGGTGAGCCGGTCGATGTCACGCTCGGCAAGCGCTTCCTTCGAGGGCGAGCACTGCAGGGCGATGCCGCATGCCAGGGTGTGGAGGCTCCAGTTCGGTCCGGGCGGTGGATAGGGGACCTCGACCCTGCCGCGGTTCGGGCTGAGGCCGAAAGCCCTTCGGTCACCGGATGTCAAGCGCGCGCTCTCGAACCGGTTGCCGGACAGGGCGACGGCGATCAAAGTGCATGCCCGTTCGACCGTCAGGCCCGATGCGTTGTCGGGCATCCCAGCGCTGCTCACCGGAGACCGATCCGCGCAGTCCTGATGCTCAGAACGTCCCGATGTTGCCCATTACCCGGTACCAGAAGAAAACGAGCGCCGCACAACCACCCCATGCAGCGACGAAGCGAATGACGTCTTCGATCATGTCGGTGACCTTTCGTTGTTGCACTGCGCGTCAACGGGTTTCCAACCCTCTGACGAAGCCATGCAGGTATTTGTCCAGCAGCAGGGTCCGCGCCGGCGCGGGATCACGGTTGGTGACCAGCAGGGCGAAGAGCCCCAGCAGAAAGAAGACACCGGAGGCGGCGGCATCCGCCTCGGCATGAACCTCACCTCGGCGTTGGGCGAGCTCGATCTGTTCGATTGTGACGACGGCAACGGGGTGAGTGGCCGAGTCGGTCACGTCCGGGAACGTCGGCGAGAAGTAGAACGAGAGCACGTCGCGAAAGAGAAGCTCGCCCAACGTGATTTCTGCATTGACGACGCACCGAATGATCTCGGCAAGAACCGATTTCACATCTGCGACGTCCACCAACGCCTGGATCAGCGTTTCGGCGATCCGTTGCTCCTCACGAGCCGTCAGCTCGGCCAGCACATGCTCTTTGGTGGGGAAGTGAAAGTAGAAGGTTCCTCTCGCCACGCCGGCGCTTGCGATGATTGCCGCGATGTCGGCGTCTGCCGCACCGGCCCTTTCGAACTCTCGAACCGCAGCTTCGTAGACGCGTTCCCGCGTCTCGAGTCGGCGGAGCTGTCGGCTGGAGTCTGGTCCCTGGGTGCGTGCCACGGCCACCGATGCTAATTGCCGGTTTTGACATTTATCAGTGACACGTGTCGACGGGGTGCCTGCCGACGGCGTCATCGGTTCCACCGGCCCTTGTTCACCGCGTGGAACCTCGACGAACGGACAAACGGCGCCTCGAAGAGCATCCATGAGCTCATGCGCCTACCTCTAATCGCCTGCGGTGCAACGGAATCTTCGTGACGTTGTCTGCGGGACGACTGTAGGACGCCGTGATGACAATTGTCAATGACAAATGTCGACGAAACTGGTCAGATCTTTCGGGCTGGAATTCTGCGTGTGACAGATAGACACGAAATGTTCTACTATTCAGCGCGATGAGCGAATTGCCACGAGGCACCGCGGAGCTGACGGGGTGCGACGAAATCCTGGTTGCCGACGACGGCCCAGTCCGGATCGTGACCCTGAATAATCCGGATAATGCCAATGCCGTGAACAACCGGATGCACGGCGCGTTCGCCCGGTTGTGGGCGACCCTCGGCGAGGATTCCGACGCTCGCGCGGTGCTGCTGACGGGAACCGGCGACTGCTTCTCGGCCGGTGGCGATCTCGTCGAGTGGTTGCACACTCACGTCGAGAACCCAGTCACCCGTCGCGAGGGCATGCGTGACGCACGCAGGATCGTGCGCGACATGATCGATTTCCCGCTGCCGATTGTCGCGGCGGTGAACGGCCCGGCGGTGGGTTTCGGCTGCAGCATCGCGGTGCTGTGCGACATCGTCTTGATGTCGGATCGATCGTTCTTCGCCGACACGCACGTGGCGAGCGGGCTGGTGGCCGGAGACGGCGGGTCGGTGCTGTGGCCACTGCTGATGAGCTTGTTGAAGGCGAAGGAGTATCTGCTACTCGGCGAGCGGATCAAAGCAGACAAAGCCGTCGAGCTCGGACTCGCCAACCGTGTGGTCGCGCACGCCGACGTCAAGGCCGAGGGGTTGGCGCTGGCCCATCGATTGGCCGCGCTGCCTGCCCGCGCGGTGCAGGACACCAAGCGCACTCTCAATTTGCATGCTGAGCGCGCGGTGACAGCCATTCTGGAGTATGGGATTTCGGCGGAAACGGAGTGTTTCACCACACCCGAGCATCGTGCTGCGATCGACAAGTTCCTCGAGCGCCAGTGAGTGACCCGTCCGCCACGGACGCCGCGGAGCTGGTCCTCACCGAGGATCGGGACGGCGTTGCGCTCATCCTGCTGAACCGTCCCGCGCAGCGGAACTCGCTGCGCTACGAGTCGTGGACACAATTGTCGACCGCGTTGTCCGGTGCCAGCGGTGCGCGGGGCATCGTGATCGCCGGTTGCGGCGGATTCTTCAGCGCAGGAGGCGATCTCAAGAGCGGTCCGGCACACGGTGACGGGCCGATGTCGCCGGCCGGTCGGGTGGAGCACGCGCAGCGCGTTATGGCGCAGCTGCGCGACATGCCGATGCCGACCATCGCCGCGGTCGAAGGCGCGGCGGTAGGTCTGGGCTGGAGTCTCGCGCTGTCGTGCGACTTGGTGGTGGCGGCCCGTGACGCGTTCTTCTCGGCACCGTTCGTGGCGCGCGCTGTGGTGCCCGACGGGGGACTGGCCTGGCGGTTGACCCAGCAACTCGGCAGGCACCGTGCGTCGTCACTCTTGTTGCGTGGCAACAGGTTGTCGGCCGAGGAGGCGCATCTCGGCGGGTTGGTCACTGACATCGCCGCGGCGGGGGCCGCCGTCGACGATGCTGTCGCGCTCGCACGCGGCATCGCTGAAGCCGACCCCGCGGCAGTGGAATTGACCAAGCGACTGCTGGCATCGGTCGAGGCGGCGCAGCTCGCATCGTTCCATCCGCTGGAGCTCGCCGTCGCAACCGTCGCGCAGCAACGCTCGGCGGCCACAGCTGGACGGGCGCAGTTCGGCTAGCGGGGCAGCCCGAGGCCCGCTGTCGAGATCAGGTCGCGCTGAATTTCGCTGGTGCCGCCGCCGATGGTGTGCAGCAGTGACAGCAACAGCCCCTCGGAGAAGTGACCGTGCAACAAGGCATCTGGGTCGTCGGGTAGCAGCGCGCCGGCGGGACCGAGGATTTTGGCCCCCAACTGACGCAGCTCGGCGGTCAGTTCGGAGTGATAGAGCTTGGACAGCGACGGCAATGCGGGATCGAGCTGGTCGGCCGCCTGCTGATGCGCCACCCGGTAGGACAGCGCGCGGCCGACCTCGACGCGTTCCACCGCCCGGGCGAGTGCGAGCCGGTCGACCGGGTCGGCCAGCGGATCGTGCGAGCTGCCTCGTTGATCGCGGCACCAGTCGACCAGTTCGTCGAGATAGCGCTGTGCTTGCGCGGCGCGTGTCACGTTGGATCGCTCGGCGACCAGGAGTGCTTTGGCGACCTTCCATCCCTCACCCTCGCCGCCCACCATGTTGTTTGCGGGTACGCGCACGGCGTCGAAGAATTCTTCGGCGAAGGTCGGATAGCCCGTCATCGAGCGGATCGGCCGGCGGGTGATGCCGGGAGTGTCGAGGTCGACGAGGAAGAAGGAGATTCCCGCTTGGCGCTTCTCGCCCAGCGGCGAGGTGCGGGCCAGCACGAAGATCCAGTCGGCCAGCACGCCGTTACTTGTCCACGTCTTCTGGCCGTCGAGCACATAGTCGTCGCCGTCTCGGCGCGCCGTCATGCGCAACGCGGCGAGATCGGAACCGGCCTCCGGCTCTGAGTAACCCTGCGCCCACATTCGTTCGGAGTGTGCAATTTTCGGCAGATGTTCATCCTGCTGTTGTCGGGTACCGAAGCGAAAAAGCACGGGTGCGAGCATGTTGACGCCGTTGGTGTTGACCATGGGCGCGCCGGCGTAGGCGAGCTCTTCGCGTATCACCACCTGCTCGACAACGCCGAGTCCACCGCCGCCGAACTGCACCGGCCACTGGGGCACGAACCAGCCCTGTTCGTGCAGGGCCTGGCAGAAACGCACGGCGCGTTCATGGGAGTCGCGGGGGAGATAGTCGGGATTGGCCGCTGTGCGCCGGAATTCGTCCGGTAGATGTTCGTCGATCCATGTTCGCAGCCGAGCGCGAAGTTGCTCGACCGCCGGCCCACCGCCGAACTGGACGACCGGCGTCAGCGGCACCGTTAGACCCGATCTGACGGCTTGGCCGCCTTTTTCATGAGCTCCACCATGTAGTTCTGGAACTCCTTGGAGCCGGTGACGACGGCTTGCAGGTCGTTGCTGGCCTGCTGATGGGTGCGGAACCCCATGTTCTCCCACGCCCGCAGGATCCCGGCCTTGGTTGCCTGCAACGTGATGAGCGGCGCTTTGGCGATCTTTGCAGCCAGCTCCTCCACCTCGGCTTCGAGACGATCGGCCGGCACGACGCGATTGACCAGCCCGAAATCGAGTGCTTGCTCGGCAGTGATCTTCTGTGCGGTGTAGAGATATTCGGCGGCACGTTTGTAGTTCATGAACACCCACGGCTCGAACATGGTCTCCGAGCCGGGCAGGCCGAATCCGGGCACCAACGGCATCTGGAACCAGGCGTCGTCGCTGCACACCGTGATCTCGGGGATCAGTGCCCAGGTGGTGCCGCCGCCGATGGCATAGCCGTGCACCTGGGCGATCACCGGTTTCGGGAACTCCCAGAGCTTGAGCACCGGCCAGAGAAAGAGCTGCGCCGCTGAGCGCCACACCTTGCCGGACGCTTCGAGCTCGGCCTTGAATTCCGGGTAGCTTCCGTCAGGCACATGGCCGGAGCAAAAGCCCTTGCCATTGGCCTTGATGATGACAACCTTGATGTCATAGTCGTATTGGGCGTCGTCGAGTGCTGCGTTGACGCTGTGCACCATCTCGGAGGTCTGAGCATTGGCCCGGTCCGGATTGTTCAGGATGATCCGCGCGATCGCCCCGTCTTTCTGGTAGATGACGTGGTCCATCTCCCGCGATTCCACCTGAAGGTCCTCCTTGACGCCGGCAGTGGTTGAGATGCTAGCGCATGGTAGTGCAATAAGACATTTGGTGTAATAGTGTTCCACATGAGAGGACGGTGTTGATGACGACGACGGACCTGCGCTGGGACCCCTTCGACCACACCCTGCACGCCGAGCCGTACCCGGTGTGGAAGCGCATGCGGGACGAGATGCCTGTCTACTACAACTCGGAGTACGACTTCTACGCGCTCAGCAGGTTCGACGACGTCATGGCCGCATCGCTGGACACCGAGTCGTTCTCCTCCGAGCACGGCATCACCCTGGACATGATCACCCAGGATCCCTGGGAATCTCCCAAGGCGATGATCATGATGGATCCGCCCGACCACACCGCCTTGCGAAAGATGGTCAATCGCACATTCTTTCGCAGCAGAATTGCCAAGTTGGAGGACCACGTTCGCGCCTTGTGCCGCGGGTACCTCGATCAGTACGTCGGTACCGGCGGATTCGACTACGTTCGTGATTTCTCGGCCAAGCTGCCGGTGATGGTGATCAGCTCACTGCTCGGGTTCCCGGAACGGGATCACGACAACCTGCGGGAGTGGTCGGACGCGCAGGTGCATCGCGACGAGGGCAATCCAGAGCGCAACGAAGCCGGCGATCAGGCCTCGGCCAAGCTCTTCGAGTACTACCGGCAGCAGATCGACTTGCGACGGGGCCAACGCACGACTGACGTCGTGAGTGACTTGATGGACTCCGACCTCGTTGCGCCCGACGTCGAGCCGCGCCGATTGGACGATGGCGAACTGCTGATGTTCATCGCGATGATCAACGTCGCGGGCAACGAGACCGTCGCTCGTTTGCTCGGCTGGGCCGCCCTGACGTTGGCGCGCAATCCCGACCAGCGGGCCAAGCTGGTGGCGGATCCCGGTCTGATCGGGGGTGCCGTCGAAGAATTGCTTCGCTACGACGCTCCCTCGCCGATACAGGGGCGCTTCTCGATTCGAGAAACCACGTATCACGGTGTCGTGATACCGGCCAGGTCGAAGGTGGCGTTGCTGACCGGTTCGGCGGGTCGAGACGAGCGTCAGTACGAGCGCGCCGACACCTTCGACGTGACCCGAACCGGCATCCGGCACATCAGTTTTGGTCACGGCTCACATTTCTGCCTGGGCGCGGCACTCGCTCGTCTCGAAGCCAGGGTTGCCCTCGAGGAGACGCTCAAGCGCTTCCCGACATGGGAAGTGGACGAGGACAACGTGACCTACGTCCACACGAACTCCGTGCGGGGGCCGGCCGGCGTTCCCGTCGCGCTGTGAGCACCGGTCTGACCGTCCGCACCGAGCACGGGGTGCGCTGGCTGGTGCTCGATCGTCCGGAAGTCGGCAATTCCGTGACGCGGGCGATGCAACGCGACCTCATCGACAACCTGCTCTCCGCATCGGGTGACCCGGAGGTCCGCGCCGTTGTGTTCACGGCAAGCGGTGCGCGCCACTTCTGCACCGGACCGAACCTTCGTGATCCAAACATGCGGCCCAGCCAGGACCGTAACGCCGGCGACGCCGCCAGGATCCTGCGGATGGGTTCGCAGGCTGTGGTCACGGCACTACTGGACTGCGAGAAACCGGTGATCTGCGCCTTGAACGGTGTCGCTGCCGGCGTCGGCGCGAGCATGGTGCTCGCGTGCGACCTCGTCGTCGCTGTCGAAAGCGCGACCCTGATCGAGCTGTTCGTGCGGCGCGGTCTGGCCCCGGACGGTGGCGCGGCCTACCTGCTCACCCGCAAGGTCCCCTTCAACGTCGCCAAGCGGCTGATCCTGTTCGGCGAGGAACTGTCGGCTGCCGAAGCGCATCGCATCGGCCTGATCAACGAAATTGTCGCCGACCACCGCGAATTGGAGGCACTCGCCACGGAGTGGGCCCAGCGATTGGCTACCGGGCCGACCCGAGCCATCGCGGCGGCCAAAGCGATGCTCAACCAGGCGCTCGACGTCGACCGGGCGGCGGCGTTCCACACCGAGGCTCTGCTCGTCGAGCAAGTCGCGGGCACTGATGACGTCACCGAGGGCGTCGCCGCGTTCGCCGAGAAGCGCGAGCCCCGCTTCCAGGGCCGCTGAGCGCTCAGTCGAGCAGGTCACTCAGTGGCGTCACATGCCCGATCCGTCCTCCGGTGAGGAGCGGCTCGACGAGCAACAGTTGCCGCATCACCCGGCGGTGCAGCAGCTCGATCAGTGCGGCGTCGCGGTCCGGCGCCGCGTTGCGGACGAATTCCTCGAGCGCCTGATCGCCTGCCGCGCGGTCGGTGGGACGGCTACCGAGCAGCCGCGCCAAGTCATCGAGGTCGGCGGTGTCGACGGCGTGAGCGTACTCGCTGACGCGATGGCACAGCCGCGCGACGTTCGCCACGGACGTCCTCTGATACTCGGCGATGCCGGCGGGCACCGCGAGTGACTCGATCATCGTCGCCAGCCCGGTAACGGCACCCGGGTAGGCCGTCGGTTGCGGCTCGGGTAGCGACACGTCCGAGAGCGCGACGCCGGCTTGTTGTGCAATCGATTCGATCGCGTGCAGCGCCAGCAGGTGGAACCACTCGATGTACTGGACGATGTCGGTCATCGGCAGGTCCAGGTGCAGAACGATCGCGACACCCAGCGGCGTGCACAGTGCGAATTTCGCGGTGTGGAACTCGATCGCGGCCCGATTCAACGGGGTGCCGGATGCCTCTGCGTAACGCCGCAGCACTCGACCCAGATCGCCCATCGGCTCAGTCACGTTGCGCAACCGCAGGCCCGCGAGATCGTGCGAGGCGTCGCCGATGTGGGCCAGTTCGAGGTCGATCAGGCCGGTGATCCGACCGTCGGCGTGCATGTACTGACCGATGTCACCGAGAACGAACTTCGGGGTCGAGGGGTCTTTCGGGACGTTGCGGCGCAGCCATCCGATCGCGAACTCCAGCAACGGTTCCGGACGCTGCTTGAATTTCCGGTACCGCGACACGAAGGTCTCGAAGTAGTCGAGTGCGATTGCCTGCGTACCGACGGGAACGCTCAGTCCCGCAGCGTCGAACGCCGCCGGATCGATGGCGTGCGCTCGAACGAGGGCGTCGATGTAGTCGTCCATGACTGCGTCGAGCTCACGAGGATCGTTTGCATCGACCGGATTCGGTGCACCCGGAAGCAGATCCATCACGACCGCTGACAATTCGGTGATCTCGCCGTGAACGTGCGGGACCGGAATGCCGTGCGCCTCCAGAACCCGGAGGATCGACGCTTCTGCTGCGACGGTGGCGAAGCCGAATCCTTCGCGGTCGCCTCGGACGTAGAGCCCGATATCCCGACCCCCGCGGTCAGCGGTGACGAACCACGCGGGCCGCCAACGCTGTTGGCGTGAGATGGTGCGAACCGGCCCGACGTTCGCTGAGATCGACGCCTCGACGACGGCGTCCATGTCGGCTTGTCTCACTAGACAATGGTACAGATGATGTGCTCTTGTAGTGACTGGATTCGGCCGCCCACCGGTGGTGGCAACTGCAGTGGAGGCACCATGGGCCTGTTCGACGCCTTCTCCTACGAAGGCAAGCGTGTTCTCGTCGTCGGTGGGTCCACCGGGATGGGTAATGCCGTCGCTCGGCTGGCTCAGGATGCGGGCGCCGAGGTCGTCGTCATGGACTACGCCGACTGCGATCTACCCGACGTCAACGTCATCCGGGTGAATCTGGCGGATCGCAAAAGCATTGACGCCGCGGTGGCGGAGGGCGGGGGTCCCGTCCATGCTCTCTTCGCGTGTGCGGGCGTAGCCGACGGGCCCGGCATCGAGCGGATCAACTTCATCGGACACCGTTACCTCATCGAGCGCTTGCGCGAGCAAGGCATGCTCGCGCGCGGTGCTGCGATCGGGTTCATATCGTCGGCTGCGGGCCTGGCGTGGCGGTCGAACATGCCGCAGCTCAACGAGTTTCTCGGTATCAAGGATTTCGATACTGCCACGGCATGGGCGATCGACAATGGCTGCGCGCATTACATGTTCACCAAACAGGCGGTGTGCGCCTACGTAGCGCGGGAAGCCATGGACCTCCTCACCGACGGTATCCGCATCAACGCGATCTGTCCCGGCCCCACCGACACCCCGCTGGCACAGGCGAATGCCGATCTATGGCTCGATTTCGGCGCTGATTACCGCGCGAAAGTCGGAGTGGAGGCGGCGACGCCCATGGAACAGGCCTACCCGCTGCTGTTTCTGTGCAGCGACGCCGCCAGCGTGATCACCGGCATCACCATGGTGACCGACTCGGGTTATCTCAGCGCGGGCATCACCGAGGTGTTCCCGGCGGGCACGCCGATGGCGAAGATGCTGCTGGACGGCTAGTGCGGAATGGATGCCGAGTTCGCGGGGCAGGTGGCGGTGATCACCGGCGCCAGTGGTGGGATCGGCCGAGTGCTGGCACGACGTTACGCGCGTCGCGGCGCTCGGGTTGCGCTGGTGGCAAGGCGATCTGAGGAACTCGAGGTGACCGCGGAGGCCATCTCGGATGAGGGTGGCGTCGCAGCCGTGCACGTCGCCGACATCCGGGACGAAGCGCAATGTCACGAGGTCGTCGGCGCGGTCATGGATCGCTGGTCCCGGCTCGACGTGCTCGTCAACAACGCCGCTGTTCCGGGAACGGACCAAGCGGTGAGCGAAGCTACGGTAGCCAATTGGCGAGATGTGCTGGCCACCAACCTTGTCGCTCCGATGGTACTGACGCGAGAAGCATTGTGCCAGGCGATGATTCCCGCTCAACACGGTAACGTGCAGTTCGTGTCGTCGGCCGCGGCGCGAAGCGTGCAGCCGCGCAAGGCGCACTACGCGGCAGCCAAACTCGCTCTGACCGCCTTGGCCCAGACGCTGGCGCTCGAGGTCGGCACGACGGGTATCCGGGTCAACACGATCGTCGTCGGAAGCGTTGCGGGAGAGCTGTTCGACAACTATGTGGCACGCCGCGCCGCGCAGGACGGCATCGACGCCGGCGCACTCCGCCGGCGACTCGCCGCACTCAACAAGCTGGGCCGGCTGGTGCAACCCGATGAAGTCGCCGAAGTCTCGATGTGGCTCGCCTCGGAAGCGGCGGCGGCGATCACCGGCCAAGACATCAACGTGACGGGAGGCTGAGTGTCCGCGAGTGAGAGGGCTCTCGCAGCGCTGTTGGCTCGCGACGAAATACGCACCCTGCCGATCCGGTACGCCTCCGCAGTCGAAGCGCGCGACGCTGCCGCGATGGGGGACTTGTTCGCGCCGACAGCGCGCTTCGGGGCCTACGGAGATGGCCCCGAGGGTCTGCGCAATGCTATGGCCGAGAGTATGAATGGAAGCCTGTTCGCGGTCATCCTGGTAGCCAATCACCAGATCGATCTGCAGGACGAGACTTCTGCGACCGGACGAGTGTGGGCGCACTGTTATGCCCAGACTCGTGCCGACGGATTCATCGATCAGCTGATCCGCTACGAGGACCGCTACCAGCGGGTCGACGGCCGATGGCTGTTTGCACACCGCCGTCATCGGCTCTGGTACGGCACACGGCACGAGCGTTCACCCTTCGCTCAGGACGCCGCGAACTGGCCGCGCAGCCAGATCGGGGTCGGTGACATCCCGCTGGCCGACCCGGTGTTCTCCGATTGGTGGCGGAGCCGAGCGGATGGTTGAGATTCATTGTCTGACAATGGGACTCGAATTCCCGGAGAGTCCGATCGCCTACCCCGACGGATCGGTCGTCGTGTCCGAGATGGCCGCCGGCCGTATCACGCGGCTGCAGCCCGACGGCTCAGCCGAACTCCTCGCCGACGTCGGGGGAGGCCCCAACGGCGTCGGGTTGCTTCCCGACGGCCGCCTGGTGGTCTGCCAGAACGGTGGCTCCACCTTCGGGATCGGCTGGTGGCCGTATGACCTTCCCGGCTGCGCTCAGTTATTCCGGCCGGTGGGCCCGGCCGGCGATCCGGTTGTGCCGCAACTCCAAATCGTCGACCCCGATGGTGCGGTGACGACACTTGCGACCGAATTCACCGCCCGGGGTGGACGTTCGACACCTCTGGTCCGGCCGAGTGACATCTCCGTCGATCGCGAGGGTGGCTTCTACGTCACCGACGGGGGCACTACGCAGGGACGAAGCCGCACCATGACCGGATTGCTCTACGGAACGGCCGACGGTCGGCTCGAGGAGGTGGTCTACCCCCTCGAAATGCCGAATGGAGTCGCGCTGTCACCGGACGGCAACCGCGTCTACGTCGCCGAAACCCGCACCCGCA
This sequence comes from Mycobacterium sp., assembly GCF_002863225.1. Taxonomy (GTDB): domain Bacteria; phylum Actinomycetota; class Actinomycetes; order Mycobacteriales; family Mycobacteriaceae; genus Mycobacterium. Next base: position 150,749 of record NZ_PKEK01000050.1, on the reverse strand, counting down.
GGGTGTGGGAGTTCGAGCTGTCCGGGCCTGGGCGCATCGCCGGCGGTCGCGGTCTCGCGACGGTCCCGAGCGGGGGCCCGCTGAACATCGGTGGCGCGGACGGGCTGTGCGTGGCGGGTGACGGCACCATCCTGGTGGCAACTCTGGGTGTCGGTGGGGTGACGGCGTTTTCGCCGTCCGGAGAGTTGCTGGGGGCGCTACGGCTCGATGATCCCATGACCACCAACCTCACCCTCGGCAATGACGAACGGACGCTCTTTCTCACGCTCGCGTCGACTGGCCGGCTGATGGCGATCACCGACTGGCGATCGGCTCTCACCACATCGCAGTCCTGATGACGCTCGGCCGGGAGCACGTTGTGCGTCCGGGCGTGCGGTTGGCGCTGGCGTTGGGTGCGCTGGTGCCGACCATGTGTGGCGCCGCGGTGATCGGAGTCCTGGCCTCGCGTGCCCTTCCGACCGGAGCGGCGTTGGGTGAGCCCGACGTACTACGCGTCAATGTCGTCGCAGCAACACTCTTCGTGGCAACGGCCGTTCCGCCGGCGTGCGCCTTCGGGGTTCGCTGGACAACGGTGCGCGCACCTGCGACCGAAGCCTTTCGGCACGCCGCGCTGATGACGATCCCGGCTCGGTTGACGCTTCTCAGTGCAACCGTCTGGACTTCGGCGGCGGTTCTGCTCGCAATCGTGAACGTGAGGCGACCGTGGCTCGCGACCACGTTGGGTATCGCTACGTTGCTCGGCGGGACGGTGACGGCGACATTGACCTACTGGTGGTGTACCCGGGTGCTTCGGCCCCACGTGGCACCGGTGCTCACCGAGCACCCGCCGAGTAGGCAGCAGCGTCCAGGCCTTCGTCTGCGCGCAGTAGCCGCCTGGGTGGTCGGCACCGGTGTGCCGTTGCTGATGTTGCTTCTCGTTGCTGCCAGCGCGCTGGTCGTCGACTATCCCGGCGATCGGCTCGCGGTGGCGGTTCTCGGTCTCGGCGGCGCGGCGGTCCTCAGCGGATTGACGGTGACGATCTTCACCGGTGCCACAACGGCGGACCCGATCGAGGAGGTGCGCGACGGTATGGGCGGATCGCAGAAGGCGACTACGACGTCACTGTGCCGGTATTCGATGCCTCCGAGCTCGGTTTGCATGCAGGCCGGGTTCAACTCAATGGCCGAGGGTCTGCGAGGGCGGGAACGGTTGCGTGACCTTTTCGGTCGCCAGGTCGGCCGGGAGGTTGCACGGCTTGCCGAGGAGTCTTCCGCTCCGCAGATGGGCGGGGTGAACTGCGAAGTGGCTGTGGTGTTCGTCGACCTGGTCGGATCGACGCGCATGGCGCTGGACATGCCGCCCCAGGATCTCGTCGCGCTGCTCAACGAGTTCTTCGCCGTGGTCGTCGACATCGTCGAAAGGCATCGCGGCTGGGTCAATAAATTCGAAGGAGATGCCGCACTCGCGATCTTCGGTGCACCGCAACCTATTCCGGATCACGCGGGTGCTGCGCTCGCTGCGGCACGTGAGCTTTCGGCAACGCTGGCCTCGGGTCGGCTAAGACTGTCGGCGGGAATCGGGGTGTCCGCCGGGACTGCGGTGGCGGGTAACGTCGGCGATCTCCGCCGCTACGAGTACACGGTCATCGGCGATCCGGTCAACGAGGCGGCACGGTTGTCCGAGTACGCGAAAACCGAAGGCGGGGTGGCTGCCTCGGGCACCGCACTGGCACTTGCCGGAGACCGGGAGACCGCTCACTGGCAAGTGGTTGCGGCGCGGACCCTGCGCGGACGCGACACCGCGACCGATATTGCGACGCCGCTAGGTTAGCTCTTCTGTTCCTTGTTAGCCATCTGCTTGGCGAGGTTCTCTATGAAAGCGCCGTAGCCGACGCCGCCATGGTCTGACATCACCGCGTCGTAGTCGTAGTCCGGCGGCTCGCCGTTGTTCGGCCGCCAGCCACTGTCGGCGGTAGAGGCCTTGAAGCCCTCTTCGGGGAACGCATACCAGCGTCGGGCGTTGAGTTCGACGATCTTGGCCGCTTCGTCGTCGGGCACCGACGCCAGCATCTCCTCAGCACGGGCGCGGCTCTTGGGCCAGAAGGAGTCGGAGTGTGGGTAGTCGCACTCCCAGGTGATGTTGTCGATCCCGATCTGATGGCGCATCGCCACGCCGACTTCGTCCTCGATGAAACAGCCGGTGATGTTGCGGCGGAACAGCTCTGACGGTGCGACAGTGGGGTGGATGTTCTGGTAGTACTTGTGCTTACGCCAGACGTAGTCGGCGCGTTCGACCAGATAGGGCATCCAGCCGATCCCACCCTCCGAGAACGCCACTTTGAGGTTGGGGTGCTTGTGGAAGACCGGTGAGAAGACCAACTCGATGGCCGCGGCCATCGATGTCGTGCCCATCAACGTGACCATGACCGCGAACGGAGCCTCGGGCGCCGTCGACGGTGGCATGCCGCCCGAACCGAAGTGCATGACGGCCGTCATGTTCGTCTCCTCCAAGGCGGACCAGACTGGATCCCAATGCGGGGTGTGGAAACTCGGCAGACCCAAATTCATCGGGTTGTCGGGCAGTCCTACCGCGCGACAGCCCTTGGCCGCGTTGCGCTCGATCTCAGCGACCATCAACTGGGTGTCCCACAGCGGGCTGATCATCATCGGAATGAAGCGAGCGGGGTCGGTGGCACACCATTCGTCGAGCGAAAAGTCGTTCCACGCTTGCACACTGAGCAGCGCGAGGTCCTTGTCTGTTCCCTCGAGGAACACCGTGCCGCAGAATCTCGGGAAGGACGGGAAGCAGAGCATGGCATGCACACCGTCGATGTCCATGTCGGCCAAGCGCGCTTTCGGGTCGTAGCAGCCCGGAATCATGTCGTCGTAGCGCACCGGGTCGACACCGAATTCCTCAGGCGACTTACCGGCGACCGCGTTCAACCCGATGTTGGGATAACTGCGACCCTCGTAGACCCACTGATGCATGGGCGGCCTGCCCTCGCGGGGAAACTCCACGATGCGCGGGCCGTCCTCAACATATTTCTTGGGCAACCGATCGGTCCACACGTGGGGAGGCTCGATCAGGTGGTCGTCGACGGACAATAGCTTCATGGCGGGCTGCAACGGCATCGTCGATCCTTCGCGGTCTTAGCTGTTAAGCTGCGATCCTGTGCGGAACAATTGAACAGATTCTGATCACTTGACTATACCGCGAGCTCAACGGAAGGGCGAGCATGGACCCAAGCGACCGCATTCCACAAGATGACTGGGTCGACCAGGATCTCCTGACTCGCGGCGAGGCGGCTGAGCGTCTCGTTGCCGAGATCGAAGAGGTCACAAAGAAGATCGACGCAGGCGAGGGAGACGAACTGATGGAACGGCGGCTGGCCGGCATGATCGACGCGCTCGAGCACTACCGCAGTCGCTGAGCGCTCAGGGCTGTCGGATCAAGTAGCTTTCGGTCCGGAGTCCGGCGGTCAGCGCGCCGATGTCGAATGGCTCCTGCAACCTGGCGAGAAGCTTGTCGCGATCGACAAGCTGAATGATTTCCGCGGTCTGGCGAGCGATCATTCTTCCTACGAGCGGGTACAGACGACGCATCAACGCTCGTTCAGGTCGTGTACAACGCGAGGCGCAGTATCCGACGTGTCCGATCTCGTCGGTGAGGATCTCGGTGTAGAGCAAATCGATCCGCGCGGCTACATCGGGTTCGTCGGCGAACAGCGCGACTCCTGCACGCCTGAGCTCATCGAACATGACGCACCCCGCCATCTCGCCCGCTCCTACGAACGCGACGCGAAGCCGCTCCGGCACAAAGACGTTCAGCTTGACGAACTGCCGCATGACGAAGGGCGGGGGCATCACCTGAAAAGCCAGGTCGAACATGTCCAGCGTGTAAGCGAGCAACCGCGTGTGATAGTGCTCCTCGAGTTCGATGTACACGCGCTCGACCGGAACCTCTCCGACGCTGTTGCGACCGTATGTCTCGCCGAGTCCGACGCCGAACCGCTCGGCTTGGTTCATCTTGGCGGTGGCCAGCAAGAACAGCATCTTGTGGTCTAGTCCCGATTCAGGGCGACGGCGACTCAGATTGCGCAGAAAGGTTTTCTGGTCGGCGTGGTACCGGGATGTGACGGGATCCGCGACGAGGTCGTCGAAGAACTGCTCGCGATTAGCCAACCGTCGATTGAGCTGATCTGCATCGCCGTCGCGGCGTAGCAGGTAGTCGCGGTAGCCCTCGACGGTGTTCGGACTCATCTCGTTTCAATCCCCTTCAGAATTGTTGTCACATAACGGTTCAACACCGTCATGTCGTGGGATCCGGTGGCCAGCAGGGCAAAAAGGCCGGTGCCGAAGAACATCGCAAGTTCGACAGCGTCGGCACTCGCCGCGACGCGGCCGGAGTTCTGGGCGGCGGTAATGAGCTCGACAAGCAACTGCGCGACCGGGTGTTCGGCGAACTCATCCTCGACTGGACGGGACGATGAGAAGTGCAAGCCGAGCATGTCTTGAAAAACCACTGTGCCCAAACGCTTTCTGGCACCCAGTACGCGCCGAACCAGCAAGGTCAGGGCCGCCTCGAGATCGTCAGGTGCAAGGTGCGCGCGGGCCAGATCGGCGACGATCGCGCGTTCCTCATTGCGCTGCAACTCGACGAGTACGTGCTCCTTGGTCGGAAAGTGAAAGTAGAACGTGCCGCGCACAACGCCCGCGGTGTTTGCAATAGCCGTGACATCGGCACCGGCGAGACCCCTGCTGCTGATTTCCTCGATCGCGGCGTCGTACAACCGCGCCCTCGTCTCGAGTCGTCGAAGCTCGCGGACGCTGGGCTTCTGCTCCTCCGTGCCGGAAGTGGCCGTCACCATTCCGGCACGCTACCGCCTTTCCCTGACGACTGTCAATGACGGACGTCAGTCGCGTGACGCTCCTCTAGGTTCTAGGCGCGCGGCAGGCCGAGAACCCTTTGCGCGACGATATTGCGCTGGATCTGCGCGGTACCGCCATAAATTCCGGCCGCGCGCGACCAGACGTAGGTGTCCCACTCCAGACCCTCGCTCAGCAGCGGCGTACTGCCGCGAAGATCCATCATCGTGTGACCGAACACCTGATCGGCCCGGCCCATCAGAAGTTTGTCGACCGATCCCTCGGCGCCCGGCAGAGCGCCGGCGAGGCGGTCGGTGAGCGAGCGCTGCACCTTCACTTGCAACGCGCGCAGTTCGGTGTAGGCCTGACCGAGGCGAACACGGGTCGTCGCCGAGTCAGGAAGCCTGCCGGTTCGCACATCGTCCTCGAGTGCGCGTAGTTGCACCGCGAGGCGGCTGATCCAGTTGATGTCGCTCGGCCCGCGCTCATAAGCCAAAAGCTGACTGGCGATCGACCAGCCCTGGCCGCGCTCGCCCAACAGATTCTCGGCGGGTACCTCGACATCGGAGAAGGTCACTTCGGCGAACTCGCGGTTTCGCGCCGCGTTGACGATGGGGGCGACCTCGATTCCCGGCGTCGACATCGGTACCAGTAAGACCGAGATACCGGCGTGCTTGGCGGCATCGAATTCGGTGCGGCACAGTAGAAAGCACCAGTCGGCGACAGCAGCGAAGCTAGTCCAGATTTTTCGACCGTTGACGCAGAAGACAGGTCGGCCATCGCGTTCGACCGCGTCGGCGCGGGTCTTGAGACTCGCGAGGTCTGAGCCCGCTTCGGGTTCGCTGAATCCCTGACACCACCGCACCGCACCAGACAACAGACCCGGCAGTAGTTCCGTGCGCTGCCGATCCGAACCGAACAGCCGCAGAGCGTTCGAAAGGTGTCCGACCCCTTCGATCGGCGGAGCACCGGAGCGACCGAGTTCGTCGTTGAGGATGGCCTCGTAAATCGGTGAGAGTCCATGACCTCCGTACTCGGTCGGGAAGGAGAGTCCGATGTATCCCGCCTCGTAAAGAGTGTGGTGCCATGCGTTGGCGGCGTCGGCCCGTGCGGCCGGATCCTCCGGAACCACCACGTCCGCCGCATGTTCGGCTAGCCAGTTGCGAAGTCGGGCGCGGAACTCGGCTTCTTCGGGTGTGTCGGTGAAATCCACGGATCCTCGCTAGCCCAATTCGCGGTCGGCCAATCGCATAGCCGCGATGGCCTCGTAGTGAGCGTTCTCGTCGGCAAATAATCTGCGGCTCAACAGAGTCCGGCGCAGGCGAAGATGCGCCGCGTGCTCCCAGGTGATCGAGATGCCACCCAAAACCTGCATCGCGGTCTCGACGATGTCGCGACCCGCGGCCGACGCGTAGGCTTTCGCGGTCCGCGCGGCGAGCAGAGCATCGTCTGCTGGGAGATGGTCGACGGCCCAGGCGGCATGCCAGAGACAGCTGCGCGCCCCCTCCAACCGGACGAGCGAGTCAGCCAGCAGATGCTGAATCGCCTGGAACGAGCCAATTTTCACGCCGAACTGAACGCGCTCGCCCGCCCAGCGCACGGCGTCGTCGAGCGCACCTGCGCTCACGCCGACCAGATCGGCGCTGACGGCCGTCAACGCCATCGCGTGGACGGTCGACCACCGGTCTGCGCTGATCGGCTCCGCCAGCGCCGCCGGTGAATCCACGTCGGACTCGGTGACTGCGCGCATCGAGCGTGTGAGGTCGAGACCGCCATCGTCTGCCGGCTTCGGGGGAGCCAGCGCAGCGGACCACAGTCGTCGCGTGTCACCCTCGCGAACGGCGTAGAGCACGTGGGTCGCCCCGGCGGCGTCGACGGCCACACCGAAACCGGTCGAGGTTGCGAAGTCGGAAAGGTCTGCGTCGAGGACCGGGGTGATCCGTAAGGCACCCTCAGCCACCAGTGCGACTTCCTTCTCGGCCCCTGCGGCATATAGGAGTTCGGTGGCCAGCACCGCCTGGCCGAGCGCCGGTACCGCAGTCAGTCTGCGGGCCAACTCCTCGAGAGTGACAGCGGTCTCGATGCCGCTCGCGTCGAGTCCGCACGACCCTGGAGCGCGTAGCGCGGGCAAACCGAGTTCGACAAGCTGTCGCCACTGCCTGTCGAGGAGATCACCGGTAGCCACGGCGTCCGGGTTCCCGGTCGCCATCGAGTCGGCCAGGCGTGCCGCGGTGTCACGCAGCATCTCCTGTTCGGCAGTCAATCCGATGTGCATGCGGCTCGGCCTAGGCGTGCTCGCGCAGTGTCAGCGCGACCTTCGGGCAGAGTTGTACTGCTTCGCGTACGGCGTCCTCGCGGTCAGCCGGAACTCCGTCGATCATTGCGACCACGAGGTCCTCGTCGTCCAGTTCGAAGACGTCCGGGGCAATCCCGACGCAGACCGCGTTGGATTCGCAGAGATCGCGATCGACGAGTACGCGCATCTGCACCCCTTCACCAAGCCGAGCCCCGGAATCTGTCATCATACTGAATGATAGAACGATAATTGTTCAACTGTTACATCAGGAGGATCGCATGGGCCGCCTCGACGACCGAAACGCATTGGTCACCGGTGGAGCGCAAGGGCTCGGCCGAGCTGTCTCCCGGCGCCTGGCGGCCGAGGGGGCGCAGGTCACCATCGTGGATCTGAACGACGAGAAGGCCGCCGAGTGCATCGCACTCATCGAGAAAGAAGGTGGCACTGCAACATTCGTCAAGGCCAACGTGGCCAAGCGAGACGAGATCGCAACAGCAGTCGAGGCGTCAGCGACCGGTGGTGCGCTGCACGTGCTGGTGAACGCGGCCCAGTACTTTGCGATGCCCAAGGCGCTGGAACTCGTCACCGACAAGGACTGGGAGTTGTCCGAGGCGACCGGTCCGAAGGCGACCTTCCGATTCATGCAGCTGGCGCACCCATTTCTGAAAGCGGCCGGCAAAGCGTCGGTCATCAATTTCGTTTCGGGATCAGCTCTGGGCGGAATCGCTTACACCGGACCCTATTCTGCGGCCAAGGGAGCCATCGGGGCCCTCACCAAGGTAGCCGCCAACGAGTGGGCCTCCCACGGCATCCGGGTCAACGCGGTGTGTCCGTTCGCCCTGACCGATGTACAGCGCGGCATGATCGGTACGGAATGGGACAACTACACCCGGACCGCCGAGGCGTCACCGATGAAGCGCGGCGCCGACCCGGACGCCGAAATCGCACCCGCGGTGGCGTTTCTCGCCGGTGACGATGCCGCCTTTGTGACCGGGACGGTTCTGCACATCGACGGTGGTATGACCGAACTGTCCACCGTCGACTACTCGAAATCGCCGGGCGTGTTCTCCTAGCCGGCCGACGACACAGACCGCGCCAGCGCAACGGTCGCGGTACCAGGGGTCGTGCTGGTGCCGTTCTGGTCGACGACATCGATGGCGAGGTGTACCAATGCGACCCCGTCAACGACTTCCTTGCCGACGATCTCGCCTACGGCGCGAAGTTCGTCGCCCTTTTGATTCATGCTCTTGTACTTGGCGTTGAGAGAACGGATCTCACCGTTATCACCGATCCACGCGCGCAGCATGTTCGTCAGGTACGCAAGCCGCAAGTTGCCCATGCCGAATGCGCCGGCTTCGTTGCCGGCGGCGCGTCCGGCCGCGTCGTCCATGTGGATGGGAATGAATTCGTCGTTGACCGCGGCGTAGCGATTCCACTCTGCGAAGCCGGTCGTGCGCACGAACTCAGGGATACGGTCGCCGGGACGAATGGCCTGGAAGTCAATGGACATGAGTGCGCCTAGAGTGCGATTCCGAGGACTTTGGTGTCGAGGTACTCGGAGAGGCCGGCGCGGGCGCCTTCGCGGCCAAGCCCGCTTTCCTTGATGCCGCCGAACGGGACTGCTGCCGAGGTGGGGTTGATGTCGTTGATGCCGATCATGCCGAAGTCCAACGACTCGGCGACGCGGAAGGCGCGACTGATGTCGCGGGTGTAGATGTAGCCCGCCAGGCCGTAGGTGGTGGCGTTGGCCATCGCGACGGCCTCTTCTTCGTCGTCGAACGTCAGCACCGGCGCGATTGGTCCGAAGGTCTCCTCCGAGCAGATCAGCATGTCCGCGCTGACTCCGGACAAGATCGTCGGCGCGAAGAACGCACCACCCCCGAATCCGGCACCCTCCAGTCGCGTCCCACCGACGACGACCTGCGCGCCCTTGTCGACGGCGTCGTCGACCTGACGGGTCATCTTTTTGAGTGCGACGTCGTCGATCAGGGGCCCGATAGTGGTGCCCTTCGCCAAACCGTCACCCGCAACCAGCTTTTCAACGCGTGAACGTAGCGCGACAATGAACTCCTGCGCGATCGAGGAGTGCACGATGAACCGGTTCGGGCAGATGCAGGCCTGCCCGGTGTTGAGGAACTTCACCAGTGCCGCGCCCTTTGCGGCGTGCTCGGGGTCGGCGTCCGGGAACACCAGGAACGGCGCGTGACCACCCAGTTCCATGGAGACGCGTTTCATGGTGGCACCGGCGCGGGCTGCGATCATCTTGCCGACATCGGTGGAACCGGTGAAGCTGATCTTGCGCACCGTCGGTTCGGCAAGGACCTCGTCGGCGAACAGCTCGGGATCCGAACAGGTGACCAGATTGACTACCCCCGGCGGCACTCCAGCATCCGCGAACACCCGAAACGTCTCGACAGCGCACAACGGCGTCTGCTCGGCGGGTTTGAGCACCGAGGTGCACCCGGCGGCCACGGCGGGTGCCACCTTGCGGGTGATCATCGAGATCGGATAATTCCACGGGGTGATCGCCGCGCACACCCCGACGGGTTGCTGCAGGACCAGGAAGCGTTGATCGGTGCGCGCCGACGGAATCGTTTCGCCATAAACCCTTTTCGCCTCCTCGCCGAACCACAAGAGGAAATCGGCGGCGTACCCGACTTCGTTGCGCGCCATCCGCAGCGGCTTGCCCTGCTCCTTGGTCATCAAGGTGGCCAGGTCTTCGCGGCGCTCAAGCATGAGCCGGTGGGCTGTGACGAGGATGTCGGCGCGTTCGTATGCGTTGCGGGCCCGCCAATCCGGCAACGCAGCGGCCGAGGCGGCGATAGCTCGGCGGGTGTCGGCACGGTCCCCGTCGGGGACACTGCCGAGCACCTCCCCGGTCGCGGGATTGACGGACTCGAACGTCTTCCCTGAAGCGGCCGACTGCCATTCGCCGTTGATGTACACGAAAGTCCCGTCCTTCGATATCAGTACCGGATCACGGTGTCGATGCGGGTGCGGACCACATCGCCGCGCTGATTACGCAATTCGCGCTCCAGTTTCAGATACAGCATCTGGCCCAACCGTCCCGCGCGTTCGGTGGCGTCCTGCAGTCGCCAGCGGCCCGTGATCACATCACCGGGGCGCATCGGCTGCCCGAAGACGAACTCGACTCCGCCGTTGAGCATGCGCTGACCGGGTTCACCGGGCTGCGGGAGTGCGTACCGCGCGGGGCCCGAGTCCAGCGGTTCGACGGGCCACGCGAACGGATTGAAATCGTCAGGCGCAATGATGCCGGCCCAGCGGGTCGTGCGCGCGTAGTCCTCGTCCCAGTAGAGCCGCGGTGGCGGCTCCGGCCAGTAGGTGGCGATTGCCCAACGGCGAATGTCGGACCGTTCGATCGGAAACGACGGCGCATCCTGTTCTTGCCAGACACCGATGGCCTCGGCGAGTCGCTCGGTGATCAGTGACATGCGGTAATCACACTGGTGGACAGGGTCTTTCCAACGAGCTGGTGCACAGGAATCGCTCCGACCCGCATCAGAACCGTCCTCCACACTTCTCGGGGCCGAAGGATCGGACCATTCAGCGCGGTGGGTCTCAGCTCGGCGAGCCGGAGTTGATAAACATTAATACGTCGATCGTTCAACTGTCCACCAGCACTCCATTGTGCACTTCGCGACGCTGTGCGCAGCAACAGGTAATCCGGCGCCGTTGCCCGGACGGATGCTCGAGCCTAGAGCTAGTCAGGTAGACAACAGGTGATTTACTGTCCCGAGACGTTGCGTGTTCTGGCGCAGGGCATCTACCGGGACCGCTTCGTGACGATGCTGGCGACTTGGCGAACATCGATTCACTCAACATCTGTCGTGACACAGAAGGAGTCGCCGGTGATCGAAATCGGCAAACAGTGGCACGTCAACCACGTCGTCGACGACTATAGCGGCGCCACCGACTGGTACCGAAGCGTATTCGGCGCCAAAGAGATCTTCACCGACGAGTGGCTGGATGCCGAGAAGCGCTGGGCGTCAATGGTCGCCATCGGCGACTTGGCCGTCGACGTAATGCAACCGACGCCCGAGGGCGCCCACCTTCCGCTGGGCAAGTTCTTGTCGAGATTTGGGCCGCACCTGCATGCCGCCGCCTACTTTGTCGACAGCCCGCCCGCAGAGGTGTACGACGCACTCACCGAGGTCGGCGTGCGGTGTTTCGGACTGGCTGGGTCCGGGCGCGACGCGATGGCGGCTCAGCCGATGAGTCCGGTGTTCACCCACCCGAAGGATACGGCCGGTCAACTTGAATTCATGCCCTTCACCGAGGTACGGCCAGGCCCACTGGGCGTCCCGGGAAAGTGGGACGATCCCCGGTTTCGGCCGGGCTGGACAGTGCGGGATTGGAACCACCACCCGGCGGCGATCACCGGATGGCGTATTGGCGTCGTGGTTGACGATCTGGACCGGGCGACGACGATCTACCGAACCTTGGGTGCATGTGTGCTTTCTGATGACGACGACGTAGCGGGAAGTCTGCGCCGCCGGATCAGCTTCGGCGCCAACACGATCGTCGAGCTCATCAAACCCACCTCCGATGACAGCATCGCCGCGAAAGACTTGGCGGACAACGGCGAGATCATCCATTCCTGCATCTTCGAAACCAGCGCGATCGCTTCCGCCGAGTCGCACCTGAACGATTGTGGTGTAGTCCTCGCCGAACGATTGGATGGACGGCTGATCGCGGATCCGAAGTCCTGTCATGGTGCGGTGACCGAGTTCGTTAGCGCGGAATCAGCGCGTTGATGGGGAGGATCGAATGATGTCCGAACTCGGCGCGGGATTGCGCCCGCTCTGCCACGTGACTTACGAACTCGCCGAGCCCATCGCCGTCTCATCGGGGCCCTCGGGGAGTCGGACGATCGGTGAGATCACCGCCGCCCGCTATGAGGGCGAGCGGCTGAAGGCGTCGCTCAAAGGTCAGGCCGCCGCCGACTGGGCGTTCGTCGAGCCATCCGGCAGAATTCTGATCGATGCGCGTCTCACCCTTCAAACCGATGATGGTGCAACGGTGTTCGTCAGCTACCTGGGTCGGATGAACACCGACACCGGCACGATCTTCTCATCGATGTTCTTCGAGACGGGTGACGACCGCTACCAGTGGCTGACCCGGGTGCTGGGGGTAGCGAAGGGCGCATTCCGCGACGGCCTACTCCAGTATGAGGTCTACGAGGCGGTCTGATTCCGGCCGAGTTGCAGCGGTGAGCTGAGAACGGGCAGCTCGGCGTATGTCACGATGCCGGGCCCAGCCGCACACACCGCCGGAATGGCGTTCACGAGTGGTGCCGCGGTGGCGCGTAACCCGATGCCGCGCATGCGTTCTCGGGTAAGGTCAGCCAGATCTTCGACCGTCGGGAACATGTTGAATTGGACGTGGACATTCGGATCACCATCGATCTCCAGGCGGTATCCGTGTTCCACGGTCCAGCCTGAATCCAGGGCCGTCGTCGCGACCCACCGTTGATTGACGCTGAGCACTTCGCGGCCACCGGCGTAGCCCGACCATTTCACCTCCATACCCGCTACGTTTCCGGCCGGAATCACGACGCCGTCTGCGACGAAATCCTCGATGGCGTGGGCGAACTCGACTGCGCAGGTGATGTCGTCGAGCTTGACGCGCATGATCCGCGCAAAGAGGTCGACCGCTTCGGCAAACACCGCGGTCGCACGGCGAACGTCGTCGGCGTGCCCGACGTCGTTCGCGGGTCGCCCCCAGCCGACTGCGGCGAAGTTGGCATCTCCGATGAACTGGGATACGTCGACCGATTCGGTCATCGACGCGCTCCGGACATCTGTCGACATGCCGGTCGCGACGGCGGCGGCCATCTGCATGAACCCGGGGTTGATTCCGCTGCCGAACAACGTCGAGTTGCCCTCGCGGCACGCGTCTGCCAACGCTGACTGATCATCGTCGGGCAGGTTGCGTCCGGTGAGGAACTCGGCGCTGGTCACCACATTCGCGCCGGCGCGAAGTATCTCTACCAGTTCGGGAACATCGAGAAACAGTGGAGTGTGAATCACGCAGTCGGGGCGCATCGCCAACAATTCATCGACGTTCGACGTTGCCGCCACGCCGATGTCGGTGCCCAGGCCACACAGTCTGCCGATGTCGATGCCGCTTTTATCCGGTGACCGTGCGTAGGCACCGATCAGATCGAGATCCGACCGCCCAATGACGGCCTTGACCGCCTCGCGCGCGACGTTTCCCGTCGTCCATTGCACGATCCGCAGCGCGCTACCCGCATCATCGGTCATTCGACGACAGCCCTTCCGTGCGAATAGCATTCCGGAGCGCGAACTTCTGGATTTTTCCCGATGGTGTTCTCGGGAAATCCGAGACCAAGCGTATCGACTCCGGCCACTTCTGCTTGGCCATTCCAGCCGCGGCCAGATGCTGGCGCAGCGCGTCGAGATCGAGCGCACCGTGCTGGACCTGCGTCCGAATGACGGCGACCGCGCGCTCGCCGAATTTGTCGTCGGGCTCGGAGACCACGGCGACTTCGGCGATCTGGGGCATCGCCATCAGCAGCTCCTCGACTTCCTGCGCCGAGATGTTCTCACCCCCCCGAATGATGACGTCCGAGATACGGTCGGTGATGGTGAGATTGCCCTCGGGATCGATCCTGCCGACATCACCCGTGCGGTACCACCCGTCGTCGTCGAACGCCGCAGCCGTGAGTCGCTCGTCGGTGTAGCCGATGAAGAGGTCCGGCCCTCGGCTGCATATCTGGCCGTTCTCGTCGAGGCGAACATCGACACCAGTCAAGGGATGACCGTCGGTGGTCAGGCGTCGTCCGGCGGGCTCGTCGAAATCACAACCGGTGGTCGTCGGATGTTCAGTGCTGCCATAGCATCTCATCACCCGGATGCCGAGTTCTTCGAGACGACGCGCTAGCGGTCCTGCGACCGGGGCGCCGCCGAGTCCGGCGTTCGGCATTCCGCGCAGGTGCTTCTCGGTGAAATCAGGATGGTCCAACAAGCTGATGAAGAAGTACGGAGCCCCGCCTGTGATACCTACGTCCTCGTCGAGTAGCAGCCCGAGTACGCGCTCGGGATTCCACTCGTCGAGCAGGTGAATCGGCACCCGCCGGATAAGGGAGCCGAGCAGTGCGCTGAGCATGCCCATGAAGTGTCCGACGGGCGCGGCAACCAACGGAGGCGGGACACCCCGCGGTGAGATGCCGGCGCTCTGGCGGGCCTCGAACCCAATACTGCGGTGGGAGTGCACGACTCCCTTCGGAACGCGGGTCGTGCCCGACGTGAATGCGATGATTGCCGGCTCGGCGGGGTCGGCCGGACTGGCTCGAGTTGTTTCGGCGACCTCGAGAGTGTCGGAAAATCGCATGGTGCCGGTCGGAATGGCGGCGTCGGCAGGGCCGTCGTAGGCGACGATCACCCAGGGCAGCCCGAGTTCCGCGGTCAAGCCGGCCAGCGCACCCACATAGTCTTGCCGACCGAATCGGTCCGGCGTGACGAGCAACGATGGTTGCGTAGTGCGAAGCACATGCTCAAGCTCTCGGCCGCCGTAGAAGTGGACCACGGGAACCACGACGGCTCCGGCCATCGCCGCACCCCAGAAGGTGACCGCGGCCTCCACGCAGTTGGGCAACTGCATCACCACGACGTGCCCGGGTCCGATGCCACGCCGACGCAGCCAGGACGCGAAGCGCTGGGCCGATGCGGCGACCTCGCCGACGGTGCCACGCCAGGGTCGTCGGACGGAATGCACTGTGAAAGGCATTGCCTTGCAATCATTCAGCGATTCGGCGATCAGTTCGCCCAGGCTGCGGGAGTCCCACCAACCCCGGCTCCGGTAGTGGGCCGCCAGCTCGGAGGGGACGGTGCGCAACCCCCAAGCCGATGTGGGCTGACAGTCGGCCGTCAACGCAGGATCATCTCCACACTGGTGTAGCCCCGCACCGTCGCGGTCAACACCCGTTTGTGCGCACCGATGGCGTAGTTCGGGAACCTGGTCGCGACATGATCGAAAACCATCTGTGCTTCCCGGCGGGCCAGCCACTGGCCCAGGCAGATGTGAATGCCCCAGCCGAAGTAGACATCGGTGCCACGCGGGCGGTCCAGCAGGAATCGGTCAGGGTCGTCGTAACGCCGCTCGTCCCGGTTGGCACTGCCGAGCAGCAACAGCACCCAGTCGCCGGCGTCCATCGTGACACCGTGCAATTCGACAGGCCGGGTGAGAGTGCGGGCAACCCAATGGCTGGGTGTGTCGTAGCGCAATGCCTCGTTTACTGCTGTCGGAATCAGGCTGTGGTCATTGACGATTCGCTGCCACTGGTCGGGATGGTCGTGCATCGCCACCAGGCCGTTTGAGATCAGCTTCTGGGTGGTCTCCGAACCCGCGGCTGACAGCAGATTGCAGAACATCAGCACTTCGTGTGGGGTGAGGGCTCGGTCTTCGGCGATGTCCGGGTCGCGAAACGTGGCCTGCAGCACGATGCTGATCAGGTCGTCACCCGGGTCGGTGCGCCTGGCTTCGATCAGGTCGCCGATGTAAGCGCTGATCTTTCGATTCGCGTCGATCGCACTGGCGGGCATGACGGCCTCGCCTTCGTGTCGGGTGAGGAAGGCCTCCCACCACACGCGCAGTTGTTCACGATCCGCGTGTGGCACACCGAGCAGATCGCCGATCACGTCAGTGGGAATCGAAAACGCGAAGGCCTCCATGGCGTCGACGGTGGTACCGGGTTGCAGCCGATTGAGATGATGGTCCACCACCGATTGCAACGCGCCTTCGAGCGCGGCGACCGCCCGCGGGGTGAAGAACCCCTTCAGCACACCGCGGATGCGATCGTGGCGCGGCGGATCCATCGAGATGACCGAGTACTTCCGACCGTCGTCGTCCGGATTCTCCGGGGCCGGACCGAGTTTGGATGAGTAGGTCTCCCAGTCGCGGAGCGCGCCCGCCACGTCGGCGAATCGGGACAAGACCCACCAGCGTTGTTCGGGGTCGCGATAGACGGGGGCTTCAGAGCGCAACCGGCGATACACCGGATAGGGATCGTCGAAGACCGACTTGGAGAAGGGTGAGTAGATCAACTCGCTGGTCGCGGGCACCTGCGAACTCTATCATCGTAATGAACAATCGGACGAATAGTGACTAACTGCCTAGCCGGCATCGCGAGGGGAAAAATGCTCGATCAGCTCGATGATGTTGCCGTCCGGATCGGTCAGCATCAGGCCTCTGTTGCCACCGTCGAAGCGCACCGTCCGATCTGCCAGCAGGCGGCCGCCGTGTTCGACGATCGCCTCGGCGAGGGCATCGACGTCGCGGGATCGGAATGACAGGTGGGTCAGCCCTATTGCGTCCATCGCTCGCGGGTCGCGCTGGGCGGTGGAGCCGGGAGCGGTGTAGCCGAGCAGTTCGATGCGAAAGCCGTCGCGTTCGAGGTAAACCAGGTCCAGGACGAGGTTTGGGACTGCGAGCAGCCGGGCCGACGCCTCATCTTCCACATGCATGTCGCCTATCTTGGTGAAACCCAAAGCAGTGCAGTAAAAGGCGGTTGAGCGGGCGATATCGCTCACACACAGCCCGATGTGGGTCAGCCGATGTTCCGACGTCACTCGCTGAGCTCGTCGAGCAGATGGTCATGTTCGCCGAGCAACGGGGCCCGTGTTGGCCGGGTGGTCGCTGACGCACTGAACAGGTATGGGGCGCCAGGATAGGTCACAGTCCGGGCCAACTCGACGTGCTCGACGGGAACGTGCATCCCGCGGGCCACCATGTGTTCGTCGTCGAAACCCTCATCCGGCGGCAGTATGGCGCCGGCCGGGAAGCCCCGCCGCTGGCTCGCCAGGAAGTACTCCTTGGCGCTCAGTCGAGATGCGATGAGGGTGATGGCGTCCCTGGCCGCGCTGAGGATCGCGGTTGTCTCGTCATCCTCACCGATCAACGCAAGATCGACGGGCGTATCGCGCGAAGCGGCGAGCTCGAGGAACACCGCCTCGGGCAATTCGTCGGTGAGACCGAGTTCGTCGAGCCACTGTGTCAGCTTGCCGTAATCCGCGGGCTGGCGCGGCAGCACTCCGGTGGTGGCGTAGCGGCCGTCGGCGCAGCGCACCTGCACTGGTGAGCTCGGTGTCGGATACGCGTGCCGTCCGGTCTGGCGCAAGCAGACTGCCTGATTGACAAGCCAATGGTAGGTGGTCTGCTCGCAGGAGACGTTGCATGCGGCAGTCACGTTGACGTCGACGAGTTGGCCGACCCCGGAGTGGTCGCGGTGCGCCAACGCGATCAATGTGCCGATGGCGGTGTACATCCCGCCGATGTTGGCCGACTGGTCGCCGGATCCGCGCATCGGCGGAATGGAGTGGTCGTCGTAGCCACAGTTCCAGATCGGTCCCGCGCCGGCCAGCACCGTCAGGTCGGAGACGGGATGGGTGGCGCGCGCGCTGTCGAGCCCGAAGGGTGTCACCGAGATCCAGATCAATTCTTGATGAGTGCTCGCGACGTCGGCGTACCGGACGGCGTCGCCGGCCACGCGGTCGCCTGCCGCGATGACGACATCGGCGCCGGCAATCAGCCTGCGCAATGCCTCGACACCGGCTGGCGATTGTGAATCGATTGTCACGCTGCGCTTTCCGACATTGCCGCCCCACCAACGGAGGCTGCGGTCGACGCCGGGTACGTCATCGACGAACGGGGGTCGCAGGCGTTGCGGGGAGCCCCCGGGCTGTTCCACCACGATCACCTCGGCGCCCAGTTCGGCGAGGACACGCCCGCCTATCGGGGTGAACAGATCGCTGATCTCGACGACCCGCAGGTCGGCCAATGCGCTCAGATCACACCTCGCTCAGCCCATTCCGCGAGCTCCTCGTCACCGTGGCCCAGTAGCTCCCCGAGGACCGCACGGTTGTGCTGGCCGAGCGTCGGCGCGGCCTCGTCGATCCGCCAGGGCGTTGCGGAAAATCTCAACGGGATTCCCTCGACCCGTACCGACCCGATCTCCGCGTGCGTCACCGTGGGGAAAAGTCCGAACTCGGCGAGATCGGGGTCGCCGTCGATGCGTTCCTGCGGGCTCTTGACCACGCTGGCGGGCACGCCCTCGCCGACCAGATCGTCAGCGAGCGAATGTGCTTCGCGCGTCGCGGTGGCCGCGCCGATGAGGCCGTCCAACTCATCGACCGCGGTCAGTCGCTGGATCAGCGTGGCGAAACGGTCCGATGCGAGCGCCGGCTCGTCGAGGACCTTGGCGAGCAGCGCCATCTCGCGATCGTCGCGACAAGCGATGGCGATCCATCGATCCTCACCTCTGCAGGGATAGATCCCGTGCGGTGCGTACTCGCCGAAGTCCGCCCGGTTGCCGCCGGCGGCGGTGCGGCGTCCGTTGACCGTCCAGTCCAGCACTTCGGTTGGCAGCAGCGCGATCCCGGCCGGCACCGTCGCCAGATCGACGTGCTGCCCCTCGCCCGTACGCTCACGATGATGCAGTGCGGCCATGATCGCCACCGTCATGTAGAACGCCGAGGCGTGGTCCATATAGGAATATCCCCACCCCGCGGGTTCGGCGTCGGGAAGACCCGAGGTGAACGTGAGCCCGCTGACGGCCTGCACGATCGGACCCCATGTTTTGAAGTCGCGGTATGGTCCGCTGTGCCCGAATCCACAGTTGGACACGTAGATGATGTCGGGCTTGATCCGCCGTAGTTCCTCGTAGCCGAAGCCGCGGTTCTCCAGAACGCCTGCGGCAAAGTTTTCGCAGACAACGTCGCTGACAGCGATCAATTCGCACAGCAATCGGCGGCCCTCGTCGGTGCGAAAGTTGATGGTCACACCGCGTTTGCCGACGTTGTGGTTGTTGAACCCGACCCCCAGGTTCACGCCCCGGCGTTCGTCGACGTAGGGGCCGACCCCTCGCAAGGCATCCCACAGCCCTTTGGTTGCTGGATCCTCGACCCGGATGACCTCGGCGCCGAAGGCAGCCAGAATCTTTGTTGCGCCCGCGCCCGCCAGTTGCCCACTGAGGTCGCACACCCGAAGGTGGGATAACGCGTCTGCCACGGCCGTAACCATATCGCAAATAGACATTCTTTGTTCTATTGTTCACACGTCACGAAAGCTGACGGCCGATCACGGACCCACTGACGAGATCCGGTCTGCGGCGCGCTTTGCGAGAAAGGAAGAGGGAGCCGATGGGCGGACCCATGTCCGGTGTGCGAGTTCTCGAGGTGGCCCAGTGGACGTTCGTGCCCGCAGCGGGTGCGGTGCTCGCGGATTGGGGGGCCGACGTCATCAAGATCGAGCACCCGCAGACCGGCGATTCGCAGCGCGGGTTGCGCCAGCTCGGACACATCAAGATCGAGGGTGACCGCAACCCGGTGATGGAGCACGCCAACCGTGGGAAACGCTCGGTGGCACTGGATATGTCGACGCCCGACGGTCACGAGCTACTGATGGACATCGCGAAGTCCAGCGACGTGTTTCTGACCAACTTTCTGCCCGACGCCCGAAAAAAATTGCGCATCGACGTCGACGACATCCGGGCGGTCAACTCCGGGATCGTCTACGCGCGCGGAAGTGCTTACGGGCCCCTCGGTCCCGATGCGGGCACCGGGGGATACGACATGACGGGATTCTGGAGCCGCGCGGCCGGAGCGCTGGGATCGACGCCCTGCGACGTCGACGGTGTCGTTCCGCAACCCGGGCCGGCCTACGGCGACTCGATCGGGGGAATGACGATCGCCGGCGGGATCGCTGCGGCGCTTTTCGAGCGGGAGCGTACGGGTCATGCTCGAGTCGTGGACATTTCGCTGCTCGGCGTAGGGGTTTGGGCGTCCGGAGTGGCGGTCAACGCCGCACTCGTGAGTGGCGAGCCCTGGCAGACCAATCCCGCCGGGGCGAACGTCACGCCGAACAACCCGCTGGTCGGGTTCTACCGAACCGGCGACGGTCGGTTCCTCGGACTCTCGATGCTGCAGGGATTCCGGTACTTCGGGGAGTTCTGTCGCCGGGTCGGGGTCGCGGAATTGGCTGCCGACCAACGGTTCGCCAGCCATGAGTTGCTCGCCACCAACGCGCCCGCGGCAATCGAGGTGCTGCGTGCCGCGATCGGCGCGCAGCCACTGGAACATTGGCGTTCGGCACTCGACGGCTTCGACGGCCAGTGGGCGCCCGTACAGAACACGGCCGAAGTGGCAGCCGACCCGCAGGTGCGCGCAAACGGAAACATCGTCGAGGTAAGACACGACGGGCAGGGCTTCGACCTGGTGGCCAGCCCGGTGCTGTACGACGAGACACCGCTGACCCTGGCTCCCATGCCCGAATTTGCCGCTCACACCGAGGAACTCATTCTCGAACTCGGCGGGGACTGGGACCGCATCGCGGCGCTCAAAGACAGCGGCGCGATCGCGTGATCAGACCGTGAGTACGGCGGCGGCGCACGATCCGCCGCCCCCGACGGCTTGCACCAGCCCGGTTCGCGGATTGCGCACCTGCCGGGCACCGGCCTCCCCGCGGAGCTGATGCACGATCTCCGCGGCTTGCGCCAGTCCGGTTGCGCCGATCGGGTGCCCGCGAGCGATGCACCCGCCGTCGGTGTTCGTCGGCAGGGCGCCGTCACTCGCTAGCCCGCCGGACTCCACCAGCGCCACCAGGCTCACCGAGTCGGCCAGCCCCATCGCGATCAGAGCAGTGATCTCCTCGCTGGCACACATGTCGTGCAACGACACCACATCGACATCGGACGGACCGACACCCGCGGCGGAGTACGCGCGCTGCGCGGTGAGCGTCAACTGGCTCGGTGGGCCGACGACAGGTCCGATGAGCGGCCATCCCGGATCGGTCGGCCAACTGGTCTGCTCGATCGACCGCACCGACACCGATCGGTCGCGGCGATCCGCGGTCACGACCACGGCTGCGCCGCCGTCGACCGACGCGTGGCACATCATCTTGGTCAACGGTTCCGCTACCGTACGGGCGCCGAGGATGTCGTCGACGGTCACCGGGTCAGCGCTGCGCCTGGCCGCCAGGTGATTCAACCGGGCCTGGTTGTGGGATTTCGCGGCCACCGACGCGATCACCTCGGCGCCGCAACCGGTTTCGTGGAGCCACCGAGCCGCCTCGATCGCGTAATGCGTCTGCGGCGGGAAGCGGTCCCAGAACCCGACCGCCGCCGGCACGACGCCGCCCGGTTCCAGCGCGGTCGTCTTCTCGTAACCGATCGCCAGGGCCACTCGGCACCGGCCGGATGCCACCGCCCACACCGCGTGCCGCAGTGCGACCAACCCACCGGCGGAGGCGCTCTCGGTCGCGGTCACGGGAATCCCGGTTCGGCCCAGCGTGAGCGCGGCCCGCATACCGGTCTGCGGTGGCGCCAATGCCGAAGCGGTGAAGACCTCTTCGACGTCTTCGTAACCGATACCGGCGTCCGCCAACGCTTTTCGAGCTGCCGACACGCCAAGGTCAGCCAGTGGCACGTCACCGTGTCTGCCGAATTCAGTGAGCCCGACCCCGGCGATGTAGGTACCCGTCACAATGCCGCCGCCGAGAACATCTCGATTTCCTGGTCGTCGACGATTCGGACGACCAACCGGCCGACCGTTCCCGGGGTGGGACGGATGCCGTCGACGAGCACCTGCACGCGCCCCGCGTCCTCGGTGTCGACCCAGGCCACGCTGTAACCGTCGGTGCCGTACTCCGAGAAGGGTGACTTCGACGGGATGAAGGTCGAGGCCCACACCGTTGCTGTCCGGTCAGGTGGCGATGTCGACATTGTCTGTCCTCGGGTAGGGGGCCGGTGAACTGCCGAGTGCGGGCGGCGGCGCGAGCGGGATCGGTCCTTCGCCGGCGAACCTCCACGGCAGTCCGACGAGTCGTCCGGTGCCGAGATCGGGGTCCGGGTGGGTGATTTCAGGGAAGAATCCTCGTGCGGCCAGATGCGAATCGGTGATCAGTTCGTCGGCGCGGCGCACCCTGGCTGCCTCGATCCCGGCGCCCTGCAACTTGTACGCGGCGTCGTCAGCCCTGTTGATGGCGACCAGCTTGGCGACGAACTCGGCGCGATCCGGCTCGCATTGGTCTCCGCGCAGTTCAACAGCGACCCACCGGTCGTCGGTGGCCCGGTGCACGACACGCTGCACCAGCTGCTCGGTTCGGCCGTCACCGGTGGATGCGGCCGAAAGGAATTCCGACACCGTCGACGCTACGACCTCGGCCATCGACAGGTCGACCACTGCGCCGTTCGACCGACTCGGACCGACCGCCCATGCGGCGATGACTACCGCGCCGACGACCGAGGACAGCGGATCCGCCAGCACAGTCCCGAGCCGGGCGGGTGATCCATCGGCCGCCGTGCTGAGCCCGGCGAGACCGCCGTAGGACTGAACGTTGTTGGCGTATACGCGGTATCCGGCAAGCGGGCCGTCAGAACCGAAGCCGGAAACCCGCAGGGTCAGTTTGCCTGCGTCGGCCAGCTCGGAGGGGACGACGGCGAAACGCTGCAATCGCGATGACCCGACGTTCTCGATCATGACGTCTGATTCGGCAAGGATCGCCGCGACCTGCTCTGTCTGATGCGTCGGGTCGAGTAACACGCTGCGTTTGGAGTGGTTGGCGACGGCGAAGTACGCGCCCCGCTCTGTGCCGGCCACCCCGTCGGCGAACGGCCCGCTGCGGCGGTAGATGTCCAGCCGTGCGGGATCCTCGATCCGGGTGACGCTCGCCCCCATCGCGCCGAGCAACGCTCCGACGATGGGGCCGGCAAGCACGTGGGTGAGCTCGGTGATCCGGAGGCCGGCCAGCCCGGGCTGCGACCGCCCGCTGTCGGCGCCCGGCTTGACCGACCAAGGTGCACCTAGCGCGGTCGCGTCCCGGTCCCCGAGGCGCACCGGCTTCAGCGAGTTGCGATGCGCGAATTGGGGCGACTGCAGTAGTTCTGCTGGGTGATTCACCGGGGTGGAGGGCACGCCGTTGACCTGAAGTAGGGCCGCACAATGCGCCTTGAGGTGG
The DNA here is from genome assembly GCF_002863225.1 of Mycobacterium sp. Lineage (GTDB taxonomy): Bacteria > Actinomycetota > Actinomycetes > Mycobacteriales > Mycobacteriaceae > Mycobacterium. Next base: position 127,615 of record NZ_PKEK01000050.1, on the reverse strand, counting down.
TTGGCGCTCCACTCGGTGACGCGTCTGTTGATCAAGTCCGCATGCTCGATGCGGGCCGAGCGTTCGTCCAGGCCCGCGGCCCAGGCAGGATCGCCGAGGGCCGCGCGCAATCCCTGCCACTGATGGTTCTCGACGGCCGTGATCCGGACGAGGCCGTCGCGACAGGCGAACAAGCCCGATGGCGCTAGGTAACGGCCGCTGCCGGCGCGGCCGGGACACCGGTACAGCGCGTGCGCGCACTCCGGCAGCGCTGCGGTGAACAACACCGCCTCTTGGGCTGATACATCGACGACGACGGGTTCGCCGTCCCCGCGGTTGCGTCGGTCCAGTCCATGCAGGGCGGCCAGCGCCGCAGCCGCCCCCACCGCCTTGGACGCGACGTAGCCCGGTGCCGGGACCGGCACTCCGTCGGAGTCTTCGATCGTGGCCAGCAGACCACCGCTGGCTTGGGCAACGATTTCGCCCCCGGAACGGTTGCTGTTCGGGCCGTCGGCGCCGAATGCGGAGATCATGACGAGGACGACGCCGGTGACCGGTTCGTGCGTGGAGCCGTCGGCGATGACGATGTCGTAGTCCCCGAGGTTCGGTCGGCTGCCTCTTTCCAGCAAGTGCTTGTCGTGGTCCAGGACCAGTTCGACAGCGGCGGCCGGGCCCCCACGGGTGTCGATGACGGGGCCCGCGCGGCGCTGTCCGGTGCTCGCTGTGAGGCCGACGTCTGCGCCGAGCAACGCGAGCAACGCCGCGGCGGCCGATCCTGCGAGGCCGTCCCCGGTTTGCAGAACGCGAACGCCTGAAAGGAACCCCGAGGGAGTCACGGCGTCGGTCACCCTTCGTTCGCTCCTGCGTTGATGCGGCAGCCGGCTGCCGAACGGAACAATTGAACAACATTCGTTCGATTGATGTCCATTCACCGAGAAAAGTGGTCGGCTTCACACTTCCACACAGTCTGTTCTATTGTTCAGACCATGGCGATTACCACGACGCTGTCCGACGCTCGCTTCGACGACGCCTCGTTCTACCTGGGCGACCCCAACGTAACGTTCCGCGAGCTCCGGGAGAAGGATCCGGTGCACTGGTACGAGCAGGGCCAATTCTGGGTGATCACGAAATACGACGATGTCAAGGCGATCTCGGCACGCCCGGAAAGGTTCAAGTCCGAACGCATCGCGATCATGATGGACCTCATAGCCCATCGTGAGGGTCGTGATCCGCAGGGTTACGGGGGCCGGGGCATTCTTTTCATGGACCCGCCCGAGCACCGCGCACACCGTAAGGCGCTCGGGGTGCGATTCACCCCGGCGGCGGTCGCCAAGATCGAGGCTCGCGTTCGGGAGGTGATCGCTTCGATCTTCGACGACTTGCCCGACGGCGAGTTCGACTGGATCGAGCGCGTTGCCGAGCCGTTCCCCGTCTACGTCTTCGCGCATCTGTTGGGGGTGCCTGAGGCGGACTGGACCAAGGTGGCGGGCTGGGCGACCACGATCGCGAAAGTCGGCAGCGGTGTCGCCGACGACGGCGACATGGAGACGATTTTCGGCGAGGTGGCGCCCTACCTGATGGCGCTGGTCGCAGAGCGGGCTCAGGCTCCGACCGATGACCTGCTGTCGATGCTGTCCCAGGTCCGCATCGACGGGGAACCGTTCAACGAGATCCAGGTGATGACCTATGCGCTCACCCTCCTGGCTGCCGGCAGCGAGACGACACAGAGCCTGATCGCCGGAATCGCAGCATGTTTCGACATGCACCCCGAGCAGGCCGAGCAGGCCTTCGCCGACCCCGAGGTGGGCAACAACGCCGTCGAGGAAGTCATGCGCTGGTGGACACCGGTCATGAGCATGGCGCGTCAAGCCGCCCGGGACGTCGAGATCCGCGGCGCCACGATTCGCGACGGTGACGGGGTGCTGCTGGCCTATGCCTCCGCCAATCGCGACGCCGAGCATTGGGGGCCGACCGCCGAGCAGTTCGACGTGCACCGGCCTGATGCGGCCGGTCACCTGGGATTCGGTGTGGGGGAACACTTCTGCATGGGCGCCGCCCTGGCTCGGCGTGAGGCACGCGTCGTACTCGACGAAGTGATCAAGCGCGCCAAGGGATTGCGCGTCACCGGCGAGGGCGTGCTGAGGCCGTCGGCGCTGGTGCACACCTACGACCGGCTGCCCGTGGTGCTCGACTACCGCTGATCGGCCTCGATCAGCGGGACTGCAGCCAGCGCGCGACCACCGCGCGATGTTCGGCACGTGAACCCAGTGACGCGATCCGGGTGGCGGCGCGTCTGAGGTGCACGTGCGCGTCATGCTCCCAGGTGTAGGCGATCCCACCGAAAACCTGGGTGGCGCCTTCAGGCACGCGACGCAGTGAGTCGATAGCCCAGAACACCGCCAGCGACAGCAGCGCATCGGCGTCGGGATGCTGAAGCTCGTACGCGTCGGCCGCACGGTTCACCAGCGCCCGCGCGATCTCGATCACCGACCGCTGTTCCACCAGGCGGTGTTTGATGGCCTGGCGCGCCCCGATCGGTCGCCCGAACGTCATCCGCACCTTCGCGTACTCGACGGCCGCATCATTGGCTGCGGAGGCGATCCCGACGAGTTCGGCTACGGTGGCCAGTCGATCCCGGTCGACCGCTCCGCGATGACGGCTGACCGCGCTCGGGCCGGAGGCGATCGCCTGCAGCGGAACGGCTTCGAGCGACAAGCCCGCAGCCGGCTGGCGGTCGAGTGGCTGCTCGAAACGGAGCCGAACCCCCGACGCGTTGGTGTCCACAACACCGAGGACGGGCTCCTCGTCACGTCGCGCCAGGACGAGCAGCCGGTCGGCGACGCCGCCGAATGGCACCAGCGGCCAGTCGCCAGTGACCTCACCCTCGCTCAGCGTGGCATCGACATCGTCGAGAATCAACGTGAGGCCTGCGGCGCAACGCTGTTCGCACCAACCCGCGGCAGCGGTCGCGGGCAACGGCAGCGGCAAGGCGGCAGCGCCTGCGGCCTCGGCGAGTACGCACAACTCGCGCAGTCCGCCGCCACCGCCACCCTGCGATTCCGCGACGAGGACGTCGGGCCAACCCAACTCCGCGACCCTCTTCCAGATGCCGTCGTTGAATGCCGGCCCCGGCCCGTCGAGCAGTTCGCGGGTGCGTTCCGGGCTCCAGATTTGGCTGAGGATGGCATCGGCGGTGCTCCGCAGCTCGGCGAGTTCGGCTGCGGTGTCGGCGATGTCGATCAGCGATGGCGCGGGATCACGGGTCACGTGGTAGCCCCAGCAATCGTTCCGCGATGACGTTTCGCTGAATCTCCGAAGTCCCGGCACCGAACGTGGCAGCCCGCATGAGCAGATAACTTCGGGCGACGTTCCCTTTTTTCGCAGCGGATGGCGATCCCCGCTCCAACGTGCCCGCAGCGCCGGCCAGATCGAGACCGAAGTTCGCCATGGCCTGGTCGACCTCCGAGGTCAGCAATTTCGCCATCGATGCCTCGGGGCCGGGGCTGACTCCTCGAACTCCGGCAGCGGTCGCCTGCGACGCGATCTGCCGCAACGCCTCGACTTGGGCGGTAAAGCGCACCAGATGGTCGGTGACGTATGTGTCTTCAAAACCACTGTCGCTCAGCGCGTTCTGCTCCTGGGCCATCGCGACCAGGATGTCGAGCCGGCGCTCGATTCGATGTGTACGACTCTGGCCGACCCGCTCGTAGCCCAGCGTCGACTTCGCCACCCGCCATCCGCCGTGCAGCGGACCCAGCACGTTGGCGACCGGCACCCGAGCGCCGTCGAAGAATACCTCGCTGAATTCGGCGTCCCCAGAGATCTGCCGGATCGGCCGCACCTCGATGCCGTCGGTGGCGAGATCGGCCAGGATGTAGCTGATTCCGTCGCGGGGCTCGGCGGCCGGGTCAGTCCTGGCGAGCAGATAGATGCGATCGGCGTAGTGCGCCTTCGACGTCCACACCTTCTGTCCGGTGATCACCAACTCGTCGCCGTCGATCACCGCCCGCGTGCTGAGTGAGGCCAGGTCGCTGCCCGCGTCCGGTTCGCTGAAGCCCTGACACCAGACATCTTCGGCAGACAGGATGCGGGGCAGCAGGTAGTTGCGCTGCTCGTCGGTGCCCCACTGGATGATGGTGGGGCCGAGTTGGTTGATCGCACTGCGGTTGATCGGCTCGGGTGCCCGTGCCGCGGCGAGCTCGGCGTTGAAAATCAGCTGTTGGACCGGCGTTGCGCTGCGGCCGCCGAACTCGCTTGGCCAGGAGATCGCGGCGAGGCCGGCCTGGTGGAGCTTGCGCTGCCACAAGCGCATCCGGTCGAGGCGCTCCGATTCGGATTCGACGCGCGACCTGACGTCCGCGGTGAGCGCCGACGTCAAGAAGTGGCGGACCTCGTCGCGAAAAGCCCGGTCCTGCGCCGAGAGCGGGACGCCGTAATCACGGTCGGTCACGTCAGCTCCGCGTCGCGGCGGCGTCGGCCAGCCAGCCGGCCATCATCCCGTAGACGGCCTCGATGGCCTGGCGCGCCGCGTGGGCATCTGCATCGGTGGAGCCGCTCGGTTCGTAGTCCACCTTCCACGTCACCTCCGATCCGGACCCCGGCCCGCGCCCGACGCTGACGAGCGCCTCGAATCTGCTTACCGGCAGCGGATTGTCGGCTATCCGGTAGCCGAGTTCCCTGCGCTCGGGATCGAGACGTGTCAGCGTTTCGACCACCGGCTTTTCGCCACTGCCGTGAATCGACCTGCTCATACCGATGCCCTCACCAGCGATGTCGACCCGGCCCGCAACCGGAATCCAACTGACGTCCGCGAAGTCGGCCAGCACTGCCCAGACTTCGGCGGCCGACGCATCGACCTCCCTGGTGATCGCGATTTGTGGCATCGCCAGACTTTATCAGCTATTGAACACTTAATCGGATACTGTTCTTATGTACAGTCGGCTGCGCCGGCGATGAGAGGTGAGGTGTATGGGTGCCACGACAAGCGCCGACGACGAATTCCAGGTCGACGAAGACTGGGTTCGTTACGAGGTCGTCGAACCGCACGTCGCCACGATCACGATCAACCGGCCCGATCGCCGAAATGCCATCCTGTCTCCCGATATGCACGTCCTGTTCAAGGAGCGACTCGACCGTGCGGAGGCGGACGACGATGTGAAGGTCGTGGTGCTTGAGGGCGCCGGCGGTGATTTCTGCAGCGGTGACGACGTGCGCCGCCTACCGGTCGAGCAGGCGGGGCTGACCAAAGGCAAGCGACTGCCGCAGACGGCCAGGCTGGGCAATGCGCGGCGCTTGCACCGGCACTTGACCAACTGGCTCGAGTTCCCCAAGACCGTCATCGCCGCGTGCCAAGGCGCGACTCTGGGGGCCGGGATGAATCTCGCTCTCGCGGCCGACATCCTCGTCGTGTCCGACGACATGTATCTCGCCCGTCCGCAGGCTCGGATCGGGTTCGCCGGATTCTCGACGGCAATGCCTCTCGCACTGCTCAAGCTCGGTCCTAATCGCGGATACGAGGCGATGATCACAGGTCGCAAGGTGTCAGCCGCCGAGCTGAAGGACTGGGGTGTAGCCGCCTCCGTCGTCCCGGTGGAAGGACTGCACGACGAGGCGATGCGCTACGCGCGCGCGATCGCGCACCACTCGGCCGACGGTCTGATGATCGGTAAGCACGCGCTGATCACATTCTGGAACGCGGTCGGCATGGCTCAGTTCGCCGACTGGGTTCCGATGGGGCACAGCGTATTCACCAATATCTCCTGGCGCGACGACGAGTTCAACTTCATGAAGGAGCGCACCGCGCGTGGTGGGCGGGAGGCGATGGCAGAGCTCGAGCGCCGATACGCGGAGTGGGGTTTCGAGTGAGCCCACGTCGTGACGGAGGTGTCGGAACAGCTATACACAGTATGTATATCTGTTCGGTAAGCTGGATCGACGCCGCGAGTGAGGAGTAATGATGGGTGTTCTTGACGGCCGCACAGCACTGGTCACCGGTGCCGGACGCGGGATCGGCGCCGCCGTCGCCGCGGGTCTGGCGGCCGAGGGCGCCACGGTGATGGTGTCTGACGCCGGCGTCGACGTCGACGGTAGCGGCCGCGACGCTGGCCCCTCGGAGTCGGTGGCCGCGGCAATCAACGAGCATGGCGGCAAGGCATTCTCCGACACCACCGACATCACTGACTTCGCTGCCTGCAAGGATCTGATCGACCGTGCGGCGGCTACGCTCGGCGGTTTCGACATCATGGTGAACGCCGCCGGCATCCTGCGCGACGGCATGGTTTTCAAGATGAGCGAGCAGGACTTCGACTCAGTCATCGCCGTGCATCTTAAGGGCACCTTCAACCTCACTCGGCACGCCGCCGCTTGGTGGCGGGAGAACCGTGGCGGGCAATACCGTCTGATCAACTTCACCTCGATGTCCGGCTTGCAGGGTGCGCCGAGCCAACCCAACTACGCGGCCGCAAAGATGGGCATTGTCGGCCTGACGTTCTCCTGTGCGAACGCACTCAAGGGGTATGGGGTGCGCTCCAACGCCATCGCGCCGATCGCCGGCACGCGGATGACGCAGGGCATCAAGGGTGGCGGGAGTATGGACTACTCGCCGGAGAACAAGCGGCTCTCTCCGGAAAACGTCGTGCCGCCCGTGGTGTACCTCGCCAGCAATCAGTCCGAGTGGCTCAACCGCCGGGTCATCTTTGCCGGCAACGGCCGAATCAGCTTGATGTCGAACCCCGTCGTGGAGCGCGAGATTGTCTCCGCGTCGGGCACCTGGGACATTGCAACGGCTTTCGCCGAGATCGAGACGTCGTTCAAGGAGGCGGTGTTGTATCCCAACATCTTCGACAAGCCGCCCGCCGGCTGAGCACCCGAGGCGTAGACGATGACCGCGATCGAACCCGAGACGAACGGCAAGGTGCCGCCGCGGTACGCGTGCGGCGAGACCTTCGTGCCTAAAACCCGTTACGTCGATCCTGAATTTCTCCGCCTCGAGCTCGAACGGCTGTTCACCGCCGTGTGGCAGCCCGCTTGCCGTGAAGAGGAGATCCCCGAGGCGGGAAGCTATTACGAGTACGTCATCGGCAGGCAGTCGATCATGGTGGTACGGCAGAAGGATGCCGGTATCAAGGCTTTCTACAACTCCTGTACCCACCGCGGCATGAAAGTCGTGCGGGGGGCCGGGTGTGCCGATGACGGTGACCTCCGGTGCGAATTCCACGGCTGGCGCTATGCGTTCGACGGCCGCTCGTCGTTCGTTCCGTCTCGCGACGAGTTCCTCAATCGTCCGCGCGAGCAGTGGTCGTTGCGTCCGGTGTCGGTGGGAACGTGGGGTGGTTGGGTTTTCATCAGCATGGCCGAGAATCCGCCTGACCTGTTGGAATGGCTCGACCCCCTCCCTACCGCGCTGGCACCTTTCCGGTTGCAGGACATGAGGTTTCGGTGGCGCAAGCGAACCAACCTGGACGCCAACTACAAGACAGTGATCGACGCGTTCATCGAGGGTTACCACACGCCCGGCACGCATCCGCAGACGCTGCGTCCTGCGCAAGGGCCGCGTCCCTCAACGGAACCCGCACCACCGCAGGAATTCGTCTACGCGCCCTACACCCCGACCATCCCTTACCGGAACCACTCGCGATTCGTCTACACGGCGCGGCCTGACAGCGGCGATCGGGACAGTGCGCGCCAGGAGCAGGCCGCGCGACCCGAGGTGTTCGCCAACTCCATGCAGTACAACTACCTCGAGGTCGGCTCGCTCGTCACCGAGCGTGATTACCGCGCCGCTCAGCAACTTGCCACCATGGAGCCCACCGAAATTCCGCCGTTCGTGCTCTACCACCGGATGTGTGAGGAATTGGCACTCGCCGAGGGTGTCGACTACCCGGCGATGACGATCGAGGAGTACTTCGCGGGCAATGGTGACTGGCACGTCTTCCCGACGTTGGTGATCCTTGTCGAGAAGTCCTGCATCCTGGGCTATCGAATGCTTCCGGACGCCGAGGACCCGAATCGCTGTGTGTTCGAGATGTTTTCACTGGAACATTTCGCGCCAGGCGGGATTCCCGAAACAACGTGGCTGGAAGTGGAGCGCTGGCAGGACCACGACGGCTGGGGCGAGCTGCCGACCCAGGATCTGCAGAACATCGCCGCCATCCACGCGGGTATGCACTCGCGCGGTTTCGAAGGGCTCTGGCTGAACACTGCCCAGGAGATGTCGATCCGCAACGAGCACGCGATAGCCGACCGGTTCATCTTCGGCGTCGACGACGACAACGGCCATGCCTGAGGCTTCGGCTGGTGGACGCCCGTTGCCGGCACTCACGACGGGTAATCGGCCGTACTGGACGTCCGGGGCCGACGGGGTGTGGCGGCTGCAACGCTGCCCCGATTGCCAACGGCTGATCCATCCGCCGACGCTGCGCTGCCAGTACGACCAGGCCGTCCCGGAGTGGGTTGACTTGTCGGGTCGCGGCACCGTCGAGTCCTGGACGGTCAATCATCATCCGTTCTACCCCGGAATTCCCACGCCCTACGTGATCGCCTTCGTGAATCCGGTCGAAGACGAACATGTTCGGGTGCTGACGAATCTCGTCGACGTCGACATCGCCCAGATCTTTCGGGGCATGCCGGTACGCGTCACGTTCGAGGCCGGCGATGACGGTGGCGATGAGCTGGTCTATCTACCGATGTTCACCCCGGAGCTTTGATGGCCGGCCGGTTGACAGACGATGTCATCATCAGCGGAGTCGGCCAGTCCGACATCGGACGTCGGCTCGGCCGGGATCCGGTAGAGCTGACCGTCGATGCGTGTGTCGCTGCAGTCGCCGATGCGGGGTTGACGTTGGCCGACATCGACGGACTGACGACCTATCCGGGCGCGTCCATGGCGGGCAAGGGGTTCTCTGGGGCGGGTCTGCGAGAAATCCACGACGCGTTGGGTATTCGGCCCAACTGGGTGGCCGGCGGGGTCGAGTACCCCGGCCAACTCGGCGCTGTCGTCGATGCGATGCTCGCCGTGGCGGGCGGACTGGCCAACCACGTGCTGTGCTGGCGCAGCATCTGGGAAGGCACCGCACAGGGAGCGGATCGGCGGCGGGGTTACGGTGTGCCAGCCGGTGCGCGGGCAACAGGTCAACTCGGCTGGCAGCTGCCCTACGGCGCGTCGGCGGCGAACCTCGCGGCGCTCCAGATCCGTTCCCGTATGGAACGTTTCGGGCTGACCCGCGAGCAGCTTGCTCAGGTGGCCATTGTCACCCGGGCGCACGCCAAACTCAATCCCAAGGCGATCTACTCCGACCCCCTCGACCTCGACGGTTATCTCGGGGCGCGCATGGTGTCAGAGCCGTTGTGCATGTATGACTGCGACATCGCGTGTGACGGAGCGACCGCATTTGTGGTGTCCCGGGCGGAACACGCTGCTGAACTGGACCATCCGGCTGTCGTCGTCGAAGCGCTGGATTGCGCCCATCACGACCGGTTCCTGTGGGAGGGCGGACAAGACATCGCCCGGCTCAATTCGCGGTGGTCGACAATCTGGGATCGCACCGACTTCACACCCGGTGACGTGGATTACGCCTCGCTGTACGACGGCTTCAGCGTCTTCGTGCTCTGCTTCCTCGAGGACTTCGGCTTCTGCGAATTCGGCGAATCGGGGGAGTGGGTGGCTGATCCGGCGCGCTTCTCGCTCGGCGGCCGGCTGCCGATCAACACCGCGGGTGGTCAACTCTCCGGAGGTCGCCTGCACGGCTTCGGTCACCTGCACGAAGCCTGTGTCCAGGTGCGCGGTGAGGGTGGAGACCGGCAAGTCGCCGATGCCGAACTCGCCGCCTGCGGAGTCGGCGGCGCCAACAGCGGTACGACGATGATGTTGTTGCGCCGCAATTGAACTGGTCGTCTCACGAAAAGGAGTCTGATTATGCTCGATCCGTCGCATCTGGTGTTGATCAGCGTTGACGACCACACCGTCGAGCCGCCAGACATGTTTGCCAATCGGGTGCCGGCAAGGTACGCGGATGACGCCCCACGGATCGTCGAGGAGTCCGACGGCTCCGTCGCCTGGGTGTATGACGGCATGAAGCTACCCAATATCGGGCTGAACGCCGTCGCGGGTCGTCCGAACGACGAGTGGGGATTCGAACCGTCACGATTCGAGGACATGCGGCGGGGTTGCTATGACGTGGACGCGCGTGTCGACGACATGAACGCCTGCGGGGTGCTGGCCTCCGTTTGCTTTCCTTCCTTCCCAACTATCTCGGGTGCGCTGTTCACCTTTCGCGGTGATCGCGAGGTCTCGGGAGTGATGGTCAAGGCCTACAACGATTGGCACATCGAAGACTGGTGTGGCGCCCACCCCGACCGTTTCATTCCGATGGGGATTCTCCCGCTGTGGGATCCCCGACAGGCTGCAGTAGAGGTCCGCCGATTGGCATCGCTGGGGTGCCGGGCCGTCACCGTGCCTCAGCACATCGCCAACTACGGACAGCCGCCGTGGCAGGACACCCATTGGGATGTGTTGTGGGAGGCCATCTGCGAGAACAACACCGTGGTCAACATTCACATCGGGACCGGAGGCGGATTGCCTGTCCCGTCAGATCAGACCAGCTATCTTGCGTACAACTCGATGCTGGCGCTCGACACCGGCAGGTTCACCGCGGATCTGTTGTTCTCCCGGGTCGTCAAAGAATTTCCAACCGTCAAGTTCGCCCTGTCGGAGGGTGGTATCGGATGGATTCCGTTCCTGCTGGAGCGTTTTGAAGACGTCTACAGCCGTCAGCGGGCCTGGACGGGCGACGACTTGGGGAGTGGTCTGACTCCGACAGATGTATTTCGGAGAAACTTTCTTTCCTGCTTCATTCGGGATCGCGTCGGCATCGAGAATCGGCACCGCATCGGAGTCGAGACCATCTGTTGGGAGATGGACTACCCGCATTCGGATTCGAGCTGGCCAGACGCCCCCGAACAACTCGCTGCAGAACTCGACGGCTGTTCGGACGAAGAGGTGGAGGCGATCTCCTGGCGTAACGCGGCGAAAGCCTTCAGCTACAAGGGTGTCGAGCGACTGGGTCGGGAGAATTGCACCGTATCGGCCCTGCGGCGTCAGGTCGCCGACAAGGACCTGTCGACGCCCAAGGTCGACGTCGAGCGCATCCCGAAGCCGGGCGCGCAGGCCATCACCTACGGAGAGATGAAGGCCCGGATGGCGACGATCATGACGGGCGGAAGATCGACGTAATCGGTGTAACCGATGGCCGACACGGCCACGTCTTCAGCGACCGGCGAAGTAGACGCCCAGCAGCAACGCGAACAGCACCAGCACCCATCCGCCCGCGGTGGCCCTGAGCCACGCCGGTGCACGTCGGACCTCCATGAAATGACTGATCACCAGCGAGGTTTTCACTGCCGCGATCAACAGCACGGTCACGGTCACCGAGGTGTTGAGTTGGTGCGCCGCACCACCGTCGCGGGCGACCAACCACGACACCAGGGTGACGGTGGTGAGCAGCGCCCAGACCACGGTCAGCGGGTTGCGGATCAGCGACGTCATCGTCTACCTCATCAAGTAGAGCAGGGCGAACAAGACCAGCCACAAGACGTCGACCATGTGCCAGTAGGTGGCACCGGTCTCGATCAACGAGATCTTCGGCCTCGCAGATGTTTTCAAGTTGCGGATGACAAATCCCAGGATGACCAGACCGAGCAGCACGTGGCAGAGATGCATACCGGTCATCACGAAGTAGTACATGAAGAACAAATTCTTACCCGGAGTCAGACCTTCGCTGATTTCGGGGATCCACTCGAACAGCTTGAGCAGCGGGAAGGCGGCACCGAATACAACGGCAACACCGAAGCGCCGCAATGCATCCGCGGTGTCTCCAGCCCGCGCCGCCGTCACACCGAGCGCGACGAACAGCGAGCTGGTCAGCAGCATGACGGTGTTGATGGCACCGATGTCCAGGTTGAGTTGCGCTTGGCTTTGCAGGAACTGCTCGTGATTCTGGCGCCGGTAGAACATGTACACGACGAAATAGACGCCGAAGATGAGCAGGTCGCCGATGACGAAAAACCACATGCTCGACTCGCCGGGTACATGACCGGCTACCTCGGCATCCGACCCCGAAGGATCGATGCCGATGGGCGATTCCTCGGCAACGTTGGTCATGCGATTGCTCGAGCCTCGGATATCGGGCCCGTCAGATCCTTTGCAGCGTTGTCGAGTTCGGACTCCGGCTGGTTCTTGATGGCCCGGAAGATGCAGAAGTAGACGATCATCTGCCAGGAGACGTAGAGCGCCATGGCGAACCAGAAGGTCATGATGCCGTTCCACGCGAACGGCCCGGATTTGGCGATCCACACCGGAGCAGCCATCAACTCGGTGACGTACTGCCAGACGGTGTAATAGCCCAACCACTTGGGCAGGACATTGTTCTCGTCGAGGATGATCGCCAGCCCGAACGCCATCCACATGACGCAGAAGCAGCCCAGCGACCCGATGAACGCCAGATAGCCGAAGTCGTAGAGCATCGCCTGGACCGCCGGCCGATAACCTTGCCGGAAGGCGCCGAGGCCGAAGCAGAACATCGGGAACAGCATGCCGACAATGGCTCCGGTGATGGCGCCGGTCATGAACGAGTAGCGGAACACGGGGCTGACCGACATCCGCTTGATCTGGGTGAGGTACACAGCATTCGACACCGGCGCCAAACCGTAAGACAGAGTGAGGATCGTGCACGCGACGAGCAAGTTGTGCGAGTGCATGAAGTCGAGAATGTGCGGCGTGGAGGCGCTCGGGGAGCGTGGCGGCATCATCCAGCTCAGCGGCACGAAGACCAGCCCGAACACGCTGAAGAAGAACGGCACGGTCCAAAAGGCGATCCACTGATCGAGCTTCGGATTCTCGCGCCACGACCGGGTGTGCCCGGCGGTGGTCGCGGGTTCGGTGGCGACGCCGCTGCTCATGCCAACACCACCTGCTCGTCACCCTGGCGGTTCACGGCCCGCAGGAGGACCGCGAACATCACCACGATGTAGACCGCAAAAGTGGTCAGCCGCAGGGTAAATGAGAGACCGCCATTCCAGGCCAGCGGTCCGCTCTTGCAGAGTATGGAGAAGGCGCTCGGCGCGAGCAGTGCCACCGTCGCGACGTTGAAGTGTGCCGCCCAGCGTGGAAACACCGGGTCGGCTCGTCTGTCGAGATAGACGCTGAGCGCGAAGCAGAGGTTCTGCACCATGATCGTGCCCACCGGTGCGATGAAGAAGAACCACGCCATGTCATTGAGCAGGCTGATCAGTTGCGGGTCGCGGTCCGGCCTGAAAGCGGCCATGCCCCAGCAGTAGTCGGCGAGTATGAAGCCGGTGGTTCCGACGCCGACGCAGATGATGTAGGCGTAGGTCAGCACGGTGCTGGAGGTGGCGACGCGGGAAATCTGCACGGCCGTCACCGCGAAAAGTGGCACGAGGGAGCAGGCGATCAAGTTGCACAGAATCGCCACGCCAAGTATCCCGGTCGTATTGCTCCTGAAGAACGCCGCGACCTGCTCGGGCGTCAACATCGGTGACAGCGGTGGCGAGAAGACCGGAAACAGAACGTAGGCGAGAGCGAACAGCGCGACAGCCGGCGGTGCGGTCCACAGCAGGATGCGTTGACCTCGAGTGTTCATCGACAACGCTCCTGCCTCGCGCCCTGTTGCAGTCGGCCCACGACGCGCCTGACAAAGACCGGCGCAAGTGCCTCCAGATGTATCACGCTCGCTGACAAATGACAACGAAATACGCGCTTTGCAACTTGTAATCGCATCCAGGGGGTCAATATCGTTGACATCTGTCGGTGAACGCGTTCGCTGCTGCACAATGACAGGGTGCGGGAGAGTGTGACGAGCCGGGAGGCGCAGCGCCGAAAAACGCGGGCGCGGGTGCTCGACGCCGCGATCGTGGAGTTCCAGCGCGCGGGCACGGGCTCGGCCGACATCAACGCGATCGTGGAAGCCGCCGGGGTCGCGCGGAGCACGTTCTACTTCCACTTTCCCAGCAAGGAACACGTACTGCTGGAGTTGATCGGCCGCGACGAGGATTATCTCGCGGAGAAACTGAGTCGATTTTTGGACGTGCGTCGCGACATCGCGGCAGTCCTGCACGAGATAATCCGGCTGGTCGTCGAGCTTGAAAACCAGTGGGGCGCAGCTCTGTTCCGCGACGTCATCAGCTTGTATTTTTCGCCGGCACGTCCAGAGGACGACAAGTGGACCAAGCATCCGACGTTCGTCTTGCTTGCGGCCGAGATCGAGCGTTCACGGGTACGCGGCGTGTTGTACGACGACGTGGACGCCTATCACAGCGCTGCGTTCTTTTTGTTGGGCCTCTACGCCTTGTTGACCAGCGCTCGCGAGACAGGTGCCGAGCGCGACGAGGTGCTGGCAAAATTCGTCAAGAGCACGCTCCGCAGCCTGCAGCGTTAGGGCTCGCCGATCCGGCCGAATGAGCCGGGCGGGAAAAGCTTTTCGGCCGGGCGGCGGTGAGGCTCATATCGACTTCAAATAAATCTCACTTGGCCTCCATCGCTGCACGTGAAGCGGCATGCGTAGGCCTCGTGCCGAGTTTGCTCCCAGTCGCCGACAACGCCGCCGCGGTGGAAGCGACGGCCGGAATTCACGACACCCTGATGGGAGCGCTGACAAGGGTTAAGGTGATGCAGCTGAGCAGTTGCTGAGCAGTCGCTGGGAGGTTCGGTGGAGGGTAGGCCATTCGGGCGCTACACGTTGCAGACGTTGCTGGGCCGCGGCGGCATGGGTGAGGTCTGGCGGGCTCACGACACCGCAACCAACCGGGTTGTCGCCCTGAAGCTGTTGCCTTCGCACCTGGCCGATGACAGCGTCTTTCAGGAAAGATTCCGGCGCGAGGCGCAGTTGGCCGCCGGTCTGTACGAACCCCACATCGTGCCGATCCACAACTTCGGCGAGATCGACGGTCGTCTCTACGTGGATATGCGTCTGATCGAGGGGCGCGACCTGGAGGCGCTGCTGAGCCAGGGCCCGTTGGAGCCGGCCCGCGCCGTCAAGATCATCGAGCAGGTGGCGTCGGCGTTACAAGCGGCGCATGCGGCCGGGCTCGTCCACCGCGACGTGAAGCCATCCAACGTCCTGGTGACCAATTCCGACTTCGCCTACTTGATCGACTTCGGAATTGCCCGAACGATCGGCGAGACGGGGCTGACCGCAACCGGGTCGGCAATCGGCACCTGGGCGTACATGGCGCCCGAACGATTCGGCGCGGGCCGGCCGGATGCGCGCTCGGACGTCTACGCGCTGACATGTGTTCTGCACCAGACTCTTACCGGCGAACGACCGTTCCCGGGGGACAGCGTGGAGCAGCAGGTGGCCGGTCACTTGTCGACCCCGCCGCCGCGGCCCTCGGCCGTCCAGACCACCCTGCCCCAAGCGATCGACGACGTCATCGCCCGCGGGATGGCCAAGGACCCCGACCAGCGATACTCCACAGCCGTGGAACTGAGCTCGGCCGCACACACGGCTATCTCGCGTCACGCCTCGCCACCCCCGCACGCCGCAGAATTCGGATCGAGGGCGACCGCCGTGGCGAGCATGACACCGCCACCCCCGCGGTTCGACAACTCGTGGGGTGGACCGGCGGGCGATGCGACGCAGTACCGCACGCCGGGATACACCACACCCGCCGGACCGCCGCACGCACAAGGACTGATGTCACCAGAACCCAAGCGCAGCAAGATCGCTCAGCCGCGCATCATCGCGCTGATAGCGGTGGTCGTCGTCGCGCTGGTGGCCGGAGTGCTGTGGGTGACTCTGGGCCACGTCAGCGGTTCGGCGGACAAGGCCAAGGCGCGGCCGCCGGCGCCTCTCCCACCGGCCGGCCCGACGTTCGACGGCGTCTTCACGGCGAAGTTCGGCGCACGAACGACTTTTCTGGGTAAACCCAAAGACGGTGATACACCGGACCAAACCTGGGTGGTGCGGTCCGCCTGCCACGGAAAACGTTGCGTTGCAACGGCGTCGATGGTGGGCGCCGGCGGCTACACTTCGGCTCTGATCTTCGACTATGTCGACGGCGGGTGGTTGGCCGTGGCCGAGGGTGACTCCGCGACCGACTGCAAAGGGAGCGAGCCGAGCCCCCGCTGGGTGGTGTTCTCGGTGAAGGGCAAATCCGACCGATTCACCGGCACCTACAGCACGGTTGGCGAGTCGGGATGCGGGCGCCGGGCGCCGGTCACCTTCACCCGGACCGGTGCTGCCGATCGAGGTCTGGTCGCCGATCCAGTTCCGCAGCCGCCGAGGGTGGTGTCGCCCGCGGCGGCTTTGAACGGCCACTACCACGCGGAATCGACCAACCCGGCGAGTAAACCGGAGGATTACGTGGCCGTAACCGATTGTCTCCGAGACGGCAGCCGTTGCCTTTCCTCGTTCACCGACACCGCAGACGGTTCGTCCCGCCAATTCCTGTTCGCCGATGGCAAGTGGACCAGGCACTCGATCAGGGACACCAAGTGCAAGAACGGCAGCCCGCAGCACAACGAGTGGTCCATCCAAGGGGCGATGCCGCAACCGCCGCAGGATCCGATCAGCGTCTGGAAGCTCGCGGAGCACGTCGACATCTCCGGCGGCTGCACCAACACCCACGACTACGAGACGACTTTCACCCGCACCGGCGATTGACGGTGGCGTGTGGCGGCGCCGACACCGCCAGGCCCGGGAATGCGGTTCTCCTAGGGTGAATTCGGCGCTCGACTCGTTCTGTCGGGCCACCCGACATGCCAGGCACCTAAACGGCAGGTGAACAGTGCCAACGCCCAGGAATCCGAGCGACGGCGCCGCCCGGGTTGGGTTATTCTCCGCCTGAAGAGCTCGCCGATCGCGGCGATCGTAGGTGCACAGGGAGCCATTGTGACCGCAGTCGAAACCGCCATCACGCACACAGTGACCGATCACAAGCTCCACCTCGTGATCGACGCTGTGGAGGCGAATCCGCCGGCACCCGGTCGGGCGGTCGACGTGACCCTCTACCTCGCCTCGGCCAGCGTCAGCGGCAGCATCGAGCCGTGCTGGTACTACGACCAGAAGGTGCTGCACTACCTCCAGACCGTCGGAATCGACCACCGGCGTCCGGGGTCCACCAGCAATGGCGGAGACTCCCAGAAAGCCGACGGCACCTGCCGATCCCACGACTACGTTCACCTGTCGAAGGTCGCCTACCGGCAGCCCGACGGCGAGGTCGCCAGACATGACGAGCTTCGCGTGCGCCTGGACGAGATCATCGCGTGGACATTCGGCCGCGCAGAACACAAGGGCGCCTGACGTCCAGACCGTCTCAAAGGGCGTCACGGCGGCTCGATTCCGCCGTTCGGAAATAATTCATCTCGGCCCGCAGTTGTGGCTCCAAGCATCGTCACGTTGACAGCCATGGAGGGTCGGTGGTGCAGATGGTTCGTCGGGTTGCAACCTGGTTGCCACTATCAGCCGTTGTCGCAACGCTATTCGCTGCGCCGGCCGTGGCGGACTCGACAGAGGATTTCCCAATACCCCACCGCATCATCGCTACCACTTGTGACGCCGAGCAGTATCTGGCCGGTGCTCGCGACACGAGCCCGGTGTATTTCGACCGCTACATGGTCGACAAGAGCCACCGTCCAGCGGATGTGCAGCAGGCCGCGGTCGATCGAATCCACTGGTTTTTCTCGCTCGACCCGGCCGGGAGGCGGCAGTACTCCGAGAACACCGCTACCAACGTCTATTACGAACAAGTCGCCACTCATTGGGGCAACTGGGCCAAGATTTTCTTCCACAACAAGGGCGTGGTCGCCAAGGCGACTGACGTGTGCATGGACTACCCGCGCGGCGATATGTCGGTGTGGGACTGGGTCGAGCGTTAGCCGCGCTGATGGCCGACGCGATCTTCTGATGCACCCGGCTCGCACTCGGGCCGCGGTCATAGCAGCTCGAAATGCCCACCGCGGCAACATGTCCGATGCTAAACAAGCGCACGTCCGTGGATGAGTTCGAGCCGGACATCCTGGCCGATGGACTCGATGTGGTCTTCTGCGGTCTGAATCTCGCCGCCAGCGCGGTCCACGACGGCTACAACTTCTCGCACCGCAACAACCGTTTCTGGCCGGTGCTGCACCTGGCCGGCTTCACCGATGTTCGCCTTCAGCCCGCCGATCAGCATCGGCTACTCGACTACGGGTGCGGGGTCACTGCGGTGGTCAGGCGACCCACGCGGGCGGCCAGTGAGGTCTCGCCCGCTGAGTTCCGAAGCGCGCAACCCGAATTCGAGGCGAAGATTCGCTGCTACGCGCCGCGGGCGATCGCTTTCCTGGGCAAGCGAGCGCTGGCTTGCATGCTCGGCACATCGGATGTCGCCTGGGGTCGCTATCAGCCGGGCTTCGCCGGAACCCAAGCATGGGTGCTGCCAAATCCGAGCGGTTTGAACATCGGGTTCTCGCTCGACCAACTCGTCGACGCATACAGCGAGCTGCGTCAGGCGCTTCCGTCGCCCGGGTATCCTTGACGACGACATGAGAAGACGAGCCGCCTTCCTCCCGGTAGCCGTGACGGTGGTCGTCGTCGTGTCGGTGGTGTGGGCCTGGTACAACTCCGGCCACAAGAAGCTCGAGCGCTGCGTCAAAGCCCAATCGGATCATTTCTACTCGACCACCGAGGGCCAGGAACTGCATCGTCACGGAACGGATCCGCCGACCGAACTGTTCGTTCTGGAGTGCAATCAGCTCGGCATCAAGTGAGGCACGGTCCCGGCCGAGCCTCGGCAAGGTAAGGCTGACAGAGCCGCGACGCCGGCCGGCGCGGTGATCCGGCAGTTACCGATCGGCAAGCAGCACGCGTGCGACCCACTCCACCCGGCCCAGCGACTCCTCCAACGTCATCATGCCCGCCAGCACCGCGGCGAGTGAACTGCTCAATACGGCGTTGAGCCCGAAGGTGATGTTCGGAACATCGTCGGGTGCAACACCTTCCAGCAGCCTGTTGAACAGCTCCGTGTTGGTGCGGTTCATGTGGTCGATCGTCGTGACGGCCTGGCGATCGACCGACGTCGTCATCTGGAACATCAGCGCGGTCATGTTGGGGTTCCGGTGAAACGCTCGCTGGGCGCGCCGCAGGTAGTCGAGCACGCCGGGCAGTGGGTCCTGTTGTTCGGGGGCGCCGGCGCGTGAGGCGAG
Source organism: Mycobacterium sp. (assembly GCF_002863225.1). Classification (GTDB taxonomy): domain Bacteria; phylum Actinomycetota; class Actinomycetes; order Mycobacteriales; family Mycobacteriaceae; genus Mycobacterium. Next base: position 108,441 of record NZ_PKEK01000050.1, on the reverse strand, counting down.
AATGCGGCGGGTCAGTCGCTTCTGCCAATCCTCGAGTGCTGCGGCGAGTAGATAGTCCTTGGAGTTGAAATAGCGGTAGAGGGTGGCCAGTGCCACGCCGGATCGCTTGGACACGTCGCGCATCTGTACAGCGTCGGCGCCGACGTCCGCGATGAGATCGATGACGGCTTCGATGATCTTGGCTCGCCGTAGCAGTTGACGGCTGTTCATGTCTGTCAAGGCGAGGACGGCGGTCTCGGGCCGCGCGGCAGGAATGTTCATGGCCCCGACCTCCTGCTCGTACAGAGAGAACATGTTTCTCATCAGATCCGCACTGCTGAAGAGTGCGGCAATATTATCCCAGCTAGAGCTGTTTTGCCATCTTGACTTTAGTAGAACCGTGTTTCAATATTGGTTCCGCACAGTGTGCCCGCGGTAAGTCAGTGCGATCGGAGGACTCCATGCCCGGACCGGTGGGTCTGCCCGTGATCGACACGATGATCGGGTTCCCGCACGAGGGTTCCGCCCAGTACGACTTCATCCGGAAGCAGACCAAAGACCGCGAATCCAAAGAGGACTTCGAGTTCCCGGTCGAGTACATGTTCAAAGACGTCCCGCAAGGCCTTCCGACGGACGACCCGGTGTCGCTGTTGCTTCAGCAGATGGACCGATTCGGCATCGAAAAGGCCATGATCGGGGTCGGCGAAGATTCTGCGCAGCTGGCGCTGAAGACCTTCCCGGATCGCTTCGTACCCTCGGGTGCGCTGGTCGACCCCAACGACGTCATGGGTTCGGTGAACGCGATCCGTCGCGACTACGAGCAGTTCGGTATTCGCGCGACGTCGGTGTTCCCCGCCGGAACCTTTCCCCAGGTGCCCATCGACGACCCGAAGATGTATCCCATTTACGCGACCTGCGTCGAGCTGGGTCTCCCGATCTTCGTGTGCGCAGGAATCCCCGGTCCGCGTGTCCCTTTCGCGTGCCAGGACGTCTCACGCATCGACGTGGTGATGTTCGACTTTCCTGACTTGGTGTTCGTCACCCGCCACGGTTGCGAGCCGTGGGAGGACCTCGCCGTCAAGCTCATGCTGAAATGGCCCAACCTCTATTACTCGACGTCGGCGTTCGCGCCCAAGTACTACCCGAAGGCCATCATCGACTACGCGAATACCCGTGGCGCCGACAAGATCCTCTACGCCGGATACTTTCCGATGGGACTCTCCCTGGAGCGGATCTTCCGCGACCTGCCCAATGTCCCGCTGAAGGACGACGTCTGGCCGAAATTCCTGTACGGCAACGCAGCCCGGATCCTCGGGCTCGAGGGCTGATCGATGACCCTGGCTATCACCGTCGAGCAGGAGCAACTCGTCGACGCCGTGAGCCGTTTCGCCGCGCGCCGCGCGCCGATCGACGCGACCCGAGCCGCCTTCGGCTCCATCTCGGCCGGCGAGATCCCCTCGTGGTGGCAGGAATTCGTCGACAACGGCTTCCACGCGGTGCACCTGCCGGGACACGTCGGTGGCCAGGACGGCACGCTGGCCGACACCGCCTGCGTCGTCGAGGCGGCTGCGGCAGCCCTGCTGCCCGGTCCGGTGCTGAGCACGATCACGGCAAGTGCCGTGGCGAATCTCGCCGATGCATCGGTCAAGCCGCTGCTGGCAGAGCTCGCCGCGGGAGCGACGGCGGTCGTCGTGCTGCCCGAAGACTGCGACGTCCGCGCTGTGGGCGAAGGAGGTTCGTGGCGGCTGGACGGTGCGTCGGAATCGGTGTTGGGAGTCTGTGCAGCGCAACGTATTCTGCTGCCCGCTCAGGCCGCTGACGGTAGCCGACGATGGTTCGTGGTCACGCCGGGTAATGGTGTGACAGTCACAGCGCAGCAAGGCACCGATCTGTGCACGGACGTGGGCGTCGTCGAGCTCGCCGACCACGTCGTGCCCGACAGTGCCGAAATATCCGGGATCCCAGGGGAGCGGGCTCGCTGCGTGGTGGTGGCCCTGGCTGCGTGCGCAGCCGCTGGGGCGGTGCGCCGCTGCTCCTCGGATGCGATCGAATACATCCGCACGCGTGAGCAATTCGGCCGACCGGTCGGCTCATTTCAGGCGCTTCAGCACAAAGCGGCCGTGCTGCTGGTGAACGCCGAGCTGTCGGCATCGGCCGCCTGGGACGCGGTCCGTGCTGACGGCGACGTCATCGAGCAACAACGCCTCGCGGCGGCCTCGGCCGCCGTTGTGGCGGTGGGTGCAGCGCCCGGCTTGGTACTCGACGCCATGCTGATGTTCGGGGCGATCGGCTATACCTGGGAGCACGACACCCATCTGTACTGGCGCCGCGCCACCAGCCTGGCGGCGTCGCTGGGCCCGGTCACCCGTTGGGCTCGGGAGGCGGGAGAGCTGGCGTGCACCCAAAAACGTTCCACCACAATCAACCTGGGCGACATCGAGTCGGACTTTCGCGCGAAGGTGGCGACCACGCTGGACGAGGCACTCGGTCTAGCCAATGATCCCTATTCAGGCGACGTCAGGACACCCGGACTCGCCGTCGGGGCGCAGCGCGACCTGCTCGCACGACGTGGACTGGTGGCGCCGAATCTGCCCGCGCCGTGGGGTGTTGACGCCTCGGCCGTGCAGCAGGTGATCATCGCCGACGAATTCGGCAAGCGGCCTGACTTGGTCCGGCCGTCGCTCGGCATCGCGGAATGGATCCTGCCGACGATTCTGCACAGCGGCTCCGATCTGCAGCGTGAGCGATTCGCGTGGCCGATCGTGCGCGGTGTGCAGCCCTGGTGCCAGCTGTTCAGTGAACCCGGCGCCGGATCAGATCTGGCGTCGCTGTCCACCCGGGCCACCAGAGTCGACGGCGGATGGCTGATCAACGGGCACAAGATCTGGACGTCGATGGCGCATCAGGCCGAGTTCGGAGCTCTGCTGGCGCGAACGGATCCCGCGGCCAAGAAGCACCGAGGCATCGGTTACTTCCTGATCGACATGGCGTCACCGGGGATCGAGGTCTCGCCGATCAAACAGGCCAGTGGACGCTTCGAGTTCAACGAGGTGTTCTTCTCCGACGTGTTCGTGCCCGACGACATGCTCGTGGGTGACCCCGACGACGGGTGGAGCCTGGCGGTGGCGACGATGGCGGTCGAACGCACGGCCATCGGAAACTACGTCAGCATCGATCGTGCCGAAGTGCTTCGCGCAGTTGCTGAGACGGTCGGGCCAGACCAGGACGCCGCGCTGCTGGCACTGGGCGACGTCGAGTCCTACAGCACGGCGATCAAAGCTCTGGTGCTTCGCGAAACCCTCCGGCTGGTCGAGGGGCAGGGGCCCGGCCCGACTTCCAGCATCGCCAAGTACGCGATGGTCATGCAGTTGCGCCGTGCGTGGACCGCGACACTGAGTCTGACCGGCCGCGCTGCGATGTTGGAAAAGTCCGAACCGGCCGTCGTCCAGCCGTATTTCGATACGCCGGCCGAACTCATCGGCGGTGGTACGCCCGAAATTCAGCTGACTGTCATTGCATCGATGGTTCTCGGCTTGCCACGCAACTGATACCTACGTCGCACAGAAAGGACACTCTCCGCGATGACGAACCAACTTCCCTTTCAGTTCTTCGACTGCGACAACCACTATTACGAGGCCCTCGACGCGTTCACCCGCCACATCGACCGGCAGTTCAAAAAGCGGGCGATCCAGTGGGCCGAGCTCGATGGCAGGCAACGTCTTCTCGTAGGCGGCAGGGTCAACAGGTTCATTCCGAACCCGACGTTCGACCCGGTCGGTAAGCCCGGTGCCCTCGACGAGTACTTCCGGGGCCGCAACCCGAGAGGTGCTGATCTGAATGCACTTTTCGGTGATCTGGAGCCGATACCCCTGGCGTATCGAGACCGCGACGCGCGACTGGCATTGATGGACGAGCAGGGGATGGCGGGCTGCATCCTCCTGCCGACCCTCGGGGTCGGGATGGAACAGGCGCTGCTGCCGGACCTGGACGCGACGGTCGCGACATTTCGCGCCTTCAACCGCTGGATGGAAGAGGATTGGGGATTCGCCTACCGGGAAAGGATTTTCGCTGCGCCGTACATCACCCTGTGCAAGCCGGACGAAGCGGTCCGCGAACTCGAGTGGGCGCTGGAACACGACGCGCGCTTTGTCGTCATGATCCCCGGGCCGATCACGACCGCTGTCGGAATGCGCCCGCCCGGCGACCCGATGTTCGACGAATTCTGGCAACTGGTCAACGATTCCGGCATCACGCTGTGCTACCACTCGGGTGAGACGTACTACTCGAAATTCATGCCGGCGTGGGGTGAATCGGACTACATGATGTCCTTTCAGGCGCTTCTCGGCTTTCGTAGCTTGTTCTCCGGCAACGCGCTGCAGGACACTTTCGCCAACCATCTGCACAACGGGCTGTTCCTACGCTTCCCGAATTTGCGGATGGCTTCGATCGAGAGCGGCTCGGACTGGGTGTTCCATCTCTTCGAGAAGCTGACCAAGTCCTACGGTCAGATTCCGCAGATCTATCAGGAAGATCCGCGCGAAACCTTCAAACGACACGTGTGGGTGTCGCCGTTCTACGAAGACGAACTCGCCAGCCTGCTGCGGCTGCTGGGCGAGAAGCAGATAATCATGGGTTCGGATTTCCCCCACGTCGAAGGCCTCGCCGACCCCGCGGCCTACATCAAGGACCTGGAGAATTTCGACTACACACCGCAGCAGTGCCGATCTGTCATGCGTGACAACGGGCTCGAGCTTTCGATCCGTCGACCGGTGTGACCCGCAAGGTCGGCAAGCCGAATCTGGTGGCCATGCTGCTCGAAGTCGGCGAGGAGAATGCGGCGGTGTTGCTGGCGCGCTCTGAACTGCCGGACGAGATCGACCTGTACCGCGACGCGGACTCCTTGATCGAGTTCGGGCTGGATCGCGACCAACTCGACGAGGTGGCCCGGCTCACGGTCAGTGCAGGCGGCGATGACGACGATAGTGGGCGTCGGCGACGTGACGAGATGGAGCAGACGGTGTCGCGACGATGCTCCGATCTCGTCGATCAATGGTTGGCTCACGACACAACCTGAACTGCCGTGCGAAGCGATCTCATCCGGGCCTGCTACACACTGACTATTTCTCCGGCGTGACGAACCCGAGTCGAATGCGTTTCCTTTACGAGCGCGCCTGTGCCGCAGTCGAGTTGGTGGTGTTCCAGGTGGCGCTTTCCGTCGCCGTAGCCGATAGTCATAGAGGTCAGACGATCTCAGCGTAGGTGGTTGCCGCAGCATGGGCGAAATTTTCCAGTTCCACCGCGAGATCATCGTCTGCGGTGACGACGCCCTGGCTAACACGATCATCGACGAGCTCCGCGGTGCCGGTGCCCGGATCATCCGGATCACGTCCGCGGACGATCTGCTGGGTGCCGGTGTGCACCGCGCACGCGCCGTCGTCTGTGCCGGACCCAATGATGCGGTCAATCTCGAAATCGCGCTGCTCGCAAGAAGATATAGCCCCAACGTGCGCGTGGTCGCGCGTATTGCCGACAACGTGCTGCGTGACGCGGTCGACGCGGTCAGTGGCCCGGGTGCCATTTTGAATGTCGCCGATCTCGCCGCACCGTCCATCGTCGAGGCGGTGCTGTCGCGTAACGCGCACCAATTCGAGACCGCGGGAATGGAGTTCGTTGTCTGGGGGTCGGAGGCGCGGAAGTCGGGAACGCTGCGCGACATCTACGGGGACTTGGCGCCGGTGGCGGTGGTGCACGGCAAGAACGCACCGGTACCCGGCGACATCGTGCCGTGCCCGGGGCGCGATCAGAAGGTCTACCCGGGTGACTGGACTTCGATGATCGGCGTCAAGGACGAACTCGAGGCTCGCGGAATCACGGTGCCGCCCTCGACGGCAACGCGCGCGAGCCAGTCCCGGGTGCGGCACGCCGTCGACGCGGTGCGCGCCATGCGTGAGGATGCCAACCCACTGCTCTTCCCGTCGTTCATCTTCACCCTGGTGCTCATGTTCGGTGCCACGGCGTTGGTCCGCTTCACCTACGTGCATCCGAAGATGTCGTGGCTCGACGCTTTGTATTTCACCTCTGAGACCATCACCAGCGTCGGCTTCGGTGACTTCAGCTTCGCGGCGCAGTCCTCGGTGCTGAGGTTGTTCGCCATCGGGTTGATGTTCGGCGGTGTCATGATCACCGCCGTGCTGGTGGCCATCGTCGCCGACCTGCTGTTGTCGCGCCGCTTCGTGCACACCGCCGGCCTGCGGCGGGCGCGGCGAATGCGCGACCACGTCGTCGTCGTCGGCATGGGCGCGACCGGAATTCGCGTCGTCAGGGACCTGACCGTGGCCGGCTACGACGTCGTCGTCATCGAGCAGGACGAAAGCAACCGCTTTCTGTCCACGTTGGCCGACCTGGATGTGCCGGTCATCTTCGGAGACTCGACAATGCGCCAGACGCTGGAGGCCGCGCGCGTCGACCGCTGCCGCGGCGTGGCGGTGATGACCCAGGACGACATGGAGAACATCCGCACCGGCATCGTGTTGTTGGAGATCCTGGGTCCCGACACCACGCAGCCGATCGTGCTGCGCGTGCAGGGCCGTGCGCTCAGCGCCGCGGTGAATCAGCAGTTCGGCTTCGAAAACGTTCGTTCGATCGTGGACCTGGCGGCCCCGTGGTTCATCGGCGCCGCGATGGGCCTGAAGGTGTTGGGCACGTTCTGGGTTGGGCAGCGGTCCTTCATGATCGGCGCGATGCTGGTGGCCGAGGGCAGCGAGCTCGACGGGCTGCGGATGGTCGACATGTCGACGCAGACCCGCGTCATCGCGATCACTCGGACGGAAGGGCCGGTGAGCCTACGGCCGCGGCGTAACTCGCAGCTGCGGGCGGGCGACACCGTCTATCTCATCGGCCCGTATCGCGAGCTGATCGCGACGCTGCGCAAGGGGCAGCCGCCACCGTTGACGACGATCAGCGGTGAGGCGGCGTTGGCGCTCGCCGCGGCGCGTGGGCCGCAGCGGCCTGAAGCGCGCCGGCCGCGGTGGGCGCCTGATCCGGTCGAATGATGGCTGTCAGACGTCGTAGTAGAGCGCGAATTCATACGGCGTCGGATGCAGGTTGTAGGGTGCCAACTCGTACTCGCGCTTGTAGTTGATCCATGTCGCGATCAGGTCAGGGGTGAAAACGCTTCCTTCGGTGAGGTATTCGTGGTCCTCCTCGAGCCTGTCGATCACCGCGGACAGCTGGGTGGGAGCCTGCGGAATCTCGTCCGCTTCCTCGGGCGGTAGCTCGTAGAGGTCCTTGTCGACCGGGGGAGGCGGTTCGATCTTGTTCTTGATGCCATCGAGGCCGGCCATCAGCATGGCCGCGAACGACAGATACGGGTTGCCCGACGCGTCGGGACATCGGAACTCCAGCCGCTTGGCCTTGGGGTTGGAGCCGGTGATTGGAATCCGGACGCAAGCCGACCGGTTGCGCTGGCTGTAGACCAGATTGATCGGCGCCTCGTAGCCGGGCACCAGGCGCTTGTAGGAGTTGACCGTCGGATTGGTGAAGGCCAGTAGCGACGGCGCGTGATACAGCAGTCCGCCGATGTAGTGGCGGGCCATATCGGACAGCCCTGCGTAGCCGGCGTCGTCGTAGAACAGCGGGACGCCGTCCTTCCACAGCGACTGGTGTGAGTGCATGCCCGAGCCGTTGTCGCCGAACAGCGGCTTGGGCATGAAGGTGACGGATTTGCCTGCCTGCCAAGCTGTTTGCTTGACGATGTACTTGAACATCTGATGATCGTCCGCCGCGTGCAGCAGCGTGTTGAACTTGTAGTTGATCTCGGCCTGGCCGCCGCTGCCCACCTCGTGGTGGCCCTTCTCCAGGTGAAAACCCGCGTTGGTCAGATGGGTGAGCATCACGTCGCGCAGGTCTACATAGTGGTCGGTGGGGGCCACCGGGAAGTAGCCACCCTTCGGGCGGACCTTGTAGCCGAGATTCGGGCTGCCGTCCGATTCGTTCTCCACCCCGGTGTTCCACCACCCCGACGCCGCATTGACCTTGTAGAAGGACTCATTGGTGTGCGAGGCGAAGCTGACCGAGTCGAAGATGTAGAACTCCGCCTCCGGTCCGAAATAGGCGGTGTCGGCGATGCCCGAGCTGATCAGGTAGTTCTCCGCTTTGCGGGCGACGTTGCGCGGGTCGCGCGAATACAGCTCCAGCGTGAACGGGTCGTGCACCGAGAAATTCACGATCAGGGTTCGGGCGGTGCGGAACGGGTCGATGGTCGCGGTTTCGGGGTCGGGGAGCAGCAGCATGTCGGATTCGTGGATCGACTGAAAGCCGCGAATGGACGAGCCGTCGAATGCCAGGCCTTCCTCGAAAACGTTCTGGTCGAAGGCGTAGATCGGAATGGTGAAGTGCTGCATGGTGCCCGGCAGGTCGCAGAAGCGCACGTCGACGTATTCGATGCGTTCGTCTTTGGCGAGTTTGAAAATGTCGTCGGGCGTCCGGTCGGACACGCAAGTACCCCTTTGCTCGGCTGAGCCGCGCCTCTGCAGCGTGCCATCATTCACGCACGCCGCAGCCGTGTCCGCATCCCGGGCGGGGAGTTGCTAGCAGTGCAGGGCCCGCGGAGCGCCGACTACGGCATCCAGCTGTGGTTGGGGGTGACGAAGGCGGGTGGTCTAGCCGCCGTAGGTCGGGCCCTGAACGCCGTTGGTCCAGGTCGTGGTCTTGTTGCCGATGGTGCAGCTTTCCTGCAACTGGGCGTCTTGCCCGAAGTGCGCGCTCACCTGGCTCTGGGTGTACTGACCACCGGATTTCTTGCAGGAGTCCTCGATGTCGGTCTGCGCCTGAGCCAACGGCGCGGCCAGGATCATCGCCACCGCTGGGGCGGCGAAAGCGGCGACAGGAAGGGCGTGGAAGACCGGGCGTTTCATGTTTCTCCGTAGCTCTCGGGATGCCAGCCAGTTTACCGGCCGGTCGGCCTCACACCGCCGAGTGTGCTTCGGCGACGGCCTGCATCATCGAGCTAAGCGTCTCCGCGGAGTAGTAGCGGCCGGCGCGCATCACCCCGGCGATGTCGTGCAGGTGGCTCGCGCTTGTTGTCGGGTCGGCCCTCAACACCACGAGGTCGGCGTTTTTACCCGGCTCCACGGTGCCCATCGCGTCGGTACGGCCGAGGAACTCGGCAGCGTTGATGGTGGTCATCTGCAAGATCCGCAACGGCGGCAATCCGGCTGCGGCCAATTCGTCGAACTCCTGATGTAGTGCGAATCCTGGTATCTCCCAACCAGATCCGCTGACATCGCTGCCGGTGATCATCGGGACACCCTCGTCGTCGAAGATGCGGACCATCTGCTGCAATCGGCGGTAGTGGCGGCGGTAGATCATGCGCATTTCCACTGGGCGCGCGGCGTATTTGCCTGCTGACTTACGCCAGCTTTTGAGCGTCTTCTCGGATGCGAAGCGGTTGTTCGGGTCGCGGTGATAGGTCGGCTCGTCGCAGAACTGCTGCGTACGGCTGCGAATCAGCGTCGGGCACTGCCAGGTCTGGTCGGCGGCGAACACCCTCGCCAACTCGCGGGCCTTGACGTCGTTGAAGGAGTTGCCGGCGTCCGCGATCATCTCGGCGTCTGCCGGTTTGGCCATCAGCAGAGGATTGACCACGACTTTGGCCATCACCTGCGCCATCAGGAGCTCCATCAGCCGTGTCGCGAAAGGCAGCCGCGGAACGCTGGGAAATTTCGGGACCGGGCGGTCGTTGATCGCACGCTCGATATCGCCCTGGTGGTCGCAGCAGGCGGCGACCATGCCTACCCCGGGGCCGAGATGCTCGATGGATCGCATCCTGCCGTCCGAGGCGGTCCGCACGTCGATCCCGACCGGAAGATGACCGACGGTGCTCAGTCCCAACCGAGCCGCCTCGGCTTGCAGCGGGAAGAACACCTGCGGCGTGACCAACGCGACCTTGATGAAATCGGCGCCGGCCTCTGCCTGTTGCCGAACCGATCGCAGCGCAGCGTCCGCACTGCCGGCGTTGAAGGGGACCAGTACGTCACCCGGCGTCGACAACAACGCCGGGCCGTCGACGGGCAGCCGCAGCCTTCCATTGCCGCGGTCACCGAGCAACGAGCGGGAGCCGTTCATCTGCCGAAATCCTGTGATGCCTCGGGCGAGCATCAGCCGCAGCGCCGGCTCGGGATCGATTCGGCCTGCCAGCGGATGAGCGTGCATGTCGCAGAAACCCGGCACCGTGAACGTTCCGCGGGCGTCGACGACCGCGTCGCGCTCGGGGTGCGCGGAAACAGCCGGGGTGATCGAGGAGATGGTGCCACCGTCGATGGTGACGTCTACACCGCGCTGAACACTGCCGTCACGGACGTTGACGACGTTGGTGTGATGCAGGATCGTGCGCGCGCCGGCCATCTCACGATTGTGCCGCCGCGCGACGACGGTCAGGCCGGCGGTGTCGGGGTCATCGAGCCGATCGAGTAGGTCTCGTGACCGGTCGGATAGCCGCCGCCGTCGGTCGCGATGTGCACGTGGTCGTAGTGGTTGGCGGTTTCGTTGCCGAGGTTCGCTGTCCAGCTCGGATTGCCGAGGCCCGGATAGATCTTCTGCCGCCAGATCACGTGGTCGACTCCCCAGCGCTTGGCGTTGGCGAGCGCGTAGCCGGCGATCTGATCGCCGAGTTCAATGCCTTCGGGTGAGTTGTGGTTCGGGATCATCACGTCGATGGCCAAGCCGTTCGGATGCCACCGCAGCGCGTCCTGGCGGTACCCGCCGATGGTCGTGATCTGCGGAAACAGCAGGCTGATGGCGCGAGCCGCCCAGATGGTCTTGACCTGCAGACCGCTCTCAGGTGCGACGCCTGTCGGCAGCGCGAACGTGAAGCTCTGGGCCGCGGCCGGGGCGTCCGCCGTCAACGACTTCAGCTCGGCGGGGCTGGCCACCCGAAGCGGCGCCGGGTGCGGTGGCGGAGAAGGCACCGGCTGCGGATGTGCCACCGGGCTGGCGTTGGATGCGGCGACGGTCGGCTTGGTGGTGCAGCACCGCGACTCGGTGCTCTGGGCGTAGAACATGCCGGCCGAGACAATCAGGGTCGCCCCGAACGCCAACCATCGGCCCAGTCCGTTGGTCGACCGGTTACCAGTCACGAGCAGCACTTTAACGCCTGGTCAGACGTTGTGTGGCAATTCGCGCAGCTCGTGTCCGAGCTCTTAGGAGACGAGAACCACCGGTGAGAACGCGGCGGAGTTACCAGTGCTGCTGCAGGTCACGTTGACGCTGTAGCGACCGCCGATCGCCTGGAAAATGATGGTGATGGGAGCCGACGGATGCGGCCCGGTCACGGTGATATCGGCGTTGTACGGGAACGCGACCGTGCCCATGACACCGTCCGAGTGGTAGTGGCAGAACTCGGTTTGGCCCTCCGGATTGCGCGCATCGACCACGGTGGCATAGGTGGTGAGGCCACCCCCGCTGTAGATGACCTGCATGCTGCCGTCGGAGTTCGTGAAGTACGTCGGATCCGTCCCGGCATGCGCCACGCCAGAGCCCGCGAACGGCGCGGCGGCCAATAGCAGCGCGGCGACCGAGGCGCCCAGCGCCCGAGCGATCCGGTGGGTGTTCATCATGTGCTCCTGCTCCCGTCGAGCGAATCCTGCTTACAGGTTAGTGGCGGCGAACCGCCGGCTAACCGTTTTGGCTGCGTACCGCGAGGGTGTACCCGATCGGCGGCCGCCTATTCGTCGCCACCCCCGCCGCAGCGTCAGTGGCCCTTGACGGGCTCCGCGCGGGGCTGCTAGACATGGCGTGCACCCGAAATTGGGCGATCGCCCAAAACTTGCGCGGAGGCTGAGGAACCAGATGACTGCCGCAGCTGAGACCGACGTCTACTACGACCCCTACGACACCGGGATCAACAACGACCCGTATCCCACGTTCGCGCGACTACGCGAGGAAGCGCCGATCTACTACAACGAGCGGTTCGACTTTTGGGCGATATCGCGGCACTCCGATGTCGAACAGGCGCTGGCGAATTGGCAGGTTTTCTCCAGTCGCCGCAGCGACATCCTCGAGCTGGTGAAGTCGAAGTTCGACATGCCCGGCGGTGTGATGATGTTCCAGGATCCGCCCGAGCATTCGATGCTGCGCGGACTGATGTCGCGGGTGTTCACGCCACGCCGGATGGCTGCCATCGAGGACCAGATTCGCCAGTACTGCGTGAAATGTCTGGACCCGCACGTCGGCTCGGACGGGTTCGACATCATCGCCGAGCTTGCGTCGATGATGCCCATGCGGGTGATCGGAATGTTGCTGGGAATTCCGGAGTCCGAGCAGATCTCCGTTCGTGACGCCAACGATGCAAATTTGCGTACTAAACCGGGCACGCCGCTGAAGGTGGCCAACGCGGACTCCATCGCCGACGGACGGATCTACGCCGACTACGTCGAGTGGCGTTCGAAAAACCCCTCCGACGATCTGATGACCACCCTGCTCAACGTCGAATTCGACGACGAGAACGGTGTGCATCGAAAGCTCACCCGAAAAGAGGTGCTGCACTACACGCAAGTGGTCGCGGGTGCCGGCAACGAGACGACGGGCCGGCTGATCGGCTGGCTGGCCAAGGTGCTCGCCGAGCATCCCGACCAACGGCGCGAGGTCGAGCAGGACCGGTCGTTGCTGAACCGGACCATCGACGAGACGCTGCGCTTCGAGCCGACCGGACCGCACGTAGCCCGTTGGATGGCAGCCGATTTCGAGCTCTATGGCACCACGATCCCGGCTGGAAGCGCCGTGCTGCTGCTCTTCGGTGCCGCCAACCGGGATCCTCGTCGCTACAACGAACCGGATGTGTTCGACATCCATCGCGACAACATCTCGCACATCACGTTCGGTAAAGGCGTGCACTACTGCCTGGGCGCCAACCTGGCGCGACTGGAAGGTCGCGTCGCCCTGGACGAGATTCTCAACCGCTGGCCGGAGTGGGACATCGACTACAACACAGCACAACTCGCCTCGACATCGACGGTTCGCGGATGGGAGAAGCTGCTAGTCGTCCTGCCCTGACCGGCGCCGCGAACCCACCCGTCCCAGGATCCGGGGACATGCGTTGTGCCCACCTTCGAGCGACAATTGTGATGCCGCCCCAATTTTGTCGCTCGGAGGCGGGCAAACCGGCGGCCCCTGCCGCAACGTGAGCACTAACCGGCGCCGCGGCGAGCTTTCGGTTGCGGCATCTCGAATTTGTCCAGAAACCGGTGCACCAGTGCGACGGCCTCGTCGTGGCCGCCCGCGGTTCCGAGTCCCTGCTCGAGAATCAGGGTGCGCCCGATCGCGGCGATGATCACCGCCAGCGCGGCCGGGGGGAAGTCGTCGGTGTCCAGGTCGTGTTCGCGGACGATGAAGTTCAGCGCGGTGATCTGTTGTTCGCGCCAGCGTTCGGACCAGGCGGCGATCTCCGCGCGAATTTCCTTACGGTGGTTGGCAAGTCCCATGAATTCCAGCAACAGCCGGGTGTCCTTGGGTGCCGTGAGGGTCTCCCAGAAAGCGTGCAGCGGCCGGTCGGAGGCCAGCGCCTTCTGCTGGCGATCCAGGTAGATCGTCGCGCCGATCCGGAAGACAGCCAGATACAGCTCGTCCATGGTGGGGAAGTAGTAGTGCACCAAGGCCGGCTTGACACCGGCCTGCGCCGCGACTCGGCGCGAGGTGGCCGCGGCATAGCCCTCGTCGACCATGATCTGACTCGTCGCGGCGATCAACAACTCGCGCGTCGTGGAGTCGCGTGCCTTGGGTCGAGCGGATGCGGTCACGAGGGGAGTCCTATCACACCGCGGGCTCGGCGACCATCTCGAAGAAGGCGGCACCCGAGTCGGGTATCCGGTTCTGCTTGAACACGTTGACCGCGTAGGAGACCAGGATCATCGAATAGAGCATGTGCAGCAGCGTTATGGCATCGTCGGGCAGATCGTCGATGTCGAGCTTGTTGAGATAGGCGATCGCCTCCTCCGCTCTGGGCGCCACCGCGTCGTAAAACCTGACCAGTTCGTCGAAGGGTTTCGACAGCCGCGCCTCGTAGCGCTCCGCGCGGGTCGACAGGGCCCAGTCGGTGACGAATGGTTCGAGGTCCGAAAACGCCTGGGGGAGAGCCGACATCATGCCTCCTTGGCGGATTGGTAAGCACCGACCGTGTCGCGGATGACGGTGTGGAACTGGCGGATCAGCAGTTCTTGGTCGCTGAGGTGAAATGTGTTCTGCGCACGTGTCTTGAGTGCGGAGTGAGTGGCTTCGATCGTGTTGACGTCCTGCATGGCGAACTCGATCGTGCTGTCCACCACCAGTTCCTGCGCCAGCCGATCGGCGGCGTTGGCCGGTGGCACGAAGTACAGGTCGATTTCGTAGATGTGGGTGTCGACGGTCTCCGGCCAGTACGTGTAGGTGATGTAGTAGTTGCGGGCCCAGAGTTGGATCGAGATGTTCGGGAACACCCAGAACTGGTCGTTGCCCCAGGAGGCGATCCCGCCGCGGTTCAGGTAGTCAGCCGACTCGTCGACGCCGATGTCGGGAACGTCGTCGGGCCCGAAAAGGCCTGCGCGAAACAGCTTGTAGACCCAGCGTTGATCCTGACGTGCGGGTCCGGCGGTGCCGGGTTCGCGAGCCGGCAGCGGTGGTGGCCCGGGCACCGAGGTCAGCATGTGCGGCCGGAACAAGTCGTAGTGATAGGAATCGACCGGTGGCACCATCATCTCGGCCTTGGCGACGTCGGGATCGATGAAGCGGCCGTGCACGTACGGCGGGTGATACCACTCGCACACCGAGTCGACGGCCAGTTTCCAGTTGCCGTTGATGCGGGTGGAGAACCCGTAGTGCTGGGTCATCTTGTCGAAGGGATAGGCCTCGATGCCCAACAGTCCGTCGCCGAGGAAATCGCGCAGCGGGGCCGGGGCCCCTTTTTCTGAGGCGAGGTGCACAAAGATGAAACCGGCCCAGACCTCGCAGTGCACCGGAGGCATCCGCAGCGTGCTTTTGTCCAGGTCGAAGAATTCGCTTTCGTTGGTGATGTGGTTGACCTTGCCGTCCAACCCATATCGCCAACCGTGATACTTGCAGGCGAACGCGCGGCAGTTGCCGGACGATTCCTCGCCCGGATGCTCCTGCCAGACCACCTTGTTGCCGCGGTGCGCGCAGACGTTGTGAAATGCGTACACCTCATCGTCGGTGTCACGAGCGATCACGATCGACGCCAGCCGACCGGGCAGATCACGGGTGAAGTAGGAGCCCTTTCGCGGTAGTCGCTCAATTCGGCCGACGCACAACCAGTTTCGCTTGAACACCGCCTCGCGTTCGGCGTCGAAGAATTCCGGTGAGATGGAGTCCTCGTAGTTGACCGGGTCGGTGGTCAGTTCTGGATAATCCGTGGTGAATTTGCCCCGCCCGGTCGACAGTCGCTGCTGGATGCTGGTCACTGGTGGGCGCCCTCTTGTGCGGCCGCCCCGTTGCTCGGGGTGCTCCAAGGCTCGTCGTCCCACGCCCGATCCAGCGGCGCCATCTCACCGCCGAACGGGAAGAACACGCGCTGGGCGTAGGTTTCGCGAGCCAGGCCGTGGCCGAGTTCGTTGACAAACGCCCGCTTGAGCGGGTTGGTGAACAGCTGTCGCGTGTACCGCAGAGTGAGCGGTGGTCGCTTGACCAGTTCGCGGGCGTGCTCCCAGGCACGATCCAACACCTTGTCCTTGGGCAGCACCTCGTTGACCACGCCCCACTCCTTGGCCTCCTGCGCACTGACCTTCTGGCCGGTGAGTAGGAAGTAGCGCGCCCGGTTGTGCCCGGCGAGCACACTCCAGATCACGTGTTGGCCGTCACCGGGCACCTGGCCGCGCGGAAAGTGCGAGGCGTCTTGGAAGTAGGCGTCCTCGGAGGCCAGCACGATGTCGCCCATGATCGGCACTTCGGAGTGCATGTTGCACGGACCGTTGACCGCGCTGATCATCGGGACGTCAACATCGAGCACATTGAAAATGAGATGGCGTGCGTACCAGGCTTTCTCGTCGAGCTTGTGCGTCCCCCGGTCGTCGGGCATGGCCTGATAGATGGGGTGTTCGGGCGGTTCGCCGTTGGGCAGCCGACCCCAGTTGGCGTTGTAGTTCTCGCCGGTGCCGGTGTGGATGAGCACTTTGATCTCGCGGTCGCCGGCGATGTCGGCGAACGCGTCCGACATCTCGTCGTGGGCTTTCCAGCTCCACACCAGGCTGTCACCGTTTGTGTGGCACTGCATGAACAGGATGCCGTCGTCGGTGAGCTCGAAATTGTAGTTGGCATAGCTGTTCTGGTAGTCGCTGTATCTGGTCCGCTTGGCCATTGAGTGGTCTACTCCTGCGGTGGTCGTTCGGGGCTGACACCTATTTGAGCGATCGCCCAATTATTTAGGTGACATCGTTACACCCTCCGCGCGCGGTGGTCAAGCCTTCATCGGCCGTGCAGCCGGTCAACTATCGGCGCGAACGATTCGATCTGTGACTGCTGCACCGTGACGTAGTTGACGCCGAACGACTCGCGCCGCGAATAGAGGCTGTCCACAATGCTTTCCAGCGATCCGATCATCACGTTGGGATGCTCGCGCAACACCTCGGCCGGTATCCCGGTCGACGACGCGGCGTCGGCGAGAGCCGCCTCGGGATCGTCGGTGATCGCCGTGAAATAGGGCGAACTCTCGATTTCGAGCTGGGCATAGCGTTCACCGGCGGCAGCTCGGACGGCGTCGATCCGGCGCCGCGCGACGGTTCGAGGGTCACGTCCGGCGGCATCGCGTGCGACAAACTGCACGCTCGACATGCTGACGATGTCGGCCTCACGCGCGGCATACGCCAGCATCCGCGGGCCGCCGCCGCCGATCATGATGGGTGGATGCGGGCTCTGCACCGTTCGCGGCCGGCCGGCGTAACCGCGCACCTGAACGATCTGACCGGCGAACTCCAGTTGCTCACCTTCCCAATGCGCCTTGATGACCGCCACCACCTCGGCTAGCCTGGCGATACGCCGGCCCGGCCGATCGAAGGTCAAACCCATTGCGTTGTACTCTGTTTCACTCCATCCCGCGCCGATGCCCATCTCCAGCCGGCCATCTGACAGCAAGTCCAGGGTCGCGGTTTCCTTGGCCAGCACGGCAGGTACGTGATAGTCCACGCAGAACACCCGGCACCCGATTCGCAGCGTCTCGGTGACCGCGGCGGCCGCGGCCATCGCCGCTATCGGTGCCAGGTCCTGGCGGGGGGTACGTGCGATCTTTTGCGCCGGACCCGGTCCCAGGTAGTGGTCGGCGAGGAAAAGCGTTGAGTAGCCGAGTTCTTCGACTCGCCGGACGGTGTCGCGCCACTCGCGCCCGCCGGCCGCGTTGGTGGCTTGCACGGCAAACCGAAACGGGGGCCTGTCCATGGGCTTGACCATAATCGACCGCGGGTGATAGGCATGAGTGGTTTGGGCAGTCGCTCAGGAAAATCGGTCGAGAAGGGGCGGTAGTGGACTCGAGGACGGCGATCGTGACAGGCGGAGCGTCGGGGATCGGTCGTGCGATCGTCGACCGGTTGCGCGCCGACGGGTTCCGGGTCGCTGTCATCGACCTGACGCCCACCGATGACGAGTTCAGCCACGTCGTCGATGTCACCGACCGCGCTCAGGTAGATGCAGCCGTCGCGGCCATCCGCGCCCAACTCGGCCCAATCCTGGTGCTGGTCAACTCCGCTGGGATGACCGGCTTCCAGAAGTTCTCCAGGATCTCCTTCGAGGAGTGGTCGAAGGTGATCGACGTCAACCTCAACGGTGTCTTCCACACCATCCAGTCGGTGCTGCCCGACATGGTCGAGGCCGGATGGGGCCGCATCGTCAACATCTCGTCGTCCAGCACCCACTCTGGCCAGCAGCTGATGGCGCACTACGTCGCGGCGAAATCCGCGGTGAACGGCCTGACGAAATCGCTGGCGCTGGAATACGGTCCAGCCGGCATCACCGTCAACGCCGTTCCACCGGGCTTCGTCGACACACCCATGCTCCGAGGCGCCGAAAGCAAGCATCAGCTAGGCGGAACCGTGGAGGACCACATCAACCGCACGCCGGTGCGCCGGGTGGGCCGGCCCGAAGACATCGCTGCGGCTTGCGCCTTTCTCATCTCCGAGGAAGCCGGTTACATCACCGGGCAGATCCTCGGCGTCAACGGCGGCCGCAATACCTGAGAGGACCGGATGTACCAGAGGGAAGAACTCTTCATCGACGGTAAGTGGTCTGCGCCGCAAGGCGATTCCGTCATCACCGTCATATCTCCACACAGCGGTGCCGAGATCGGCCGGGCGGCGTGCGCGGGACCGGCCGATGTGGAACGTGCCGTGCAGGCGGCGCGTGCGGCATTCGACTCCGGGCCGTGGCCGCGAATGCAGCCGGGCGAGCGGATCGAGGCGATCGGGCGACTTGCGGCCGTCTACAAGGAGCGCCGTGCCGACATGGCGTCACTCATCTCGGCCGAGATCGGTGCGCCGATCAGCTTCGCGAAGATGGCGCAGGTCCGGTTGCCGCTGACGATGATGTCGGCGTTCTGTGGCATAGCCGCGGGTTATTCCTGGCAGCAGGACCGTCCTGGGCTGTACGGCAAGGACATTCGGATCGTCAAGCAACCGGTGGGCGTCGTCGCCGCGATCGTGCCGTGGAACATGCCGCAGTTTTTGACCGTCGCAAAAATCGTGCCGGCACTACTGGCCGGATGTTCGGTGGTGCTCAAGCCGGCGCCGGAGTCGGTCCTCGATGCGCAGCTGCTCGCCGAGCTGGTTGCCCAGGCCGATCTGCCGCCCGGGGTGCTGAACGTGGTGCCGGGCGGCCCCGACGTGGGCGAGCAGCTGGTGAGTCACGACGGCGTGGACAAGGTCTCGTTCACCGGCTCCACCGCCGCCGGGCGTCAGGTCGCGCTAGCCTGCGCGCAGGGACTGAAGCAGGTCAGTCTCGAACTGGGTGGCAAGTCGGCGGCCATCGTGCTCGACGACGCGGACCCGACGGCGGTGGCCTCGGCGATCCAGATGGCCAGCTTGGCCAACAGCGGCCAGGTGTGTAACGCGCTGAGCCGAATCCTGGTACCGGCAGCCCGCGAGACGGAGTTCGTCGATGCGCTCGCGGCAGCAATGGAGTCGATGCCAGTAGGTGATCCCGCGGATCCCAACACCGCGATCGGGCCGCTGGTGGCCGAGCGCCAGCAGGAGCGCGTCCGCAGCTACATCGAATCGGGCGCGAGTGAGGGCGCGCGACTGGTGGTCGGCGGGGCGGAGATGCCCGACGGGCTGGACACCGGTTGGTACGTGCGCCCAACGCTTTTCAGCCAAGCCGACAACGACATGCGCATCGCCCGTGAAGAGATCTTCGGGCCGGTGCTGACCGTCATCTCCTACCGTGACGAGGACGAGGCGATCCGGATCGCGAATGACACCGAGTACGGGTTGGCCGGCTCGGTGTTCACCGTCGACACCGATCGTGGAATCGGCGTCGCGACGCGCGTGCGGTCCGGCACGTTCGGTGTCAACGAGGGCTACATCATGGATCCCGCGGCGCCCTTCGGTGGCGTCAAGAACAGCGGCTACGGTCGCGAACTCGGGGTCGAGGGGATCGACAGTTACACGGTGAGTCAGTCGATCTCGGTTGCGGGCTAGTGCTTTCCGCCGCCGACCTCGGCCGGTAGCGGCGGCGGCAAGGGTGCAGTCGGGCTGGCGGTCGGTGTCGCCGGTGGCTTGACCGCCGGTGTCTGCGCCGTACCGGCCGGAGATGGCACGGTCTTGGGGCCGTGGAACGACGTCATCGGTTCGCGGCGAATCACTCCGCTGGCGTCGCTGACCACCAGAGCGCTCGAGGTCACCGTGTACGTCACGCCGTCCTGCTTGACGACGTAACTGCCGTCGGCGTCCGCGGTGGCGGAGGCGATCAACTTCGCGCCGTCGCTGATCCGGACGCCGTGGTAGCCGAACTGGCCGGCTGGGCTCTTGCAGATCGCGATCCGCGAGTTCGCCGTGCTGCCGAAGGCGACAGCCGTATTGGGTGCGGCGCATCGGGCACTGGAGTCGACGAAGCCGAGTGCGTCGGTGGAGGGGTCAGCGGCGGCCAGGGGCGTGCCGATCGCGAGCAGCGTCCCGCAGGCCGCTGCAGCGACGGCAACGCGTCGGGTGCGAGGCAGATATGAGGACATGGGTTCCACGACAACACGGGTGACCAGCAGGATCGCGCCCCCACGCCGCGTGATGGCCCAATCGTTAGCTTCTCGAGATCCGCGAGAAGCTTCAGCCCCCATCAGGCCGCTAGCGGCCCGCATCGTCGTGGAGCTAGATTCGACGCCCATGGGACTGCTGTTTGATCCGAACGCCTACGACCCGTCGCATTTCGACCCGGAGACCCGGCGCCAGTTGCGCGCCGTGATCGACTGGTTCGAGGACCGCGGCAAGGTCACGCTGCTCCGGGAAGACCTCGAGGCGACGTGGGTGTCGGACTTCCTGGGCTTCATCAAGCAGGAGAAGATCTTCGCGACCTTCCTCACCCCGTCGGAGTACGGCGGCGGTGATCCGAACAAACGCTGGGACACCTCCCGCAACGCGGCGCTGAGCGAGATCTTCGGTTTTTACGGCCTGTCGTACTGGTACGCCGAACAGGTGACGATCCTGGGCCTCGGCCCGATCTGGCAGAGCGACAACATCAAGGCCAAGGAGCGGGCCGCTGCACAACTCGAGGCCGGCGGTGTGATGGCGTTCGGACTCTCCGAGCGCGAGCACGGTGCCGATATCTACAACACCGACCTGCTCCTCACCCCCGCCGCGGAAGGCGACGACGAAGGTGTGGTGTTTCGTGCGTCGGGGGAGAAGTACTACATCGGCAACGGCAACGTCGCGGGCATGGTGTCGGTCTTCTCGCGGCGCACCGACCTAGAGGGTGCCGACGGCTACGTCTGGTTCGTCGCCGACAGCGGCCACGAGAACTACGAACTGATCGGCAATGTCGTGCACGGCCAGATGTTCGTCAGCAACTTCCGGCTCAACGACTATCCGGTGCACGAAGAGGACATCCTGTGTACCGGCCCGGAGGCGTTCTCGGCCGCGCTCAACACTGTCAACGTCGGGAAGTTCAACCTCTGCTCGGGCTCGATCGGCATGTGCGAGCACGCTTTCTACGAGGCGATCACGCACGCCAACAACCGGATTCTGTACGGCAACCCGGTCACCGACTTCCCGCACGTGCGGGCCAGCTTCGTCGAGGCCTACGCACGGGTGATCGCGATGAAGCTGTTCAGCGACCGCGCGATCGACTACTTCCGCAGCGCCAGCCTCGACGACCGTCGCTACCTGCTTTTCAACCCGGTGACCAAATCCAAGGTGACCTCCGAGGGCGAGACTGTGGTCACGTTGTTGTGGGATGTGCTTGCCGCCAAAGGTTTCGAGAAGAACACCTACTTCAGTGAAGTGGCCCGGCTGATCGGTGCCCTGCCGCGACTGGAGGGCACCGTGCACGTCAACGTCGCGCAGATTCTGAAGTTCATGCCCAACTACATGCTGAACCCCGCCGAGTACCCGGCGATCGGCACCCGCAACGACCCGGCCGACGACACCTTTTTCTGGTCGCAGGGCCCGGCGCGCGGCGCATCGAAGGTTCAATTCGCCGACTGGACAAAGGTTTACGAGCAACACTCGCAGATCCCGAACGTCGGAGTGTTCTACGAGCAGGCCCGGGCACTCAAGGACTTGCTGCTGACTGCCGCGCCCGACCCCGAGCAGATGAAGGATCTCGACTTCCTGCTCGTGATCGGCCACCTGTTCACGTTGGTGGTCTACGGCCAGCTGATCCTCGAGCAGGCCGACTTGATCGGGCTCGACGCCGACCTGGTGGACCAGATCTTCGAGGTCCAGATTCGCGACTTCGGGCAGTATGCAGTCGCGCTGCACGGCAAGTCGAGTTCGACTTCAGCGCAACAGGACTGGGCTCTCGCGGCCGTACGTAGGCCCGTGATCGACTCCACCCGGTTCGATCGGGTGTGGGAGCAGGTCAGGGCCTACGACGGCGCCTACGAGATGCGGCCCTAGCTATTGGGGCCGACCCGCTGCGCCCGGCTCGCCGGGCTTGCGATCGGCCCTAGCCCTTGGGGCCGACCCGCTGCGCCCCGCTACGCCGGGCTTGCGATCGGCCCTAGCCGGCCGTCGGCACGAACGGAACGTCGTCCGGGGCGCCACGACGCGCCGCCAGCACCGCGCGGGCGGCGTCGCCGATCGGAATTCGCAACGGCAATTGCGGCTTCTCGGCGGCATCGGCGATCTCGTTGGCCACCTGTTGCGGGGTGATCATTCCTTCGAACGCGGCGCCGCCGCCGGAGAGAAGATCGGCATACGGATCGTCCGGCAAGGTGTAGGTCTTGACGTCGTCGAGCGCACCGGAACTCACCGCGCCGGGCTCGAGCAGACCCGCCTGAACACCGAATGGGGCAACCTCGATTGCCAGAGCCTCGACGAGCCCCTCCAACGCCCACTTTGTCGCTCCGTACGCCGATCCTGGTGTCAGGGCGATGCGCCCGGCGATGCTGGACATGAACAGCAATTTTCCTTCGCCACGGGCCCGCATACCGGGCAGCGCGGCTTGCGCGACGCGCACAGCGCCCACGGTGTTGAGGTTGAACAATCGCTGCAGCTCGTCCAGCGGGATGGCTTCCACGGCTGCGTAGAAGATGTCGGCGGGGTTGATGACGACGACGTCGACCTCGCCCGCGGCTTCGAACGCCGCGGTGACGCTGGCATCGTCGGTGACGTCGAGGGCCAACCGTTGGGCAAGGTCTAGGCCGTCGAGCGAACGGGGGTCGCGGGCGGTGCCGATCACGCGGTGACCGCGTCGGATGAATTCTTCGGTGATCGCGCGGCCGATTCCGCGACCTGCTCCGGTGACGAGGACAGTGGACATGGGGCTGGCTCCTTTGAGTGGAATGCTTTCGACCTTAGTAAACCGGTCGGTGTACTTCCTTGTTCCAAGGTAGCCGAAAATTTCTACTGCGGTAAAGCCGACGGCACGAGACGGCGGGAATACGATCGGCGGATGCATGGCGAGAAAATTCTGATCACCGGCCCGACCGGACAGGTCGCAAGTCCGGTGGCCCAAGCGCTGGCGAAAGACAACGAGGTGTGGGGCATCGCGCGGTTCACCGATGCGGCTGCCCGCGCGGTCCTGGAACGCGCCGGGGTTCGGTGCGAGACCGTCAACCTCGCCGCCGGGGAATTCGACGGCCTGCCTTCAGATTTCGACTATGTGCTCAACCTGGCCGTGGCCAAGAGCGGGAACTGGGACAAAGATCTCGGCGCCAACGCAGAATCGGTCGGCCTGCTGATGGCGCACTGCCGCAGTGCCAAAGCGTTCCTGCACTGCTCCTCGGCCGCTGTCTACGACCCGCCGGACGACGAGCCGCGAACCGAGCGATCCGCGTTGGGCGACAACCACAAACCGTTGTTTCCCACCTATTCCATCTCCAAGATCGCCGGAGAGGTCGTCGCTCGGAGCATGGCCCGCGCGCTCGGCGTGCCTACCGTCATCGCCCGACTCAACGTCCCGTACGGCGACAACGGGGGATGGCCGTTCTACCACATGGAGATGATGCTTGCCGGCATCCCGATCCCGGTGCCCGTCGGAAATCCGGCCAGCTACAACCCCATTCACGAAGACGACATCATCGCGACCATTCCGAAGCTGCTCGCTGTCGCATCGGTGCCGGCGACCACAGTCAACTGGTGCGGCGACCAGACGGTCAGCCTGCAAGACTGGTGCCGCTATCTCGGCTCGCTGGTCGGCAAGGATCCGGTGTTCGAGGAGAGCCCGGAAGCGTTGCGCGGCAACCCGACTGACGCGTCGCGCATGCACGAACTGGTCGGCGTCGGCACCGTCGACTGGCAGGACGGGCTTCGTCGTATGGCAGCGAAGTTCCATCCCGAGCTCGTCGGTTAGTTCTACTGACACGGTTTGCTCGAATTCACCCTGCCGCTAGCACTGCTGCATGTTTGCAGCGCGCTCTTATCGGGCATTCTTAGCAAAAGACAAAATTAGACCAGTGTGGTCAAGCTTTTTCTCGTGATATTCAGTGAACAATCGTGTTTTGACCGGCGACAAGTTTTATGTGAAATCTCCAGTGTACAAATAAGTTTCGCCACGACTGTTAATCTCAGTGCACAAGTGTGTACTGTTAGGAAGTATGCCTGAAAGCGGCGCAGCCCCAAAAGTCCCGCGTGGTCGTCGGCTGTTTCTGCGAGCTGTTCGGCGATTGTTCAGCCCGCTGGAGCCCGACGATTACCTAGAGATGATCAACCCGCTGTGGACCACCAAGGAACTCCGCGGCGAGGTCGAGCACGTCGAAGCGCAAGGCTGCGAAGCCGCCAGCGTTCTGATCAGACCCGGTTACGAATGGCCGGGCCACAAGCCTGGCCAGTACGTGCGGCTCGGCGTGATCATCGATGGCGTCTACCACTGGCGCGCTTATTCGCTGACCTCAGACCCGGTTGCCGAAGACGGCCTGATCAGCGTGACGCCCAAGAAAGTGGACAGCGGCGTGGTGTCGCCCTATCTGGTAGAGCAGATCAAGCCCGGCGAAATAGTGCGGCTCGGCGAAATCGAGGGCTTGTTCACGCTGCCTGAGCCGCTGCCGTCCAAAATGCTGTTCATCAGCGCGGGTAGCGGCATCACACCGATCGTTTCCATGTTGCGCAGTCTCGATCGGGACAATGAGCTGGGCGACGTTGTGCACATTCACTCTGCCAGCAAGCGCGAGCAAATCATGTTTCTGCCCGTTCTGGAGGAACTCGCTCACCGCCACCCGGGTATGCGGTTGGATCTGCGCCTCACGTCGGAGCGCGGTCGGCTCGCGCCCGCCGATCTGGACGAAGAGTGCCCGGATTGGCGCGAGCGCGAGTCGTTTTGTTCCGGCCCCGAAGAGATGCTCGATTCGCTGATCGAACATTGGGAGGCAAACGGTGATCGTGACCTCCTGCACTACGAGCGGTTCCAGCCGAAGATCGGCGGGGGCGGCGAGGGCGGCGAGGGCGGTCAGGTCTGCTTCCTGGAAAGCGACACGACGGTCGAATGTGACGGCGACACATCAATTCTCGAGTCAGGCGAGAAGGCCGGCCTCGAGCTCGAGCACGGTTGTCGAATCGGAATTTGTCACACGTGTGTCGGCACGCTGAAGTCGGGCGCGCTGCGCGACCTACGTTCCGGCGAGGTGAGCGAGCCGACCGGACAAGACGTACGAATCTGCATCAACGCCGCCGAAGGTGACGTTGAACTCGAACTGTGATCGAAGGAGTAACCATGACTGCAACTCTCGATAGTCCGTTCGCCCACTTGGGCGAGCAGGAGCGCGAAAAACTCGCCAAGGAATTAGACGCGATTCACGACGAGGTCTATGCCGACCTCGGTGACCGGGACCGGCGCTACATCAAGTCGGTGATCACAGCCGAGCGTCAGATCGTGGTGGCGGGCCGGATACTGCTGTTGGCGTCGCGGTCGAAAACCTCGTGGGTGCTCGGTACCGCGTGTCTGGGTGTGGCCAAGATCCTGGAGAACATGGAAATCGGCCACAACGTGATGCACGGGCAATGGGATTGGATGAATGATCCCGCCATTCATTCTTCGGTGTGGGACTGGGATACCGCCTCGACCGCCGCGTCGTGGAAGCACTCGCACAACTTCGTCCATCACACGTACACGAATATCCGTGGGAAGGACAAGGATCTCGGCTACGAGATCATGCGCATCGACCCGAACCAGAAATGGCGCCCGGCCTATCTCGGACAGTTCTTCTACAACATGCTGCTCACCGCGCTGTTCGAATGGGGAGTGGCCGTTCACGATTTGGACATCGAGGCAATCCGGCGACGGGAGAAGCCGTGGTCGGAGGTGCGCAAGGACTTGAAGGGCATTGGCGTCAAGGCTCGCGCACAGATCATCAAGGACTATCTCGGGTGGCCGCTCGTCAGCGCCGGTGCATTCGCGCTCGTTCAACTCGCGTCGCGCGGCAGGCTCGACCAGCCGGCGGAATCCCGCATCGCCAGGCGAATGCGAAAAGTGTCGAACACGGGACGTTTCGGCGCGACTGCCTCTTTCCTGGACCGGGTGCTGCCCGGAGTCGAGAGCACCTATCTGCGCACTCTGGCAGCGAATGCGATCGCCAATGTGATCCGCAACGTCTGGTCGCATGCCATCATCTTCTGCGGCCATTTTCCAGACCAGACCTACACCTTCGATGAGGTCGACGTCGAGGACGAGACGCGGGGGGATTGGTACCTGCGTCAGTTGGTCGGCGCGGCCAACATCGATGGCAGCCCGTTGTTTCATCTCATGAGCGGCAATCTGAGCTTTCAGGTGGAGCATCACCTCTATCCCGATATGCCGAGCAGTCGCTACTCAGAGATCGCACCAAAGATCAAGGAGGTGTGTGAGCGCTACGAGCTGCCCTACAACACTGGGCGCTTCTCGAAGCAGTGGTTCATGGTGCATCGCACCATCTTTCGGCTGGCCTTCCCAGGCGGCAAGCCACGGACCAAGCCAGGCCCCTATCACGGCGAGGGTGGGCGTGAAATACCGCAACACGCCTCGAGTGAGGCCAGCCGGTTCCGCAATCGCGTACCGGCCGACCACCCGGCCGCAGGCCCGGAACACGACTCGAGCGGCGTCGAAGTGCAACCGCCGCCTCGCGGCTAGGACTGAGCCGCGGCGGCGGGCCCGGGCGGGTTAGCCGCCCGATCCGGGTTCCGTCGCTCTGCGCAGACCGGCGATGACGTAGGCGGCGAGCCCGGCCAGGGGAAGTAACGCCCAAGACAGGTACACGCACGTCAGCGGGGTCCACACCACGCAAAGCATTACGATGCCGCCGAGCACGCTCTCCATCGAAAGATGGTTGCCCGCTTTCCATCCCATCCCTGACTGTTGAATGAAGAGGACAGTCAGCGGGATCGCCGCCAGGTATGTGGCGACCAGCGCGGTTCCGAATGCCTTCGCCCATTGCGCGGTGCTGGGCTTGGCGAACCGGATGACTACGACGGCTCCTAATCCTGTTTGGCAATAAGCTTTTTCAGCGCCCCACGATCGGATGCCAGCAACTCGTCGATACGCGGCTGGTTCACATCGGCGACGATGATCTCGCCGACTTCCTGATACACGTTGCTGAAGATGCCGTGCGACTTCATTTTTTCGGTCTGATAGATGTTGTCCTCGGTCGGCGTCACGTAATACACGATCTCCGGCTTGAATCGGTGGATCAACCACAGGTGGATGACGTCCATCAACCGCTTCTGGCGCATCTTCTCGGCGAAAGTGTTCTGGTCGCGCACCGTGAGGATGTTCCGCCCGTGCCGGTCCTTGATCGGGTCGACGACCACATTGGCCAGCGGCTCCTCGGCATTGTCGCCGTAGATCCCCAGGTCCAGCACGTCCGAGCCGGCGCGGCGCGGGCGCAGCCGCACCGTCAGCGTCTCGCCGATCTTGTAGTGCTCACCCCACAGCGCCAGCCACTCCTCCAGCAGCTTCTTCGGCACCTCGGTCTGCACCAGGTGCTGATGCTGCGTGGAACCCTCGCCCATCGACTTGGTGGTCGCGGTACGGCCGGACGAGGCGGCGAGCGCGGCGTCGCTGCGCGGCCCGCCGACGAGCGTTTGCGGTGTGCGGTAGGGAGATTCGACCAGTCGCATCTTGCGTTGCAGGCGAGCCAGCGCGAGCATGCCCTCCTGGCGCAATGACGTCGCAAACTCCTCGGACGCCACCCCGTCGACCTGGTGTCCGCCGTAGGTGATGAAGTTGAAGACGAAGCCCATCTTGCCGAGTTCTTCGGGGAAGGCCCGCATCTCGTCATCGGTCATACCGGTGGTGTCCCAGTTGAACGACGGTGAGAGGTTGTAGGCCAGCATCTGGTCCGGGAACTCGGCGTGGATGGCCTCGGCGAATTCCCGGGCGTCGACCAGGTCCGCTGTCTTCGTCTCCATCCACAGCAGATCGGCAAAGGGTGCCGCGGCAAGGGATTTGGCGATCGCATAGGGAATGCCGCCGCGGATCTGGTAGTAGCCCTCCGGTGTCTTGGCCAACTCGCAGTCCCAGGACACGTTGACGCCCAGCTCCTTTGCCTTCTGCTGGGCGGTGTAGAGCGGAGCCCGCTGGGCGAATGCCCGCCACTCGTCGGCGCTCATGTCGCTGGATTCGCCATCGTTCGCGTTGAATTCGAGAAGTTCGGCAACGGCCTCGCCGTAGGTCATCAAACCCGCGTCGAGCTGCCAGGCATCGACGAACTTCGACTCGATCTCGTCGAACACGGCGTCGATCGACTCTTGTGCGTGATCCGGCGAGGCGGCGGCCTGGGTGATCAGCTCGACGACGCCATTGCGCTCCAGCCAGGCATCGGCGGTGGCGTACTGCTCTTCGGGCAGCGCGTAGAGCAGATGGCCGTTGAGCTCTTTGAAGCCGGACTCGTAGAACCGGCGGACCATTGCCAGGAAACAGGACTTGTAGGACGGGATTTTCAGGTTCGTCGTGCCGAGCAGGAACGGCTGGTCGCGTTCGTCGGCGCGGCTGTCGAGCAGGTTGGCGGCCTCGGCGTCAGTACGCGCGACGATGATGCCCGGCACCCGCATGATGTCGAGCTGGAAGCGGGCGGTGTTCAGCCGCTTGATCTGTTCGTCCGACGGCACCAGCACCTTGCCGCCCTGGTGTCCGCACTTCTTGGTGCCCGGCCGCTGGTCCTCGATGTGATAGCCCGGCACACCCGCCTCGACGAACCGCTTGACCAGGTTGCGAACGTGTGGATCGCCACCGTGGCCGGTGTCCGCGTCGGCGATGATGAACGGCCGATAGTCGACCGCCGGTGTGCGCGCCCGTTGCTCCTCGCTCATCCGCAGTCGCAGATACTGCTGGTTGCGATCCGCGGTCAGCAGCGCTCGGACCAGGCCGGCGGCCTCGTCAGGCACCTGACTCAGTGGATAGCTGGCCAGGTCGGGGCCGGGATCTTCACTGATCGAGCCCTTGGCGGAGGTCGCCCAACCGCCGAGGTAGATGCCCTCGATGCCCATCCGCTTCATCGTCACGGCCTGCCCCGGCGAGTACGGGCCGAAGGTGGTGATGCTCTTCTTCTGTGCGAACAGTTCGCGCAGACGCGGGTAGAAAGCCTCGGCGGCTTCGCGGGCCACGATGTAGTCCGACGGGATGGTGCCGCGCTGCTCGACGACCTGGCGGGCGGAGTAGAGGCGGGTGATGCCCTCGAAGCGTGGACTGTCCAGATAAGCGTGTGTCGTGGCGACGTCGCTTTCGAACGCGCTCTGGTGCGAGTCCGGCTCGGACGGTGTCTGCGTCGTTGCATCCGCCTCGATGGTGCTCATGATTTCTCCGCTCTCCGATTCTGCGTCCACGAATTCAGCCCGATCGCCCGAGTCTATGGCCGCTGCGTGCCGGGAAGTCTGGAAATCGGATCTCTGCTGCACGTACCCGCAGCGCGGGTATCGCGGACGCGACTCGGCCGCACCGAATGGTCGTGCAGCGCGCAGAAGAAAATGTCGCGCGAGTTATTTTCTGGCCACGGTGGGGTAGTCCGCACCGATACACTCTGCGAACGCGGCAATGACGCCGCACCGACGGGAGCATTCATGAGTACTTTGCTGTCGACCCGCAAACGCGCCGCTCTCGCGGTGGATCTTCCCCCCAGTCGCATTGCCGAGGTGCGTTCCGCCGATGGCACCCGGCTGCACACCGAAGTCTTCGGCCCCGACCACGGCTATCCGATCGTCCTCGCCCACGGCATCACCTGTGCGATTCGGGCCTGGACCTACCAGATCGCGGACCTGGCGCGTGACTACCGGGTGATCGCGTTCGACCATCGCGGGCACGGGCGTAGCGGTGTCCCGCGGCGCGGCGGATACAGCCTGAGTCACCTCGCGGCCGACGTCGACGCGGTACTCGAAGCCACGCTGGCACCGGGTGAACGCGCCCTGATTGCCGGGCATTCGATGGGCGGGATGGCCATCGCCGCGTGGTCCGACCAATACCGCCACAAGGTGGCGTCGCGCGCCGACGCCGTCGCACTGGTCAACACCACCACCGGCGACCTCCTGCGCGAGGTGCAGCTGCTGGGGGTACCGGCACCGCTGGCGGCCGCGCGGATTCTGGGCGGACGCGCCTTGATCGGAACGTTCGGTGGGTTCGCGGTTCCGCCGCTGGCCCGGCGTGTCAGCCATCAGATGATTTCGATGCTTGCGGTCGGCGCGGATGCCGACCGGGCCGTCGGCGCCCTGATCAACGAGCTGTTCAGCGCCACCTCGCCGGCGGGCCGCGGTGGCTGCGGGAAGGCGCTCGTGGATGCCATGGGCCGCAAGCACATCGACCTCACCGGCCTGACCGTGCCGACACTGGTGATCGCCAGCCAACGCGACCGGTTGACGCCGCCGGTGCAGTCTCGCCGGATCGCTGCTGCCGCACCGAATCTGGTCGGCCTGGTGGAGCTGCCCGGGGGCCACTGCTCGATGCTGGAACGGCCGATGGAAGTCAACCGGGAACTGCGCACACTTGCGGAATCAGTGACGCTGCGACGCGCCCTGTAAGCCGGCGGTGACCTCGGCGGCGGCTCGCTGCCCGGAACGCACCGCGCCGTCGAGGAAACCGGTCCACTCGTCGGCGGTCTCGGTGCCCGCCCAATGGATGGGTCCGACCGGCCGCCGCAGCAGTGGACCAAAGCGGGTCCATGCGCCCGGCGGTACCGCGGCGGTCGGACCGCCGGGTGCGAATTCTTCAGCGCCCCAACGGTGATCGACGTAGTCGACCGGAGTGCGCGCTTCGTCGCCGAACAGGGCCGCGAAGCACTCGATCGCTCGTTCCCGGCGCTCCTCGTCCGGTAGGCGGTCGAACTCGCGGGAATCGACGAATCCCAGCAGAATTCCCGGCCCGTCGGGGTGAGGGCTGACGTCGAAAGTGATGAACACCGGACCGGTGTCGGAGAGCGATTCGCCGGACAGTCCCTGCTTACGCCAGAACGGGGTGGGGTATGCGACGTAGGCCTTGCTGAGCCGACCCTGCGGCCATTGCCGCGGCAGCTGTCGGTGCTCGGCCGGCAGTGCCGGGCTGAACTCGATGGCATCCCAGTGCTCCGGTGGCACCGCGACAACGACGAATCTTGCAGCGGCCCGGCCCTTTTCGCTGATGACGGTGACCCCGTCGGCGCGGTAGTCGATGCGCCGCACAGGGGCTTCCAAAACCACCCGGTCGCCGAGTTCAGCCGCGGCGGTGTCGGCGATGTGCTGCGTGCCCGCGGCGAAGCGATCCTGCTGCGCTCCGTTTTCGACATCCAGCATCCGGTCCAGGCCGCCGGCCGCGCGGGCGTAGCGGGCAGCGTGCAGCATCGACACCTCGTCGGGCTCACAGCCCCAGGTCACCCGCGCCATGATCGCCAGCAAGTCACGGGTGGTGCTGCCGGCGCGCACAGATCGCAACCACTGGCCCAGCGATTGACTGTCCAGCCGGGCGGCGCGCCGCGCCGTCCACGGCTCGGCCAGCGGGACGGTCCGCGCGATGCGCTCGAATTGCCAACGCACGCGGCCCAGGTCGAGCAGACCCGCCAATGACAACCGCGGAATGGTGCCGCGGTACGAGCGCACCGAGCCCCGCCAGCGGATCAGGTTGGCTCCGTCGTCGTAGGTAGGGACGGTGGTGATGCCCAGATCAGCCGCGAGCTTGAGGACGGCGTCCTGGGTCGGGCCGACGAACGTGCCGCCCATATCCACCGGAATACCGGCGACGTGGCCGGTATACGAACGGCCGCCGACTCGGTCGCGGCCCTCCAGCACCAGCACGTCGTGGCCGCTCCGGCTCAGCTCGCGGGCAGCCGTCAGCCCGGCGAAACCAGCTCCTACGACGACGACATCGACAGTCCAATTCGTGTCAGGCATGCCCTTCAGTCAACCCCATCGATGCTGGGTAGTGTCAGCGTTCGACGGCCTCCCTCACCCCGCAGGCGGAACTCACGTCATGACACCGCCCGCGCTGTCCTAAGGCGGATCTCTGAAAGTCTTCACAGCTCTATACGGCCTTGCGGACGCGGCGGAACGCGCTCGGGAGCTTCGAGACGCGGGGGCCACCGGTGTCGCCACTTTCGAGGGACCGCACGACGTCTTCGCGCCGCTGACGCTGGCCGCGACCGTGTCCGATCTGGACCTGATGACCAATGTGGCTATTGCGTTCCCGCGCAATCCGATTCACCTGGCCCACCAAGCCAACGACCACCAGCTGCTGAGCTCGGGCCGGTTCATCCTCGGACTGGGAACGCAGGTCCGCGCGCAGATCGAAAAGCGGTTCGGCACCGAATTCGACAAGCCGGTGGCCAGGATGACCGAGCTGATCGCGGCGCTGCGGGCGATCTTCGCGGCCTGGAACTCCGGGGAGCGGTTGGACTTTCGCGGCGACTATTACCGGCACACGCTGATGACGCCGACCTTCAACCCGGGACCGAATCCGCATGGTCCACCGCCGATCTATGTCGGGGCGCTCGGGCCGCGGCTGACGACCGCGGTCGCGCGGCACGCCGACGGTCTTCTGGTGATGCCGTTCGGCTCGAAGCGCTATCTGCACGAGCACACCATGCCGAGGGTGCGCGAAGGGCTGGCGGCGGCGGGTGGCCGAGATTTCACGGTGCTGCCCGAGATCATCGTCTCGGCGGGTGACACCGACGCCGAACTCGAAGCGGCGCACGCCCGGACGCGGGCGCTGCTGGC
This sequence comes from Mycobacterium sp., assembly GCF_002863225.1. Taxonomy (GTDB): domain Bacteria; phylum Actinomycetota; class Actinomycetes; order Mycobacteriales; family Mycobacteriaceae; genus Mycobacterium. The sequence goes on along the minus strand of NZ_PKEK01000050.1, from coordinate 75,709 downwards.
GTTCTACGGGTCGACGCCGGCGTATCAGCCGGTGCTGGCCGCCCACGGCTGGCAGGATCTGCAGCCCGAACTCAACGCGCTGTCCAAGCAGGGTCGTTGGGAGGAGATGGGCAGACTCATCGACGACGAGGTCCTGCACACCATTGCGGCCTGCGGAACGCCAGCCGAGGTTGCCCGGCATATCCGGGACCGCGTCGACGGCGTGGCCGACACCGTCTGCCTCTACCAGGCTGCGCCGCTTGGTCTGCCGACGCTGGCGGCGATCATCGACGAATTACGTTAGGGCGCAACGGTCAACCAGTCCTCGAAGCCCGACGGATCGTGGCGGCCCAGTGCGCCGTGCTCGTAGAGGCCCCAACCCTCGACCGGATCCGCATTGCCGTCGCGGCACACCGCGCGCCCGACATGATCGATGACGCCGAAACCTGACCGGCCGATGATCGCCGGATCGGTCATGTCGTATGTCAGCCGCTCGACGAACTTCTCGCCCTTCCACATGCCGTGCAGCCAGTCGGAGTCGCCGCCGTAACCGCCGCCGACGTGAATCGGCACCGGTAGTTTGGACCAGACGTCGAAGTGCACAGGTGTGCCGTCCGGCGCGGTCGCGTCGATCGTCGCGCCGGTGGGAATCCTCGTGCCCGAACGGTATTGGATCTTCACCCGCGGCCAGCCGAGCTGCTCGACACGGCCGTCGCGCCAGATCCGGGTGCAGTCGTTGAGCGAGCGGAAGCCGTTGGGCTCTTCCTGGATGATCAGCACGATGGCGAAGTCGTCGAACGCCATCGGGACATACAGCCACCACATGCCCTCGAACGGCGGGTCCGCCGGCCGGCCCGCCGGTTCGGCCTCGCCGACCGGGCGGATGCCCCAGGATCGGTCGCGACTGCCGATCCAGGTGGCCGGGTCGACCGCAATCTCCTGACCGTCGACGACGATTCGGCCACTCCAGCTGCCGAGTTGGGCGAAGCGCTGCGCGTCCAGCGTCACCCGGTTGCCGGCGCGCATCAGGTGCGGCTGCTCCTGGACGACGTCGAACAGCCCTTCCCAGGTGAGATCGGCTGCAATGCCCTCGGTTTCGTCGAGCACGATCCGAAGTTTGTGCAGCGGGTCGATGACGTCGACACGATAGCCGTTGACGTTCTGGTTCAACCGGTCCTGGTCGATCGCGTCGGACAGGTGCACGGCGGTCTGGGTGTCTCCGCGCCGGATCAACAGGAAGGCGTCTTTCACCCCGAGGTTGGGGTAGTACCCGATGCCACTGATGACGAAGATGTCCCCGGTGCGGTCATGGGCATTGAAGTAGGAGCGATCGTAGAAGTTCCGGTCCGAGGAGCCCGGCCATGCGATGGGCTGGGCGACCTGGTGTACCGGGAACTCGTCGAGCGGGCCCAGTGAGTGGGGCATTACTGATCCTCTCCGATGAGTCTGCGCATGAGACCCGAGTGGTAGAACAGCGACTCGACGCTGTCGGGCCTCTCGGTTTCGCCGAAGTGGACTCGGCGTGCACCCGTTCGCATGAACACGCACGCCCACATCACCCCGGAGTAGACGTAGAACCAGTGCAGCTCGCCGATGTCGACGCCGGTCAGCCGCTGGTAGGTGGCGCGCACATCTTCCTCACGCAACACCTGGGGCAGGCCGTCCAACGTCGCCAGACCGGCCAGTTCTTGAAAAACCATGTGGGCGAATATCATCCACGCGACATCGAGCTCACGCGGGCCGAGTGTCACCATTTCCCAGTCCAGCACCGCCACCGGCTGGAAGTCGCGGTAGAGCACGTTGCCCACTCGCGCGTCGCCCCACAGCAGCACCGGTTCGCTCGCGTCGGCGTGCTGCGGCCAGTTGTCCTCCAGCCAGGTGAAGGTCCGCTCGAGCAACGGCGATCGACCGATGTCGGGTACCGCGAAGTCGTACCACGACCTCACCCAGTTGACATGCCTGCGCAGCGCGGTGTCGCCGTGATGGCCATCGGCGAGGAACCCAAAAGTCTTTTCGGCGTTCGGAATTGCATGCAATGAGGCCAGCACGCCCACGGTTGCGTCCTGCAGCTCACGCTGACGTTCGACGGGCGCATCGGCGAACCAGTTGCCGCCGAAGGTGTAGGGCATGACGTCGGGCGGGACCTCGCCTTCGACGTAGTCCATCAGAAAGAACGGCGTTCCGAGGACTTCGCCGGTGGATTCCAGCCAGCGCACCCGCGGCACGGGCACGTCGGTCAGCTCGCCGACCTTGCGGATGACGTCGAATTGGTGGTCGAGGCGGTACGTCGGGAAGACCTGGACGTCCTCGGCGGTAGGCGCAACGCGGGCCACCAACTTCTGTTCGACCGGCTCACCGCCCTCGTCCCAGCGCGCGGTCAGGATGATGGTCTCCGAGGACATGCCTGTCGAGTCGATGCCGCTCTCGACCGTGACCTGAGGTGTTGCCCCACCGGGCAGTACGGTCGACAGCCACTTCGACATCACCGCCGGCAGGGTCGTCACGTCGCGGCTCGAGCGCTGGAGCCGGTCGACTTGGTCGAGCACGGGTTCACTGGACACAGGACGCCTCCTTCGTGAGGCAATTACGATACGGTGGGTAGCGTTATGAAAGCAGACCCATCCGCGGTTGACAAGGTTTCGGGTGCCGGGCGGCCCCGCGACCCGCGTATCGACGCTGCCATATTGACGGCGACCGCGGATCTGCTTGTGCAAATTGGATATTCGAATCTGACGTTGGCCGCGGTCGCGGAGCGCGCCGGCACGACGAAGACCGCGTTGTATCGGCGGTGGTCGAGCAAGGCCGAATTGGTGCACGAGGCGGCGTTTCCGGTCGCGCCGACGGCGCTGGTCGGCCCGACCCGGGGCATGGCCGCCGATCTGCGGGCCATGATCGCGGCCGCTCGTGACGTGTTCACGACCCCGGTGGTCCGCGCCGCGCTGCCCGGTCTGGTCGCCGACATGAGCGCCGACCCGGAGTTGAACGCCCGGGTGATGTCGCGGTTCGCGGGTTTGTTCACCACTGTGCAGATGCGACTCAGTGAAGCGGTGGACCGCGGCGAAGTGCATCCGGACGTCGACCCGGAGCGTCTGATCGAACTGATCGGTGGGTCGACGTTGTTGCGCATGCTGCTGAGCCCCGACGAACCGCTCGATGACGCGTGGGTGGACCAGACCACCGCGATCCTCGTGCACGGTGTCAACAGGTAGGGTCTGGCCGGTGACTGGACGACTGGACGGGCGCTCGGCGATCGTCACCGGCGCGAGCCGTGGGCTGGGCCGCGAAATCGCGCTGGCGCTGGCCGCCGACGGCGCGGCGGTCGCCGTCGTCGGCCGCACCGAAAGTGTCTGGGACGACCGGCTTCCCGGCACGATCGGGCAGACTGTCGACGAGATCGAGGCGGCCGGCGGTCGCGCCGTGGCGATCCGGGCCGACCTGCTCGACCGCGACGACATCGCCCGGCTGGTCGGCGAGACACGAGATGCGTTGGGGCCGATCACGATTCTGGTGAACAATGCCGCGTTCACCGCGCCGGGCCGTCCGCCCAGGCCGGGAGACCAGGCGCGCGCCAAGCCCGCGACGACGCAGCAAAGCGGTGTGAAAGCCGACTTTCCACCGGTGCTCGGCACACCGCTGAGCGCGTATCGCCGGCACTTCGAGATCGCGGTGTTCGCCGCGTATGAGCTGATCCAGCTGGTCGCTCCGGACATGATGACTGCGGGCGTCGGCTCGATCGTCAACATCAGCTCGGTCGCCTCCCGGCTCCCGGGTGATGGGCCCTATCCCGATCGTGCTGGCGGCGTACTGCCGGGCTACGGCGGCTCCAAGGCCGCGTTGGAGCACCTGACGTCCTGTGCTGCTTATGATTTGGCGCCGCACAACATTGCGGTCAATGCGCTGTCACCGTCGAAAGCGATTATGACGCCGGGTCTTTCGTATTACGCTCGCGAATTCGACGAGGTTTCGACCGCGGGGGAGTTCGCCCGGGCGGCAGCGGAGCTGGTTCAGGTTGATCCGTCGATGGTCACCGGCCGGACGATCGGTCACCTGCAGGTGCTGGACGGCAGCTTCGGTCCGTTCGGGGCTTAGGCCGCCTCTTCCGGTGCCGACTGTGGACAATCGGGTTCGCACTACGCACTTCCGCGACCGACGGCATGCACCGACTCGGCGACCGCGTCGGCCAGCGCGTCGATGTCGGCGGCACCAAGTCCTGCGATGGTGATCCGCATCCCCGGTGGACTGTCGATCCGGAAACGCGCGCCCGCAGCCGCAGCCCAGCCTGCGGTCAATAGTCCTGTGATAGAGACGGTTTCGTCGGCAACGGGTATCCAGACGTTGAGCCCGGACCGGCCGTGTGACGGCACGCCGCGATCGGACAGTGCCGCGACGAGCAGTTCGCGGTTCTGCGCGTAGGCGACTTCGGCGTCTCGCACCGTTCGGGTGGCGGCCTTGTCGGCCCACAGACTGACCGCCAAGTCCTGCAAGACGTGGCTGATCCAGCCGGGACCCAGCCGCAGTCGGCCATTCACCCGCTCGACAGTGCGCTGATCGCCGGCCAGAATCGCCAATCGAAGATCAGGGCCGTAGGCCTTGGCGGCCGAACGGACGAAGGCCCACTGGCGGGTGATGCCGGCCAGCGAATGCAGCGGCGCTCCGGCAATGCCGGCGCAGTGGTCGTCCTCGATCAGCAGTACGTCGTCATGATTGGCCAGTAGCGAACGCAGGGCCTTCGCACGGTCAGCCGATATCGCTGCACCGGTGGGGTTTTGGGCGCGGCCGGTCAGCACGATTGCCCGCACATTGCGCCGCAGCACCCGATCTACCTCGGAAGGCAACGGCCCGTCGTCGTCGACCCGCATCGGCTCGGCGGAAAACCCCATCACGGCAAGAAGATCCAGGAGATTTGCCCATCCCGGGTCCTCGACCGCCACCCGGTCACCGGGCCGCAGTTGGGCGCTGAGCACCCGTTCGATGCCGTCGAGCGCTCCTGCCGTCACGGCGAGGTGCTCCGCCGGTACGCCGTCGGCGGTCAGCGAGACGTGGGCGTAGTCGGCGACCCCGGCAGAGATCGGCGGATCCCCGTACAGCACAGGCTTGCTACGCCGAGCGCCGGGTCGGGCGACGGGCAGCCGGCCGGGATCCGGGTTCCCGGTGGACAAGTCACGCGCTCCCGGGGGAACGGCGATACCGCGCAACGAACGGGGAGTGGTCGCCGGGCGATCGCGCACCCGGGTGCCGCGCCGTCCTGCGGTCTCGACGGCACCGCGCTCACGCAGCAGGCGATAGGCAGCGGCCACCGTGTTCGCGTTCACCCCCAGCTCGACGGCCAGATCGCGAATCGACGGCAGTTCGGCACCCGGCCCCAGAGCGCCGGTCGAGATCGCCGTTTCGACGTCCGACGCAATCGATTCGGCACCGGTTCCCCGAATGCTATATTGTTCTGGCACAGACTAAATTATGTACTAGTGCAATAGCGGAGGCAACCATGACGGCGGATCAGGCCTACGCGCCCACAGCGCGCACCGCGCCCACCCGATATCGCGAACGCGCCCGATATGACCGCGCCACCGTCCACGGCATCCTCGACGAGGCCCTGATCTGCCATGTGGGGGTCGTCGGTGACGCCGGCCCGGTGGTGTTGCCGACGCTGCACGCCCGCCTGGATGAGACGCTCTACCTGCATGGATCTACTGGTAGTGGTCCGATGCTGGCGGCCGCCGGCGCGCCCGACGGATTACCGGTGTGCGTCACCGTGACGCTGGTCGACGGGCTGGTGCTGGCCCGCTCGGGCATGCACCATTCGCTGGAGTACCGATCGGTCGTCGCGGTCGGCAACGCTCGGCTGGTACGCGACGACGACGAGAAGCGGCGCGCGCTGGCGGCCGTCGTCGATCACGTGGCACGCGGTCGATCCGCCGACAGCAGGCCTCCCAGCGCCCGCGAGCTGGCGGCGACCGCCGTGATCGCCCTCGACCTCGTGGAAGTCTCGGCGAAAGTGCGCACCGGCGGGCCGGTCGACGACGAGGAGGACCTCACGTTGCCGCACTGGGCCGGGGTTTTACCGCTCACCCTGCAGCCGGGATCGCCGATTCCGGCCGACGATCTCGATCCGGCGATTTCGTTGCCGTCCTACCTCGTCGACTACCGCCGAGGCTGAGTGCTTGAATCAGGCCATGTCCGACGACACAGCAGTCCTGCGGGTGGTGAGCGCGAGCCGTGAGATCGCCGCCTCCGCGGATCAGATCTTCGAGCTGATCGCCGACCCGGCGCAACAGCCGCGGTGGGACGGCAACGACAATCTCGCCAATGCCGAAGGCGGGCAACGGGTCCGCGCGGTCGGTGACATCTTCACGATGACGCTGACCAATGGCGGCGTTCGGGATAATCTCGTGGTCGAGTTCGTCGAAGCCCGTCGTATCGCCTGGAACCCGTCCACGGCTGGTGAGCAGCCTGCCGGGCACTTGTGGCGATGGGAGCTCGAGCCGCTCGACGATCACCGCACCCGGGTGACGCACACCTACGACTGGACGCGGTTGACCGATCAGCACCGGGTGGTCCATGCCCGCAACACGACGGCCGCCATGCTGCGGGGCTCGCTGGACCGACTGGCGGAGCTCGCCGAGCGCGAGTGAGCGCGATCGGTCCGCTCGGGACCGGACTGGGCAGATCGCTGGCCGTCCATCTCTTTTCCGTGCCACGATGGGCACTTGTCGAGTGGTATGCCGATCTTCGATAAGGCGACTGGCCGCGTGGTCGCCGTGATCGTGCTGTTGATCGCCGTCGCCGCGTCGCTGCGCGGCTACCTCCCCGGCGGTCAGCGCGTCGATCGAGAGCCGCCCCACAGTGGCGCATCGCTGGTCTACGTCGCCGCCCTGCTCGGTGTGTCGCTGGCCATTGTCGCCGCCTCGCTGATTGCTCGACTACGCGATCCGCGCCAGGCGGCGAGCAGCGCCAGCCCGACGCCCAAACGATTTGCCGACGCCAGCGGTCGACCGGCCTGGCGTGTGATGCTGATCGGCGCAGCGGTGCTCCTGGTGTGGCTGGTCTTGCTGTGGTTGCTGTCGCGCTACCTGGGCCCGCACGACATCGAACAGCCGCATTCACCTCCGCCGTCATCCGCCACTGTTCCGCCGCCGGGCGACCCTGCGCCACGGCCGGAATCCGGAGACGGTGGGACGGACCGTGACGTGCTGCATTACCTGATCGGCGGCACGGTGGCGCTGGTGGTGATGCTCGTCGCGAGCGCCGTTGTGGCCCGGTGGCGCCGGGCCCCCGAACCGCGCAGCGCTGCGACTCAGGCTTCCGGCGAACCGGCCCCCGTCACCGCGGCGGCCAGCTCACTGGCGCGGGCGGCCGAGAGCGGCTTGGCCGAGGTCGAAGATCCCAATCACGAACCACGCCAGGCGATCATCGCGTGCTACGCGGCGATGGAACGTGAGCTCGGACGTTTCCCCGGAGCGGCACCGCGGGATTTCGACACTCCGACAGAGGTTTTGGCTCGCGCCGTCGAGTATGGTGCGTTGCACGTCGACAACGCGACCGAACTGGTCACCTTGTTCGAAGAGGCGCGGTTCAGCCCGCATGTGATGACCGAGACGCATCGCGGCCGCGCGGCGGACGTCTTGCAGCTGGTGCTTGCCGAGATGCGGAGCTCGGTGTGAAAAGACTGATTGCGCTGGGCGTTTCGATCGTGGTGTGTGCGGAGATGACCGCGCTGTCGCTCGATGACCGTCGCTGGGTGCTGTGGCTGGCGGGTGCCGCGGCGCTTTTCGCGTTGATCAACGTCCGGCAGGTCCTTGGCCGCAATATCCCGCCGCCGCCGCCGGAGATCCCGAACGCCCTCGAGGAGACGTTACGCAGCTGGCTGTCCCGGACCGAGACGCTGATCCACCGCTCGGAATCGACGCGGGCCGACTGGGACCGGCATCTGCGCCCGATGCTGGCGCGACGATTCGGGATGGCGGCCAGGCAGAAGCAGGCCAAGGATCCGGTGGCCTTCGATGCCACCGGGCGAACACTTTTCGGCCCCGAGCTGTGGGCGTGGGTGGACCCCAACAACGTCTCTCGTACGGGGGCGAGCGAGCCCGGGCCGGGCCGGGCGACGCTGGAAGAAATCCTGGAGCGGCTTGAGCAGGTATGACAGGGGGTAGATATCGGACATGACTTCGGAGACCGCGGAATCGACGACGGCCCGCGCCGCCGCGGTGCTCGATGAGATCGAGCAGGTGGTGGTGGGAAAGCGCGCGGCGCTCACGCTGATTCTCACCACGGTGCTCGCGCGCGGGCATGTGCTGATCGAGGACCTGCCGGGCCTCGGCAAGACGCTGATCGCCCGGTCTTTCGCCGCGGCGCTCGGGCTCGATTTCACCCGCGTGCAGTTCACTCCCGACCTGTTGCCGGCAGATCTGCTCGGCTCGACGGTCTACGACATGCAGTCGGGCCGTTTCGATTTCCGTGCCGGCCCGATCTTCACCAATCTGCTGCTGGCAGACGAGATCAATCGCACGCCGCCCAAGACTCAGGCGGCGCTGCTCGAGGCGATGGCCGAGCGTCAGGTCAGCATCGACGGTGTCACACACCCGCTGCCGCAACCCTTCATCGTGTTGGCCACCGACAACCCGATCGAGTACGAGGGCACCTACCCGTTGCCGGAGGCGCAGTTGGACCGCTTCGCCGTGCGACTGGAGCTGCGCTATCTCTCCGAACGCGACGAGGTGTCGATGCTGCGGCGTCGCCTCGATCGCGGGTCGGCCGAGCCGACGGTCAATCAGGTTGTCGATCAACACGATCTGCTGGCGATGCGCGAGGCCGTCGAACAGGTGAGCGTGCATGAGGACGTGCTCAACTACGTCGTCTCGCTTGCCGCCGCGACCCGCCATCACCCCCAGGTGGCGGTCGGTGCGAGCCCCCGGGCGGAACTCGATCTGGTGCAACTGGCGCGGGCCCGCGCCCTGTTGCTCGGCCGCGACTACGTGATCCCCGAAGACATCAAAGCGCTCGCACCACCGGCGGTCGCGCACCGGATCACGTTGCGGCCGGAGATGTGGGTCCGGAAAATTCAAGGGTCGGACATCATCGCGGAACTCTTACGGCGATTGCCGGTGCCTCGAACGCACGGCGGCTGAGCAGTAGGTCGGTGTGGTCGAGGTCCGCGATTTCGAGCTTCGTTGGCGCGCATCGTCATTGACGCGGGCGATCGCCACCTCCGCAGCGATTGCGCTGGCGGTCGGTTTGATCGGATCGTGCTGGCAGCTCGTCGCCTTCGCCGCGCCCTTTCTCGGTGTGCTGTGCTCGGTGAGCTGGCAACGACCCCTGCCGAGAATCAGCGTTCACGCCGAACCGGGTTCGCAGCGCTGCTTCGAAGCCGAGGAGATGCAGCTGACGCTCTGGGTCAGCACTGAAACATCGGGTACTGCAACACAACTGATTGCCTCGTCGGTGCAGGGCCTGACACTGCAGGCGACTCGTGGGCAGCGGCAGACGGTGGTCATCAGTGCGCAACGGTGGGGGCGCTATCCCGTGCGCGCCTCGGTCGAGGTTGTCGCGCACGGCGGACTACTCGCCGGGTCGGGCACGGTCGATGCGGCCGAGGTCATTGTGTTTCCGATGACGCCGCCCCAGCCGACCGCACTGCCGCCGACGGAGCTGCTGGACCGGCTGGGCACGCACCTGACCCGGCACCTCGGCCGCGGCGTCGAGTATGCCGACATCCGCACCTACGTGCCGGGCGATCAGTTACGCACGATCAACTGGCCGGTCAGCGCCCGGCGCGGGCGACTACACGTGACCCAGCGGCTGACCGATCGATCAGCGGACGTGGTGGTGTTGATCGACGGCTACCCGCAGCCCGCCGGGCCCGCGACCGTTGCCACCGAGCGGATCGTCCGCGGCGCCGCGCAAGTCGTGCAGACCGCGCTGCGCAACGGCGACCGGGCCGGGATAGTCGCGCTCGGCGGGCGCCGGCCCCGGTGGCTCGGTGCCGACATCGGACAGCGGCAGTTCTATCGCGTGCTTGACGCCGTGCTGAACGCGGGAGACGAATTCGAAAGCACCACAGGTACATTGGCGCCTCGGGCGGCTATACCCTCGGGGGCGATCGTCGTCGGCTTCTCGACGTTGCTCGACACCGAGTTCGCGTTGGCGCTGATCGACCTGCGGCGTCGCGGTCACGTCGTTGTCGCGGTCGACGTGTTGCAAGGTGTGCCGTTCCGCGCCGTCCAGGATCCGCTGGTGGCCCGGATCTGGGCTCTGCAACGGTCGGCGATGTACCGCGACATGGGCACCGTCGGCGTCGACGTGGTGCCCTGGTTGCCGGACCGGACCCTCGATCAGTCCATGCAAGCGGTGCCCGATCGCCGTCGGCGGATGGCGGCGCGTCGGTGACGAGGCGCGGATCGGTTGTCATGGCGCACCTGTTGTCCACTGGGTGTGGCCTTTTGATGGTGGCCGCCGTCGGTGTCGGCGCGCACGGAACCGCGCGTTCGCTTGCGGTGGTCGCCGCGCTCGCGGTGGCCGGCGCGACCATGGTCCGGCCGCTCGCCACGCTCGCTGTTCTGCTGACCGCGGCGATCATCGCGGTCACCGGCCCCACCGCCGTTGTCGCCGCGCTGGCGGGTCTGTCGGCGGTGGTCTATCTGGTCCTGCGACACAGCGCGAGCAGCGGCGTGGGTCTCGATTCGGTGAGCCCGACGACGCTGATATCGGCGCTGGGCTTCACGCTTGTCGGCTTGGCCGCGACTGCTTTTCCGCTGCGGGTGCCGTGGTTGCCGCTGCTGGCGCCGCTCGCCGTGTTCGCGATCTACCTGTTCGCCACCCGGCCGTTTCTGCGGGACGAGGACGGCTAGCTTCCATCTTGACCCGCATTGAGTTGCGGACAACAATGTCGGGATGCCTCAGGAAGAGCGGGCGCTGATCAGTGACGTCGAGCGTCGTCTCGCCGAGAAATACGCCGCACTTCCCACAGCTCATGTGGCCGCTGTCGTGCGGCACGCGTACTCACAGTTTCAGGGCAGCCGGGTTCGGGGTTTCATTCCGTTGCTGGTACAGCGGCGCGCCGACGAGGAGCTCGAGGAGTTGAGTGTCCTGCGACCCGACCTGGCAGCTGTGGCGCTCGACGACATGACCGCAGCGGGCGTCTGAGTTTCGGACTCACATCGTCGTTGCCGGCGATCATGATTCGCGGCTCGGCTTTCTTGTTTCGGCCTAATTTGTGAACCATCTCGGTACGGTGATGCGGCGGACGGGCTATCGACGAGGGGGCGATTCGATGGGCAAGCTGGGAGAGCGGGCTGTCGTCTGTGGTGCGGGAATGGGCGGGCTTCTCGCTGCCCGCGTGCTCAGCGACTTCTACGACACAGTGACGGTGGTCGAACGGGACAAGCTGCCCGACACGGCCGACCAGCGACGCGGCGTTCCGCAGGGCCGTCATTTTCACGTGCTCTGGAGCCGTGGTGCGCACGAGCTGGCGGAGCTGTTCCCCGGCATTCACGAAGAGTTGATCGCCGCCGGGGCCGCGGTCTGCGACGACGGTGACCTGTCCCGGGTGTCGATTCGGGTAGCCGGTCACGAGCTGAGCCGCGAGGGCAAATTCAGCGACCCGTCGGCGGTCACGTTGCACCTGCTGAGCCGTCCGCTGCTGGAGTCGCACATCAGGCAGCGGGTCAGCGCGATCGCGAACGTCGAAATTCTCGACGGCCACGACGTCGTCGAGCCGGTCGCGCCCACTCCGCAGCGAGTCACCGGCGCCAAGATCGTCGACCGCGAGACCCAGGTGGAGCGGACGCTGGATGCCGACGTGGTGGTCGACGCGATGGGCCGCGGTGCCCGCACGCCGGCGTTCCTGGACGGTCTGGGCTACGGGCGACCGGTAGAGGAGCGCTCGACGACCACCGCGAACTACACCAGTCTGCTGATGCGCATCCCGGACGGGATCATCAAAGAGCGGATGACATTTGTCGTCCCGGAGCCGAAAAAGGCCACCGGGGGCGCTTTTTCGGTCTACGAGCACGACACCTGGATCTTCACGCTGACTCGGGTCGCCGACAACGAACCACCCGACAGCCTCACCGGGATGATCCGGATGGCCACGCAGTTCGCACCACCCGCGCTACTGCGGGCCCTGAAACGCGGCGAGCCGATCAGCGAGATATCGATGTTCCGTTACCCCGGTGCGACGTGGCGGCGCTATGACCAGATGGACCGGTTCCCGGCGGGCTTCCTGGTGTTCGGCGACGCGATCTGCAGCACCAACCCCATCTACGGCCAGGGCATGACGGTGGCCGCACTGGAGGCGACCGCGCTGAAGGCTTGTCTCGACGACGGGATCGACGACGTCGCGCTGCGCTTCTTCGCCGCGGCTGCCGATCAGATCGGGCCGATGTGGGCGTCCAACCAGTTCAACGACCTCTACATGGACGACGGAGACCCGGACCATTCGGCGCCCACGGAGCTGCTGGAGTTCCGCGAAGCGGTGTTGTCGGCGGCCGAGACCAGCCCGGCGCTGAGCGAAAAGCTCTATCGCTCAATGAATCTCGTTGACCCGCCAACCGACTACAGCCCGCTGCTGGCATCCGGCTGAGGCTGGATCTGGCGACGATTGCGCTCGCTGATCTCGGCGTAGCGATCCTCGAGGCCATCTCGGTCGAGGGTTTGCGCACCGGCGATGGCCTGCTCGGCGGCCAGCGCGGGCTGGACGATCGGCGCCGCGCCGGTCACGTAGATCTCCTTGAGGCCGGCCATGATCGGTGCCGGCACCTCGGCGATCTGAGCGGCCAGTTCGACCGCCCTGCCCAGTAGCTGCCCGTGCGGCACCACCTCGGTGACCAGGCCGATTTCCGCGGCCCGCCCCGCGTCGATCACTTCACCGGTCATCGACAGCCGCCGTGCCATCGCCGCCCCGACCACCTGGGGGAGCCGCGCCGTCATCCCGCCGCCGGGCAGGATCCCGACGCGCGCGTGGGTGTCGGCAAACACCGCACGGTCCGAAGCAATGAGAAAGTCACAGCCCAAAGCCATTTCGAGGCCGCCGGTGAAGACGGCTCCATTGATCGCGCCGACGATCGGCGTGCGCATGTCGCCGGTTTGACGGATACAGCTCTGGTTCTGAAACTGCTCGAAGTACACGGAGCCGAGTCGCTGGGCCTCCTTGAGGTCGACGCCCGCGCAGAACGCCGGGTCGGCACCGGTGAGGACAACAGCCCTCACCGTTGGGTCGTCGTCGGCGTCGCGGAGCGCGGCGTAGAGCGTACCGATCAGGTCGGGGCTCAACGCATTTCGCTTCGCGGGCCGGTTCATGGTCAACACCCGGACCGGGCCGGTGTCGTCGCGGAGAACCAGCGGTGAGGTCACGTCAGGAACTGAGCGGCCTGCCGGGCGAGGTCGAGCAGCGGCTGCGGGAAGATGCCCAACCCGATGGTGATCGCCGCGCAGATCGCGATGGCCGCTTTGCTCCAGAAGCTGGGCATGACGACGTGGACCGGCTCGGCGTGCGGTTCGGTGAAGAACATCAGCACGATCACGCGAACGTAGAAATACGCCGCGACCGCGCTGCCGATGACACCGACGATCACCAGCGGCACCGCTCCGCCCTTGGCCGCAGCGGAGAACACCGCGAACTTGCTGATGAAGCCACTGGTCAGCGGGATGCCGGCAAAAGCCAGCAGGAACATCGAAAACAGCAGACCGACAACGGGGTACCGCTGACCCAGCCCGGCCCAGTGCGCGGTGGTGGCGTCTTCTTCGCCGTGCGCGTTGCGAATCAGGCTGACGACCGCGAAGGCGCCCACCGTGCTGAAGCTGTAGGCGATCAGGTAGAACATCGTCGCCGCGAGACCGACCGGGTTGTCGGCGATCACACCGGTGAGCAGGAATCCGACGTGCGCGATCGACGAATACGCCAGCATCCGTTTCACATCGGTCTGCGTCACTGCGGTGACCGTGCCGACAGCGATCGTCAGGATCGCGATGGCCCACAGCACCGGCCGCCACTGGTCATGCAGCGGCGGCAGCGCGACATAGACGACGCGCAGAAGAGCGCCGAACGCCGCGACTTTGGTGGCGGCGGCCATGAACCCGGTGATCGGAGTCGGGGCACCTTGATAGACGTCGGGGATCCACGAGTGGAACGGAACCGCGCCGACCTTGAACAACAACCCGACCGACAACAGCGCGACACCGGTCAGCGCCAGCGAGCGGTTGTGGTCGACGGCCAACGCTTTTGCGATGCCGGTCAGGGAGAGCGTATCGGTGGCGCCGTAGAGCAGTGCTACGCCGTAGAGGAAGAATGCCGACGAAAAGGCGCCCAGCAGAAAGTATTTGACCGCCGCTTCCTGAGACAGCAACCGGCGGTGCCGGGCCAGTCCGCACAGCAAATACAGCGGCAGCGACAGCACCTCGAGCGCCACGAACATCGTCAGCAGGTCGTTGGCGGCCGGGAAGACCAGCATGCCGCCGACGGCAAGCATGGTCAGCGGGAACACCTCGGTCTGGCTCGCGCCGACCCGCAGTGCCTCGTGCTCGGCGGCGCTGTCCGGCACCGCCGAAGCCTGCGGGGTAAAGGAGTCCAGTCCGGCCGGCACGTCGGCGGTGGCCGTCGCGGCGCCCGGCCCGGCGGCCGCGTTGTCGCCCTGGTAGCGCTCGGCGAAAAAGAAGATCGCCAGCACAGCGACCAGCAGGACGGCGCCCTGCAGAAGCAACGTCGGCCCGTCGATTGCCAGCGCGTGCTGCACCGCGAATCGACCAGGTGGGTCGAGTTGACGAGCGACGACGATCACCGCGGCGATCGCCGCGATCAGACCTCCGAGTGTCAGCAGTACCTGGGCGCCGTAGCGGGCCCGTCGCGGCACGAACGCCTCGATCAGAACACCGGCCACGGCAACGCCGAAGACAATGAAAATCGGTGACAGCAGTCCGTATTCGACGCTGGGCGTCGGCATCGGTGCTGTGGCGAGAAGCGTCATCGGTGCGGTCCTTCCGCCATTCCGGGTATGCGCGCCGTGCCCGGTCGCACGATCGGCGCGGGGTCATGCGCACCGATGGTCGCCATGGTGTTGCCCACCGCCGGATTGATGATGTTGAGCACGGGCTTGGGGTAGATGCCCAGGACCAGCAGCAGCAGAATCAAGGGAGCGACGACCAGGATTTCGCGCGGCACCAGGTCGCGGATCCGTTCGTTGCCCTGGGTGACGGGGCCGGTCATCACCCGCTGGTACAGCCAGAGGATGTAGATCGACGAGAGCACCAGCGCGACCACTCCGACCGCCGCCGCCAGCCAGTAGCGGTTGTAAGCGCCCAGCAGCACCAGGAATTCACTGACGAACGGCGCCAGCCCGGGCAGCGACACTGTGGCCAACCCGGCGACCAGGAATGTGCCCGCCAGCACCGGCGCGACCTTCTGGACGCCGCCATAGGCCGCAATCGATCGGGTACCGCGTCGCGAGATCAAGAAGCCCGCTATCAGGAACACCGCGGCGGTGGAGATGCCGTGGTTGAGCATGTACAGCGTCGCACCGCTCTGGCCCTGACTCGTCATGACGAAGATGCCGAGGATGATGAAGCCGAAGTGCGAGATCGACGTGTAGGCGATCAGTCGCATGATGTCGGTCTGGCCGATCGCCACGATCGCGCCGTAGATGACGCCGATCACCGCCAGGGCGACGATGACGGGCCGGAAATACGTTGATGCGTCGGGGAACAACTGCAGGCAGTAGCGCAGCATTCCGAACGTGCCGACTTTGTCCATCACGGCGGTGATCAGAACCGCGGTCGCCGGCGTCGACTCCACTGCGGCGTCGGGCAGCCAGCGGTGGAAGGGCCACAACGGCGCCTTGATCGCGAAGGCGAACATGAAACCCAGGAACAACGCTTTGAGCACGCCTGACGACGCGTTCAGCGAACCGGTGGTGACAGCGGCGACGATCTGGCGGAAATCGAAAGTGCCCGAACCGTGTTCAGCCGTCACCACGTACAGGCCGATCACGGCGGCCAACATGATCAAACCGCCGAACAGGTTGTAGAGCAGGAATTTGACCGCGGCACGTGACCGGTGGGCGCCGCCGCCGAAACCACCGATGAGGAAGTACATCGGGATGAGCATGGCTTCGAAGAACACGTAGAACAGCAGCACGTCGAGCGAGACGACCGAGATCAGCACCATCGATTCGATGGTCAGCGTCAACGCCACATAAGCCTGGGTGCCGCGGGGCTTTTCGCCGCCGTCGTTCCAGCCCGCCACCAGAAGGAACGGCACCAGGATGGTGGTCACCAGCACCAGCATCAGCGCGATACCGTCGACACCGATCGTGTAGCCGGCGCCGAAAGCCGGTATCCACGGGTGCGATTCGGTGAACTGGTAGGTCGGCCCGCCGGCCCGGAAGGCCAGCGCGAGTGCAATCGACAACGCCAGCACCGCGACCGAGACGCCCACGCCGAGCCACTTCGCGAGCTGCCGCGCGCCGGCCGGAAGCAGGATGATCACCACGGCGCCGACGAGCGGCAACAGCCACAGAATCGAAAGCCACGGACCACTAGTCATGCGTGCCGCTCCTCTTCATCGCCACGCTCTGTCCCGTCGACGGCGCGAAGGCGGTCACCACAGTTGCGCCGCCAAGATCCCGGCGGCGACGAGCGCCGCTCCGGCCAACATCGACAATGCGTAGTTACGGGCGAAACCGGTCTGGAAGCCGCGCAGCCACTCCGATGTACGACCCACCAGGTTGGCCAGCCCGTTGACCGAGCCGTCCACACCCTGGTCGTCGAAATCGACCAGGGCATGGGTTAACTGCGCCCCCGGTCGCATGAACGCTCCTTCGTTGAAGGCATCGCCGTAGAGGTCGCGGCGGGCGGCCACGGTCAACACCGACACATCGGCCGGTGCGGTCTCGGGTATCGGCTTGCCGAGGTAGCGCCAGAGCGCGACGAGGAAGCCGACCGCGACGATGCCGACGGCCACGGCGCTGACCACCCAACTGGGCGCGACGGGTGTGCTCTCCTCGAACGTGGTCACCGGCTCCAGCCAGTGCTGCAGCGTGCCGCCCCAGCCCAGCAGTCCACCGGAGAACACCGACCCGACCGCCAGCAGGATCATCGGCCAGGCCATCAGGGCAGGCGCCTCGTGTGGATGCGCGTCCTCGGCCCAACGCTTTTGGCCGAAGAAGGTCAGCAGCATCACCCGGGTCATGTAGAACGCGGTGATACCGGCGCCCAGCAGCGCGGTGCCGCCGAGAATCCAGCCGCCGGCCCCGCCCGCGCCCAGGGCAGCCTCGATGATGGCGTCTTTGGAGAAGAAGCCGGCGAACGGCGGTACGCCGATGATGGCCAGGTAGCCCAGGCCGAAAGTGGCGAAGGTGACCGGAAGAGCGCTGCGCAGGCCGCCGTAGTGGCGCATGTCCTGTTCTTCATGCATCGCGTGGATGATCGAGCCGGAGCCGAGGAACAGGCCGGCTTTGAAGAAGCCGTGCGTGAGCAGATGCAGGATCGCGAACGCGTAGCCGGCCGGACCCAGGCCGGCGGCCAGCACCATGTAACCGATCTGGCTCATCGTGGACGCGGCCAGCGCCCGCTTGATGTCGTCCTTGGCGCAACCGATGATCGCCCCGAACATCAGCGTGACGGCGCCGACAATGATCACGCCGAGCCGGGCGTCGGGGGACAGGCTGTAGAGCGGGTTGGAGCGGACGATCAGGTAGACACCGGCGGTCACCATGGTGGCGGCGTGGATCAGCGCTGACACCGGGGTGGGGCCTTCCATCGCGTCCCCGAGCCAGGCCTGCAGCGGAACCTGGGCGGACTTGGCGCAGGCCCCCGACAGCAGCAACAGACCTATCCACGTCAGCGCGCTGGGGCTGGCACCCGCCGCCTGGCCGAAGACGCCGGAGTAGGACAACGTGCCGAAGTTGGCGAAGATGACGAAGATCGCCAATGCCAGCCCGGCGTCGCCGACCCGGTTCATCACGAACGCCTTTTTGGCCGCGGTGGCCGCGGTCGGCTTGTGGTACCAGAATCCGATCAGCAGGTAGGACGCCAGACCCACGCCTTCCCAACCGGCGTAGAGCCCCACGAAGTTATCGGCCACCACCAGCAGCAGCATCGCCGCCAGGAACAAGTTCAGGTACGCGAAAAACCTGCGGCGGTCCGGGTCTTCGGCCATGTAGGCGACCGAGTAGATGTGGATCAGTGACCCGACCCCGGTGATCAGCAGAACGAAACAGATTGACAGCTGGTCGATTTGAAGGCCGAAATCGACCTGCAGGCCGTTGACCGGGATCCAGGTGAACAGATTCTGGACGATGGTGCGGGCGTCGCCGTGACGGCCGAGCATGTCGGTGAGCAATGACAGCCCGACTCCGAATGAAGCCAGCGCCGTCAGGCAGCCCAGCCAGTGTCCCCATGTGTCGGTGCGCCTGCCGCCGAGCAGCAGGATTGCGGCGCCGGCCGCGGGCAGCGCGACGAGCAGCCAGGTCAAATGTGTCATCCCCTCAGCCCTTGAGCAGGTTGGCGTCGTCGACCGAAGCCGACTTACGGGCGCGGAAAATGGTCATGATGATCGCGAGCCCCACCACCACCTCGCAGGCGGCGACGACCATCGTGAAGAACGCGATCATCTGGCCATCGAGGTGACCGCGCAGCCGGGCGAAGGTGACGAAGGCGAGGTTCACCGCGTTGAGCATCAACTCGACACACATGAACATGACGATCGCGTTGCGCCGCAGCAGGACACCGGCAGCGCCGATGGTGAACAGCAGCGCGGAGAGGTACAGGTAGTTCTGCGGGTTCACGACGCACCCCCTCTCGTGATCGCGGGAGAACCGTTGGCGCCGTTGGGCGCCGGCAGGTCACGGTCCTTGACCGGGCGCAGTTCCAGAACGGCGGGCACCGACAGCCGGGACGGTGACCCGTCGGGCAGCCGCGCGGGGGTGTCGACGGCGTTGTGCCGGGCGAAGACACCGGGCCCGGGCAGCGGGGTGGGGTAGCCGCCGTGAAAACGCTCGATGGACATCTCGCGCTGCGTCTTTCGCCGCTCGAACCGTTCGCGGTGCGCCAGGATCATCGCGCCGATGGCGGCGGTGATCAGCAGGGCGCTGGTCAGCTCGAACGCCCACAGGTATTGGGTGAAGATCAGCGCGGCCAGACCCTGGACGTTGCCGCCGGCGTTTGCCTCGGTCAACCCGGCGAAGCCGTTCGTGGCGACGTTGCCGATGCCGGCGATCAGCACGATGCCGAATGCCAGCCCGGCGGCCACCGCCGCAATCCGTTGCCCACGAAGGGTTTCCACCAGTGATTCGGCGGAGTCCACACCGATCAGCATCAGCACGAACAGGAACAGCATCATCACCGCGCCGGTGTACACGACGATCTGCACGACGCCGAGGAACAACGCGTCCTCGATCATGTAGAACACCGCCAGCGAAAGCATCGTCAGCGCCAGTGACATCGCGCAGTACACCGCGTTGGCGGCCATCACCACGCCCAGCGCGCCGACCAGCGCCAGCGTTCCGAGGATCCAGAACGTCACGGCTTCGCCGGTGGACGTGCGGGCGATCACGTCCGCGGCCAGCAGGGAGGTCACTTCGAAATATCCGAAATCGGAAGCTGGCGCAGACCGTTGGCGGTGATGTTGCCGCGGTAGTAGTCGGCGTCGGTGGATCCCTCGGCCCGTGGGTGCGGTGCCGGGTTCATGCCCTCGAGCAGCGGAGCGAGCAGGTTCTGCTTCTCGTAGATCAGGTCGGCGCGGTTGTCGTCGGCCATCTCGTAGTGATTGGTCATCGTCAGCGCCCGGGTGGGGCAGGCCTCGACGCACAGCCCGCATCCGATGCAGCGCAGGTAGTTGATCTGGTAGACGCGGCCATAACGCTCACCGGGGGAGAACCGGGCCTCGTCGGTGTTGTCGGCGCCTTCGACGTAGATCGCATCGGCGGGGCACGACCAGGCGCACAACTCGCAGCCGATGCACTTCTCCAGACCGTCGGCGTAGCGGTTGAGCTGATGGCGCCCGTGGTAGCGCGGCTTCACCGGGCCGGGGTTCTCCGGGTAGCTCTCGGTGATCGGGCGCTTGAACATGGCGCCGAACGTGACACCGAATCCGGCCAGGGAACTGAGGAACTTAGCCATGGGCGGCCTCCTTCGTTGGAGCCAGCGGCTTGCCGGGCAGTGCCGGCGTGGGGAAGGCGGGCGGCAGGGACACTGCGGCGGCCGCCTCGGACTCGGTGCGACGCCGCTTCTTGCGCAGCTGTCTGTTGCTGAACGGTCTCTGCAGCAGATACAGCAGTACGGCGGTGACCGCGATGCTGGCGCCGACCAGCACCGCCGTCCAGTGTGCGTAACCCTGGTCGCGCAGCGTGCGGATTCCGGCGGCGATCAGCGCCCAGACCAGCGAGACCGGGATCAGGATCTTCCATCCGAGCGCCATGAACTGGTCGTAGCGCAGTCGCGGGAGAACGCCGCGCAACCAGATGTAGAGGAACAGGAACACCCACACCTTCGCGGTGAACCACAGCACCGGCCAGAAGCCGCTGTTGGCGCCGGCCCACATGTTCAGCGGCCACGGCGCATGCCAGCCACCCATGAACAGCGTCGCGGCCAGGGCCGACACGGTCGTCATGTTGATGTATTCGGCCAGGAAGAACATCGCGAAGCTCAGTGACGAGTACTCGGTGTGGAACCCGGCGACCAGTTCGCCTTCGGCCTCGGGCAGGTCGAACGGCGCCCGGTTGGTCTCGCCGACCATCGACACCAGGTAGGTGCAGAAACTCGGCAGCAGCAGGAAGACGTACCAGACCCGGTTCTGCGCCGACACGATCTGCGAGGTGGACATCGTTCCGGCGTAGAGGAACACCGTCGCGAACGACAGCCCCATCGCGACCTCGTAGGAGATCACCTGCGCGGTGGAACGCACGCCGCCCAGCAGCGGGTAGGTCGAGCCCGATGACCATCCGGCGAGCACGATGCCGTACACCCCGATCGACGACAGCGCCAGGATGAACAGCACCGCCACCGGCAGGTCGGTCACCTGCAACGGCGTCTTGTGGCCGAACACCGATACCTGAGGCCCGAACGGGATGAACGCAAAGGCGGTGATGGCGGGAATCGTCGAAATGGCCGGAGCGAGAATGAAGATGGGCTTCTCGACGCCGAACGGGATGAGTGGCTCTTTGAGCGCCAGCTTGATGCCGTCGGCCAGGCTCTGCAGGTAGCCGCGCGGCCCGACCCGGTTGGGCCCCCAACGCATCTGCATCCGGCCCAGGATCTTGCGTTCGGCCAGGATCGCGATCAGCACGGTCAGGACCAGGAACACGAAGACCAGAAGGGATTTGGCCAGGATCAGCCACCAGGTGTCTTGCCCGAAACCGGTCATTGTTCGCTCGCTCCAATGTTCACCACTGCGCCGGGGGTGACGCCCAGTTGCCGGTGCACCGCCGAGCCCGGCGAGTTCAGCGGCAGCCATGCCACGTGGTCAGGCATCTCGGTGATCGTCAGCGGCAGGGTGATCGAGCCGCGGGCGGTGCTGACCGTGACGTGGTCGCCGTCAGCGGCACCGAGACCGTCGGCCGTCGCCGCCGACAACCGGACCACCGGCGTGCGCGCGGTACCGGCCAGATGTGGCTCGCCGTCCTGGAGCTGCCCGTTGTCCAGCATCAGTCGCCAGCCGGCCAGGATTGCTTCTCCGGCACCGGGTTTTGGCGCGGTGGCCGCGGCGACCGTCGGGGCCGGGGCGGGCGCGCCGTCCCAGGTGCCCAGCCGGTTGAGATCGGCCAGACCGGCTGCCACAGTGGGGAATCCGAGGTCGATGCCCACTTCGTCGGCCAGGGTGTCCAGCACCCGGCAATCCGGTGTCGCGGCCGGCGGCAGCGCCCCGGCGAAGCTGCGCTGACGGCCCTCCCAGTTCACGTAGGTGCCGGCCTTCTCCGCGGCCGGGGCGATCGGGAAGACCACGTCGGCGCGCTCGGTGACCGCGCTGTGCCGCAGTTCCAGGCTCACGATGAAACCAGCGGCGTCGAGTGCGGCGAGGACCGCTTCGGGGTCGGCGAAATCGTTCGGGTCGATGCCGCCGACCAGTAGCGCGCCCAGGCTGCCGTCCTTGGCGGCGGCCAGGATGCCTTCCGCATCGCGTCCTTCGGTGGCCGGCACGTCGGGGATGTTCCAGCCCGCGGCGACCTGCGCGCGAGCGGTTTCGTCGCTGAGCGGACGGCCGCCGGGCAGCAGGCCCGGCAGCGCGCCGGCCTCGATCGCACCGCGGTCACCGGCGCGGCGCGGCACCCACGCCAGTTGGGCGCCGGTGCTGTCGGCCAGCCGTGCCGCAGCAGACAGCGCGCCGGGCGAACTCGCCAGCCGCTCGCCGGCCAGGATCACCGCACCCGGCTTGGCCAATAGTCCTGCGAGTTCACTGTCGGCCAGCTCGTCCAGCGCGGCGGCCTCACCGCCCGGGGCGGTCTCGATCAACGTGCCGCGCATCTTCTGTAAACCGTTGCTGGCCCACGGTGCAATCGCGTGCACCGGCAGACCGTGCTTACGCGCGGCCTTACGCAGCCGCAGGAACACGATCGGCGACTCTTCTTCGGGCTCGAAGCCGACCAGCAGCACCACCGGCGCCGACTCCAGGTCGGAATAGCTGGTGGTGAGCGGCTTTCCGGCGACGCGAGCGGTCAGGAACTCGGTCTCCTCGCTGGAAAGAGGGCGGGCGCGGAAGTCGATGTCGTTGGTGCCCAACACAATTCGGGCGAACTTCGAGTAGGCGTAAGCGTCCTCGACGGTCAGCCGCCCGCCGGGTAGCACACCGGCCCCGCCGGCGGCCGTGGTGAGTCCCTGGACCGCCACGGCAACGGCATGCGGCCACGAGGCGGGCTCCAACTCACCGTCTTCGCCGCGGACCAGGGGAGTGGTGATCCGGTCGCCCTGAGTGGCGTACTTGAACGCCCAGCGACCCTTGTCGCAGTTCCACTCTTCGTTGACCTCGGGATCGTCACCGGCCAGCCGGCGCAGCACCTTGCCGCGACGGTGATCGGTGCGCTCTGCGCAACCGCCCGCGCAGTGCTCGCACACGCTGGGGCTCGAGACCAGGTCGAACGGCCGGGCCCGGAACCGGTAGGCGGTTCCGGTCAGCGCGCCCACCGGGCAGATCTGCACGGTGTTGCCGGAGAAGTACGACTCGAACGGCTCGTTGGCATAGATGCCCACCTGCTGCAGTGCGCCGCGCTCCTGCATGTCGATGAACGGGTCGCCGGCGATCTGCTCGGAGAACCGCGTGCAGCGGGCACACAGGATGCAGCGCTCGCGGTCCAGCAGCACCTGCGACGAGATGTTGATCGGCTTGGTGAACGTGCGCTTGACGTCTTCGAACCGGGAGTCGGCGCGGCCGTTGGACATTGCCTGGTTCTGCAGCGGGCACTCGCCGCCCTTGTCGCACATCGGGCAGTCCAGCGGGTGGTTGATCAGCAGCAGCTCCATCACGCCGTGCTGCGCCTTGTCGGCCACCTCGGAGCTGTACTGCGTGCGCACCACCATGTCGTCGGCGACCGGGATGGTGCACGACGCCATGGGTTTACGCTGACCCTCGATCTCGACGATGCACTGGCGGCACGCGCCGACCGGGTCGAGCAGCGGGTGATCGCAGAACCGCGGGATTTGCACGCCGATCAGCTCGGCGGCCCGAATCACCAATGTTCCCTTGGGAACACTGACTTCGGTGCCATCGATGGTCAGCGTCACCAGCTCGGGCTCGGTGACCTTTTCGCCGGTGTCAGCGGTTTGCGTCATGAGGCTCCATTCGAGGCGAGCATGGACAGCTTGGGATCGAACGGACAACTGCCGCCGTCGATGTGGGCGACATACTCGTCGCGAAAGAACTTGAGCGACGACGCGACCGGGCTGGCCGCTCCATCACCCAAGGCGCAGAACGACTTTCCGAGAATCGCGTCGGCGATGTCGGTGAGCTTGTCGAGGTCTGCCGCCGTGCCCTGACCGCCTTCCAGGCGGTGGTAGATCTGACTCAGCCAGAACGTGCCCTCGCGGCACGGTGTGCACTTGCCGCACGACTCGTGTTTGTAGAAGTCGATCCAGCGACCGACCGCTCGGACCACGCAGGTGGTCTCGTCGAAGATCTCCAGCGCTTTGGTGCCCAGCATCGACCCGGCCGCTCCCACGCCTTCGTAGTCCAGCGGCACGTCGAGATGCTCGTCGGTCAGCAGCGGCGTCGACGACCCGCCTGGAGTCCAGAACTTCAGCTGGTGACCGGCTCGCACGCCGCCGGCGTAGTCGAGCAGTTCGCGCAGCGTGATGCCCAGCGGCGCCTCGTACTGGCCCGGCTTGGTCACGTGGCCCGACAGCGAATACAGCGTGTAGCCGGGCGATTTCTCGCTGCCCATCGAACGGAACCAGTCGACCCCGTTGAGCACGATCGACGGGACGCTGGCGATGGTCTCGACGTTGTTGATCACCGTCGGGCAGCCATACAGGCCCGCGACCGCGGGGAACGGCGGCCGCAACCGCGGCTGACCGCGACGGCCTTCCAGCGAGTCCAGCAGTGCGGTTTCCTCGCCGCAGATGTAGGCACCGGCGCCGGCGTGCACCACCAGCTCCAGGTCGTACCCCGACCCGCCGATGTCGCGGCCGAGGTAGCCGTTCGCGTAGGCCTCCGCGACGGCGTTCTGCAGTCGCCGCAGCACCGGCAGTACTTCACCGCGGACGTAGATGAACGCATGGCTGGCCCGGATCGCGTACGACGCGATGATCACACCCTCGACCAAGACGTGCGGAGTGGCCAGCATCAGCGGAATGTCTTTGCACGTACCGGGTTCCGACTCGTCGGCGTTGACCACCAGGTAGTGCGGCTTGGCCGCGGCGCCGCTGTCGCCCTGCGGAATGAACGACCACTTGGTGCCGGTCGAGAAACCCGCGCCACCGCGACCACGCAGCCCGGAATCCTTGACCGTTGCAATCACCGCGTCGGGATCCAGCTTCAAGGCCTTGTCCAGCGCCTTATAACCGTCGTTGCGGCGGTAGGTCTCCAGCGTCCACGACTCGGGGTCGTCCCAGTAGCGGCTCAGCACCGGAGCCAACGGTGTCGGTGAAGCCATTACTTGCCCTCCCCGGCAGGTGGTGCGGTTTGCTTCTTTTCCTGTGCCACGTGCAACCCGGCCAGCGTCGCCGCACCGGCGCCGCCCTGCCCTTCGTCCGGCCGCTGGTCTGGGAAACCGGCCAGGATTCGCTCGGTTTGCTTGAATTTGCAGAGGTTTCCGCGAGTCGGAGCCGGCGGATTGCCGGACCGGAGACCATCGACGAGCGTGCGTGCCGAGTCGACGGTCTGGTTGTCGTAGAACTCCCAGTTGACCATCACCACGGGCGCGAAATCGCATGCGGCGTTGCACTCGATGTGCTCCAGGGTGACCGAACCGTCGTCGGTGGTCTCGCCGTTGCCCAGGCCGAGGTGGTCTTTGAGCGAGTCGAAGATCGCGTCGCCACCCATCACCGCGCACAACGTGTTGGTGCACACCCCGACCAGGTAGTCACCGGTGGGTCCGCGGCGGTACATGGTGTAAAAGCTTGCGACAGCGGCAACTTCGGCACCGGTCAGTCCGAGCTGCGCGCCGCAGAACTCGACACCGGCCGGCGTGATGTAGCCGTCCTGCGCCTGCACCAGGTGCAGCAGCGGCAGCAGCGCGGAGCGCGGACTCGGGTAGCGGCCGATGATCTCCTTGGCGTCGACCTCGAGCTGGGCCTGCACGTCGGCGGGGTAGGACTGCGGTGCGCCGTCGGTGACGAACTGGCCGGGCTCCTCCGGGGGCGGCCCGAGCCGCAGAAACACCCGCTCGCCGTTGTCGGTGCCGGGCTCGCTGTTGCTCGAGCCGGCTTGGGGAGCTGCGGTCATCGGTCTACTCCGCCCATCACGGGGTCGATACTGGCCACCGCGGTGATGACGTCGGCGACCATGCCGCCTTCGCACATCGCGGCGACGGCCTGGAGGTTGGTGAACGAGGGGTCGCGGTAATGCACCCGGTACGGGCGGGTGCCGCCGTCGCTGACCATGTGCACCCCCAACTCGCCGCGCGGCGATTCGACGGCGACATAGACCTGACCGGCGGGAACGCGGATGCCCTCGGTGACCAGTTTGAAGTGGTGGATCAACGCCTCCATCGAGCCGCTCATGATCTTCTCGATGTGCTCCGGCGAGTTACCCAGGCCGTCCGGTCCGACTTTCAGGTCGGCGGGCCAGGCGATCTTGCGATCCTCGATCATTGTCGGGCCGGGCTTCAACTTGTCCAGGCACTGCTCGACGATCTTGACCGACTCCGACATCTCCTTGACGCGAATGATGTAGCGCCCGTAGGAGTCACACCCGTCATCGGTGATCACGTCGAATTCGTAGTTCTCGTATCCGCAGTACGGCTCGGATTTACGAAGGTCGTGCGGCAACCCGGTGGACCGCAGGCACGGTCCGGTCACGCCGAGGGCCATGCAGCCCGTCAGGTCCAGGTAGCCGACGTCCTTGGTGCGGGCCTTCCAGATGGCGCTCTCGTTGAGCAGGTCGCCCATCTCGCGCAGCGCGAGCTTCAAATCCTTGAGGGCAGCCGCAATTTCGTCTTTCGCATTGGGTGGCAGATCCTGCGATACGCCGCCCGGCCGGATGTAGGCGCTGTTCATCCGCAGCCCGGTGATCGACTCGAACAGCGTGAGGATGATCTCGCGGCCCTTGAAGCCGGTGAACATCGGCGTCATCGCGCCCAACTCCATGCCGCCGGTCGCCAGCGCGACCAGGTGCGAGGAGATCCGGTTGAGCTCCATCATCATCACCCGGATGACGTTGACCCGTTCGGGAATCTCGTCGGTGATACCGAGCAGTTTCTCCACGCCCAGACAGAACGCCGTCTCGTTGAAAAACGGCGACAGGTAATCCATTCGGGTCACGAACGTCACGCCCTGCGTCCAATACCGGTACTCGAGGTTCTTCTCGATCCCGGTGTGCAGGTAGCCGATTCCGCAGCGGGCGTCGGTGACGGTCTCGCCCTCGATCTCCAGAATCAGGCGCAGCACGCCGTGGGTGGACGGGTGTTGCGGGCCCATGTTGACGACGATTCGCTCGCCGGGCTCGCCCTTTTGCCGGGCGGCCTCGACGATTTTGTCCCAGTCCTGCCCGCCGAGAGTTACCAGGGTCTCGCTCATCAGTTGTACGACCTCCGCTGGTCGGGCGGGGGAATCTGGGCGCCCTTGTACTCCACTGGGACTCCGCCGAGCGGGTAATCCTTGCGCTGGGGATGTCCCTGCCAGTCATCGGGCATCTCGATGCGGGTCAACGACGGATGGCCGTCGAAGATGATGCCGAAGAAGTCATAGGTCTCGCGCTCGTGCCAGTCGTTGGTCGGATAGATGCCGAACAACGACGGGATGTGTGGATCGCCGTCTGGCGCAGCCACTTCCAGCCGGACCCGCCGGTTGTGGGTGATCGATTTCAACGGGTACACGGCGTGCAGCTCGCGGTCCGTCTCGTCCGGGTAGTGCACGCCGTTCACACCCAGGCACAGCTCGAACCGCAGCTGCGGGTCGTCGCGCAGCCGGCGGGCGACCTGCAGCAGCAATTCACGCCGCACGTGCAGCGTGAGCTCGTTGCGATAGACCACGACTTTCTCGATGGCGTCCGCGAATTCGACGTTGTCGTCGGATTGCAGCGCCTCGGCCAGCCGGTCGACCAGCTCGTCGAAATAGAAGCCGTACGGGCGGGGACTTCCTTCGTCGATCGTGACCTGACGGACCAATCGTCCGTAGCCCGAGGTGTCACCGCTGCCGCGCACGCCGAACATGCCGCGGCGCACGCTGATCCGCTCGGCGTCAGACGACTCGGTGCCGACCGGGGCGCCACCGACCTCGCTGGTCGCGCGTTTGGGGTCGTGTTCTGGAGAGCTCATCGCAACAGCCCGAGGTGCTCGATCGTCGGCCGGGCGGAAAGCGCCGCTTGTTCGGCCTCGGCGATTGCCTGCTCGCGGTTGACGCCGAGCGGCATCTGCTGAATCTTCTCGTGCAGCTTGAGGATTGCGTAGAGCAGCATCTCCGGGCGGGGCGGGCAGCCGGGCAGGTAGATGTCGACCGGCACGACGTGGTCGACGCCCTGAACGATCGCGTAGTTGTTGAACATTCCGCCCGACGATGCGCAAACACCCATCGCCAGCACCCATTTGGGCTCAGCCATCTGGTCGTAGATCTGACGCAGCACCGGCGCCATCTTCTGACTGACGCGACCGGCGACGATCATCAGGTCGGCCTGTCGGGGCGTCGCCGAAAAGCGTTCCATGCCAAAGCGTGCGATGTCGAACCGCGGGCCGGCGGTCGCCATCATCTCGATCGCGCAGCAGGCCAGTCCGAAGGTGGCCGGCCACAACGAGCTTTTGCGGAAGTATCCGGCCAGCTGTTCGACGGTGGTCAGCAGGAACCCGCTCGGGAGTTTCTCTTCAATGCCCACGATTTACCTCAATCCCAAGTCAATCCGCCGCGGCGCCACACGTACGCGTAGGCCACGAAGACGGTGAGCATGAAGACCACCATCTCGACCAGCGCGAACAATCCGAGCTGGTCGTAGCTGACCGCCCACGGGTACAGAAAGACGATTTCGATGTCGAAGACGATGAACAGCATCGCCGTCAGGTAGTACTTCACCGGGAAACGCTGGCCGCTGCCGGCGTGCGGCGCATTCGCCGGCTGGTCGCTG
Organism: Mycobacterium sp.; assembly: GCF_002863225.1. GTDB lineage: Bacteria > Actinomycetota > Actinomycetes > Mycobacteriales > Mycobacteriaceae > Mycobacterium. The sequence continues at coordinate 47,043 of NZ_PKEK01000050.1, read as the reverse complement.
GGCTCGATGCCGCATTCGTAGGCCTCCAGCTTTGCCCGGTTGAAACGGGACGGGCCGGTGATCTGGGCGAGTGCGACCGAGCCGAGCGCGAATGCGGCGGCGATCCCTCCGAGTACGAGAATGGGTAGGTAGAGATTCATCCCGCGACGACGCTTCCTCACTCTGGTCTATGGGCTGGACTGTGAGCGCAACCACAGCCTAGCGACCGTGTGCGGTCGCGCGCTCAGCAGGTTAGATGTGACCTCAACCACAACACGACGGGTGATGGGTGCGGCCGGCCCGTTGCGGCACGAACAAGCCGGCCGAAACCGTGAAACCGGAAGTGCACGAATGTATTCGGCCTGTGTATGAGCCGAATATGACGATTGGTCGGCGCTACCCCGCAGCGGGGTCGCGGATGGCTGGTACAGCCGGTCGAACAGCTATTGAACCGGGGTGCGCAGCAGCTCGAGCACGGTACGACTGAGCCGGATCGGGTCGATCGGATGGGGGACGGCACCCTCGGCGCGCGACCAGCTGGCCAGCCACGCGTCGTCGCGGCGCCCGGTGAGCACCACGATCGGCGGCCCGTCGTCGATTTCGTCCTTGAGCTGCTTTGCCAGGCCCATGCCGCCTTCGGGAGTTGCCTCGCCGTCCAGGATGGCCAGATCGATGCCGCCGGCGTCCACCTGCTGGACCACTACGGGTCCGGTCGCGACCTCGACGTAGCTCAGCTCGGGCAGGTCCGGGTGAACCCGTTTGCCGAGCGCCAGCATCACGGCCTGGCGGGTGTTGGGGTTGTCGCTGTACACGAGGACCCGCAAGGGGCTGGTGGCAGACACGGTCCAGATCGTACTGCCCGGGGCGCCGGCGCGGGCCGCACATCGGCTCGAGGGTCGTTCGGAAACCCGGGCGGCAAGGGCTACCGGGCCAACACTCCTCAGCTCAGTATCGGCGCGAGATCGGCCGGGTCGAAGTATTCGTCGATCCGTTTGATCAGGCCGCCGTCGTTCACCTTGATCACGATGCAGACCCGCAGCGCGATCGATCCGCCGTTGGTTCCGGCCGCATGCAGGATGTGCTGCTGGACGAAGCCGTCGGGAAACACCTGACGGTCGAGAATCTCGTAGCTGCGCTGGGTGGTCACGCGGATGAACCAGCGCAGGACTTTCATCGCCCGCACTTTGTCGTCGTCACGCGCAGCGGCGGCGCGCCAGACCGCGACGTCGTCGGCGAAGATCTCGTCGAGTCGCGGTTCGTCGCCACGCTCGATGGCGGCGAACAGATCGTCGGCCACTGCGGCTAGATCGGCAACATCGGTAACGGGCATCGCACAGCCCCCTATTCGTCCTGGTAACCGGGGTGGGCGGCGGCCAATCGGCGGCCGACCAGGGCCCGTAACGCCGTTTGCACCTGGGCGTCGGCCCCGTTCAGCTCGCCGGCCCGCAATGCAGCGGCCAGGTCGGCCTCGTCGGCGTATCCGGTGCGGGCCAGCGCCTCGGCCACGCCGTCGTCCGGATCGGCCCGCAGCTCCCGTTCCACCATCCGCAAAGCGTTGGAGGCCACCCGGGAGTGGAAATTGACCTGACCAGACGTCGACTCCCGCACATCGGTCTCGAGGAACTCGGCCACCGCAGCAACCAGTTCCGCCGCGGTAGGGCGACCGTGCGCTGCGGTCATCAGGTCGCGGGTGCTTCCCGGCCACGGTCGACACCGCTGCGCAGTTTCACCGACGCGGAGTACGCCAGCGTGCGGAACCGCAGAACCGGGTCGTCAGAGGGTTCGATGCCGTCGGTGACGCGCATCGGGTCGAACACCACGATGTCGCCGTCGTGTTCGCGTTCGGTGTCGACACCGGTGATTTCGAGGGTGCCGACGGTGACGGTCTGGTCGCTGTCCCAGGGGGCGGACGGGTCCACGGTCGAGTCGCCATGCGCGGCGATCTGAACCTGGTAGTCGAACCGAACCGGTTGCGACGCAAGGCGTTCGTCGAGTTCGCGAATCAGGAAGTCGGCGTCTCTGGCCTTCGCGACGTCCGGCGCGAGAATGTCCTCACCCGCCGCGGGTCGCACGTGGTAGCGGACGAAACGCGCGCTGCCGTCGGCGGCGACCCAGCGAAACGCGTGCAGGCCGTGGTAGGTGATGGTGCCGTAGCTCGCCGGCACCTTGTTCGATTCCTTCACCACTGGCAGCGACTTGACGAACCGCGGATGGGTGGCGATGTAGCCGAGCAGCCGAAGCGGCGCAGTGGGGCCCGGACGTGAGGCACGCAGCAGCGAGATGAATCCGTCGGGAGTGCTGGCCGGGAACAACTTCGCGGTCTGGGTGGAGACGTCGGTCGTCGACCCGTCCGGCAGCGTCAACTTCACCGCCAGCCCGCGCACCCCGGGAACGTTGTCGGGTTGCTGCGGATTGCCTGAGCCGCTGGAGAATCGGACCAGAGCCGGCACCGTCGCACCGCTGAGATGCGCGGCGCGGGAGAGGGCGGCGGCTTCGGGGGTGGCGGTGAAGGTGCCGCGGTAGAGCTTCCCCTTGGCGTGCAGCGCGCGGTTGCCCGGTTGCGCCCCTCCGGTTGAGCGAATTACGTCGATTGCCTGATCAGGGGTGACCACAGCACAACCCTAGGCTTTCAGCGCGCATCCGCGACTGCGTTCTCGAGCAAGTTGAGCAAGTCCCACTCCGTCTCGCAGACCCGTCGACCGATCGTCGCGAGTTCGACCGACGGAGTCTGGCCGCTCAGGTGGCGTTCTGCCTGGTAGCGGCAGATGACGCCCCAGCGCAACGTGGCCTGCACCAGCCACCAGTGGAACGCGGCCCGGTCGACTGTCGCGCCGCCGGCTTTTTCGTACGCGTGAAGGAAATCCTCGATGCTGCCCAGTCCGCCGGCCGCGAGTTGCACCGGCGCGCCGAAGCGCCAGGCCCGGATGCAGAACCAGGCGAGGTCCTCGTAGACCTCGCCGACATGCACCAGCTCCCAGTCCAGCACCGCCGCCAAGCGCGATCCGTCGACGATCAGATTGCCCATCCGAAAGTCGCCGTGCACCAGGCGTGGCGGCGAGGGCGCCGGCCGGTTGTCGGCCAGCCACCGGAACGCCCACTCGAACGTGGCGGTGGTATCGCCGATGGTGTCCAGTTCGTCGCGCCACTGCGCCATCTGGTCGTCGTCGCTGATGCCGGGCAAATCCGGGTCGGCCCGGTGGACCGCGGCGAGTGCCTCGGCGCATTGTCGCAGCAGCTGTTGTCGGCCCGCATCGTCGAGCTGACGCTGGATGCGGCGGACAATGGTCTCCCCGCCGATCGCGTCGCAGATCAGGAACGGATTGCCAAGTGCGTCAACAGAATCGTCGGCGACGACGATGTGGGGGACCGGTGCGCCGGCGGCGGCTGCGGCGCGCTGGGCGCGTGCTTCGAGTTCCATACCGGCGTGCACCTCGTCGGGCGGGCCGGTCCGAAGGATCAGCGATCGCCGCTGCCCGTCGGTGACGGCGTCGAACGCCCAGGTGGTCCTGCTGGCGCCACCGGTCAGTGTGTGCAGATTCTCGACGAGTGTGCCGGAGCCCAATGCTGGTTCCAGCACGCCGGCGAGTTTCGGCGTCAGCTCTGAGGCGTCGATCACGTGCGGCCGAACTTGAACAGCCGCTGGGCCACTCGGCGGATCTGGATCTCCTCGGCACCCTCGGTGATCCGGTAGCGCCGGTGGTGGCGGTAGATGTGTTCGAACGGTTCGTGGCGGCTGTAGCCCAGGCCGCCGAAGATCTGCATCGCGCGATCGGCGGCGTCGCACACCAGACGGTTGGCGCGGTAGTTGGCCATCGACACCTTGTCCGACACCTCCATGTGGTGATCGCGGTCGAGGTGCCACGCGGCGTACTGCACCAGCAGCCGCACCATCTGGGCTTCGGTCTGCAACTCGGCCAGCGGCCACTGCACGGCCTGGTTGGCCGATAACGCCTTACCGAAAACCTTTCGCGTTCCGGCATATTCGGCAGCGCGGTCGATACAGTACTGGGCTGCGCCGAGGCTGCTGGCCGCCTGCCGAATACGGTTCTCGTGCAGGAAGGTCTGCGCCACCTCCAACCCGCGGTCCACCTCGCCGAGCACCGCGTCGGCGGGGACCCGCACGTCGGTCAGCTCGACCTCGCCGTGGTCGGTGGGCATGTTGAAGGTCCACCAGTAGTACGGGACCTCGAATCCAGGGGCGTCGGTGGGCACCAGGAACGCGGTGATGCCCCGCGCCTGGCCTGGCTCACCAGAGGTGCGGGCGAAGATCAGGTCGTGGGTGGCCCGGTGCACCCCGGTGTTGAAGCGCTTGGAGCCGTTGATGATCCACGCCCCGCCGTCGTCCTTGGCGTGCGTCTCCAGCCATGTCGCGTCGGAGCCGTGCAACGGTTCGGTCAAGCCGAATGCCATCGACCGCTCCCCGGTGATCAGGGCTTCGGACCAGTCGGCACGCTGCTCGTCGGTGCCGAATCGTTCCATCATGATCACCTGCGGAAAGTTGCCGACGATCGACGACTCGTTCTGTAGGTCGTTGTGCAGGCCGAGACCTTTGTGGGCCAGATGTTCCCGAATCACCGCCATGTCGATGTTGGAACCGTCGCGGCCGCCCAGCGATGCGGGCAGGCCGTAACGCAGCCAGCCCGCCTTGTCGGCGCGGCGGCGCATCTCCGCGAGTAGGTCTTCCCATTCCCGGGTGGGAATGCCGTCATTGTCCCAATCGGTGCGGGCGTGTTCTCGGCGCTGGTCGAAGTACTGCATGTTCTCGGCCTGCAGCGGGGCGATCTCCCGTTCGATGAACGCGTCCATGTCGGCGAGCACGCCCGGAAGGTGTTCGGGCAACGTGAAATCCACTCTGATTTCTCCTCTTGATCCCGGTTGATCAGCCGTACAGGGTTTTCTTCCACACCGTAGCGAGAGTCGCAATCGCGTCGTCGTCGCTGATCGTCAGTCCCAGCCGCCCGGAGCCGGCCGGTCCCACGAACACTGTGGTGAAGTTCTCGAACAGCAGCGCGATCGCCGCGGCGATGTGCTCGGGGTTGAGTTCGGCGGCGTAGCCGTGTTGCTGGACGTGGCGCACCGACGCCGCCACGATGTCCATCCCGAAACGGCGAAACTGGTTCTGCACGATGGCAAACCGCTGCTGGGTGGTGGCCAGCTGGTCGACCGCGATCATGATCCCGATGTTCTGCTTGAACATGTTCCAGTAGCCGGTGACCACCGATGTGAAGAACGCGTCATCCTCCGGAGAGTCCGGCAGGTGCAGGCTCAGCCCCGACGGAGTCAGCACCTCGTGCAGAAACGACTCCGCGAGAGCGAAGAGCAGGTCTTCTTTGTCGTCGAAATACCGATAGAACACCGCGGCGGATTTTCCGGCCGACGACGTGATGTCGGCCAACGTGGTGCCGTGAAAGCCGCGCTCCGCGAACAGTTTGCGGGCGGCCTGCTCGATGGCCGCGCGGGTCTGGCGGCCCTTGGCAGTCAGCACGTCAGTGGGCATCGGGTGGCTTCCGGTCGCCGGCGCGAAGCAGCGCACTCGGCAAGTCATGACCGACAACCGTTTTCGCGACACCGGCGGCGGTGATCGCCGCCTGCAGGTCGATGTCGGTGTCGATGCCGCTGTCGCGCAGCAGGTACACCAAGTCTTCGGTGGCGATGTTGCCCGTTGCACCGGGCGCGAAAGGGCAGCCGCCCAGCCCACCGGCCGACGCGTCCAACCGGGTGACACCGGACTCGACTGCGGCGTAGGCGCTGGCCAGTCCGGCGCCGCGAGTGTTGTGAAAATGCCCACCCAGCGGCAGATCTCCGATCACCGGACGCAGCTGAGCGATCAGCGAGCGCACCCGCCCCGGCGTCGTCGTGCCGATGGTGTCGGCGATGCTGAACCGGTCGACACCCCGATCACCCGCGGCCGCCGCGATGTCGAGGACTCGCTGGGGTGGGGTGGGTCCCTCGAAAGGGCAGTCCCACGCGACGGCGACGATCACCTCGACGCTGACGTCGCTGTCGTGCGCGATGGCGACGATCTCGCTGATCTGCTCGGTGGCCTGGGCGCTGCTGCGTCCGACGTTGGCCTGGCTGAAGGCATCGCTGGCCGCGACCACGTATTCGATCGAGCGCAGGCCAGCCCCAACGGCCCGCTTGGCGCCGTTGGGGCTGGCGACCAGAGCGGAGAAGTCGATATCGGGGTAGTGGTGCAACTCGGCGGCCAATTCGGCGGCGTCGGCCATCGACGGCACCTTCGACGGAGACACGAACGCGGTGGCTTCGATCTCCCGCACCCCGGTGGCGGCCACCGCGGCCAGCAGCTCGAGCTTGGCGGACAACGGGATTGGCTTCTCGATCTGCAAGCCGTCGCGCAGCGCCACCTCGCGGATATCGATGTGCGTCACACGACCCCCTCGGCGCGCAGTTCCTCGATCTCGTCGGCGCTCCTGCCGAGCAGCTCCCGGTAGACGTCGTCGTTGTGCTGGCCCGGCCGCGCCGAGCCGGCGTTGCGTACGCTGCCTGGCGATTCCGACAGCACCGGTGCAATGCCCGGCCCCAGCACCGGCCGGCCGAGCCGCTCGTCGTGATGCTCGACCAGCATGCCGCGAGCCCGCAGTTGCGGGTCGTTGACCACGTCGGCAACGGTGTTGATCGGGCCCGAGATTACGCCCGCGGCGCTGAGCGTCTCGATGATGTCACCGGGTTGGCGCGCGGCAGCCCAGGAGCCGATTATCTGGTCGAGCTCGTCCTGATTACGGCCGCGGGCAACATGATTGGCGAATCGCTCGTCGGTGGCCAATTCAGCGCGCCCCATCGCGGTGCACAACCGGGCGAACACGGTGTCCTGGTTGGCCGCGATCACCACCCACGAGCCGTCCGCGCTCTGGTAGATGTTGGACGGCGCGATGCCCTCGAGGCGGGTACCGGACGGGCCGCGCACCACACCGCCGACGTCGTAGTCGGGAATCGTCGATTCCTGTACTGCCAAGCATGATTCGGTGAGCGCGACGTCCACGACCTGGCCATGTCCGGTGACGCTGCGCCGGTACAGCGCGGCCAACGCGCCCTGAGCGCCGAACATCCCGGCCAGACTGTCGCCCAGGGACAGGGCCAGCCGCGGTGGCGGACCGCCGGGGAATCCGTTCAGGTAACGCAGACCGCTGGAGGCCTCGGCGACCGAGGCATAACCGGCCTTGTGCGCGTCGGGCCCGGTCTGTCCGTAACCCGACACCCGCACCAGGATGATGCCCGAATTACGTTCGCTGAGGACGTCGTATCCCAGATTCCACTTTTCCAGGGTGCCGGGGCGGAAGTTCTCCACGACGATGTCGGACTTCTCGACGAGATCGAGAAACAGCTCCCGACCGCGGGGTTTGCGCAGATCCAGCGTGACGGCTCGCTTGTTGCGGGCGTGCACGGTCCAGAACACATGATGTCCGTCGACTTCGGCCTGGCCCCACGTGCGCAGTGGGTCCGGTGAGCCCGGCGGCTCGACCTTGATGACGTCGGCGCCCATGTCGCCGAGCAGCCGTCCGGCGAACGGCCCGGCGATCAGGGTGCCCAGTTCCAGCACGCGGATGCCGTCCAGCGCGCCGGGTGGTCCGGTCACTGCACCCCCGTGAAGTCATGGCGCTCAAGCCAATCGGTGACCACTTCGACGGCCTCGCGTAACTTGTCGCGCTGGTCCGGGCCGGCGTAGTAGTGCGTGGCGCCGTGGATTTCGTGCATCTCCTTGTCCGGATGGCCGATGGCCTCGAACAGGCGGCGGGTGTGCTCTGGCGTGCACGCGTCGTCGGCGAGGTTGCCGATCACCAATGCCGGCACCGCGATGTCGCGACCGCAGGCAATCCCGTCCCCGTGTGCGTCGTCGTAGCTCCACTGCGACAACCAACTGCGCAGCGTCGAAAACCGCGCCAAACCGACCGGTCCCATGTTCACCACTTGAGGATCGCCCAAATAGCAGGTTCCCGGTGCCCGTTCGTTGGGATCGACCGCCGGGTCGAGCCAGCGCGGGTCGGCCATGGTGCCGTGCACGATGAAACCGAACTCGTCATCTGGGCGTCCGGCGGCTTTGAGCTCGGCCAGTTTGTCCTTGACCCAGGCGGTGATTCGGCGGTTACGGTCGATCTGCGCCTGTCGGTAGCGGGCCAGGAACTCCTCGCTGTACGGCGGCTGGTTCGGGTTGTCCGGGTTGTAAAGGTCCAGCTCCGGGTCCCGCTTGGTCGGATCGGATTCGTCGAGAATCGAGCCGTCCAGCCATTCGGTCAGCGTGCCGTGCCGGCTGATGTGCGCGGCCAGCAACATGATTCCGTCGGCGGCCGGCAGGTCGAGTTGGGTGAGGTCGGGCCCGTCACCCGACGGGCTCGAGGTGATGGTCGCGTGCTGGGCCTGCTGCTGGTAGAAGACAGACAGCGAACCGCCGCCGCTCCAGCCGGCGAGCACGACCTTGCGGTAGCCGAGTCGGTCTTTGGCGTCCTTGATGGCGGCACCGAGGTCTTCGATCACCTTCTCCATCAGCAGCGCCGAGTCGGTGCCGCGGAATCGGCTGTTGCAGTAGATGACGTGATTACCCGCCCGGGCCAGGGCGTTGATCATCGGCAGATACGCTCCGCCGCCGATCGGATGCATGAACATCAGCACGGTGTCCGACGGCCTGTCTTTCGGCTTGAGGAGATAGCTCTCGAGCACCACGATTTCGGCCAAGCCGCCGTAGACGTCGCGGACCCCGGAATTGTTCTGGAAGGCAACCAGATAGGGAATCCGTTCGTAGTCGTGTTTCACCGGCGCGCTGGTCGTCATCGCCGCTCCTCCTCGTCAATTCGATGGTCGTCGTTGGTGTTTGTCATCAGTGCTGTCCCAGATCGTTGGCCAGCACTTCGGCTGACGGGGTGAGCCGACGACGGGTGTCGACGGCGATGACCTGCCAGTCGACCCGCGAGTGCTCGTCGAATTTGCGGCGGGCTCGTTCGCGCGCTTTCTCCGGAGCGCCGTGGTGAACACCTTGGGGCGCATGGGAAATCAGGCCGGGTGGCATCGAAATGCCATAGAGCGAACCCCCGTGGAAGAACGCGATTTCGTCGTAGTCGACGTTGCGGTGGTACCACGGGGTGCGCTCGGTACCCGCAACGCCTTCGGCGGGCTTGGGTAGAAAGTTCATCACGCAGACGCCGGTGGATTGCATGAACAAGTGCACGGTCGGGGGAAGGTGGACGCTGTCGGAGGTCACCACGTTGTAGTCGGCAATGTTGAAGGTGAACGCGAAGTTGTCGCCGCGCCAGCCTTCGACGTCGAGCGGATTGTGTTGGTAGATCTGCGTTGTGGGGCCGCCCTCGTGAATCAGCCGAACGTGGTACTCGTCGCGGCCGTCGTCGTCGATCGGCGCCGGCTCGGGGATGACGGCTTGCGAGGGGTCGAACGGAAAGTGTCGGCCGAGCGGACCCGGTGACGGAACCCGGAACTCGTCGGTGGACTCGATCATCAGCAAGGTCGTCGCCTCGTCCGACGAGGGGTCCGGCACCTGACGCCAGGTGCATGCCTTGGGCAGGTACACCCAGTCGCCCGCCCGATAGCGCAGCGGTCCGAACTCGGTCTCCAGTAGACCGGCTCCCTGGTGCACGAACAAAAGCAGATCACCGTCGATGTGCCGGGCGAAGTACGGCATCGGCTGCGCGCGGCGGGACAGCGAGATGCGGCAGTCGGGGTTGGTGAACATGAGCAGCGGACCACCGTCGGCATCAGTGGCGTCGCTGGGTTTCAGCTCGCTGGACAGCACGTCGACGGGGCGCAGCGGGCCGTCGGTCCGGTAGGCGGTGGGGTCGTGGCGGCGGTAGAGGTTCGCCGTGCGTCCGGTGAAGCCCCCGCGGCCCAGCTCGTCGTCTTTCAGCCCGTCGAGGTCGGCGTGTAAGCGCCGCGGTGTCTTGCCTTTGCGCAGGTGGATGAACGATTCCATGGTGGCTCCGGGGTCGCGGCGGCGTTGGGAACGACTAAAACTGAAAGTGACATTACTTTTTCTTAATCTCACGCACAAGCGATCCCGAGATGAATTTCCGGCCTCCGCGCAGTCTGCACCGGTATGACCAACGACACCACCCTCGCCACGATCACGATCCCGGCCTCAGCAGAGGCGGTGTTCGGCATACTGGCCGACCCGACCACCCACGAAGCCATCGACGGGACCGGTTGGGTCCGGGAGTCCCTCGATGGCGCAACGCTGACCCGCAACGGCCAGGTTTTCCGGATTGCGATGTATCACGACAACCACCCCGACAAGAACTACGAGATGGCCAACCAGGTCGTCGTGTTCGACCGCCCGAACGCCATCGCCTGGCAGCCCGGTCAAGACCCCGAGGGGGACGGGAACCTGTCATTCGGCGGCTGGATCTGGCGTTACGACATCAGCGACGCCGGGCCGTCCGAAACCCACGTGACCCTCACCTATGACTGGTCCGGGGTGCCGCCCGAAACCCGTGAGCACATTGGATTTCCGCCGTTCGCGCCCTCACATTTGGAGAACTCGCTCAAGCACCTCTCCGATCTGGCCAGCGCGCGCGAGTAAGAAGCCAGGGCTGTGAAAGTTCGCGGTTGACGACCACGTCTTCTGTCTCGCGGCCGAGGATCCCGTCAGTCGCGAATCTGGACGACGACTTTGCCCTTGGCGGTGCGGTTTTCCAGCGAGGCGATCGCCGCGCCGGCCTCGTCCAACGGGTAGACGACCGGCTCGGGCGGTGGCAGCTTGCCCGACGCCAGCAGCTTCTCCAGATCGGCCCACTGCTCGGCCAGTGCACCTGGATGAGTGCCCGCCCAGGCGCCCCAGCCGACACCGACCACGTCGATGTTGTTCAGCAGCAACCGATTTACCTTGACCGTCGGGATCTCGCCGCCGGTGAAACCGATCACCAGCAGCCGGCCGGCCGGAGCAAGCGAGCGCAGTGAGTCGGTGAACCGGTCGCCACCGACCGGGTCGACCACGATGTCGACACCGCGGCCCCCGGTCAGTTCCTTGACCTTGTCCTTGAAACCGTCGGCCAGCACGACGTCGGTCGCCCCCGCCGCCCGCGCGATGTCGGCCTTGTCCTCGGTGCTGACCACCGCGATGACGCGCGAAGCGCCGAGTACGGGCGCGAGTCGCAGGGCCGAGGTGCCGATGCCGCCGGCGGCGCCGTGCACCAACACCGTCTCGCCTTCGTGCAACCGCCCGCGGACCGTCAGCGCGAAGTACACGGTCAGGTCGTTGAACAGCAGGCCGGCGCCCGCGGCGAAGCTGACGTTGTCCGGCAGCGAGAACACCCGGTCGGGTTGCAGCACGGCGACTTCGGCCATGCCTCCGGTCAACATGGTCAGGCCGACCACCCGGTCACCGGCCTTGACGTGTGCGTCAGGCGGGGCCGAACGAACCACTCCGGCGATCTCGGCGCCCAGCACGAATGGCGGATCGGGGCGGTACTGGTAGAGGCCGCGCGTCAGCAGTGCGTCGGGGAAAGCCGCTCCGGCCGCGTGGACCTCGACGACCACACCGTCACCTGTCGGCTCGTCGATCTCGCCGATTTCGACTGCCTCCGGGCCGTCGAGCCGAGTCAATTGTGCTGCGCGCATGCCACCTCCGTTGAACGTTGCTAGCGCTTGACGTTAGCCCCCGTGCGGATGTTCACACTCGACGACGTCCGAAGCAAGCTGCCGGACTCGAGCGAGCGGATGCTTACGTCGTGCTCGTCATCCGGCTGATACCACGCAAGACCGATCGGCTCACGGTGTGGCGGACACGTTGCGCCGGTGACTGCGGGATCGGTTGCGGCGCTGCGCCCAGCCGGGGGAACAGGGCCAGCGCGTTGTCACGTTCGATCGCCGCGCGAGTCGCGGCGTCAATGCCCGGGTAAGTCTCCAGGCCGGCCGCGAACAGCTTTCCGGCAACGGCCGGGGCGTACGGCCAGTCGGAGCCGAAGGTGATGTGACCCGGCTTGGCGAACGCCAGCAACGTCGGCAGTGCGGCTGCGCTGGAGGACAGCGCGGTATCGAAGTAGAAGCCGGCGAAGTCGTCGAGGACGTCGGCCGGGCTGCGGCCCGTGTCGGCGGTGATTGCGACGGCCATCCGGTGGCTCGCATATGGCACGAATCCGCCGGCGTGACTCAGGATGAACCGGATATTGGGGTGCCGGGCTGCAATCCCGTTGCGTACCAACAAATACGCGGCACGGGTGGTGTCGAGTAAGAAGTCGGCCGCGAAAGGCGGGACCCCTGGAGCCGCCGGCCCGGGCAGTTCTGCCGGGTGGATGAACACCGTCGCGGACCGATCGTTGAGTGCGGCGAACACGGGATCCTGGCCATCTTCGCCAAGATAGGTTCCGGAGTTGTTCGCCAGCATCACGATGCCGTCGGCGTGGAGTTCATCCAATGAGCGCGTGATCTCGGCGATGGATTTGTCGACGTGGGGGAGCGGCACGGTGGCGAGAAAACCGAACCGGTCAGGCTGTGCTTCGACCACCGCGGCGGTGTAGTCGTTGAGGTCACGTGCCAGCGCGGCGGCATCGGCGGGGCTGGGCAGAAATGCCGTGCCCGGGGTGGACACCGACAGGATGGCGGTACCGACGCCGAGGTCGGCCATTGCCTGCAGCGACGTCTCCGGCGCCCAGCCCGGTAATGCGCGTCCGCCTGCTTCGAGAAGGCCGGCCCGCTGCAACGCTTTTCGATAATCCGGCGGGATCACGTGGTGATGAGTGTCGATGCGCAGCATCGCGGACTCCTCGGATTTGGTTGTAGGACAACCGGTTGCGGACGATGCTGCCGCCAGTCGCCGCTGTGAACTCAACCCTGATGCTGATCGAGGTCGGGGAGCGGCCGCTGGCAGATGTCTCGGGCCTCGTCGGCATCCATGCCGAACATGCGCAGCATGTCTTCGGCGACGCGATCCGCCGCCAGAGCGTCGTCACGATCGGGCTCGGCGGCCAGCAACTGACCCAACCCCATCAGTGCGCCCCCGGCGAGGGCCAGCGCCAGCGTGGGATCGTCGATGCGAAATCGGTTGGCGCGAATGGCCGCAACGATATCGCGCAGCGCCCTCGGGGCAAGACCCCGATCGGTCGACGTCAGCAACACGCCGTTGGCAAGCAGCACCCGGCTTTCCTGGGGGCGCTGCCGAAAAAGCCGGCCGGTGAGCCGAAAGCTGCACGCGAAGGTCTCCGCGGGATCCTCGAGCGATTCGGTGACCATGTCGAGCAGGGCGCCGTGCGCATCGAGGGCATCGTTGATGGCGGCGGCGAAGAGTTCTTCCTTGCTGTCGAAGTAGTTGTAGAACGAACCCATTCCGACGTCGGCTGCCTGGGTGATCTCCAAGATGGGCGTGTTCAGCTTGCCCGCGCCGATGAAGACTTGCGCGGCCTGGATCAGTGCGGCGCGGGTTCGTTGCTTGCGTCGCTCCAGACGATTCGGTAGGGCCACCGGCTGATCGGCTGGTTCTGCTGCCACCTCGATCTCCTCTCCGCGTGGCAATCGTAGCCGACTTGATCACTTCTGAGGATTTCGTCAGATTGCCTTGACTGAGTGTACCGTCGCATGTGACGATTTCGTCAGTCAATCAAGGAGTTCGAGTGAGCAGCACAATCAGCGCTCATAAAGACCTGCACAGCGACCAGGGCCGCCGAAGTGGAGAACACCTGGGCCGGTCACGAAACCCGGTGATCAAGGTGCGCGCTCTGGCCTGGCTGGAATTCTGCAAGCCAGATCTGGTGCGCGCCGAAAAGTTCGCCCACGTCTTCGGATTCTCGACGGTGTTGCGCACTGACGACGAGCTCCACCTGCGCGGTACCGACGCCGGTGCCCCCTGCGTGCTGATCAGACGTGGACCGTCCTCGCGGTTCCTCGGGTTGGCGCTGCAGGCCGCTGACGAAGCCGACCTGCAACGCCTGGCCGATGCCACCGGCGTCCGCACCCGAGCCCTGCCTGAAACGATCGGCGGCCTGGCGATCGACCTCACTGACCCGAGTGGTCTGCCCGTGCGTGTCGTCACCCGGACGAACGAGCACGCGGCCCTTCCGCATCAGTCGCCGCACACCTTCAACTTCGGCAACGACGTGCGCCGCGCGAACACCGCCCAACGCCCGGCCAGAGAGCCCGCGCGGGTGCAGAGGCTCGGGCATGTCGTCCTGCAAACTGCGAAATATCTTCAGGTGCTGGACTGGTATCTCGATCACTTCGGCATGATCGTCAGCGACTTCCTGTACTTCCCCGGTCAGCGCGAGCGCGGGCCGACGATGAGTTTCATCCGCTGCGACCACGGCCCGATACCGGCCGACCATCACACCCTGGCCATAGCGTTGGGACCGACCAACCGTTACGTTCATTCGGCTTATCAGGTCTGCGACCTCGACACCTTGGCCGCCGGTGGTGAGCACCTCAAAGACCATGGCTATCAACGGTCGTGGGGTGTCGGCCGACACATCCAGGGCAGCCAGATCTTCGACTATTGGCGTGACCCCGACGGGCTCATGGTGGAGCACTTCACCGACGGCGACATGTTCGACTCCACACTGGAACCTGGCTGGGCGCCGTTCACCTCGTCCGGGCTGTCGCAGTGGGGACCGCCGGCGACCAAAGACTTCCTCGGCATCAATCCCAAATCCCTGCCCCACGAGGCGCGTTCGATGATCGGCGGCCTCCGCGAACACAACGAATTCGATCTCCGCCGACTCGTCGGCATGATGAAAGTAGCCAGCTCATGACAATCTCGATCGTGCGTGCCGATGACGCCTGGTGGGTGGTCACCGAATCCGGAGCGAACAAGATCACCGGCGACGCCGCCACCACCCGGGAGTTGCTCGCCGACCGTGCGGCCATCGACGCCGCCGCCACATCCGCAACGGATACCGTGCCGCTGGAGAACCTCACGCTGGCCTCGCCGGTCACCGCACCGTGCCGGGTGGTCGCGCAGATGACCAACTTCGCCTCACACGTCAAAGACGCGGGAATGGATCCCACGGCGACCCCGCTGACGTTCTTCCGCAAGGCTTCAGGCTCGATCGCGGGCCCATTCGACCACATAGTCAAGCCCGCCCACGTCCGCCTCCTCGATTACGAGGTCGAGATCGGCCTGGTCATCGGCCGCGACATGCCGGTAGGCACCGTCGTCACCGATGCGAATCTCGCGGACTACATCGCCGGGCTGGTGGTGACGAATGATGTCTCTGCGCGTGACGTCCAACTGCCGAAAACCCAGTTCTACGAGTCGAAGTCGTATCCGAGTTTCACCCCCGTCGGTCCCAGGCTGGTACTGCTCGACGCCGACGAGCTCAAGAGGTTCGGTGAGTTGCGACTCCGCTTGCGGGTCAACGGTGAAGTGCGCCAGGACATGATCGTCGACGGCGACATGATCTACCCGCCCGTGGAAGCGTTACAGGCGCTGACCCGATTCCAGCGCCTGGACGCGGGTGACCTGGTGTTGACCGGCACCCCGGTCGGCACCGCGCTCAGCGCTCCGCCCAAACCGATCGAGATCATCGGATCGCTGCTGCCGCCGGCGGTGAAGTGGAAGGCGTTTTTCGGTCGGCAGGCAAAAAACCCGAAATACCTGCATGACGGCGATGTCGTCGAAGCCACTGTCGCGACCGACGACGGCGCCATAGATCTTGGCGGACAACGTAACTCCGTCAAGTACACCTGATCGGAACGTCGGAACCCCATGACCGTCATCGCTGAGGCGTCCGTGCCGGTACTTGTCGTCGGCGCTGGTCCGACCGGGATCACTGCGGCGACCCTGCTGGCCCAGTACGGGATTCGATGCCTGGTGCTGGACCGCTATGCGAGTGCATATCCGCAGCCGCGAGCCGTACACCTCGACGACGAAGTCCACCGCATCATCGCCCGTCTCGGTGTCAGTGCGGAATTCTCGGCGATCTCCCGGCCGGCGATGGGACTGCGGCTGCTGGACCACGATTTCCGCCTGCTGGCCGAGTTCCGGCGCGATGCCGACGACAGTGTCCACGGCTACCCCCAGGCGAACATGTTCGACCAGCCGGAACTGGAGGCCCTCCTGCGGGCGAATCTCAAGAACTACCCGGCAGTCGAATTGCGCGGCGATGTCGACGTCACCGACATCAGACAGCTCGACCACAACCGCGCCCGGGTCACATTCACCGACCGCTCGACCGGGGCGCGGCATCAGGTCGAAGCCGACTACGTCCTGGGTTGCGATGGCGCCAACAGCATTACCCGTACCTCGATCGGCGCCCAGATGGACGACCTCGGTTTCGAGCAGCGCTGGTTGGTCGCCGACGTCGTGACCGACGCCGAGTTGGACCAGTGGGACGGCGTGCACCAGGTTTGCGACCCCGTGCGCGCCGCAACCTATATGAGGATCGGTCCGACCCGCTACCGGTGGGAGTTCCGACTGCTGCCCGGAGAGAGCGTCGACGACTACCGGACGCCGACGGCGCTGCGGCGGTTGATCGGGCCGTGGGTGGACGGCGTCGACGACGAGCGACTCGACGTCGTGCGCGTCGCCGAGTACACGTTCCGTGCTCAGCTGGCCGACCGGTGGCGTGACCGCAACGTCTTCATCCTTGGCGACGCCGTTCACCTGACCCCGCCGTTCATCGGGCAGGGCATGGGGAGCGGTATGCGTGACGCAATGAACCTGGCCTGGAAACTGGCCGCCGTGATCAACAACGTCCTTCCGGCCGGTGTCTTGGACACTTACGAGTCGGAGCGAAAACCGCATGCGCGCTTGATGATTCGCCTGGCCCTGGGGATGGGCTGGGCGATGACCGCCGGAGGCCGGCTCGGCAACGTGATCCGCCGATCGCTGGCGCCGCGGCTGCACGTGATTCCCGGCCTGCGTACCAGGCTGGTCGACAGCAGCACACCGCCGTTGCGCCGCTCCGCGCTGATCGTCAAATCGTGGCGACCACACGGGTTGGCCGGCACCTTGTGTCCAAATCCCGTCATCGACGACGCGGTACGGCTGGACGCCCGACTGGGTAATGGATTCGCACTCGTCACCGTCAAGCCGCTGGAGCCGTCGCTGAGGCAGGAGCTGCAGCTGCGGGGCGCCACAGTCATCACCGCGCAACCGGGAACCGAATTGGCGCAGTGGTTGCACGGCGGTCGAGCGCTGGCCGCCGTCGTCCGGCCCGATCGAACCGTCATGCAGGCCGGCGCCCGTCTACGGCCCCTCTGCGACGCAATACCGCGGCTCGCGGCCAACGAACTGCCACGTCAGCCAATGTCGGTCCGCACCGCCGAGAAGAGATGAGCGCACGTATGCCAGGATCATCGAAGTACCGGCCAGTCAAGGGAATTCCGCGTTATAGGCCCGATATCTATGCGTCCGACGCCATTGTCGACCCCTACCCGCACTACGCGCGGCTGCGCGAACTCGGATCAATGGTGTGGCTGCCCAAGCAGCGGGTCTACGCACTGCCCCGATTCGCCGAGTGCAAGGCCGTGCTGCGGGACGACAAAACGTTCGTCTCCGACGGCGGGGTAGCGCTCAACCCCATCAGCAATCGGCTCTCCCGTGGCACGACGTTGGGAAGCGATGGGGCAGAACATAATCGGCGGCGCAAACTGGTCGCGCACCGCATGCTGCCGCGCGCACTGGGAGCCATCAGTGCCACCGTGTCCGAGCAGGCGGCCCAAGTCGTCGATGCCGCCATCACCAAGGGTGATGTGGACGGCGTTGCCGATCTCGCAACCGCGTTGCCGCTGGCGGTCGTACCCGACCTGGTCGGGTGGCCGCGCGACCAGCGTGACCACCTATTGGCCTGGGCCGGAGCGACATTCGACGTTCTCGGTCCGCTCAACGGCCAGTGGCTCAAAGCCTCGAGGTCGAGTGTGCAAATGCTGCGTTTCGCCCGACGCGTGGTGCGCCGGCGCAGCGTGATCGAGGGCAGCCTGGGCCACGATGTGCTGATCGCGGCCGACGAGGGAAAGCTGCGACACCGCGAATGCCCGCCGCTGATGGTCGATTACATCGCTCCGTCCCTGGACACCACGATCAGTGCCATCTCCAGCGCGCTGCATCTGTTCGCGACGTTTCCGGAGCAATGGGAGATCCTCAAAGCCGATCAGGACCTGATCCCCAACGCCGTCAACGAAGTCATCCGATACGAGTCGCCGTTGCGCGGGTTCGGGCGAAAGGCCGCCCGTGAAGCCCCAATCGGCGATGCGACGATTCCGGCGGGCTCGCGTGTCCTGGTGCTCTACGCGTCGGCGAACCGCGACGAACGCGAATGGGACCGCGCGGATGACTTCGACATCCGTCGCGACGCCGGCCGGCAGCTCGGCTTCGGTCACGGCGCGCACGCCTGCGCGGGGCAGGGGCTGGCTCGGCTGGAGACCGAGGCCATGCTGCGGGCGTTGACGGAGCGCGTCGACCGGATCGAGCTGACCTCGTCACCAACGTGGGCGATCAACAACATCATTCGGCGCCACGAACGGCTGCCGCTCAAGCTGATTGCCGCCTGAGCGGCGGCGAACTACTTCAGCTCGGAGGACGACAGACCGAGCAGGCGGCGGGCGACCACCAGCTGCTGGATCTGCTGGGTGCCCTCGAAGATGTCCATGATCTTCGAGTCGCGCGCCCACTTCTCCAACAGGGTGTCTTCCGAATAGCCGATGGTGCCAGCCAATTCGACCGCCTTGAGGGTGATGTCGCTGCCCACTCGGCCGGCCTTCGCCTTCGACATCGACGCCTCTTTAGAGTTCGGGATGTTGTTGTCGGCCTGCCAGGCGGCGCGCAGCGTCAGCTGATAGCTGGACTCCCACTCGGCTTCCATCCGGATGAACTCGGCCGCAG
Source organism: Mycobacterium sp. (assembly GCF_002863225.1). Classification (GTDB taxonomy): domain Bacteria; phylum Actinomycetota; class Actinomycetes; order Mycobacteriales; family Mycobacteriaceae; genus Mycobacterium. The sequence continues at coordinate 28,295 of NZ_PKEK01000050.1, read as the reverse complement.
CGGCACTCTGCACCTGTGCGGGCTTGTCGTAGGAGATCTCCACACCCGCGTTGGTCAGGATCTTGCGCAGCTCCTCCAGCGTGGCGCGGGCGATCCCGACGGCCATCGCGGCTACCACCGGCCGGGTGTTGTCGAAGGTCTCCATGACGCCGGAAAAGCCTTTGCCCGGCTCGATTTCGGGGTTGCCGAGCAAATTCTCTTTGGGAATGCGAGCGTTCTCGAACCGGATGGCCGCAGTGTCCGAGCCCTTGATGCCGAGCTTGTTCTCCAACCGCTCGACGGTCACCCCGGGGTGCTCACGCGGCACGATGAACGATTTGATCGCCGAGCGACCCTTAGTCTTGTCCAGCGTCGCCCACACCACGATGTGGGTGGCTCGAGAGCCGGCGGTGACGTAGATCTTCTCGCCGTTGATGACGTACTCGTCGCCGTCCAGTTTGGCGGTGGTGGACACCGCCGCCGAGTCGGATCCGAATCCCGGCTCGGTGATGGCCATTGCGGCCCACACCCGGCCCAGGCGCTCCAGCTGCTCGTTGGTGGCCACCGCGGACACGGCTGCGTTTCCGAGGCCCTGGAAGGGAATCGACAGCAGCATGGCCGCGTCGCCCCAACTGGCCTCGAGGGCCTGCAATGCCGCTGCCATGTTGGCGGCGTTGCGGTTCTCACCGTTGCTCTCGCTGCTGCGAAGACCGTTGGCGCCGGCCATATCCAGCGAGCTGGATTCGGAGACGCCGGCGAACAGCTCGGACAGCGTGTCGAGTTCGACGGGGTAGGCGTGTTCCTTGAGGTCGTACTTGCGGGCGATGGGGCGCATCATCTCGGCAGCGCCCTGGTGGGCCTTCTCGATCACCGCGCGCATCTTGCCGGGCAGTTCCAAATTGATTGCCATGATTGGTCTTTCGTTGCGTTTGGGTAGGTCCGACTCAGATGACTGCTAGATGACCACGACGCCCTCGGCGACGCCGATGGCTCGAAGGTCGCGGTACCAACGCTCGACCGGGTGCTCCTTGGTGAAGCCGTGACCACCGAGCAACTGCACACCGTCCAAGCCGATCTGCATGCCTTTGTCGGTGCCGATCTTCTTGGCCAGCGCAGCCTCGCGAACGAACGACAGACCCTGCTCGGCCCGCGCCGCTCCACGCCAGGTGATCAGCCGCAGACCGTCGAGTTCGATGGCGATGTTGGCGCACATGAACGCGACCGACTGCCGATGGGCGATGGGTTCGCCGAACGCCTCGCGTTCCTTGACGTAGGGGACGACGTAGTCGAGCACGGCGTGCGACGTGCCGACCGCCAGAGCGGCCCAGCCCAACCGCGACAGTGCGATCGCCTCGGAGTAGTTCTGGGCGTGGTCAGCTTCGGAGGCATCCTCGTCGCCGAGGCGCGCGCTGAGCGGCACCGCGACATTGTCGAGTTCCACGCGGCCGAGTGCCGCCGCGCGGATACCCATGCTCGGGTCGGGCTTTACCGTCAGGCCATCGCTACCGGATTCGACGATGAACAACGCCGGCTTGCCGTTGAGTTGGGCTGCGACGACGAACAATTCGGCGTCGGCGGCCGCGGGAACCAAGGACTTGACGCCGGTGAGCCGGTAGCCGCCCGGGGTGCGGACCGCGGTGGTCTTCAGCGCGGTCGGGTCGAACAGCGGCTGCGGTTCCGCGATGGCCACGCAGGCCTGCGGAACGTTGTCGCCGGCGAATTCCTTCAGGTAGGTCGCCTGCTGACTCGCGCTGCCCCAGTGGGTCAGTGCGGCGGCGACGCCGGCCGGCGCCAGGATCGGCAGCGCCAGGCCCATGTCGCCGTAGCCCAGCGCCTCGGCCACCAGCACATTGGTGACGCTGGAGCGCTCGGCGGCGATGCCGTCGAAGTCCTCGGGAATGTTGATCGCGGTGATCCCCAATTCCGTGGCCTGCTTGACCAGGTCCGGGGGATAGGTGGTGGCGGCGTCGGCGTCGTGCGCCGCCGGTCGCAAGATCTCCGCGGCGAACTCCTCGACCGTCTCGACGATCATCTTCTGGTCGTCGTCCGGCGTGAGGTCGTAGTAGTCCTTGCCGCTGGTCTTCAGCCGGGTCGGACCGCCGCGCAGGTTCTCGACTTTCTTGAACTGCCGGCTGGCTGCACCGGCAGCGGAGAAGACCTGCTTGGTGCCGTAGCGCAGCCCACGGTTCAGCGGGTCGCGCAGGCCGTATTTGTCCAGGAACTCCTGGCCGACGAGTGGCGTGAGCAGGCCGATCGCCACGTCGATGCCAGTGCGCTTGTGGGTTTGCTCGCCAATGGCGGACTCGTTGCCGCTGCGCTTTGCGCGCGACTTCGAGCCGTTACGCGAGCCGTTCGTGTGGGTGACAGTGTTTGTCATGAATGCAGCCTCGGTCGTTGGGGCAGTGCGATGACTGTATCTTACTCCGGAGTAAGATAGAAGGTGCCTGTTACCCAGTTCACACGTATCGGACTAGCCGGCGGACAATTTTCGCAGTACCTGCTCATGCAGCAAACCGTTGGTGGCCACCGAATTGCCACCGTGCGGGCCCTCGGTGCCGTCCAGGCTGGTGAACGTCCCGCCCGCCTCACGAACCAGGACGTCCAGCGGAGCCAGATCCCAGAGCGACACTTCTGGTTCGGCGGCGATGTCGACCGCGCCTTCGGCGACGAAGCAGTAGGACAGGAAATCGCCGAACGCCCGCACCCGCCACACCTCGTCGGTGAGCTCCAGAAATCGATCACGCAGACCGAGTTGGGTCCAGCCGGACAGGCTCGAAAACGACAGGCTGGCCGAATCTAGTTGCGCCACAGAAGACACCGATAACCGACGCGGGGCGGCGCCCCCGACGGCGACGAACGCGCCCGCGCCGGTGGCCGCCCACCAACGCCGCTGCAGCGCCGGGGCGCTCACCACGCCGACCCGGGGTACGCCGTCTTCGAGCAGCGCGATCAGACTGGCCCACACCGGGACCCCGCGCACGAAGTTCTTGGTGCCGTCGATCGGGTCGATGACCCACTGGCGCCCCGCCACGCTGGTCGACCCGCCGAACTCCTCGCCGAGGACGCTGTCGTCGGGGCGGAGCCGGGCCAGGGTTTCGCGCAGCCCGGTTTCGACCGCGTGATCGGCGTCGCTGACCGGCGTCAGGTCCGGCTTGGTGTCGACACGCAGGTCAACTGCGCCGAAACGGGCCAGCGTGACCGCGTCGGCCTGGTCGGCCAGATCCAGTGCCACCGCGAGGTCGTCGTCGCTCATGACATCAGTAAAGCTCAGTCGACGACGGTGTTTGAGCGACCCCGCACCGGTGCGTGTCGGGACCTCGCGGTTGCAGGCGAGATCAGCGATGATTCCCTATAGGCCGCATCAGGTGCCGGCCCGATCGGTGGAGAGGGGACCTCCGGGATGGTGGACGAAAAGCGTGGGCAGGCAGCTCTTTTCGATGCGTTGACAACCAAGGGTACGGCGTTCACCGAGGAGGAGCGCCGCAAGCACGGTCTGCTGGGCCTGTTGCCGACCGCGGTCAAGACGATGGACGAGCAAGTCGCGCATTGCTGGCACGAGTTCTCCACCCGACACGACGATCTGGACAAGCACATCTACCTGCGGGGGCTGCAGGACCGCAACGAGACGCTGTTCTATCGCGTGCTGGCCGACCACATCCCCGAGTCGCTGCCCATCGTTTACACGCCGACCGTCGGCGAGGCCTGCCAGCGGTTCAGCGAGATCTACCGCCGGCCGCGGGGATTGTTCGTGTCCTACCCCGACCGCGACCGATTGGACGAGGTACTGCAGAACCGGCGGCACCGCGAGGTCGACGTGATAGTGGTTACCGACGGCCAGCGCATCCTCGGTCTGGGGGACCAGGGCATCGGCGGGATGGGCATCCCGATCGGCAAGCTTTCGCTGTACACCCTCATCAGCGGCATCGATCCGGCCCGAACACTTCCGATCGTGCTGGATGTCGGCACCGACAACGTCGAACTCCTGCAAGATCCGCAGTACCTGGGCTGGCGTCACCGCCGTATCGACGACGACGAGTACTACGCGTTCATCGACAGGTTCGTCACAGCGGTGCGCCGACAACTTCCCGACGTGTTGCTCCAGTGGGAGGACTTCGCCACCGCGCACGCACAGCCGATCCTTGCCCGCTACCGCGACACGTTGTTGACCTTCAACGACGACATCCAGGGCACGGCTGCCGTCACGGTGGGAGCACTGCACGGCGCGGCGAAGGTAGCTGGCCGGCCGTTGTCAGAGCAGCAGGTCGTGATGCTGGGCGCGGGGTCAGCGGGCATCGGGGTGCTGACCATGGTCCACCGCGAGATGGTCAGCGAAGGACTGTCCGAAGAGGCTGCCCGAGAACGGATCTGGGTGGTCGACGTGGTGGGTCTGCTCACCGACGACCGGACCGACCTCTCGGATGCTCAGCGCGCTTTCGCCCAGCCCGCCGCGCGGGTGGCCGACTGGGGACTGTCCGGGCCGGCACAGCTCGCCGATGTGGTGCATCGCGTCGACGTCGGAGTTTTACTCGGGTTATCCACGGCCACAGGCGCTTTTACTGAGGCGGTCGTCCGTGAGATGGCCAGCAAGACCGAGCGGCCGATCATCTTCCCGCTCTCCAACCCGACCAGCCGCGCGGAGGCTCACCCCGCCGAGTTGGACCACTGGACCGACGGGCGCGCGTTGATCGCCACCGGATCCCCCTTCGCGCCGATTCACCGCGACGGCGTCGAATATGTTGTCGCACAATGCAACAACGTCTACATCTTCCCGGCTATGGGGCTGGCCGTCACCGCGGCGCAGGCGACCCGGGTCACCGACGAAATGATGCGGGTCGCGGCCGCCACCCTCGGTGAGGCGTCACCGGCCCTCGGTGACCCCGACCAGCCGCTGCTGCCGTCGTGGTCGGACGTCCCAGATGTCGCGGTGCGCATCGCGCAGGCCGTCGCCGAGCAGGCCGTGGCCGAAGGCGTCGCCCCGACGCGCAGCAGTGCGGAGATCGCCGAGCGGATCACGCAGGTGCACTGGCGCCCCGCATACCGTCCGGCCTGATCGAAGCGTTTTACCCAACGGCGGACCTACCATGGCGTTGTGTGGGAAATCCTCTCGGTGCTGTTGCTCATCGCGCTTATTGCAGGTTTTCTGGCGCCACGACTGCTTCGCCGGCGGCCGGGCGCGGGTTCGCTGAGCGGCACGTTGCTGATCACCGGTGTCAGTCCGCGGCCCGACGCCGCAGGTGAGCAGTACGTGACGATCACCGGCGTCATCGACGGACCGACGGTGAGCGACTACACCGTCTATCAACGGATGACGTCCGACGTCGACCGGTGGCCGTCGGTGGGGGAGTTGAAGCCGGTGGTCTACTCGCAGCGCAATCCCGACAACTGGGCCTTCGCCGCGCCGGACCAGGCGGCCGACTAAAAGGTCAGCCGTGGCCGATGTGCAGCAACTTGGCCAGGTTCGACAGCTTGACCCGCGGCCGGCCGTGCGGCTCACCGGCCGAGCGCTCGTGTTCGTCGATCGCCTTCCAGTGCGCGTCGGTGACCACTTTGGGCTGCCGTTCGATCAGCCACTCCGCGAGCTTGTCGGCGTGGTCGCTACCGAATTCGGCCAGATCCGCCGCCGCGGTGAGGTCGGCGATCAACGCGTCAACGGTGTCTTGTGAGTCCTTCTTGTTGGTTCCGATCACCCCGGACGGGCCGCGTTTGATCCAGCCGACCACGTACTGATTACTGCTGCCCTCGATCCGGCCGTCGCTGTGCGGGATGGTTCCGCTCTTCTCGTCGAACGGCAGGCCCTCGGTCGGCACGCCGCGGTACCCCACCGAGCGGACGACCAGCTGGACGGGCACCTCCTCACGCTCACCGGTGTCCTTGGCGGTCACCCGTCCGGAGTCGTCGGTGACGAGTTCGTTGTGGCCCAGCACGATCTTCTGGACCCGGTCCGTGCCGGAGATCTCGATCGGTGACGTCTGGAACCGGAACACGATCCGGCGGTGACCCGGCCGCAGCTCTTTGCCGACGTAACCCTTGAGCACCTTGATGTTCTGCCTGCACACCTTGCCGACGGCTGCGGCGTCCTCTTCGGTGATGTGCTCGAAGTCGGCGGGATCGACCACCACGTCGACGTTCTCTAGGTCCGCCAGTTCACGAAGCTCCAGCGTGGTGAAGGCGGCCTGCAGCGGACCACGGCGACCGATGACGATCACTTCCTCCACGCCACGGGGCCGCAATGACTCGAGCGCGTGGTCGGCGATATCGGTCTCCGCGAGCGCGTCCGGCTCGGTCACCAGGATCCGCGCAACGTCCAGCGCGACGTTGCCGTTGCCGACAACCACGGCTCGGGCACCGGACAGGTCGGGTGAGATTTCTTCGAAGTGTGGGTGCGCGTTGTACCAGCCGACGAAGTCGACCGCGGCGACGCTGCCCGGCAACTCCTCGCCGGGGATGTTCAACGGCCGGTCGGCCTGGGCGCCGATCGCGTAGACCACCGCGTCGTACTGCTCGGCCAGCTCGGCCGCGCTGACATGCTCACCGATGGCGACGTTGCCGAAGAACCGGAACCGCTCGTCCTCGGCGGTCTTCTCGAACTGCTTGCTGATCGATTTGATCTTGGGGTGGTCGGGTGCGACCCCGGAGCGAACCAGGCCCCACGGCGTGGGGAGCATCTCCAGCATGTCGACGGCGACGTCGAATCGGTCGTCGGAGTCGGCGGCTTTGAGCAGCGAGGCCGCGGCGAAGAATCCCGAGGGACCCGACCCGACGATTGCAACGTGGAAAGGGCGCATAGACGACGATGCTAAACGCCCACCCAATCGATGCGTGGCCAGTCGTGCCGTCTGTCTTCGAATGCCCGGCCGGTAACGTGAGCAGGCGTGGACCCCGACCGACAGGCCGATATCGCAGCACTCGACTCCACGCTGACCACGGTGGAGCGAGTGCTGGACGTCGACGGTCTGCGCAGCCGGATCGACAAGCTCGAACACGAGGCAACTGATCCCAACCTGTGGGACGACCAGGCCCGCGCGCAGCGCGTCACCAGCGAGCTCTCCCACACCCAGGGTGAGTTGCGCCGCGTCGAAGGTCTGCGTCAGCGGCTCGAGGACCTGCCTGTGCTCTACGAGCTGGCAGCCGAGGCCGGCGCCGGCGGCGCGGAGACCCAGGCCGAGGCGGACGCCGAACTGAAGGCACTGCACGCCGATATCGAGGCGATGGAAGTGCGGACGCTGCTGTCCGGCGAATACGACGAGCGGGAAGCACTGCTCAACATCCGCTCCGGTGCAGGCGGGGTGGACGCCGCGGACTGGGCCGAGATGCTGATGCGGATGTACATCCGGTGGGCCGAGCAGCACAAGTACACCGTCGAGGTGTTCGACACGTCCTACGCCGAAGAGGCCGGCATCAAGAGCGCGACGTTCGCCGTGCACGCCCCGTATGCGTACGGAACGCTCTCGGTCGAACAGGGCACCCACCGGCTGGTGCGAATCAGCCCGTTCGACAACCAGAACCGGCGTCAGACATCGTTCGCCGAAGTCGAGGTGCTGCCGGTGGTGGAAACCACCGATCACATCGAAATTCCCGAGGGTGACCTGCGGGTCGACGTGTACCGCTCCAGTGGTCCGGGCGGTCAGTCGGTGAACACCACCGACTCCGCGGTTCGCCTTACCCACATCCCGACAGGTATCGTCGTCACTTGCCAGAACGAGAAGTCCCAGCTGCAGAACAAAGTTGCAGCGATGCGGGTGCTTCAGGCAAAGTTGTTGGAACGCAAGCGTTTAGAAGAACGTGCTGAGCTCGACGCACTGAAGGGTGACGGCGGCAGCTCCTGGGGAAACCAGATGCGGTCGTACGTCCTGCACCCGTACCAGATGGTCAAAGATCTGCGGACCGAGTTCGAGGTGGGCAACCCGGCGGCCGTTCTCGACGGAGACATCGACGGATTCCTGGAAGCAGGAATCAGGTGGCGTAACAGAAAAGATGACGACTAATACAACGCTGTTAGCGACGAGCGCAGCGCAACGCTGGCACGACTTCTGGCACGGCGTACTAGGTCAGTGGATCATCACTCGCGGCTTGCGGGTGGTCATGCTGGTGATCGTCGCGATGCTGGCGGTGCGCTTCGTGACCTGGGTGACCGACCAGATCAGCCGCCAACTCGACGAGCGTTTCGTCGAGGGCGATGCCCTGGTCCGGTCGGAGTCCTCCAAACACCGGCAGGCCGTTGCCTCGGTGATCCAGTGGGTGTCGATCGTCCTGATCGCGATCTGGGGCATCGTCCAAATCGCAAGCGTCTTGAGCTTTTCGGTGTCAGGTCTGGTCGCGCCGGCCACGGTGATCGGTGCCGCGCTGGGTTTCGGCGCCCAACAGGTGGTCCGCGACATCCTGTCCGGTTTCTTCATCATCGTCGAAAAGCAGTACGGCTTCGGCGATCTCGTCACATTGACCGTCGTGTCGACGGCCGAGGCGAGCGGCACGGTGGAGAACGTGACATTGCGCGTGACCCGTCTTCGGTCGCCGAACGGTGAGGTTCTGACCGTCCCGAACGGTCAGATCATCAAGGCGGTCAACCAGTCCAAGGACTGGGCGCGCGCCGTCGTGGACATCCCCGTCTCGACCAGTGTCGACCTCAACCGGGTCAGCGAGGTGCTGCGCAACGAATGCGAGAACGCGCTCGACAATCCGATTCTCGGAGACCTCCTGCTGGACGCGCCCACCGTGATGGGCGTGGAGAGCATTCAGGTCGACACCGTCACGTTGCGGATGGTCGCCCGCACCCTGCCCGGCAAGCAGTTCGAAGCCGGCCGTCAATTGCGCGTGCTGGTTGTCCGTGGGCTGGCCCGCGCGGGAATCGTGACCGCTGCCGATGCAAGGGTCGGTGTGGTCGACGGCCCTGGCGTCGAGGTGGCTGAGGCCGAGCGAAAAGAATACGAAAAGTCCCACGAGCCGGTTCAACGCTGATGAAGCTGACACTCAACGTCCTGGAAACACCGTCCCGCAACGCCGACAAGCGGTGGCCCGCCTACATCTTCGGCGGACGGATCCGTACGTCGACGCTGGTGCTGATCGTGGCGTTCTTCGCCACCTGGTGGACCTACAACACCTACCGTCCGCACCCGCCGCCACCCGTCGCGCCGCAGGTCGTGCCGCCGGGCTACGTGCCCGACCCCAACTACACCTGGGTGCCGCGAACCCGTGTGCAGCCGCCACCGACCTATCAGGCTCCAACCACCACGCTGCCGACGACGACTGTCACGACGCCGCCTCGGACCACCTCCCCGACGACGACGACACCGCCGCCGCTGTTCACGCTGCCGCAGCTACCGCCGCCGTTCGGTCCCCCGACGACGCCCAGCCCCGCACCGCCGGGGACCACCCCCGCTCCGGCGCCCGCTCCCGGGCTGCCCGGCTTACCGGGCGTGCCCTGATGACGCGTCCTGGCTCGCCCGGGTGCCGTGTCGTCGGGACATGCGACGTTCGCGGTTAGACTGGCGACCCGTGATGATCACCCTCGACAGCGTCACCAAGCTGTACAAGTCCTCGGCGCGACCCGCGCTGGACAACGTCAATCTCAAGATCGACAAGGGTGAATTCGTCTTTCTCATCGGGCCGTCGGGCTCGGGCAAGTCGACATTCATGCGACTGCTCCTGGGCGCCGAGACCCCGACCAAAGGTGACGTGCGGGTCTCGAAATTCCACGTCAACACCCTGCCCGGGCGGCATGTGCCCAAACTCCGTCAGGTGATCGGCTGCGTGTTCCAGGACTTCCGGCTGCTGCAACAGAAAACCGTGTTCGAGAATGTCGCATTCGCCTTGGAGGTCATCGGTAAACGCGCCGACGTGATCAACCGGGTGACCCCCGACGTACTCGAGATGGTGGGATTGTCCGGCAAGGCAAGCCGGCTGCCGCATGAACTGTCCGGTGGTGAACAGCAGCGGGTGGCCATTGCGCGCGCGTTCGTCAACCGGCCGCTGATCTTGCTGGCCGACGAGCCCACCGGCAACCTCGACCCCGAGACCAGCAACGACATCATGGATTTGCTCGAACGAATCAACCGCACCGGGACCACGGTTCTGATGGCCACGCACGACCACCACATCGTCGACTCGATGCGTCAGCGCGTCGTGGAACTGTCTCTGGGCAGGCTGGTTCGCGACGAGCAGCGCGGTGTCTACGGGATGGACCGATAAGTGCGTTTCAGCTTTCTGTTCAACGAGGTCCTCACCGGCTTTCGTCGCAACGTGACGATGACCGTCGCGATGATCCTGACGACCGCCATTTCGATCGGGCTGTTCGGCGGCGGTCTGCTGGTGGTCCGGCTGGCCGACCACTCGCGGAGCATCTATCTCGATCGGGTCGAGACCCAGGTTTTCCTGACCAACGACATCTCGGCCGACGATGCGAATTGCGAGAGCCCGCAATGCAAAGCGCTGCGCGAGAAAATCGAGAAGCGTAACGACGTCAAGTCGGTGCGGTTCCTCAATCGGCAGGATGCGTACAACGACGCGATCCGCAAGATTCCCCAATTCAAGGATCTCGCGAGCAAAGACGCCTTCCCGGCCTCCTTCATCGTCAAGTTGGAGAATCCCGAGCAGCACGCCGAATTCGACGCGGCTTTGCAAGGCCAGCCCGGTGTCGACCACCTGCTCAACCAGAAGGAGCTGATCGACCGGCTCTTCGCTGTGCTCGACGGGCTGTCCAACGCCGCGTTCGCCGTCGCGCTGGTTCAGGCGATCGGTGCAATTCTGCTGATTGCCAACATGGTTCAGGTGGCTGCCTATACGCGGCGCACCGAGGTGAGCATCATGCGACTGGTTGGCGCCACCCGCTGGTACACCCAGCTGCCATTCCTGGTCGAGGCGACGGTCGCGGCGTTGTTCGGTGTGCTCATCGCCATCGTCGGGCTGATCGTCGTGCGCGCACTGTTCCTCGACAGCGCGCTCAGCCAGTTCTATCAAGCCCATCTGATCGCCAAGGTCGACTACGCGGACATCCTCTACATCTCGCCGTTGCTGCTGCTGGTCGGCGTCGCGATGGCCGGAGTGACGTCGTACGCGACGTTGCGCCTGTACGTACGGCGGTAGTGGTGGCCAAGACGCCGAACAAATCTGCGCCGGCTCGTCAGATCCTGGCGACCAACCGCAAAGCTCGGCACAACTACTCGATCTTGGACGTCTACGAGACCGGGATAGTTTTAGTCGGCACTGAAGTTAAAAGTTTGCGGGAAGGTAAAGCGTCGTTGGCCGACGCGTTCGCCACCGTCGACGACGGCGAGGTTTGGCTTCGCAACCTGCACATTCCGGAGTATCACCACGGCAGCTGGACCAACCATGCGCCGCGGAGAAACCGGAAGCTACTTCTCCACAGGCGCCAAATCGATGTACTCATCGGCAAAATCAAGGATGGTAACCTCGCGCTCGTTCCGTTGTCGCTGTATTTTTTCGAAGGAAAAGTCAAGGTGGAGCTTGCATTAGCGCGCGGTAAGCAAGCCCACGACAAGCGGCAGGACATGGCCAAGCGTGACGCCCAGCGCGAAGTGATTCGCGAATTGGGCCGGCGATCCAAGGGCATGAGCTGATCGGGGCCGCCTACGCCCAGCTCTCTGCAGTCAGCTACGGCGTCAGTGACTTTGTCGGCGGTGTAGCGTCCCGCCGGGCGGCTGGGCTGCGCGTCATGTTGGTGACCTACCCGCTCGCAACGTTGTTGCTGGGGGTGCTCGCAGTTACCTCCGGTGGCCCCATCCACCCCGGGGCGGTGCTGTGGGGTTCGCTCTACGGAATCAGCCAGGCGATCGGGGTCTATTGGTTTTACGCCGCGGTGAGCGCCGGGCCAATCTCGGTGGTCTCGCCGCTGGCCGCGGTGCTCAACGCTGCGGTGCCCGTCGCGGTCGGCGTGGCAATCGGTGAGCGACCCGGTGCCGGCGCGTCGGCGGGCGTTGTGTTGGCGATGCTCGCGGTGATCATGGTCAGCCGCGAGTCGCCCGACGACGACGACGTTCGCACCCACAAATTCACCAGCAAGGTCGCCTGGCTGACGATTGGCTCGGGTGTGGCCTTCGGGTTGGACTTTGTGCTGCTGCACGAGGCCCCGGTGGCATGCCGGATGTGGCCGCTGTTCTTCGCCCGCGCCGCAGCCACTGTCCTGGTGGTCACGGTGGCGGCGGCCAGCAAGAATCTCGCCTTGCCGTCCCGAACGCCGTTGCGGCTGGCGCTGCTGGCGGCGTTGCTCGACACCTGTGCCAACGTCAGCATGTTGCTGGCAATTCAGAAGTGGATGCTGTCGCTGGCCAGCATCTTGATCTCGCTGTATCCGGCGACGACCGTCGTCCTGGCGATCATTGTGCTGCGTGAGCGGCTCACCCGCTGGCAGGCGTTCGGCATGTTGTTGGCCGCCGTGTCGGTGGGAATGATCGCCGCCTGAGTGATCTACGAATTCGTTACCCGATCAGGGATGAACGCGGCCTGATCTGCGGTTGAAAAGCGCGTACTATGAGTTGTCTTGCCGGAATTCGGCAGGGGTGCGAGGGGCTGAACGGTTTCGACTTCGCGCATCGAATCAAGGGAAGCGTGCCGGTGCAGGCAAGAGACCACCGTAAGCGTCGCTGCAACCATATAAGCGCCGATTCACATCAGCGCGACTACGCACTCGCTGCCTAAGCGACTGCGTGTCTGTCAGACCGGGAGCGCCCTCGGCCCGGACCCTGGCATCAGCTAGAGGGACAAACCTACGGGTTCGGTCGCGGGACCCGTGGGGACATCAAACAGCGACTGGGATCGTCATCTCGGCTTGTTCGCGTGACCGAGAGATCCGAGTAGAGACATAGCGGACTGCGCACGGAGAAGTCTTGAGGGAATGCCGTAGGACCCGGGTTCGATTCCCGGCAGCTCCACCTAAAAGAAGCTGGTCAGGGCCAGAAGCTCTGGCCAGTTTTCTTTTTGCGTCAACACGTCAGTGTGTTACTTCGTCGAGACCGTTCGTGCTCGACGTCTCGGTCATCGCCTCGACCACCCTGTTCGGCCGGCCAGTCGTCCGGTGCTGGGAGCAGTGTGCCGCCGGCGAGTTCCGACGCCGCCAACCCCTCCGCGACCCGGCTGATCGAGCCGACCTCTGCGCTGATCCAGGTGCGGTAACCGACACCGCATTGCTCGAACCGTAGTGCCCTCAAATAGGTTGTAGGAGAACGAAATTGAGGTTTTCCAGAACCAACCTGCGATTGACGTCAGATCGAGATACCGCTGAGGTCGGCTAGCCCGCCGAGGTCGGCGAGATCTGCTGACATTGCGGTTGCGGCGGGAGTGTCGATGATGGGCAACCATGTGTTGAAGAAGTCCAGCTCATCGATCGTGCCGGTCGGCCCGGTGGAAAAATAGTTGCCGAACTGGCCGAAGAACTCAACGATATTGGCCGAGGTCCCGTCCGGGCTCGTCATCGAGTTATCGACGAAGGCCAATTGTGCGGGACCAGGCAGCGCTGCTGATCCGAGAGCGATTCCGTTCCACTCGGTTCCGACAGCAGGCGCGTTTCCTGTGCTGTCGGTGACTACCTGCGAATCGGAGCTGAACGCGATGAGCGGGAGCAAACCGATGACCCCACTGGTGTCTTTGGTGTCGTAGGCCCCAGAAACGGTGGCCCCGTCTGAGATGGTGTAGGGCAGGATCTGCTCGTAGAAGTTGTAAACGTAAGGAATCGACGACGACTCGATCGTCGTCGTCGGGTCGCCCATCGAGCCGGGTGGCCCGAAATCCAACAGCGACGGCGTGGGGAGCGGGTCGTCAGTGGCGAAAGCCGTCGGACTGCTGAGGAACATCGCGCCCAGAACACCGACACCGACGGCGCCGATGACTCCCGCCCACGAACGAACACGTTGACCCATTTCCTGATCCCCTTACCATCGGTCCGCGAAATGTACCTGAGAAACTCACATCTTACTCCGGCCTAAGTCTCAGAAATCACCCAAAATTCGTTGGTGGAGAGCTCAGACCCCGTCCGGCCCGATGACAAAGCACCGTCCCGCATCGTTGGCGAGCAAGACCTCTTGCACCGCGGATTTCTCGATGCCGGGGAAATGAATGTGATGGAACGTTTGGCCCGGTTCGATGGCCGCGATCTGAGACGCGACGTTGCCGTCCTTCAAGCGCACGTCGACGGTCACCTGCTCGCCGTTGGCTGCGGTGGCCGGTTCGGGGAAATAATTGACATCGACCCCAGACCCTGACGGGTCCGCATCCCAGCCATTGCGATAGGAGCAGGCCGGGTTGCCTTCGGCGTCCGGAGGTGGCGTTGGGCAGATCGACAACCCGAGGCATGGGGCGGTCGAGTAGTGAGCGACGGAGTTGCTCGGAGCCGGTGTGGCGCTGGGCGCGGCCGACGGGGCGACCAACGGCTGCCGTGCCGACTGGCTCGGCGTCGCGGCAGGTGGGTGCAATGGCGGGGACGGCGAACACGCGGCCAACGCAAAGCAGCCCGCGGCCACCGCCGACCCCATCACATTTGCCATCCGAGACATTGTGCCTGCGAAGATAGCAACGGGTTGGGAGAACTCAACGGCATTCGAAATCTGTGCTGAGCGTTGGCCAGTCAGCTCAGCAGTTCGCGCCACTTCGGATGCCACAGCAGACGGACCGGGAGCGCAGGTGCTTCGGGCGGCGGGTGACTGGTGGATCCCGAGATCTGATTCCAGCCCGACCGTCGTCGTTCCCAGACGCCGCCATTGTCGGCGGCGGACGGACGGCGCTGGCGAAACTCGCGCACCATCGACTTGAGCGGTAGCGCCGACAGTTCGTCCGGTGTTTCGATGCTTTGCAGCGGTATCGCCATCCCCGTTTTCCTGGACCGTACGTTCCTTTCGGATGCCATGAACCCCAACCAATTACCCATAGTACGGATGATTGTGAGTGCTTTCTCCAGCGCGATTGGGGTTCCCGCCGGACGATCGGCCCGACTCTGGGGGCGTGAACGCCCGCATGTTGGGCGTCGGACCGAGGTCGCCGGGCCTTACCTTTCAATCAAGGTTGGTCGCTTAAAGAGATGCGTCCCTTTTGATCTGTTGCGGATTATCTCCCTCTAATCTCCCGACATGGACCGCATTTGGCAGTGGGCGTGGGACCGGTACGGGCCGAGGTACTACATATGGTGGCTCTGCGCGGCCGTCATATTCGTTTCGCTGCCGATCTACTCGACCATGGTGACGCTGCCAATAATCGCCTTCGAAAAGTCCAGCCGTTACTCCACCGCGACGGCTGCCACTGTCGCCGCGGTCGTTGTGCTGGCGTGGGTGATGATTCTTCCTAGTCTTCGTTGGGCCGTGCTGGTGAAGCGGTGGGGAGCGGGCCAAGACGTAGATCCTCAGCCGGCTCTGGAGGCGACCTATACCTATGCGCGCACCGCATCGTCCCTAGTGGTGTGGGTAACCGCCGTCTGGGCTGCTGTGCTTTCTGTCGGTATCGGAGCGATCGCCGGGGCTCCCTGGGCGCGGTTGACCCAGTACGGATTTCGGGGCGCGCTCATCGGCGCAGCTGTGCAACTGATTGCTTACCGCAGCATTGTCGAGGGGACGCTGCGACCTGTTCGTATCGCCTTGATCGGTGACTCCGGAATCGGCGACACGCTGCCGCGGTCCCGCCCAACCTTCGCCGCACGCTCGAACCTGGCCATGATCGCCGTGGCGCTGGGGTACGGCGTCGCCGGCGCGATGCTTGCGACCGCTTTCCATTCAGTCAGCGATGCGCCTTTCGTGTCTGTGGTGATCGGTGGTCTCTTGACGATCGTTTTTGCGGTGCCTGTCACTGTCGGGCTCGGTTTCTCTCAATCTCTCAAACCCATACGCGACCTCGCTGCCGGCGCCGAACGTGTTGCGCTCGGTGACTACAACCAACCTCTGCCGGTGGTTCAAGACGACGACTTGGGTGTGCTGGCCGGGTCTTTCAACCGGATGCAGACGGGTTTGGCTGAGCGCCAACGGCTTCAAGGCGCCTTCGGGACCTACGTCGACCCTGCGCTCGCGTCGCGGTTACTCGAGCAGGGCGACGACGTGTTCACCGGCGAGCGTCGCGAGGTCACCGTGATGTTCATCGACATTCGCGATTTCACTCCGTTCGCCGAGGCGAACACCGCCGAGGACACCGTTGCCCGCCTCAACGCTCTGTTTGAGATTGTCGTGCCCGCTGTCGTCGATGCCGGTGGTCACGTCAACAAATTTCTTGGCGATGGGGCATTGGCTGTATTCGGCGCGCCGAACGATCTGGCGAATCATGCTGACCAAGCGGTGTCCGCCGCTGGTCTGATTCTTCGGCGGGTGGAAGAGCAGTTCGGCGGCGCGATCCGGATCGGTGTCGGGATCAACACCGGCGTCGTCATCGCAGGCACGATCGGCGGCGGAGGCAAACTCGAGTTCACGCTGATCGGTGACGCCGTCAACGTCGCCG
Source organism: Mycobacterium sp. (assembly GCF_002863225.1). Classification (GTDB taxonomy): domain Bacteria; phylum Actinomycetota; class Actinomycetes; order Mycobacteriales; family Mycobacteriaceae; genus Mycobacterium. The sequence goes on along the minus strand of NZ_PKEK01000050.1, from coordinate 11,897 downwards.
CCCGCCTGGAGCAGCTCACAAAGTCCACCGGCGACACGGTTCTACTCAGCCAATCCTGCGTCGATGCATTGGCGCTTCGGCCACCTGGCCTCATCGACCGGGGATCCCACACATTGAAGGGCAAGTCGGCCGCGGTGCAGGTGTTCACGATTGACCCTGCGATGTCGTGATGCCGTCGGGGGCGCATGAGGTCTGCCTGTTGCTGCCGGCCGAGGTCGCGAGGCCGTACCCTTCCACCGTGACTGCGATCGACCCAGGCAAGCTCGATATTTGCCTTCAGGTGCTAGCCGATATCGAGGCGTTGCCGCCTGAGCATCCCGACGCGGTGGCCGTGCGTCGCGCTACCGCCCGCGTGTTCAAGTCGGTCAAGAAGGCTCGCAGGCACGCCAAGCGCGACGCGGTGGCGGCCGCCGACCGCGCCGTCATCGCCGCCACCGCCACCGGCGCCCCGGGCCGCATCGACGACGAAACCGCAGGTCTGCCGCTGGTGTCCACCGCGGTCGGGGCCAGCGCAGGAACTCTGCTCCGATCGCGGGCGTGCTACATCTGCAAAAACCATCACACCGTCGTCGACGCCTTCTACCACCAACTGTGTCCGGATTGCGCCACGCTCAGCCGCGCCAAGCGCGACGCCCGCACCGACCTGACCGGTCGCCGGGCGTTGCTCACAGGTGGCCGCGCGAAGATCGGCATGTACATCGCGCTGCGTCTGCTCCGCGACGGCGCGCACACGACCATCACCACCCGCTTTCCGAACGACGCGGTTCGCCGCTTCGCCTCGATGCCCGACAGCAGTGATTGGCTGCACCGGCTGCGCGTAGTGGGCATCGACCTGCGCGACCCAGCTCAGGTCGTCGCGCTCGCGGATACCGTGGCCGCGCAAGGTCCACTGGACATCCTGATCAACAACGCGGCTCAGACCGTGCGCCGCGCTCCCGGCTCCTACGCGGCCCTTGTCGACGCTGAGCGGACGCCGGCTCCTGAGCTCGTCGACGTCATCACATTCGACCGGGTCAGCGACGCCCATCCTGCGGCGCTCGCCGGAAGTCTTGCGCAGCATCAAACTCCGCATGCGCTAACCGAATTGGCGCTCGCCGCGCGAAGCGCGTCACCCGACCGGATCGCCGCGGGCATCGCGATCGACGCGGGCGGTCTGCTGCCCGACACCGCATCGATCAACAGCTGGACCCAACGCGTGCACGAGGTCGACGCGATGGAGTTGCTCGAAGTCCAGCTGTGCAACCAGACGGCGCCGTTCATCCTGGTGAGCCGTCTGCGCCCGGCGATGGCGTCGTCGCCCTCGCGGCGCAAATACATCGTCAACGTCTCGGCGATGGAAGGCCAGTTCAGCCGCGGCTACAAGGGCCCCGGGCACCCGCACACCAACATGGCCAAGGCAGCGCTCAACATGCTCACCCGGACCAGCGCCGGCGAGATGCTGGAGCAGGACGGCATTCTGATGACCGCGGTCGACACGGGCTGGATCACCGACGAGCGTCCACACCCGACGAAGCTTCGCCTCGCCGAGGAGGGCTTTCACGCCCCGCTGGATCTGGTCGATGGCGCCGCTCGGGTCTATGACCCCATCGTTCGCGGAGAATCCGGCGAAGACCTGTACGGCTGTTTCCTGAAGGACTACGCGCCCAGCAATTGGTAGGACGACCGTCCGGCGCTAATCGATGGTGTGGACGATCAAAATGTCGACCTTCGCCTTGCGCGCAACGGTGTCGGGTACCGAGCCCAACAGGCGTCCGGCGACAGTGCCCAGACCCAAGTTGCCGACGACGAGCAAGTCCGCCTCCACCTCGTCGGCCAGCTTCAGCAACGCATTCACCGGCGCTCCCACAATCGAGCGCTCTTCAATGTTGTTGGCACCCGCGGCCTTCGCGCGTAGGCGGGCATCTTGAAGGATGGCGTAGACGGGCGCGCTTCCGTGCATCCGGTAACCCGAATCGCCGAGGCTGTCCGCGGCCCTGCCGTCGGCCACCCGATCGGGGGACGGGGGTCGTGACCATCCACCCTTTTCCGAGGTGTCGGTGTGCGCGCTCGCAATCACCAGCTTCGCCGAGTCTTGTCCCGCGATCGCGCCCGCGCGGTCAACCGCGCGAAACGACGACTCCGAGCCGTCCGTGCCTACCACGATCACCCGATAGGTCATAGCGCCTCCATCAGTCTGTCCGCGACGACAGCACGACCCTATCGGCCTGATTTCAGCTAGGAGGCTCATTCCTGCAAACAGCCCTCGCCCTCGCCGGTCTCATACGCGCTTCATCTGGGTCTTCAGGTGGACGCCGTTGCTCCAGTCCATGCCGCCGGCGAGAGTGTTCTCGTCGAACCAGACGTGGTCGCCGCCGGACGTGGGCCCGCTCCACACCGGGCCCTCCGGGTGGGTGTCGGCGGTCCAGCCCCGACCCTGCAGGTGGATGCATCCGTCACCGCAGGACGACAGGTGCATGTTCGTGGTGTTGCCCACGCGGGCTTGGCCGGGGTCACTGCTTTCGGTGACGGTTCCGACGTAGTCGCCGTCGGCTGGCGGTGCGGCCGCCGCTGGACCGGCCGCCCCGATGGCAGCACAGACGAGGACCGCGGCCGAAGTCATCAAGCGGCGTGCACCGATCATTTCCATCTCCTTCGCGACACCCGAGAGCCCCGGGGTTCTACACGTGACGCTAGGGCGGCGGTTGGTCCGGCGATACAGGGATTTCCCTTGTCTTCGGGCCCGCCTAGTGCTTGCGATACAAGAGGTTCTCGACGTAGTCGACGCCGAACGGCTTATGAGCGCTCAACGCCTTGTCGCTGTTGAGGACGTAGTAGCCGGCGCCCGGATTCGTCGGATCGACCTGGACGACGGCGATGATTTGATCGACCATGGCCTTGTCGCTTTTGGCCACGTAATTGCGCACGTCGGCGAATAACTGATGATCAATCGATTTTCGCTGCAGCCACCGGTAGAGCTTGTCGTCCACTGCGACGGTGTGGTTCGACCAGTCGGCGGCGGTGGTCGCGGGTTTCGACGTCTTGGCCGCTGCGGTGAGCGCGGTCCGGATGTTGTGCTCGAATTTGGTGACGTGGATGTGCAGCTGCGGGACCTTATGGGTGTTGCCGGAATTGATGGCCAGCACCCAGTCCTGTCCGGCCAGATGGCTGGCCGAATCGTTGGCCCAATTTGCGGCCCACGGCCAGAGGTTGAGCATTTCGTCGGGTGTCCAGCATTTGTGGCACTCGATACCGGTCGCTCGCACTAGAGGCAGTACCAACCAATCCCACTCGGCGAACTCGGGACCACCGGTGTGAACCGCGTAGCCGTCTTTGGGCTGGGGGTTCTTTGGATTCAACGGGTAGTCGACCTTGGTATTGGGATGGGGCGCTGCCGGGGTGGCGTCCTTGACGTCCTTCCACAGCGAAACGTTGTCATCCTTGCCGCCGCAATTGTCGTTTGCCGGGTCGGCGAATGCGGGCCAGGATCCAGTTCCTGCTAATGCCAGACTGGCGCTGACTGCCGCGGAGGTTGCAATGAACCGTCGGCGGCTGAGGTCTCCGATGATCGAGTTGTTCTGTGCCATGGGCCCGCCCTTCGATTGAGAAATTGGGTGCGTGGAGCGTATCGGCAGGTCAGGGCGTAATGTGCGAAAATCGCCGAGTCTATTGGACTAGATTCCAATAGCAAGTGGGTCTGCGACGACAGAGGCAAATGAGTAATCGTCGTAGGGATCACGTCAGCGGGCAAACGCGCACTCGTGGCGCGCTGATTGCCTAAAATGGCCAGGTGGTCACGATCCGGGCGCTGCACACCGCGTGTGTCTGCCTGACATTGCTGTTCGGAGCGGAGGTCAGTGCCTCCTCGGCAGCGTCAGCCGACCCGCCTTACCAGGACTGCGACCAGGCCCGCGCCGACGGCCGATCGAGCATTCCGTACACCGACCCGGCCTATCAGCCGGAGTTGGATTTCGACGGCGATGGCCTGGCCTGCGAGCCCTCGAAAGCGCATCGCTCGAGACGGTGACGGCGGCCTAGTTACCGGCTTCGATGGCCGCGACTCGCGTGGCCGCGGCGGGTCCGCAGAACCGCTCGAGTTTCACTCCACCGGCCGACAGCAGGGTGTCGATGCGGTGCTTGAGGTCGCCGGATGACAGGTGAGCGTACAGATTTGCGCCAGGACAGGACGTCTGCGCGAAGTCCCGGTGACCTGCCAACGTCTCGGTTTTGACGCGAAAATTCTGGGCGGCCCAGGCAAACGCCAACGCCGTTCCGCGAAGTTGGGCTTCCGATACTGCCTCCCGATCGAAATCTCCTTCGCAGAGCACCAGGAAATGGCCGGTCGTGTCGTAATCGGTTGCCGTGTCGCCGGCCAATTCAGTGCTGCGTAATTCGTAAAGGTTGCCGTTGCGGTCGACAGCGACGTGGTAGGCGATGTCGATCCAGCCCTTTTGGTTTTGGTGATACTGCTGGTCTTTGCGCAGCCGCTCCGGCGCATTTCGGTTGTCGCCCAGCACAACCGCCTCGTGATGCAGGGTCAGGCGGGTAATGGTGTGATGCTTTCCGCCAGGCCGCGCAGGTCGCGCGCCCCACGCCTCCCGGCAGAACAGCAGCGCCGATTCGGTGCCCGTCTGCCGAACGCGGGTGGTCGGGGTTGCCGAGCTCGAACACGCTCCCACAGCCGACCCGACGGCAATGCTCCCCGCGAGCCGGAACAGCCGGCGACGGCTGACCGCCTGGAGTGATCGCTCATCCATGGCCTCACGGTACGGACCGTGGCGGCATTGTCGGACGCTTACGTCTCCGTTGGGTCAGTTGCCGGTCACGATGCGCTGTTCGACGTAACGACCGGTCACGACGTTTGCTGTAGCCAGGTTTGCCAGGCGCTGCGTTTCCCGCTTGATCCGCCGGTTGAGCAGCCGGTCGTCGCGTCGCGTCAGGGTCGCGGCACGCTTGCTGAGCAGGTCAAGCTGCTTCCAGCTCAGTCCATCGAGATCTCCGACCGAATCGTGAGTCGCAACGACCACCGCGCCGTACAGCAGTGGGACGGTCTTCGCCGTGAAATCTGTGGTCGCAAGAAGCATTTCGGTTGCGCTGCGGTTGATTTTGCGCCGGCAACGCCGAGTCGATGGGGTGAACCAGTAATCGAACTGGCGATCGGCACTGCTCAGGCTTTCCAGCCCGTAATCGTGAACCAGCGCGACAATATCGGCGTTGCTGTAGGCGCGGGTTTCGTAAACGGCGCCCTCGGGGCTGAAGTAGAGGATCGTGTTCATATCCGATGTCCTTTTCGACTCGTGGCTGGACGCCTCAGGGGGTGTAACGGTAAATCACACGTATGTAATTCCCTTGATTACAGTTGGGCTAAACATTCCTAACGAAAAAGACTCGAATCGGATCAAGGAAGGCGTCGGCGGGAAGTGGCGGTGACCCTGACGGCGGTCGCCGAATTGGCACCGAGGGAGGCGACCTGGCTGGTGAGCCGCGATCGGATGTCTGACACACTGGCGGGATCGGCGCCCCTCACCCTTGTCCGTCACCGTGAGTCTCTACCCGTGGAGCATGTGGATGAATGCTGCTGCTGTTCCCACAGCCGCCTGGCAGTTATCGGCCGCGATGCGGGCCGCCTCCCAGAAAGAGCACGACGCCGCCGAACGTTCGCCGTTCATCAGTGACCTTCTGGAAGGCCGCCTCGGGCGAGGGGCCTATCTCGCATACCTGGTCAGGATGCGCACGATCTATGCCGCGCTCGAGGAATCGGTTCGCAAGCATCGTCACGACCCTGTGATCGCGACTTTCTACGACCCCGCGCTCGAACGTCTGTCAGCTATCGACTGTGACCTCGATTACTGGGCCGACGGGTCGTCGGCACCTCTCGATTCGCCGGCCGCCGACTCGTATCGGTGTCGGCTGAAAGGCCTCAACCACGGCGTCGCGCTGTTGGCCCACCACTACACCCGCTATCTGGGCGATCTTTCCGGCGGCCAAGCCATTGGTCGCAGCCTGGATCGCGTGTTCAACCTCGGCGGCGCGGGTCTGGCGTTCTACGATTTCCCGGTGCGGCCCAAGCAGTACAAAGACGAGTACCGGGCTCGCCTCAACTCCCTGACGCTCGAAGCCGGGCAGGTCGAGATGATGCTGGGCGAGGTGAAGGTCGCTTTTGCTCAGAACCAGGCCGTGCTCGATGAACTCAGCGACCAATTCGCGGAGAGCAGTTCGCGTGAGCGGTGACTCATTCCCGCCGGACGGTCAGCCGCCCGACGGGTTCGTCCCGGTGGGCACGCCGATCGATCTGGACAATTGCGCGCGGGAGCCGATCCACATTCCCGGCAGCATCCAGCCGCGGGGTGTGCTGGTGGTGTTGCGCGAGCCCAGTTTTGAGATTCGGCAGGTCAGCGCCAACGCCCTCGAGCTCCTCGGCCGCTCCGTCGACGACGTCCTCGGACGGCACCTGGCGGCACTGATCGGTGTTGCGCAGGCCGCGCGCATTCAACAGGCCGCGTCCACGTTCGGCGAGCTCCGCCAGCGCAATCCCCTCGAATGCCAGATCGAGGTCGCCGGAGACGTGCGTCCCTTCGATGCGATCCTGCGTCGTGAGCCGGACGGCATACTTCTCGTCGAGCTCGAAATCGCTTACGGTGAGCGGCCGTTCTCGTTCCCGAATACCTACCAGGCGGTTCGGAGCTCGGTGGAGGAACTGAACCAGGCGTCCACGCTGAAGGAGTTGTACGACACCACTGCCCGCGCAGTCCGCGACCTCACCGGATTCGACCGCGTCATGGTCTATCGCTACGACGATCACTACAACGGTGAGGTTGTCGCCGAGTCGAAGCGTGACGACCTGAACTCATTCCTCGGCCTGCACTACCCATCCACCGACATTCCCGCGCAGGCGCGCGCGCTCTACGAAAAGAACTGGATCCGGCTCATATCGGACGTCAATTACACGCCGATTCCGCTGATGCCGCCCGTCGACCCGGACACCGGCGAGGCGCTGGATCTGACGTACGCCACGCTGCGCAGCGTGTCACCGATTCACATCGAATACCTGCAGAACATGGGCGTGCACGCATCGATGTCGATTTCGCTGTTGCGACGCGGCCGGCTGTGGGGACTCATCGCGTGTCATCACTACGCGGGTCCGCACCTACCGCCATTCGGCACCCGGGCGGCGGCCGAGTTTCTCGGATCAACCCTGTCGCTGCGTCTGGTCGATCAGTTCGAAGACGATCAACTGCACAAGCGACTGGCATCGCAGGCGGTGTTGGCCAAGCTCACGTCCGCCACGATGGGCGAGGACGAATCGATTGCGTCAGCTTTGTTGGGGGCGCCCGACCTACTGGATCTCGTTCCCGCGGATGGCGTCGTGATCAGCATCGACGGCGACACCCGGGTCCGCGGAATGGTCCCGCCCCCGGAGGCGGTGGCCGCGGTCGCGGAATGGGCGCGCGGCGCCGGGGAGGAGATCGCAAGTACCGACTTTCTCGCCAGGGACATACCTGCGCCGAGCTTCGACCCGCACGTGGCTGCGGGAGCATTCGCGCTGAACCTGCCCGACGGGCAGTACGCCATCTGGTTTCGGCGCGAGGTCGAGCGATCAGTGGACTGGGGTGGCGATCCGCATAACAAGGCCATCGCCGTCAGCGAGGGCGACGAGGTTCGGATAAGCCCGCGCAAGTCGTTCGAGCTGTGGCGCGAGGTCGTGCGGGAACGCAGCGAACCCTGGACGTTGACCGAGGCTGAGTCGGCCGAGGCGCTGCGCCGTCATCTGGTCGAGTCGCTGTATCGCCGCACTCGTGGTGCGCTACGAATGGCCGAGACGATGCAGCTCAGCCTGTTGCCCGATTCGATTCCCACACTTGAGAATTGGCAGCTGTCGGCGCACTACGAGCCCGCGGCCGGCGGGCGCGTCGGCGGCGACTGGTACGACGCGTTCGAGTTGCGTGACGGCCGACTGGTGGTGGTTTTGGGTGATGTTGCCGGACATGGCATTACCGCCGCGGGAACCATGGCGCAGTTGCGTAATGCCCTGCGCGCGCAACTGTTCGTGGGCACCAGCCCAGCAGTGGCGCTGAAGGAGCTGAACGACTTCTGTGAGCACCTGATGCCGCGTGCGTTCGCCACAGTCGTCATCGCACGCATCGATCTCGCCACCGGGGAGGCCGAGGCCGCCTGCGCGGGCCACCTGATCCCGTACCTGACGAACGCAGTGACGGCTTTTCAAGCGCCCATACAGCTTTCACCGCCGATCGGTCTCAAGCACGTGAGCTATGCGGCCAGCACCTTCACCATTGAGCCGGGACACCGGCTGGTCATGTACTCCGACGGTCTGGTCGAACGCCGCGGCGAGGCGATCGACGATGGAATCAACCGGCTCAAGGAGACTCTTACCCGCCCAGGTGACGCGCCCGCCTCCCGGATCCGGGAAGTGATGGACTGGGGTGACGCCCATGACGACGTCACGATTGTCACGCTTCGCCGACCCTGAGTCCCGCAGCGTCTGCCTGCCTAAAAGGTGAAGGGCGCACCCCCGCACTTCGGGTTATGCTTCGGCGCGCAAGCCCGGTGAACAGGAGCGATCGTCATGGCCGACGAGGTGAAAGTCGATCCCGTCGCGCTGCACAACAGCAGCAACGACCTGCTGGATTCGGTGGGCGAGGCGTCGTTGCGCTTCGTCGGCCATGAGGACGGTTTGGCCGAAGCCGCCTCAGGGTGGATCGGATCTTCGCAGCAGGCGCTCGCCGAATTGTCGGCGCGCTGGGAAGCCCGCCATGGTCATCACAAGTTGCAGGTCGGCAGGCTGGGATCGCATGTCGGCGACGCAATGACTCGCTTTGTCGCCAACGAGGACAACGCGACTCTAGCGGTCAGGTCGGTGGGGGAGTAGGTAGTTCGTGGCGCCGCTGACTCCGGCCGACGTCAAACGTTGGGACCCCGAAGCGATCCACGGCGTGTTCCAGACCGCTACCAATCGCGCGTCCAGCTTGCAGACGCTCGGCGACAACCTGCAGCAGGTGCACCTCAACCTCAGTGAATGGCACGGGGATTCCGGCGACGCTTTTCGCGCCGATCTCGGCAAGACGCGTCACGATATCGAAGCAGACGGCCACGAGTCCAGGCAGGTCGCCGCGGCGGTGTCGCGGGCCGAGGCCGACGTGCGAGCGGTCAAATCCGAGCTGGATGGAATCGAGCAGTCGGTCCACGAGTGTGGATTCACCATCGCCTCGGACTGGCGGATCGACACTGGCGGCGCCAAGCTCGAAAACGCCAAATTGCTGGCGCAACAACAACTGCAGGCGGTGCTCGACGTTTGCAAACTACACGCGCACAGCGCCGACCAGGAGCTCGCTGCCGCGATCCGCAGTGCCGTTGGCGAGACCCCGGTTGGCGTGACGCCGTCTCTTTTGGGTGCGGGTCAGCCAAAGACGTTGCAAGACATGCTTTTACCGGCCGGTCCTGCGCGCCCGCAAACCGGTGGAGACCCAGCCAAAGGGCCGCCTATTCCGGGCGAAGCGCATGGCGGCGCTACGCCGTCGCTGCAAGACATGTTGCTTGGACGCGGTGAGCCGGTCGGCGCTGGGGGGCCGTCCGGAGATCCGCTCGAGCTGCTGAGTCGAATCCCGCCCGGGACAAGAGGCATTCCCCCTCCGCCGTTGAAGCCGGCCGAGATCGAGAGTTTCAAAGCGATGGCGCGCCAGACGATGATCAACGACGGCGTGCCGCCCGATCAGATCGAGGCCAGGCTCGATGCTGTCGTCGGGCAGACCCAGCAGTGGTTGGATGCCGGGGCGCCGAACTACGTCGCCCCAGAAGGGCCGCGACCACCGCCCCCAGGATTCGGTGAGGCGTTCGGGGATCGCTGGTTTGCCAGCGAACAGGGCGTGAAGAATCTGTTCGGGCAAGGCGGGCCCGGCGCACCTGGCGTCGTGGAGGCGTGGACGCAGATGTTGAAAGGCACCCTCGAGGCTGCCCAGAACCCGATGGGTGCTGCGGTGGACGAGTTGAAGCATGCGGTCGAATCGCCAAGCCTGGCCTACTACTTGGGTGAAAAGAGTGCCGACGTCGCATTCAACGCGCCGGCGATGATGTTCGGGCCTGAGACCGTGGGCTTGAGGGCAGGGCTAGGTGAAGCCGGAACTCTAGACGCGCTATCGGGAGTCGGGCGCGACTTACCCGGCGCGGGCTCGACCGACTCTTTGCTGCCGAATGTGCACTCCTCACTGAGTCCGCTCGATACGCCTCTGCGTGCGGAGCCAATGTCGGCGGGACTCGAGGATGGTGCGGCTACCAACTTCGTCGACCCCTCAGGTCCAACGGGGTTTTCGCCGCCCAGCATTGGGCATCCTTCTGGCTCAGTAGGGGGACCAGCTTCTGCCGGCTCTGCCGGCCATCCGTCTTCGGAGCCCGCACAGATCGTTAGTCTGGCTGGCCATCCGGCTGATTCAGCGGTACCGCCCTCACATTCAGAGGTGCCCGTGACTGTGGGCCACGCGTCAGCGGCAGCTGAGCTCCCGCAATCTGCGGGACCGAGCCCGAATCCCGCACCGATGCCGGTGGCTGCCGATCACACGCCGGTGTCAGCCGAAAGTCACGCGCAGACGGGGCCGATGCCGGGGGGCGTTCCGGATCCTCTTCTTTCTGGCGGGCACGGGTCTTCGGGCCCGCCGCCACCGACGGGCGATGATCACATCCCGCTCGATGTTAGCGATCACAATCATTCGTCGAATGAGAACGCGTCTGCCGACAGCAATCACGGTGGTAGCCCTTACCCCGTCGATAGTGAAGGTCATTATCTCGCTGGAAGTTTGCCGTCTTACGAAGAGCTGCAGAAGATTACGTCGACGGACCCGAACCAGGCCTACTACTGGTCCGGCAGAAACTCCGACGGTATCGGAGTCGGTCCAGACGATTCTGGGATTGCGGAGTTGATAGCGCATGGCTCCGGAGGGGTAACCCTGGAAATGGCACTCGAGGCTAATGGTGTTGATCCGCTACCCGTGTGGAACCGTCATGACCCTGTTTCGGTGCAATTCTGGGAAGACGCTTCTGCGGCTTACGCAGAGAACGCACACGGCGAGGTCACGGCCATCATTGGTACTAATTTGCGCCCAGGAAACATATGGCAAACCGTTGAGATACCCCGGCTGATGGAGAATCCCGAAATAACCCGTATTCTGCAAATCGACCCAGACACAGGGCAATCAATTACGATCTTCGAGAGAGGTAAGTGATCATCAGATGACACGTAGCGAAGATTTCGATCTGAGCGAGGCAATCGAGCTATATCTAAAGCGATACCCGGGGAGTAATCAGGAGGAATTTGTCAAGTACTATGGGCAAGCGAGCTCGGATGCATTGGCTCAGGTCAAGGAGTTGTTGCGGGAAGCAATGCAGATAGAGCCTGACTGGAGTCGGCTTTCATTGAATGAGGCTGGCGATTTCGTTGAATCAACGCTCCGTGATCGCCATCCAGCCCTGACGGCCAAAGCTCTGGAATCAGTTGGCAACTACTATACGTTCTTGATGCGGTGATCTCGCCGCAGGCAGCCGCAAGGCCCCTCGCTAGTCGCCCCTGCCATCTTAGTCGGCCGACCGGAATGTCATGGCTTGAGGCCTTGTTCGAGATACATATCGATGCAGCGCGTGCGACGCTCTCAGGCCGGAAAGATTCTGGCGCGAGTCACGACGCAAATCCCGACAATGAAGAAGACCCGCGCAGTGCCGGTGGAGCCGAATGACGCTCGAATTTTTAAAGGGAGTTCAGTCGATCGTTGAGCCACTGTTAGTTGACCTCGGATTGTATGAAGTCGGCTGATGTTTGACGGTTTGGTTTCGGGTGATGCCTGACGGTGTTTCGGCTGATTGTTGACAGTGGTTTCGGCTGATCCTTGACACTCCCTAGATGAGGGAGTTGAGCGTGG